>NZ_MUIX01000001.1:0-33258 GCF_007115015.1 Wolbachia endosymbiont of Laodelphax striatellus
AAAATCATTACCTGATTACAAACAAACTAGTAAATGTTTGGCTACTTTCAAAGATCATATGGAAAAAAGATTAAATGAGCAGCAAAGAGCTTTCGTTAATACTGAAAAAATAGTGGCAGATAATGAGCAGCCAAGGAGTTTTATGAGTTATGTCTCTCCTCCTAGTAGCCTAAGTGCCATTAATCAGCAAGTTGTTGGTTATTTAAGGTAATATCATGGAAAAACATATATTTAAAATAGAGGATAAAAATCCGCTCTATAAAAAATTGATTAAACTTCCTGCTGAATATTATATATTAAACAAAAATAGTAAGGTTATCCATTCACATATTGGTCCAATTAAAGTAGAGAATATTAATGGTTTAAAGTTAAGGAAGCAGGGAGATAAAATATCTTTATATGAAGGAAACTTACCCCTGCAAGCAGAAAGATCTGATGAAAGTGGAAACTCTATTAAAGAGGATCTTATTGTAGAACAAGAAGCTATAATAAGTACAAATAGAAACTATATTATAGAAAAGCTTGAATCAAAACCTATCTTGATTTCGCTTTACAACATAAAAGATAGTCCTGACTTTGGCCTCAAATTGTCTGGTAGAGATATAACTGGAGTACTCAATTTTATCAATTTTAACGATGAAAATGACCCAGTACTANATGAAAAAGGTGAAGCAAGGGGAAATAAACCACTTAAGGATTTTGTTCTTGAAGAACACAAAAGAGAAGAGTTAATTGGCATTTGCAAGTTAATAAACGAGAATATTAGTAAAATGTCCTTAGAAAAACCAGGTGATTCAGAAGAAAAAAGAAAAGTAGAAAGAGTAGGATGCATTTTTTACGGTCCACCAGGAACTGGTAAGAGTACAATTGTTGAGGCGATTGCGGATAAATTTAAATCTCTAACTACATTTATAAAAGTTCCTGGATCTGATTTACTTAGAAAATCAAGTATAAATGAGGTTTTTAATAAAGCAGAAAAAAACGCCCCTTGTATAGTTCTTATAGATGAAGTTGACAGCATCGGTACAAAGCGCACTGATGATAATCAAGTATCTTTAAATTATTTTTTCACTAGGTTAGATGAAGCTAGGAGAGATGTGATAGTGCTTGCTACAACTAATGTCTGTGTGGGAAATTTAGACACAGCACTTACTAGAGGAGGTAGATTGAGCAAAAAAATTGAATTCCATGAACTAAAAGGAGACACGCTTAGGAAAGTACTGGAAACGGGTCTAAAGAAAAAATTGAAAGGTACAGGATTTGATTCATATATTAAAAACATTTTAGAAGATACTGCTAATATTACTTTTTCAGCAGCAAACTTGAATAATTTTATAAACTATGCAGTTGAACAGGTAAAAAGTAGTAAAAAGCCTAATGTTCATACTATGATCAAAAATTTTTGTGATAATTGTGGTATTCCATCTAAAAAGCCAACTAATACAAAACATAAATTGAAAGTTGCAACAGACGTACAAAATCAGGAGAATGATAGTGGTTATTCAAGTGGTACAAATACTCCAAGTCTTTTGAAAGGACAATCTTTAATTGCCCCTGTTATTATTAACAAGTTGGAAGAATGCAGAAAATCACTTGGTCTGGTAGACAAGAATTAGCTGGCAGAAGAATTGAGGTAGTCATATCAAGTTTGAATGGTAATAGAAAAAGAGTACTTTTTGTTTATAACTTGATGTTTAAGCAAACTTATCTATTTGCCTTTTTGGTTTGAGTTTGTTTTGTGATAAATTTGGCCATTTTATACTAGTACTAATATAAAAATATCTATTACGTTAAAGGTTTATGTAAACATCTGAACTTACTACAGAAACTCAAACATTGCAAAATAGTAAAAATATTATGTTGAAATTAGCTTGACCAATATTATATATTGTACATAATATGTCATCTATCTAGGCTAGTAGGAGGTGTGGTATGATTGTTAATGAATGTATTACTGGGCAAGATAAAAAAGCATATGAGCAAAAGCTAGGAGAAGATTTAAGTACTGACAAAATATTAGATGAAGAGTATCAATTGATAAAAAAACATCTTTTTTCATCGCTTAATTCTCGTCTTTTAATGGATAGTAAACTTTCGTTTGAGGGTATAGTATGTACATGGATTGCTAGTACACCTAATTTAACAGGAAGTCAAAAGGAGTTAAATAGAGAATTACTAAATATTCTTAAAAGTTTAGATCCATGTCATTATGATCAAAAAGAAGATAGACATTGTGAGTACTATATTGAAAAACTTAAAAATTTCCTACAAAGCAATAAGAATAATCAAGACCTCAAAACTATTCTTAACCTTAAAAGAGGAGAATCTGGATTAACAGTATTGCACCTAGTGTCTTCTGTAGGTAAGGTAACTGAAGAATATAATGAAGCTGTAGATCTACTCTTAGAGGCAGGTGCTAATCCTAATATACAGAATGATAAAGGAAGGACTCCCCTACATTATACTGATGTTCTTGCTAGTGCAGCTTCTCTTTTAAAAGGAAAGGCCAATCCTAATATACAAGATCACAGAGGAGAAACACCATTACATCATGCAGCTAGTATTGGTCATGCTGACTATGTTAATTTACTCCTAGAGAAAGAAGCTAATCTTACCATACAGAATGGAAAAGGGGAAACGCCACTACAAGTTGCAATTGATAATCGTTACTATTATATTGAAGAATGCTTTTTCACTAATGATCAAAAGAGTTTGAGTGCAGAATTATACCGTATGCTTGATGAGTGTCTTGGTGCATATGAGGATCATTCATGTTACGTTTCTGACTTCATTAAAAATCTAAAAGAGTTTCTAGGTAAAAACAAGAATAGCGAAGACCTGAAGGTGATTTTTAGTATTCGAGACAGAGATGGTAGTTCGAAAATACTTAATTATGCTCGGTACATTGATAAGGAGGTAGTAGATTTATTTCTATCGGTAGGAGCAGGTATTTTTTGCAAAAAAGAAGATTCTCTCTTAGATTGTCATGGATCTTTTTATAGTGTGGGAGAAAAGTATTGTGTAAAATCAACTTTATGGAATACACCAAATCAGGTAGAGCTGGATAAATCTTTAAGTAAGATATCTGAAGTTCAAGATATGTATAAACTAGAAGAAGTCGTAAATAAAGCTATAAGCTCCGGAGTAAGGATTGCTCTTTCTAATCAGTCTTCTCAAGGTAAAAAAGCATACAATTTTGTAGATCATGTAATAGAAAAAATCAGTAAGTTAGAGAAAAATCCTAAAGTTGCCAGCAACATAATATGTAAGTTGTTATCAAGAGGAGCAGTGTTTAACAGTAAAATTGGTATTGGTGTAATTGATGCACTGGAATCAGAATTTAATGATCATAAAGCTAATATGGTAAAAGCTCATGAAAATTATATTAGTAATGCTCATAAGTTTATTGAATTGGCGAAAAGTACCACCAATGGTGAGTTGCATGATGTAAGAATAGATAACTCTACTCTCTACTTAGAATATTCTGGAGACAGCATAATAGATGTTGCAAAGATTACAGATAGAGCAGGAAATTTAGGATTAACTCAGGGAAGCATAAAATATGAAAGAGATATAATAAGGATTGGTAAAAGTGAAGTAGAAATTAAAACCGAAAATGGAATAAGGTATTACACAGATCTTACAGAAGGCAGCGATATAGTATTAACCTTCTATACTAGTTTGGGAAAGATAGACGTTAGACTGTATCCTGACATACAGGATAAAAGCAAAATTATAGTAAAAGTGAGTAATAGAGAGGAAATATTAGAAAAATTCAAAGATCGAAAAGAAGAATTAGGTAATGATTGCGCACTTGGTAAAGATTGGGTTTATGATGCTATTGAAAATGGGTACTTTGAAAGATCTGGTGGATTAATGCGTCCTGAAGTAATAAGCGAGTCTAACAACAAATGGACAGAACGTGAAGAGTTAAGAAGGACTTCTGATCCTAAGAGAGAAGTTTCTAGGTAGATTAATTTGCTAAAAAAGTTGAAGATTATTATTTAAATATAAGCTACTGTAATTTATAGATTAAGGAATTCATACCAATATCTATGATCTTTTAAGAATACTCTTTTATATTGTTTTTTAGGAAAAATGAGATACAATTATACAGCGAAATACCAGATGGCCACAAGGTGTATTTTCAGGATATGAGACTGTATCAAAGTACGATTGGCTAGACTGCGCTTTTGCAGAATTTTTCTTCAAAGCCACTATTAAAATATGCAGCTAAAATTGGATACATTTTCTACTACTGTTGCATCTAGTATGCTAAAATTTTCATCATCTATATGGTGTAATTATGCCGCTAATCCATAAAATTTCTTCAATTGCTCACTCCACAGCATCAGTATTTCTCTTAAATCAGCTAATTTCAAACCTCTTGGATGTCTCCCATTTACTATATCTTCTTTAATTTTTGGTGCTNCGCTAATCCATAAAATTTCTTCAATTGCTCACTCCACAGCATCAGTATTTCTCTTAAATCAGCTAATTTCAAACCTCTTGGATGTCTCCCATTTACTATATCTTCTTTAATTTTTGGTGCTAAATAATTTAACCTCAAAATTTGTTGTATACGTCTTGTACCTATATTAATTTTGGCACTCATCTCTTTCACACTTGAGTATTTTCCCTCTTCTAGTTGCCGTTTCCACAGATAGGCTCTTACCACTGCTTTCAGTAGTGCATTGTTTGTTTTGCCTTCTGGCTCTACTACTGTGCATTTTTTTCCTTTCTTCTTTATTGGTATAAATATCTCTCCTGATTCAGAACTTACTACTATTCCATCGTCTCTTACCATTACTCCATTTATTAAGTTCTTTACTACTTCCTTCTGTTTTCCGAAGCTTAACTCTTCCCATTCTTCCGCTTTTTCTTGCCAATTTTTGTATAGGTGCTCTGCTCTCTTCATTACTTCTTTTTCTACTTCTCCTGCTATTACATTTCGGTTTTCTGACTCACAACCTTTTCCCCTTAAATGATTGTTGCATACGTAATATCGATACCTTTTATTCTCTTTTTTTGAGTATGTCAGCGTCATATTTGCATTACAGCTCTTGCACTTAATTATTCCCCTAAGCAATGCTTCTTCATATTTTGCTTTTCTATATGGCTGATTCCTTATCAATTCCTGTGCTTTTTGCCATTTTTCTTCTTCTATTATTGCTTCATGCTTTCCTTCATACTCTTTCTCATAATGCCTGATTTTTCCCATATATATTGGATTTGTTATTATTCTTCTCACCGTCGCTTTTTTAAAGATATCAGACCTTATTCGGTATCCTTCTCTGTTTAATTCCCTTGCCAGTTCTGCCATTGATCTCAGCTCCATATACCTCTCAAATATATGTTTTACCGTCTTTGCTTCTTTTTCATTTATTATTAATTCTTTATCTTTTACATCATACCCCAGTGGCAAAGTTCCACCCATCCACAACCCTTGCTCTTTTGATGTTGCTATTTTATTTTTTACCCTCTCTACTATCATTTCTCTTTCTAGTTGTGCTGCTCCTGACAATACCGTTTGTACGAACTTTCCCATTGGCGTATTATTATCAAATATCTGCGTTACTGCTACAAAATTTACTCGGTGCCTTCTAAAAAATGATGTTACTTCGATGCTATCTTTTGTTTCTCTTGATAGTCTGTCTAGTGTGTACACTACTACACAATCTACCTCTCCTTTTTTTACATCTTTAAACAATTCCTTTATTGCTGGTCTTTCTAAATTCTTTCCTGAGAAACCTCCATCATCGTACCTTTTGGCCAATGCTACCCAGCCTTCTTTGCTCTTTATGTACTTTTCACATGCTACTCGCTGCGCATCAAGGCTATTAAACTTTTGCTCTAGACCATCTTCATTTGACTTCCTAGTATATATCGCACATCTTACCTCTTTTAGCATTCTCTCTCCTCAATTTCCACTTTTATCACGCATTCCAAATAATAAAGGTCCGTTGTAACTCATTCCCATTATTTTTCCTGCTACTCCTGACAATGATGTATAAAACTCTTCTTTGTAGATTAAACCCTTATCTGTTACCATTACCGCATGCGTCTCTTCTCCTCTCTCTAGTATCAACTCTGTTCCTGCTACTGGTAATTTGTCACTACTTATTCTTTTTCCCTTCTCTAGCCGCTCTGCCAGATACTCTAGTCTTTTTGTCCCCTTTCTTGACATTTCTCCATATGCTTTTTCCTGCATTCTATAAGCTAATCTCGGTATCAGATATTTCTTTGAATGTTTAGGTGCCTCTTCCCCAAATACCTTCTTCCACGTTTTTCTCAGCTCATCCAAAGGTTTTCTCTCTAAATTCATTACTTTCTTTTCTGTTTCTTCCTCCATATTTTCTATCCTCTCATAAATAACTTTTCAATTCTGTCTGTTTCTTTCTTTAATACCTCGGCTATTTCTTCACTATTTTTTGCATAATCCATTGCTGTCATTCCAAATTTATCTGCTTGCTCTATTTCTCCTCCAGCTTTCACTAGCTCCTCCACTATTTCTTTTTCACCTACCATACATGCAAGGTGCAGCGGCGTGCATTTATTTCCATATTCTTCCGCATTTACATTCCCTCCTGACTTTATCAATTCTCTCACGGTTTCTAGGCGTTTCTCTGTTACTGCTAGATGCAGTGCTGTATATCCTCTTGCATCTGCTGCATTCACATTCACTCCTTTTTCAACTAATAACCTCACTGTTTTTGCGTCTACTGCATAATGCAGAACTGTTCTTTCATTCTCGTCTCTTTCATAAATATTTTCATATGAGTTCTCTAATAATTCTTTTGCTGATTTATTAAATTTGCCAAGCTTTAACATAATCCACCTCACCTTTTCTTTAAATTTAAATCCCTCTTTTAAACCTTCCTTTTCGCTACCTCATCTATCATTTCGTTCACTTGGCTCATTATCTTGCTTGCTAAATTTTTACATTCTTCCTTTATTAACGATTTGTCTCTCTTCCTTATTTCTTCTATCTCTATTATTTTTAACTCTGGTAAATAACTCCCATTCAACATGTCTGCTATTTCTCCCACTATCCTCTCTATTCCATAGCAGGTCAGTTCTCTACTTTTTGTTACTCCACCTTTTTCTCTCAAAAATTTACTTGCCTTTTCACTCTCTTTGCTATCACATAGACGATACTTTTCACTTTCCCAGATGTAATACATTGGCGTTGCGCCGTACTTATTCAGTTGATTAACTTCAGCTCCAGCCTTTACCAGCTCTTTTATTATTTCAACTCCTGCTCCTCCTATTTTGCACGCAGAGTGGAGTGGCGTACATCCACTGACATATTGAGTGGCATTTACTTCTGCTCCTTCCCTTAGCAGCACTTTTACATTTTCTAAGCTTTTCGCAAATACTGCACAGTGTAGTGATGTATAACCATTTTTATCTCTTGCATTTACCTCTGCCCCTTTTTTTATTAATAACCTCACTGTTTTGTAATCAGAGATTTCTACTGCTTGGTGCAAGATCGTCTCTCCTTCTTCATTTCTTTTATTAATGTTTTTAAACCCGTTACTTGATACTTCTTTAAAAAACTTACTAAAAGATTCTCTCTTTTCTTCGCTAAACTTCATACTTACCTCACAAAATTAGCTTTTCTAGCGCCAGACAAATTTCTTATATTTACCTGCTGCTATTCAAGTCATGTCCTTTTTAGCATGAGAAAGCAAGTCTTTTTCTTTTTATTTCATACATTTTTACCTATTATTAATATAATATATGAGTATCTAAATATAAGTACTTAACTTATTAGAGATATTATTCGACTATCTTTCCAACTTCTGTGCAAATGTCGATGTTCATGCCACTTCAGTACTCCCGGGTAAAATACTAAAATGTGCTTTTCTAATTCGTGTATTGAGTCTTTTTGCTCTGAATCTGAGTCATTTTTATAGTAAACGTTGTGTTCTGCTAAAATATATTTTCTGACCTTCTGATCTGTATAATTTTCTACTTTGTAACGATGGATAATGCTGAATCTTTCTAAAATTGGCTTGTGTTTTAAATTCCAATGTTGCTCAGATAGTTTATCGTTTCCCAATACAAATTTATTTCCTTTTTCTTCTACGCTACTTACTGGAAAGCACCCATTTATTTCTCCTAATTTCCAGCTATCTGACAGTACAATCTGTGCTTTGGCAAACTTTATTTCTGGTAATAAGCTCTGTGATAGAGGATATAGTGCTTTTAAGTTGTACCACTGATGACTTCTTTCATAAATGCCTTTGTAATCCTTTGTATGAGCCTCTGTTTCTCCAAGTACTGCTACATCTAATCGATATATGTCATTACTAAATGTTTGTTCATAATGCTCTCTTAAATAGTTGTCTACAATCTCTACTAACGGACCTCTAGAACTGAAAAAATTTATTCTTCCAAACGATAACACTGGCCCATTTTTTTCAACTTTTATACCAGAGTAGTCTGATAACAAACTTCCAAATAAACTTTCATCTAATATAAACCTATCAACGTTGTAATAATCGTTAAAAATCCTCATTAGCCTTGATCTTGCTGGTAGTGATAGTTTTGCAAGTTCTACTACTGCATCTACAAAAAAGTTATTTGGAACATCTCTTATTCCTATTTGCAACTCGAAAAAATGTTTACCAGGTGGTTCTTCGATAATTTTAATATCTTCTATATTTGCCCATTTTAGTGCTATTTTGAGTGATGCTGGTGTTCCTCTCAGTCTTTGAAATTTTACTCCTTCTATTACGGCTTTTCTTCTATCTTTTACCCAACGTAGTATCTCTTCTAAACCATATTCTTCTATTATCCAAGGCAATGTTTCTTCTTTAAGATTAAACTTAAATCCTTTGATACAGCTTGGATCAACCTTATAATCTATTGCATCAACCAGTGCTTGCTCTTGCTTTGTTGCGTTTGGCGGTAATAAATTTTTCATTTGTCTTTTCTTTCAAGTTGCTTTAATTTCCTTTATTTAGGTAGCTTATGAGTAACCAAGAGATCGTTGCAGAAAAATAAAGATGTTCTTAATATCGAAAACACTTTCCATAATAGATGTTAATGTCAGAGGGTTAATTTGACCATATTATCCATACTTTAAAAAACAAGTTACAACTTCTGGAAGAAAATCAATACTTTCTTCTTCCTAACATTGGATCCAGTAAACCACTTATTGCACGCAATCCCCTCACTGGCACAAAACAAAAAAATACGTTTTAAATCCTATCTAACTTGACATGGCCAAGCACTGCACACTCATTCCCCAATACTACAACATCCTCTTTTGGCTCGATTAATTCTACGTTTTCTACACCATCTACAAATAAATTGGCTATTATCCATGATCTTGTAACATTCCATCCCAGCCTTCTATTTGCTTCAAACTTCTCAATAAACTGCTTCTTGATTTCCTCCTTCGATATTACAGGACTTATGCTCATTCTGCTGTGAATATCTATTTCCGTAATATTGCAACCAATTACTGTTATCGTATCTGTTAAAACCCTTATATCATCTCTAGTAACCTGCTTTTTTACAATTTCTAGTAGCTCTTCTGACACCATGCCAGTTGTGGATAATTGTGTTGATAAGATTGAAATTTGTACTTTTCCTGGTATAGGTGATTCTACTAGTGCATCTTTTACTCTACTATCTGCTGACAGTGCATGATATTTATAATATTCCTTACTTCCTCCTGTTGACCAACCTGCTATTTTTGCTTTTACCCTCTTTCTAAATCTTTCATCCTCTTCTTCTTTTTCTCTCTCTACTCCATAAAATTCAGCCAAATTATCAAGATCTTCTCCCCTTGCAAATTTCAGTAAATTACTCTTTACTGCTTCGTTCATCCTTTGTCTGAGCAAAAGTTCTCGCCAGGCTGCTACCTCCAGAATCTTTATCGCTGGATCGGATTCTACTAACGCTGAAAAGGTTTCATCTCTACGGACTAACTCTTCCTTCATTCTTGAAAATATTTCCTCATAGCTTAGTTTTTCAATAATATTAGATGTCTGCATTTCTAAACAACTATTCCACTAATACCTATGAATTTGCCTTCTGAAAGATACATACCTTCAAGTACAAGAGTCATTTTTCCTTCTTTAGCTTCAGCAATCTTTACTTTTTCTAACTTAAATCTCTTCTCAAATTTCCCCAGTGCTTCTGCTGTTGCTGCATAGATTTCCAAAGTTAAATCTCTACTGATTGGTTTATCCACTAATTCAAATAGCCTAGACCCATAATCCCTTCTCATGATTCTACTGTTAATAGGAGTGGTTAATATATCAATTATTGATTGTTTCAGATGTTCTATTCCTTCTAATTCTTTCCCTGTTTTAGCATCCATTCCTCTCATTTTTCGACTACTTTAATTTTTTTTATTTTGAAAACACACTTTGATTTTTACTTACTACTTGAAAACTACAGGACGCCACATCACCTGTTCTCGCTACACCAATACCATTTACAAATACGCTGTTTGATCCTTGTGTTAGTGTCTCTCCCATAGTTAATGTATCACTTCTACGACAGACAGATCTACCATTAATACGCACATCTTTACTCCCGCTTACGCAAACATGAATAGGTACTCCATTACAATTATCACCTGTACAAACTATAGCTCTTCTCATGTCAATTTAAATCTATTCTACTTCCTTTCAGTTTTATTCCACTTTTTGTCATTTCTATACTCGATTCCCCAGCTTTCAGTGTTATTTTATCTACTACTTCAATCTCTAAATGATGTTTATCTTTATCGTATGACAACTTTGTTCCATCTTGAAATGTTAAGCTACTCACCTCTTTTTTATTTTCTGGTGCAGAGTACTTTTGTTGATATATTCCAGGAAGTACTACTCCTAAAGATAATTCTCCCAGCGGGGAAAGTATAACTACTTGCTCATCAATATCTGGAGGAGACCAATCTCTATCTTTTCCTGCTTTGCTCGTTATCCATGGTAAATAATCTGTTAAAAATTCTCCTATTTTAACTCTTACTAACGTTTGCTAGCTTCCTATTCAGCTCTGAAATTGCAAAACTATGGTCTAACATAAACTTCACCTATCTCAATAACATGTGGCATTATGCCAGTTGACCATACTGATTTACCCGCATGCAACTCGTGCACCCAATCCACCATCCATACTAAATATGCATCGAGCTCTGGCCTAAATCCGTCAATTTCTGAAGAGATAAATTCTCCTGGTGAAACATTTTCCACGTTCCAAGTATTTTTATTTACTACCCTTGCTACTTCTGCTGCTAATGATCTGACAATAATAGGTGCATTTTCTATTGTGCTATCAACTACAATTCGTGCTTCAAACCTGGCTTTCAATGCTAATTCTTCAGTACCTGCATCTTTACCTGGTTCTAAACTTACTAGTTCTACAAACACCGCTGGCGCTACTAATTCTTTTCTTATTGCTGGATAAATTTCACATGTCTGTATAGCCGGTATTTCTTCCTTCAGTGTGCTGCAAATTGCTTGATGTAAATCTTTCAAATTCATCCTTTATAGCTCAATTCACGTTCAAAAAATTTTGTAAATACTTCCTCAACCTCATAATTAACAAGATTTCCTATTATCCTTGAAGCCTCAGGTTCTAGTGGCAACTTAATTTCCTTTATTGGCAGGGCTGTTCTTCCTTCACGCTTAAAAATACCGCTATTTCCTTTTGGCATAACTGCTGCAAATCCTCCTATAAACTCATGCTTTCCTACTTTCGATCCTCTTCTTGTTTTTTGTATTTTACCAATTGTCGATGCTCTAATGTCGTAGAGATTTGCTCTAATTAACACTTCTAATCTGCTTGTTTTTGCTTTAAAAATTCTTAATCTCTTTCTTATCAAACTTAATTTTATCTTCTTTTCCTCACTAATTTCTTTTGCTGTCTTCAATTTTAGCCATAGTGCCGTTTTGTTTAACGCTTTTATAGCTGCCAGTTTTATTTTCTGCTCTTTTCTTTCAACATTGGAGATTATTTCATTAATATTGTTACTAGTTTTTATATCAAACACTTTCTATTGCCTCAATTTTTAATATTTTACCTGAAGAATCTTTCAACGGTGGTTCAAAAATCTTGTAGAACCTTTTTTCAATCTTGATATAATCACCTATGCTAAAGGAAGTAACGTCCTGATCACGTATTTCTACAGCAATTTGCTGAGTTAATGCTCCATCTGCACCTAGAGAGTACGTAGTCTCAGGACGTTTTATTAGCACTTTTATTCTACGAATACCCTCCTTATTTCGATTACAATATATGGCTTCCACTCCTAGATGCTTAAAACAATCCTCCAATAATCGCTTAATATTCTCTTGCATATTTCTTTTTGATATACTAACCTTTACATGCTAAGAAAGCGCATACCGGTAGAGTCGTTCTGTGCCTCACCAACTTGTAATTACTCTGCCAGCATGTTATGCTATAGCGACTTTTACTGATCGTTCATATTGATGCTCCTATAAAAAATTTATGATGTTGAGTTTACCATTTTTAAAATCTATTAACATTCTAATAGTTTCTGATTTATCCTCAAATAAATATTTGCAATTAGCTTTACTAGTATCTTTTTGTATTTTAATTTTACCGTTATTAATTCTATCATAAAGCCAATGCCTAGAAACTTTAAGGATTTTTGCAACTTGCGAAATAGTAAGGTAGCCAGGTACTTCGATGGGAAGTGGATGATACTTTTTTTGAGAAATATTATTTTTTAATCGAATCCTTTCTACTGTACTTTTTAAAACAGTGTTCTTCTTGGGAGAGCGATATCCTTGTTTTTCCAGGTACTGAGCAATTTCTATATCTGTTTTGTCATCTTTGCTTAGCTTTACTATAAGTTGTTCCATTTCTGTTGCGTTGGTTAATTCACGAAAAGAATTCACTGAAATAGGAATCTGAAAAGTGGTAGTTTCTCCACCATGCCATACAATACGTATTTGTAAGCAATCACGTTTAATTCGGTGCGCTACTACCTTGTCAATTATGCAACGGAGAAAAGATTTTTGTTGTTGATGTGACAGAACTGGTTTATACCAAATTTCAGGTAATTTCCTACCTATATCTAGAAATACCTCTTTCAGTTCCTCAGATAATTGAGGAGTAGGTTTTTTTGGATGTTGACGTTCAAATATAACCTCCGCATCCTTCAGGTCACTCAATGCTTGTTCCCAACGCTTTTCAAGTTCTGCAGCCACAAGACGATTATCAGGATCAACTTGATTAAATTGTCGTTCTGCCAGCTTAGCTTGATATCTTAAGCGTTCTAATTGTTGCAAACGTACTTTATTAATTGCTTGTTCAGATTGTAACTGTGAATCAATAGCTTTGGTATAAGCATCCAACTCAATTTGACTAAGTGCTTCAAAAAATTTAGGAACTACTTCATTGTCAATAGCATCAGCAGGTAAACTTTGACATATAGGTTCAAGACCATGTTTGTACGAGTGATTACATATATATTGGTTTCCTTTTTTGTACTTCACTATCATTTTGTATCCACATTCTCCACAATAGATTATTCCATGCAATAACAAGGCTCCTTTTCTAGGTATTCCGCGTGTTTTTCCATGCATATATTCTGGATAATTATCTTTTAGCATTGTCTGAATTTTTATAAAACTTTCCCAATCTATATAAGCTGGATATTTATCTTTTAGTCGAGTAGACCAGTGGAACTTCCCCACCAGCCCCTCACAGAACTGTGCATGAACCTCTCGATTCACACAGCTCCCATTATTCAGTACTTTGATTACCATACCAACCTCCAGTGGTAAAAAGTATTCGGATTTTCTGTTCTCATTTTTCCTAGAAGTTTCCTTGCTAGTCTTTTTCCAATCAGATATTTCTTACTTACCCACTTTTCTAGATGCCGCTCTACATTATTAAGAAGTTTATACATCTCCGTTTGGTAAAACCTGCCATAATACTGACACCAGCCTCTGACTATTGGATTTACTTCCTTTGATATTTCCTCCAACTTCTTTCCTGTAAATCTATGTATTTTCCATGACCTTATGGTTTGAGTGATCTTTTTCTTGGCCTTATTGCTAATTGCAGGTAGAAATCCAACAAAATATTCCCCTATTTTGCTCTTTGCTCCTCTAGGTCTAAAGGTATATCCTAGAAAATCAAAGCTTTGTATAGGAAATGTATTCTTCCTGTTGCTATTCTTACAGTACACTATCCGTGTCTTTTCAGGATGCAACTTTAGCTTATACTCAGCCAATCTTTCTTCAATCTTTACTCTCATAAAGTCTGCCTGTCTCTTAGTTTTGCAGTGCAGTATTGCATCATCAACATACCTTTCAAATGGTATTGTGGGGTAGTTTTGCCTCATCCACATATCAAACGCATGATGCATAAATATGTTAGAAATGATTGGGCTTACAGAACCTCCTTGCGGAACTCCCTTATTCCTCACTTCCCTAGTGCCATCTGCTTGTTGAATAGGGGCTTTCATCCACCTCTCAACATACAGTATGACCCATTTGCAGTTTGTATGTTTCTTGATAGCTTGTAAAACTAATTCGTGATCCAGATTGTCGAAAAATCCGGTTATATCAAGATCTATCGTCCAATCGTACCTCCAGCATCTCTTGCGTGCTGTATCTACCGCATCCAGTGCAGATTTATTCGGTCTATAACCATATGAATCCTCGTGGAATTTTGGCTCTACTAGCGGCTCAAGATACATAGAAGCTGCCGTTTGCCCTATCCTGTCGAATACTGAAGGAACACCTAAAATTCTTTGTCCTCCTCCCGTATCCTTCGGTATTGCCACAGCTTTTACTGGCTCTGGAAAATAACTTCCGGATGACATCCGATTCCATAGTTTGTACAGATTATCTTTTAGATTTTCCTCAAACTTTGTTATCGAAACCTCATCTACACCTGCAGCACCTTTATTTTTCGATACTTGTTTATAAGCTCTCCAAATAAGTTGCTTCGGTATATCAAAAGACTTTGTTTTATTCATTAACTCCTCCCTTTCGGTTGATAAATAATTAAAACTAAATAACTCAGCCCCTTCGCTCCATTTCCATTACAGAAACTTCTTCACTACTACGAGCCGATCCGCCCCTGTTTTCCGCATCGGTACTCTCATCCTTAGAGTTTAGCTCCTCGAATTTCTCCCTTATCATCGAAACGACAGGTTCCCGCAGTTCCACACAATAGCCTAAAATAGATTCACGCCACCTCTATGCCGGACGCCACCTATCCAGTAAACAAGTTCCTGATAGGTTTATCCCAAGAGATTCAAGAGCCCATGGTTTTGACGTCGTCTTTGGAATTTCGACACTTCATCAGTGGTTCATTTTCATTCGCCTCTCTATTTTACACATGATGCATAATTGCACCTTTTCCATAACGCTCACTACCATAGCTCTTTACCACAGCAGCTTATGGCTGTTTGAAGCCTATTCTTGCAAACCGACTTCGAGGGGCCCACCCTCATCTATTGTGCAGCTTTGCACTTAGTTTGCTCATTTTTAAGCATTCTTTGTGTCTCTACGGCACACCTTGAAACACCAGATACTTTAATGGGAATACCGGTATATCAATCTGCTGATATGCCACCTACAATGATTGCAGTAGCAGATTTCAAACAAGCTTATAAGATCGTAGATAACAGAGGAATGAGAATACTTAGAGACCCTTATACAAACAAACCTTATGTTAGATTTTTTGTCACTAAGCGTGTCGGTGGGGAGGTTGTCAACACCAGTGCTATTAAATTGTTGAAAATTGCGAGCAAGTACTAAAATTTTTATGAAATAGTTGACATATTATACTTTTTATGTAATAATTAAATTATTATTAATTTAAGGAGTAAAATATGTTAGAAAAAATAAAAAACTTTTTTCAGTCGATTGCAGGAAAAATTTTATCAGGCTGGGACAGCATTAAGAACTTGTGGTCTGGTCAATCGGATAAAAAGATTCTGACGAGAAAAGATGTGGTAATGAAACTAATAAATGGTGAAGCCAATTTTTCTTGTGCTATTGAAGAAGATAAGAGTGAGCGGTTAGTAATCCATATAAGGACCAAGGATATAGCAGAATCTATGGATTATAGAAATATTGGATTCACTGGACCAAAAATCACTTATGAAAATTGCATTGATTCTCAACATAATTTTTGTACCTTTTTAGTAACCTCGGTACAGGAAAAAAAAGCTTCGTCTAACGAGTTAGACGGCATGAAAAGGATATTGGGTTTAAATGGTAGGAATATTGTAACTCTAACTAAGAAACCTGAATTTGCAAGTTCTACATCTAAAGTGCCTGCAAGTGATAGCAAGGTACTAAGCTCAGAAGAACCTAGTAAGTTCATAAATAATCCATCTAAAGAACAACTTATGAAGTCAAAACTTATTATACCAACTTTCTAAAGAGTATCTTTTCTTCACAAAAGAGCACCTCCTTTGGTGCTCTTTTTTTCTTTATAAGTTTTCTCCACAGGGAAAATTGACAAATTAAATTTTATATATAATAATTAAATTATTAATTTAAGGAGTAAAGTATGTGGAAAAGTATAAAAAACTTTTTTCAGTCGATTGCTGATCGTACAGGAATTTCATGGATTGCAAGAAAAATTTCATCAGGTTGGAATTGGTTATTTAGCAGTAAAGCAAATGCTGCTCAAAAAAATATATCACCAAAGAGACCTTCAGATGAGAATGTAAATAAAAGTCCAACTGTTAGCACCCCTATGCAAAATGAGACTGAAGAATCTGTATCTAAAACAGATATAAACGTCGAGCCAGCAGAAAATTTTCCAGAAAGATTAAATGATGAACCTAAAGCAGTAGGTGAGATTAAATTTAAGGATAACCAATTCTTTCTTTCATTAAATAAACCTTTAGCAGAAGGAGAGTATACAAATCTCAATCGTCTCAGTGCTCAATCTAGTTCATTGATTAAACTACTTGTATATGTAAAGTGCGGTAAAAATGAATATAAAATCGTTGGTAATGATAATGGCTTGAGTGAGATCAAAAATGTACTTATAGAAGAAGTAACAAAAAAAGAATGAAAATGGTGTGTATTTAAATCTTAATAAAATTCAGAGTAAAAAAGATAACACCTACCGTATAGCATCGAACAAAATGAATCTGTCAAACCAGGAAGAAACTCATCAATTTAAGTTTCTAGTAGTTTTAAGTATAGTTGTGAAGGAAGCGCCTCATGCAGTTATAACCGGAATCTTCACTGGTGCCATAAGTGCCCGTCGTTTAGCATGGTTTTGGAGGAACGGTCAAATCATTGATGGAGTCCTTAGACTACCTCGGTTAGGAGATTGTATTATATCAACCGTCCCAAGCTGAAGCGTTTCCCTGCTATAAATTATATGAAGGAGTTACCATGAAAAAAACAAAAAGTAAATTAGAAATAATGAACCCTAACGCAGCAGGAATAGATGTTGGTTCGGCTATACATTATGTGTGTGTACCAGAAGGAAGTGATGAACAGCATATACAAAAATTTAGCTGCTTTACAGAGGACCTTCATAACATAGCAAAATGGCTAAAAAAGTGTGAAGTTACTACAGTAGCCATGGAGTCAACCGGAGTGTACTGGATTCCTTTGTTTCAAGTACTTGAATCATATGGACTTGAAGTAAAACTTGCAAATGCAAGACATGTAAAAAATGTACCTGGAAGAAAGTCAGATGTCCAGGACTGCCAATGGCTTCAACAACTACACAGTTATGGGTTAATCGAAGGATCATTTAGGCCAGATAATCAAATGTGTGTATTGCGTAGTTATGTGCGGCAACGTAAAAACTTAATTGAAAATGCTGCTACACATATTAATCGTATGCAAAAGGCGTTGGTACAAATGAATATTCATTTACATAAAGTAATAAGCGATATCACTGGCGTCACAGGAATGCAAATTATTAAAGCAATAGTAGAAGGTGAAAAGAATCCCGAGAAGCTAGCTGAATTCAGAAGTGTGAATATGAAGAACGACAAAGCTACTATAGCAAAAGCATTAACAGGCGATTATAGAGAAGAACATTTATTTGTACTGAAACAAGAATATACAGCATATACTTTTTTTCAAGAGCAAATAACTGAATGTGATAAAAGCATAGAAAATTACTATAAAACATTTGAAACAAAGTCCGATGAGAGTAGAGAGTTAGGTAAGGAAAAAAACAAGTCTAGAAGAGGCAGACCAAACTTCACCTTGCGTGAGAAATTGTATAGGATAACCGGAATAGATTTTACTAAAATTCCTGGATTTGATATACTAACTGTACAAACTATTATTTCAGAAGTTGGCATTAACCATAATAAGTGGCAATCAGAAAAGCACTTTACTTCATGGTTAGTACTTAGCCCTGCTAACAAGATCACAGGAGAAAAAGTATTTGGGACAAAAACTCGTAAAGTCATTAATCGCGCTACAAATGCCCTGCGAATGGCTGCTTATGCTGTGGGAAATAGCACAAGTGCATTAGGTGCATATTGTAGGAGATTAAAAAGACGGCTAGGAGCAATAAAAGCAATTACTGCCACAGCAAGAAAATTAGCATGTATTTTTTACCAAATGTTGAAGTATGGACAAGAGTATGTGGAAAAAGGAATGAGTTATTATGAAACACGCTACAAAGAGAAAATTGTGAAAAATTTGATCAAGAAAGCGCAGGAGTTTGGCTACACACTAGTTCAACAAGAAGAGTTGATTAATGGAGTTTCTTAGGAGAAGAAATATTAGGATTGGAGAATGGTGTAACAAAGGTTAAAGTAGATGATATATCTAATCAGCCGTTTGAAGGTACAGCGTTGGAGCAGCATAATCTCAATCCTACTACGGCACAACAAGATGAAAAAGGTACAAAACCAAGTCCAACAATTGGAGTACCAGAAGCACAAACACATTGTACCTCTAATCCGAGCAAAGTAGGAAGCGGTATTATTAATTAGTAAACAAATCCTTCACAAAAGAGCACCTCCTTTGGTGCTCTTTTTCTTTATAAGTTTTCTCCATAGGGAAAATTGACAAATTAAATTTTATATATAATGATTAAATTATTAATTTAAGGAGTGGACATGTTAAAAAAAATAAAAAACTTTTTTAAGCGGATTGCTGATCATACAAGAATCTCGTGGATTGCAAAAAAAGTTTCATCAGGTTGGAATTGGTTATTTAGCAGTAAAGCAAATACTGCTCAAGAAAATATATCACCAAAGAGACCTTCAGATGAGAATGTAAATAAAAATAATACGTTGCCAAAAACTCTAGATGGTAATCAATTAATACTGCCAAAGCAGATAGATAGACCCAAAGTTTGTCTTGAAGTTATCGATGGTGAACTACTATTAACTATGATAAATAAAAATTATAAAATCCTTGAAGAGAAACATAAGAATCCATGTCAATATGATGAATTTCATGCATTTGTAAGATGTGATAGTGGAGATTTTTATATTACCGGCCCTTATCGCTCACAGAAAAATATAAGTGCTGAGAGGAAGTCTGTGTCAATAACTTCAGTAAAGAAACAAAGTGATGAAGGTTCTGTATTAAGTAATCCATTAGAAATGATAGGTGTATTGGGCTTAGGTAAAAACAAAGAGTTCGTTAAAGTGGATAAGATAAATTACAAGCCATTAAAAACAAAAAAAACATCAGTATTAGGTGAGCTTGAATTTGAAGGGAATAACTTTTGGTTAAATTTGGAAGAGTGTATAAACATTAAGGATTATAAAGGTAGTTTAACCAAGGACGCATATCATCCTAAGTTTCTTGTATATCTAAAGTATAATAAAAGAGAATATTGCATTACTGGTAGGAGTGTTAATTCTCCTGAGTTTGCTAAACATTTAATTGTAGAATCGATAATAGAGAAGAACAAAGATGGGAAGTATATCGATAGCGATAAAATATTAGTTCAAGACAATATTGAGAATGTGAAAAAAATGTTAGGATTGGAGAATGGTGTAACAAATGTTAAAGTAGATAGTATATCTAATCAGCCGTTTGGAGTTGAAACACCCACTACTACGGCACAACAACCGATTAACAATACACCTGTTGATCGACTAACATCATTGGCAGTAACAAGAGAATCTTCTACTATCAACATTTTTAACGGAAACTTAGAACTACGTCTTGCAGATGATATTCAACAAAATCTAGAGGATTATAAGCATCCAAGAAACAACGGTAAATATCGTATGAAAATACACTGCAATGAACATGATTTTAACATTAATTTTAGTAAGAGAGATAACGATGATGGTTCCGTATCTCTAATTATTAATATGCTACAAAAAGATAAACGCGAACTTTGTCAGGTAGCGCAAATGAAAAAGTCCTTAGGCTTCAAGAAAGGTTCAACATTTGTTGTAATAGATTCTATTGAAAGTTTTAAAGCGCGTGGCGTACCAAGCTCAGAAACTACTAGTCTGGCTAACTATAATAAATCTCTATTAGTTAATGCACATAAAGAAAAAGATGAGCATAATACTGATGCTAGTAACAAGATAATACAGCAAGAGGTTGATAATGAGGATAATGAACAAGAGGAGTTTTATGATGCAGAAGAGGAATTAGATGGTGATTTTCATGATGCATTGTTTATTCCAGAAGAAGCAAAATTGGAATTTTCTCAAGAATTATCTAACTACTTATCAAAAGCAAGAGGCTCAGAAATAAGAAGATTGCTTTGCGATGAAGTAGTACCAAATTCGTTACTTATGCGATTAATAGTTGAAGAAAAGCTTGCGAGTAATAATTGTTCTTGCTAGTTAATTTCACAAAAGAGCACCTCCTTTGGTGCTCTTTTTCTTTATAAGTTTTCTCCATAAGAGAAAATTGACAAATTAAACTTCATATGTAATAATTAAATTATTAACTTAAGGAGTAAAATATGTTAAAAAAAATAAAAACCTTTTTTAAGCGGATTGCTGATCATACAAGAATCTCGTGGATTGCAAAAAAAGTTTCATCAGGCTGGAATTGGTTATTTAGCAGTAAAGCAAATGCTGCTCAAAAAAATATATCACCAAAGAGACCTTCAGATGAGAATGTAAATAAAAGTCCAACTGTTAGCACCCCTATGCAAAATGAGACTGAAGAACCTGTATCTAAAACAGGTACAAACGTCGAGCCAGCAGAAAATTTTCCAGAAAAATCAGAACAACCAAGAAGGCACGTAAATCCTAATAAACCTAATGTTATTCAACAAAGCACAAAGCCAGAGAGTTATTTTGAATTTATCGATAACAAATTACTATTTGTTATAACAAACGAGAATTATAAACGTCTTGAAGAAAAATGTAAAAATGAAGACAAAAATGGTAAAGTTATACCTGGAGAATTTCGTATATTTGTAGAGTGTGAAAGTAACAAGTTTTGTATTACTGGCCCTCATAGTTCATGTCAAGATGTAGATGATGGAAAGAAATCTGTATCCATAACTTCAGTGAGGAAACAGAATTTCGAAGGAACTGCTTCAAAAGACCCATTGGAAATGATGTATAAAGTAGGCTTGGATGAGAACAAAAAGCTTGTTGAAATAACTAGAATGTCTATAAATCCATTTAAAACTACAACACCTAATCTTAATGCTACTACGATACAACGAACAGTTAACAATGATTCTGAAACAACAACCACTGATCAGCAAAGGGCATTGAGCCAAGAACTTGTTGCTAATGAACCTAAAGCGGTAGGTGAGCTTAAATTTGTTGGTGAAAAGTTATTATTAGTTACAACCTCAGATCAGTTTGCAAAATGTAAGGATTATAGAAATACTCAGAGTGCAAATCCAGATGAACTTCTTATGTTTATAAAATGCGGTGCAAATGAATATCGTATTGGTGCGACCTGAAAGTCTTCGGTCATATTGTTTAAAAGGAGAGGAATTCATTCAGAAAGAAACTGAAAGGATTCTAAAACTTATTAAACCAGATGTTTTGCCGTCTGAGTCTACGCATCAGTGCGAATCGGGCAACCGGTTGGTGCCAAGCGATGCGGACAATGAACCTCCTCTTGAAAAAGAAGATGCTCAATCGTGAGAGGAGCATAAACTACAAGTATCATGTGGTTGGAGAGCTAGGCTAGTGGTATGGTGAACGTAAGTGAAGCTTCATAAGTATCGTAATGATTAAGGAGCTAAAGATGCTGATAAGCTCTGACCAAAAGGTAATGTGGATAAGTTACATTTTTCATTTCTAGATGTACGCAAATAATAATTCCACCGGTATAGAGAAGCCACCTAACCCACTGTTGTATGACTGGAGAAACAGGGTAAGCCTGTATCTTCGCCTACATGGCAAGCAAACCGCAAGGAATGCTGATGGAAGTGCAGGTAAAGGAGAATGGAGAAAGCGAATGCCATTTTGTAACGAAATGGATAGAATTTGTAACATTAATTCGCGTGAAAACGAGCAGACTTCCATTTGGTCCCTCGTGACAAGAAACTTTGTTAACCACTTAAGGTAGGAAAGCAGATGATTACAAGTAAACCTGTAAGTGCATCTACCGAAAGCTTTGAAGCATGGAAGCAATTGCCATGGAAGAAATGCCAGAAAGTTATTGTGAGGCTACAAAGACGTATTGTTAAGGCTGTCCAAGAAGGAAGATGGGGTAAGGTAAAAGCTTTACAACATCTTCTCACACGCTCTTTTAGCGGAAAAGCTTTGGCTGTTAAGAGAGTAACTGAAAACCAAGGAAAAACCACAGCAGGTGTAGATCGTCAACTATGGTCAACTTGCAATGCTAAATTTCAAGGAATAAAGCTGTTAAAACAAAGAGGATATAAACCTTCTCCGCTCAAACGAATTTATATCAGTAAATCTAATGGCAAAAGAAGGCCTCTCGGTATACCCACGATAAAAGATAGAGCGATGCAAGCATTATATCTGTTTGCTCTGGAACCGATAGCTGAAACGATCAGTGATCGTCACTCCTATGGCTTTAGACCTAAAAGATCCTGCGCGGATGCTATTGCTGCTTGTCACTTATTACTGGCAAGACGCAATCGACCACAATGGATACTAGAAGGTGATATCAAAGGGTGCTTTGACAACATT
The DNA here is from genome assembly GCF_007115015.1 of Wolbachia endosymbiont of Laodelphax striatellus. Classification (NCBI taxonomy): domain Bacteria; kingdom Pseudomonadati; phylum Pseudomonadota; class Alphaproteobacteria; order Rickettsiales; family Anaplasmataceae; genus Wolbachia; species Wolbachia endosymbiont of Laodelphax striatellus. The sequence continues at coordinate 23,057 of NZ_MUIX01000001.1, forward strand.
AACCATGAATGGCTTATGAAGCATATTCCTATGGAAAAGAAAATTCTTCATAGTTGGTTAAAGGCTGGTTTCCTAGAATCGAAAACTCTGTATCCCACAACTGCTGGCACTCCGCAAGGAAGTATAATTTCTCCAATACTAGCTAACTTTACCTTAGATGGTCTTGAACAGTTATTAGAAAGTCGCTTTGGTAAATTAGGTAGCAAAAGAAGAGGAAAAATCAGAAGTGGAGTGAATGTAATCAGGTACGCAGACGACTGTGCGCTGTAGAGACACGGGAAGTGTTGAAGCTATGCAATAGATGAGGGAGGGTCCCTCGGAGTCGGTTTGCAAGAGCAGGCTTCAAACAGCCATAAGCTGCTTTGGTAAAGAGCTAAGGTAGTGAGCGTTATGGAAAAGGCACAATTATGTGTCATGTATGAAACAGAGAGACGAACGCAAGTAAACCACTGATGAAGTGTCGAAAGCGTAGAGACGACGTCAAAACCAGGGGGTAGTCGTTAACCTGGGATAAATCTACCGGGAGCTTGTTTACTGGGTGGGTGGCGTCCGGCATAAAAGTGGCGTGAATCTATTTTAGGCTATTGCATGGAACTACGGGAACCTGTCGTTTCGATGATAAGGAAGAAGTCCAAAGAGCCGATCTCTGAGGATGAGAGTACCGATGCGAAAAACAGGGGCGGATTAGCTCATAGTAGTGAAGAAGTTTCTGTAATGGAAATGGAGCGAAGGAGCTGAGTTATTTAGTTTTAATTATTTTGTCAACCGTAATGGGAGGAATTAATGAATAAAACAAAGTCTTTTGATATACCGAAGCAACTTATTTGGAGAGCTTATAAACAAGTATCGAAAAATAAAGGTGCTGCAGGTGTAGATGAGGTCTCGATAACAAAGTTTGAGGAAAATCTAAAAGATAATTTGTACAAACTATGGAATCGGATGTCATCCGGAAGTTATTTTCCCGAGCCAGTAAAAGCTGTTGCAATACCGAAAGATACGGGAGGACAAAGAACTTTATGTGTTCCTTCAGTGTCCGACAGGGTAGCACAAACAGCCGCTACTATGTATCTTGAACCGATAGTAGAGCCGAAATTTCACGAGGATTCATATGGTTATAGACCAAATAAGTCTGCATTGGATGCGGTATATACAGCACGGAAGAGATGTTGGAAAAATGATTGGACAGTAGATCTGGATATATCTGGATTCTTCGACAATCTGGACCACGATTTAGCAATGCAGGCTATCAAGAAACACACAGACTGCAAATGGGTCATACTGTATGTTGAGAGGTGGATGAAAGCCCCCATTCAGCAAGCAGATGGCAGTAAGGTAGTTAGGGATAAAGGAGTTCCGCAAGGAGGTTCAGTTAGCCCAATCATCTCTAATATATTCATGCATCATGTGTTTGATATATGGATGAAAAAGAACTACCCGACAGTACCATTTGAGAGGTATGTGGATGATGCGATAGTGCACTGCAGAACTAAGAGACAGGCAGAATTTATGAAAGTAATGATCGAAGAAAGATTGGCTAAGTGTAAATTGAGGTTACATCCCGAAAAGACACAGATAGTGTACTGTAAGGATGGTAATAGGAGAGATGAGTTTCCTACACAAAACTTTGATTTCTTGGGCTATACCTTTAGAGCTAGAGGAGCAAAGAATAAGAAGGGGGAGTGTTATGTTTCATTTCTACCTGCAATCAGCAACAAAGCCAAGAAGAAGATCAAGAAAACCATAAAGTCATGGAGAATACATCGGATTACGTGGACCACATTAGAGGAAATATCGAAGAAAATAGATCCAATAGTCAGAGGCTGGTTTCAGTACTATGGCAGGTTTTATAAATCGGAGATGTATACATCTCTCAGAAATATAGAGAGATACCTCATAAGATGGGTCAGAACCAAATATAAGAAACTTCGAGATCATGGAAGACTAGCAAAGCAATTTCTAGGAAAAGTGAGAAAGAGGTCTCCAAATATTTTCTATCATTGGACACTTGGGTTAGGATCAAAGGGCTAAATAATGGGAGCTGTATAAACCGAGAGGTTTCCGTACAGTTCTGCGAGAGACTGGTGGAGAAGTTCCGCTGGTCTACTCTCCTTATTATTTCAGGTTTCACACATGAAGTACTGGAAAAGGAAGTTAAGCCTTTAGTATCATCCTTTCTTCATGAGCGAGGTTTAATTCTGTCAGAAGAGAAGACAAAGATTACATCTATTACAACAGGGTTTGACTTTCTTGGTTGTAATGTACGTAGATATAATAAGAAGTTAATTATTAAACCTTCGAAAGAAAGTATTAAAAGACTTCTTAATAAAGCACGTACATTGATAAAAGCAAATATAGCGAACACTCAGGCTATAGTAATTAAGTCACTCAACTCTCTACTGAGAGGATGGGGAAATTACTATCACCATGTGTGTGCTAAAAAAGCGTTTAGAAAGATCGACAATGAAATTTGGCATAGTTTATGGAAATGGGCAAAGAAAAGACATCCTCGTAAAGGATTACGTTGGATAAAGAATCGTTACTTCAAAGTAATGGGTCAACGCCAATGGGTTTTTGCTGCACCCATATGCAAGAACAAACCAAAAGAGATACGGTATTTAAGACTGCTTAAGCTGATTGATATACCTATCAGACGACATGTTAAAATCAGAGCGGATGCAAATCCCCTTGACTTAAAATGGAAAAAGTATTTTGATGAGAGAGTGAAACGAACAAGAATGTTAGCAAGCTCCTTTTCAAGAGAAGGTTCTCTACTGTTGGTGTCACCATTAAGAATGATGTTTCCTGAGGAATCATGAAGGACAAGCCGGTTCTAGAAAAGAAGAACTTAGATAAGGGGCTCAAGCGTAGTGTGGGGAAACCTGCATGCTGCGTTTCTAAGGGAGGGAGTAGTAGTAATACTGCTTCCTTACCTGACCCTGTATAATTTAACTATGAATTTTATGGTTACAAACTTTAATCATTTAAGATAATCTTACTACTAATTCTTAATTTAGGTCTTTATACAAATGAAAGTAGCTAATATCTTCATTTTTTTAATTCTATCTCTTACAATTAGCTTTCACTCCACTCATGCACAAATATTGTACACATGGTCTCAAATCATTCCAGAAAATAAATTGAGCATACGTGCAATTATAGACAATAACATGTGTCCCATTGCTTACGTCGATGATAAGAAAGTAGAAATGCTAAGTCGCAGCTCAATCAACAATACCGAAACAGTTTGTGAACTCATAGTAGAAACAAATGCTCAAAACATTAGTATTGACAATATAAAGGTTCCCGTATTAGCGAAAAAGATCAGTAAAATTGCTTTCATTGGTGATACAGGATGTAGAATAAATATGTTATTTCAGCAAGAATGTAATTCTATAGATAGCTGGCCTTTAAAAAAAAATTTAAATTCAATTGCTTTTCATAAACCAGATTTAATCATCCATGTTGGTGATTATCATTATAGACAAACAAAATGTAGAAACACAAAAAAGTGCGGCGATATTTATGGATATAATAAAGAAGCTTGGTACGCTGATTGGTTTGAGCCTGCAAAAGATATTTTAACACAATCTCCTTTTCTTTTTGTTCGTGGAAATCATGAGAGTTGTAATAGAGCCTATGAAGGATGGTTCAGATATTTAGATTCATATCCCTTTTTCCTTAAAAAATGTAAAGCTCTTGTTTCTAGTTGGTCCTTAGATATTGGACCAATTAAGTTTTTTATCTTCGATTCTTCATCTGGTGAGGAAATTTTTACAACCCAAAGCACAATTGAGGATTTTGAGAGGGAATTTGATAAATTGATACAAGATAAGCCCGCGTGGTTTCTAACTCATAAACCTCTTTGGAGATCTCCAAAGAAAGAATTTTTAACATTAAAAAGCCATGGTAATCTTACACAAATTGAAGCTTTTGGAGATAAATTTCTAAGTAATGTTACTACCATAATTTCTGGTCACATTCATATAGCCCAGATTTTATTAATGGATAATGTTCCAGACCAGATTATAGTTGGAAATGGCGGTGCATTATTACATGTCCAAGATCAAGAACCTGTTTATCAAAATGTAGAATTTGACTATCCAAATGGCAGAAATTACTTAGCACGCGAGGTTAGAAACTTTTTTGGCTTTGGCTTTGCAATATTAAGTTTAGACGATCATAAATTTACTTTCTATAATCAAGATAATAAGGAAATGTATTCTGCAAACCTAACAAAAGACTTTAAACTTCAAACAAATGAAAATTAGGACTATTTGTTGTTATCGATCACTGACCTTACCGAGAAAAAGTAGAGAAGAAGTTTTTGCCATGAGAATAAATTGTGCAGAGTTAACACTAGATGTAAAACAATTCATAAAGGTCTAAAAATAAGATTTATACGTAAAAAAAGACCTATGGATACAAAGAAAAGGACGCAGAAAAAACGTGCTGAGCTTAAAAAACTCATAGCAACAAAAACCACTGAATTCTTGTATATATCGACTAATCTGGAATTGATAACACAAAAGTCAGCGTATTAGTATGATTGCAGCTTTGAATAAGGGAAAAATTATGGCGCCTATGATTTTTGAAGGCTATTGCGATACAGACGTTTTTAATAGCTAGTTCAAGCTTTTTGCTGGGTGATTTTGGATAATGCAACTTTTCATAAAAATAAGTGAATTTGTGAAAAGTGTCAGTGCTGAAGTTATATATCTGCCTCCATATTCTCCTGATTTTAATCAAACCATTGGTTTGTTATAAAAAATTGAGCCAGAAAGAATATCCAGCTATTCGAACTATTAGAAAAAGAGCTATATATGAGCATGTTTTAGCACAGACATTATTTTTGTAACTAGGCAAATGCAATCAGTGTTGGCGGCTTGAAAGGATATCAATTAATAAAGAAATGGTGCGACCTGAAAGTCTTCGGTCATATTGTTTAAAAGGAGAGGAATTCATTCAGAAAGAAACTGAAAGGATTCTAAAACTTATTAAACCAGATGTTTTGCCGTCTGAGTCTACGCATCAGTGCGAATCGGGCAACCGGTTGGTGCCAAGCGATGCGGACAATGAACCTCCTCTTGAAAAAGAAGATGCTCAATCGTGAGAGGAGCATAAACTACAAGTATCATGTGGTTGGAGAGCTAGGCTAGTGGTATGGTGAACGTAAGTGAAGCTTCATAAGTATCGTAATGATTAAGGAGCTAAAGATGCTGATAAGCTCTGACCAAAAGGTAATGTGGATAAGTTACATTTTTCATTTCTAGATGTACGCAAATAATAATTCCACCGGTATAGAGAAGCCACCTAACCCACTGTTGTATGACTGGAGAAACAGGGTAAGCCTGTATTTTCGCCTACATGGCAAGCAAACCGCAAGGAATGCTGATGGAAGTGCAGGTAAAGGAGAATGGAGAAAGCGAATGCCATTTTGTAACGAAATGGATAGAATTTGTAACATTAATTCGCGTGAAAACGAGCAGACTTCCATTTGGTCCCTCGTGACAAGAAACTTTGTTAACCACTTAAGGTAGGAAAGCAGATGATTACAAGTAAACCTGTAAGTGCATCTACCGAAAGCTTTGAAGCATGGAAGCAATTGCCATGGAAGAAATGCCAGAAAGTTATTGTGAGGCTACAAAGACGTATTGTTAAGGCTGTCCAAGAAGGAAGATGGGGTAAGGTAAAAGCTTTACAACATCTTCTCACACGCTCTTTTAGCGGAAAAGCTTTGGCTGTTAAGAGAGTAACTGAAAACCAAGGAAAAACCACAGCAGGTGTAGATCGTCAACTATGGTCAACTTGCAATGCTAAATTTCAAGGAATAAAGCTGTTAAAACAAAGAGGATATAAACCTTCTCCGCTCAAACGAATTTATATCAGTAAATCTAATGGCAAAAGAAGGCCTCTCGGTATACCCACGATAAAAGATAGAGCGATGCAAGCATTATATCTGTTTGCTCTGGAACCGATAGCTGAAACGATCAGTGATCGTCACTCCTATGGCTTTAGACCTAAAAGATCCTGCGCGGATGCTATTGCTGCTTGTCACTTATTACTGGCAAGACGCAATCGACCACAATGGATACTAGAAGGTGATATCAAAGGGTGCTTTGACAACATTAACCATGAATGGCTTATGAAGCATATTCCTATGGAAAAGAAAATTCTTCATAGTTGGTTAAAGGCTGGTTTCCTAGAATCGAAAACTCTGTATCCCACAACTGCTGGCACTCCGCAAGGAAGTATAATTTCTCCAATACTAGCTAACTTTACCTTAGATGGTCTTGAACAGTTATTAGAAAGTCGCTTTGGTAAATTAGGTAGCAAAAGAAGAGGAAAAATCAGAAGTGGAGTGAATGTAATCAGGTACGCAGACGACTGTGCGCTGTAGAGACACGGGAAGTGTTGAAGCTATGCAATAGATGAGGGAGGGTCCCTCGGAGTCGGTTTGCAAGAGCAGGCTTCAAACAGCCATAAGCTGCTTTGGTAAAGAGCTAAGGTAGTGAGCGTTATGGAAAAGGCACAATTATGTGTCATGTATGAAACAGAGAGACGAACGCAAGTAAACCACTGATGAAGTGTCGAAAGCGTAGAGACGACGTCAAAACCAGGGGGTAGTCGTTAACCTGGGATAAATCTACCGGGAGCTTGTTTACTGGGTGGGTGGCGTCCGGCATAAAAGTGGCGTGAATCTATTTTAGGCTATTGCATGGAACTACGGGAACCTGTCGTTTCGATGATAAGGAAGAAGTCCAAAGAGCCGATCTCTGAGGATGAGAGTACCGATGCGAAAAACAGGGGCGGATTAGCTCATAGTAGTGAAGAAGTTTCTGTAATGGAAATGGAGCGAAGGAGCTGAGTTATTTAGTTTTAATTATTTTGTCAACCGTAATGGGAGGAATTAATGAATAAAACAAAGTCTTTTGATATACCGAAGCAACTTATTTGGAGAGCTTATAAACAAGTATCGAAAAATAAAGGTGCTGCAGGTGTAGATGAGGTCTCGATAACAAAGTTTGAGGAAAATCTAAAAGATAATTTGTACAAACTATGGAATCGGATGTCATCCGGAAGTTATTTTCCCGAGCCAGTAAAAGCTGTTGCAATACCGAAAGATACGGGAGGACAAAGAACTTTATGTGTTCCTTCAGTGTCCGACAGGGTAGCACAAACAGCCGCTACTATGTATCTTGAACCGATAGTAGAGCCGAAATTTCACGAGGATTCATATGGTTATAGACCAAATAAGTCTGCATTGGATGCGGTATATACAGCACGGAAGAGATGTTGGAAAAATGATTGGACAGTAGATCTGGATATATCTGGATTCTTCGACAATCTGGACCACGATTTAGCAATGCAGGCTATCAAGAAACACACAGACTGCAAATGGGTCATACTGTATGTTGAGAGGTGGATGAAAGCCCCCATTCAGCAAGCAGATGGCAGTAAGGTAGTTAGGGATAAAGGAGTTCCGCAAGGAGGTTCAGTTAGCCCAATCATCTCTAATATATTCATGCATCATGTGTTTGATATATGGATGAAAAAGAACTACCCGACAGTACCATTTGAGAGGTATGTGGATGATGCGATAGTGCACTGCAGAACTAAGAGACAGGCAGAATTTATGAAAGTAATGATCGAAGAAAGATTGGCTAAGTGTAAATTGAGGTTACATCCCGAAAAGACACAGATAGTGTACTGTAAGGATGGTAATAGGAGAGATGAGTTTCCTACACAAAACTTTGATTTCTTGGGCTATACCTTTAGAGCTAGAGGAGCAAAGAATAAGAAGGGGGAGTGTTATGTTTCATTTCTACCTGCAATCAGCAACAAAGCCAAGAAGAAGATCAAGAAAACCATAAAGTCATGGAGAATACATCGGATTACGTGGACCACATTAGAGGAAATATCGAAGAAAATAGATCCAATAGTCAGAGGCTGGTTTCAGTACTATGGCAGGTTTTATAAATCGGAGATGTATACATCTCTCAGAAATATAGAGAGATACCTCATAAGATGGGTCAGAACCAAATATAAGAAACTTCGAGATCATGGAAGACTAGCAAAGCAATTTCTAGGAAAAGTGAGAAAGAGGTCTCCAAATATTTTCTATCATTGGACACTTGGGTTAGGATCAAAGGGCTAAATAATGGGAGCTGTATAAACCGAGAGGTTTCCGTACAGTTCTGCGAGAGACTGGTGGAGAAGTTCCGCTGGTCTACTCTCCTTATTATTTCAGGTTTCACACATGAAGTACTGGAAAAGGAAGTTAAGCCTTTAGTATCATCCTTTCTTCATGAGCGAGGTTTAATTCTGTCAGAAGAGAAGACAAAGATTACATCTATTACAACAGGGTTTGACTTTCTTGGTTGTAATGTACGTAGATATAATAAGAAGTTAATTATTAAACCTTCGAAAGAAAGTATTAAAAGACTTCTTAATAAAGCACGTACATTGATAAAAGCAAATATAGCGAACACTCAGGCTATAGTAATTAAGTCACTCAACTCTCTACTGAGAGGATGGGGAAATTACTATCACCATGTGTGTGCTAAAAAAGCGTTTAGAAAGATCGACAATGAAATTTGGCATAGTTTATGGAAATGGGCAAAGAAAAGACATCCTCGTAAAGGATTACGTTGGATAAAGAATCGTTACTTCAAAGTAATGGGTCAACGCCAATGGGTTTTTGCTGCACCCATATGCAAGAACAAACCAAAAGAGATACGGTATTTAAGACTGCTTAAGCTGATTGATATACCTATCAGACGACATGTTAAAATCAGAGCGGATGCAAATCCCCTTGACTTAAAATGGAAAAAGTATTTTGATGAGAGAGTGAAACGAACAAGAATGTTAGCAAGCTCCNTAAGAGAATATAAAAAGATTAACGATCAGGAGTTACGTAGAATGTTTTGTTTACTAACCAAAATTGCCCGAGTTGGTGAAGAAAATAGTAAAAAAACAGAAAGAATAAAAATTGCAAAAGGTCTGGTTAAAGCAGGAATTTCTATCGATATTGTCTCGAAAACAATAGGTCTCTCTGCTAATGAGTGTGTTGAAGAAAAAACGGGTTCTATCTACTACCAAATAGGAAAAAAGATAAAAGAATGGACGGGAATATACTCAGAAGGATTTAGCAGAGAAAATGGTTACAACACGTGATGAAATAAGCAATTATGAACAAGGAAGGGTTGCTGTTCCACTTGATAAATTATATGGAATGGCAGAAGCATTATCGATTAATATTACAGATCTGCTAATAGAAGAAGATGAGATAGTAGAAAATGAATTACCGAATTTAATTGAAGAATACAAAAAGATTGAAAGCCAAGAACTACGTAATGCACTAATAAAATCTCTGCTTGAAGGCATACAAATTTGCGAAGAGAAAGTGAAAAGAGCAGAAAAGATGAAAACAGCAAAAGACTTAGTAAAAGCAGGAATTTCTATTGATATTATTTTGCAAGCGGTAGGCATCTCTTTAGACGAAATTCAACAATAAAAAAATCATCATATATGAATATATTCACCTTTTGATGAAAAAATAAGCAAAAAAGATTTAAAAATTGATTTGACTTCACTCAAAAGCTATGGCCTTATGCCAATGCTGATAAAAAAACAGCAGTAAATATTTAAAAAAAGTTTGTTGTTAGTGAAGATATGAATAAAAGTAAAGAAGAAATCGAATTCAGAATATTAGAAAGCAAAGGCAAGGCATTACTTGATCGTGAAATAATGGAAACGTTTCTAAGTGCAGTACATGAAAGGCCGCAGGCTCAAGAAATTGCTAAAAATCTGGTGAATACTTATACGGGAGTAGGAAGGATTTTAGGCCGAGAAATGGATGACCTGAAAGTTATAGAAGGAGTGACTGATTCTGCAGTAGCAATGATTATGTGTGTTAAGGAAACACTAGAAAGGGTGCTCAGAGAAAAGCTCAAGAGTGAGCCAGTAATGGACTTACAAGGTCTAGTAGAGTACTTGAACGTAAGCATAGGTCACTCAGAAAGGGAATGTGTAAAAATACTGTACTTGAATAACAGGCGCCAATTAATCGGAGAAGAACTCTATATTGGTGAAATGGAAAAAGCACCGGTGTACATAAAGGAAATTATAAGAAAAGCATTAATAAAGAATGCAACATTCATAATAATGTCACATAACCACCCTGGGGGAAGTTTAGAACCATC
>NZ_MUIX01000001.1:38661-77752 GCF_007115015.1 Wolbachia endosymbiont of Laodelphax striatellus
CAAAGAGCCGATCTCTGAGGATGAGAGTACCGATGCGAAAAACAGGGGCGGATTAGCTCATAGTAGTGAAGAAGTTTCTGTAATGGAAATGGAGCGAAGGAGCTGAGTTATTTAGTTTTAATTATTTTGTCAACCGTAATGGGAGGAATTAATGAATAAAACAAAGTCTTTTGATATACCGAAGCAACTTATTTGGAGAGCTTATAAACAAGTATCGAAAAATAAAGGTGCTGCAGGTGTAGATGAGGTCTCGATAACAAAGTTTGAGGAAAATCTAAAAGATAATTTGTACAAACTATGGAATCGGATGTCATCCGGAAGTTATTTTCCCGAGCCAGTAAAAGCTGTTGCAATACCGAAAGATACGGGAGGACAAAGAACTTTATGTGTTCCTTCAGTGTCCGACAGGGTAGCACAAACAGCCGCTACTATGTATCTTGAACCGATAGTAGAGCCGAAATTTCACGAGGATTCATATGGTTATAGACCAAATAAGTCTGCATTGGATGCGGTATATACAGCACGGAAGAGATGTTGGAAAAATGATTGGACAGTAGATCTGGATATATCTGGATTCTTCGACAATCTGGACCACGATTTAGCAATGCAGGCTATCAAGAAACACACAGACTGCAAATGGGTCATACTGTATGTTGAGAGGTGGATGAAAGCCCCCATTCAGCAAGCAGATGGCAGTAAGGTAGTTAGGGATAAAGGAGTTCCGCAAGGAGGTTCAGTTAGCCCAATCATCTCTAATATATTCATGCATCATGTGTTTGATATATGGATGAAAAAGAACTACCCGACAGTACCATTTGAGAGGTATGTGGATGATGCGATAGTGCACTGCAGAACTAAGAGACAGGCAGAATTTATGAAAGTAATGATCGAAGAAAGATTGGCTAAGTGTAAATTGAGGTTACATCCCGAAAAGACACAGATAGTGTACTGTAAGGATGGTAATAGGAGAGATGAGTTTCCTACACAAAACTTTGATTTCTTGGGCTATACCTTTAGAGCTAGAGGAGCAAAGAATAAGAAGGGGGAGTGTTATGTTTCATTTCTACCTGCAATCAGCAACAAAGCCAAGAAGAAGATCAAGAAAACCATAAAGTCATGGAGAATACATCGGATTACGTGGACCACATTAGAGGAAATATCGAAGAAAATAGATCCAATAGTCAGAGGCTGGTTTCAGTACTATGGCAGGTTTTATAAATCGGAGATGTATACATCTCTCAGAAATATAGAGAGATACCTCATAAGATGGGTCAGAACCAAATATAAGAAACTTCGAGATCATGGAAGACTAGCAAAGCAATTTCTAGGAAAAGTGAGAAAGAGGTCTCCAAATATTTTCTATCATTGGACACTTGGGTTAGGATCAAAGGGCTAAATAATGGGAGCTGTATAAACCGAGAGGTTTCCGTACAGTTCTGCGAGAGACTGGTGGAGAAGTTCCGCTGGTCTACTCTCCTTATTATTTCAGGTTTCACACATGAAGTACTGGAAAAGGAAGTTAAGCCTTTAGTATCATCCTTTCTTCATGAGCGAGGTTTAATTCTGTCAGAAGAGAAGACAAAGATTACATCTATTACAACAGGGTTTGACTTTCTTGGTTGTAATGTACGTAGATATAATAAGAAGTTAATTATTAAACCTTCGAAAGAAAGTATTAAAAGACTTCTTAATAAAGCACGTACATTGATAAAAGCAAATATAGCGAACACTCAGGCTATAGTAATTAAGTCACTCAACTCTCTACTGAGAGGATGGGGAAATTACTATCACCATGTGTGTGCTAAAAAAGCGTTTAGAAAGATCGACAATGAAATTTGGCATAGTTTATGGAAATGGGCAAAGAAAAGACATCCTCGTAAAGGATTACGTTGGATAAAGAATCGTTACTTCAAAGTAATGGGTCAACGCCAATGGGTTTTTGCTGCACCCATATGCAAGAACAAACCAAAAGAGATACGGTATTTAAGACTGCTTAAGCTGATTGATATACCTATCAGACGACATGTTAAAATCAGAGCGGATGCAAATCCCCTTGACTTAAAATGGAAAAAGTATTTTGATGAGAGAGTGAAACGAACAAGAATGTTAGCAAGCTCCTTTTCAAGAGAAGGTTCTCTACTGTTGGTGTCACCATTAAGAATGATGTTTCCTGAGGAATCATGAAGGACAAGCCGGTTCTAGAAAAGAAGAACTTAGATAAGGGGCTCAAGCGTAGTGTGGGGAAACCTGCATGCTGCGTTTCTAAGGGAGGGAGTAGTAGTAATACTGCTTCCTTACCTGACCTGGTAATAGTACTGAGGAATCTATATCGATAAAATCAATACTCAGAAAGAACAAAAATGGCGATTATATAAATGGCAATATTGTATTTATTAAAGAAGACATAGACTATCTGAAAAAAATATTAGGATTGGAAGATGGTGTAACAAAGGTTAAAGTAGATGATATATCTAATCAGCCGTTTGAAGGTACAGCGTTGGAGCAGCATAATCTCAATCCTACTACGGCACAACAAATGGTTAACAATGAGGAAGTGACTACTGAATCAGAGGAGTTCCATGATGCAGAAGAGGAATTAGATAGTGATTATCATGATGCACCAGAGGACTTTTGTAATCAACCTCGCTCAGTAACTGGAGAACCAGAAGCACAAATACATTATATCTCTAATCCGAGCAAAGTAGGAAACGGTTATTATTAAAACAAACCCTTCACAAAAGAGCACCTCCTTTGGTGCTCTTTTTTTCTTTATAAGTTTTCTCCATAATTGACTAATTACAATTTGTATCTTCCTCGTATCAATTTTCAATAGATTCATCGATGTATAGCTATAGTTTTATCAGTGTAAGGCTAAATATGCTAAGCTTATAAAGATGACAAAGCTTCAAAAAAAGCCTAACATAGTGGAAAAAGCTTTATGAAAATCAAAGTTGGAGTAATAGGCTGCTTAGGCAGAATGGGTAAGAAAATACTCAATGAATTAATTACGAACACCAAAGTGGAAATAGCAGGTGCTGTTGCTCGCTTGGGCAGTGAGTATATAGGCTTAGATATTGGGCCTATTGTAGGCAATAATTGCAATTTAGGAATCAAAGTTACAAGTTCTATTAGTGAGGTATTTGAATCGTCCGATGTTGTAATAGATTTTACAACTAAAGAATGTATGCTAGACTGCCTTAAGGCGGCCGTGAAATTTAAAAAACCGCTAGTTAGTGGCACAACTGGAATAGAAGGTCTAAATTTAAAAGACTATGCTGCTAAAGTTCCAATATTATGGTCAGCAAATATGAGTATAGGAGTTAATGTGTTGCTGAAATTGGTAAAAGAAGCTGCCAAGCTTTTAGGTAATGAGTATGACGTTGAAATTTGGGAAATGCATCACAATTTAAAAAAGGATTCACCATCTGGAACAGCTATAGAGTTTGGTAAAGCAGTTGCTAACGCTGCAAAAGTGGATTTTGAGCTCAATCAATATTCACATAATAATTCAAATATAAGAGGGAAAGGAGGAATAGGCTTTGCAGTATCTCGTGGAGGTGGAGTAATAGGAGATCACAGTGTCATGTTTGTCAATTCCGATGAACGAGTAGAATTAAATCACAAGGCAATTGATCGTACAACGTTTGCTAGAGGGGCGGTTCAGGCAGCAATATGGTTGTGCGAGAATAAAACTCCAGGACTTTATTCAATGCAGGATTTAGTATGAACGATAAATACGCTTTCGTTAAAAATTTAAATCTTTGGTATGGCTCTAAACAAGTTTTATTCGATATAAATTTGAATATTTGCAAAAAGAAAGTCACAACTTTTATCGGACCTTCTGGGTGCGGTAAATCGACATTTTTGCGTTGTTTTAATCGTATGAATGATTACGTACCTGGATGTAAAGCGACCGGTGAGCTGGTAATCGATGGGCTGGGTAATATATATTCACGTGATATGGATGTTGTATTGCTCAGAGCAAAAGTTGGTATGGTATTTCAAAAACCCAACCCTTTTCCAAAGTCAATATATGATAATGTTGCTTATGGGCCTAAATTGCATGGCATGGTGAAAAATAAGCAAAAATTAGATGAAATAGTAGAAAGTAGTTTAACTAAGGTTGGTTTATGGGAAGAGTTGAAAGATAGATTGCAAGATAGTGCACTAAATTTATCTGGTGGCCAGCAACAAAGATTATGCATTGCTCGTGCAATTGCAGTAAAGCCAACTATTTTATTAATGGATGAACCATGCTCTGCTCTTGATCCAATGGCAACCAATGCAATCGAAAATCTTATACAAGAATTGAAATTGAGGTTCACCATAATTATGGTAACTCATTCGATGAAGCAAGCTAAAAAATTATCTGACAGCATAGTTTTCTTTTGCAATGGCAAGATTGTTGAATTCGGAAGTACTCAAGAAATCTTTGAAAATGCTCAGTCTCCTTTAACGAAGGAGTATATTCTGGATCATTAGCTTAATAATTGATATTTTAATTTTTTCTATGTATAATTTTATCAAGTTTATTGTGATAGGGGGTTAAAATGTTTAGTACAAGTGAAGCAACAAAAAAGTTGTTTAAAGCTATTGAATTTCAAAATGCTAGTGGTGAAAGAATAACACCTGAGGAAGCTTGGAATCATTTTCAACAAGCATTGAAAGAAGGAGCGAATGTTAACGCTTTTGAGGATGGGATGACACCTTTGATGTGCATTATTTCAGCTTTTGTTACTAGTAATAACGAGGAACATCAATATTTAGAGCTTATGGCTAAGTTGCTTGTACAGCATAAAAAAATTGATGTAAATATTAAAAGCAAGCAAGCTGTTATGGAGAGAAGACCAAAGGAACATGATGGTTATCCAGTTTACGAATTTGAGGAGAGAGAAGTAGTAGATAGGAGTCCATATCTTCGCTGCATATACCTTGACAATTCACAACCTGTTAATGAAGGATTTATACCTCAAAATTATGCTCGTGCAGAGGAGGAAATTAAGACCGGCAAGAAGGAAAAAAATACAGCTCTACACATTGCTTGCAAGTTGGGAAATGTAAACATGATAGAAATATTACTTACACATCCAAATATCAAACCTAATATTAAAAACTATGAAAACAAAAGTCCAAGAAATTGTATTGCAGGACATGTCAAGAAAGCAATAGAACCAGAATTCCTAAAGATAGAAGCAGTCGCTCAAAAAAGGAAACAAACTAATTATGCTTGTGCTTTTTTGTTATCTGGAGTATTTGCTGTTGGTCTATGTTTCGTAGTTGACAACCCAGTTCCACTTGCTGCAACTTCGTTGCTTTTTTTTGCAATAGGATGTGGTTTTCTGTATAGAGCAAATACAGTTATTAATGATGTAAGCTTCTCTCAAGTTATTGTGAACGAACGTGCTAGTGATTTATCTGTTCAGGTAAGGTGTCATTCCAGCACTTGATGCTGGTTTTCATTTAATCTCATTGAATTTAGCATAAGCTTTGTAAATTTTTCTAGATCCCAGTGTCAAGCACTGGGATGACATTATGGAATCTGGATCCCAGTGTCAGCTACTAGGATGACATTATGGAAATCTGGATCACGTTGTCAGCTACTAGGATGACAAAAAGGCAAGGTACTGAGATGACAGGAGTATGAAATGGGTCTACTTGACCATTTAGTTGTCTTTTCTCGTCTACCTTATTTTACCACTCTGCTGAACGGATACCTTTATTTTCAATAATTTTGTTAGCAAGAATACGACTTTCAAAGTTAATGTTGATTATACCAGATAGTGAGTTAATATCAGCGTACTTGTCAAAATTTTCTATTGTTGATTTTACCACCTCTAATATTTCTAAAAAACCGATTCGTGATTTCAAGAATTCATTAACAGCCACCTCATTTGCAGCATTGAAAACAATACTATTTGTATGTGGAGAAGAAGAATTTAACACTTCCATACTGAGCTTTAGTGCAGGAAAAAGTTTATGATCTGGTTCTTGAAAGGTCAATTTTTTTTGTTTTGTTAAGTCTAACTTGTAGTTCAAAGTTGATCTTTCTGGCCAAGACAAAGCATATGCAATGGGAATTTCCATATCAGTTTCTGCAAGCACAGCAAAGCTAAACCCATCCTGGTAAACTACAACTCCATGTACTATCGATTCAGGATGCACTATTGCTTCAATTCTATTTGGACTGATATTGAACAAATGATATGCTTCTATTATTTCTAGTGCTTTATTCATCATTGTTGCACTATCAACTGAGATTTTCTTTCCCATTTTCCAAGTAGGGTGATTTAGTGCCTGATCTACTGTAATATCTTTTAATTGTTCAAGGCTATAATTTAAAAATGGTCCACCAGAGGCAGTGAGTATAATCTTTTCTACACATTTATCATCATTTTGCAAAACTTGAAAAATTGCGTTGTGTTCAGAGTCAATAGGGATTATTTGTACGTTTCTTTCTTTAGCTTTTTTAAGTAGTAACTTACCACCGCAAACAATACTCTCTTTGTTTGCTAGAGCAATAACTTTAGTACCGCTTTCTATGGTCTGCATGACTGGCTTAAGGCCTGCAATGCCAACTATTGCAATAACTGAGAGATCAACGGGTAGAGAAGCAACATTTGCTAGACCTGGAGCATCAACTTCTACTTTGACGTTTGTACCAAGTAGATCTTCTTTTAAATCTTTGTAGAACCTTTTATCAGAAATAGCAGCATATTTTGCATTAAGCAGTTTTGCTTGGTGTGCTAGTAGAGCAAAGTTAGAATTGGCACTTAGTGCTTCCACCTGATATTCTTCCTTTCTCTTTAAGAGCAAATCTACAGTCTTTTTTCCAATGCTTCCTGTTGATCCTAAAACTGAAACTTTTTTCACTAATTACAATAAAATCTTCTTAGTTATTTAGTAACCAAGCTCATGATCATCACCAACAGATGGTGAAGGACCAGGTGAAAAAGATTGGCCATGATGATCACCTGCATCATGCATATCATGCAAACCATCGGCACTTTGAGCTATTTCATTGTTAGAGTGGGGATAATCATCTGGATGAGGCCCTCCATCACCATGATCCATATCCATTCCTTCTGATGGCATATCTTCTCCACCACCACCTGAAAAATATTCTGCAAGACTTTCAAGAAATTTTATGCCAAACATATTACCTGATTTCCCAAATAACGTTACTAGACTGCTACCACTTACCAAACCTTCGAATACATTATTATAAGCAGCAATTGCTCCTTCATGAAAGTTGAACATCCACTTCATTCCATCCACAATTGTTGAAACAGAGTCACTATGACCAAGACCGAAACCACTTTTCTCACTAGCAGCTTCCTGGTGTTGCTGCTGTGCCTGCCATTCTGCAATATTTGGACCTTGTGCTGCACTCATAAACTTTTATTCTAAGCCTTAAGCTATTATTTTACCAAAAACACTGTAAAATATCAATTGTTTAAGAGAGGTTATCATAAAAATAGCTAACACTAAGCTATTTTTATGATTCTGATTACTCTATACCAAAACATCGATGATGTGCTGTGATAACAAAGTGATGACTTGAGGTTTAAGATAGCTTCTATTTCTTCTTAGAAGACTGCTCCTCTCTCTTTCCTTTTTATTTTATTATCTTAATATTAACTTACTCATAAATTATTGACAAGTACTAATAATTTAATTATCATTAATATTATATTAATAATGAGGAAGAAAAATGCTTACTAATAATAATAACACACCATCATCAGCTCCGCCACCACCCCCACCTCCACCACCTCCGGGTTGGAAGAACACTGATAAGCATAACGATAAAGATGGAAAATCTCCTAGTGTTACTGCAGAAAAAAGCAGCAGTGGCACTCAATTAAAAAGAGGTCTATCTGAGGTTTCTAATCCAAATTTTCTCGAAGAGTTGAAAAATAATTCAAAATTCAAGGAAGCAAATAATGCGAGTGACAAAACTGCAGATAAAGGAAGCAAGAATAGTATTCATGTTAAGAATCCAGAAACCAGAAATAGCGCTCAGTCAAAAGAAGAAGATAATGCGAGTGACAAAACTAAAAATGACAGAAGCAATACTAAACAGGTTGTGCCGAAAAAACCTATGACTGGACAACATAATGGTGTACAGTCTGATAGTGAAAATCAAAAGTCATCTGTAGCAGAACAAAAAAAGGCAACTGGCTTAAAATATTCAATTGCTATTTTGTTATTGTGTACATCCGGTTCTGTAGCTGTAGTATACACGTATTTTATCATTTCAGCGGTATTAAGTAGTGCTGCAGTGCCAGTGTCTTCTGCAGTTATTGCTTTTGTTTCTGCATTGGTTATGTTGAGCTCAGCTGTATATCTTATCAATTCACACATTTCTGCAATAAACAGCGAGAAAGGAGTTGATCCTGGTAGAAAACAATCACAATATAGTGAATTGCAGAAAGAAACAGAAAGCTTGGAACACAGCAATACTACTATATCATCTCCAAAAATGTCTGGAACACCCAGTACACCGCCACCACCTCCTCTGCCACCTGTGAAATCAAACGATCTGTCTACAGCACCAAGGGTAACAAGAAAAAGTAGCCCTAGTGATGCTAACCAAAAAAATGTGCAGCAAAAACAATCTAATACCTCAGTGGATGCTCGAAGCGATCTACTTGCAGCGATTAGACAACCTCGTACTTTGAAAAAAGTTCCAGATGAACAGAAAAATTATCTTCCTAAGGATGATTTGAAAATACCTCAAAAACAAGAGGAGGAAAGTGCTGCTGAAAAGCGAGAGAACGGCGTACAAACGCTAAATCAAAATCAATCACAAAATAGTGATTCACAGGCAGCAAAAAAGCTTGAACATAACAATAGTGATACTACTACAGGTCCAATAAGGAAAGTTGAAAATCAAAAAACTGACAAAGAGCCAAGCAATAGCGAGGGTATACAACAAATGGATAGTCTTGCAATAGCAATTCAAAAACAAAGAGGAAGAAGTGGTTTTCAAAATGCACAGCTAGATTCCTTAGACGAACAAGAGGATTCTCTTTTTTATCTTGAAGAAAAATCATTTACAGAACAAAACAAAACGGTCAATCAAGGGCAAAAGAACTGCGTACAAAAGCCAGACATAGGATTAATACTTTATAATGCACTAAGTACAACTTTATCAACAGAAAGCCCTATTAATAATTTATCGAGCAATAGTGGTAATGCACCTGATTATGGCGATTGGGACACACAACCACAGTCTATACCTTATATTTACTGTGATAAGACAAGACAAGAGATGAGACAGGAGAAAAAGGAGAAAGGTGCTTCTCCTTCTGCAACAAAAGGAAGTGGTGCAGACCAAGTAAGTAATGAGGTGCAAGACCCATCTACTCTTCCTTTGAACGAGCGCAGGGAAATATTTGCTGCAAAAGTGTGAAGTGGCTGATTTCAAAGTTTTATGCAGAAAACAAAGGCTATGAGCTCAAAGTAGGCACAACACACTTTAAATAAGTTTACCTAAAGGCCTGATTGTATTAAGATTACTTAGTACAATCAGATTTATCAAATGCGCTTATCTCAATATTACCTGCCAACTTTAAAAGAAACCCCTGCTGGTGCTGAAATTATTTCTCATCAATATTTATTACGTGCAGGCTTAATCAAGCAAACAGCATCTGGAATTTATTCTTGGTTACCGCTTGGCCTTTTGGTACTTAAAAATATTGAAAATATTATCAGAGATGAAATTGGTGCTATTGAAGTGTTGATGCCTTGTGTGCAGCCAGCAAGCCTTTGGCGAGAGTCAGGACGTTATGATGATTACGGCAAAGAAATGTTGCGTATTAAAGACAGGCATGAAAGCGATATGCTTTTTGGTCCAACACATGAGGAGGTGGTAACTGATTTGATTAGAAATACGGTAAAAAGTTACAAAGATTTGCCACTTTGTTTATATCAAATTCAGTGGAAGTTTCGTGACGAAGTAAGACCTCGTTATGGCGTTATGAGAGGCAGGGAATTTCTGATGAAGGATGCATACAGTTTTGATGTAGATTACGAAGGTGCACTGAATTCATATAATTTGATGTATAAAACTTACATAAAAATCTTCAAACGAATGGGGCTTACTCCAATTGGAGTGAGGGCAGATACAGGACCAATTGGAGGAAATTTAAGTCATGAATTTCATATATTGGCAAACACCGGTGAGAGCACTCTATATTATGACAATAAACTTTTTGAATTACTAGAAAGCGAAGATATTGAAAGCCTGAAGAGCATATATGCAGTTGCAGACGATATGCATTATCCTGAAAGTTGTCCTATACCGCAAGAACAGTTAAATGTTAGCAAGGGTATTGAAATAGGGCATATTTTTTATTTTGGTGATAAATATTCGAGACCTATGAAGGCAAGTGTTACTTCTCAAGATGGAAAAAATGTTAACATGCATATGGGTTCGTATGGTATTGGAGTTTCAAGGCTTGTTGGCGCAATAATAGAAGCTTTCCATGATGATAAAGGAATTATCTGGCCAGAGGCAGTAGCTCCTTTTAAAGTTGGTTTGATCAATTTACAAACAAAAGTAACGGAGGCTGCAGATAAAATATACAAAGCTTTGAAAAGCGATGAAGTGCTTTATGATGATACGGACGAAAGTGTAGGAGTGAAATTTGCCAGAATGGATCTGATAGGCTTGCCGTGGCAAATAATTATTGGAAAGAAAGCAGTAACTTCAAATATAGTTGAAGTAAAAAATAGGGCAACTGGAGAGGTAGAGGAAATACAAGTTGAAGAAGCAATAAATCGTTTTAGCGCAAAATGATATACGGTATTGGCACTGACATAGTATATATACCCAGAATATTGAGAATATCACAAAAATACGGGGAAAAATTTCTCAATAAAGTCTATACTAAGAAGGAGATAGAGATAAGCAAAAAATATAATAGCCAAGAAGTAAGAGCAAAATATTTTGCTAAACGCTTTGCTGCAAAGGAAGCTTTTGTTAAAGCGCTAGGCACTGGATTCAGCCAAGGAATTATAATGAAAGATATAGAAATATACAGTAATATCAGGGGAAAACCACATCTTGCTATCACAAAGGATTTCATCTCGAAAGACTACAAGATACACCTTTCTCTAAGTGATGATCAAGATTATGCTACTGCGTTTATTGTAATTTGCGTTGAGTAGATATTGTTTAGTACATACGATTTCAAAAATTTTTTTGAAATTATACTTTGACCTACACAGATCGACCTTTCTGTGAATCCTGGTTTCTGCTTTCTTCAACTTGTTTTGCAAAAGACGTCTCTTGTGTATTCATATGTTGAAGTGGTTTAGCAATTTCGCGTACAACAGCAGCAACTGCAGTTAAAAACGCCTTGAATAATCCACCTAAAACTCCACCAACTGCTTCCCTACCATATATACGAGCTTGCTTTTCATTATCATCAGCAGTTTCCCCTGCCCTCCTTCTTGGATCCATTCTATGAGCAATAACTGAAAACAACACTCCCCTAATTGAAGACTTCATTCGTGCTTTTGCCTTCTGAACATCCCCATCACTTACTGCTTCATGTTTTTGCCTATTATTCATTAGCTCCTTTTGTTGTTGAGCACTTAAGATCTCTTCCATCAATTGTTTTCTTCTCTTTTCCAGAACTCTTTTCTTGGACTCTGATTTATCGCGAGTGTGCTTTGTGGTTTCAAGTTCTACATCAATATCCTCAGATGCTGCTTGGCTATATAAGGTTTCTATGAGCCTATCTATACTTCGCTTTACTTGCATAGTCCTTTCGTAGCTATCTAAATTATCAACTCCTTCATCAATTTGACTTAAAATATCCTCAAAAGGTTTTAAATACTCTTTGCACTGCTCTTCCAGCTGATTTTCATTCTTCAAATTCCTTTCTCTTCTGTCATCGCTATTCTCTTCAACATTATCATCGCCTTCTTCGAAAAGATCCTCATCGTTCATAAATTTTTTTTAATTTAGTTAAAACCCCACCTATTATTATTGTATATGAAAAAATTAAATTAACACTAATGAAAAGTGTTTACAACTTCAGCACTGGCTAAAACTACAGTGAAGCTGTCAAAAGTGGCAGGATCATAATATCTCTCATACAATTCAACCGAACACCTGAGTTTTATTTTCTCCTTAGCATCAAAACTAATCTCATAATCATTATTAGAGTTTAACATTGCAGAATTACGCAATAATTCATCAGCCAATACTGAATTTAAAATGCCATTAATTTTTATTGTAATCTTTCTACTTCCAGCACAATCAAGCACTTTTCTCCAGCCAAAAGAGGAAATATCTTTCATCTCTTCTTTGTTATTACGCAAAGTAAACCTTAAGTTTCGTATATTATTCAGCACAACAAAATTATTGTCATGACCTTTAATTTTCAGCTGTAATTTGCTCATCGCTACCTCCTTGTATTAAAATATCAAAATTAATTGTTGAATGTAAAACTTCATCATGCTGATTCATAGCACAATTACTTTCCAAAATGGTCTCACTACTAATGCTCTTTACCACCAAGCTAACATGCTTTATAGCAGCAAGCATGCTGCTTATATGATAAGTATATATGTCGCATGAAAATCTTACTTTTGTAGCAAAGTTAGATAGCATATGCAGGTTAACATAATTTACTATGCGCAATCTCAGATAAGGAATAGTAACCTGCTTAGGCAGGTAATCATAGATGTTAGTAACATATTTCTTTAAATCAGAGTTTGCTTTTAATGTTGCATAAATACTATTATACAACTCATTTATAATTTGAATTTTTTCCATCTCACAGATACGGTTACGAAGATTGCAATTTGCAGGGGTGCTATGAAAGTATTTGCAATGCAGATATAACAGACTCCAGTGGCGCCTTTGGTGTCATTCAAGAAGACTATGTGGTGTCATCCCAGTACTGAAATCCAGTTTTATCTAAATGAATTAACTATTTTTCTTGTTGGTCATTTTATTAAAAATGTTTGCTCATTTACAATCAATTTTCCTGGATCTCAGTACTGGGATGACACCTTCCTTTATGAACCTAAGTTACAATATTCATACAGAAGCACTGGAATGACGCCGAAGGGGCTACTCGGATGACACCGTCATGAAGGAACCAGTGTCAGCTACTTAGATCTGTTGTATCTGCTATTGAATGACAAATAGGAACTACAAAACAACCTTTGGTTCGCAAAATGGAGAATATACCTTCTTCACTTCAGACAAATGGCTACTTACCCCTGGCTCACGATTTTTATAAAGAGCAGAAACATGCTGTATAATACCTAGCTTTATTTGCTCAGGAACACTATCATAACCAGCTTCATATACAACATCAGCCCTTATTATGTTTAAATAATTGAAAAATTCAATATAGCTCCCTACGTCACTAAAATAATAACTAAGTTTTCGATTTTTATCAGTAGCCAATATTATTTTGTTCACAGGACCATAACTTAAATAGATTCTACGAGGTATATAGCCTTCATATGAAACTTGCCACGTTTGCTTTACTAGAGACTTTTCCATATGCCACTGAGCATAATCAGTTGCCATAAAAATAAAACTTGAAATCAACTTATCATCTTGATCATTTTCAATTCGTAAAAAAGATTTAACCTCTCCTAAAGTTACTGGAAAAGATTTAGGCTTAGATTTACGTTGTATATTTATGATGGGATACTTTGGTCTTGTTGACATAACAACCCTCCTTTTCTATATATAGCTAAAATAAGTAAGACTTATCCATAAAAAATCTTACTTATTTTAGTTATCACTTAATATTAAGTTGCAACAGCAACTCTATCGTACAAGTATATTGAGAAGAGAACGTATTAAAGCTGTTTCTCCTTTTTTATTGATCAAGTTTACTAAGCCGGATTTTAGTAGATTGACATTCTGAGAATGAATGTTATTGAAAGTGGAGTTTATCTCTTTAGCAAGTAGACTGCGAAATTTCTGCACACTTTCATATGCGATATTTTCAAGTTCATGTGCAAACTTATCTTGAGCTACAGCTGATATGTCTTCAACTTTCTCATTGAACTCTTCTAGCTTTCTTTCCTTACCTTTAAAATTTTTCGTAAAAGTTTTCATATTAATTGGCCTCAACTATTCTTATGATTATAATGACAATAAAAAAACTACCGAAGTAAAAAATTCGCACTACGATACTGCAAACAACAGCAGCACACCAAACCGGTTCACTTTATAGCGTGAATTCAAGTATGTCATTCAAGTAGCCCCTTTGATGTCATTCCAGCGCGTGACACTGGAATCGAGTCTTTCAACCGTTGTGTTTTAGCATAAAGCAGCTACTTTTGTGCTTACCAACTTAATAAAATTTCTGGATGACAGTGTCTGGACACTGACCATTTGCTGTCTTCAAAAATGAATGTTCGTACAATTATGTGTCACATGCTGGAACATAAGGTGTCATTCAAGTAGCCCCTTTTTTGTCATCCCAGTGCCCAGACACTGAGATCCAGGAACCAGCGTCACGCGCTGGAATGACACCCTCTATGTAAACGTTAAGAAATTTACTAATAAAAAAAGGCAAAAGCGTTAGCTGGTTGTTACTCTCTAATCCTAAAAATTGGCGTTCTATACTGTTTTAAACAGCCCGTTTCAGCTTATATGGTTAAAAAACTGGAAGTTTTATAAAGAAATAAGATGCACATAGCGCAGAGATTTATAAGACGCCAACTGTATAATACTTTTGTCGTTTAATCTGCATAGATTGAAGGCAATAAAACAACTTCAGTCTTATAGTAAGGAAGCTGAAAAATTTGTCAAGTAGTTTTCTTATCTTTTACAGGCATAATTTACATGCTACAATCAAATTTTCATAACTGGTGAATAAAAATGCAAAGAGATAAAATTAAAGTAGAAATAAAAAAGTTATCACATGGCGAAAATCTGCCTCTTCCCTGTTATGCAACTATGCAGAGTGCTGGCATGGACCTTTATGCTGCACCGGATAACTCTATTATTTTAAATCCACTTGAAAGGTTACTTATTCCAACTGGCATTATGATTGCAATACCAAACGGTTTTGAGGGGCAAGTCCGTCCACGTTCTGGGCTTGCTGCAAAACATGGAATCACTGTCTTAAATTCTCCAGGCACTATAGACTCTGATTATCGAGGTGAAGTTAAAGTTTGCCTAATCAATCTAAGTAATCAGTCATATGAGATAAAAAGAGGAGATAGAATCGCACAAATCCTCATCACTCCTGTATCTCAGGTAATTTGGGATGAAAGAGAAGAATTCTGCACAGAAGAAACCGTCCGCAATGCAGGGGGCTTTGGCTCAAGTGGTAGATAATTTATTGCTTATAAGTTGACAATAATAATTTTTTACATATTACTTCAACTTATTTAAATGAGTTAATTATGTTAACTTCTAAGAGCTATCTTCAAAAAACAAACATTGTACTTATAGTACTTACTTCTCTATGTGTCATAAGTGCAGCAACAGCATTTTCAGTTCCATGTTGGACATCTTCAGCTTCGATGATAGGGCCAATTGGAATGAATCTACTTGCAACTGTTACCGTTGCACTGATTGCTTCAGTAACATATTCCATCATGAAAAATAATGAAATATCTGAGCTTAAAGCTCCGAAAATTGTTACTGGTAGCTATCAAAGATACCTGATATTGCAAGTAATAAATGAGGATCTTGAATTTATTGAAGAGAACTATAAGAACGAAAATGGCGAATATACCATAGATTTTACTAACTCAAAAGGTGAAATATTCAAAGCTGCAAGTTATGGCCAGATTAAATACAAGGATAATCCTGATCCGATCTTGCTTGGCAACACTAAACTCCTTGATCTACATCAGCTATACAAGAAGAATGGTGATGGTATATTTGAAGAGATAAATTGTGGACAGGAATTAGAAACGTTAGGTTTAGGCGTTGAAGAAAATGATGCTAAAGAAGTAACCATCGAATTTGTGCCAAGCTCAATTGTTAAGTTACCAAAAGTTGAACACGAGGAGCCAGAAAGATCATTAAGCAGCCAAGTATAAAAGGAATAAGTCTTCCCTCCATTTTTTTAGTGTTAATGACTTAAACTTATTGTAGAAACTGTCTCAAAAAATAGATATTCACATACTTATAAGAAATTTGCTAAGGATTTTTATTTAGTCTGACTGCATCCTTTACCTTATCTAACAACCCATTAATAAAGCCAATTTTGTTTGGAGCATCAAGTAAATCAGATGCAATGTTAGTATACTCATTGATAACAACTGGAGCTGGTGTATCGCAATTAATCAACTCACATATTGCAACACGCAAGATAGATAAGCTTATAAGATTTAACCGTGAGAGGGACCAGCTTGGATGTAAATAAGACTCTATTATTTTATCATATTCTTCACTGCTTTTCATAACCTTACATAACAAGTTTTCTAAGAACTGATGTTCAAATTCTTCACATTCAAATATATCTTTCAACTTACTTATGTAGTCCTTAAGCTCACAATTTCCCAATTTAAAAGTGCTTTTGTTGTAACTTACAAAAATATTTGAATAAGCAATTTGTACAGCAAGAAATCTTGCCGTACTTCTTTTTATGCGCCACTTTTTATGTAATGGTTTTTCCTCCATTATTTTAATTTATTGTGTAGATCTATCATATGCAAAACAGTTGAGGCTGCATGGCCACCAACGTTCTTTTTGTCTTTGTCAGCTCTAATTAGTGCTTTATCTTTGCTGTCAGCGGTAATTACGCCCATACTAAGGGGTACTGCATAATGCATAATAACTTCATTTAAGCCTTCGATTACTCCTTTACAAACATATTGATAGTGATCAGTTTCACCGCGAATCACGCATCCAAGAGCTAAATAACCGTTATAATTAGCATTCTTGCTTTTTACTGCAAAGAGAATTGTAGCTGGTATCTCAAATGCACCAGGAACTTCAATTATGTCATAGCTTGCATGACTTTCTTTTAATCTATCGACCGCACCTTTAAGCAAAAGCTTTGCTATTTCATCATAATAAATTGAATTAACTATTAGTATTTTCGACATTCATCCCCATTTTTCTTGTTAAAAGCAACTTTATTAATGATTGTTGAACCAGAGTTATAATATTACTAAATATCCAATATATTACCAAGCCGGCAGGAAAAGAAGAAAAAATAAAGACAGAAATGTAAGGTAAAAACTTCATAACATTTACTTGAATATCATCTTTACTTTTCTCACTTAGCTTCTGCTGAATTATCATGGTAGCACCGAAAATTATAGGTAAAATGCCTATAGAAATAGGAAAGTTATAATTAAACAACCCAAATAATGTAAAAATGTTTGTTGGATCAGAAGCTGAAAGATCCTTAATCCATAAATAAAAAGGGGCGTGTCTCATCTCTATAGTAACAAATAATACTTTATACAGAGCAAAAAATACTGGTATTTGTATGAGCATAGGGAAAATGCTCGACATTGGATTTACATTGTTTCTCTTGAACAACGCAATTGTCTCTTTGTGCTGCTTTAAGCTGTCATTTTTGTACAACTCTTTTATACGAGTTAATTCAGGCTGCAGGCTTTTCACCTTGAACATCGAAATATATGATCTATTAGATAAGGGAAGCATCAAAAGTTTGATTACTAAAGTTAGCAATAATATTGCTAAGCCAAAATTTTTCAAAACAAAGTTAAAATATTCAAGCAGTAAAAACACCGGCTTGGTTATAAAATAAAGAACACCAAAATCTACAGCCTTATCAAACAAAGGTATATTGAGAGTGTCTTTATAAGAATCAAGTAAATTCAATTTCTTTGCCCCAGCAAAAAAGTAGTTCAGAGTAGAAGCACTTGTACCAGGGAGTATGTGTGTGTAAGGTCTAACAAAATCTGCTTGAAACTTATCAATGTTATTAACATTCGTGTGTTTAATGCTCACATTTATTTTATCTGATTTCTCAGGTATGATGGCTGTAAGCCAGTATTTATCAGCAAAACCAAACCAATTTTTTTCACTCGTGCTTGCCTTTATTAAACGCTTCTTAGAAATATCCTTATATGTCCACTCCTCTAGCTTATTGTTAAATGCACCTAGTACTCCTTCATGTGATATCCAATAGGATTCGTTAATATTATCACGTTTACGATTGATTTTACCATAGGGAACCAAAACTACATTATCTTTTGTATTGTTTTCAATAATTTGCTCAACTTTAAACATGTAGTTATCGTCAAGGCTAATTTTCATTCTAAATAAAATGCCATTTTCATTATCCCAAAATAAATTGACCTCTTTTTGATTGAGTTTATCTGCTTGCCATACTG
Source organism: Wolbachia endosymbiont of Laodelphax striatellus (assembly GCF_007115015.1). Taxonomy (NCBI): domain Bacteria; kingdom Pseudomonadati; phylum Pseudomonadota; class Alphaproteobacteria; order Rickettsiales; family Anaplasmataceae; genus Wolbachia; species Wolbachia endosymbiont of Laodelphax striatellus. The sequence continues at coordinate 56,980 of NZ_MUIX01000001.1, forward strand.
TTTTAGAATCTGGAACTTTAATCTTTTCATTCGGATCAAGCCACCCAAATTCTGCGAAATATACATCTTTTGATTCTGCAGGTGACAGTAACACCACTTGTGGAGAAGAAGAACTCGGTTCTAAGTGGTAGTTAGTTAAGATTAAGTCATCAAATCTTGCACCTTTCAGAGAAATTGATCCTTCAAGCATGTTATTGGTTAAATTAACTCTCTGTTCTCTAGTAGAATTAATAATTTCAGAACGATTTTGGTATATCATAGGAGCAAGGTCGTTAGAAGATTCGATATGTTCAATATTTTCAATCGATGGTTGGCTTTGGCTCGTGTTAAGAAAATTATCATAAATAATATGCCATAATACTATAATCAATATAGAAAGAATTGTTGCTAAAATTAAATTTTTTGCTTCTGACATGAAATTAAATCGAACATACCTCCTTAAAGTATATATTAAATATTGTACTAAAACAATAAAATTTACTTATTTTTAATAATAGCTTTTAACGCTAATCTTAAAAATTTACTCTTATGGCTTCAAATTTTAATAATATGAATGCAGCAAAAAATCTAGTTATTTGGCTACTGATAATACTCATTACAGCAATGTTTATTGATTCACAAGGGGATAAACTAAGCAATAGGTTTCTGAGCACTTTTCTACCATACAAAGGAAGGGTTCAAAATGGCGGAAGTATTGAATTTACAAAGTCATATGATGGACACTTTTATATTCAAGCTCAAGTCAATGATCGTAATATAACGTTTCTGCTTGATACTGGAGCAACTGATATTGTTTTATCGCAAAAAGATGCGTTACATGCTGGTATTAACTTACAAAACATTCAAGACTTTAAAATATATGAAACTGCAAAAGGTCAAATAAAAGCTGGTGTTGTTCACATCCCTCAGGTTAAAATAGGAAATTTTTTAATTAATGACGTGCACGCTAGTGTTAATACTCATTCTATGTCCCATTCATTACTTGGAATGAGCTTTTTGAGGTATTTCCATTTCACTATTAGAGATAATAAATTAGTATTGTACCGTGATTAGAGAGTGCTGTTTATATAAGCAACATTCTGATGCTGGTTCCCTAAATTATGTTAATCTCTAAGTTGTGATAATTATCATCTGGTTCCGTATAGTACCTTACTTGGTAAGTATCATCATATTCAAGTGTTCCACTTTTGCTTTCTAAATCAATTTCCCTTGAAGTTTGATCTATGCTCTCAATCTCAAGCTTGCTGCCTAAATTATCTAATCTCTTATTCTCAACAACAAGAGAATCCTCTTTGTACTGTACTATCACCCGTGTCCCCCCTTTATCAATATCAGCAAAATAAATGTTACTATTTTCTTCATTATATCCGGAAAACCCTTTTATATTTACAATAGATTTTCCATCTTTGCTGGCAATATTTATATTTCTTTCCATATCCAAATCTGAGTATACCGGATACTCTGCGACATAATTTCCTTCCGTATCATCATTAACTTTAAAACTAAATAACTTATTAATTTCATTATCAATTGTACTTTTGCTAGAATCAAACTGAATATTCCCTATTTTTATCTGTTCTGTAAATCTGTAATCTGTATCTGGATTATGAACAGGCTGGCTAAACGGATTATGGCTTTTGGCGTTATACCTACACTTTAAATCATTTCCATCAAAATTGCACTCTGCACCATTCTTTAATTTAACATCGAAACTATCTCCTGATGGATTAAAATTTTCAATACCATTTAATTTCAGTTTACAAGTATCTACCATAACAAACCCCTTTATAATATGAACAATGTAAGATATATATGCTGATTTTATTATAAATACCTTAACACTTGTGCTTCATCTACTTATCAATGCTCTGCAAGTCAATATAGGAGCAGAGATAAATATTGCAGAGCAAGTGCCAACTGCAATTCCAAAAGAGATGATTAAGCTGAAGTCTCTAACCATACCTGTACAAATCAGTACTAAAGGAAGAGCAGCAAGAAGAGTAGTACCTGAAGTTAACATAGTGCGAAATAGTGTAGAATTAATGCTAGCATCAACTATTTCATCCATTTCTACATCTTTTCTATTTTTTTGATACTCTCGAATCCGATCGTATATAACCACTGAATTATTGATTGAATAGCCAATCACGGTAAGTAGAGCTGCAACTGATGAAATATTAAACTCAATACTCGTTAAGCTGATAAAGCCAAGAGTTAAAATCACATCATGGATCAGCGCCATTATTCCACCAAGTCCACATTGCCAATTAAACCTAAGCCAAACGTAAAAAAATATTCCAATAATTGCAATTAACATGGCTGATATCCCTTCAAATATCTGTGTTGAACCTATTTGTGGACCAACATAGTCTGTTTTGCGGTAAATTATTGCATTACCGAATTTTTCTTCCAGTATACTTTTGACCTTTTTAATTTTATCTTCATCTCCTTCATCTTTAAACCGCACAACTAAGTTATCACCAGCTTTTGAACTCTGTATCGCAAATCCATTCTCTTTTAATATATTGAGAATATCATCATCCTCACTTGAAGATTTTATCTCCATCAAAATTCCACCTGTAAAGTCTATACCTAAATTCATTCCACGCAGCATAAAAGTAAGCATTGAAAAAATGATAAGAATAACACTAATAAGTGCTGTCAAATTTCTATATTTACTAAATTTTATATCAAGATTACCTGGAATAAGTCTAATTGCCATATTTCCCACTTAAATTGTGATTTTATATACTTTTTAAGCAATCGACTAGCTATTTTCTCTTAGCTTATACTAATACTGATCTTTGATTTACTTAATCTACTTGAAAAAGATATTTGATCAAAGAAATGAAAACAGCCTGGTTGTCATTAATAAAGTGCTACTTAAACATCTTTTTTAATCGATTGATTTCATCAGCAAATTTTGGGTCAGTTCTTATGAAATTTTCCACTTGTTTGACTGCGTGTATAACAGTAGCATGATCTCTACCACCAAAATTTCTTCCAATATCTGGTAAACTTTTTTGCGTAAACTTCTTTGCGAAATACATAGCTATTTGTCTCGGCCTCGCAAGACTGCGGAGCCTTCTATTAGATTGCATATCTGCAATCTTTATATTGAAAAATTCAGCTATTTTTTTCTGTATTTCTTCTATTGTGATTGACCTATGATTTGACCTAAGAAGATCAATTAGGGTCTCACTAGCTGATTCTACTGTCATGCTTCTTCCAATTAAAGAGGTATGAGCAACCTTATTTAATGCTCCTTCTAGTTCTCTTATATTAGATTTTATATTCCTTGCCAAAAATTCTAGGACATCCTTTGGAACATATATATTCATTCGTTCCACTTTCGCCTGCAATATACCAAGTCTTAATTCAAAAGTTGTTTCATTAATATCTGCAACTAATCCCCAACCAAGTCGTGATTTTATTCTTTCTTCTACTCCATCAAGATCACTAGGAGACCTATCAGCTGATATAACCAATTGTTTATTTTGGTCTATCAATGCATTGAAAGTGTGAAAAAATTCTTCTTGTGTACTATCTTTACCACTGATAAATTGCACATCATCTACCATCAATACATCTACTGATCTAAATTGCTCTTTAAATAACATAATATCTTTGCTCCGCAGCGCCGTAATATATTGATACATAAATTTCTCTGCTGATAAATATACCACTTTTCTTTTTGCTGACAGAGAATTGACTATGTCCCAAGCTATAGCATGCATTAAATGTGTTTTACCAAGTCCCACTCCACCATATAGAAATAAAGGGTTGCTTCCTGATATTGGATCTATAGATTCCGATACACGCTTTGCCGCTGTAAATGCTAACTCATTTGACTTTCCTACCACAAAATTATCAAAAGTGAATCTGGTATCTAGTGGTGAACCAAGATTATGATTATTTTCCTCTCTATTTTTTAGTATCGTATTAGAATTTGAATTTCTTTCTTCAATTAATTGAATATCAATAGAACATACACTTTGATCTTCGCTTTGCCATAATGATAATATTTTTTCCATGTAGTGAATTGTAATCCACTCCTTTATAAATCTTGTTGGTACAGACAACAAAACTTCTCCATTTCTGTTGCTGATAAATCTCAGTGAACTCAGCCAGCTGTTATATGTTGCTTCTCCATAGAGATTATGGAGATAATTTTGAATTTTTTCCCAAGTAACATTGTGGTCCGTTACTGTAATAATCTGATCAAAAAACATAGTAGAAACCTTAGGGTTAGTTAAGTTCATATACCACACCAAGAAAGAACAACAATCAGAAAGATGTAAGATAATCAATAGCTTACTGTAAGATAAAAAGCTAACACTACTTAATATATACTTAAAATTATGAGGATTTTTTGACGAGTTGTAAAGAGTATAAAAGCATTAAAATTGATCATTTTTTTGAAATAAAAACAATCAATTTGTAAATGTTGCTTGTACCAAGTATTAGAAGTATGTTATTAAAAAATAGTAATATATTATGTATAAATAAAATATTAAATTTACTGATAAATAAGTAAAGTACTTGTATAAACATATCTGATTTAATATAGACTTATTGAAGTAAATTTGTGATTATATTAAGTAATTTGAGCCATAATACTGTATTTGGTATTGAACTAGAGTTTTACACTGAGGGAATAAAAAAAGAATATTTATTTCTGAATAGCATCAAAAATAAAATAGCTTCTCTTGGATTTTTTTGTGAGAAAGAAAGTTCTTTAAACCAATATGAGATAAAAAGTGATTGTTATACGAGCTCTGATAATTTAATTATGCATTTTGAATTGGCAAAACAATTACTTACTGAAGTAGCACAAAAACTTGGGGGAAATGTTTCTTTTAAAGCAAAGCCTTATCTGGATAGAGCAGGCAGTGCATTAAATGTGCATGTTAACCTCATGGATTCAAATAATAATAACTTATTTTATGGCAATAAGCAAAAATATAGTGAACACCTGATTCACAGCATAGGTGGATTATGTGCAATGATGAAAAAACATATGCTATTTTTTGCTCCAAATGATGATTCATATTTAAGATTTCAGTACCCAGATATTCATACTCCAACTACGATTAGTTGGGGAGTGAATAACAGAACTGCTGCGATAAGAATTCCCTATTTTGGCAACGATTCCAAAAGATGCCGCCTAGAGCACCGTGTTCCTGGAGCAGATTGTAACCTTGAAAAAGTACTCACAGCAATAATTGAAGGTATAGTTTTTGGTATAGAGAACAAAATTGCTCCGCCAAATAGAGTGTATGGCATTGCATCTGATCCTCAATATAAGATGGAGAGTTTGATATAGCAACTACCTGTTAAACCCTAACCCATTAAACTCCTTTGAGGTAATTGGCCATTCTAGCACTTTCCTCACATCATTATTTACATTCCCATACTGTAATAGCAAGTCTGCAGCAGATAGTTTCTGCGTACTTTTAGATGATCCAAGCCCTATATTGGTAAGGTTGCTCGGTGGCTGCTCAGGAAGTGGATTACCAAGTGCATCCATGTGTTTAGGTAAAGGTTCCATAACAATATTTGTAGCACTAGAAACGAAATGACTATCTGTAGTATCAGCACTTTTAGAAAGTGAATTACCTTTGAAATCCATATGTTTAGGTAGTCCATTTTTCATTTCTTCTTCTGCTCTTTTATTTTTTAATTCTTCTTCTAGCTCAGTTTCAGTTCTTTTTGGTTCTTTTACGGTATCTTTTTCTTCACCTTCATCAACACTGCTATACCCTTCATCTTCTGACATATCATCAGTTTTAACAGACTTAGCTCCTGCTTTATTAAGCAATGAAAGTAATGCGTAAGTAACTGCAGCAGCAGTAACTATAATGGCTATCTTTGCAGCAATGTGAATCACTGTTAAAAATACTAAAGTTGATGAAACACCAACCAACCCAGATACGATCACTTTATTCTTGCCTTCTGTCACACTTAAAACTGCTACCATAATAATCCCTCAAATACCATACTGAAAGTCATATTATATAGAAATTTTCTTACGCTTGCAAAATTGTAAAAATTTTAATCATTTACATAAAGCTACATGAGGATTAATTAATATATAATTTATCTTAGCTATAATATGATATAAATACGTATAATGTTTGGCATGAAAAGCTTACTTGTAGAGAGGAATAGAACAGTAATATTATTGCTTATCGTGATTTTTACCTTCGGCTCATACACTTATATAAAGATGCCAAGAGAAAGCAATCCTGATATACAGATTCCTATAATTAGTGTATTTGTCGGGTTTCCTGGTATTTCTGTCGAGGATAGTGAAAAGCTATTAGTGCTTCCTATAGAAAATGAACTAAGATCCATCGAAGGTGTAAAAGAATTGAGAGCTTTTGCAACTAATGATGGTGCTCACATGATAATCGAATTTAGAACAGAGTATAATAATAAAGAAGTGCTCGATAATGTCCGTTCAAAGCTTTTAAACATAAAATCAAAATTACCTATTGAAGCAGAATCTCCGATAATCAATGAAATAGACTTGAGCTTATTTCCGATACTAAACGTTGGCTTGATTGGTAATTTGCCGGAAAGAACTTTAACTGAAATAGCACGCAAACTAAAGAAAGAAATAGAATCTCTGCCAAATGTTCTTAAAGTTGAAGTAACAGGTATGCGTAAAGAAACAGTGGAAGTTATAATTGAGCCCACAGTTCTAACAAAATATAACATTCAATCAAATGAGATATTTCAAGCTATATCAAACAACAACAGATTGGTAGGAGCCGGATCACTAGAAAATGATACCGGTAAATATTCGATTAAAATATCAGGGTTATTAAAAGACATAGAAGATATTATGAATATTCCTATTAGATCTCAAAGTGATGCAGTTTTGAGAATCAAAGATATAGCAAAAGTATACCTTGGGTTTGAGGATCACCAAGGATTTGCTCGTATTAATGGACTACCTAGCATTGTACTAGAAATTTCAAAACGTAATGGAAAAAACATAATAGACACGGTAAATCAAGTAAAATACTTAATGGACAAAGCAAAAGATCAATTACCTGAAAATTTAAAAGTAGTTTATTTGAATGACCAGTCAAAAAATGTACGTGATGTGCTTGACGACTTGGAAAATGGTATAATATTTGCCGTATTACTAATATTAACCATAATAATGCTCTTTATGGGAACAAGGGCTGCTATTCTTGTTGCACTATCAATACCTGGCTCCTTTCTAATAGGAATAATGGCTCTTTACCTCATGGGTATTACTCTAAATATAGTTGTGCTCTTCAGTTTAATTATGGCAGTTGGCATGCTGGTTGATGATGCAATTGTAATCAGCGAATATGCTGATAGAAAGATGATTTGTGGCATGGATAAAGTAGAAGCCTTTTGCACCTAAGTTCATGATATGTTCTATCCAGTTTTATCATCAACATTGACTAAATTAGCAGTGTTTTTCCCTCTGTTACTCTGGCCCGATACAGTCGGTAAATTTATGCAGTACATACCAATTACAATAATTCTAACTTTAACTGGATCGCTAATTATGGCTTTGGTTTTTATACCAACACTTGGTGCAATATTTGGTAAACCTTCCATAACTTCAAAAAAAGAAATAATAAGAATGAGTGCTATAGAAAGTGGTGAGATAAAAAATACTGGGCTTATAATAAGAACTTATGTACGTATGTTAGAGAAAGTCTTAGATCACCCCAAAAAATTTGTATGTGTTGTTGTGTTTGTTTTATTTTTGTCTAGTATATTATATTTTACTTTTGGTCCTGGATTAAAGTTCTTTCCGAATGTAGATTCAGATAACATTTTAATCAGCGTTAAAGTAAAAGAAAGCTTATCAGCCAAAGAACGAGATTTGATACTTAAGAAAGTAGAAGAACGTATTTTGGGTGTTGAAAAGGAAATTTATGTTTTTTATGCTCGATCAGGAAAATTTTCAGACAACGTTATTGCCAAAATTCAATTGGAACTTGTAGATTGGCGCTGCAGGCGCAAAGCTACGCAAATACTAAATGATATAAGGAGTAGTGTACAAAACATAAAAGGAGTAATAATTGATGTACAGGAACAAAAGTCAGGACCATCAGCTGACAAGCCAATACAAATTAACTTAAGCGGAAGTGCATCCAACTTGAATTCAGTAGCAGAGAAAATCCTAAAAATTATGGACCAACCTTCATCTGGATTTATAAATATTCAAGATAGTAGATCAGCACCTGAAATAGAGTGGAATATGAGTATTGATAAGAGTAAGGCTACAAGCTCTGGAGTAAGTGTTGCAACCATCGGTGATTTTATAAAAATGGTTACAAATGGAGTATTAATTGGAAAATATAGACCAAATAACGCAGATGAAGAAATTGATATTGTACTACGCTTTCCCAGAAAGAATCGCAACATGAAAACTATAGATAACCTTTTTATTAATACAGCAAATGGACCATATTCTATGAGTAGCATAGTGAAATACGTTCCCGAAAAAAAGGCAAATAAACTAAGTAGGATTGATGGATCACGCACAGTAACAATCTCTGCTGACGTTGATACTGGCTATCTTGTTGATGAAAGAGTTAAGTTCATTCAAAATTCGATTACTCAAGACTGTAGTAAAGGAGTAAAGATTGATTTCAAAGGTGATAAGGAAGATCAACAAAAATCAGGAGCATTTTTATTAAAGGCTTTTATATTAGCAATTACATTGATGATATTGGTGCTAGTGGCACAGTTTAACAACATATACTATACATTTATCGTAATGACAGCAGTGTTTTTATCAACAACATGTGTATTTTTCATTTTCTTTCTTATTCAGAAAGTTTTTGTAGTTGTCATGTGTGGAGTGGGGATAATTGCTTTAGCAGGAATTATAGTGAATAATAATATACTATTGCTTGATGCCTTTCATCAGCAAATTAAGGTGCGCAAAAATAACATTAAGCAATGTATAATAAACGCTTCAATTTCTCGCATCAGGCCAATACTACTTACCGTTGCAACTACAGTTCTTGGTTTAATACCTATGATTACTAGGTTAAATATCAGTTTTTTTACGCTACAAATCACATATGATGCTCCATCAAGCCAGTGGTGGGTTGATATTTCAGCAACCATAGCAAGTGGAATATTGGCTGCAACGGTCTTAACTTTACTCTTTACTCCGGCGTTGCTTGTCATACAAAGACATGAAAAAACTTGACTTAAATTAGCAATCATTTAACATTTAAGATAGCGTTCTTTACCTGTTGAAGCTATAATTATAACTAATTAAATTGGATTTATTTATATGATTGCTAATCGTAAAAGCAGTGTTAAGCAGAAAAGCAACAAGAATAACATAGTTGGAAGCCTTGATGTAATAAAAACAGCGGGAGAGCTCTCACTTCAAAAAGGTTTAGATTTTGATATTATAATAAATGCACTTAAAAGTGCTATTGAAGCAGTGGCTCAACAAAAGTATGGTAGCAAAAGTAAAATTGTAGTTAATATAGATAGAAACACAGGCAAAGTTACCTCATATAGACAACTAAAAGTCACTAATGATGAATCAAATGAAAATGAGTGTGACTTAATTAAGTTGACACAAGCTAAGTTAATAAAAGAAGATGCAAAAGTTGGAGATACTATTAGTGAGTTGATTTCTCTTAACACTGATCTTGTTTCAGCAAGAATTGCCCAGCAAAAGATTTCTCAAATAATCAAAGATGAAGAGTTAAAAAAGCAATATGAGGAATTTAAAGATAAGGTAGGAGAAATGAGGTATGGCATCGTTAAACAAGTAGAATATTCAGATCTTATTATAGACATAAACGGAATTGGAGCATACCTCCCTTTACGAAACTTAATTGGTGGTGAGTCATTTCGTGAAGGCGATAAGGTTAAAGCTTACATACAGGCTGTTAAGCGCTCTGACGATGGACGTCAAATCATTCTTTCTAGGACTCATGAAGGCTTTTTAGAGGCATTGTTGAATCAAGAAGTACCAGAAGTTGCTGACGGATTGATAACAATTAAAGGTATAGCTAGAGACGCTGGTTCAAGATCTAAAGTTGCTGTTTTTTCATCTGATAAGAATATCGATCCAGTAGGTGCTTGCGTTGGAGTTAAAGGAGATAGAATAAAAACTATTATACACGAATTAAACGGTGAAAAAATCGACGTCATACATTACTCATCAGATTTGGGTCAATTTGTTATTAAAGCCATTACTCCTGCAGAAGTATCAAAGGTCATTATTGACGAAAATGAAAATTGTATAGAGTTAATAGTTGCTGAAGATCAATTGAGTTTAGCTATAGGAAAAAAGGGTCAGAATGTAAGATTAGCTTCAGAGCTTGTTGGATGGAAAATTGAGATATTAAGCACTCAGCAAGAATCAGAAAGAAGAAATAAAGAATTTAGTCAATGTTCAGTTTTATTTGCTGAAGCTTTAAATTTAGAAGAGATTATGGGCCAATTATTGGTAACAGAAGGTTTTTCAAGTGTAGAAGATATATCTAACACTTCAATTAAGGAACTTGCTTCAATAGAGGGCTTCAATGAAGATATTGCAAATGAACTTCATAATAGAGCAAATAATTACCTGAAAGCAGAGAATGATAGAAAAATAGAAGAGCTAAAAAATTTAGGTATGGAAGACGATGTAATCAACTTAGCCTTATCAATAGATAATAAAATTGCTCTTAGTAAACATAATATTAAAACTTTAGAGGACATAGCAGATTTATCAAATTATGAGTTTTGTAGCATACTCTCTTCCTCAACTAATAATAAAGACAATCTAAAAGATACAGCAGATTTAATAATCATAGAAGCACGTAAAAAGCTTGGATTAATATAAAAACAATATGAATAATGAAGATATCAGTAATAAAAAATTAACCCTACAAGGCTTAAGCAAGCTTAAATTAGACATTAATTTAAACTCTTTAGATAGTCAAAGTACTGGTACTACAATAGTAAAAAAAAGAAGAAAAATTCATTCTGCAGAAGAATATAGTTTATTTGACGAGAGTAAATTAGGCTCTTTAACTGAAAAAGAACAAATTTCCCGCATTAATGCTGTACAGAATGCTACTTTGCTGAAAGAAAGGAATCAGAGAGAACAAGAAGAGAAAATAAAAAAAGAAGAAAGCAATCAAGAAGCTGAAGATAAAAATGAATCACACTCTGTACCTAAAGAAATAAATAAGGAAGTTTTAAGTAATACTAACTCAGTTGAACAAAAAGAAGATAGTGTTGAATATGAGAACAATGATAAAAAGTCTTTTAAAGCTAGCAAAGATATATACTCTAAGCATTCTAAGCTAGTAATTACACAGGCAATAGATGAAAGAAATGAACACCTCCCTGTATTTAAGCAAAAATTTGGTATAAGAAGTAAACAATCAAAGTTTACTAAGGGTAAAAATATAGCAAGAGAAGTTATTGTACCAGACAAAATAACTATCAGGGAGTTATCTATTCGTATGGCAGAAGATAGCAAGGGTGTGCTAAAAATGCTCAAAGAAGAAGTTGGGGAGAGCTATAGAGTAGATGATCTAGTAGATCCAGATATAGCATGCGAAATAGCAAAAAAATTTAATCATACGGCTAAACGAGTAAGTGATGCTGATAAAGAAAAGAATTTACTCTTCATAAGCAACAGAGAAAACTTACCTAAAAGACCAAAACCACCTATCGTTACTTTTATGGGACATGTGGATCATGGTAAAACATCATTGCTTGATGCATTTCGTGAATCCAATGTTGCAGAAAGAGAGTCAGGTGGCATCACTCAACATATAGGTGCTTATCAATTAACGACAAAAAATAAGCAAAAAATTACTTTCATTGATACACCAGGGCATGAGGCGTTTACTGCAATGCGTGCACGTGGTGCCAATATTACTAATATAGTTGTGATAGTAGTTGCAGCTGATGATGGAATCATGAAACAAACAGTTGAAGCAATAAACCATGCAAAAGCAGCAAATGTCTCTATTATAGTTGCCATTAATAAAATTGATAAATCACAACCTGGCGATGTAGAAAGAATAATTAATAGTTTGCCTCAGTATGACCTCATCCCCGAAGAAATTGGTGGTGATGTTATAATTGTGCCAGTATCAGCAAAAAAGAAAATCAACTTAGATAAACTAGAAGAGGCAATTTTATTAATTGCTGAATTAATGACGCTAGAAGGAATAGAGGATTGTCGAGCACTTGGATGGGTGATAGAGTCCAAAATAGATAAAGCTAAAGGAATATCAGCTACATTAATAGTTGAAGAAGGGACATTAAAGATTGGTGACATATTGGTAGTTGGTACAACATACAGCAAAGTACGCAGTATGGTTAGTCACCTTGGTCAAAGAGAAAAAGCGGCACTACCTTCTACTCCAGTTGAAGTTACTGGTTTAAATGGTGTACCAAATGCTGGAGATAAATTTGTTGTTGTAAACTCTGAAAGGCAGGCTCGTGAAATTGTTGAATACAGGTTAGAATTAATCAAGAAAAAGCAAGAAGATTTAGACGACAGTAATTTAGATATATTCAGTCGTAATGATAGTGAAACAGAAGAACTATCTGTAGTTTTAAAGTGCGATGTCACTGGTTCTATTGAAGCAATATCAAGCTCAATTGATAAGCTTGGTAAAGAGCAAGTGAAATTAAATATTCTACACAAAGCAGTAGGAGGAGTAACAGATTCAGATGTGCTGCTTGCAGAAGCATCAAGCGCAGTAATTTTAGCTTTTAATGTAAAAGTGGATTCAAAAATAAGAGAATTAGCAAAACAAAAAGGTATAGAAATACATACTTACAATATAATATATGAGCTTATTGAAGACATGAGGATGTATCTAACTAAAATGTTAAAGCCTGTTACACGAGAGGTTCGTGTTGGTTCTGCATCTGTAAGGCAAATATTTAATGCATCCAAAGCCGGTAATATAATCGGATGTTATGTCACTGATGGAGTTATAAAAAAAGATTCTTTAATTAAGGTAGTACGTGGCAGCAAATTGGTGCATGAAGGAAAGTTAAAAGCACTACGTAGATTTAAAGATGATGTTAAAGAAGTGGGTGTAAATTTTGAATGCGGAATATCGCTAGAGGGTAATATCGATATTAAAGTTGGAGATATTTTGGAAGCTTATCAATTAGTGCAAGAAGAAAGGACGTTATAGTAGTTGAATATGAAAAAGGAAATTAGAAACCTAAAAGTAGCATCGGTACTACATAGGGCAATATCAAAAGTCTTAATGGAAGGTAATGTTCTTAATGAAAAAGTAGTAGTATCTGATGTAAAGCTAAGCAAAGATTTGAAGAAAGCAGATGTATATATTGTGTTATCTGCATTAAACATCCAAAATGATAATGATGATATCAGCACTGTTGTTAATGAAATGAACCAATCTGCATGGTCAATACGTAAATCTATATTGTGTTATGTTGATTTGCGATTTATACCTGAGTTAGTTTTTAAGCCTGATTTAGCATTCGATAATTTTGTCAATGTAAGCAAAATATTACATAATCACACTTAATTAATGTATTTCAACCATTATTTCTCATTAATGAGAATACACAGTTTAACAGGTTTATGGCTTGTGCTATTTTCTAGCTTAAGCGGCATTCTTTTAGCCTCAACTTCTCTATCGTATCAAGCTTTTTTTCTCCTTGTTTTGTTTACTATAGGTGCATTTTTAATGAGACCCGCAGGGTGCATAATCAATGATATCTTCGATAGAGAAATAGATGCACATGTTGAACGAACAAAATACAGACCACTTGCAAGTGGTGCATTAAACATAAAGCAGGCTTTGGCTTTACTTTCACTGTTACTGTCTATTGCCCTGGTAATCTTATTATTAACCAATAAAACTACTCTTATACTTGGAATAATTTCAATGTGCATGATAGTTATCTATCCCTTGCTAAAGCGTTACGTTTGGTGGCCACAATTATTTTTAGGGTTTACTTTCAACATGGGATCACTCATGGGTTCAGCAGCAATAACAAACCAGATTAGCATAGAATCCTTACTATTTTATATAGGATGCGTCTTTTGGACGCTTAGTTATGATACTATATACGCTCATCAAGATAAAAAAGATGATGAGAAATTAGGAATGAAATCTACTGCATTATATTTTGGCAATACAACAAAATCTTGGTTGAAAAGATTTTATTTAATATCCTTAATGGCATGGTTGTACGCTGGTATACTATCATCATTAAATAACATCTTTTATATTGCTTTACTTGCCATAGGATTCATATTTCACCACCAACACAAAAATTTCAATCCAGACGATTCTAATCAATGCATGTCCATATTTAAAAATAATTCCCAGATAGGACTCCTGCTCTTTTTCGGTATCCTTTTAGATAGAATTGTAAATTCTACTTTTGTATCCGTTCAGATGCATGGCTAATGTGTAAATATCGAAGCAAAAATGGTGTCATTCCAGTGTCAAGTACTGGGATGACAGAAAAAGCATCATATTGGGATGACACCATTTATTTCTATTGCTGTCTTTTCTATCTTATTTTGTCACCCTGCTGAACAGATTCTACTTTTTAGAACATATCTTGAAAGGAAATCAGGAAGATAATATGATAGGATAAGTAAAAAATATATCCAGGTGATGTAAGTGACAAAGAATGGAAATTTCTTGAGCCAAGAGTTGCACAAGGTGTGGCCAAGAAAGCACAAAATCAGAACAATTATTAATGTTATACAATACATAATGAAAGGTATTTGCCAGTAGAGCAAAAGATTTTCCTCTATGGAAGACAGTGTAAATTATTTTTTAGGTGGCGTAATAGTCACGCATTGCTTGAATGCATACAAAATAAAGGCCGGTGTCTCTATAGATGTTATCACTGAAATCACTGGCCTTTCGGTAGATGAGATTAAAAAATTAATTTAACCTTATCCTGAATTAAATGACCTTGAACAGAAGTATTACTTAAACAACTTTGAGGCTCTAAGTTTATTTGCTGTTCTTCAACTTCTAATGTACTATCTCTATTGTGTAATATCTGCTCTATTGATTGATTTACTATTAAATCTAGTTCCTTATTAGATACAATCATAAATTTGTTAAACTTCTTTGGACTTAACTTACCTGTTTCTCTATCGTGGCATGCTTGCTCTACATATGAGTTTAAAACTCCTGAAATCTCATTAAACTTACCACCCGTGATTTTTGCAGTAACCTCTTTCTGCATTTCTATACAATCAATATTTAACCGATGCATTGATATCCCACTTTTTAATGCAGCTTGCTCTACTACTTTCTCAAATTCCTCTATAATATTTAATGCATAGCCCTGTGCTTCTAATGGTGATATAGACTGAACTACTGTGGAAATATACTTCTGATCTGTGATTTTCCTTATAAATACATCTAATAAAAGAAGTATACCGTTGTTATCAATACCTTGAACTGTAATAGTTTTAGAAGGTTCCATACTTATAGCTGCCTTAAAAGGAGAAGAAACAAACTGAAAAATACCTTTAATAGCATCTACCGTAGTGTAAGCAAAAATATTGATAAATGAAGATGGCTTACTTGTTCCGCTTGTAACTCCTATTTTATTAGGACCTATCTTATCATTTTGCAACGAATTGCCACCTTCTCGTGCAATACTGCGGCGATTATGGACACGTGTTGATAGGGAGCTGCTTTTTTCTTGTAAGTTAAGATGTTGAGTGACTTCTTCATTTCTTCTTATTCTTTCTTCTAGAAGGTTTCGTATTTCTAAGCTGTTTTCTTCATTAAGCGTATTTGCTACGGCTAAAGCTCCTCTAGCATCAACATAAAATGAGCTTAACTACACCCAAATTGCCACAAGCAGCTGCAGTATGCAAAGGTGTCCAACCATTCTCATCTTTAGCGTTAACATTAGCACGCTTATTTATAAAAAGACCAGCTACTTGTAAATTATCATGAAGAGCAGCTCAGTGCAGAGGAGTAGCGCCATCATTGTTCTTAGCATTAACATTGGCTCCTTTCTCTATAAGCTTTTCTGCTGTACCTAAGCAACCATTAAAAAAAGCAGCATAGTGCAGAGGGACATTGTCATATTTATTCTTCTCATTAACATTAGCCCCTTTCTCTATAAGCTTTTCTACTATACTGACATTCTGATTAAGAGCAGCCCAGTGCAGAGGAGTAGCGCCATGATTATTCTTAGCATTAATATCAGCTCCTCTCTCTATAAGCTTTTCTACTACCTGTAATTTATCTGCAAGAGCAGCTAAGTGCAGAGGAGTATTGCCTCTACTGTCCCTAGCATTAACATCAGCCCCTTTATTGATAAGATCTACAACTAGACTAGCATCTCCACTACGTACAACAGCAAATAATTCATTATCATCACCAGAAATCAATTTAACCCTCCATATAAAAATATCTAATTTAATTAGGCAAAAGTAAGGTATTCAATCTCAAATAAGAAAAAATATCCTTTTCTAAATAAAACAGCTACCTAATAATATAAAGAAAAATATTTTCACTATCATATTTATTATACATAAAAAATTAATAGCTCAATATACTTTTCATAAAATACTCCATCTCTAAAACTTGTCAATCCCTATTTAGAAGTTTTTTTGATAATCTTTAATGAAAGTTCTTAACGAATTAATACTGACTTAATAGTATATATTACTAATAACTTAGACAACACAATCACTTCCGCAACCAAAACCAGCTATTATAAGAAGATTTTATTTTGAGATCGTATGGTCTACCAAATGATCCGTGCGAACTTTTTTATATGGTAATTTCACTGTGCGGTCGAGTAGACCAGTGGAACTTCCCCACCAGCCCCTCACAGAACTGTGCATGAACCTCTCGATTCACACAGCTCCCATTATTCAGTACTTTGATTACCATACCAACCTCCAGTGGTAAAAAGTATTCGGATTTTCTGTTCTCATTTTTCCTAGAAGTTTCCTTGCTAGTCTTTTTCCAATCAGATATTTCTTACTTACCCACTTTTCTAGATGCCGCTCTACATTATTAAGAAGTTTATACATCTCCGTTTGGTAAAACCTGCCATAATACTGACACCAGCCTCTGACTATTGGATTTACTTCCTTTGATATTTCCTCCAACTTCTTTCCTGTAAATCTATGTATTTTCCATGACCTTATGGTTTGAGTGATCTTTTTCTTGGCCTTATTGCTAATTGCAGGTAGAAATCCAACAAAATATTCCCCTATTTTGCTCTTTGCTCCTCTAGGTCTAAAGGTATATCCTAGAAAATCAAAGCTTTGTATAGGAAATGTATTCTTCCTGTTGCTATTCTTACAGTACACTATCCGTGTCTTTTCAGGATGCAACTTTAGCTTATACTCAGCCAATCTTTCTTCAATCTTTACTCTCATAAAGTCTGCCTGTCTCTTAGTTTTGCAGTGCAGTATTGCATCATCAACATACCTTTCAAATGGTATTGTGGGGTAGTTTTGCCTCATCCACATATCAAACGCATGATGCATAAATATGTTAGAAATGATTGGGCTTACAGAACCTCCTTGCGGAACTCCCTTATTCCTCACTTCCCTAGTGCCATCTGCTTGTTGAATAGGGGCTTTCATCCACCTCTCAACATACAGTATGACCCATTTGCAGTTTGTATGTTTCTTGATAGCTTGTAAAACTAATTCGTGATCCAGATTGTCGAAAAATCCGGTTATATCAAGATCTATCGTCCAATCGTACCTCCAGCATCTCTTGCGTGCTGTATCTACCGCATCCAGTGCAGATTTATTCGGTCTATAACCATATGAATCCTCGTGGAATTTTGGCTCTACTAGCGGCTCAAGATACATAGAAGCTGCCGTTTGCCCTATCCTGTCGAATACTGAAGGAACACCTAAAATTCTTTGTCCTCCTCCCGTATCCTTCGGTATTGCCACAGCTTTTACTGGCTCTGGAAAATAACTTCCGGATGACATCCGATTCCATAGTTTGTACAGATTATCTTTTAGATTTTCCTCAAACTTTGTTATCGAAACCTCATCTACACCTGCAGCACCTTTATTTTTCGATACTTGTTTATAAGCTCTCCAAATAAGTTGCTTCGGTATATCAAAAGACTTTGTTTTATTCATTAACTCCTCCCTTTCGGTTGATAAATAATTAAAACTAAAACTACAGCCCCTTCCGCTCCATTTCCTATTACCTTAGAGTTTAGCTCCTCGAATTTCTCCCTTATCATCGAAACGACAGGTTCCCGCAGTTCCACACAATAGCCTAAAATAGATTCACGCCACCTCTATGCCGGACGCCACCTATCCAGTAAACAAGTTCCTGATAGGTTTATCCCAAGAGATTCAAGAGCCCATGGTTTTGACGTCGTCTTTGGAATTTCGACACTTCATCAGTGGTTCATTTTCATTCGCCTCTCTATTTTACACATGATGCATAATTGCACCTTTTCCATAACGCTCACTACCATAGCTCTTTACCACAGCAGCTTATGGCTGTTTGAAGCCTATTCTTGCAAACCGACTTCGAGGGGCCCACCCTCATCTATTGTGCAGCTTTGCACTTAGTTTGCTCATTTTTAAGCATTCTTTGTGTCTCTACGGCACACCTTGAAATCTCACATGTTTAACAATTGTAGAATCGATTCCTTGATAAGAATTCTTCATAAAAACTCCAAAAGTTTCATGAATAGAGATTTTTACCAAGACTTTGTATGACTAATTTATTATAAAAAAGTAGTAATAATTTTTTTATCTAAAAGAATAAAATCTTTAAAAATTAAAATAAGATTTAAACGTTTTGATACACTACTGAAGCTACTTTTTCATAGGTAAAAAACTACCAATTTCGTACCTAATTTCTGAGTTACTAATTAGTATTTCAGAAAGCAGTAATCGTTAAGTTATTGAT
Organism: Wolbachia endosymbiont of Laodelphax striatellus; assembly: GCF_007115015.1. Lineage (NCBI taxonomy): Bacteria > Pseudomonadati > Pseudomonadota > Alphaproteobacteria > Rickettsiales > Anaplasmataceae > Wolbachia > Wolbachia endosymbiont of Laodelphax striatellus. The sequence continues at coordinate 75,897 of NZ_MUIX01000001.1, forward strand.
AATATTGTCTTTTTTATGTTCTATTCCTAAAAGCCGTTTCTAAAGTTAAGTGGCTAAAATCGGCCAGTAAAGAGGGTTTACGGATTACTGAAGTCTTATATATATTATATATATATTTAAATACAGGTAAAATATAATATATGATAATATAATAATATAAATATTGGCGTAATATAAGTTATGTAAAATAGTTATTAAGATAAGTAAAGATGAAAAAAACTCAAATGGCAGGATATGAAATTTTTTTTAATTTTTTTTCAAAATTGCGGACGAATTTGCGAGTCATCGTACATATATATTATACAGGGCATTGAACTTTAATTACACAAAGGAGTTTTTGTACGTCAATCTTAACGCTAGATCTCGGCAAGCAAACCGGCTGGGCAATTCTAACAGATGGAGTAATTGAAAGTGGAAGCAAAAGCTTTCATGGTAGCCGTTTCAGTGGAGGTGGAATGTGTTTTTTAAGTTTTCACAATTGGCTTAATTCTTTGAAACATGAGTTCACTGCAGTGTATTTTGAGGAAGTAAGAAGACATCTAGGAACTGATGCAGCGCATTGCTACGGTGGTTTTCTTGCCGTTCTATCTGCTTGGTGTGAAGAGAATAATATTCCCTACCAAGGTGTTAATGTTAAAACTATAAAACGCTTTATAGCAGGCAAAGGTAATGCAAGTAAGAGTGAAGTTATTGAAGCTGTAAAGAGAAAAGGATTTTTACCTAGAGATGATAATGAGGCCGATGCTTTGGCATTAATGTTCTATATTAGTAAAGATATTAATAAGACAAAAAACCCATAAAAAGTGGGTCCTTTCGGCCATAATGGCGGGTTTGGTGGGTTCGACCCCAGGCCTTCTCTAGCGTCAGATATATTTTGAATATTAACTTTTTAATTATTAAGATATGAATTTAGCAATCCACTACTATCCTACTCGAAACCTAGTTGAATATGAGCGTAACCCACGTAAAAATGACGATGTGGTCAACAGAATGTGTGCTTCTATTCGAGAATTTGGCTTTCGTATACCAATAGTTGCAAAAAGTGATGGCACTGTGGTTGATGGTCATTTAAGACTTAAAGCAGCAAGAAAACTTGGTATAGAAAGTATTCCTGTGGTTTTAAGTGATAATTTAAATGAACCACAAACTAAAGCTTTTCGATTACTGGCAAATCAATCAGCTAATTGGGCAAAGTGGGATGATGAGCTTTTGAAAGTAGAAATTCAAGAGTTAGAAGATTTACAGTTTGATCTTAAAATGACTGGATTTGAATTAGAAAAAGTTCAACATTTCCTTGATGATTTAGATAGTGAAAAAGAAGATTTTTCTGACTTGGTTGGTGATGACAAAAAGGTAGAAATAACAAAACCAGGTGATCTATGGATTTTAGGTGATCATCGAATCTATTGTGGTGATAGCTCTGTAGTTGAATCATATAAAGCGCTGTTAGATGATAAAATGGCAGACATTACTGTTTGTGATCCTCCATATAACGTTGATTATGGTAGCAGTCAAGAAAGAGAGGATAAAAAGATACTAAACGATAATCAAGGTGAAAAGTATGAGCTTTTTCTCTATGATATTTGTACTCATATTTTAGCATATACTAAAGGTGCAATTTACATCTGTGCATCATCATCAGAGTTTTCAACGTTGCAAAAAGCATTTGAGGAAGCGGGAGGAAAATGGTCAACTTTTATCATTTGGGCGAAGAATCACTTTACGCTAGGAAGATCAGATTATCAAAGACAATACGAAGCAATGCTTTATGGATGGAAAAGCGGCAATAAACGTGAGTGGCATGGCGGTAGAAATCAAAGTGATCTGTGGTTTTATGACAAGCCAACGCACAATAC
>NZ_MUIX01000001.1:80976-93571 GCF_007115015.1 Wolbachia endosymbiont of Laodelphax striatellus
TCAAAGCAATATGTCTGTTATTTAGTAAAAAAAGGAATAGTTGAGTTGGAGGATGGTTTGATCAATAGAGAACAAGCAAATGAAGCGGTGGCAGCAATGAGAGATCCAAGTCAGCCACTTAGGAGGAAAAATCCAGAAAACGAAAATACAAATAACCTTTCTACAATGTTGCTAAAAACGCGAATAAAAAATGAGATGGAACGTGGTAAACTGCTTGAGGCGAAAGCTAAGGCTGAGATTGGTGAACTTGTAGCAGTAGAGGAAGTAAAGCGCGATGCATTTAATGTAGCAAGAGTTGTCCGTAATAATCTGCTTAATATTCCAAATAGAGTTTCAGCGCTGCTTGCATCACTGAGTGACACTGAAAAAATTCATGGAACATTGACCGAGGAAATTACAAACTCACTTGAAGAGTTATCTAATATTAAATTTTAAATAATGGCTGATAACTTAAGTTTAGAATTAATAAAATGCCTCATCAATCAACCTGGATTAGATGTTAATGTCAGAGGATTAAATGGAAAGACACCACTACATTGTGCTATAGAATTTGATGAATTAAGCATGGTAGATTTGTTACTCACGAAGAAGAACATTAATCCTTTTGTGGAAGATAATGAAGGTAAAACATCTCTTGATTACGCCAAAGAAGGGAAAAAAGCAGAAATATTACAAGCGCTAATTAATAACAAATACGGATCAGAACAAGATAACTTACTTCATTTAGCTGCAATGATAGGTGAAGTTAATGCAGTTAGATATTTGATAGGAAAAGGTGTTGACGTTAATGTACGAAATGCTCTGCATCATACGCCATTACATCTAGCAGCAGGCATAGGACATGCAGAAGTTGTAAAGATTTTGATAAGAGAAGGAAATGCTGAAATTGATGTCTTTGATGCACGAAATCAGACACCAATGCACTATGCAGTTAACAACAAAAAATTGGAGATAGTAAAGTTACTGCTAAAGCTAGGTGCAGATGTAAATAGCGCACGTATAGGACAAAACTCGATGAAATTATCACCTGTTCATATAGCTGTAAGTAATACTAATTACGATGAAAGAGACTTATGTCTTGATATCCTCAAATGCTTAATAAAGGAGCCTAATGCTCAAGTCAATTTGCAAGACTACGAAAGTAAAACACCACTACATTACGCTGAAAGACTTAAAACAATAGAAGTTTTACTAACGCGAGAAGATATAGACCCTCTGGTAAAAGACGATAGCGGCAAGACACCATTTGATTACGCTAAACCTGAGATAAAAAAGGCTTTGATGAGTAATAAATACGGTTCTGAGAAGAATAGTCTACTCCATTTAGCTGCACAAATGGGAGAAGTTGAGCTTGTAGATGCAATTTTAAAAGAAGAAATTGATATTGATATTTCAAATAATAAAGGTCTATCACCGATTTACCTTGCTGCAGAAAAAGGGCATTTACATGTAGTAAAGTTATTGCTGAAAAAAGGAGCAAATTATACACCTGTTCTGCACTTAGCAATCAAATCAAACAATTTAGAGTTACTCAAAGTTTTGTTTACTGAAAAAAATGGGGCATTGCTCTGCAGAGATACCGTTGTTAATTTTCCAACCATTCATAATAAATATATAGCACAGAGAGAAATAGCAGATAAAAGGATGAAAAAACATAATAATATTATCTGCATCTGTATTACAGTTAGCGCAGTAGCAATGGCAGCATATATAGGTTTAACAGCAACAACAATAAGCAGTGCAATCATTTTTGCAACAACAACAGGGATATTTGCGCTTATTATAGCACTAATGATAAGTGAGATGAGCAAAAGATATATAGAAAAGGAATTTCAGAAAAAGATGTTTATGGAACTGGAGGAGTGTAGTTCTACTGTTAATGATATCGAGATAGAACCAATTATGAGTAGATGCAGACAATGATATACGCCACATCTTTTTCTGAAGGTTTAAGACCAGATCCACTACTTAAAGTATCAGAGTGGGCGAATGAGTATCGAGTTCTAGCATCAACTGCAGCATCAGAGCCAGGTAAATGGAGAACAGAAAGAACTCCTTATTTAAAAGAAATAATGGATTCACTATCACCATCTTCACCTGCAGAAAAAGTAGTATTCATGAAAGGAGCGCAGATTGGGGGAACAGAAGCAGGAAATAATTGGATTGGCTATATCATCGATCAAACGCCAGGGCCAATGCTAGTAGTACAGCCGACAGTTGAAATGGGAAAACGTTGGTCAAAGGGAAGATTTGCACCACTGATTGAAAGTACACCATGTTTAAAAAGTAAAGTAAAAGACCCAAGATCAAGAGACTCAGGCAATACTGTACAAAGTAAGGAATTTCCAGGTGGAATAGTAGTAATAACTGGAGCAAATAGCAGTGTAGGACTTCGTTCTATGCCAGTAAAATATCTCTTTCTTGATGAGATAGATGCATATCCAGGAGATTCAGGAGGAGAAGGAGATCCAGTTTTACTCAGCATAGCTCGTACCAATACATTTGCACGGCGAAAGATTTTTTTAGTATCAACACCAACAATTCATGGAATAAGCAGAATTGAGAAGGAATTTGAAGCAACAGATAAGAGATATTTTTTTGTACCATGTCCGCATTGTAATTACTATCAAGTTCTAAAATGGTCACAAATAAAATGGGAAAATAACGACTCAAGAACAGCACATTATGTCTGCACTGAATGTAGCGGCAAAATAGAAAATCATCAAAAGACAGAGATGCTAGATCGTGGAGAATGGAGACCTACTAATAGAGTAAAAGGTGAGAAAAAAGGATTTCATCTTTCAAGTCTTTATAGCCCAGTTGGTTGGTATAGTTGGCAACAAGCAGTAGAAGATTTTCTCCATGCAAAAGAAAGTGAACAATTACTGAAAGTTTGGATAAATACTACGCTTGGAGAAACTTGGGTAGATAAAGGAGAAGTACCTGATTGGAAGCAATTATTTAACAGGAGAGAATTTTTTCAGATTGGCACAGTACCAAGGAGAGAAGTGGTACTTACTGCAGGAGTAGATGTCCAAAAAGATCGTCTAGAGGTGGAAGTTGTAGCATGGGGAAAAAGTCGTGAAAGTTGGTCAATAGACTACCGAGTATTTGAAGGAGATACAGGAGGTGGAGAAGTATGGGGAAAGCTTTCGGAGCTCCTCAATCATCATTTTATCGGTGAAAATGGGCTTGAATATATGATAAGTATGATGGCAGTAGATGCTGGATATGCAACGCAAGAAGTATACAACTGGGTAAGAGGTCATCAAGGATCTGGAAGAGTAATGGCAGTTAAAGGTGTAAATAAAGCCCTAGTGCCACTTAGCAGCCCAAGTAGAGTTGATATAACAGTTGGTGGTCAAAAGCTAAAAAGAGGAATAAAGCTATGGCCAGTAGGAGTATCGATATTAAAGTCAGAGCTTTTTCAATTACTTAATATTTTGAAAGAAGAAGAGAAAGTGCCAGCAGGATATTGTCATTTTCCGGAGTATGCACCTGAATATTTTAAGCAGCTAACGGCAGAGCAATTAGTCAGCAAGGTAGTAAAAGGATACACCAAACAAGAGTGGCAAAAAGTAAGAGAAAGAAATGAAGTACTAGATTGCCGAATTTACGCAAGAGCAGCATCTATTGCGCTTGGAATCGATCGTTGGCCAGAGAGTAAATGGAATAGTTTAAGTGAAAAGCCAGAAAGCAAAAAACCTAAAAAAGTGAGACAAAGCAAATGGTTGAATGAGAAGTAAGATGTACAGCGAAGAGTATTTAATTCAAGTCGAAGAAGCGATAAAGAAACTACAAAACGGAGAGCGAGTAGTATCAATTGCATATGGTGACCATGTGGTGAGATATGCTGAAGTTCAGATAAATGACTTGCTGAATTTACGGCAACGTATTAAGGCTGAACTGAAAGTTGCAGGTATGAAGCCTAAACGAAAGATTATTTTTGCAACAAATAAAGGAGTTATATGAGGGAAAATTTTCTGAGAAAAGTTGTAAAAGAGGAATATTCTGAATTTTTAGAGCAATTAAAAACTTTCATAAAACTATGGGACAATAGAGAGAGTTCAGTAAATGGAATAATAGATTTGTCACATTGGCAAGAAAATGTGGATTTTGAGTTAGCTAAAGAGAGTGGTATAGTTGGAGTAATTCATAAGGCAACGCAAGGAACAGAGTACATAGATTCAAAATACAAAGAAAGAAGAAAAGAAGCTGAAGACTTGGGTCTATTATGGGGTTCATATCATTTCGGTGTAGGGGAAGATGGAAAGGATCAGGCAAATCACTTTTTGAATACAGTGGGTAAAGCTAAAAATACAATTGTTGTTCTTGATATTGAAGAGAACGAAAGTGGAAAAAATATAGAACCAAGACAAGCAGAAGATTTTATTAAAAAAGTTCAAGAAGAAACAGGGCGTTCACCTTTAGTGTATGGAGGTGCTAAATTTTTGAAAGATTTTGCCACACCAATTTTGACTAAATGTCCATTATGGATAGCAAGATATGGAGATCAACCTGTTTTACCGCAAGGCTGGAATAAGTGGATTTTATGGCAATACACCGACGGTAAAAATGGTCCAGAGCCACATGAAGTAAGTGGAATCGGAAAATGTGACAGAAATAAATTTAACGGCACATTAAAAGAATTAAGAGAATTTTGGTTAGTATGATGCTGAAAAATTTCAAACAACTATTTAGCAAGCCAAAAATCAAAAGTTCAGCCTGGGATGCAGCAGGGTCAGGAAGAAGATTTTTTCACTTTCAACCAGAGTTAGGAAGTATAAACAATTTGCTGTCTCAAAGCCTTGAAACTTTACGTAGTAGATCACGTGATATGGTGAGAAAAAATCCATATGCAGCAAATATTATTGATACAATAGTAAGTAACTCTATTGGAACAGGAATAAAGCCGCAATCAAAAGCAAAGAATGCAGAATTTAGAAAGAAAGTGCAAGCATTATGGCTAAAATGGACAGATGAAGCAGATAGTAACGGAGTAAGTGATTTTTATGGTCTGCAGGCTCTAGTATGCAGAAGTATGATAGAGGGAGGAGAATGTTTTGTACGTTTAAGAACGAGAAAGCTGGAAGATAGATTTTCTGTACCATTACAACTGCAAGTACTTGAGTCTGAACATTTAGATAATAAAACAAATCAAACTTTAGGAAATGGTAATGTAATAAGAAACGGGATTGAGTTTAACAGGCTTGGGCAAAGAGAAGCATACTACCTATTTAAAGAACACCCTGGTGAAAATACCTTTGGAGAGTCAGTAAGAGTGCCAGCAAACGATGTTTTACATATCTATAGACCACTAAGACCTGGGCAAATTAGGGGAGAACCATGGCTTTCGAGTATACTTCTGAAACTTTATGAGCTTGATCAATATGATGATGCAGAATTAGTGAGAAAAAAGACAGCAGCGATGTTTGCAGGGTTTATTACGAGACTTGATCCTGAGGCAAATATTTTAGGAGAAGGTGAAAGTAATGAGCAAGGAGTAGCACTATCAGGTTTAGAGCCAGGAACAATGCAGCTTTTAGACCCAGGAGAAGATATAAAATTTTCAGAGCCATCAGATGTTGGAGGAAGTTATGAAGCGTTTATGAGACAGCAACTCAGAGCAATAGCGATTGGTACAGGGATAACATATGAGCAGCTAACAGGAGATTTAACCGGCGTTAATTATTCATCAATCAGAGCTGGATTAATAGAGTTTCGTCGTAGATGTGCTATGCTGCAACACAACATTATGGTATTTCAATTTTGCAGACCAGTATGGAGTAGATGGCTAGAGTTAGCAGTACTTTGTGGAGAACTACGTATAGATGAAAAAGTAGTAAAAGCAGCGAAAGAAGAAGTAAAATGGATACCACAGGGATTTGATTGGGTAGATCCACTGAAAGACCAGCAAGCACAGCAAATGGCAGTAAGGAATGGCTTCAAAAGTCGATCGGAAGTAGTATCAGAAATGGGTTATGATGTTGAAGAAATAGATCAAGAAATAGTAGAAGATCAGAGTCGTGCAAATAGTCTCAACTTAATGTTTGACTCTGATTGTAAAGGATTATGATGCTCTTAGGAAAACCATTAATGCTTGAACCAAGGAGTTTTGAGCTGCTATCGCTATACAAAGAAAAACAGCCAATTTTCAAAAATCTCAAGCACTCTATCAAAAGTAACGTAGAAAGAACAGCAATAATACCAATACATGGAATCTTGACGAAAAAACCAGGAGCCTTTGATGATATTTTAGGGATGACTTCATATGAGAAGATTCGAGAAGAGATAGAAAAAGCTTTAATGGATGAAGAAGTTGAAACAATACTTTTGGACATAGATAGCCCCGGAGGAGAAGTAAACGGTATTTTCGACTTGGCTGATTTTATCTATAGTGCAAGAGGAAAAAAGAGGATAATAGCAATAGCAAATGATGATGCATATTCTGCTGCATATGCTATAGCTTCTAGCGCTGAAAAGATTTTTCTCACCCGCACTTAAGGAATTGGGAGTATAGGAGTAATAGCAAGTCATATAGATCAAAGTAGGTTTGATGAAAAGCAAGGTATTAAGTATACCACAATCTTTGCTGGTAGTCGAAAGAATGATTTAAATCCACATGAGCCAATGACGTCTGAAAGTCTGGGAAGCCTACAAAAAGAAGTAGACCGACTATATGAAATGTTTGTGCAGCTAATAGCAAGGAACAGAGGTCTTTCAATTGAAAAGATTCGATCAACAGAGGCAGGGCTATATTTTGGGGAGAAAGCAGTAGAAATAGGCCTTGCAGACGGAATGACAATTCTTTCATCTATTAATAAAAATAGGAGTATTACTATGAATGAACAAACTACAAATGACCTAGAAACTGATAATTTAACCAAGTATCGTACTGAAGTTCTTGAATTAATACGTTTATGTAATTTATCGAAGATGCCAGAAAAGATAGGAGAATTTATTGAGCAAAGTGTAAGTGTTGAGCAAGCAAGGGAGGTTTTAATGGAATTACTTGCAGAGAGAACGAAAAAGACAGAGATACTGAGTGCAATACCACAGAATTCAGGAGAAGAGTTGATGATGCAGGTAGCGAAAAGTCGTGCGCAATCAAACATTTAAAGTATGTGTATAACCGCCGTGTATAACAACCACAAATATGGCGGTAAAAAAATAAAAAAAGGAGAGAAAAAGACATGATAAGTATAACTGAAGGAAATAATTTAGGAGATCTTCTGAAATATGAAGTGTCCAACTTATATTCAAGAGATCAGATAACAGTAACCAAGGGACAAAATCTAAAGTTGGGAACAGTAGTTGGTTATGATACTAAAGATGGTTTTATTAAAGCTTTAAATCCAACTGCCACAGATGGTACACAAACGGCGATAGGAGTGATAGCAAGCGATGTAAACGCAAAGGAAAATAGTAAAGGAGTAATTATTGCTCGTGGTGCCATGCTAGCTGATCATGCAGTTGTATGGCCAGCAAATATTAGTGAAGAACAGAAAGCTACAGCAATAAAGCAACTTGAAGGACGAGGAATCATTATCCGTAAAGCGGCCTAAAGCTATATTAAACAATAAAAAACACAAAGGGGGAAAAGAAAAAATGCAAAATCCATTTACAAATACAGCATTTAGCATGACGGCACTAACTGACCTTACCCAGAAAAAGTAGACAGAAAGTTAAGACGTTTTTGAAGTAAAATAAAACGTTTTTTCAAAGAGGTGTGGTATGACAAAAAGAAAAGAATATACAGCAGAATTCAAAATTGAAGCTATAAGACTAGTAAAAGAAACAGGTCAATCATCAGCAAAAATAGCAAGAGATTTGGGTATTAGCGGTAAGCAGATGGGTAAAAACATACAATGATAGAATGTCTGGAGTAGATGCGTTTCCAGGAAAGGGGAAAGTAGCTCATTGTGACAAAGAAAAGTTTGATTTAAAGAAAGAGCTGGCAAGAGTAACGAGGGAAAGAGACATTTTAAAAAAAGCCCTGGGATATTTTGCAAACCAAAAAGAGTAAAATATTCTTTTATAAAAGAACATGAAAACTGCTATAAAATACGGGAATTATGCAGATTTTTGAACGTATCTGCTTGTGGTTATTATAAATGGATTACTAAGGAAAAAAACAACAAAAAATCAATAAGAGAAGAGCTCATACAAGATATTCAGAAGGTATATCGATCATCACAATGCAGATACGGAGCTCCTAAAATTCACGCTGAATTAAAGGCTTTAGGTAAAAATTATAACATCAAAACAGTGCAAAATATTATGCAGAAAAATGGCATTCAAGCTAAGCTTAGACGAAAGTTTAAAAGTAAAAAACCACAAATAGACAATAGAGTTATAACTCCTAACATATTAAATCAGAATTTCATCGCTGATCAACCTAACAAGATATGGGTAACTGATATTACGTACATAAAAACTAATGAAGGATGGTTATATTTGGCAGCAATAATAGATTTATATTCACGCATGGTGATTGGGTGGTCAATGAGTAATGCAGTAAATAGGCAATTAGTTATAGATGCGTTATTCATGGCTATTGGTAGGCGCAAATCTCCTAAAAATCTACTATTTCATAGCGATCAAGGATCGCAATACACCTCTAAAAATTATCAATTTTTACTAAGTACAAAAAATATTACTTCTAGTATGAGTCACAAAGGTTGTTGTTATGATAATGCTGTTTCAGAGAGCTTTTTTAGTTCACTTAAGAGAGAGTTACTCATTGATACTTCACAACACTCTGTACAACAAGCTAAAACCGCAATATTTGAATATATAGAAATTTTTTATAATAAACAGCGTAGACATTCTACTATTAACTATTGCATTCCTGAGCTTTTTGATTCATCATTCTCATAGCAAAAACGTCTTAACTTTCTGTCTACTTTTTCTGGGTAAGGTCAGATGTCGTAGAGAAAAAGTTCGTACTTTTCACCTTGATTATCGTTTAATATCTTTTTGTCTTCTCTTTCTTGACTGCTACCATAATCAACATTATATGGAGGATCACAAACAGTAATGTCTGCCATTTTATCATCTAATACTGCTTTATATGATTCAACTACAGAGCTATCACCACAATAGATTCTATGATCACCTAAAATCCATAAATCACCTGGTTTTGTTATTTCTACTTTTTTGTCATCAACAACTAAGTCAGAAAGATCTTCTTCTTCACCATCTAAATCATCAAGAAAGTTTTGAACTTTTTCTAGCTCAAATCCTGTCATTTTTAAGTCAAACTGCAAATCTTCTAACTCTTGAATTTCTACTTTCAAAAGCTCATCATCCCACTTTGCCCAGTTAGCTGATTGATTGGCAAGTAGTCGAAAAGCTTTGGTTTGTGGTTCATTCAAATTATCACTTAAGACCACTGGAATGCTCTCCATACCAAGTTTTCTTGCTGCTTTAAGTCTTAAATGACCATCAACCACAGTTCCATCGCTTTTTGCAACTATTGGTATACGAAAGCCAAATTCCCGAATAGAAGCACACATTCTGTTGACCACATCGTCATTTTTACGTGGGTTACGCTCATATTCAACTAGGTTTCGAGTAGGATAGTAGTGGATTGCTAAATTCATATCTTAATAATTAAAAAGTTAATATTTAAAATATCTCTAACGCTAAAGAAGGCCTGGGGTCAGCACCACCAAATCCGCCATTCTGGCTGAAAGGACCCACTTTTTATGGATTTTTCGTCTTATTAATATCTTTACTAAAATTCATAACATAGAACATTAATGCCAAAGCATCCCCCTCATTATCATCTCTAGGTAAAAATCCTTTTCTCTTTACAGCTTCAATAACTTCACTCTTACTTGCATTACCTTTGCCTGCTATAAAGCGTTTGATAGTTTTAACATTAACACCTTGGTAGGGCACATGATGTTCTTCACACCAAGCAGAGAGAACTGCAAGAAAACCACCGTAGCAATGCGCTGCATCAGTTCCTAAATGTCTTCTTACTTCCTCAAAATACACTGCTTCAATGTTTGAGAACTTTTCCTTCATTTCATTTAGCCAGCTACGAAATTTTAAGAAGTGCATTCCACCTCCGCTAAAACGGCTACCATGAAAGCTTTTGCTTCCACTTTCAATTACTCCGTCATGCAGAATAGCCCAGCCCGTTTGTTTGCCGAGGTCCAGTGTTAGGATTGACATTTGCTATTATTAAAATTACAAGTAGCACTTACTCCAAAATATCGTCTGGTTTCTACAAAACACACTAGAAATTCATAGGTTTTTGTAGGCCAACAACGAGAATCATGTGCTACTGCAGAAAGTCGTTTTCTTATTATATATTCACCAAAATTACGAAAACTGTTCACTTTTTTTTTGCAAAGGATAAAAACCGTGTTAAACTTGCTGGCAAGTTTATTTTATAAGAGTAAAATTACTAAAGATAGCTTTCACTTGAGTTTAGAGGCTATTATAGACGTTCTTTCGTAAGTAGTGAAGTTTTTCCCCTAAAGTCACATCTAGCTTTAAAACACAGTTTTTGCCTTATTAAAAAAAATATAAATTCTCAATTACTTAACTTGCCAAAAGCCTAGATTTCTTTTGCTTTCTGTTTGAAGCACATCTACACTCAATGCCCCTATACTAATATATACCGAATTTCTCACTACTTTTTCCGGGATTTTCTAAAAAAAAGTTAAAATAATTTTAAATTACCAAAAGAATTAAAGAGAGCCTAAACTTTAAGAACCCGCTAAACGGAACTCCTAGACACCTTACTATTTGAGTTGAGAGGAGATTACACGAGCTTTTGATCCCCCTATCTAGATAACGCTATAATAGCCCTTTAAATGTTTTAAAGAATTGTGTTGCAGTAGGGAGATTGTTTTGACTCCATCCACTTTTTGTAAAGCTAAAGATACTAATGTTAGCAAACTCTATGAATTTAAGAATAACTGAAGAAACTACCATTTTTTAAGTCAGAAAAACCATTACTTACAATGCAATAATTTTCCAAAATCAATTATGTGTGAAAAGTAACCACTATCTATAACATCATCACTTACATCATTAACGTGGATAAGGACTGGACGACATGAAAAGCCTTTTGGACGATTTAGTGCATCTATTTTCTTTTGTACCTCTTGTATTATTGAATGACCAATTTTATCTTTTGAAAATTTGATTTCGCAAATGTAGAGAGTGTTAAACTTCGTTTGAATCATATAATCAATTTGACAACCTGCACTATTACGCGTTCTCTTCTGAAAAAATGGATTCTCGCTTATTATTTCATCAATTCCCAAGATGTTATGTATACTCTTTCTATTGTTCAGCACCAAATTTTCAAATTGAAGCCCAATAATTGTATACCACTCTGGTAAGAACCCTATAGAATAGGTGTCACGACTAATTTTTCCTAGATCTTTTTCGATATATTTTAGATAAAACCTTAAATAATTATCTTGAAGTCTGTACCTCCTGAGTCGTGAATCAGTACCAGTTTTTATACTCCAAGTATGATCCTTTGCAATAAAACCAGCAAGCTCAAGTTCATATAGATACTCAGAAATGCGTCCATGCCTTACGATATTTAAAGTAACACAAATTTCTTCTTGTTCTTTAGCTCCAGTAGAAAGAGCTCTGACTATTTGCTTATAAAAAGCCGTTTTTCGCATGAATAAATCTGAGAATATTTGATTAAATTCTTCAACTAAAAACCCACCTTTTGTAAAACAAAGCCTTTTAATATTTTCTTCAGCGCTATGTTTAAAATTTACCTCCTCTAAATACTTTGGAATTCCGCCAGTTACTGCAAGCACCTTAAACTTTTCATATGCTGAAATATTTTTTGGCCAAAATTCGTTGCAATCAGAAAGTGATAATTCTCCGAGTGTTAAAGTTAACGATATTCTCCCTACGAAACCAGTACTACTAAGTATATTTTTCTCGATCCAGGATGAAGCTGATCCACAAACAACGAAAATTAGCTTGTTATTATTTTTTAGCTGCGTATCCCAAAAATTTTTTATTTTGCCTAAAAAGGTTGGATCTTTTGAGCCCATCCAAGAAATTTCATCAAACAGCAATAATGTTTTTCCTGATAGTAGACGTTCACCAACTGCCCATAGTAAATCGCTCCAGTCATCATACCTAGCAAAAGATGTATTAAATTGTCTAGCAACTTGTCTAGAAAATTCATTAAGTTGGTAGGACATTGTAGTATGCTTTTCTGGTGGCAAACCTATAAAGGAGTAATATTGTTCAAAATACTTACCAAACTCTTGAATTAAACGACTTTTTCCTATACGACGCCTTCCTTTGACTACTACAAAAGATGCAGTATTTTTTTCTGTAAGCTCCAGTAATTGCTTTAACTCAGTTTTTCTACCAATAAATGATGGAGACATAAAATACGAAACATAAATCTTTATCTCCGTTATACGCGATAAAATTGGAGACGTAAATAAATAAATTTAGATCTTTGTCTCCATTTTAAGCAGTTTACGAGATCAGTAGCTTATGTTTATGGCAGCAACTTTTTTCCTTTAGCTTCATCTACAAATTATTTATAGAGATTACCTAAAGACTCAACTTAAGAATTTTAGATAAA
>NZ_MUIX01000001.1:94319-191991 GCF_007115015.1 Wolbachia endosymbiont of Laodelphax striatellus
TGACCTTACCCAGAAAAAGTAGACAGAAAGTTAAGACGTTTTTGCTATGAGAATGATGAATCAAAAAGCTCAGGAATGCAATAGTTAATAGTAGAATGTCTACGCTGTTTATTATAAAAAATTTCTATATATTCAAATATTGCGGTTTTAGCTTGTTGTGCAGAGTGTTGTGAAGTATCAATGAGTAACTCTCTCTTAAGTGAACTAAAAAAGCTCTCTGAAACAGCATTATCATAACAACAACCTTTGTGACTCATACTAGAAGTAATATTTTTTGTACTTAGTAAAAATTGATAATTTTTAGAGGTGTATTGCGATCCTTGATCGCTATGAAATAGTAGATTTTTAGGAGATTTGCGCCTACCAATAGCCATGAATAACGCATCTATAACTAATTGCCTATTTACTGCATTACTCATTGACCACCCAATCACCATGCGTGAATATAAATCTATTATTGCTGCCAAATATAACCATCCTTCATTAGTTTTTATGTACGTAATATCAGTTACCCATATCTTGTTAGGTTGATCAGCGATGAAATTCTGATTTAATATGTTAGGAGTTATAACTCTATTGTCTATTTGTGGTTTTTTACTTTTAAACTTTCGTCTAAGCTTAGCTTGAATGCCATTTTTCTGCATAATATTTTGCACTGTTTTGATGTTATAATTTTTACCTAAAGCCTTTAATTCAGCGTGAATTTTAGGAGCTCCGTATCTGCATTGTGATGATCGATATACCTTCTGAATATCTTGTATGAGCTCTTCTCTTATTGATTTTTTGTTGTTTTTTTCCTTAGTAATCCATTTATAATAACCACAAGCAGATACGTTCAAAAATCTGCATAATTCCCGTATTTTATAGCAGTTTTCATGTTCTTTTATAAAAGAATATTTTACTCTTTTTGGTTTGCAAAATATCCCAGGGCTTTTTTTAAAATGTCTCTTTCCCTCGTTACTCTTGCCAGCTCTTTCTTTAAATCAAACTTTTCTTTGTCACAATGAGCTACTTTCCCCTTTCCTGGAAACGCATCTACTCCAGACATTCTATCATTGTATGTTTTTACCCATCTGCCTACCGCTAATACCCAAATCTCTTGCTATTTTTGCTGATGATTGACCTGTTTCTTTTACTAGTCTTATAGCTTCAATTTTGAATTCTGCTGTATATTCTTTTCTTTTTGTCATACCACACCTCTTTGAAAAAACGTTTTATTTTACTTCAAAAACGTCTTAACTTTCTGTCTACTTTTTCTGGGTAAGGTCATTGTCCATTTAGCATCAATTCACATATTATGTCTTCCTTCTCATTTTCTTTGCATTTGATCAAAGGCATTTTCGATATTACTGTATCAGCAAAACTCTTCTGCCCTTCGCTATACGCATTTATCCTGATTCCAGCACTTAGTGCTTGGTCTATAGTCTTGTTCAGTTCTTCTACGCTTTTTGCCTTTACCACTCTACTTTTAAACCACCTCAATTCTGCATTTTCACTTGCACTTGGCTCTATCTTGCTTAAAGATGGAATAAACGGGTTTTGACGATTTGAAGATTTTTTGTTATAAATCTCACGTCCTTCTTCAAGATTGATTGATTTTTCAGAAACATCGCCAGGGGAAGGCACACCTTCAGGCTTCTCAAACCTGCTTTTATCATCAAATATTTTCGGATCAGTCTCATCTACAAATATAGGCTGCTGATTTTTTTTGCCAGTACGCCTAATAGCACTATATAGTCCTTTTGGTAACTTTTTAGAATCAATGATTAACTCATAAGTATTTCCATCTGTATCATCAGATGATACTGTTTTTTTAGTAGTCATATAGCCTCCTATTAAGCATGTTATTCAAGTCTACAGAGCAATTTATTGCTTTATGATTAACTTAATACACAAATTATAAAAAGATCTTGTATATCTTGCAACTATTTATAATAAAAGAATACCTTTCTCAGGACTTTTATTCTTTAACTATTACTTAACATACAAATTATACAAAGATCTTTTATATTTTGTAATTCTCCAATATCTCTCTCCAGATTCTTGACTTAGTTTTTTTGCTACTTGATTTTATATTGCATTGTGTAGCCAAACTTCTCAAGCAATTGAAATTTAGTTTATAACAGCTCTCTGTTCCTTAAAACTGCAATATCCTTTATCTGTCATAATAATGTGGTCCTCTAACTCAATTCCCACTCCTTGACATGCTGACACTAATTCTCTAGTCATTACTTTATCATCTTCTGATGGCTCTAAACTTCCTCCTGGATGATTGTGAGATAATATTATCGATGCTGCTTCCATTGATAACGCCTTTTTTACCACTTTCCTTTCAGATAGGTGTACTTCATCTATTGTACCAAAATACACTTCGTCTCTTATCAAACGGTTCTGTTTATCCAAATATATTATCTGAACAGCTTCTTTTGCTGAAAAGCCTATATTTACCCTTACATATCTATCAGCTTTTACTTGGCTATCCATTACAGGACCTCTCTTTAACCCTTCTCTTAGTGCTCTCTTGTAAGCTTCTTTTTACACATTTCAATTGCTGCAGCTGCATGTTCGGTCCATTCCTTCTATCATTTTTCAGATCATCGATTTTCTCGTCCCAAAAATTTCTCCTATTCCTGGGCAATTATCCATTAGAGTTTTAGTAACATCTTGTGCTTGCTTTCTGTCATGAACTGCTCCTAAAAGCACTGGTCTGGTAGAGACTTATGACCTTGAAAACCAGCGATTTGGTCTCTTAATCATAGTCCCCCCAAAAGAACCGTGCTTGCGGATTTCCCGCACACGGCTCCACAATACAGCGTTCACACTAGTGCTCCTGTGTACAAAGAAGCATATATCTTTGGCTTTGGTAGTGGATTTATTTTTAAATAGTATGTAAACTGTTCCCAATCCATACTTTTCTTGTGACTACGTCGGTTTATCCACTTAAATGCTAGCTTTGTTATCGGTCGATAGAATTGAATCAAACACCGATAATTTCCGCTAACTCCGAAGTAGCTATAGTGTCCTGTTACTTTGGCTTTAAGTTTCTGCCACCAATCTTTGAGACAGATACGACTTCGTACCATCTTCAACCACTCTTTGATTTCTTTAATCTTTCTGGCTAGGCTTATTTTTGAAGTTTTCTGCTTCATCATAAGTTTACCATTACGACTTTTTCCACAATAATGTGTAAATCCTAGAAAGTTGAAGCTAGCCGTCCTACGTTTCTCTCTTTCTGCTTGATACCATTCTTTCTTACCAAACTTTACTATTTTTGTTTTATTTTCAGCTATTTCCAACCCAAATTTACTTAGTCTTTGTTTCAGTAATTCTAGAAATTCTTTTGTGTCTTCTTCCCTCTCGCAGCCAACTACAAAATCGTCGCAAAACCTTATTAGCTGTATATATCCTCTGGCTTTTGGCTTAAATTTCTTTTCAAACCATAAGTCCAGCACATAGTGTAAGTATATATTAGCTAATACAGGACTTACTATACCACCTTGTGGTGTGCCTTGATCGGTTGCTTTATAACATCCAACTTCGACTATTCCTGCCTTTAGAAATCGTTTTATTAACCACAATAAATTTGGGTCAGCTATTCGTTCCCTTAGACAATTCATTAGCCATTTATGTTGAACATTATCAAAGAACTTCTTGATATCCACTTCTACAATATAGTTAATTGGTTTGTGCATAACTGCTTTATCTAGAGCGTTTATCGCCTGATGACAATTTCTTCCTGGTCGAAATCCATACGAGCTGTCCATAAAGTTTGCTTCATAAATATTTTCTAATATCTTCTTTAGCATTACCTGTACCAACTTATCTTCAGTTGATGGTATTCCGAGGCCGCGCTTCTCTTTGCTCCCGGCTTTGGGTATGTATACCCTTTTCACTGGTTGCGGTTGATATTGTTTTCTCTTCATACTATCCACTAGTGTTTTAAGTTTCTCTTCTAGATTTTCTCCATAAGCTTCCACTGTCACACGATCTATACCACAAGCCTTGTTGCGTTTTAGTTCCTTGTAACACTCTGCAAGATTCTCTTCATTAATCAAATGAACTAGCGATGTAAATTTTACTCGCTTATCTTGCTTAGCCCTTACTGCTATCTGGTTTAGTTTTCCTTGCATACTCCTCCAATCTCTGTTGTATTGGTATAGCAATCCCTATACCAGTCACTATATTGCTAACCGCTTCCCCTTGTATGTGGCTTTCCCACACTCCGAGTACTATCAGTTAGTCCGACTTCCTTTGCATCTTCCTCCAGTCCTCGCCTTTATTGACTTGTTCCAGAGTACCCTTACAGGAATACAAAGGATCTCCCAAGTTCACGTAAGGTCCCTCTCAACACATGACGCGGCCTTCGATCCCGACGGGGTGAGTAATACCTTGCCTTAGCGTTATTACCCATGCTGCCTTCCACCAAATGTAAAGTGTCGGCCCCCATGACGCGTGAATTACGGGACTCAATACCTTCACTTTCGTTGCACCCTATGTTGTCCATTCCATTAGCTTTACTACGCTCGTTACCTTACGCAGCATAATGGTTTGTTCCAGGCTGCTGGCTAAGCTTTACCCGTGTTGGATTTTCACCAACTGTTCCTTACGCACTTTCTTGGCGTCACACATAGTTTCACCTCTTTCATAGCTATGCCATTTTGCAACCACTGAGTTGTACCTACTCACAGTAAAATGCACTTTCCAATTTATCGTGTCTTGAGGTCTAATAGCTGTTGTTCCTAAAGCTTTTCCAGTTGCCGACTTTGCTCTGCCTTTTGGAATAAAAAGTATGTATCCGCCAGCTAACTTTGCCATTGCCTCACGTTCTATTGCTATTTTTGTTAATAAACTTATATCACTTTCTTCTGTTTGGTTAATATGTGGAATCAACACATTTTCAAATTCTTCTGCAACTTTGCATCCATATCCGTGCTTTTCTGCTATTTCCTTAACCAAGTTACCTAGAGTAATTTGATGCCATTCTTTAGATACTTTCTCCTTTAATGATAGTCTTAAATTTGTTGCATGAGCCTTTATTAGTAAGGTTTTAGGTGGACTCTGTACCGTAATTTCATTAACTGTATATATACCCATGGGCGTCACTCCGATTTCCCTATACCCTAAAGAAATATCCAATTCATCTGGGATATTTAAGTTTTCATCTCTGTAATCAACACACACTTCAACTACATCGTCTATTGTCCCAGATTCATCGGTAAGGCGTAATGATATAACTCTATCTTTAATTGATTCACATTTATCTATTATAAAATCTGGCTGCATTTATTCCCAGATCTTCAATTTTGACTTTTGTATTGTTTTTTGAATAGTAGGGAGCTTTATCTTTAATCCTGCCGGTAAAAAGCTTCCGTATTCTGCCAAACCTAAGTTCTCTGCTAGTACTAATTCCACTACTCCATCCGTAAATCCGTAATGTTTCCAGCAAATCAGATCTAGCATTTCTCCTTCTTTGGCTAAATAATATATAGTCATCTATAGCTCTTCAAACTCAAACTAAATTCAACTTTTCTTGGTAGTCCATTAGGTAAAAAATACATCTGCTTTTCTTCTAACTTGGTAATTACGAATTGTCCTAAAATATTACCTAAACTATCTACTAAAACATGTGGGTTTTCAGCTTCTTTCATATTCTTTAATTGATTTAGCCCGTTGAGATTATGTAGATAAATCGTTCCTTCTAAATCTATATTTTCTGTACCTTGACCGATATTTTGTAATAGTGGTATATTTTCAATACACTCAATTGTACTCCAACGATTTTCTCTATTATACTTTAAACTTGTTGGAGCAAATTTATAAGGGCCAAGAGACAACATTTTAATAAACGGAGTCTATGGTATCAAATAAAACATCACGTGACTTTTCTCTTATCCTTTTTATTACTTCATCTGCAAGACTATGAACATCTTGATTTGGCTCTGCTTTAATGCTGATAGTATAATTATTAGTGATGTTCTGAGTTTTATTTTGTTCTTTATTTTCAAATTTACTCTTTGCAAATATCTTATCATTATCACTCTCTGTAAACTTTTTCTCCTCAATAAGGCTTTTGATTCTGAAGCTATTCTGATTTCTATTGGAAAATTCTTTAATTATACTGTTACCTAGCAAAGGATTTCCACTGTTGAGAATATTACTCTTTAGGGGACTATGTACTGCTTTTATTTCAGTAACAATACTTTTTCTTTTTTCAAATTCTTTCAGTGGACTATTTTTAGCAAATATGCTACTAACTGTATTTTCTATCCATGAAAAGGCTTCTCCTATAGGTTTAATGAGTGATTTTATGTATTCCAAAAAGCTAGAAAAAAAGTCTTTCACCTTTTGCCAGTTAGTCACAACAAGAGCTGCACCAGTAACAAGACTTGCTATTAAAAATCCAATCGGGTTACTCATTATAGCGAGTGTTATTGCTCTTAGTCCTGTTACTACTGCAGGAAAAACTGTAGCTGATAAAAATGAAAATACTCCAAGTAGGTTTGCTTTCAGACTAAAAATCGTACTTCCTAGCAATGTAAATCCGTATCCTAGTCCTACTGCTACAATTTTTAAACTTATTAAAGCTGCTATAGTTCCCATGATTGCTGTAGTTAAGGTTGGATATTTTTCTGCAAACTCTGCTATATATCTAGTTTTTTCTTGTAAAAATTCAGCTATAAATTTTAAAGTAGGCAGCATCACCGAGCCCAGGTTCATACCAACTTCAGCTATTGCATTTCGAAGGAGTCTTAATTTATTGGCTGTAGTGTCTGCACGATTTTTGAATTCTTTTTGCAGAGAGCTTCCGTACTTTTCTGTATTAGCCAATAACTTTATTGCATCCTCATACTTATTAAAACTTCCAGCTAATAATGCAATATCATCTTGATATTCCTGACCGAAAAGTTTCATAAGGATTGTAGAACGTTCCTGATTATCCATTTTCTTTAGAGTTTGAAAAAAGTGAAGTAGTGTTTCTTCTCCGCTTTCACTGATCCTTTGTACCATTTCTTCCGCGGTTATGCCCATTTCTTCTAGTGCTGCTTTGAATTCTTTTCCTTGACCTTCAGCAGTTTGAAGTTTGCTAAGCAGTGCATTTATAGCAGTTGCAGCTTTTGCTGGTTGTTTACCTAAACTAATAAAAGCATTTACTAAGCTGCTGGTTTGTTCAAACTTTAATCCAAACTGCTTTGCAGTACCACCAACTATTGCTAGAGCTTCAACCATATCTTTTGCTTTAGCAGCAGTGTTATCTGATAAGTGGTTGATTACATTACCAACATGCTCCATTTCACTAACATCAATTCCATAAACGTTAGAGAGTTTAGCTATGGAATCACCTGCTTGCTCTGCAGACATATCAAATGCTGTAGACATTTTTGCCACCGTTTCTGTAAATTTGAAAAGATCTTCTTTTTTGATACCAAGTTGACCACCGCTTGCAGCTATTTGTGCTAATTCTGCAGCAAATAATGGTACAGTACGTGACATCTCTTTTAACTTCTTAACAAATTTATCAGCTTCCTTTGTTTCTTTGTTAAACTCAACTACTTTTGCAACATCAGCCATAGCCGATTCAAAATCAACAGCAACTTTAATTGGCGCTGCAAGCGTTAGCCCTAGCCCAATAGTCTCTATAATTTGTGACTTAAAATGTGCTTTGGTTGCTAAAAAACTTTGGTGACTACGTATTGCAGACCCAAGTTTACCATACTTACCTTTTAGCGCTTCAACAGATGAACCAAGTTTATATTGGTCACTTACTAATGACTTAATATTTCTGCCACTTTTCCTTACTTCTTCATTAAATGAATGCAAAGCATCTCTCTTTTTCAAATATGCTTCTTTTGCTTTTATTGCGGAGGTTTTAGCCTTGTCAAATTCTGCTTTTAAAGTTTTGCTTGGTTTCTCTATCGCTTTCATTTGTTTAGCTAAAGATTTTACCTGATCTTCAAAGCCTTTCCATGACCTCTTGCTAGTCAAAACATCATGACCTAACTGCTTAAACTTTGATACTGATTTTAAAGATGAGTCAAGCTTTCTTATATTCTCACCAAGACGAGTAAGTTGACTACTGCTTCCCTTTATTACAGTATTAAAACTGCCATCAAGTACCGCACCTATTTTTATCGATAATACTGACATTTGAACTCCCTAGCTAATTTGCTCCATAAAATAAACTCACTAATCTCCATATCAAGAATGTGCTCAACTCCACCACCTATGATAGAGCCAAGCACTAGTATTTCTAATCTCAAGTTTTTTGGATAATTGGTGAAAAAAAATCCTTTAATACCTCTTGCACTTTCACATAATCAGCAATATCTAACTCTTCAATCGCTTCTTTTGCAACTGATGTCAAATTGGCAGTCAAAGTTACTTCCTTACTTAGATCACTACCATTAAGTCTCTCAATAGCTAGATAATCTCTAACTTTTGGACGTCTAACGGTAAGTTCTGAGACAGAAATACCATCAACTGTTATTGGGTTGTTTAGTGTTATAGTTTGCATAAAATTTTCCTATAAAAAATAAAATCTTGTAAAATGTTGTAACTATTTGATCAACATCTAAAAAATAGAATTCTAAAAATCTTCATATTCCAAGCACCGTTTGAAGTAGTGCCATCTGATCAACACCATTTATCTTTCTAATCATATTTTCAGCATCGATTTCTATTAACTCATTACCACCTATAGTAAGTTTATAGTAATGAGCAGCGACAGTGCATTTGAGAGTGGCTTTTTCAGCAGGTTTCCAGCTACCAAAGTCAAATTCTTTGAATATGCCTCTAAGGTTGATAATTACTCCTTCAACCTCATTGCTGCCACTGCCTTGTAATCCGCCCCTTAGCGTCAAAGCTACTGAATTTCCATCTATCAAACCAAAAAGTCTAAAAAGTTCTGAATCATATTCTGCAAAAGTAAAATCTGCTTCAAGCTTTTCCATGCCCATGTCAATATTTATTGGAATATCCATACCACCAGCTCTATATTCTTCAGTTTTTATGGTAAGCTTCGGTAAGGTTATTTCATCTATTTTTCCTGCATAACCCCGACCATCTACGAATACATTAAAATTCTTTAAAATCTTCGGTAACATCTCTTTCTCCCATTTTTATAATATTGTACCACTCACAAGATGTGACCTGAAAGTAATCTGTTCTGCCGGATATGGTGGTGTAAACTCGAAGTCAAAATACACTTTCCCGCTTGCAATGTTTGCCGGTGTATTGAGCTCTGGAGTTGCGTAACATTTTCCGCTAATAATCGCTCCTTGTACTTTTAAATTGGCCAAATAAGAATTTACCCCCTCAATCACATCATCTATATAGGTTTTGGTAATATTGCGATCAACTGCCCATAAATGAGCTCGAAGTAAACTATCATTGATTAAATCTGCAGTGCGCCTTACTGATAGAANATTCTCCATCTCTTGCTTTTGATTGCGGTTTTATTCCTGTTCCAATAGAGTTACTTACTATCGTATCAATTATATTTGCAGCGTAAGGATTTTTTCTCACCATATCACGTGATCTACTACGTAAAGTTTCAAGGTTTTGAGACAGCAAATTGTTTATACTTCCTAACTCTGGTTGACAGTGAAAAAATCTTCTTCCTGAGCCTGCTGCATCCCACGCTGAGCTTTTTATCTTTGGTTTGTTAAATAATTGCTTGAAGGTTTTTAGCAGCATTTATAAAATTCCTTTACTCGTTGAAAAAACAATTTTCCTCTTTGGCCTCATGCCTGCAACTTTTAACTCAGCCTTAATTCGTTGTCTTAAATTCAATAAATCCTTTATTTGAACTTCCCCGTACCGCACAACATGGTCACCATATGCAATTGAGACAACTCTTTCTCCGCTTTGCAGTTTTTGAATTGCTTTCTCAACTTGAGTTAAATATTCTTCACTGTACATTTTGATTACCAAGCCACTTACTCTGTCTTACTTTTTTAGGCTTTTTGCTTTCCATTTTTCCACTCAAACTATTCCATTTACTCTCTGGCCATCTATCAATACCAAGCGCAATAGATGCTGCTCTTGCGTAAATTCGGCAATCTAGTACTTCATTTCTCTCTCTTACCTTTTGCCACTCTTGTTTGGTATATCCTTTCACTACTTTACTGACTAATTGCTCTGCCGTTAGCTGCTTAAAATATTCAGGTGCATACTCCGGAAAATGACAATATCCTGCTGGAGCTTCTTCACCTTCTTTTAAAACATTAAGTAATTGAAAAAGCTCTGACTTTAATATCGATACTCCAACTGGCCATAGCTTTATTCCTCTCTTTAGCTTTTGACCACCAACTGTTATATCTACTCTACTTGGGCTGCTAAGTGGTACTAGTGCTTTATTTACACCTTTCACTGCCATTACTCTTCCAGATCCTTGATGACTCCTTACCCAATTATACACTTCTTGCGTTGCATATCCAGCATCAACCGCCATCATGCTTATCATGTATTCAAGCCCATTTTCACCGATAAAATGATGATTTAAGAGCTCAGAGAGTTTTCCCCATACTTCTCCTCCTCCTGTATCTCCTTCAAATACTCGATAGTCTATTGACCAACTTTCACGGCTTTTTCCCCATGCTACAACTTCTACTTCTAACCGGTCTTTTTGGACATCAACACCTGCTGTGAGAACTACTTCGCCTTTTGGTACTGTGCCTATGGGAAAAAATTCTCTCCTGTTAAATAATTGCTTCCAGTCTGGTACTTCTCCTTTATCTACCCAAGTTTCTCCTAAAGTGGTATTTATCCATACTTTTAGTAATTGTTCACTTTCCTTTGCATGAAGAAAATCTTCTACTGCTTGTTGCCAACTATACCACCCAACTGGGCTATAAAGACTTGAAAGATGAAATCCTTTTCTCTCACCTTTTACTCTATTAGTAGGCCTCCATTCTCCACGCTCAAGCATCTCTGTCTTTTGATGATTTTCTATCTTTTCACCACATTCTATACATATATAGTGTGCTGTATTTGGATTTTTATCTTCCCATTTTATTTGTGCCCATTTTAATATTTGATAATAATTACAATGCGGACATGGTACAAAAAAATATCTCTTATCTGTTGCTTCAAATTCTTTCTCAATTCTGCTTATTCCATGAATCGTTGGTGTTGATACTAAAAAAATCTTTCGCCTTGCAAAGGTATTAGTTCGTGCAATACTGAGCAGTACTGGATCTCCTTCACCTCCTGAATCTCCTGGATAGGCATCAATCTCATCAAGAAAGAGGTATTTTACTGGCATAGAGCGAAGTCCTACACTGCTATTTGCACCTGTTATTACTACAATTCCACCTGGAAATTCCTTACTTTGCACAGTATTCCCTGAATCTCTTGATCTTGGGTCTTTTACTTTACTTTTTAAACATGGCGTACTCTCTATTAACGGTGCAAATCTTCCCTTCGACCAACGCTTTCCCATTTCAACTGTTGGCTGTACTACCAGCATTGGACCTGGTGTCTGATCTATGATATAGCCAATCCAGTTATTACCAGCTTCTGTTCCTCCAATTTGTGCTCCTTTCATGAATACTATTTTCTCCGCTGGTGAAGATGGAGATAGTGAATCCATGATTTCTTTTAAATAAGGAGTTCTTTCCGTTCTCCATTTTCCTGGCTCTGATGCTGCAGTTGGCGCTAAAACTCGATACTCATTCGCCCACTCTGATACTTTAAGCTGCGGATCTGGTCTTAAACCTTCAGAAAAAGATGTAGCATAGATCATACCTTAACCCTACTTATTGCTGGTTCTATCTCAACATCATTAACAGTAGAACTACATTCCTCCAGTTCCATAAACATCTTTTTCTGAAATTCGTTTTCTATATATCTTTTGCTCATCTCACTTATCATTATTGCTATAATAAGTGCAAGTATTCCTGTTATTGTTGCAAAAATGATTGCACTACTTATTGTTGTTGCTGTTAACCCTATATATACCGCTATTGCTACTGCACTTACTGAGGTAAAAATACAGATCACATTATTGTATTTTCTTACTTTTGCATCTCTATGCTCTATACACCTATAATAAATTGGTACAGATCTGCCTATCTCATCTGGTAATTTGATACTCTTTTCTTTAAATAAAGTTTTTAACAATTCTAAATTATTTGACTTGATTGCTGAGTGCAGAACAGGTGTATAGTTTGCTCCTTTTTCCAGTAGTAATTTTACTACATGTAAATGTCCTTTTTCTGCAGCAAGGTAAATCGGTGATAGACTTTTATTGTTTGAAATATCAATATCAATTTCTTCTTTTAAAATGGACTCTACAAGCTCAATTTCTCCTCTTTTTGCAGCTAAATGTAATAAACTATTTTTTTCAGATCCATATTTGTTGCTCATCAAAGCCTTCTTTATCTCAGGTTTAGCGTAGTCAAATGGTGTTCTACCGCTATCGTCTTTTACCAGAGGGTCTATATCTTCTCGGGTTAGTAAAACTTCTATTGTTTTAAGTCTTTCAGCGTAATGTAGTGGTGTTTTATTTTCGTAGTCTTGCAAATTTACTTGAGCATTAGGCTCCTTTATTAAGCATTTGAGAATATCAAGACACAAATCTCTTTCATCATAATTAGCATTACTTACAGCTATATGAACAGGTGACAATTTCATTGAGTTTTGTCCCATGCGTGCACTATTTACATCTGCTCCTAGCTTCAGCAGTAACTTTACTATCTCCAACTTTTTATTATTAACTGCATAGTGCATTGGTGTCTGATTTCGTGCATCAAAGACATCTATTTCAGCTTTTCCTTCTCTTATCAAAATCTTTACAACTTCTGCATGTCCTATGCCTGCTGCTAGATGTAATGGCGTATGATGCAGAGCATTTCGTACATTAACGTCAACACCTTTTCCTATCAAATATCTAACCGCATTAACTTCACCTATCATTGCAGCTAAGTGAAGTAAGCTATCTTCCTCTGATCCGTATTTGTTATTAATTAGCGCTTGTAATATTTCTGCTTTTTTCCCTTCTTTGGCGTAATCAAGAGATGTTTTACCATCATTATCTTCTACGAAAGGATTGATATTCTTTTTTGTAAGCAGCAGATCTACCATACTTAACTCATCAAACTCTATAGCGCAATGTAGTGGTGTCTTTCCATTTAATCCTCTAACATTAACATCTAATCCAGGTTGATTAATGAGACACTTTATTAATTCCAAACTTAAGTTAGCAGACATTATTAAAATTTAGCGTTAGATAATTCTTGTAATGAGTTCGTGATCTCTTCAGTTAGCGCCATATGAATCTTTTCAGTGTCACTCAGTGATGCAAGTAGTGCTGAAACTCTATTTGGAATATTAAGTAAATTATTACGGACAACTCTTGCTACATTAAATGCTTCGCGCTTTACTTCCTCTACTGCTACAAGTTCACCAATCTCAGCTTTTGCCTTTGCCTCAAGCAGTTTACCACGTTCCATTTCATTTTTTATTCTAGTTTTTAGCAACATTGTGGAGAGGTTACTTGTACTTTCTGGATTTTTCCTCCTCAATGGCTGACTCGGATCTCTTATTGCTGCCACCGCTTCATTTGCTTGTTCTCGGTCGATCAAACCATCCTCCAACTCAACTATTCCTTTCTTTACTAAATAACAGACATATTGCTTTGATACTCCTATCTCTCTTGCCCATTCTGTTTGTGTGATTTTCACTTTTTTTCTCCTCTCTCTCTTTATTTACCTTTTTTCTACGAATTTTCTTCTTGAATCTTTGAAAAAGTTTTACCAGTACCAGAAAGAATTGCCTCCCTACCTGTGTACACTTGCCAACGTTTTATCGTTACATCTACAAATTTTGAATCTAGCTCTATTGTCCTACAAATTCTTCCTGTTCTCTCACATGCAATCAGTGTGCTGCCAGAACCGCTAAATGGATCAAGTACTATGTCTCCTGGTCTACTGCTATTAACTATTGCTCTCTCCATTAGCTCTACTGGCTTCATCGTTGGATGTAGTGTATTGTGTGTTGGCTTATCATAAAACCACAGATCACTTTGATTTCTTCCTCCATGCCACTCACGTTTATTGCCGCTTTTCCATCCATAGAGCATTGCTTCGTATTGTCTTTGATAATCAGACCTGCCTAGCGTAAAGTGATTCTTTGCCCAAATGATAAATGTCGACCATTTTCCTCCTGCTTCCTCAAATACTTTTTGTAACGTTGAAAACTCTGATGATGATATGCAGATGTAAATTGCTCCCTTCGTATATGCTAAAATATTGGAACAGATGTCGTAAAGAAAAAGCTCATACTTTTCACCTTGATTATCATTTAATATTTTTTTATCTTCTCTTTCTTGACTGCTACCATAATCAACGTTATATGGAGGATCACAAACAGTAATGTCTGCCATTTTATCATCTAACAGCGCTTTATATGATTCAACTACAGAGCTATCACCACAATAGATTCTATGATCACCTAAAATCCAAAGATCACCTGGTTTTGTTACTTTTTTGTTATCAACAGCTAAATCAGAAAGATCTTCTTTTTCACCATCAAAATCATCGAGAAACCTTTGAACTTTTTCCAATTCAAATCCTGTCATTTTAAGGTCAAATTGCAAATCTTCTAACTCTTGAATTTCCACCTTCAAAAGATCATCATCCCACTTTGCCCAGTTAGCTGATTGATTGGCAAGCAGTCGAAAAGCTTTGGTTTGTGGTCCATTTAAATTATCACTTAAGACTACGGGAATACTTTCCATACCAAGTTTTCTTGCTGCTTTAAGTCTTAAATGACCATCAACCACAGTACCATCACTTTTTGCAACTATTGGAATACGAAAGCCGAATTCCCTGATTGAAGCACACATTCTGTTGACCACATCGTCATTTTTACGAGGATTACGCTCATATTCAACTAGATTTCGAATAGGATAGTAGTGGATTGCTAAATTCATATAATTTAAATTCTTAATAATTAAAAAGTTAATATTCAAAATATGTCTAACACTAGAAAAGGCCTGGGGTCTAACCCACCAAACCCGCCAGTATGGCCGAAAGGACCCACTTTTATGGCATTTTTAGACTATTAAAATCTTTACTAAGATAGAACATTAATGCCAAAGCATCCCCCTCATTATCATCTCTAGGTGAAACCCCTTTTTCTTTACAGCTTCAATAACTTCACTCTTACTTGCATTACCTTTGCCTGTTATAAAGCGTTTGATAGTTTTAACATTAACACCTTGGTAGGGCACATGATGTTCTTCACACCAAGCAGAGAGAACTGCAAGAAAACCACCGTAGCAATGCGCTGCATCAGTTCCTAAATGTCTTCTTACTTCCTCAAAATACACTGCTTCAATGTTTGAGAACTTTTCCTTCATTTCATTTAGCCAGCTACGAAATTTTAAGAAGTGCATTCCACCTCCGCTAAAACGGCTACCATGAAAGCTTTTGCTTCCACTTTCAATTACTCCGTCATGCAGAATAGCCCAGCCCGTTTGTTTGCCGAGGTCCAGTGTTAGGATTGACATTTGCTATTATTAAAATTACAAGTAGCACTTACTCCAAAATATCGTCTGGTTTCTACAAAACACACTAGAAATTCATAGGTTTTTGTAGGCCAACAACGAGAATCATGTGCTACTGCAGAAAGTCGTTTTCTTATTATATATTCACCAAAATTACGAAAACTGTTCACTTTTTTTTTGCAAAGGATAAAAATCGTGTTAGACTTAAACGGAGATTTGTTCTGCAGTAGTAAGATTACCGACAATGCTATTTAATTAAGTTTTAGAGGGTATTACGTACGTTCTTTGGTGAATTGCTGTTGTTAATATCTATAAAACCACATCTAGCTTTAGAACGAAGTTTTTACCTTATCTAAAAAAATACAAGTCTACTCAATGTTTGTTTGCCGAGTTTCAGATTGACACTTAAAGTTTTTGTATTTGAAGCGCATCCACAAACTGCATCAATGCCCTTCTATAATATATATACCGGATTTCTTACTACTTTTTCCGGGATTTTCTCAAAAAAAGTTAAAATAATTTTAATGCAGCTCAGAAATTACATGAGTTTTTGGTAAAAGCATACAAAACAAACTATCTAAATCAGAGATAACGCTATAATAACCTTCTAAAACGTTTTAAATCATAAAATTCAGAGATTTCTCATAGTGAGAACTTTAATCTTTAATCCTCTTTAAAAAGTTATCTGAAGAAACGACTTTCACACCTCTAGCTTTTTCAAATGCCTCTCTTGCTGTGCCTGCGTTCTTACCTCCTTCCTTTGCCGCTTCTAAATTTTTATTATAGCCCTGTGCATCTTTATCTTTTATTTCATCAATGGTAGCCTGTTCTCCTAGCATGTTAAAAATTAATTCAATTGGTGTCATATGGTCTCTTAGTGGTTGTTTCCTCAAGCCTTTTATTTCCTTATGATGCTTTGTTTTTACTCCAAACGTTCCCTCAGAAATTACGTCTGTCAATATTGCGTATTCCCTACCTTCAATATACTTATTATTGTGGTCAGATATATTTCTGTTACCCCATTCTTTTGTTAGTTGATTTCTGACAGCTATCGATTCTATTCTCTTTTGTATCCATTCCTGAGGGTACCCTTTTGCAGCATAATCGGCATAGATTCGTTTGAGTGCAAGCTCAGGATTTTCATATTCTTGTAGCCTTTCATATCCAACTTTTGCAAGCCAACGTTTAAATTGTTCAACTCTTTTGGAAGGAATAGACTGCAAAATACGAAACAACCCCTCAACATTTGTACAATTAACATTCTGTTTACCACCTTTTGTTTTAATTTCAAGGGGGGTGACAAATTGTCCCCATCCTTCAGAAAGCCCTATATCTCTGCTTTTTATCTTTTTTAGATAGTCAGATGGGTTCTTACTACCTGTCAGAAAAGCTATTACTTCTGTTATTACGTACCACCATTCTCCATCATGTAATACTCTAGTAAAATTGCTATTATCAAAAGCAGTAGTTTCAATATCTCCCTCTTTTAAAGTTAAAGTATCAGTCATAAGCAACCTCTATAAGTTAAGAATAAACATAAAAACTAAAAAGACACTATTTTAAAGTCAGAAAAACCATTACTTACAATTCAATAATTTTCCAAAATCAATTATGTGTGAAAAGTAACCACTATCTATAACATCATCACTTACATCATTAACGTGGATAAGGACTGGACGACATGAAAAGCCTTTCGGACGATTTAGTGCATCTATTTTTTTTTGTACCTCTTGCATTATTGAATGACCAATTTTATCTTTTGAAAATTTGATTTCGCAAATGTAGAGAGTGTTAAACTTCGTTTGAATCATATAATCAATTTGACAACCTGCACTATTACGCGTTCTCTTCTGAAAAAATGGATTCTCGCTTATTATTCCATCAATTCCTAAGATATTATGTATACTCTTTCTATTGTTCAGCACCAAATTTTCAAATTGAAGCCCAATAATTGTATACCACTCTGGTAAGAACCCTATAGAATAGGTGTCACGACTAATTTTTCCTAGATCTTTTTCGATATATTTTAGATAAAACCTTAAATAATTATCTTGAAGTCTGTACCTCCTGAGTCGTGAATCAGTACCAGTTTTTATACTCCAAGTATGATCCTTTGCAATAAAACCAGCAAGCTCAAGTTCATATAGATACTCAGAAATGCGTCCATGCCTTACGATATTTAAAGTAACACAAATTTCTTCTTGTTCTTTAGCTCCAGTAGAAAGAGCTCTGACTATTTGCTTATAAAAAGCCGTTTTTCGCATGAATAAATCTGAGAATATTTGATTAAATTCTTCAACTAAAAACCCACCTTTTGTAAAACAAAGCCTTTTAATATTTTCTTCAGCGCTATGTTTAAAATTTACCTCCTCTAAATACTTTGGAATTCCGCCAGTTACTGCAAGCACCTTAAACTTTTCATATGCTGAAATATTTTTTGGCCAAAATTCGTTGCAATCAGAAAGTGATAATTCTCCGAGTGTTAAAGTTAACGATATTCTCCCTACGAAACCAGTACTACTAAGTATATTTTTCTCGATCCAGGATGAAGCTGATCCACAAACAACGAAAATTAGCTTGTTATTATTTTTTAGCTGCGTATCCCAAAAATTTTTTATTTTGCCTAAAAAGGTTGGATCTTTTGAGCCCATCCAAGAAATTTCATCAAACAGCAATAATGTTTTTCCTGATAGTAGACGTTCACCAACTGCCCATAGTAAATCGCTCCAGTCATCATACCTAGCAAAAGATGTATTAAATTGTCTAGCAACTTGTCTAGAAAACTCATTAAGTTGGTAGGACATTGTAGTATGCTTTTCTGGTGGCAAACCTATAAAGGAGTAATATTGTTCAAAATACTTACCAAACTCTTGAATTAAACGACTTTTTCCTATACGACGCCTTCCTTTGACTACTACAAAAGATGCAGTATTTTTTTCTGTAAGCTCCAGTAATTGCTTTAACTCAGTTTTTCTACCAATAAATGATGGAGACATAAAATACGAAACATAAATCTTTATCTCCGTTATACGCGATAAAATTGGAGACGTAAATAAATAAATTTAGATCTTTGTCTCCATTTTAAGCAGTTTACGAGATCAGTAGCTTATGTTTATGGCAGCAACTTTTTTCCTTTAGCTTCATCTACAAATTATTTATAGAGATTACCTAAAGACTCAACTTAAGAATTTTAGATAAAGGTCGTTATATCTCAATAAGACCTCCAAAATAACCAGCTCTTGTTTCACCGAAATTACAAAAACTGTTCACCTTTTTGAAAAGATATTTTACAACAAATAAAAAACGTGATAAGCTAAAGTAAGCTTTTTTTTATAAGCAAGTAAAAGTTTAAAGTAAAAAATAATTTAGAGGTGCCTCGTGGTCGAGTTTTAAGCTACTCTACATAAGTAATTTAGGTCTTAGTGTTATATTTGTACCCTGAAGTTGTAGAATGGCTTTAAAACGCAATTACGGGCCATTTGTTTTTTCTGAGCGTTTTCTTTCATTTCTTTTATCAGATAACTTTGAAAGAGAGCTTTACACATATACATAACTTATTATTGTAAGTAAAAGAGAAACGAACAGAGTAGTATGTTTTAAAGTCATACTACTATATTATTATTATATAATAATAGGAGTTATTCTGAAAACTGAAAGTTGAACAAAACCCTCTATATTCCTGAACTTTTTCCCTATTGCTCAGTCTGCAGCTATAAAATTCAATAATCCCTCTAAGTTGTTGAAAATCTCGCATTTCTTTCATCCTTACTAAATTCAGTCTGCATAGACTAAGCAAATTCTGAAGACAAACTGAGCAAATCCGAAGACTGAAATAACTCATATTTTCTATTTTAATTTTATTAATTGCAGATACTATGATGAACCCAAGTATTCGGATTTTCAACTGGTAAAATGCTACCATTCTCCAGTGATTTATAGTCGGTTGGTAAGACCTTTTCATAAATTGTCACTTCTTTATTCAGTTGATGATCAAATACCTTACTTTTCTTTTCCATGCCTGCAACACAAAGCACCCCATATCTAGTTCTTGCTCCATTTTTACCTTCTCTGTTAAATTTTATATAGCCTTTTGTAGCTAAAGTATCAATACGTTCACGGATCGAATGTTGACTACCAAGACCTGCTTTATTCTCAAATGCCTGACAGAACGAATTTATTGTATATAGACGTCCCTTCCGTGCTTCATCATAAATTAATTGTAGAATAGTATCATACCTACGCGAACGTTCTGCATCTAACCTTTGACCATAATCTTTATTCACAAGTCTTTGCGATTCATAATCAACTACGTACCAGTTATTGTTAATTTTATCAACGTATTTTGATGCAATAGCATGACCATTGCGTAACTCAAATATTAGCTGACGACAGCTTTGTTGTTCATTTGGTCTAAACATTATCATTCCTGTAGTATAAAAACTTCGCAATGAACCAGCTCCACTAAAGCTTTGAAAGGGATCTTCTTCTAATGATTTCTTTTGAATCTTTTTTGTATGATGTACTAAAATAACCCCTGCATCTTGATTAGCCAGCTTTCTCAATTTACCAACCCTTTCTTGTAGAAAGAATAACATAGCATTGTTGTCATTTTCACTACTATTCTCGCCGGCATCAAAAATATTGCGTAGTGGATCTATTGCTATTATATCAACTGCATTCGAGCCAAATGAACTTTCTATTTTATCTAAAATAATCTCTATACTATCATCATTTAGAAGCAACTCCACTTGTGGTGTAATAACTAAGTTATATCCAGCAATTTCAAGAAGTTCTTCATTTAGTTTAATCTGCTGTAGACGTTCACGCATATAGTGATAGCCAATTTCAGTTTGTAAGTAAAAGATTTTCAAAGGTCTTGTGGGCATCATGTTCAAAAATGGAACTCCTCCTGCCATGTGTAATAACCAAGAAATAAGAAAATCACTTTTTCCAACCTTAGGTGCACCTGCAAACACCAATAGTCCTCCTGGAGTTAAAATTCTTGGAGCTATTATGTCTTTCGGCATTGGTGATTTATCGTTTAAATACTTTATTACTGGAATTGCTGAAAGTGAAATGCGACGTCCTGCTTTTTGAACTTTCGAGAATTCCTCGGTAGTTGATAGTTTTTTCACATATGGAACTTGAAGAATTGAAGATAAGAATTTTTCAACATTTATACCTTCTTTCACGCAATCAGCAGCGTCCCAACCCTTTGGTTTATCTTTAGGTATTTCCAAAATGCAAAGTTCTTCAACTCCAAGACAAGTAAGTTTCATAGCAGATTTTTCAGCGTATTTCTTACCTGGTTCATCATTATCTGGCCAAATAATAACATGTTTACCTTTGAGTGGTGTCCAATCTGTTTTATTTGGGTCTGCATTTGCTCCAGACATTGCAGTTGTGGCAGTAATACCTTGCTCTATGAGAGCATTTGCACACTTTTCCCCTTCTACAAGAAGAATTTTATCGGACTTTAAAATACCTGGAATATTATATAGTGGCCTTATCTCTGGTACACTAAAGGTGGATTTTTTGATATCAAAAGGAAGATATCGCTTTCCATTATTATCATCATAACGATAGACTCTAACAATAGCTTGGCCGTTTTCATCGTAATAATCCCAATATGCAGTTGAAGTTTTGAAATGACCAAGCCATTGAGCTATAGAAGTCATTACTTCAGGAAACTCTATTCTCGTACTTTTTCTATGTACTCCTGCCCAAAGATCAATGATATCACCACCTTCTCCTGTTGCAAAATCATGCCATAGGCCAGCTTCACTGCCACTTAATTCTACTACCAGACTCTTGCCTTTATCACCTTGTATATTGCCTACATAAAACTTATCACCACGAAAAGTTCCGTTAGGTAGCAAGTACAAAAGACAAGATCTTAGGTTTAATAGAAGTCGTTCTTTAAGTTCTTGAACATTATTCATGAAATCACCTGTAAGTTGAAAATCTTGTTCTATATATTCACCGGATTTACAAAAACTGTTCAGTTCATAGGTGCATTGTCTGATCAAAGTTTTGAGTGTCTGAGGTTTGAAAAAAGATTCTAGACTTTCAGAGGGTAAAAAACTCACGATTGTCTGAGGTATTTTTTTCATGTCCTACAATATTTACTAAGAAAGTTTCATCCTTAAGTCTTTCATTTAAGGATACATCTTATGAAATCTCGAAACTCTTATTCAGGTATTGATCCTAAAGTTGTTAATTTAATAAAATTTTACGCAAAACATTATAAGTCGCTTACTGATCAAGATATTGAAGACATAGAACAAGACCTCTTCTGTGAGTTTCTTTCATGCATAGATCAGTATGATAAAACTAAGGGCAGTCTTTCCACTTTCGCTAAGCAAGTTGTTAAAAATCGTATTAATAATCTAGTCCGTAAACACTCACGTACTACTCCTAAACTTGAAAATAATGTGCAACAGGAAAGTTACTGTTTTGAAGATGAAGCGATACTACGTATTGATGTTGAGCAAATTATTTCAAAATTACCAAAGAAATGGCAAGTTTTATGTGAACAATTAAAACACCACAGCATTGCTGAAGTTGCAGATATGAATAATATATCACGGACTACTTTGTACAACATTCTCAAGAAAATGCGATCTAAATTTGCACCTGTTTACGGAAAAAAGCATAAGAAAAATTGAACAGTTTTTTGAAATTTGGTGAATTTATATATAGTGGCAAATTAAGGTAAAAGCATGAAAATAATAAACAGCAAAGAAAGAGCAAAACTGATCACAGGTGTAAAGGTAGTAATCTTTGGACCTTATGGAATCGGCAAAACCAGTCTGCTCAAAACCCTCGATGAATCAACAACACTTTGCCTTGATTTTGAAGCAGGACTTCTAGCTGTACAAGACTGGAAAGGAGATTCAATCGAGATGCACACTTGGAATGAGTCAAGAGATATTGCTTGTCTTATTGGTGGTCCTAATCCTGCATTAAGGTCTGATCAGGCGTATAGTCAAAAACACTATGAGCATGTCTGTAGCAAGCACAAAGATCTTCTTTCTGAAGTTTCTAAATATCGCTCTATTTTTATTGATAGCATAACTGTTGCATCACGTTTATGTCTTTTATGGGCAAGAATGCAACCTGAAGCTTTTTCAGATAGATCGGGGAGAGAAGATAAAAGAGCTGCTTACGGATTACTCGCACAAGAAATGATGGCCTGGCTCAATCAGTTTCAACATATCAGAGACAAAGACATCATCATAGTTGGCACCTTAGGTCAATATCTCGATGACTGTAATCGTTCAACATGGCTACCTCAATGTGAAGGTGCTAAAACTGCTAGTGAAATTCCAGGTATTGTTGATGAAGTAATTAGCATGGTTGGAATCAAGAAAGATGATGGAACAGAGAAACGTTCATTTGTCTGTCAGACTATTAACTCTTGGGGATACCCTGCTAAAGATCGCAGTGGCTGCCTCAATATGGTTGAAGAACCGCATCTGGGAAAATTACTTACGAAAATTAAAGCTAAGGCTTTTGCTACTGCTGCTTAAATTTCTACTCAAAGTTAACTTTTAGAGGTTATATATGTTACAAGACTTTTTCACCATTACTCAAAAAATTCCCTTTTTCAGTGTAAAAGAATACTTGGATGATCAATCGCCAATACCAGAAGACATTGTTTCCTCAAGAATTTTAACCAAGAGAGGCTTATTGGTATTTGGTGGCCCACCTAAAATCGGTAAAAGCGACTTTTTGATCTCTTGGCTTGTCCACATGGCTGCTGGTAGATCATTTCTTGGTATGATGCCAAGTAGACCTTTGAAGATCTTCTACATGCAAACTGAAATTGAGTATGACTATATGAAGGAACGTTTGCAACAGCTTCAACTTGATAAGGAACTTTTGGATATAGCTGCCAATAACTTAATTATCACGCCAAGAGTGCAATTATCGCTTAGTAGTGAAGAAATAGATGAAATCAAAAATACTGTTAAAGAGCGTTTTAAACCTGATATTATTGCGATTGATCGTGTGTCCAGAGAAGGCAAGTATGTTCAGTGGGAAGTAGACCCACCAGGATAAAAGTCGAAGTCCTGTAGCTAGGGTAGCAATGTGGAGGGAAAGCAAAATGTTGAAGCCTACCGACAACGTTATCATAGGATAATGGCGAATTACCAGGCCGTAGCGAAAGCAAACATATAGGTGGCCTCGAAAACGATAAGAACTGAAGGCTGAGCCAGCGGTCAATGGGCGAAAGCAGAATAGGCAGTTGAAAAACGACTGATACAATTGTTCTACTTCAGCGGGGTGGTAGTGATAGCATGGTAATGAGGACATACAAAGCAACTGGAGAAGCCCTCCTCATCCCAAGGAGAAATACCTTGGAGTGGTAGGTTCTATAACTGGAAAACAGGAAAAGAACCGAAGATGAGAGGGTGGCGGATGGGTGCGTAGTAGTAAAGAAGTGAGGTAACTCTCATGGAGCAAAGGCACCCTACTAGTAGAAATCTTTTAACAAAAAGGAAGGTAAAGGTAAAAATGATAAAAATGCCAATAAAATTACAAGACCTGAGAAGAAAGATATATACCAAAGCGAAAACAGAACCGGAATGGCGATTCTGGGGAATCTATGTTCACATCTGCAAGATGGAGACACTAGAAGAAGCATATAAGCTGACAAAGAAGAGCAAAGGGGCACCAGGAATAGACGAGGTGACATTTGAATCGATAGAGGCAGAAGGCTTAGAAAAGTATCTTCAACAAATAAGACACGAACTAATAACCAAAACCTATAGCCCAAATAGGAACCGGAGGAAGGAAATACCAAAAGTTGGGGGAAAACTCAGAACGTTGAACATACCCTGCATCCGGGACAGAATAGTGCAAACAGCACTGAAGCTAATACTTGAACCAATATTTGAATCTAACTTTCAGGACGGATCATATGGATATAGACCTAGGAGAAAAGCGCATGAAGCAATTGATAAAGTATCGAAAGCAGCAATCAAAGGCAATACAAAAGTTATTGACATAGATCTGAAATCCTACTTCGACAATGTGCGACACCATATTCTTATGGAAAAGATTTCCAAAAGAGTAAATGATAAAGAAATCATGCACTTGATCAAGCTAATCCTCAAAGTAGGAGGGAAACGAGGAATAGCGCAAGGATCACCACTTTCACCACTATTAAGCAATATATACCTCAATGAGGTAGATAAAATGCTAGAGAAGGCAAAAGAGGTGACAAAAGAGGGAAAATATCGACATATAGAATACGCCAGATGGGCAGACGATTTAGTGATACTGATAGATGGGCACCAGAGATGGGAATGGCTAGAAAAATTAGTGTATAGAAGGGTACAAGAAGAATTAGCAAAACTAAAGGTAGAAGTAAATAAAGAAAAGACAAAAGTAATTAACCTAAAGGAAAGAGAGACATTCAGCTTTCTAGGATTTGATTTTCGAGAGAAGATCACAAAACAAGGAAAGTGGAGGGTACAAACAACACCACAGATGAAAGCGCGGACAAACTTACTTCAAAAATTGAAGGAGGTATTTCGCGACCACAAATCGCAACCAATATGGAAAGTGATAAATATCATTAATCCAATACTGAGAGGGTGGACAAACTACTTTAGGATAGGAAACTCAGGTCGAAACTTTAACTACGTGAAACTATGGGTAGAGAAGAAAGTAAGACGCAAATTAATGAAAGCTAGAAAAGCAAAAGGATTTGGCTGGGAGAGGTGGAGTAGCGAATGGATATACGAAACACTAGGTCTATATAAAGACTATAGATTAAGATATTACGTTCCGAAAGCAGCCCCAGTACAAGATGTTATAAACTTTGGTAAGAATCTGCTAGGAAAGCGTAGTGCGGGAAAACTGCATGCTGCGTTTGACGAGGCGGGAGCTGGAAACGTAAACATGGGAATTTTGGATTGAGGCCCAACATGAAAATAATGGATCAGCCACCAAGCCCTAAAGAGGCGCGCCAGTTCTCGACCCTACCTCTTCGTAATATCTTTAACTCAAGTGAATATGGCAACGAAAATGACAACAGCGCTATGCTATTCTTCTTGCAAAAAACACTTGAAAAACTGAGAAATGTTATTAATCCAGATGCCAGCGTAGTACTTACTCATCATACAAAAAAATTATCCAAAAAAATGTTAGAAGAAGATCCATTTCAAGGTTTAAGCGGTGCTGGGTCCTTAAGGGGCTTCTACACTACAGGAATGGTGATGTTCAGTCAAGATGAAGGAAGCACTGTCCGTCAAATAGTATTTGAGTTGCGTAATGGTGAACGTGTGCCAAGTAAGCTTGTCGATAAACTAAATGGCCATTGGCAACTTGTGGATAAATGGAATAGTTAATTTTTATAGGAGATAATATATGTTACAAGATTTAACTGATTTTAACACTGCAAAGTCGCAAAGTAATTTAATACCTAAAGGTACAACGGTAAAAGTCAAAATGGCTATTAAGCCTGGAGGTTATGAAATTTGGTTCACTAAAAGCTATACTACTGGCAGCATCTATTTAAACGCTGAATTTACGGTCACTGAAGGTCCATATACAAAACGTAAGATTTATCAAGTAATTGGTATTAAAAGTGGCAAAGCAAGCGTTGAAGGAGAAGATACTTGGGGAGAAATGGGTCGTTCTATGCTTAGAAGTATTTTGGAGTCAGCACGGAACATTCATCCACATGACACTTCAGAAAAAGCAGTTGTTGCTAGAAAAATCAACTCCATTGCAGATTTAAATGGACTAGAGTTTATGGCAAAAGTGGGAATTGAGGCCGATAATAGGTACGGAGACAGGAACAGAATTGATACGATCATTACTCCGAATGAAACTCAGAAGGATGACTGGATTCCATTCTAAGCGAATAAAAGAATCATTTTTTTATCATAAATTATTGAAGGGCACCTTTTATGAATAGATCTCTAGAAGAAATAAAAGCGTTAGTAATTGATAGAATTGAAACTCCATTTACTACCTGGCGGTGAGTTTTACATTGGAGATTCACGTGGAGATAAAATAATAGTTGAGACAACAGGAGAAAGAGCAGGAGATTGTAGCCAAAATTAAAGGAGACGTAGTTGAATTTTTTACTTTCATTGCAGGTGACAAAAAAAGCGCTGAAGAATTGTATCTGTATATTTTAGAGAAGTATCCTTCTGCGTTTTCTGTCCAACATTGACTAAGGAGCTTAGCTAGCACTTAAGTTAATGGTAGATGGATTAAGCCGGTAGCCTGACCAGTTACATGCTTGTATCACATCATCTCGTCTTATATTTAGTCCCAAGGTGCTAGCTAGCTTTTCTGCTATTGTTTTTTGCATTCTGTTAAGAGGTCTGCGCACCTGCTGTTCTGGGTCTTCAATACCTAAACTATCTGCTATTTGAATGATACTAAGAAATTTATATTCTTTAGCTTCTTCCAAGTCACGCAAAAATTGTTTAAGTAATACTCTAAAGATGCGGATGCTTGAAGTTGCTTGTTTGCCTATAATTTCAACGTCATTAACATAAATAGTATTATCTATAATTTTCAACCTTAATATTTTTTTCTCCTGATGAACTGTTTTTTGTAGTGGAATACAAGGAAATGCTTGAAAAGAAACGTTAGGTAATAATTCTGGTACTCCTTTTTCAACTGCTTCGCTTAGTATTTGATTTAGAGTTTTTTGTTCACAAATTAAATCGGCCATGGGAACAGTGTATAGGGTTAACAATGTTTTTAGGTCTACCTTTCCAAAAGTTATAAGAACAGCAACATTAGCTCTTAACCTATCTACAGTTAAATATGACTTATCAGTACATAAAATTGGTATTATAATGCTTACTATTTTACTTTTAAAGCTTATATGATATATCCCATTTGCCGCCTTTTCCCATATGAGTCCTATTAATAGTTTTTCAAACCAACTTATAATTTTTTCCGTATTAAGTTTTATTGAAAGCACAAGATAACGCTGTTTTTTATAAGTATCAGGAAAAATATCACGACCACAATCCTCGCAAGCTAGATCATCACAATCTTCATCAAAACCATGAGGAATGATAACCTCGTTTTTGCAATAAGGATTTTGTATATTTGGAAAATCAAGATCTAAATCATTAGCGCAAACAACGAAATAATACTTCTCAAGTTTAACAAAATCAAGCTGACTGAGATGCTCTGCAGCCTTTATATAGTTCTCGTTAGGATTTACCCAGGACCTATTTATTAACATAGTATCAATATCTTGAGAGTGTTCTCGACAAAACGGTAATTCCATAGCTATCTCTAATTAAAGACTTAAAATCATCTCGTTCTTTTCTATTGAGAACATATTCTGAGTAATCAATTTCTATATAATTTGCGTATTGCGTGTCTGTCTGAAAGGATAAAGTAACTTTTTTACTTTTGAACAATACTTTGATATGCTGAACAAGTGAAACATCATGCAGTACACTACCAACCGAAGGCTCTATTTTCTGCAACCACTCTTCAATATTATCTGTGTTTAACGTAAGATTAGTTTTAGATTTAGATGGACCAAATTTCAATTCAAATAGGTGAATATCAGGTACATGTTGTTTTACACAGTCATTCAAAAAAGTCCTCACTTGTGCTGTTGTATTTTGGTGGCGCATGTTAGTAAATGAACATTCTCGCTGAAAATAACAGCTTACTATTCTATTTGCTATTTTTAATCCTTGATCAAAACTTTGAATAGATAAGTTTACTTGGTTAGCATTTAAAGCAAAGTCAATAATAATTCTACTAGGTTTATAACCGTGTATTACCTTATTTGAACTGATTAATAAATCCTCATCTTTACTAGCACGTCGTATAAATAAGTAAATACTATTTTGGTAGTAAAAGAGTTCTTGAAACTGACTTTCAAAACTATCATTTTCAAATAGATCATGCTGTTTTAATATTTGCTGTATTGTACTTTCTGATAAAAAATCCTTAAATGAAGTGGACTTTTGTCTTGGAGGATTTTTTAATATGAAAGGTAAAAACCCTTTTTTCTGTACTTGATTAAAGCAGAAAATTTGTTTTAGTAAGTTACGATTAGTTATAAAGAGAGTGAACAACAAGGACTTTTTGTCATATTTGTTATTTTGTAGCAGAAATGACTTCAGAAGATCTTGGCCTAATACAGACTGTGCTACTTCAGCTATAGTTGTTTCTGATTTTGTACGACTAAAACGATTGACTAAATAATAATCAAACAGAGATTCAGAAATTTTAATAAGCATCTTGCGTTTTTGTTGAGTTGAAATATCATCGCATTTTTCGTAGTCTTTAAATAATTGCCTGTTTTGTTTATTCTGAAAGTAATGGTTAAAGATCACACTTAATTGTCTACCAGAAAGAGAATCAAGCCAACTTTCACGTAAACTTGGATTTTGAAAGTCCTTAAGCAAAAAGGATACTGGCATTTCTAAACTGCTTTCCCAAAACTCCTCACTAGCTATCATATATCTAAAAGTAAATATATTATGTCTAAAATAGATTAAAGATTAGTCAACAAAAATTTATTATGAAAAAAAGAAGAATTTTCCTAAAAAAACTGAACAGTTTTTGTAATTTTGGTGAATATATATACAGGAGTCAAATTTTCAAATGTCAATTCTTACACAATCAGGTAGAGCAGCAATAGCAGCCAGCATAAAAGAGCAATCTCTACATCTTGCTTGGGGAAGTGGTGATTCAAGCTCTGGAAGTAGCCATCAGGTCGAAAAAGTTTTTGTTGAGGGTGAAATAGCTCTAGATCACCACACTATTAAAGATGTAAGGGTTTTTACAGGACAAACAACTTATCAGCCAAGTATAGATTATATAGTTGATAGCAGTACTGGTGTAATAAAACTTACGGAAAATAGCTCTATCACGGCAAATAGTGCAGTTACTGTAGAATATAGTGAAAGCACACCACCAGAGCTGATAACTTCTGAAAAACTGCTCAATGAGCTTGGCAGACGTACTGCAGATGAAGTACTATTCTGCATAGGTGATGAGAATGGAGAGCTTATAACTCCTACAGGTAGGTTTAAACCCTCTAATGTACCAACTAATAATCTCTATCTCAAATTTACTTTCGATTTTAACGACGCTGCAAATCAAGTTATCAGGGAACTTGGGGTTATGGTTGGTACTAAAGTAAAAGAAGGGTTACCTATAGGACAGAGATATTTTGAACCAAAAGACGTGGAAAATCCCGGAATTTTGTTAGTTTTAGAACATACAGTACCACTTATCAGAACTGCAGCAACTCGGGAAACTTTTTCATTTGTTGTAACTTTTTGAATTTTTCTAGCATAAAATGACTTTAAACGCCTATTATAACCGCTTTAATCCTGACAAAGAATATGAGAAAAGCTTGTTTCTAGCAGGAAGAGGTTTGCAATCTGCAGAATTAAACGAAACTCAGGAGTATGCTCTCTCTAAGCTTAAAGGCATAGGCGATGCAATATTTCGTGATGGTGATGTTATAACAGGAAGCAATTGTATTATAGATAGAGAAACTGGTAAAGTTACGCTTGAATCAGGAAAAATCTATCTTCGTGGAGCAGTTAGAAAAGTCGAAAAAGAAGAATTTATTATTCCACTGAGTACTATAGTTCGCATAGGTGTTTATTATCTAGAATCTACGATTACAGAACTTGAGGACGAAAATCTTCGTGATCCTGCTGTTGGTACAAGAAATTATCAGGAAGTAGGAGCTGCAAGACTTAAAGTTTCTACCATTTGGGGATACCAAGTAGAAAGTGTTACTGTTAACTCTACAAATGGCGAATTTTACCCAATTTACCATATTGAAAATGGAGTATTAATAGAACATTCACCGCCAC
Source organism: Wolbachia endosymbiont of Laodelphax striatellus (assembly GCF_007115015.1). NCBI lineage: Bacteria > Pseudomonadati > Pseudomonadota > Alphaproteobacteria > Rickettsiales > Anaplasmataceae > Wolbachia > Wolbachia endosymbiont of Laodelphax striatellus. Next base: position 124,671 of record NZ_MUIX01000001.1, read on the forward strand.
CACAAGCAAATATAGTAACTACTGCTCTTGCTCGTTATGACAAAGAAGCCAATGGTTCCTATGTCGTAAATGGTCTTGAAGTAATGTTCCTGCAAAAGGAAGAGGGAGAAGGAGGAAAAAAAATATTTGTGATTAATGAGGGCAAAGCTCATGCTGATGGCTATGAGATTGAACTTCCTCACAGTATTCGTGTTTCTTTTGATGAAGATCCGGATATAAAATCAGTTGAATCAGAACCACATACTTTTCAGCCAAATAGCCAAAGAGTAATGGAACTGAAGGTGAATGATTTTCCAATAAGTGAAATTAAAAAAGTAGATATAACTGTTCAGAAAACCATTACTGTTACTCATGGTTCATACTCTGGAGCTATTGATCCGATACCTGACTCTGCAGTACTTGAGATTATTCAAGTTAAACAAGGCAATGTTATTTATGAAAATAGTATAGATTACAAATTAAACGCAGGAAACGTTGATTGGTCATTACCAGGTAAAGAACCAGCTCCTGGAAGTAGTTATCAAATAACTTACCGCTGTCGTACTCATGTAAGCCCTGAAGATATAAGTGAAGAGGGATGCAAAGTAAAAGGAGCAGTTGATAATAGCTTGGTTCTGATTGATTACACCTGGAAGATGCCACGCTTTGATTTAATTACTATCGATAGCAAAGGAGTAGTAAGGAGAATAAAAGGTATAGCTCACCCTTGGAGACCATCGATGCCTAAAGCGCCTAGTGGACAACTTTTACTCTGCTACATTCACCAAACATGGAAAAACGGAGAAAAAGAAGGGGTAAAAATAGTGAATAATGCTATTCATGCTGTACCGATGAATGAGCTTGAAGCAATGAAAAAAGGAATAAATGATCTTTATGCGCTGGTTGCAGAGGAACGTTTACGCAGTGATGCAAATTCAAGAGAACCTACCACCAAAAAAGGAGTATTTGTTGATTCATTTTTTGACGATGATATGCGTGATCAAGGAATTTTGCAGACTGCAGCGATAGTAAATAGGGAGCTAGTTTTGCCAATAGATGTAGAAGTTGCAGATATTGAAAAAGGTGGGGAAAGATATCTTTTGCCATATGAACTTGAACCGGTACTGGAGCAGCTTTTACAGACTAAAGGAGAAAAGATTAATCCATATCAAGCTTTTGATCCAGTCCCGGCACAAGTTACTCTAAATAAAAACATTGACCACTGGACCGAGGTTACCACTAATTGGAAAAGTCCAGTAACAAGAGTATTTAATGTTAAAGAAACGACAGAGCTGCTGTCAAGTACTTCATACGAAACTGAATTTATGAGAGAAGCAACTCAAAATTTTGAGATTGAAGGTTTTGCAACTGGTGAAAAGCTTAAGGAATTAAAGTTTGATGGAATTTTTATTCAACCTCAAGCATAGAAAATATTTGAAAGAAAAACATGATCGCAACATTTATTGCTGATAACAGAGGAAAAATAAAAGGAAGATTTACTGTACCAAGAAACATTCCTGCTGGGACTAAGTTAGTGCAGTTCTTCGGTGATAAAGGCAGTTATGGAGAAGCAACTTATACTGGTAAAAAAACAATTACCATAGAGGAAAGAAGAAGAGTTATCGCAGCAAGACGAGTTGACCCTTTAGCCCAAACATTTACTCTAAATGAAAGCAGACACATAGGAGGTGTGGAGCTATGGTTTATAAATAAAGGCAAAAAACGTGTTGTTGTGCAGATTAGAGAAACAGCAGTGGGAATGCCCTCGCAGACTGTCATTGCTGAAAGCTATATTGAGCCAAAAGATATAAAGATAGATGGCACAGCAACACGTATAGAGTGGTCACCAGTGTTTTGCCATGCAGGGCAAGAGTATGCAATAGTACTACTTACTGATGATTCAGTTACTGCAGTAAAAATAGCAGAACTTGGCAAATATGATGCAGTAAATAGCCGTTGGGTAACAAGTCAGCCATATCAAGTAGGAGTATTACTATCATCAAGCAATGCAAGTACCTGGACTCCACATCAAAATTTAGATTTAACGTTTCGACTACTAGCTGCAAAATTTAGTGAAAATTCTCATGTTATTGACCTTGGGAAAGTTACTGTAAACAACGTATCAGATTTAATAGTTTTAACAAATGTTGAAAAAGTAGCATTTGATACCAATGTAGAATTTATTTTAACAGACGAAGAAGGAAAAGAAAACTTTCTGTCTGATAATTTGCCACTTGCACTGCGTGAAAGATTATCTGGAGAGCTAACGGTAAAAGCAAGCCTAAAGGGAGGGCGAGAAAAAAGTCCAGTGCTATATTCTGGGTTACAGCTAGTTATGGGTAATCTTTCAGAGTCTGGAGATTATGTAACGAGAAGCATTACAGCAGGGGCTAACACTAAGATTACCATAACATATGATGCGCTGATACCTGGCACTGCAGACATAAAAGCATATGTGCAAAAAAACGTGGATTGGCAGTTAGTGAATTTAACATCAGGAAAACCAATAGGGGAAAACTGGGTAGAGAGAACTCATGTGCTGACAAACTTTAATGGCAATGAGACAAGGATAAAATTAGTTTTAAGTGGAACAGTTGTTTATCGCCCTAAGGTAAAAAATCTCAGAGTGATTGTCACATAATGACTGTTGACCAAACCAAACGAGGATATCCACTGCCTCATCCAGAAAATATTGCAGTTCAAGATGTAGTACGTATTCGAAGAGCTATAGAGAAAATAGATGAGGATATAAGTAAGGGAGAAAATAAACATAATCAACTTAAAAGTAATTTTGAACGATTTAGCTTTGAAACTTTTTTGAATTTTTGGGAATGAAAGAAGCAATATACCAAAGGATAAAGGATTTAGCAGCAAGTAGCACACCTGATCAACTCGCATATCTTGCAAAATCGCTGGAATTGATAGCAGATAAAAAAGCTATTTCTAATATTGTGCAAATGGCTAAAATAAAAGAAATAATTGACGCACTACAGAGAAGGCTTAAAGATTTAGCAGCAAATAGTACACCAGATCAATTAGCATATCTTGCTAAAGCATTGGAATCAATAGTCGACAAAAGTGCGGTTTCTGAAATTGTGCAAATGACTGATGGTAAGCTAAAAGAACTGCTTGATAGTGCAAAAAAACACCTAAATGATATAAACAGCAATAAAACAAACTCAATATCAGCAATAACTGCAGTAAAAACAGAGTCTGTTAATGAAATCAACAAGCTTAGGGATAATTCCTTAAATACTTTAAAAGCATCATCAGATTCACATATATCACTACTTGATACAAGAAAGAATGCCAATATTGCAGCAATAAACAGTGTTGGCAATGATCATAAAGATGGTCTTAAAGGTTTAGTAANACACAGTCAGGAAGAGCAGCAATAGCAGCAAGTATAAAAGAGCAATCTCTACATCTTGCCTGGGGCAGTGGTGATACGAGCTGGGAAAGTAGCCATCAGGTCGAAAAAGTTTTTATTGAGGGTGAAATAGCTCTAGATTACCACACTATTAAAGATGTAAGGGTTTTTACAGGACAAACAGTGTATCAATCCAGTATTGACTATATAGTTGAGAGCAGTAGTGGTATAATAAAACGTACGGAAAACAGCTCTATTCCAGCAAGTGATAAAGTTACCATAGAGTACATTCAAAGCACACCACCTGAACCTATAAATTCTATAAAGCTCTTGAATGAACTTGGCAGACGTACTGCAGATGAAGTGCTATTCTGCACAGGTGATGAAAACGGCGAACTTATAACTCCTTCTGGAAGGTTTAAACCATCGAATGTACCAACCAATAATCTTTTTCTCAAATTCACTTTCGATTTCACGGATGCAGCAAATCAAGTTATCAGGGAACTCGGGGTTATGGTTGGTACACAGGTAAAGAAGAAAGCACCTCCTGGACAGAGATATTTTGAGCCAAAAGATGTAGAAGATCCTGGAATTTTGTTAGTTTTAGAACACACTGTACCACTTATTAGAACTGCAGCAACTCGGGAAACTTTTTCATTCGTTGTAACTTTTTGAAACAAAATGACCTTAAATAGTTATTATAACCGCTTTAATCCTGACAAAGAATACGAAAAAAGCTTGTTTCTTGCTGGAAGAGGTCTACAGTCAGCAGAATTAAATGAGACGCAAGAATATGCTCTCTCTAAGCTTAAAGGCATAGGCGATGCAATATTTCGTGATGGCGATGTTATAACAGGAAGCAATTGTATTATAGATAGAGAAACTGGTAAAGTTACACTTGAGGGAGGAAAAATCTATCTGCGTGGAGCAGTTAGAAAAGTCGAAAAAGAAGAATTTATTATTCCATTAAGTACCACAGTGCGTATAGGTGTTTATTACGTAGAATCTACGATTACAGAACTTGAGGACGAAAATCTTCGTGATCCTGCTATTGGTACAAGAAACTATCAGGAAGTAGGAGCTGCAAGACTTAAAGTTTCTACCATTTGGGGATACCAAGTAGAAAGTGTTACTGTTAACTCTACAAATGGCGAATTTTACCCAATTTACCATATTGAAAATGGAGTATTAATAGAACATTCACCGCCACCACAAGCAAATATAGTAACTACTGCTCTTGCTCGTTATGACAAAGAAGCCAATGGTTCCTATGTCGTAAATGGTCTTGAAGTAATGTTCCTGCAAAAGGAAGAGGGAGAAGGAGGAAAAAAAATATTTGTGATTAATGAGGGCAAAGCTCATGCTGATGGCTATGAGATTGAACTTCCTCACAGTATTCGTGTTTCTTTTGATGAAGATCCGGATATAAAATCAGTTGAATCAGAACCACATACTTTTCAGCCAAATAGCCAAAGAGTAATGGAACTGAAGGTGAATGATTTTCCAATAAGTGAAATTAAAAAAGTAGATATAACTGTTCAGAAAACCATTACTGTTACTCATGGTTCATACTCTGGAGCTATTGATCCGATACCTGACTCTGCAGTACTTGAGATTATTCAAGTTAAACAAGGCAATGTTATTTATGAAAATAGTATAGATTACAAATTAAACGCAGGAAACGTTGATTGGTCATTACCAGGTAAAGAACCAGCTCCTGGAAGTAGTTATCAAATAACTTACCGCTGTCGTACTCATGTAAGCCCTGAAGATATAAGTGAAGAGGGATGCAAAGTAAAAGGAGCAGTTGATAATAGCTTGGTTCTGATTGATTACACCTGGAAGATGCCACGCTTTGATTTAATTACTATCGATAGCAAAGGAGTAGTAAGGAGAATAAAAGGTATAGCTCACCCTTGGAGACCATCGATGCCTAAAGCGCCTAGTGGACAACTTTTACTCTGCTACATTCACCAAACATGGAAAAACGGAGAAAAAGAAGGGGTAAAAATAGTGAATAATGCTATTCATGCTGTACCGATGAATGAGCTTGAAGCAATGAAAAAAGGAATAAATGATCTTTATGCGCTGGTTGCAGAGGAACGTTTACGCAGTGATGCAAATTCAAGAGAACCTACCACCAAAAAAGGAGTATTTGTTGATTCATTTTTTGACGATGATATGCGTGATCAAGGAATTTTGCAGACTGCAGCGATAGTAAATAGGGAGCTAGTTTTGCCAATAGATGTAGAAGTTGCAGATATTGAAAAAGGTGGGGAAAGATATCTTTTGCCATATGAACTTGAACCGGTACTGGAGCAGCTTTTACAGACCAAAGGAGAAAAAATTAATCCGTATCAAGCCTTTGATCCAGTACCAGCACAAATTACTTTAAATAAAAATATTGATCACTGGACGGAGGTAAAAACAAATTGGAAAAGTCCAGTAACCAGAGTATTTAATGTTAAAGAAACAACAGAGCTGCTGTCAAGTACCTCATACGAAACTGAATTTATGCGAGAAGCAACTCAAAATTTTGAGATTGAAGGTTTTGCAACTGGTGAAAAGCTTAAGGAATTAAAGTTTGATGGAATTTTTATTCAACCTCAAGCATAGAAAATATTTGAAAGAAAAACATGATCGCAACATTTATTGCTGATAACAGAGGAAAAATAAAAGGAAGATTTACTGTACCAAGAAACATTCCTGCTGGGACTAAGTTAGTGCAGTTCTTCGGTGATAAAGGCAGTTATGGAGAAGCAACTTATACTGGTAAAAAAACAATTACCATAGAGGAAAGAAGAAGAGTTATCGCAGCAAGACGAGTTGACCCTTTAGCCCAAACATTTACTCTAAATGAAAGCAGACACATAGGAGGTGTGGAGCTATGGTTTATAAATAAAGGCAAAAAACGTGTTGTTGTGCAGATTAGAGAAACAGCAGTGGGAATGCCCTCGCAGACTGTCATTGCTGAAAGTTATATTGAGCCAAGAGATATAAAGGTGGATGGCACAGCAACACGTATTACTTGGTCACCAGTGTTTTGCCATGCAGGACGAGAGTATGCAATAGTACTGCTTACTGATGATCAGGGTACTGCAGTAAAAATAGCAGAACTTGGCAAATATGATGCAGTAAATAGCCGTTGGGTAACGAGTCAGCCATATCAAGTAGGAGTATTACTCTCATCTAGCAACGCAAGTACTTGGACTCCACATCAGAACTTAGATTTAACGTTTCGGCTTTTGGCTGCAAAATTTAGCGAAGTTTCTCACATTATTGATCTTGGTAAAGTTACCGCAAACAATACTTCAGATTTAATTGTTTTGACGAACGTCGAAAAAGTAGCATTTGATACCAATGTGTAATTTATTTTAACAGATGAAGAAGGAAAAGAAAACTTTCTGTCTGATAATTTGCCACTTGCACTGCGTGAAAGATTATCTGGAGAGCTAACGGTAAAAGCAAGCCTAAAGGGAGGGCGAGAAAAAAGTCCAGTGCTATATCCTGGGTTACAGCTAGTTATAGGTAATATAGGGGAAAAAGGAGATTATGTAACTAGGAGCATTACAGCAGGAGCTAACACTAAGATAACAATTACCTATGATGCACTAATACCTGGCACTGCAGATGTTAAAGCATATGTGCAAAAAAACGTGGATTGGCAGTTAGTGAATTTAACATCAGGAAAACCAATAGGGGAAAACTGGGTAGAGAGAACTCATGTGCTGACAAACTTTAATGGCAATGAGACAAGGATAAAATTAGTTTTAAGTGGAACAGTTGTTTATCGCCCTAAGGTAAAAAATCTCAGAGTGATTGTCACATAATGACTGTTGACCAAACCAAACGAGGATATCCACTGCCTCATCCAGAAAATATTGCAGTTCAAGATGTAGTACGTATTCGAAGAGCTATAGAGAAAATAGATGAGGATATAAGTAAGGGAGAAAATAAACATAATCAACTTAAAAGTAATTTTGAACGATTTAGCTTTGAAACTTTTTTGAATTTTTGGGAATGAAAGAAGCAATATACCAAAGGATAAAGGATTTAGCAGCAAGTAGCACACCTGATCAACTCGCATATCTTGCAAAATCGCTGGAATTGATAGCAGATAAAAAAGCTATTTCTAATATTGTGCAAATGGCTAAAATAAAAGAAATAATTGACGCACTACAGAGAAGGCTTAAAGATTTAGCAGCAAATAGTACACCAGATCAATTAGCATATCTTGCTAAAGCATTGGAATCAATAGTCGACAAAAGTGCGGTTTCTGAAATTGTGCAAATGACTGATGGTAAGCTAAAAGAACTGCTTGATAGTGCAAAAAAACACCTAAATGATATAAACAGCAATAAAACAAACTCAATATCAGCAATAACTGCAGTAAAAACAGAGTCTGTTAATGAAATCAACAAGCTTAGGGATAATTCCTTAAATACTTTAAAAGCATCATCAGATTCGCATATATCACTACTTGATACAAGAAAGAATGCCAATATTGCAGCAATAAACAGTGTTGGCAATGATCATAAAGATGGTCTTAAAGGTTTAGTAAATAACTTCCGTACTGTTAATGATGTGCCAAGTGGTTCATCAATTATGAAGGAAATAAGGAGCAGAGAACCAACCAAGCTTAACTCCATAAACGATGTACCAAGTGGCTCATCAATCATGAAAGAAGTAAGAAATCGTCATATGATTGAACCTGGAGCATTACCTTTTTTATTTGGTGTACTAAGTAGAAAAAATAATTACTTTGGCCACGGAACTTTTACAACTGAGCTTGGTCAGTGGAGTAGTGATGTAACAAAAACAGACTATATGCTACAACTACTAGCAGGTACTCACACATATGATACAAGCTATGTTAGTTTTTATCGGCCAAGACAACTCAGTTTTTTAGAGGGAAGCAAAGGTACATTTATCTATGGAGAATCATACCCAAGATTTATGTATGATGGATTTTCTGAGCAATTCAATATGCTGAAATACCCTTATGCTGCACTGGGAGTAATATTCGTAAAAAACACAAGCAATGTAGATATAAGTAAAACTCTAAACTTTGTTGGATCTGCAATGTGGTATAAAGATGAAGTTAATTATGGAGGAGCAGGATTATTTATAGGTACACCTGATAAAACTAATACAAGGAAGTCAGAGATTTCGAGAATTACTTGGACACGTATTTACCAGCATGAAATTAACAGTCCTGAATTTATTGCATCAGGTAACATAATCATTCCAGCAGGAAAAACTGTTACAGTGTTACTTTATACGTCATCCAATCTTCACTCAGGAGGTGAAAGAGTTGGTGAGACACCTGAGTTCTTTGCAAGTGAGCATACGTATAGCACAATCTATGGTCAATTTATCCAGTGGGGAATATACAACTTTCGCAGTAATTTTTTAACCACAGGACTTGAGATCGATGTAGAGAGAACACTAAGAGCGTGGCAGTGTCCTGGGTTAAATGCAACATATAAACTTTGGCAGTAAAAGAGGAAGAAAATACGCTTACAAATAAGTTGAAACCACAATACTTGAAAACAAGCTAGAGAGGATTTTTATTGGTAATCGTTTAACAGAAGGGGGAGAAATTGCCAAGAGGAGTAAAGAAGATATTGAGTTGGAGTTATTGCAAAATGAGAAATTTTCTATACTTTCTAGTTTCTGTCTTTATTTTAATAAATATACTAAATCTTAAAAAGTAGTAATCAGAAGATTTGGAACAAGAAGAAAGTTAGGGAAATCAAAGAGTTACAGAGTTTTTAACAATTTTAAAGAGCAAGTTTTAGCAAACTTATAACGCAACTATATGACAGAACAATTTTTACACGGAGTAAATGTCATTGAGGTAACCTCGGGGTCAAGAGCAGTACGTACAGCTAAATCATCAGTGATAGGTGTAATTGGTACTGCTCCTGAAGCAGATGGGCAAAAATTTCCACTGAATAAGCCAGTACTGATAGCAGGAAGCTTAAAAGAGGCTGCTAAGCTTGGTAAAACAGGTACCCTTCCACAAGCAGTAAGCTCTATCTTTACACAAATTGGTGCAACAGTAGTAGTTATTCGAGTTAAAGAAAGTGAAAACAGCGATCAAAAATTAAAAGAAGAAGAGACGCTGAAAAATATAATTGGCGGTGTTGATGAAGAAATCGGAGAATATCAGGGAATTGAGGCATTCCTCAGCAGTGAAAGCATAGTTCATGTTGCGCCAAGAATACTAATTGCACCTCAATTTACTCACCAACTACCAGAAGATGGCAAAAATCCAGTGGTTGGCGCTTTAATTTCTATAGCAGAAAAGCTGAGAAGCATAATAGTAGCAGATGGACCAAATACTAATGATGAAGAAGCAATAAAATGGAGAAAAAGTGTAGGTAGCTCAAGAGTTTATATTATTGATCCTTGGGTTAAGGTACTTATTGAAGAAGAAATTTTGCCAGCAAGCCCGTTTGTAGCTGGTTTAATAGCGAAAGTAGATAGCGAACAAGGATTCTGGCACTCACCTTCAAATAAAGAAATAAACGGTATTGTTGGAACAAGCAGGCCTATTGATTTTACGCTCGGTAATACAAATTGCAGAGCAAACCACTTAAATGAAAATGAAGTAACAACGATAATTCATCAAAACGGCTATAGGCTTTGGGGAAATAGAACATGTTCAAACGATTCGAAATGGGCTTTTCTATCAGTAAGGCGCACTGCAGATTTAATCAATGATAGTTTACTTCGAGCTCATTTATGGGCAGTTGATCGCAATATTACCAAAACCTATATAGATGATGTGATTGAGGGGGTAAATTCTTATTTGGCCAATTTAAAAGTACAAGGAGCGATTATTAGCGGAAAATGTTACGCAACTCCAGAGCTCAATACACCGGCAAACATTGCAAGCGGGAAAGTGTATTTTGACTTCGAGTTTACACCACCATATCCGGCAGAACAGATTACTTTCAGGTCACATCTTGTGAGTGGTACAATATTATAAAAATGGGAGAAAGAGATGTTACCGAAGATTTTAAAGAATTTTAATGTATTCGTAGATGGTCGGGGTTATGCAGGAAAAATAGATGAAATAACCTTACCGAAGCTTACCATAAAAACTGAAGAATATAGAGCTGGTGGTATGGATATTCCAATAAATATTGACATGGGCATGGAAAAGCTTGAAGCAGATTTTACTTTTGCAGAATATGATTCAGAACTTTTTAGACTTTTTGGTTTGATAGATGGAAATTCAGTAGCTTTGACGCTAAGGGGCGGATTACAAGGCAGTGGCAGCAATGAGGTTGAAGGAGTAATTATCAACCTTAGAGGCATATTCAAAGAATTTGACTTTGGTAGCTGGAAACCTGCTGAAAAAGCCACTCTCAAATGCACTGTCGCTGCTCATTACTATAAACTTACTATAGGTGGTAATGAGTTAATAGAAATCGATGCTGAAAATATGATTAGAAAGATAAATGGTGTTGATCAGATGGCACTACTTCAAACGGTGCTTGGAATATGAAGATTTTTAGAATTCTATTTTTTAGATGTTGATCAAATAGTTACAACATTTTACAAGATTTTATTTTTTATAGGAGAATTTTATGCAAACTATAACACTAAACAACCCAATAACAGTTGATGGAATTTCTGTCTCAGAACTTACCGTTAGACGTCCAAAAGTTAGAGATTATCTTGCAATTGAACGCTTAAATGGTAGTGATCTAAGTAAGGAAGTAACTTTGACTGCCAATCTGACATCAGTTGCAAAAGAAGCAATTGAAGAGTTAGATATTGCTGATTATGTGAAAATTCAAGAGGTATTAAAGGATTTTTTTTCACCAATTATCCAAAAAACTTGAGATTAGAAGTATTAATGTTCAGCTCTGTTGTAGGAGGCGGGGTTGAACAAATACTTGATATGGAGATTAATGAATTTATTTTATGGCATGAAGTAGCGAGGAAGGTACAATGTCAACGTTATCTATAAAAATCGGAGCAGTTTTAGATGGCAGTTTCAGTACTGTAATAAAAGGAAGTAGTAGTCAACTCTCTAACCTTGGTGAGAATATAAGAAAGCTTGACTCATCTTTAAAATCAGTATCAAAATTTAAGCAGTTGGGTAGTGATGTTTTGACTAGCAGGAGGTCATGGAAAGGCTTTGAAGATCAAGTAAAATCTTTAGCTAAACAAATGAAAGCGGTAGAGAAACCAAGCAAAACTTTAAAAGCTGAGTTTGATAAAGCTAAATTTTCTGCAACAAAAGCAAAAGAAGCATATTTGAAAAAGAGAGATGCTTTACATTCATTCAATGAAGAAGCAAGAAAAAGTGGAAGAAATGTTCAGTCTTTGATAAAGGATCAGCATAAACTTGGTGCTTCTGTGAGTATGCTAAAAAGTAGATACAGCAAATTGAGTACTGCCATCAAAGATCGGGACATGTTTTTGGGGAGAAAAGCATACTTTAAATCACAAATGGTAGAAACGGCTGCACTTGCACTTGGGTTTGCAACTCCAATTAAAGTTGCGATTGATTTTGAAAGTGCTATGGCTGATGTTAAGAAAGTAGTGAGATTTGCTAAGGATGAGGCAGCTCACAATCAAGGAGCCGTAGAATTTGGTCAGATATTAAAGGAACTGTCCCGTACGATACCACTGTCAGCTGCTGAGTTAGCTCAAATTGCTGCAAGTGGTGGGCAACTTGGTGTTCCAAAAGAAGATTTAATAGGATTCACAACAACAGTAGCTAAAATGTCTACAGCGTTTGATATGTCTGCAGAAGAAGCAGGTGATTCTATAGCTAAGCTTGCCAACATTTATGGGATTAAAGTAGCAGATATGGAAAGAGCAGGTAATATCATAAATCACCTTTCAGATAATAGTGCTGCTAAAGCAGGAGATATGGTTAAAGCATTAGCTGTAGTTGGTGGTAGTGCAAAACAGTTTGGTCTTGATATTAAGGAAACAAGTAGTTTAGTAAATGCCTTTATTAGTTTAGGCAAACAACCAGCAAAAGCAGCAACTGCTATAAATGCTCTACTTTCTAAGCTCCAAACTGCTGAAGGGCAAGGAAAAGAGTTCAAGGCAGCATTAGAAGACATGGGAATAGCTGCAGAAGAAATGGTACAAAGGATTGGTGAAAATAGTCAAGACGCACTACTTTATTTTTTTGAAACTCTGGAAAAAGTAGATAAACAGGAACGTTCTCAAATTCTTCTCAACCTCTTTGGTCAAGAATATCAAGATGATATTGCATTACTGGTTGGAAGCTTAAAGAATTATAAAGACGCCATAAATCATTTAGCTGACGAGAAAAAATTCGAAAAGTCCATGCAAGAAGAGTTTAACAATCGTGCAGCAACTACAGCAAATAATTTACGATTACTGAGAAATGCGATAGCAGAAGTAGGAATGAACTTGGGCTCAGTAATGCTACCTCCTTTAAAGTGGATAAGTAGCCTTTTAAGAGAGATAACTAACCCCATAGCTCGATTTGCAGAAAAATTTCCAGTTATTACTACAGGAATAATGAGTACCATAGCAGCACTAATAGGTCTTAAAGTTCTAGTAGTAAGTGGTGGTTATGCATGGAATTTAGTTAGAGGTGGAATGCTTGCTTTCTCAGTTATTTTGCATGGGGTACTGAAGCCTGCACTAATATCACTAGCGACATATGCTATTCCAGCAGTAATTACTGGACTGAGTGTTTTAAAAGCTACAACTCTGAGCTTAGCAATGAAAGCTTTTCCTCTATTATCATCGGTTCTACCTGCAGTGGTAACAGGACTTAGGGCAATAACACTCGCTATAATGAGTAACCCGATTGGATTTTTAATAGCAAGTCTTGTCACTGGTGCAGCTCTTGTGATCACTAATTGGCAAAAGGTAAAAAACTTCTTCTCTAGTATTTGGGAGTATATAAAATCAATAATAAAGCCCATCGAAGAGATGTTCTCATGGATGGGAAATACCGTTGATAGTGTATTTGGAAAGTTTGCTCCACTGAAAGAACTTGAAAAAAGAAAAAGTATTGTGACTGAAACAAAAGCAGTTCACACTCCCCTGAAAAACAACATTTTCAGTAATGGAAATCCTTTGCTAAGTAATAGTATAATTAAAGAAATGTCTAAGAGAAGAAAGAACAATAAAAGCCTTATTAAGGAGAAAAAGTCCACAGAAAATGATAAGATACTTGTAGATTTTGCAAGGAGTAAATTTGAAAATAAAGAAGAGAAAACTTTGAATAAAACTCAACACATTACTCATAATTATCATATCAATATTAGAGCAGAACCAAATCAAGATGTTCGTAGTCTTGCAGATGAAGTAATAAAAAGGATAAGAGAAAAATCACAAGATGTTATGTTTGATACCGTAGATCCAGTTTACTAATGTTATCCTTTGGTACATATAAAATTTCTCCAATAAGCTTAAAGTATAGCAAAGAAAATCGTTGGAGTGTGATTGAATGTATTGGTAATATGCCTTTACTACAGAACGTTGGTCAAGGTGTAGAAAATATAGACTTAGAGGGAATAATTTATCTTCATAGCTCTAAAAATTTAAGTCAGTTAAAAAATATAAAAGAAGCAGAAGAACCTCACACTTTAGTTGATAGCATGGGAAATGTTTTGGGACATTTTTTGATTACAAGATTAGAAGAAAAGCAAACATCATTTTTCCCTTGTGGATTGCCGAAAAAAGTTGAATTTAATTTAAGTTTGAAGCGTTATTCATGACTATATACTACTTAGCGAAAGAAAATGATATGTTAGACTATATTTGCTGGAAGCACTATGGATTTACTTCAGGAGCAGTAGAAATAGTATTAGAAGAAAACCCTGGACTTGCGGAATATGGAAGTTTTTTACCGGCAGGACTGAAAATTAAGCTGCCTATAATTGAGAAACCTCTACAGAAATCAACCTTGAAGATTTGGGGGTAAGATGCAACCAGAGTTTGTCATTGAAGGGTATGAATTAGCAAAAGACCTCTTGGTGTCAATGCATGTTACTGATGAATCAGGGACTATAGAAGATATAGCTGAAATATGTGTCGATTACAGGGATGATAACATAAAAGTTCCAAAAGAGCTAAAGATTGCTTTGGGATATAGAGAAACAGAAGTGTTACCCATAGGTGTATATAGAGTCAATGAAATTACAGTACAAAGTCCACCAAAAACCTTAATAATCAAAGCTCATGCAACAAATTTGATGATATCGCTAAAGGAAAAAGTATCCAGAGAATGGCACCAGATTACGTTAGGTAATTTAGTCAAGGAAATAGCAAATAAACATGGATATGGATGCAAAGTTGCTGAGGAATTTAAAGACATATTAATACTACATATTGACCAAACTGAAGAGAGCGATATAAGTTTGTTGACTAGAATAGCTATAGAGCGCGAAGCCATGGCAAAACTGGCAGGAGGGTATATATTGTTTATTCCAAAAGGTGCAGCAAAGTCAGCAACGGGAAAAGCTTTAGGAACGACAACTATTAGACCTCAAGATACAATCAATTGGAAAGTGCATTTTACTGTGCGTAATAAGTACAACTCAGTGATAGCGAAATGGCATAGCTATGAAAAGGGAGAGACCATATCGGAAAGAGTAGGTAGCGGCGAACCAAGTTACGCTATACAAACAATTTATCCAAATGCAGAGTCAACACTGAGTGCAGCAAATGCCAAGTTGAAACAATTGAAGCGTAATAATGCAGTATTGGATGTCACTATGCCTGGTAATCCAGAACTATTTGCAGAGGCAAAACTTAATCTTGTAGGGTTCAATCAGGATATAGATCGTGAATGGGTAATTGATAGAGCAGAACATACTTTAAATAGTTCAGGATATCGTACTGCATTATCGGCATCTTTTAGTAATTATGTTTAAGAGAAAATAAGTAAATTGCTGATTTAATGCAAAAAAAATGCTGAACATGAGCAAGAAACAAGCTACGTTGTGGTTTATACTGGTAATAATATGTGTTGTTATTACATATTACTATCAAAAATCCAAGGCCGCTGAAGAGTATCAGAAAATGTTAGAAATGTCAGCTAAGAACTGTGACTTAGAAACTGTGAAATCATTAGTAAAAAAAAGTAGAGATGATTCAAGTATTAGCAAAAAGGCATTATATTATGCTTCAGAGAAAGGATGCTTAGAAATTGTTACATTTTTGTTAGACGAAGGGATGGATATAAATACTATTAGTTTAGCATTACTTGATGCTGCTGAAGGTGGTCAGTTAGAGATTGTAAAACTTTTGTTGGAGAGAGGAGCTAACCCTCATGTTGTAGACTGGAAAGGAAGAACTGCAAAAACTATAGCAATGAAGAGGTCATCTTATAGTGGAAATAAGAAGTCTTATAGAGAAATCGTAGACCTACTTGCTGAGGCAGAAAAAAAATTATAAAACAGAAAAGTAACGACTAATTCATTTCTACAGTTTGAAACAAAAGCTTTCAATAGTTTTCATAATAAATTAAATCGTTATGCAGAACCAAAAAATCCCAATTACAGTAATTATCACGTTATTAATACAAACAGTAGCATTTATATGGTGGTTATCCAAGTTAGACTCAAGGGTACAATTTCACGATAAACTTATTGAATATGGTTTAATGGAAAAGGTGCTTGTACTTGAGGAAAGGGTAAAAAATCTTTCCGAGGAATTGGATGAATTCAAAGCTAATTTGAAGTACAAGTAATTATTCTGCTACTTTTGGTGTGTAAGCATCAGATTGAGATTGACGATCTTTCCAATTTTTGATGTATTGCTCAACTAATGGAGGGTCTCCTGTTATAATTAGTAGATTCTCAGCGTTTCTTTTCTGCGCAGCGTCAGAGAAATTGAAAGATCCTGTTATGATTTTTTGCTCATCAATAATCATAGTTTTGCTGTGTGAAATTGCAGGTTTATAGTCTATGTATATCGGTATTTTTTGCCTAAATAATTCATTGATGACACTGTATTTTGAGCTGACCTGTGATTCATCTAGGATAACCCTAATATCAACACCACGTTTTTTTGCTCTAATTAAAGATTGTGCAATAGGCTTTGAAGTAAATTGATATGCCTGAATTAATATGGATTTTTGAGCTTGATCTATAGCATTGGTTATTTGTTCGGCACAATTTTCCCTAGGTGTAAAACAGACTGTAGTTTTTGGACAGGTAACACAACCTGATAAAAGTGAGCAAGTTAACAGAACTAATAAATATGAAAAAATACATCCTTTCAGTTGACGGAGGAGGCATAAGGGGCATAATACCAGCCATCATTCTAGCAGAAATAGAAAAAAGAACAAGAAAGAGAGTAGCTGAAATCTTTGATCTTATGGCAGGAACCTCAACTGGTGGAATTGTTATAGCAGGATTATGTAAAAAAGATAAACCTCAATATTCTACTAATGATTTAGTCGAGTTCTATCGGGAATATGGACCATATATTTTTAAGTCTTCATTTTTTAGGCGATCAATACTATCTTGGTTTAACTGCGCACAATATCCACATAAAAATATTGAATCTGTACTGGATAAATATTTTGGAGAGGATATTCTAAAAAACACTTTAAGTAATGTGTTGATTACGAGTTACGATATTCAGAATAATTGCCCATTTTTCTTCAAAAGCTGGAAAGAAGGTAATATTAAGCTGAAAGATGCACTCAGAGCTACAACTGCAGCACCTACTTACTTTGCACCTAAATATCTTAAAATCAACCAAAAGAAAATGGTACTAGTGGATGGAGGGGTGTTTGCCAATAATCCAGCGGCTTGCGCATATGCAAGTGGTAAGAGGTTATTTCCAAATGATGATATTCTACTTGTATCGATAGGTACTGGAAGAACAGATAGAAGCAATGAGTATGCTAATCAAGGAAATTTGGCAAAATGGCTGGATTAAAACCACTATTACATGTGATGTTTGCTTCAAGTTTAGATGCAGTAAACTACCAACTTGATCAAGTTATAGCTGATAAATATATACGCATACAATCGCAATTAAAAATAGCATCACCTGACATGGATAATATTACATCAAAAAATATCAAATCTCTGCAGGAGGAGGCAAATTCAATGATAGAGAAAAATCAGGAACTGATAGATAAATTCTGTATAGAAATATTAAATATATAACTATTTTTACTTATATCTTAATATATTATTTAACACTATTAACTATCTTTAACACAATTTAATTTTCACAATCACCCAACTCATCAGCAGTTAGGGCACTTGTTCGCACAATAATATCAATAGGAATACCTGCCTTAACTAGATCTTTTGCAATCTTGATTTTCTCTGCTTTTTTAACCTTTTCTTTACCAGTTTGCATTCCTTCAGATAAAGATCTAACTACCGTATCCAGTAATTCTTGATCCTCAATTTTTTCGCATTTACCTATAAACCTAAAAACTGGCTCATTTTCATATTCTGTTAGTCCAAGAGCTTTAATGTTAACTGATAATGTCTTTGCTATCTTATATAATATTTCAATTGGAATGTCTGTATATCCTCGTTCATAGTCGTGTATTTCTTTAGGTGTTGAACCTATTTTATTTGCCAAGTCCTCCTGAGTGTATTCCCGTATTAATCTCTCCTCTTTTATCCTTTTCCCCACTTTGTAGAGTATAGAATCAGTACAAATTTCTTCCTCTATATCATCATATTCGTAAGTAGATAAGCGAGTCACTTGGGAAATAATATCAACTGAAACTCCTTCTTTCACTAGATTCTTTGCTACTTCTATTTTTGCTTCTTCTTGGCTAATTTTCTCGCTAATATATACAAACCTTACTAATGGATACAGCTTCTTGCGTAATTCCTGATCCTTAATTTCTCTATGTATTTTTGTTAGATAGACTATTTCTTTATCCTCATCTTCATACCAACTGTTTTCTCTTAGTACTGTTGGTCCTGGAAGTAGATCTATAACATTAACTGACAATGCTCCTGCTATTATATACGATTCTTTGATTGTGATAGCCTTGCACCCTAGTTCAAAGTTATGTATTTCCTTATGTGTTAAACCAATTTTGCTTGCTAATTTTGCCTGAGTATACCCTTGTACTATCCTACAACCTTCTATTTTTTTCCCCAGCTCGTAGCTCAATATGCTCTGAATTATCATAGATAAATCCTCTAAAAGCTGTTTTTCCTACAGAAGCAAACATATATTCTATCACAAAAAAATCCACTATTGGCTAAGTTTTTATGAAATCACAAAAATTTCTCAATCATATAATTTGATAAGCCTGTCGTTTGCAAGATAATATCAACAGAAATTCCTTCTTTCACTAAATTCCTTGCAACTTCAATCTTCTTTTCCTCTCTGACCTTTTCTCTATAAACATGTATACCTTCAAATAAAGACTTGATTAGCATATCGCGTAATTCCCGACTCTCAATCTTTTTGTATTCTTCTATCAAATTTGATAGCTTTTCTTCCGCTTCTTCATCTGATTCGGGAAGCAGATCTATGATGCTGATTGATAATACCTTTGCTATTTCATCTAACATTTCAAGTGAGACAGCAGCTCTCCCTTGTTCATATTCGTATATTCCTTGATTTGTTATGCCAACTTTATTCGCTAAATCTTTTTGTGTATATCCTCGTATCAATCTCCATTCTTTTATCCTTTGCCCTACTTTGTATGGAATGGGAATTTTGTTCTCCTCATACTCACCAATAGATAAGTTAGTTGTTCGAGAGATAACATGAGCAGAAACTCCTACTTTCATCAAACCCCTTGCTACTTCCATTTTTACCGCTTTTCTGCTTCTTTCCTCACTCAAACGAATAAATTTGATTAATAAATAAAATACCTCGCTTAGTTCTTTATCCTTATACCCCTTTACTAAATTTAATATTTCTTCATCTTCAAAATATCTTTTTTCATTTGGTAGCATCTCTCCACAAACTAGACCTTTAACATTTACTGATAACGCTTCTGCTATAGCATATAATTTCTTAATTGGAATTTTACGACTCCCTTTTTCATATTGCAGTATTGCCCAGTACTTTACACCAACCTTCTCCGCTAAATCCTTCTGAGTATACCCTCTCTCTAACCTCCAACTTTTCACTTTTTGCCCTACTTCATAGTCTAGACTTTTTTCCATACAAAGAACCATATATAATATTTTCTACTATAGCTCAGATATAACGGTAAGAAAAAACCTCTGGAACCTTACAGTTGGCTATAGACACATTAAAGTTCTCTAAAGGTTTCTTTACTACCTGCACGTATTCTATTTACCCACGGAGACAATACTTCATTATTGCTAACCTCTTTTATAGCATACTTTTCATTCCATATGCCACATCTAGTGAAATTACCTTTCTCTACTGCTTCTTGAAGTTTCACTCCTCCAAAAAGACAATTTTTTCCTATTTCTTCTCCTCTTTCTTGTAATTTAGACCACATTTCCTTGTTTTCTACTCTGACTTGTACTTGATCATATTTTTTTACATCGTGGTACAATATAATATTTAGCTGACCAATGCTTGTAGGAAATTCTAATATAATAGAGCTTTCATCTGACATATCGATATAGTTTCTTATACCTCCCTTCTCACTTTTAACCTCAACTGCATCATTGCCAATTTTTAAAATATTACTTCCTAAATCTCTCAGTATTTTGGCTACCTCTACCTTGCTATCCCCAGAAAATTCTATATACGATGTTGTATTATCTATCTCAATATCTATTAATTCTCCTTCTTGCACAGCACTTTCTCCAGCTTTCTCTAGTTCTTCTAGTCTCTCATCTATCTGTGGCTGAACTTCTGGTTGTAGCTCATTATAGATTTCACCTATCAATTTATTCTCCAATAAAGTATCATGAAACTCTGCACCGTTTAGCATTAGTTTACGTATTAGCTTTTTACGATCAGCCTTATCAAATTTATGAAAATGTGTACCCAATATTACATACTCAGCAAAGCTCCATTCCCCATCATTACATGCATTTAGCCTTCCTCCAGATGCTAGTACTTTGTCTATAACTTTGTGCAATTCATTTACATTCTTTGCCTCTACCACTTCACTTTTAAACCAGCTCAAAGTTTCACTTTCACCTTCACTCGGCTTTATTTTTTTCAAAGCTGAAGCAAATGGATTTTTATCTTCTTGATCACTTACAGGTTTTGTGCCATAAACATAGTCAAATCCTTTCCCATAGTTGATTTTGTTTTCGCGAACTTCTCTACCAGGGAAAGGTGCTATTTCCTCAGGCTTTTTAGCCTTATTAATTTTGCTTACAAAGGTGTTAGTACGACCAATTCCTATAATCGCATTTAACATCTCACCTTTTGATAATCTATCAAGATCAACGTTTAATTCGTAAACACCCCCTTCTTGATCATCAAAAGGTACAATTATTTTATTAACCATATTAGCCTCCGCTATTAAATATACTTTACTAAGTCTACAACCGACTTTATTACTTTATTATTAATTCAATATATACTTTCTCATTAATTGTAAGCAATAATTAATGTACTTGCAAATACTTTCTTCATTCAAGTAGTTAAACAACTCATGAAAATCTTCAAATATCTGCTTTATAACAGTCCTTGCTCTTTAAAGCTAAAATACCCAACACTTGTGATGATAATGTGATCCAGTAACCTAATCCCTATAGTCTGACAAGCTTTAGCCAAGTCTTTAGTTACAGCTTCATCCTCATCAGATGGCTTTAACCTTCCTTCTGGGTGGTTATGCGATATTATTATTGACGTCGCTTTTCTTATTAATGCCTTTCTTGTTACTTCTCTTATGTAAAAAGGTACCTTATCCACTGTACCAGTGAACACTTCTTCCCCCTTTAAACGGCACTTTTGATCAAAATATATTATTTTCATCTTTTCCTCCTCTGAATAACCAATACTCACCCTTAAATATTTTACGATGGTTTCCAAGTTATCCATTACAGGTCCTTTCTTTAACTCTTCTCTTGGTACTCTCTTTGCAGCTTCCTTTAGGCATAAAATTACTGCTACTGTAGAGTCAGTTATCCCTTCTATAGTTTTCAAGTCATCTATTTCCTGGCCTAAAACTCCTCCTATTCCAAAATTATCTATTAGCTTTCTAGCAATAATTCGAGCTTCTTCCCTGTCATGCACTGCACTTAGAAACGTTTCTATTACTTCACGATCAAGTAGTGCTTTACCGTTGCTTTCTAATGCTCTGAATTCTATTTCTTCTCTACGATCTTTCTTATTATTCATAAAAATTACCCTTCACTAATAACAAAATGTTTTTATATATTTACTGCTGTTTTTTTGTCAGCATTGGCATAAAGCCATAGCTTTTGAGTGAAGTCAAATCAATTTCTCAATCTTTTTTACTTATTTTTTCATGAATAGGTAAAGATATTAATATATACTGATTTTTTATTTTAAATTTGTTGAATTTCGTTCAAGGAGAGGCCTACTGTTTTTAAAATAATATTGATAGAAATTCCTTCCTTAACTAAATTCTTTGCAATTCTCATCTTTTCTACTTTCTTCACTTTCTCTTTGCAAATTTGTATGCTTTCAAACAGAGATTTTATTAGTACATGACGTAGTTCTTTGCTTTTGATCTTTTTGTATTCTTCTATTAACCTTGATAGCTCTGCTTCACTATTCTCATTTTCTCTTGTTTCTGGAAGCAGATCTGTAATATTAATTAATAGTACCTTTGCTATTTCATCTAACATTTCAAGTGAAACAGCAGCTCGTCCTTGTTCATATTCATATATTCTTTGATTTATTATGCCCACTTTACTTGCTAAATCTTCTTGTGTGTATCCTCTTCTCAACCTCCATTCTTTTATTCTTCGACCTACTTTATACGGAATAGAAATTTTTTTTTCATCATTATCATATTCACCAATAGATAAATTAGTTGTTCGAGAGATAACATGAGTAGAAACTCCTTCCTTAACTAAACCCTTTGCTACTTCTATTTTTACCGCCTTTCCATTTCTTCCTCACTAATACGNCATACCTTCCCTCATTTGATACTTCTTGTACGCAAGCTAGATCTCTAGCAGTTGTTGATAATGCTTCTGCTAATTCATATAACTTCTTAATTGAAATTCTGCGCGTTCCTTTTTCATATAGCAGTATTACCTGATATGTTGTTCCGATTTTTTTTGCTAAATCTTTTTGAGTATACCCCTTTGCTATCCTATAACTTCTTACTTTCTGTCCTACTACTTTATAATATAAAAAATTAGAGTAATTATTCTCTTTTTTCACATTTTATACTCATAATCAGAAGAGCCGTTACGTATACCTAATTGGGAACCTTTGTGACAAACTGAACTCATCTCCTTTCAAACAATTTTTCTATATCACTTAGTTTCATTTCTATATAAGTTAGCTTTCCGTGGTCAGAATATGGAGTTTTCTCAATTTGTCTTAGTATCTCATTCATCTCTTCCAATTTCATTTTTCTTCCTGCTCCATGGCAAGCGATTGTGGCTGATATTTTATTCACCTTATCCTCTATTGGCACCGTATCTTTCATTTCCATTAACTTATCTACTATATCAATTAGCATCTCTTTTATATCTATTGTTCCCAAGATTGCAGGTATTTCTTTCACCCTTACTTTATCTTCTGATTCTATTTCAATACCAAAACCCATTTCAAAAAGCTTATCTTTATAAGTTTCAACCATCTCCATCCCTGCTTGGTTTTTAATCTCAACTATTTCAGGAAGAAGAAGTTTTTGTCTTTTTATGCTTGTTAAGCACTCGTATATCAACCTCTCATAGGCTGCATGTTGATCTACTATAATCAGCCTATCTCCAGCCTCAGCAATAATGTAAGTATTGTGGACCTGACAACGTGCATATCCTAGGGGATGATCCTCTACCAAATCAATTTGCTTCCTTTCTAAAACCATCGTTCCCTTTTGGGCTGGGGATTCTCCATATTTAAACATTTCTGGTAAGCTTTGCCTTCTTTCATCTGGTGCACTGAATTCTTTCATTAGACGATTTTCTAAAAGACTTGGTCTCTTTTCATAAAACTCTTTTTGATCTTTTTTCTCTTGACTATCAACCTGCTCTTGGCTTTTACTATCATTAAAAATTAGCTCCTCTTCAATACCTTGATCACCCGCTGCAAATCTCGTTGATAGTGTTTTTATTATCCCTCTTCTCACTATTTCATATATTAGCCTTTTATTCTGAAATCTTACTTCCGATTTATTTGGATGCACATTTACATCTACTTGGTCATATGGTACTTCTAAATGCAACACTGCAAAAGGATACCTATTGTTTGGAATAAAATCGTGATACGCATATCTAATTGCACCAACAAGTAGATTGTCTTTTATTGGCCTTCCATTAACAAACGTATAAATCTGAGTTGAGTTGCCACGATTGACATTAGGTTTACAGATGTGTCCCTTAAGTTTGATGCCTTCTTCTTCCTCTTTAACTTCCAGTGAATTGCTTTGAAATTCTTCTTCTATTTCACATAATCTGTTGAACAGCGAAGTTTGCTTAACATATTTTAAGAGCTTTTTATTACCAGAAGTGAGAGTAAACCCAATACTATAATTAATCATCGCTAAGTTATTCACAATATCAACAATACTTTGTGTTTCTGCCCTTTCGGTTTTTAGAAACTTTAGTCTATTTGGTGTAGCAAAAAATAAGTCACGAACTTCAATATATGTACCTTGCAACAAAGAACAAGGGGTAATCTCTCTTATTTTTTCTCCTCCCTCATACCTTATAGACCATGCTTCCTTTGCTCCACTTGCCTTAGACGATAATTTCATTCTGCTTACTGCTGCAATTGAAGGTAAAGCTTCTCCCCTAAACCCAAGGTGCTTGATTTCTATTAACTCACTATCGCTTAATTTTGAAGTGGCATGCCTCATAAATGCTAGTTCTAAGTCGTCCTTTTCTATTCCATTTCCATCATCTGTCACAGTTATAAGGTTACGTCCACCACTTTCTATTTTGATCTCTATCTCTGAACTTCCAGCATCTATTACATTTTCTACTAATTCCTTTACTACACTTGCTGGCCTCTCTATTACCTCTCCCGCTGCTATACGATTTATTGTTTTTGTATCTAAAAGAATTATTGCCATAATACTCCACCCAATCTATGAAACTTAGAGTTCCCTCTATTTTTTGGTGATTTCTTGACCTCACAATCTCTATATTTTAGCTTTTTAGATTCCTTTCTAGCAAGTCTATCTGCCTCTTCATTATAGGTATTACCACTGTGAGCTCTAACCCACTTCCAATTAACATCATGATGTAAAGCAACTTCATCTAGTTCCTGCCATAATTCCCTGTTCTTTACTGGCTTTTTATCATCTGTCTTCCAACCATTTGTTTTCCACTTGCTGATCCATCCTGTTATACCTTGTTTAATATACTGACTATCAGTGTGTAAAATAACTTTGCAAGAAACTTTCAACATCTTTAGCCCGTTAATCACAGCCTTTAACTCCATTTTGTTATTCGTTGTGTTTTCTTCACCTCCAGAGATACGTTTTTTGATAAAGACACTTTTATTTTCATACATCACCACGGCTGCCCATCCACCAGGCCCCGGATTTCCGGAACATGCTCCATCTGTATATATTGTAACCTTCTTTTTTTCGCCCATACTTACAGGATATAGATTCAACGTAAATTTGCTACTGAAAATGTTGACATGAAGTTTCAAGATCTTTATCATATACAAGGTGTAGGGAGCCCGTCCTCTCGATGTTAGGTAATCGTATTTGAGTCTTTGTACTCGCATTTTTTTTGGAGCCTACACCAAAGTGTTTTTGAAACTTTTTATAGCTTATCAGTTCATTTGCTAGGGTTTTAAGGCAGTTATAAAACGATGACTAACACTACATTTAAAGCCTAAAATGTAATTCTCAGGTGATCTTTGACAGATGTTTTTTTTCATCAACACATTCAAAGCTTAGAAAAACAAAAGGGTTGAATATTTCTTCACAATTGTGTATAATTATTAATGCTTTTTAGGTTAATTTATCATGGCTTTATCTAAATTTCTTGATGCACGCAACGATTATGCCTTTAAAAGAATATTTGGCACCGAGAAGAATAAAGATATTCTCATTCATTTCTTGAACGATATTTTAGGCTTCACTGGCTTAGCTGCTATTCACGATGTTGAATTCTTAGCTACCATTTTGGACCCTGAAATTGCCGCTAAAAAGCAGAGTATTGTCGATGTTCTTTGTAAAGACTCTCAAGGTTCCAGATATATTATAGAAATGCAGTTCACTAAGACCAAAGGCTTCGAAAAGCGTGCTCAGTATTATGCTGCTAAAGCCTACTCAAGTCAAGCTGATCAAGGTGATAATTATCATAATCTCAAGGAAATTATCTTTATTGCTGTTGCTGATTGTATTATTTTTCCAGATAAGTCTGAGTACAAATCTAATCATGTCATTTTAGATCAAAATAGCTTTGAACATGACTTAAAGGATTTTTACTTCGTATTCATAGAATTACCAAAATTTACAAAAACGAAGGAAGATCAATTAGAAAATATAGTAGAAAAATGGTGTTATTTTTTTCGATATGCAGCAGAAACAAGCGAAGAGGACCTAGATAAAATAGTTGGTAGTGACGTCATCATAAAACGAGCGTATGAAGAAATGAATAAGTTTAATTGGTCAGAAGAAGAGTTACTAGCATATGAGCAAATGAAAAAACGCATAATGGATGAGATTGCTGCTTTCGCTCAAAAATTTGATGAGGGTCTTAAAGTAGGTCAAGAAAAAGGTAGACAAGAAGGCATCCTCATTGGTGAAGAACGTGGCATCAAGATTGGTGCAGAAAAAGGGAGAGAAGAGGGTGAAAAACAGACTAAAATAGCTGTGGCCAAAAACTCACTCAAGGCAGGTGTCTCTATTGATGTCATAGCTCAAATTACCGGTCTCTCCCATTCTGAAATTTTGCAACTTAAGAAAAAAACATAATATTCCTACTTATTCACTTCAACATTTATGAAAACCTTCTATAAGTTAGAAATATCCCCTAATTAAGAGTCTAATGAACTGTCTAAATAGGCTATAAAGATTGCACATAGAATTATATAAATTACTATCGTAACGTTACCCAAACTTCTGTATCAAAGCTACGTACTGTAAGTTCAACATGGAAAACACATTAACCACTTAGCACTATTACCTATAATGTCTACTTCATCCATGTTAGTATTAAAACCATCAAACTTGCTACTGGTTCCCCTAGCTATTTTGGCTACCCTCACTTTAAATTTTCCACTACTTGGCATATTACCTCTTATATTATAACCTACCTATTGATATTACCTCCAAGCTTGGTTACTCCTACATCAGAAAGACAAGTTGATACTTTTGAATGGCTTTGAATAGAAGCATTACTTAAATAACTTTGAGGCTCTAAACTCATTTGCTGTTTTTTTACACCATCAACTTCTAATGTACCATCTCCATTGTGTAATGCCTGCTCTATTGATTGATTTAGCAGCCCCTTATTAAATTGAGCTATAAACTTGTCAAACTTTTTAGAACTTAACTTACCAGCTTCTTTACCAGGACATGCTTTCTCTACATATGATTTTAAAATACCTGAAATCTCATTAAATTTACCACTCATGATTTTTCCTGTAACTTCTTTCTGTATTCCCACAAAATCAATATTTAGTCGATGCACTGATACTTTGCTATCCTTTGCAGTTTGCTCTACTACTTTCTCAAATCCCTTTGTAATACTGAGTGCATAGCCCTTTGCTTCTAGTGGAGATATAGACTGATCTACTGTAGAAATATACTTTTGACCTGTAACCCTTCTAATCAATAAGTCAAGTAACATTATCATACCATTTACATCTACTCTTGCATCTACTTGTGAGATTGGACTTGGAGTGCTCTCAGGTTTAGAACTTAACAATCCACTCACAGAGCTTCTTATCCAACCAAATAAATCATTTATCCATGAAGATGGTTTTGCGCCACTGCTTGTTGCTATTTTAGGTTGATTACTTGAATCTATAGCACGAGGTTTGCGTGATAAGTGATGAGAATTATGACCTCCATGGTGATGACGGCGTTTGCGTTGTACAGGTTTTTCTCTCTCTTTATTGAGCTCTTCCTCTAAATAATTTACAATATTATTATATCCTTTATCTCTAGCAATATCTAGCGGTGTTCTACCATCTTTATCTTTAGCATTGACAATGGCCCCCTTTTCTATAAGGTACTTTATCACCTCTAGCTCTCCTTGCTCAGCAGCCACATGCAAAGGTGTACCTCCATATCTATCCTTTATGTTAACACCAGCCCCTTTTTCTATTAAAAATTTTACAACTTCTAAGGAGCCCTTCGATGCTGCATAATGTAGCGGTGTCATACCATTACTTTTATCAGCCTGATCAACGCTTACTCCTTTGCTCAGGAGAAGGTCTACAATATCCTTGTAATTTCTTTTAGCAGTAATGTGGATAGGTTTTCTACCAGCAATAATGTCTATAGCATTAACATCAGCACCTCGTATAATATGATCTTGAACTTTATCAAAGTCTCCGCTTCTTACAGCAATTAATAATTCTTTATCTAGATTTAATTGTGCTTGTCTTAAAATCTCCACTATGTTGTTGTAACCTTTTTGAATAGCCAAATCTGAAGGTGTCTGTCCATCCATATCTGTAGCATTTATATTGGGTTCTCGATCAAGGAGAAGTTTTAATATGTCCAGCCTACCTGCTTTCACAGCAAGATGCAGGGGTTTTTGATCATATGCATTTTGGACCTCAATATCAGTACCTTTATCAAGAAGAAATTGAACCATATCCAAATTTCCTTCCTGAATCGCAAAATGTAAAGGTGTTCCCTGAAACGTCGTTTCATTATTAAATTTAGCACCATTATCAATAAAAAGTTTGACCACACTCCATTTACCTGACCGAGCAGCATAGAGTATAGGTGTGTAACCAAACTTGTCTTGAGCCTCAATGCTTACACCTCTATCAAGAAGAAATTGAACCATATCTAAATTATTCCCTGATACAGCAAAGCATAAAAGTGTTCGATCTTCCTCATCTTGAGCATTAATATTAGCACCATAATTAAGAAGAAGTTCTACTACACTCCATTTACCTGACTGAGTAGCAAGAAATATTGGTGTGTAACCAAACTTATCTTGAACTTCGGGATTAGCACCTCTATCGAGAAGAAGCCTAACTTTATCCCACTCACCAGCTTCAGAAGCAAAATGCAAAGGTGTTCTCTTAAATTTCCCTTGAGCCTCAATATCGCTACTACTTGAAACTTCTAAAGGTAAAGAACTTTCCTGTAAATTGAGAATAGAGCTAACATAATTTAATTTATCAGCACTCTCTGAGTTGTATATTTTATCTATTTCATCACTTAATAGTATTTCTTTATCAGTGAATCTTATAGACAACGTTTTCATTTTAGGTTCTTTATAAAAATCCTTAAAATATATAATACATAACTCCATATTTGCATTAAAAGCGTTGGTAACTATCAAGTCATATCCAGAATAAAGAAAAGCATATTGCCCTGCCTTTTTAGATATAACCAGCTTATTCTTTTCTTCTACTTCCTGAGGCGTTACCACAATGATTCTTTTATCAGAGATGAAAAGTGAAGGCTTTAAATCTAGACTATTGTCTATTTCCATTGGTGCGTTATTAAAAATAATTTGTAATTTCTTATACCACTTATTTATAAGTGCATCTTTTAACCTAATTGTCATTACATCTTGCTGCAAATCAGTGGCTGATATAGACACCTTAATTAATAAATCACTTGCATCTTTAATAACCATTGATATTGGTTTAATACCCAAATCCTCATTTATTTGTTGTACCAACTTACGCAAATCTAGCGTACTCCTTAAACTCCTTTTTCTGTTGATATTGTCATTAATTACTACTTCTCGAATAGGTAAGTCTTCTATATCGAGTGTTTTATGGTCTGAAGTAATTACGCGCATACTGCTTTCTTCTAAAACAATATTTCTTCTTTCAATTTCTTCTCTATTAAGTTCATTGTATATATTTTCCAAAAACGCTGGACAAAAATGAGAGCTTCTTTTCTTCCTTTCACTTAAACATCTACCTAAATCTAACTTATTTTCTGATTGGCCAAGGAAAGTAGATTCTTCAATATCTTTAATCATAGAAGATATTTTACTCTGCTGATTATTTTCTTCAGCTAACATTAATTTAGAGCACTTATCTGCTATATTTTGATCATATCCATTTAACGAAAGATTATTTTGTAAATTCTTTGATAACGCTGAAACCTGAGTGCTATTCGATTTATCTCTAAATTCAGTGAGTTGCTCTAAACTACAGAAATTTTCTGTAAAGCTAACCTGGTCCTGAAGTGAAGAAAAACCAAGACATTGATATGTTGGTTCTTTGTTTTCTCTTTCAAAACCTTCAACTGATATTAAACATTTAAAGTCATTTTCTACTTTAGGAGTATATTTACTTTTATTCTGGTAATTTTCTGAAGCTATATCAATTAAACTTTGTATTTTTCCTACCTCATGTAAGCTAAACTTATCTAATCTGCGTATTGTTATCGGTTCTAAGCCTAGATCAAACTCCAATGTAGAAATCCTATAAGACTTACTATTATTCCAACCTTTTATGTTGACCGTATGATTGGACCTCTTATCACGAAATATCAGATCTGTACCACTACTAGAAACTTCAATCTGATTAGGAGCAATATTTTTTAATATCACTACTCCTATACGTTCTTCATCGTTCCCTAGAGAAGTTAAAGTATCGTCTTGATTATGTGTAATACTGATAGACTGAGTAAAATCTACATTATATTCTTTTACGATCTTTCTATAATCACCCTTAAGTTTGTCTTGATAGTCTATTATTCCATTGACTTCTTGCTGTAAACCTAAATATTGGGAAAAATTACCATTGTTCCACAGAAGAAAATTAACATCTCTCCATTTACTTTGATCATTATAAAAACCTTCTATTCTAATAATAAAAGGAACTTCTCCTTCTCTTATTAATAAGAGATCATCTTTATCTTTATATTTCTCAATATCTTTAAGATGGGAATCTATTACTATATGATCACCTTGAAAGTCCTTAGGCAATAAAAACATATTCTGAGTTTGTGTAGCTTGTAAAAAAGGAACTAATTTCCCTTTTTCTGAAGAAGAACATGACATTGATTGTACATAAGGAATAAATGCTTCTCCTTTGTTATTCATAACTATAAGATGTCTATAATTAGGATCTTGAAGGTAATTTTTTACTCGAATGTTACTATTATTGTGCTTTAAATGCAGGTCACATTGCTGGATTGAAAAATCTTTTTCAACCTCTGGCATAAATAGCGTATCCGCTTTTTCATCATCTGAATGATTATCAATCTTAACTTCTTTATTACCGATACTATCGGCAATAACATACATGTCTCTTCCCTTTCCTCCTCTTGCAAACATAGTGCCTTGATCGAAGTTGATTACATCGTCTCCTGAAGAACCAAAAACCATATGTGGAACAACACTATTATCTTGACTCTGTGTTTTGTCTCTAATAACACTCAAAACTTTATCATCCTTATCATCGTTCAGAATCTTTTTGTAATGAGTTTCAACGTCATCAAAATTACCTAGAGAATATTCTGAATGTAATTCAAATGAACTAATCTTTATAGTTGATGAGTCTGATCTTTCAATCTTAGGAACAATATTACTACCATTTTTATCTATTAGTACAAAGTGAGGTTTATTACTGCTTTGCTCAACATAATTTCTTATATCAAGAGTAAATTGATTATTTTGACCAAAATTTATTCTCAAAGATAAAGTATTACTGTTTTTAGAGTAAGTTATCTGATCACAATCACTTAATAAATCAAATTCAGGAAAAACTACAGTTCCTGTTCCATCTACATCAATTTCTGAATATAAACCCCTACCTTTATACTCTGCAGTTTTTACGTAAAAAGTATAATTGCTTTTTCCACCCTTGACTGTAGTATACGGCGAAATAATTACTTTTCTGCAATTTTCAACTACATCTTTCCTATCTCTATCAAGACCACCGCCACTATCTATTATAACATCACGGTTATCACTTTCTGTAAAATGCTCAGAATCACCCATACACAAGACCTCATCTACCTTGTTCTGCCTTCCAATATAATGGTAATTAAAGAGGTTATTACTAACATAATCATCAATTAACAAACGATTATTTATTCTTACCTGTAATTTCCCATAGGCATTAGGCTTAAAATGATAGCCAATCACACCTGTAACTTTATTTACTGCTAATTGACTTAGATCAAGTATATTAATAGAATTGGTCCCACCAATCATTTTGCCTAAAAAGCTAGGGTTATTTACAAGAACAAACCTATTTACTACATTATTACCACCAGTTATCTTTGTTGTACCTGGATAAATTAGAAAATTATTGTTCCATTTATTGCTTCCAACAATTTCGCCTTTATTTATATTTCGTAAATCATAAACAATTGTACTACCTTTTTGTTTCGTTTTTACCCTACTAACGTGACTAATAACCATTGCATTATCACAGTAGTACAAAGGCGGCTGAACTGAACTTGTAATACCTTTTTCATAATCCTTCTGGGTAACCTTTGGCAAACAAATCCTGCTAGCACCTGGTATACTATCAGGTATAACACGTGAAAGATCTCCGGTATTGCTGTCTTCTTTATCCATAAAAATCTTTGCATAATCAGGCCGAAGAATGTGACCATCCAATTTTCCAAGACCAACACCATAAGCAACAACACTATTAGGAGCATTATTTAAAGCCTTCCATACTTCTTTAGCTAGACTATCAACTGTGTTTTTTCTATCTGCAAGGTGTTGCACATCAGATGCCATATCTTGAAATAGAATTGTTCTCCAAAATATGCTCCAGTTTTCTCCATGGGTCGTATCATACTTTTTCTCGTACTCTACAATATTGCTGACACCACTGTAAACTCCATAACCTACCATGAGCCCAAATCCAACTGCAATACCAACCACCGGCATACCAGCTGCTGTAAGAGCAACACCAGAAACAAATGACACTCCAGAAAAGGATATAGAAGCTATATTATCCCTTATTTCTTTCTCTCCACATGGATTATCACTACTTTCTCTATTTTTACAGTCTACAAGATTATTTGCTGATATACCTATATCGATAATATCAAAGACACCAGCTACAGCCCCTGCCACACCTTTTGCTATTGTACTTCCAAATTTTACTCCCGCCAATTTAACAGCAAATTTTGTCTGCCTACCTAAAGTACCAGGTACAATTCTTGCTACAACCTTTTCAGATGACGTTACAACTTTTGGAGCAATTTTAACCATTACATTTTCAATTGGTTGAGATGCAAAAGACCATCCTATTCCGCCTAGATTTAATCCACAATCTGTTGCCGTTCCATCTTTACAAGATACAATAGCACCATGAATTCCTCTTATTAATTGTATTCCACCTGCAGCATTCATTAACCTGCTTTTTAATTTTGGATTTTTTGTTAAACCACTATTTTGCTGTAAAACATCACTTTGCAAATCCTTAATACGCTCATTCTGAATATAGCGCTCATATCCTTGATCTCCAATCACCTTATCAACTAAATATTTATAGTCACCTTCAATATTTTTGTTTCCAATAAACTCTACTAGCTGAGCGTTTTTCCCTTCATCTTGACTACTTTTAACATAAGTTAGGAACTTTTCACTATCAATTATGACCTTATCTACATTATTTTCATCTACTTTTCCTTTACTAAATTTCTCTACATCGTCCTTTGAAAATAAACAAGGACCAACACTTCTCTTGCTTCTACTACTTTGCTTTACACACCTGTTTAGGTTGAATTTCTTCTTAGTTTGCTGCTGACTAATACTAAAAATAGAGCTATGAATTACTTTAACAGAAGCAAACTCATCTTTGCTCATTAAGATAAGAGAATCTGCATTACTTGCACCTTTATCAAACACAACGCCTATAAAATCCACTTCTTTTCCATCTGTAAGTGTTTTATAAGTTACACCCTTCGTATATTCATCAGCTATTTGTTTATTTGCCTCATCTTTTAACGCATCAGCTGTCTTACCTTCCCTTGGTCCTTTAAGCTCTAACCCTACTGGATCGTATTCTGTAGCACTGCTAGCTTGATCTGCAAACTTAATACCATGCACAACCATATCAATACGTTTTCCCCTACCAGTTTGAAACTCTGTTAATACTAATGCTCTGTTTTCTTGTGATTCTCCTAACTTTATATCACTATAGTAGCTAAATGCTCCATGTAGCACTGCCTGAAAGTGTGCTTCCTTTTCAATCAGAGGTTTTAAAGGAAACGTTCCTTTTCCAATTGCTTTTAATAATTCATTGTACTTATCTATCGAGAGAGTCTGACCTGGCGTAGAAGGACGTTGAGAGCCTAGAGCTTCATCAAATGTTCTTTTTAACTCATCGGGATAAGGAACATTCTCAAAATTACCTTTAAACTTATCAGTCTTTTTATTACTGTACTGTTCTAGAGAGATAGGCTCACCAACTTCCATACTAAAATATTCTTTAAAATCTGACTTTTGTTTTTTAATATTAAAATTAAGATTTAGTTCAACTATTTTTCTGTTTCCTATTTCTTGCTTAAGTTTATCAAGAGGAATTCCTTTACTTACCACCTCAGCTCTTCCATCAGCTTCAACAATATTCATTACATAAGTTAACTTTTTACTGTCCTCTTCTGGAATGAATACCATTGTTACAACTGCATAACTTGGATCTGGATCAATTTCTTTTTTAGGAGCTGTTGTACGTGGAGGTTGTTTGCTAGGTCTAAGAGCTTCTGTAGGTATATTCTCATTTTTTAATACTTCTTTTATTTTTTCTTTTACTCCATCTTTTTCAATAATATCTTTTTTTATAATATTTTTTATTGTTTCTACGTTTTTTCCATTTTCTTCTTTAATTTTTCTTACAATATCCACAATCTCTAGATCTACCAAGCCTAGATCTACACTTTCAACTTCTTTCACTAGATTTCTTACTATTTTGCTTATTTCAGGCTTAGATATCTGATCACAAGCATCAAGAAGCAGATTACAAAACTTAGCATAAGTAACAACATTAGGAATAAAAATATATTTCTTAAATTGAACCTCCAAAGCTTTATCTAACAGTATTGACTGCCCTGACAAAAATCTACTAAAGTAGTGACTATCTCCCTTCTCTCCTGTACCAGGAAATGTATGATAGATACGTTCTATATTCTCTTGAATCTGTGTTTTTAATTGTTTTTGTGTAATCTCACCATTATTTTGCTTATCAATAGATTCCAGTATATTATTAAAGAGAGGAGTGATTTCTTGATCACGTGATTTAGTAGCGATATCTGAAATAGCAGATGGATAATCAAGATTTACGCCAACGCATAGAATATCATTTGCAGTAGTTAAAACTCTCATTACGTTTGGTTGAAAACCTTTTGTATAATCCTCTGCTTGCTTTAAAGCGACAGCTGGAGTAGTTTGACTACCATCTTTTATTTTACCTCCTTTCTCTAACTCTTTTAACTCTTCTTTAGTGGCAGCTTTCAGTTCTATAATAATAGGAATAGCATTCAATGATCTGTCCTTACCACGAGGCACTAGAATAATATCAGCATAACCTCTTCCTGCAAGTTGCTCTAAGTAAACCCTAAGATTATGTCTATAGCGAAAATTCACTAAAGCACCTGCCATAAACCCATGATGTGCTGCTTCTCTTGCTTTATCAGCATAGATAAGCGAACCCTTATATTCAGAGTGGATTTTACTAACTTTTTTAAGAACTTTGTCCAAAGATTTTTCCACCTCTTTTTTATCAGAATTAGTAAGCTTAGCTATGTCATTCTCTGGTTTATTCCATTTTCCTTTTTTTATCTCTGTAAATTGAAGGCGTTTGTCATTCTTATCCAACTTTGTATTTTTTATTTCGACAGTCATTTCGTTATCAGCATTTTTAGAAATTTCTACCAGCTTAACCTCAAGCTCACTCTTAGCATTACTGACATACTGAGTCTTTCCTGGAGCATTCATTTGACTTAATATTTCTTCTAGCTCACCATGACTAAACTCCTTATTTTTACTACCAGAATCCGCAATAACAAAGAGGTTCACTTTATCAATAGCATCTTGTGAACTTTTGATTTCCCCTTTTTTTGTAACAGTGACCTTCAGAGTCTTCGAACCATCAAACCTAAAATATATTTTTTCAATATCTAGCTTTTTTGCAATCTCTGTATCTATCAAGGTAGAAAAGCTTCCTAAAAAGAAATGAGGAAAAAATCCTTCTTTACCTACTGAATGTAAATAAGATGGAATCTGGTCTATATATGATTGAAACCTTGCTTTGAAAGATTCAAAATCATTTCCTTGTTGAGTCGAAGTGCTTGGAGCAGTTTCTCTTTCTCTAATTAACAACTCTATTAATTCAAAGTCCTGTACTCCTTCATTATCAACTTCCCCTTGTTTTCTTTTAGGCATATAATCCTCCTTTTGGACATATAATATTTTTAATGATCACTTAACCTAACATAAGATTGTTTACTAATCTCTACCTCAGCTAAATCACCACTTGGGCCAGGTATGTTTTTTTGATCGAGTTCTTTATCAGCAAACTTACCATACGCTAAAAACTTATTTAATGAATCATGATCTCCTTGCTCTAATATAGAACGTATGTAATCTGCTTGTTTGCAACTCATGAATTCTTTTATTTGATTAGAGTCCAGCTTATCTAGCACCGCCCATACCGGTTCCATAGTACCCTTCTTCACCCAACATACTAATAGATTTGTATGAGAAAAAGATGAATCCATTACTTCTTCATTTATTACAAGTGCACGATGGCTATCAAACCCTTCCTTTATCCATATGTGCATGAAAAGCTTTTTAGCTGCATCTACATAATATCCTGAATAGTCTTGTATTCTTATAGAGTACAAACGGGTATGATAACTATTTTCTGAAATATTACCTGGTTGTAAATAATCAAATAACTTCTGAAATTTATCAAAGTTAAGCATATCTATCATTCTATTTAAAGAACCATAATGACCATTTTTCACTAAATCCCTTTTCAAAAGTTCCGGATATCTATCAGGACTTATCTGATTAAGGAAAAACTCAAATATATTAGGATAAACGCGAAAGTTAGGCCCTGCTGCATATATTGCATTTTTCATCAAGATCTCATCTTTCTTCTGAGCACTTAATTCACCTTCAGGCAATGATTTTATCTTATTCCAAAAGAATTCCACTGCCTCTGCCCGTTTCCAATCTATAGCACAGTCAAGCCCATACTCATATGGATGACGGCCTTTCAAATCTAACTCAGACATATAACCACCAATATGGTGCGACCAAAAAGTCTTTAGGGGATTCCCATAGCTTAAATTACTTACTAACCTCTTTAACGAATCATCATTTTCTACATTACGTTCCTTCCTATAATCCTCAAATATTTTGACGATATCCTCTTCTAAACAACACTCACATGCAATTTTGTATCTATCAGTGCCAAAAGGATTTGGATTATTATCTGAACTTGGCGTAATTAATTTTTTACCTACCATTTGTCCATTGAGCTTAACTCCATGTAAATTATTAACTTTCTCCCAGCAATCTTCACTAGATAACACTTGTGCAAGAAAATTATTTCTTATTTCACCATACCCTGCATGTATCTTCCAATGCGCATAGCACCAACGTTCAATTTGTAAAAGCTTAGATGCCCTGTAGTGATCATCTTCCTTAATAGATGAAAACAAAACTTCTGCAATATCCTCACGATCCATAATTACCTCCTTTTGAACAATAAAAGAATGTTTTACTCCTCACGTACCATAATGAATTAGTCTAATATATTTTAGGTATATTATTCCACCTTTAAAACTTGTCAATTACTATTTTAGAAAAATTTTCTAACCTAAAGTAGTTTTAGGCAAAAAACCCTTATATAGGCCCAACACATGACATTTTATTTATTTTGAATTCTGTTTCGTCATGAGTTTGTCTTCATTATTCTTCCGCAAACAAATCAATATTAATTTAATAAAATATATTATTAAGATCTCAAGCAAAATAACCATTTTCAGCGCTCAAAACCAGCAAGCGTGAGAAGAGTTTGTTTTGGGATGCGTTGGTCTACCATGTGTACCATACGAACTTTTTATTATAGTGATTTCATTATACGCTAAAATTAGCCATATTAGGCCATTTCATCCACATCTATATACGAACTGTTTTGCTTGAGCTTATGGAAATAATTTAAATC
This sequence comes from Wolbachia endosymbiont of Laodelphax striatellus, assembly GCF_007115015.1. Lineage (NCBI taxonomy): Bacteria > Pseudomonadati > Pseudomonadota > Alphaproteobacteria > Rickettsiales > Anaplasmataceae > Wolbachia > Wolbachia endosymbiont of Laodelphax striatellus. The sequence goes on from NZ_MUIX01000001.1 coordinate 162,376, forward strand.
TTCTATTTTTATAATCTTATTTTATGCTGCTTTTTCTCACAAATATACGACCTTTTTTGAAGGAGTAAATAATTGAAATCCTTATGACACTAAGTTGAAGTATTTTTCTATCAAATTCGAAATAAAAGATATTTTTCTATACCTATATACAACAAATTTGCAGTTTCGAGAAACATATAAAACCCTTGCTGATCATATCAAGTATGTAATAATCAAAACATAGGTTTTTAAAGTGAGGTAAATTATGTATCCTAATGTACACGAAAGTAATGGTAATACTAAGTTACATTGTGCTGCTAAAGATGGCAACTCAGAAGCAGTTCAAGCTTTACTAAACAAAGATGCTGATGTTGAGGCACAAAACGACAATGGCGATACTGCTTTACATATAGCTGCTCAAGAAGGCCACTTAGAAATAGTTAAAGCTCTGTTAGGTAAAGGAGCCAGTGTTGAAGAACAAAATAGCGAAGGCTGCACTGCTCTTCATTGTGCTACTGAAAATGGTTGCTTAGCAGTAGTTAAGTACTTTATAAATGAAAAAAGAATCAATATTAACCAAAAGAACGATGATAATGAAACTCCTTTACATATAGCTGCTGAAGATGGCCACTTAGAAGTAGTTCAATTTCTGTTAGAAAAAGGGGCTAGTGTTGAGGAACCAGGTAACGAAGGGCGTACTGCTTTGCATTATGCTGCTAGAGAAGGTCACTTAGGAATAGTTCAAGCTCTATTAGATAAAGATGCTGATATTGATGCACAAAACAACAATGGCGATACTGCTTTGCATCTTGCTGCCGAAAACGGTCGCTTAGCAATAGTTAAGTACTTTGTAGACGAAAAAGGAATTGATATTAACCAAGAGAACGATGATAATGAAACTCCTTTGCATATTGCTGCTAGAGAGGACCGCTTAGAAGTAGTTAAATTTCTGTTAGAAAAAGGAGCCGTTTTTGAGGCAAAAGAAAATGATGACTTAACTGCTTTGCATTATACTGCTGCAAATGGTCACTCAGAAGTAGTTCAAGCTCTATTGGATAAAATGGATAATGCTGACATATTAAAGAAGAGTTTCAAATGTGTCTTGCATATTCCTGCTCGAGAGGGCTACTTAGAAATAGTACAAGCTCTACTAGACAAAGGTGCTGATGTTGAAGCAAAAAACAACGATGGCGATACTGCTTTGAATGAAGCTGCTGGATGTGGTCATTTGGAAGTAGTTCAATTTCTGTTAGAAAAGGGTGCTAGTTTTGAAACACGAAACAACGAAGGCTGTACTGCTTTGCATATAGCTGCTGAAACTGGCCACTTAGAAGTAGTTCAAGCTCTGTTAGACAAAGGGGCTAACGTTGAAGCAAAAAGCAAAAGTGGCAGTACTGCGTTGCATGAAGCTGCTAGAATGGGTTGCTCAGACATAGTTCAATATCTTGTAGAGGAAAAAAAGGCTACTATTGACGTAAAGGACGTTGATTGTAATACCCCCCTGGATTTAGCTGATAGAAACGGCCACAAAAATATTGTTGAGTATCTTAATTTTCAAGAAAAGAAGCATTCTGAAACTTCAAAAGCAATAAAGACTAGTTTCTCTGTAGGTGTAATAGCCATGTTGACAGTAACTATGGGATGTATTGTTACTCATGTTAGTTTATCAATATTAGTTATTGCTGCATTGATAGTTGGAGCCATTGCTGGCAGCATTACATATAGAATATTAAAACCTAGTACTAAGCTAAATGAATATGAAGTAGAGATACAAAGTTTACCAGAAACCGATAACATCTTAAGAGTAAATGTTACATAGCTCTTGTTTTTTATGTCAAGTATATAATAATAAAATATGAGTTTTTAAACTGAGGAGAGTTATGAGTTTTGACAAGTTGGAAGAAATACTAGCTTCTATTGATACTGACGTTGGTTTAAGTGAGAGTAACGTGGTCGGAAAAGTAGAAAAAAAGCTAAAACAAGTAGATACATCTGGCCTATTACAGCTTGCTGTTTTGAAAAACAATAAACGAATAGTGGAGACTCTTATACAAAAAGGGGCTGATGTTAATAGAATGGATATATACAATCGTGATCCATTATATTATGCTATCTTACATAGAAATACACGAATGGTAGAGGTCCTGATAAAAAATGGGGCAAGTGTTAGGAAGAAATATAATGATGGAAGTACACCCTTGCATCATGCTATCTTGGGTAACAAAACAAAAATAGTAGAGCACCTAATAAACAATGGGGCTGATGTTAATGCAGTAGATGAAAAAGGTAGGACTCCATTATACTTGGCTGGTCGAAATACAAAAATGATCTCGATTCTTATGAAGAATGGAGCATGTCCCTTACTGGAAAATAGAAATGTTGAATTTTTGAAGTATTTAATTGCACTCATTAAAGATGGTGATATAGATAATTTGGAGAAGAGAGAAGCGAAACAGAAAGAAGAGCAAGTGGATGATGGATATGAATCACTTAAATACTCATTGCTGCTTAGTGATAACAGCTCTTTGATCTCTATTATAAAAAGGGAAGAATTCAATAATTTAATATCTGAGTGGTCTTCAGGTGCACCTGACTTAAAAGAGGGCCAAAAAAATTTGAATAAGGCGTTGTTAAGTCTCCTAAAAGACTTTCCATTTTCTAACATTACAAAGTTTGAGAATTTTTTACAAGATAACAAAAGTAATGATGATCTAAGGGTCGTTCTCAATCTTCAAAGAGGAAAGTCCAAGTTGACAATACTGCATGCAATACAAAGTATGGAGCATTTGGCAGTAGAAAAAGATATGGCCTGGGCAGTTGGAGCATTTATAACTTTACTTTTAAAAGCTGGAGCTGACCCTAACATAGTTGACAGTGAAGGACAAACACCTTTGCACTATGCTGCTTATTATAATACTTTAAATATACCTTTACTTCTGAACAAAGGAGCACGTAATCAACCTGACAAACAAGGAAAAACTCCTCTAGATATTGTAGTTATTAACAAAAAACCTTTTGAAGTGAATATTTTAGAACAAATCTTTTTAACTCAGGAGCAAATGAGAGCAAAAAGCCATTTAGAAAATATTTGCGGTCATAGCCTTGGCACTAATCAACTAAGAGAGTTTTTAAATCAGCATAGAGGAAACGAAGGTCTTAAAGAGATTTTAAATCTTCGTGATTGCAAAGGAAAGTCTCGTATTTTTCAAAAGATTAGAGATGCTTGTTATGGTGATAAAATTCGTTTTAAAGAAGCAGAAAGGTTGCTGTTAGAAGCAGGAGCAATTGATTACAAAGGATGGAAGGACAAAGAACATTTACCTAAAGATTCCGCTTTATGGAACATTTTAATATTAAACCAACGGGAAGAATTGAAAACTTTTTTAGATATGGCCAATGCAGCCGAAAACATGAACGAGTTAGAGCAAGTTGTAAAAAGAGCTATAGAAGCAGGAGTAATGCTGAACTTTGCTGTGTCAGGAAGTTTATATGACAAGAAATATGAGAGTAAATATGGCTTTGCAGATTGTGTAATAAGAAAAATTAGTGAATTAAAAAAGAACTCTAGAATTGCAAGTGATGTAGAGGTTGCTAGTCGTATAGTATGTAACTTAGTATCAAAAGGAGTAGTACTACATACTATAAGCAGCATTCTTGTCATTGATGAACTAGAAGAGTTTAAAAGCCACAAAGCTAATATGGTAAAAGCCTATGAAAGTTATGCAAAGCGTAGTTTGAAATTTATGGAAATTGTTAAAAGTGCAACTACTGGCAAGGTGAAAAATGTAAAAGTGGATAACTCTATTCTCTATTTGGAATATTCAGAAAATAGTGTAGTTGAGGTTGCGAAAATCATAAATGAAGCAAATTTAACTCATGGAAGTATAGAATCTAGAAGAGATGTAATAGCAATAGGTGAAAGTGAGGTAGAAATTGTAACGGAAGATGGGATAAGAAATTATACTAACCTTACGGGCAATATAGTACTAACTTTCTATACTAGTTTAGGAAAGATAGACATTAAACTGTATCCTGACGTACAAGATAAAAGCAAAATTATAGTAGAAGTGAGTAATAAAGAGGAAGTATTGGAAAAATTCAAAGGTCATGAAGAAGAATTAGGCGAGGATTGTGCACTTGGTAATGATTATGTCTACTATGCTATTGAACGGGGATATTTTGAAAGGTCTGGAAAATTAATGCATCCTGAAGTAATAAGCGAGTCTAAGAACAAATGGGCAGGACGTGAAGAGTTAAGAAGAACTTCTGATTCTAGGGCTAGGTAGATCATAAAAGTTAAAGATTATTATTTAAATATAAACTACTATAATTTATAGATTAAGGAAATTGTACCAATGTCTATGATCTTTTAAGAATACTCTTTTATATTGTTTTAAGCTGGCTACAAAATGAGGATATGGAACATACAATTGGCTGAACTGCCTTTTACACTCCAGATCTACTATTAAAATATGCAGCTAAAATTGGATCATTTTCTATCACTGTTGCATCTAATATGCTAAAATCTTCATCATTTATATTGATATTTTCACATAATTGATTTTGTAACATTTATTTGCTCTTCTATATCAATTTCAACATCTTTTTGTGTGGCCCTTTGTAGTAGCTCCTTTTGCAATAACCTTTTTTAATTTTCTGTCACATACTTTTTTCGATGTTTTTTCATATTGTTGTTTTTATAAACGTTACGACGCTGAGCCGTAAAATTTCTCCCTTTGCTCACTCCAAAGCATCGGTATTTCTTTCAAATCAAACAATTTTAAATCTCTTGGCTGTCTCCCATTTACTATGTCTTCTTTAATCTTTGGTGCTAAATAGTTCAACCTCAAAATTTGCTGTATACGTCTTGTACCTATATTAATTTTGGCACTCAGCTCTCCTACACTTGCATATTTTCCCTCTTCTAGTTGCCGTCTCCACAGATGGGCTCTTACCACTGCTTTCAGTAATGCATTGTTTGTTTTGCCTTCTGGCTCTACTACTGTGCATTTTTTTCCTTTCTTCTTTATTGGTATAAATATCTCTCCTGATTCAGAACTTACTACTATTCCATCGTCTCTTACCATTACTCCATTTATTAAGTTCTTTACTACTTCCTTCTGTTTTCCGAAGCTTAACTCTTCCCATTCTTCCGCTTTTTCTTGCCAATTTTTGTATAGGTGCTCTGCTCTCTTCATTACTTCTTTTTCTACTTCTCCTGCTACTATATTCCGACTCTTTGACGCACAGCTTTTTCCTCTTAAATGGTTATTGCACACGTAATATCGGTACCTTTTATTTTCTTTTTTTGCATACGTTAGTATCATATTTACGTCACAGCTCTTGCACTTGATTATCCCCTTTAGTAGTGCCTCTTCATATTTTTTCCCTTGATATGGCTGATTCTTTATTAATTCTTGCGCTTTTTGCCAGTTTTCTTCTTCTATTATTGCTTCATGCTTTCCTTTATACTGTTTCTCATAATGCCGTATTTTTCCCATATATATTGGATTTGTTATTATTCTCCTCACCGTGGCCTTTTTAAAGATATCAGATCTTATTCGGTACCCTTCTCTGTTTAACTCTCTTGCCAACTCTGCCATTGACTTCAGCTCTATATACCTCTCAAATATATGTTTTACCAACTTTGCTTCTTTCTCATTTATTATTAATTCTTTATCTTTTACATCATACCCCAGTGGCAAAGTTCCACCCATCCACAACCCTTGCTCTTTTGATGTTGCTATTTTATTTTTTACCCTCTCTACTATCATCTCTCTTTCTAGCTGTGCTGCTCCTGATAACACCGTTTGTACGAACTTTCCCATTGGCGTATTATTATCAAATATCTGCGTTACTGCTACAAAATTTACTCTATGTCTTCTAAAAAATGATGTAACTTCGATGCTATCTTTTGTTTCCCTTGAGAGCCTGTCTAATGTATATACTACTACACAATCTACTTCTCCTGCCTTTACATCTTCAAATAATTCCTTTATCGCTGGTCTTTCTAAGTTTTTTCCTGAGAAACCTCCATCATCGTACCTTTTTGCCAATATTACCCAACCCTCTCTGCTCTTTATGTACTTTTCACATGCTATTCGTTGCGCATCAAGACTATTAAACTTTTGTTCTAGTCCATCCTCATTTGATTTTCTTGTATATATTGCACACCTTACTTCTTTTAGCATTTTATTCTCTTCAATTTTCATTTTTATCACGCATCCCAAATAATAAAGGTCCGTTGTAGCTCATTCCCATTATTTTTCCGGCTACTGCTGATAATGACGTAAAAAATTCTTCTCTGTAGATTAAACCCTTATCTGTCACCATTACCGCATGCGTCTCTTCTCCTCTCTCTAGTATCAACTCTGTTCCTGCTACTGGTAATTTGTCACTACTTATTCTTTTTCCCTTCTCTAGCCGATCTGCCAGATACTCTAGTCTTTTTGCTCCTTTTCTTGACATTTCTCCATATGCTTTTTCCTGCATTCTATAAGCTAATCTTGGTATCAGATATTTCTTTGAGTATCTAGGCGCCTCTTCCCCATATACCTTCTTCCATATTTTTCTCATTTCACCCAAAGGTTTTTTCTCTAAATTCATTACTTTCTTTTCTATTTCTTTCTCCATATTTTTAGCCCTTCATAAATAGCTTTTCAATTCTGTCTATTTCTTTCTTCAATATTTCAGTGATCTCCTTACTGTTTTTCGCATAATCCATTGCTGTCATTCCAAATTTATCCGCTTGTTCTATTTCTCCTCCAGCCTTCACTAATTCTTTCACTATCTCTTTTTCGCCTATCATGCATGCAAGGTGCAGCGGTGTGCATTTATTTCCATATTCTTCCGCATTTACATTCCCTCCTGATTTTATCAATTCCCTCACGATTTCTAGACGTTTCTCCGTTACCGCTAGGTGCAGTGCTGTGTATCCTTTCACATCTGCTGCATTCACATTCACTCCTTTTTCAACTAACAACTTCACTGTTTTTGCGTCTACTGCATAATGCAGAGCTGTTCTTTCCTTCTTGTCTCTTTCATAAATATTTTCATATGAGTTCTCTAATAATTCTTTTGCTGACTTATTAAATTTGCCAAACTTTAACATAATTTACCTCACCTTTTCTTTGACCTTTTTTTTAAGCTTTCCTTCTCACCACCTCATCTATCATTTCGTTTACTTGGCTCATTATCTCGCTTGCTAAATTTTTACATTCTTCCTTTATTAGTGACTTATCTTTCTTCCTTATTTCTCCTATCTCTATTATTTTTAGCTCTGGTAAATAACTCCCATTCAACATGTCTGCTATTTCTCCCACTAGCCTCTCTATTCCATAGCATGTCAGTTCTCTACTTTTTGTTACTCCTCCTTGTTCTCTCAAAAATTTACTTGCCTTTTCACTTTCTTTACTATCACACAGAGAATACTTTTCACTTTCCCAAATGTAATACATTGGTGTTGCACCATATTTATTAAGTTGATTAACCTCAGCTCCTGCTTTTACTAGCTCTTTTATTATTTCAACTCCTGCTCCTCCCATTTTGCACGCAGAGTGGAGTGGCGTACATCCAGTGACATATTGAGTGGCATTTACTTCTGCTCCCGACCTTAGCAGCACTTTTACATTTTCTAAGCTTTTCGCAAATACTGCACAGTGTAGAGGTGTATAACCATTTTTATCTCTTGCATTTACCTCTGCCCCTTTTTTTATTAATAATCTCACTGTTTTGTAATCAGATGCTTGATGCAAGATCGTCTCTCCTTCTTCATTTCTTTTATTAATGTCTTTAAATCCGTTACTTGATACTTCTTTAAAAAACTTACTCTTGCTAAAACTCATTTCATACCTCACAAAATTAGCTTTTCTAGCGCCAGACAAATTTCTTATATTTACCTGCTGCTATTCAAGTCATGTCCGTTTTAGCATGAGAAAGCAAGTCCTTTTCTTTTTATTTCATACACTTTTACCTATTATTAATATAATATATGAGGATCTAAATATAAGTATTTAACTTATTACACATATTGCTTGACTACTTTTCCAACTTCTGTGCAAATGTCGATGTTCGTGCCATTTCAGTACTCCCGGGTAAAATACTAAAATGTAATTTTCTAATTCGTGTATTGAGTCTTTTTGCTCTGAATCTAAATCATTTTTATAGTAAACGTTGTGTTCTGCCAAACCATATTTTGTAATCTTCTGATCTGTATAGTTTTCTATTTTGTAGTGGTGAGTAACGCTAAACCTTTCTAAAATTGGCTTGTGTTTTAAATTCCAACGTTGCCCTGAAAGTTTATCGTTTCCCAATACAAATTTATTTCCTTTTTCTTCTACGCTACTTACTGGAAAGCACCCATTTATTTCTCCTAATTTCCAGCTATCTGACAGTACAATCTGTGCTTTGGCAAACTTTATTTCTGGTAATAAGCTCTGTGATAGAGGATATAGTGCTTTTAAGTTGTACCAATGATGACTTCTTTCATAAATGCCTTTGTAATCCTTTGTATGAGCCTCTGTTTCTCCAAGTACTGCTACATCTAATCGATATATGTCATTACTAAATGTTTGTTCATAATGCTCTCTTAAATAGTTGTCTACAATCTCTACTAACGGACCTCTAGAACTGAAAAAATTTATTCTTCCAAACGATAACACTGGCCCATTTTTTTCAACTTTTATACCAGAGTAGTCTGATAACAAACTTCCAAATAAACTTTCATCTAATATAAACCTATCAACGTTGTAATAATCGTTAAAAATCCTCATTAGCCTTGATCTTGCTGGTAGTGATAGTTTTGCAAGTTCTACTACTGCATCTACAAAAAAGTTATTTGGAACATCTCTTATTCCTATTTGCAACTCGAAAAAATGTTTACCAGGTGGTTCTTCGATAATTTTAATATCTTCTATATTTGCCCATTTTAGTGCTATTTTGAGTGATGCTGGTGTTCCTCTCAGTCTTTGAAATTTTACTCCTTCTATTACGGCTTTTCTTCTATCTTTTACCCAACGTAGTATCTCTTCTAAACCATATTCTTCTATTATCCAAGGCAATGTTTCTTCTTTAAGATTAAACTTAAATCCTTTGATACAGCTTGGATCAACCTTATAATCTATTGCATCAACCAGTGCTTGCTCTTGCTTTGTTGCGTTTGGCGGTAATAAATTTTTCATTTGTCTTTTCTTTCAAGTTGCTTTAATTTCCTTTATTTAGGTAGCTTATGAGTAACCAAGAGATCGTTGCAGAAAAATAAAGATGTTCTTAATATCGAAAACACTTTCCATAATAGATGTTAATGTCAGAGGGTTAATTTGACCATATTATCCATACTTTAAAAAACAAGTTACAACTTCTGGAAGAAAATCAATACTTTCTTCTTCCTAACATTGGATCCAGTAAACCACTTATTGCACGCAATCCCCTCACTGGCACAAAACAAAAAAATACGTTTTAAATCCTATCTAACTTGACATGGCCAAGCACTGCACACTCATTCCCCAATACTACAACATCCTCTTTTGGCTCGATTAATTCTACGTTTTCTACACCATCTACAAATAAATTGGCTATTATCCATGATCTTGTAACATTCCATCCCAGCCTTCTATTTGCTTCAAACTTCTCAATAAACTGCTTCTTGATTTCCTCCTTCGATATTACAGGACTTATGCTCATTCTGCTGTGAATATCTATTTCCGTAATATTGCAACCAATTACTGTTATCGTATCTGTTAAAACCCTTATATCATCTCTAGTAACCTGCTTTTTTACAATTTCTAGTAGCTCTTCTGACACCATGCCAGTTGTGGATAATTGTGTTGATAAGATTGAAATTTGTACTTTTCCTGGTATAGGTGATTCTACTAGTGCATCTTTTACTCTACTATCTGCTGACAGTGCATGATATTTATAATATTCCTTACTTCCTCCTGTTGACCAACCTGCTATTTTTGCTTTTACCCTCTTTCTAAATCTTTCATCCTCTTCTTCTTTTTCTCTCTCTACTCCATAAAATTCAGCCAAATTATCAAGATCTTCTCCCCTTGCAAATTTCAGTAAATTACTCTTTACTGCTTCGTTCATCCTTTGTCTGAGCAAAAGTTCTCGCCAGGCTGCTACCTCCAGAATCTTTATCGCTGGATCGGATTCTACTAACGCTGAAAAGGTTTCATCTCTACGGACTAACTCTTCCTTCATTCTTGAAAATATTTCCTCATAGCTTAGTTTTTCAATAATATTAGATGTCTGCATTTCTAAACAACTATTCCACTAATACCTATGAATTTGCCTTCTGAAAGATACATACCTTCAAGTACAAGAGTCATTTTTCCTTCTTTAGCTTCAGCAATCTTTACTTTTTCTAACTTAAATCTCTTCTCAAATTTCCCCAGTGCTTCTGCTGTTGCTGCATAGATTTCCAAAGTTAAATCTCTACTGATTGGTTTATCCACTAATTCAAATAGCCTAGACCCATAATCCCTTCTCATGATTCTACTGTTAATAGGAGTGGTTAATATATCAATTATTGATTGTTTCAGATGTTCTATTCCTTCTAATTCTTTCCCTGTTTTAGCATCCATTCCTCTCATTTTTCGACTACTTTAATTTTTTTTATTTTGAAAACACACTTTGATTTTTACTTACTACTTGAAAACTACAGGACGCCACATCACCTGTTCTCGCTACACCAATACCATTTACAAATACGCTGTTTGATCCTTGTGTTAGTGTCTCTCCCATAGTTAATGTATCACTTCTACGACAGACAGATCTACCATTAATACGCACATCTTTACTCCCGCTTACGCAAACATGAATAGGTACTCCATTACAATTATCACCTGTACAAACTATAGCTCTTCTCATGTCAATTTAAATCTATTCTACTTCCTTTCAGTTTTATTCCACTTTTTGTCATTTCTATACTCGATTCCCCAGCTTTCAGTGTTATTTTATCTACTACTTCAATCTCTAAATGATGTTTATCTTTATCGTATGACAACTTTGTTCCATCTTGAAATGTTAAGCTACTCACCTCTTTTTTATTTTCTGGTGCAGAGTACTTTTGTTGATATATTCCAGGAAGTACTACTCCTAAAGATAATTCTCCCAGCGGGGAAAGTATAACTACTTGCTCATCAATATCTGGAGGAGACCAATCTCTATCTTTTCCTGCTTTGCTCGTTATCCATGGTAAATAATCTGTTAAAAATTCTCCTATTTTAACTCTTACTAACGTTTGCTAGCTTCCTATTCAGCTCTGAAATTGCAAAACTATGGTCTAACATAAACTTCACCTATCTCAATAACATGTGGCATTATGCCAGTTGACCATACTGATTTACCCGCATGCAACTCGTGCACCCAATCCACCATCCATACTAAATATGCATCGAGCTCTGGCCTAAATCCGTCAATTTCTGAAGAGATAAATTCTCCTGGTGAAACATTTTCCACGTTCCAAGTATTTTTATTTACTACCCTTGCTACTTCTGCTGCTAATGATCTGACAATAATAGGTGCATTTTCTATTGTGCTATCAACTACAATTCGTGCTTCAAACCTGGCTTTCAATGCTAATTCTTCAGTACCTGCATCTTTACCTGGTTCTAAACTTACTAGTTCTACAAACACCGCTGGCGCTACTAATTCTTTTCTTATTGCTGGATAAATTTCACATGTCTGTATAGCCGGTATTTCTTCCTTCAGTGTGCTGCAAATTGCTTGATGTAAATCTTTCAAATTCATCCTTTATAGCTCAATTGACGTTCAAAAAATTTTGTAAATACTTCCTCAACCTCATAATTAACAAGATTTCCTATTATCCTTGAAGCCTCAGGTTCTAGTGGCAACTTAATTTCCTTTATTGGCAGGGCTGTTCTTCCTTCACGCTTAAAAATACCGCTATTTCCTTTTGGCATAACTGCTGCAAATCCTCCTATAAACTCATGCTTTCCTACTTTCGATCCTCTTCTTGTTTTTTGTATTTTACCAATTGTCGATGCTCTAATGTCGTAGAGATTTGCTCTAATTAACACTTCTAATCTGCTTGTTTTTGCTTTAAAAATTCTTAATCTCTTTCTTATCAAACTTAATTTTATCTTCTTTTCCTCACTAATTTCTTTTGCTGTCTTCAATTTTAGCCATAGTGCCGTTTTGTTTAACGCTTTTATAGCTGCCAGTTTTATTTTCTGCTCTTTTCTTTCAACATTGGAGATTATTTCATTAATATTGTTACTAGTTTTTATATCAAACACTTTCTATTGCCTCAATTTTTAATATTTTACCTGAAGAATCTTTCAACGGTGGTTCAAAAATCTTGTAGAACCTTTTTTCAATCTTGATATAATCACCTATGCTAAAGGAAGTAACGTCCTGATCACGTATTTCTACAGCAATTTGCTGAGTTAATGCTCCATCTGCACCTAGAGAGTACGTAGTCTCAGGACGTTTTATTAGCACTTTTATTCTACGAATACCCTCCTTATTTCGATTACAATATATGGCTTCCACTCCTAGATGCTTAAAACAATCCTCCAATAATCGCTTAATATTCTCTTGCATATTTCTTTTTGATATACTAACCTTTACATGCTAAGAAAGCGCATACCGGTAGAGTCGTTCTGTGCCTCACCAACTTGTAATTACTCTGCCAGCATGTTATGCTATAGCGACTTTTACTGATCGTTCATATTGATGCTCCTATAAAAAATTTATGATGTTGAGTTTACCATTTTTAAAATCTATTAACATTCTAATAGTTTCTGATTTATCCTCAAATAAATATTTGCAATTAGCTTTACTAGTATCTTTTTGTATTTTAATTTTACCGTTATTAATTCTATCATAAAGCCAATGCCTAGAAACTTTAAGGATTTTTGCAACTTGCGAAATAGTAAGGTAGCCAGGTACTTCGATGGGAAGTGGATGATACTTTTTTTGAGAAATATTATTTTTTAATCGAATCCTTTCTACTGTACTTTTTAAAACAGTGTTCTTCTTGGGAGAGCGATATCCTTGTTTTTCCAGGTACTGAGCAATTTCTATATCTGTTTTGTCATCTTTGCTTAGCTTTACTATAAGTTGTTCCATTTCTGTTGCGTTGGTTAATTCACGAAAAGAATTCACTGAAATAGGAATCTGAAAAGTGGTAGTTTCTCCACCATGCCATACAATACGTATTTGTAAGCAATCACGTTTAATTCGGTGCGCTACTACCTTGTCAATTATGCAACGGAGAAAAGATTTTTGTTGTTGATGTGACAGAACTGGTTTATACCAAATTTCAGGTAATTTCCTACCTATATCTAGAAATACCTCTTTCAGTTCCTCAGATAATTGAGGAGTAGGTTTTTTTGGATGTTGACGTTCAAATATAACCTCCGCATCCTTCAGGTCACTCAATGCTTGTTCCCAACGCTTTTCAAGTTCTGCAGCCACAAGACGATTATCAGGATCAACTTGATTAAATTGTCGTTCTGCCAGCTTAGCTTGATATCTTAAGCGTTCTAATTGTTGCAAACGTACTTTATTAATTGCTTGTTCAGATTGTAACTGTGAATCAATAGCTTTGGTATAAGCATCCAACTCAATTTGACTAAGTGCTTCAAAAAATTTAGGAACTACTTCATTGTCAATAGCATCAGCAGGTAAACTTTGACATATAGGTTCAAGACCATGTTTGTACGAGTGATTACATATATATTGGTTTCCTTTTTTGTACTTCACTATCATTTTGTATCCACATTCTCCACAATAGATTATTCCATGCAATAACAAGGCTCCTTTTCTAGGTATTCCGCGTGTTTTTCCATGCATATATTCTGGATAATTATCTTTTAGCATTGTCTGAATTTTTATAAAACTTTCCCAATCTATATAAGCTGGATATTTATCTATTAGTCGAGTAGACCAGTGGAACTTCCCCACCAGCCCCTCACAGAACTGTGCATGAACCTCTCGATTCACACAGCTCCCATTATTCAGTACTTTGATTACCATACCAACCTCCAGTGGTAAAAAGTATTCGGATTTTCTGTTCTCATTTTTCCTAGAAGTTTCCTTGCTAGTCTTTTTCCAATCAGATATTTCTTACTTACCCACTTTTCTAGATGCCGCTCTACATTATTAAGAAGTTTATACATCTCCGTTTGGTAAAACCTGCCATAATACTGACACCAGCCTCTGACTATTGGATTTACTTCCTTTGATATTTCCTCCAACTTCTTTCCTGTAAATCTATGTATTTTCCATGACCTTATGGTTTGAGTGATCTTTTTCTTGGCCTTATTGCTAATTGCAGGTAGAAATCCAACAAAATATTCCCCTATTTTGCTCTTTGCTCCTCTAGGTCTAAAGGTATATCCTAGAAAATCAAAGCTTTGTATAGGAAATGTATTCTTCCTGTTGCTATTCTTACAGTACACTATCCGTGTCTTTTCAGGATGCAACTTTAGCTTATACTCAGCCAATCTTTCTTCAATCTTTACTCTCATAAAGTCTGCCTGTCTCTTAGTTTTGCAGTGCAGTATTGCATCATCAACATACCTTTCAAATGGTATTGTGGGGTAGTTTTGCCTCATCCACATATCAAACGCATGATGCATAAATATGTTAGAAATGATTGGGCTTACAGAACCTCCTTGCGGAACTCCCTTATTCCTCACTTCCCTAGTGCCATCTGCTTGTTGAATAGGGGCTTTCATCCACCTCTCAACATACAGTATGACCCATTTGCAGTTTGTATGTTTCTTGATAGCTTGTAAAACTAATTCGTGATCCAGATTGTCGAAAAATCCGGTTATATCAAGATCTATCGTCCAATCGTACCTCCAGCATCTCTTGCGTGCTGTATCTACCGCATCCAGTGCAGATTTATTCGGTCTATAACCATATGAATCCTCGTGGAATTTTGGCTCTACTAGCGGCTCAAGATACATAGAAGCTGCCGTTTGCCCTATCCTGTCGAATACTGAAGGAACACCTAAAATTCTTTGTCCTCCTCCCGTATCCTTCGGTATTGCCACAGCTTTTACTGGCTCTGGAAAATAACTTCCGGATGACATCCGATTCCATAGTTTGTACAGATTATCTTTTAGATTTTCCTCAAACTTTGTTATCGAAACCTCATCTACACCTGCAGCACCTTTATTTTTCGATACTTGTTTATAAGCTCTCCAAATAAGTTGCTTCGGTATATCAAAAGACTTTGTTTTATTCATTAACTCCTCCCTTTCGGTTGATAAATAATTAAAACTAAATAACTCAGCCCCTTCGCTCCATTTCCATTACAGAAACTTCTTCACTACTACGAGCCGATCCGCCCCTGTTTTCCGCATCGGTACTCTCATCCTTAGAGTTTAGCTCCTCGAATTTCTCCCTTATCATCGAAACGACAGGTTCCCGCAGTTCCACACAATAGCCTAAAATAGATTCACGCCACCTCTATGCCGGACGCCACCTATCCAGTAAACAAGTTCCTGATAGGTTTATCCCAAGAGATTCAAGAGCCCATGGTTTTGACGTCGTCTTTGGAATTTCGACACTTCATCAGTGGTTCATTTTCATTCGCCTCTCTATTTTACACATGATGCATAATTGCACCTTTTCCATAACGCTCACTACCATAGCTCTTTACCACAGCAGCTTATGGCTGTTTGAAGCCTATTCTTGCAAACCGACTTCGAGGGGCCCACCCTCATCTATTGTGCAGCTTTGCACTTAGTTTGCTCATTTTTAAGCATTCTTTGTGTCTCTACGGCACACCTTGAAACACCAGATACTTTAATGGGAATACCGGTATATCAATCTGCTGATATGCCACCTACAATGATTGCAGTAGCAGATTTCAAACAAGCTTATAAGATCGTAGATAACAGAGGAATGAGAATACTTAGAGACCCTTATACAAACAAACCTTATGTTAGATTTTTTGTCACTAAGCGTGTCGGTGGGGAGGTTGTCAACACCAGTGCTATTAAATTGTTGAAAATTGCGAGCAAGTACTAAAATTTTTATGAAATAGTTGACATATTATACTTTTTATGTAATAATTAAATTATTATTAATTTAAGGAGTAAAATATGTTAGAAAAAATAAAAAACTTTTTTCAGTCGATTGCAGGAAAAATTTTATCAGGCTGGGACAGCATTAAGAACTTGTGGTCTGGTCAATCGGATAAAAAGATTCTGACGAGAAAAGATGTGGTAATGAAACTAATAAATGGTGAAGCCAATTTTTCTTGTGCTATTGAAGAAGATAAGAGTGAGCGGTTAGTAATCCATATAAGGACCAAGGATATAGCAGAATCTATGGATTATAGAAATATTGGATTCACTGGACCAAAAATCACTTATGAAAATTGCATTGATTCTCAACATAATTTTTGTACCTTTTTAGTAACCTCGGTACAGGAAAAAAAAGCTTCGTCTAACGAGTTAGACGGCATGAAAAGGATATTGGGTTTAAATGGTAGGAATATTGTAACTCTAACTAAGAAACCTGAATTTGCAAGTTCTACATCTAAAGTGCCTGCAAGTGATAGCAAGGTACTAAGCTCAGAAGAACCTAGTAAGTTCATAAATAATCCATCTAAAGAACAACTTATGAAGTCAAAACTTATTATACCAACTTTCTAAAGAGTATCTTTTCTTCACAAAAGAGCACCTCCTTTGGTGCTCTTTTTTTCTTTATAAGTTTTCTCCACAGGGAAAATTGACAAATTAAATTTTATATATAATAATTAAATTATTAATTTAAGGAGTAAAGTATGTGGAAAAGTATAAAAAACTTTTTTCAGTCGATTGCTGATCGTACAGGAATTTCATGGATTGCAAGAAAAATTTCATCAGGTTGGAATTGGTTATTTAGCAGTAAAGCAAATGCTGCTCAAAAAAATATATCACCAAAGAGACCTTCAGATGAGAATGTAAATAAAAGTCCAACTGTTAGCACCCCTATGCAAAATGAGACTGAAGAATCTGTATCTAAAACAGATATAAACGTCGAGCCAGCAGAAAATTTTCCAGAAAGATTAAATGATGAACCTAAAGCAGTAGGTGAGATTAAATTTAAGGATAACCAATTCTTTCTTTCATTAAATAAACCTTTAGCAGAAGGAGAGTATACAAATCTCAATCGTCTCAGTGCTCAATCTAGTTCATTGATTAAACTACTTGTATATGTAAAGTGCGGTAAAAATGAATATAAAATCGTTGGTAATGATAATGGCTTGAGTGAGATCAAAAATGTACTTATAGAAGAAGTAACAAAAAAAGAATGAAAATGGTGTGTATTTAAATCTTAATAAAATTCAGAGTAAAAAAGATAACACTTACCGTATAGCATCGAACAAAATGAATCTGTCAAACCAGGAAGAAACTCATCAATTTAAGTTTCTAGTAGTTTTAAGTATAGTTGTGAAGGAAGCGCCTCATGCAGTTATAACCGGAATCTTCACTGGTGCCATAAGTGCCCGTCGTTTAGCATGGTTTTGGAGGAACGGTCAAATCATTGATGGAGTCCTTAGACTACCTCGGTTAGGAGATTGTATTATATCAACCGTCCCAAGCTGAAGCGTTTCCCTGCTATAAATTATATGAAGGAGTTACCATGAAAAAAACAAAAAGTAAATTAGAAATAATGAACCCTAACGCAGCAGGAATAGATGTTGGTTCGGCTATACATTATGTGTGTGTACCAGAAGGAAGTGATGAACAGCATATACAAAAATTTAGCTGCTTTACAGAGGACCTTCATAACATAGCAAAATGGCTAAAAAAGTGTGAAGTTACTACAGTAGCCATGGAGTCAACCGGAGTGTACTGGATTCCTTTGTTTCAAGTACTTGAATCATATGGACTTGAAGTAAAACTTGCAAATGCAAGACATGTAAAAAATGTACCTGGAAGAAAGTCAGATGTCCAGGACTGCCAATGGCTTCAACAACTACACAGTTATGGGTTAATCGAAGGATCATTTAGGCCAGATAATCAAATGTGTGTATTGCGTAGTTATGTGCGGCAACGTAAAAACTTAATTGAAAATGCTGCTACACATATTAATCGTATGCAAAAGGCGTTGGTACAAATGAATATTCATTTACATAAAGTAATAAGCGATATCACTGGCGTCACAGGAATGCAAATTATTAAAGCAATAGTAGAAGGTGAAAAGAATCCCGAGAAGCTAGCTGAATTCAGAAGTGTGAATATGAAGAACGACAAAGCTACTATAGCAAAAGCATTAACAGGCGATTATAGAGAAGAACATTTATTTGTACTGAAACAAGAATATACAGCATATACTTTTTTTCAAGAGCAAATAACTGAATGTGATAAAAGCATAGAAAATTACTATAAAACATTTGAAACAAAGTCCGATGAGAGTAGAGAGTTAGGTAAGGAAAAAAACAAGTCTAGAAGAGGCAGACCAAACTTCACCTTGCGTGAGAAATTGTATAGGATAACCGGAATAGATTTTACTAAAATTCCTGGATTTGATATACTAACTGTACAAACTATTATTTCAGAAGTTGGCATTAACCATAATAAGTGGCAATCAGAAAAGCACTTTACTTCATGGTTAGTACTTAGCCCTGCTAACAAGATCACAGGAGAAAAAGTATTTGGGACAAAAACTCGTAAAGTCATTAATCGCGCTACAAATGCCCTGCGAATGGCTGCTTATGCTGTGGGAAATAGCACAAGTGCATTAGGTGCATATTGTAGGAGATTAAAAAGACGGCTAGGAGCAATAAAAGCAATTACTGCCACAGCAAGAAAATTAGCATGTATTTTTTACCAAATGTTGAAGTATGGACAAGAGTATGTGGAAAAAGGAATGAGTTATTATGAAACACGCTACAAAGAGAAAATTGTGAAAAATTTGATCAAGAAAGCGCAGGAGTTTGGCTACACACTAGTTCAACAAGAAGAGTTGATTAATGGAGTTTCTTAGGAGNTCCTGTACCAATCGCTATTGCCCTCAGTTGCTGTCTCATAAATGCTTCATAACTTCCCCCAACGTCCGATGGTTCTGAAAATTTTATGTCCTCTCCTGGGTCAAGTAGCTGCATAGTTCCAGGTTCAAGTCCTGATAAAGCTACCCCATGTTCATTTGCTTCACCTTCACCCATTATATTTGCTTCAGGGTCAAGTCGTGTAATAAACCCAGCAAACATTGCTGCCGTTTTCTTTCTGACTAGCTCTGCATCATCATATTGATCAAGTTCATAGAGCTTTAGCAGTATACTCGAAAGCCATGGCTCTCCTCTAATTTGCCCAGGTCTCAGTGGTTTATAGATATGTAAAACATCGTTTGCTGGTACTCTAACTGATTCGCCAAATGAGCCTTCTCCTGGATGTTCTCTAAATAAGTAATATGCTTCTCTTTGCCCAAGCCTGTTAAACTCAATGCCATTACGGATTATGTTACCATTTGCTAAAGTTTGATTTGTTTTATTATCTAAATGTTCAGATTCAAGTACTTGTAATTGCAGAGGTACACACAGACCATCTTCAGGTTTTCGGATCCGCAGACGTACAAAACATTCTCCTCCCTCTATCATACTTCTGCATACTAGAGCTTGTAATCCATAAAAATCACTTATTCCACAGCTATCTGCTTCATCTGTCCATTTTAGCCATAATTCTTGCACCTTCTTTCGAAATTCTCCATCTCTTGCTTTTGATTGCGGTTTTATTCCTGTTCCAATAGAGTTACTTACTATTGTATCAATAATATTTGCTGCATATGGATTTTTTCTTACCATATCACGAGAGCGGCTACGTAAAGTTTCAAGGTTTTGAGACAGCAAATTATTTATGCTTCCCGCTTCTCCTTGCCAATACATTACCCTTCTTCCTGAGCCTGCTGCATCCCATGCAGAACTTTTGATTTTTTGCTTACTAAATAGTTGTTTTAAGGTCTTTAACATCCTGATAACCAAAAATTTCTTAATTCTTCTAACGTTCCATTAAATTTACTTCTATCACATGGTCCTCTTCCTCTTACTGAATGCGGTTCAGGTCCCATTTGACCATTAGTATATTGCCACAAAACCCACTTATTCCATCCTTTTGGTAGTTTAGACCATCTTATTTTCCATAGTGTACACTCAGTTAAAATTGGTGTAGCAAAATCTTTTAGAAAATAAGCTCCTCCGCAAATTAATGGTAAGCGATTAGTTCTTTCTTGAACTCTAGTAACAAAATCTTCCGCCTGTTTTGGTGTTATGTTTTCTCCATTTTTGTTTTCTTCTATATCTAGAGCAAGTAGAACTTTAGAACTATCGCTTACTGTCTCTAAAAAATGCTCAGCTTGGTCTTTTACGTTTTCTCCTACTCCAAAATGGTATGCGCCATACAGAAGTCCTTCTTCTTCAGCAATTTTTCTTCTCTCTGCGTACTTTAGATCTACAAATTTTAATCCTTGAGTTGCCTTATCCCAATATTCCATCTTCTTTGACTAGCTTAAAATTTACATCTGCATTCCAATGTGATAGGTCTACTACTGCATTCGCATATACTTTATTTGATAAATCAGCTATTTTCTTACATTTACCTTCTTTTTCTAATACACCACTATTGACTATTACATACTTTAATTGTTTCAGAAAATTTTGATATTCTCTCATATAATTCCCTTATTAGTAGCAAAAACAATTTTCCTCTTTCCAGCAATCTTTAGCTCAACTTTAATTCGTTGTCTTAAGCTTAGTAAATCATTTATATCTACTTCTGCATATCTCACCACATGGTCACCATATGCAATTGATACCACTCGCTCTCCGTTTTGCAGCTTCTTTATCGCTTCTTCAATTTGAACTAAATACTCTTCGTTATACATTTACTACTTGCTGATCCACTTACTTTTCACTATTTTCTTTGATTTTTTACTTTCTGGTTTTTCACTTAAACTATTCCATTTATTTTCTTGCCACCTATCAATTCCAAGCGCAATAGATGCAGCTCTTGCATAAATTCGGCAATCTAGCACTTCATTTCTTTCTCTTACCTTTTGCCACTCCTGTTTGGTGTATCCCTTTACTACCTTGCTGACTAACTGCTCTGCCGTTAGCTGCTTAAAATACTCAGGTGCATACTCGGGAAAATGACAATACCCTGCTGGCACTTTCTCTTCTTCTTTTAAAACATTAAGTAATTGAAAAAGTTCTGACTTTAATATTGATACTCCTACTGGCCAGAGCTTTATTCCTCTTTTCAGCTTTTGCCCACCAACTGTTATATCTACTCTGCTTGGACTGCTAAGTGGTACTAGAGCTTTATTTACACCTTTGACTGCCATTACTCTTCCACAGCCTTGATGACCTCTTATCCAATTGTATACTTCTTGCGTTGCATATCCAGCATCTACTGCCATCATACTTATCATATATTCAAGCCCATTTTCACCGATAAAATGATGACTCAGAAGCTCCGAAAGCTTTCCCCATACTTCTCCACTTCCTGTATCTCCTTCAAATACTCGGTAGTCTATTGACCAATTTTCTCTGCCTTTTCCCCAGGCTACAACTTCTACTTCCAAGCGATCTTTTTGAACATCTACTCCTGCTGTGAGAACTACTTCGCCTTTTGGTACTGTGCCAATCTGAAAAAATTCTCTCCTGTTAAATAATTGCTTCCAGTCCGGTACTTCTCCTTTATCTACCCAGGTTTCTCCAAGCGTGGTATTTATCCAAACTTTCAGTAATTGTTCACTTTCCTTTGCATGGAGAAAGTCCTCTACTGCTTGTTGCCAACTATACCAGCCAACTGGACTATAAAGACTTGAAAGATGAAATCCTTTTTTCTCACCTTCTTTTGCCTCTGTAGCTCTCCATTCTCCACGTTCTAGCATCTCTGTCTTTTGATGATTTTCTATTTTGCCGCTACATTCAGTGCAGACATAATGTGCTGTTCTTGAGTCGTTATTTTCCCATTTTATTTGTGACCATTTTAGAACTTGATAGTAATTACAATGCGGACATGGTACAAAAAAATATCTCTTATCTGTTGCTTCAAACTCCTTCTCAATTCTGCTTATTCCATGAATCGTTGGTGTTGATACTAAAAAAATCTTTCGACGTGCAAATGTATTAGTTCGAGCAATACTGAGCAGTACTGGATCACCTTCTCCTCCTGAATCTCCTGGATAGGCATCTATTTCATCAAGAAAGAGATATTTTACTGGCATGGATCTAAGTCCTACACTGCTATTCGCTCCAGTTATTACTACTATTCCACCTGGAAACTCCTTACTTTGTACAGTATTGCCTGAGTCTCTTGATCTTGGGTCTTTTACTTTACTCTTTAAACATGGTGTACTCTCTATCAACGGTGCAAATCTTCCCTTCGACCAACGTTTTCCCATTTCGACTGTTGGCTGTACTACTAGCATTGGTCCTGGTGTTTGATCGATGATATAGCCAATCCAATTGTTGCCAGCTTCTGTTCCCCCAATCTGCGCTCCTTTCATGAATACTACTTTCTCCGCTGACGAAGATGGAGATAGTGAATCCATTATTTCTTTTAAATAAGGAGTTCTCTCTGTTCTCCATTTGCCTGGCTCTGATGCTGCAGTTGGCGCTAAAACTCGATACTCATTTGCCCACTCTGATACTTTAAGCTGGGGATCTGGTTTTAAACCTTCAGAAAAAGCTCTAGCATATATCATTGTCTGCATCTACTCATAATTGATTCTAACTCAACATCATTAATAGTAGAACTACACTCCTCCAGTTCCATAAACATCTTTTTCTGAAATTCCTTTTCTATATATCTTTTGCTCATCTCACTTATCATTAGTGCTATAATAAGCGCAAATATCCCTGTTGTTGTTGCAAAAATGATTGCACTGCTTATTGTTGTTGCTGTTAAACCTATATATGCTGCCATTGCTACTGCGCTAACTGTAATACAGATGCAGATAATATTATTATGTTTTTTCATCCTTTTATCTGCTATTTCTCTCTGTGCTATATATTTATTATGAAGGGTTGGAAAATTAATAACGGTATCTCTGCAGAGCAATGACCCATTTTTTTCAGTAAATAAAACTTTAAGTAACTCCAAATTATTTGATTTGATTGCTAAGTGCAAAACAGGTGTATAATTTGCTCCTTTTTTCAGTAGTAATTTTACTACATGTAAATGTCCTTTTTCTGCAGCAAGGTAAATCGGTGATAGACCTTTATTATTTACAATATCAATATCGATTTCTTCCTTTAAAATAGATTCTACAATCTCAATTTCTCCTCTTTGTGCAGCTAAATGGAGTAGACTATTCTTTTCAGAACCGTATTTATTACTCACCAAAGCCTTCTTTATCTCAGGTTTAGCGTAATCAAATGGTGTCTTGCCGCTATCGTCTTTTACCAATGGATCTATATCTTCTCGCGTTAGTAAAACTTCTATTGTTTTGAGTCTTTCAGCATAATGTAGTGGTGTTTTATTTTCGTAGTCTTGCAAATTGACTTGAGCATTAGGCTCCTTTATTAAGGATTTGAGGATATCAAGACATAAGTCTCTTTCATCATAATTAGTATTACTTACAGCTATATGCACAGGCGACAATTTCATTGAGTTTTGCCCTATACGTGCGCTATTTACATCTGCTCCAAGCTTTAGCAGTAACTTTACTATCTCTAACTTTTTGTTATTAACTGCATAGTGCATTGGTGTCTGATTTCGTGCATCAAAGACATCTATTTCAGCATTTCCTTCTTTTACTAAAATTTTGACAACATTTCCATGTCCTATCCCTGCTGCTAGATGTAATGGCGTATGATGCAAAGCATTTCGTACATTAACGTCAATACCTTTTCCTATCAAATATCTAACTGCATTAACTTCACCTATCATTGCAGCTAAATGAAGTAAGCTATCTTGTTCTGACCCGTACTTGTTATTAATTAGCGCTTGTAATATTTCTGCTTTTTTCTCTTCTTTGGCGTAATCAAGAGATGTTTTACCTTCATTATCTTCCACAAAAGGATTAATGTTCTTCTTCGTGAGTAACAAATCCACCATGCTTAATTCATCAAATTCTATAGCACAATGTAGTGGTGTCTTTCCATTTAATCCTCTGACATTAACATCTAATCCAGGTTGATTAATGAGACACTTTATTAACTCCAAACTTAAGTTATCAGCCATTATTTAAAATTTAATATTAGATAACTCTTCAAGTGAGTTTGTAATTTCCTCGGTCAATGTTCCATGAATTTTTTCAGTGTCACTCAGTGATGCAAGCAGTGCTGAAACTCTATTTGGAATATTAAGCAAATTATTACGGACAACTCTTGCTACGTTAAATGCATCGCGCTTTACTTCCTCTACTGCTACAAGTTCTCCTATTTCAGCCTTAGCTTTTGCCTCAAGCAATTTACCACGTTCCATCTCATTTTTTATTCGCGTTTTTAGCAACATTGTAGAAAGGTTATTTGTATTTTCGTTTTCTGGATTTTTCCTCCTAAGTGGCTGACTTGGATCTCTTATTGCTGCCACCGCTTCATTTGCTTGTTCTCTATTGATCAAACCATCCTCCAACTCAACTATTCCTTTTTTTACTAAATAACAGACATATTGCTTTGAAAATCCTTGTTCTCTTGCCCATTCTGTTTGTGTTATTAATTTCACTTTTTTTGCTCCTTTTTTTCTTCTTGAATCTCTTGAAAAGTTTTACCAGCACCAGAAAGAATTGCCTCCCTGCCTGTATACACTTGCCAACGCTTTATCGTTACATCTACAAACCTGGGATCTAGCTCTATTGTTCTGCAGATTCTTCCTGTCCTCTCACAGGCAATTAGTGTACTTCCAGAGCCGCTAAATGGATCAAGTACTATATCTCCTGGTCTACTGCTGTTTACTATTGCTCTTTCCATTAGCTCTACTGGCTTCATCGTTGGATGTAGTGTATTGTGCGTTGGCTTGTCATAAAACCACAGATCACTTTGATTTCTACCGCCATGCCACTCACGTTTATTACCGCTTTTCCATCCATAGAGCATTGCTTCGTATTGTCTTTGATAATCAGACCTTCCTAGCGTAAAGTGATTCTTTGCCCAAATGATGAATGTTGACCAACGACCACCTGCTTCTTCAAATACTTTTTGTAACGTCGAAAATTCTGATGATGATATACAGATATAAATAGCACCTTTCGTATATGCTAAAATATGAGTACAAATATCATAGAGAAAAAGCTCATACTTTTCACCTTGATTATCGTTTAGTATCTTTTTATCCTCTCTTTCTTGACTGCTACCATAATCAACGTTATATGGAGGATCACAAACAGTAATGTCTGCCATTTTATCATCTAACAGCGCTTTATATGATTCAACTACAGAGCTATCACCACAATAGATTCTATGATCACCTAAAATCCATAAATCCCCTGGTTTTGTTATTTCTACCCTTTTTTCATCACCAACCAAGTCAGAAAAATCTTCTTTTTCACCATCTAAGTCATCAAGGAAATGTTGAACTTTTTCTAGCTCAAATCCAGTCATTTTAAGATCAAACTGCAAATCTTCTAATTCTTGAATTTCCACCTTCAAAAGATCATCGTCCCATTTTGCCCAGTTAGCTGATTGATTGGCAAGTAACCGAAAAGCTTTAGTTTGTGGTTCATTTAAATTATCACTTAAAACCACAGGAATACTTTCTATACCAAGTTTTCTTGCTGCTTTAAGTCTTAAATGACCATCAACCACAGTTCCATCGCTTTTTGCAACTATTGGTATACGAAAGCCGAATTCTCGAATAGAAGCGCACATTCTGTTGACCACATCGTCATTTTTACGTGGATTACGCTCATATTCGATGAGATCTTGAGTAGGATAATAGTGGATTGCTAAATTCATATCTTGATAGTTAAAAAGTTAATATTTAAAATATCTCTGACGCTAAAGAAGGCCTGGGGTCGAACCCACCAAACCCGCCATTATGGCCGAAAGGACCCACTTTTACTGTATTTTTAATGTGTTAAAATCTTTACTAATATAGAACATTAATGCCAAAGCATCGGCCTCATTATCATCTCTAGGTAAAAAACTTTTTTCACGTATCGCTTCAATAACTTCACTCTTACTTGCATTGCCTTTGCCTGTTATAAAGCGTTTTATAGTTTTAACATTAACACCTTGGTAGGGAATATTGTTCTCTTCACACCAAGCAGACAGAACTGCGAGAAAACCGCCATAACAATGCGCTGCATCAGTTCCTAAGTGTCTTCTTACTTCCTCAAAATACACTGCAGAAATGTCCTTCAAAGAATTAAGCCAATTACGAAAATTCAAGAAGCACATACCACCTCCGCTAAACCGGCTACCATGAAAACTTTTGCTTCCACTTTCAATTATTCCATCTGTAAGAATTGCCCAGCCCGTTTGTTTGCCGAGGTCGAGTGTTAGAATTGACATTTGCTATTATTAAAATTACAAGTAGCACTTACTCCAAAATATCGTCTGGTTTCTGCAAAATACACTAGAAATTCATAGGTTTTTGTAGGCCAACAACGAGAATTATGTGCTACTGCAGAAAGTTGTTTTCTTGTTATATATATTCACCAAAATTACGAAAACTGTTCAATTTTTTTTGCAAAGGATAAAAATCGTGTTAGACTTACATGAAGATTTGTTCTATAGTAGTAAGGTTACTAAGAATGCCATTTAATTAAGTTTTAAAGGGTGCTACACTCGTTCTTTTACGCAGTGCTATATTTTACATCCATCTTTAAAATGGAGTTTTTACCTCATCTAAAAAAATACAAGTATACTCAATGTTTGTTTGCCGAGTTTTGAATTGACACTTAAAGCTTTTGTATTTGAAGCGCATCCACAAACTATAGCCCTTCTATTATATATATACCGGATTTCTTACTACTTTTTCCGGGATTTTCTAAAAAAAAGTTAAAATAATTTTAATGCAGCTCAGAAATTACATGAGTGTTTTGGTAAAAGCATACAAAACAAACTATCTAAATCAGAGATAACGCTATAATAACCTTCTAAAACGTTTTAAATCATAAAATTCAGAGATTTCTCATAGTGAGAACTTTAATCTTTAATCCTCTTTAAAAAGTTATCTGAAGAAACGACTTTCACACCTCTAGCTTTTTCAAATGCCTCTCTTGCTGTGCCTGCGTTCTTACCTCCTTCCTTTGCCGCTTCTAAATTTTTATTATAACCCTGCGCATCTTTATCTTTTATTTCATCAATGGTAGCCTGTTCTCCTAGCATATTGAAAATTAGCTCAATCGGCGTCATATGATCTCTTAAAGGCTGTTTCTTCAAGCCTTTTATTTCCTTATGATGCTTTGTTTTTACTCCAAATGTTCCCTCAGAAATTACGTCTGTCAATATTGCGTATTCCCTACCTTCAATATACTTGTTATTGTGGTCAGATATATTTCTATTACCCCATTCTTTTGTTAGTTGATTTCTGACAGCTGTTGATTCTATTCTCTTTTGTATCCATTCTTGAGGGTACCCTTTTGCAGCATAATCGGCATAGATTCGTTTGAGTGCAAGCTCAGGATTTTCATATTCTTGTAGCCTTTCATACCCGACTTTTGCAAGCCAACGTTTAAATTGTTCAACTCTTTTGGAAGGAATAGACTGCAAAATACGAAACAACCCCTCAACATTTGTACAATTAACATTCTGTTTACCACCTTTTGTTTTAATTTCAAGGGGGGTGACAAATTGTGTGCGCCAAGAAGTGCGTAAGGAACAGTTGGTGAAAATCCAACACGGGTAAAGCTTAGCCAGCAGCCTGGAACAAACCATTATGCTGCGTAAGGTAACGAGCGTAGTAAAGCTAATGGAATGGACAACATAGGGTGCAACGAAAGTGAAGGTATTGAGTCCCGTAATTCACGCGTCATGGGGGCCGACACTTTACATTTGGTGGAAGGCAGCATGGGTAATAACGCTAAGGCAAGGTATTACTCACCCCGTCGGGATCGAAGGCCGCGTCATGTGTTGAGAGGGACCTTACGTGAACTTGGGAGATCCTTTGTATTCCTGTAAGGGTACTCTGGAACAAGTCAATAAAGGCGAGGACTGGAGGAAGATGCAAAGGAAGTCGGACTAACTGATAGTACTCGGAGTGTGGGAAAGCCACATACAAGGGGAAGCGGTTAGCAATATAGTGACTGGTATAGGGATTGCTATACCAATACAACAGAGATTGGAGGAGTATGCAAGGAAAACTAAACCAGATAGCAGTAAGGGCTAAGCAAGATAAGCGAGTAAAATTTACATCGCTAGTTCATTTGATTAATGAAGAGAATCTTGCAGAGTGTTACAAGGAACTAAAACGCAACAAGGCTTGTGGTATAGATCGTGTGACAGTGGAAGCTTATGGAGAAAATCTAGAAGAGAAACTTAAAACACTAGTGGATAGTATGAAGAGAAAACAATATCAACCGCAACCAGTGAAAAGGGTATACATACCCAAAGCCGGGAGCAAAGAGAAGCGCGGCCTCGGAATACCATCAACTGAAGATAAGTTGGTACAGGTAATGCTAAAGAAGATATTAGAAAATATTTATGAAGCAAACTTTATGGACAGCTCGTATGGATTTCGACCAGGAAGAAATTGTCATCAGGCGATAAACGCTCTAGATAAAGCAGTTATGCACAAACCAATTAACTATATTGTAGAAGTGGATATCAAGAAGTTCTTTGATAATGTTCAACATAAATGGCTAATGAATTGTCTAAGGGAACGAATAGCTGACCCAAATTTATTGTGGTTAATAAAACGATTTCTAAAGGCAGGAATAGTCGAAGTTGGATGTTATAAAGCAACCGATCAAGGCACACCACAAGGTGGTATAGTAAGTCCTGTATTAGCTAATATATACTTACACTATGTGCTGGACTTATGGTTTGAAAAGAAATTTAAGCCAAAAGCCAGAGGATATATACAGCTAATAAGGTTTTGCGACGATTTTGTAGTTGGCTGCGAGAGGGAAGAAGACACAAAAGAATTTCTAGAATTACTGAAACAAAGACTAAGTAAATTTGGGTTGGAAATAGCTGAAAATAAAACAAAAATAGTAAAGTTTGGTAAGAAAGAATGGTATCAAGCAGAAAGAGAGAAACGTAGGACGGCTAGCTTCAACTTTCTAGGATTTACACATTATTGTGGAAAAAGTCGTAATGGTAAACTTATGATGAAGCAGAAAACTTCAAAAATAAGCCTAGCCAGAAAGATTAAAGAAATCAAAGAGTGGTTGAAGATGGTACGAAGTCGTATCTGTCTCAAAGATTGGTGGCAGAAACTTAAAGCCAAAGTAACAGGACACTATAGCTACTTCGGAGTTAGCGGAAATTATCGGTGTTTGATTCAATTCTATCGACCGATAACAAAGCTAGCATTTAAGTGGATAAACCGACGTAGTCACAAGAAAAGTATGGATTGGGAACAGTTTACATACTATTTAAAAATAAATCCACTACCAAAGCCAAAGATATATGCTTCTTTGTACACAGGAGCACTAGTGTGAACGCTGTATTGTGGAGCCGTGTGCGGGAAATCCGCAAGCACGGTTCTTTTGGGGGGACTATGATTAAGAGACCAAATCGCTGGTTTTCAAGGTCATAAGTCTCTACCAGAC
>NZ_MUIX01000001.1:194460-210754 GCF_007115015.1 Wolbachia endosymbiont of Laodelphax striatellus
TTAGATGAAAGTTTATTTGGAAGTTTGTTATCAGACTACTCTGGTATAAAAGTTGAAAAAAATGGGCCAGTGTTATCGTTTGGAAGAATAAATTTTTTCAGTTCTAGAGGTCCGTTAGTAGAGATTGTAGACAACTATTTAAGAGAGCATTATGAACAAACATTTAGTAATGACATATATCGATTAGATGTAGCAGTACTTGGAGAAACAGAGGCTCATACAAAGGATTACAAAGGCATTTATGAAAGAAGTCATCATTGGTACAACTTAAAAGCACTATATCCTCTATCACAGAGCTTATTACCAGAAATAAAGTTTGCCAAAGCACAGATTGTACTGTCAGATAGCTGGAAATTAGGAGAAATAAATGGGTGCTTTCCAGTAAGTAGCGTAGAAGAAAAAGGAAATAAATTTGTATTGGGAAACGATAAACTTTCAGGGCAACGTTGGAATTTAAAACACAAGCCAATTTTAGAAAGGTTTAGCGTTACTCACCACTACAAAATAGAAAACTATACAGATCAGAAGATTACAAAATATGGTTTGGCAGAACACAACGTTTACTATAAAAATGATTTAGATTCAGAGCAAAAAGACTCAATACACGAATTAGAAAATTACATTTTAGTATTTTACCCGGGAGTACTGAAATGGCACGAACATCGACATTTGCACAGAAGTTGGAAAAGTAGTCAAGCAATATGTGTAATAAGTTAAATACTTATATTTAGATCCTCATATATTATATTAATAATAGGTAAAAGTGTATGAAATAAAAAGAAAAGGACTTGCTTTCTCATGCTAAAACGGACATGACTTGAATAGCAGCAGGTAAATATAAGAAATTTGTCTGGCGCTAGAAAAGCTAATTTTGTGAGGTATGAAATGAGTTTTAGCAAGAGTAAGTTTTTTAAAGAAGTATCAAGTAACGGATTTAAAGACATTAATAAAAGAAATGAAGAAGGAGAGACGATCTTGCATCAAGCATCTGATTACAAAACAGTGAGATTATTAATAAAAAAAGGGGCAGAGGTAAATGCAAGAGATAAAAATGGTTATACACCTCTACACTGTGCAGTATTTGCGAAAAGCTTAGAAAATGTAAAAGTGCTGCTAAGGTCGGGAGCAGAAGTAAATGCCACTCAATATGTCACTGGATGTACGCCACTCCACTCTGCGTGCAAAATGGGAGGAGCAGGAGTTGAAATAATAAAAGAGCTAGTAAAAGCAGGAGCTGAGGTTAATCAACTTAATAAATATGGTGCAACACCAATGTATTACATTTGGGAAAGTGAAAAGTATTCTCTGTGTGATAGTAAAGAAAGTGAAAAGGCAAGTAAATTTTTGAGAGAACAAGGAGGAGTAACAAAAAGTAGAGAACTGACATGCTATGGAATAGAGAGGCTAGTGGGAGAAATAGCAGACATGTTGAATGGGAGTTATTTACCAGAGCTAAAAATAATAGAGATAGGAGAAATAAGGAAGAAAGATAAGTCACTAATAAAGGAAGAATGTAAAAATTTAGCAAGCGAGATAATGAGCCAAGTAAACGAAATGATAGATGAGGTGGTGAGAAGGAAAGCTTAAAAAAAAGGTCAAAGAAAAGGTGAGGTAAATTATGTTAAAGTTTGGCAAATTTAATAAGTCAGCAAAAGAATTATTAGAGAACTCATATGAAAATATTTATGAAAGAGACAAGAAGGAAAGAACAGCTCTGCATTATGCAGTAGACGCAAAAACAGTGAAGTTGTTAGTTGAAAAAGGAGTGAATGTGAATGCAGCAGATGTGAAAGGATACACAGCACTGCACCTAGCGGTAACGGAGAAACGTCTAGAAATCGTGAGGGAATTGATAAAATCAGGAGGGAATGTAAATGCGGAAGAATATGGAAATAAATGCACACCGCTGCACCTTGCATGCATGATAGGCGAAAAAGAGATAGTGAAAGAATTAGTGAAGGCTGGAGGAGAAATAGAACAAGCGGATAAATTTGGAATGACAGCAATGGATTATGCGAAAAACAGTAAGGAGATCACTGAAATATTGAAGAAAGAAATAGACAGAATTGAAAAGCTATTTATGAAGGGCTAAAAATATGGAGAAAGAAATAGAAAAGAAAGTAATGAATTTAGAGAAAAAACCTTTGGGTGAAATGAGAAAAATATGGAAGAAGGTATATGGGGAAGAGGCGCCTAGATACTCAAAGAAATATCTGATACCAAGATTAGCTTATAGAATGCAGGAAAAAGCATATGGAGAAATGTCAAGAAAAGGAGCAAAAAGACTAGAGTATCTGGCAGATCGGCTAGAGAAGGGAAAAAGAATAAGTAGTGACAAATTACCAGTAGCAGGAACAGAGTTGATACTAGAGAGAGGAGAAGAGACGCATGCGGTAATGGTGACAGATAAGGGTTTAATCTACAGAGAAGAATTTTTTACGTCATTATCAGCAGTAGCCGGAAAAATAATGGGAATGAGCTACAACGGACCTTTATTATTTGGGATGCGTGATAAAAATGAAAATTGAAGAGAATAAAATGCTAAAAGAAGTAAGGTGTGCAATATATACAAGAAAATCAAATGAGGATGGACTAGAACAAAAGTT
Organism: Wolbachia endosymbiont of Laodelphax striatellus; assembly: GCF_007115015.1. NCBI lineage: Bacteria > Pseudomonadati > Pseudomonadota > Alphaproteobacteria > Rickettsiales > Anaplasmataceae > Wolbachia > Wolbachia endosymbiont of Laodelphax striatellus. The sequence continues at coordinate 197,067 of NZ_MUIX01000001.1, forward strand.
TAATAGTCTTGATGCGCAACGAATAGCATGTGAAAAGTACATAAAGAGCAGAGAGGGTTGGGTAATATTGGCAAAAAGGTACGATGATGGAGGTTTCTCAGGAAAAAACTTAGAAAGACCAGCGATAAAGGAATTATTTGAAGATGTAAAGGCAGGAGAAGTAGATTGTGTAGTAGTATATACATTAGACAGGCTCTCAAGGGAAACAAAAGATAGCATCGAAGTTACATCATTTTTTAGAAGACATAGAGTAAATTTTGTAGCAGTAACGCAGATATTTGATAATAATACGCCAATGGGAAAGTTCGTACAAACGGTGTTATCAGGAGCAGCACAGCTAGAAAGAGAGATGATAGTAGAGAGGGTAAAAAATAAAATAGCAACATCAAAAGAGCAAGGGTTGTGGATGGGTGGAACTTTGCCACTGGGGTATGATGTAAAAGATAAAGAATTAATAATAAATGAGAAAGAAGCAAAGTTGGTAAAACATATATTTGAGAGGTATATAGAGCTGAAGTCAATGGCAGAGTTGGCAAGAGAGTTAAACAGAGAAGGGTACCGAATAAGATCTGATATCTTTAAAAAGGCCACGGTGAGGAGAATAATAACAAATCCAATATATATGGGAAAAATACGGCATTATGAGAAACAGTATAAAGGAAAGCATGAAGCAATAATAGAAGAAGAAAACTGGCAAAAAGCGCAAGAATTAATAAAGAATCAGCCATATCAAGGGAAAAAATATGAAGAGGCACTACTAAAGGGGATAATCAAGTGCAAGAGCTGTGACGTAAATATGATACTAACGTATGCAAAAAAAGAAAATAAAAGGTACCGATATTACGTGTGCAATAACCATTTAAGAGGAAAAAGCTGTGCGTCAAAGAGTCGGAATATAGTAGCAGGAGAAGTAGAAAAAGAAGTAATGAAGAGAGCAGAGCACCTATACAAAAATTGGCAAGAAAAAGCGGAAGAATGGGAAGAGTTAAGCTTCGGAAAACAGAAGGAAGTAGTAAAGAACTTAATAAATGGAGTAATGGTAAGAGACGATGGAATAGTAGTAAGTTCTGAATCAGGAGAGATATTTATACCAATAAAGAAGAAAGGAAAAAAATGCACAGTAGTAGAGCCAGAAGGCAAAACAAACAATGCATTACTGAAAGCAGTGGTAAGAGCCCATCTGTGGAGACGGCAACTAGAAGAGGGAAAATATGCAAGTGTAGGAGAGCTGAGTGCCAAAATTAATATAGGTACAAGACGTATACAGCAAATTTTGAGGTTGAACTATTTAGCACCAAAGATTAAAGAAGACATAGTAAATGGGAGACAGCCAAGAGATTTAAAATTGTTTGATTTGAAAGAAATACCGATGCTTTGGAGTGAGCAAAGGGAGAAATTTTACGGCTCAGCGTCGTAACGTTTATAAAAACAACAATATGAAAAAACATCGAAAAAAGTATGTGACAGAAAATTAAAAAAGGTTATTGCAAAAGGAGCTACTACAAAGGGCCACACAAAAAGATGTTGAAATTGATATAGAAGAGCAAATAAATGTTACAAAATCAATTATGTGAAAATATCAATATAAATGATGAAGATTTTAGCATATTAGATGCAACAGTGATAGAAAATGATCCAATTTTAGCTGCATATTTTAATAGTAGATCTGGAGTGTAAAAGGCAGTTCAGCCAATTGTATGTTCCATATCCTCATTTTGTAGCCAGCTTAAAACAATATAAAAGAGTATTCTTAAAAGATCATAGACATTGGTACAATTTCCTTAATCTATAAATTATAGTAGTTTATATTTAAATAATAATCTTTAACTTTTATGATCTACCTAGCCCTAGAATCAGAAGTTCTTCTTAACTCTTCACGTCCTGCCCATTTGTTCTTAGACTCGCTTATTACTTCAGGATGCATTAATTTTCCAGACCTTTCAAAATATCCCCGTTCAATAGCATAGTAGACATAATCATTACCAAGTGCACAATCCTCGCCTAATTCTTCTTCATGACCTTTGAATTTTTCCAATACTTCCTCTTTATTACTCACTTCTACTATAATTTTGCTTTTATCTTGTACGTCAGGATACAGTTTAATGTCTATCTTTCCTAAACTAGTATAGAAAGTTAGTACTATATTGCCCGTAAGGTTAGTATAATTTCTTATCCCATCTTCCGTTACAATTTCTACCTCACTTTCACCTATTGCTATTACATCTCTTCTAGATTCTATACTTCCATGAGTTAAATTTGCTTCATTTATGATTTTCGCAACCTCAACTACACTATTTTCTGAATATTCCAAATAGAGAATAGAGTTATCCACTTTTACATTTTTCACCTTGCCAGTAGTTGCACTTTTAACAATTTCCATAAATTTCAAACTACGCTTTGCATAACTTTCATAGGCTTTTACCATATTAGCTTTGTGGCTTTTAAACTCTTCTAGTTCATCAATGACAAGAATGCTGCTTATAGTATGTAGTACTACTCCTTTTGATACTAAGTTACATACTATACGACTAGCAACCTCTACATCACTTGCAATTCTAGAGTTCTTTTTTAATTCACTAATTTTTCTTATTACACAATCTGCAAAGCCATATTTACTCTCATATTTCTTGTCATATAAACTTCCTGACACAGCAAAGTTCAGCATTACTCCTGCTTCTATAGCTCTTTTTACAACTTGCTCTAACTCGTTCATGTTTTCGGCTGCATTGGCCATATCTAAAAAAGTTTTCAATTCTTCCCGTTGGTTTAATATTAAAATGTTCCATAAAGCGGAATCTTTAGGTAAATGTTCTTTGTCCTTCCATCCTTTGTAATCAATTGCTCCTGCTTCTAACAGCAACCTTTCTGCTTCTTTAAAACGAATTTTATCACCATAACAAGCATCTCTAATCTTTTGAAAAATACGAGACTTTCCTTTGCAATCACGAAGATTTAAAATCTCTTTAAGACCTTCGTTTCCTCTATGCTGATTTAAAAACTCTCTTAGTTGATTAGTGCCAAGGCTATGACCGCAAATATTTTCTAAATGGCTTTTTGCTCTCATTTGCTCCTGAGTTAAAAAGATTTGTTCTAAAATATTCACTTCAAAAGGTTTTTTGTTAATAACTACAATATCTAGAGGAGTTTTTCCTTGTTTGTCAGGTTGATTACGTGCTCCTTTGTTCAGAAGTAAAGGTATATTTAAAGTATTATAATAAGCAGCATAGTGCAAAGGTGTTTGTCCTTCACTGTCAACTATGTTAGGGTCAGCTCCAGCTTTTAAAAGTAAAGTTATAAATGCTCCAACTGCCCAGGCCATATCTTTTTCTACTGCCAAATGCTCCATACTTTGTATTGCATGCAGTATTGTCAACTTGGACTTTCCTCTTTGAAGATTGAGAACGACCCTTAGATCATCATTACTTTTGTTATCTTGTAAAAAATTCTCAAACTTTGTAATGTTAGAAAATGGAAAGTCTTTTAGGAGACTTAACAACGCCTTATTCAAATTTTTTTGGCCCTCTTTTAAGTCAGGTGCACCTGAAGACCACTCAGATATTAAATTATTGAATTCTTCCCTTTTTATAATAGAGATCAAAGAGCTGTTATCACTAAGCAGCAATGAGTATTTAAGTGATTCATATCCATCATCCACTTGCTCTTCTTTCTGTTTCGCTTCTCTCTTCTCCAAATTATCTATATCACCATCTTTAATGAGTGCAATTAAATACTTCAAAAATTCAACATTTCTATTTTCCAGTAAGGGACATGCTCCATTCTTCATAAGAATCGAGATCATTTTTGTATTTCGACCAGCCAAGTATAATGGAGTCCTACCTTTTTCATCTACTGCATTAACATCAGCCCCATTGTTTATTAGGTGCTCTACTATTTTTGTTTTGTTACCCAAGATAGCATGATGCAAGGGTGTACTTCCATCATTATATTTCTTCCTAACACTTGCCCCATTTTTTATCAGGACCTCTACCATTCGTGTATTTCTATGTAAGATAGCATAATATAATGGATCACGATTGTATATATCCATTCTATTAACATCAGCCCCTTTTTGTATAAGAGTCTCCACTATTCGTTTATTGTTTTTCAAAACAGCAAGCTGTAATAGGCCAGATGTATCTACTTGTTTTAGCTTTTTTTCTACTTTTCCGACCACGTTACTCTCACTTAAACCAACGTCAGTATCAATAGAAGCTAGTATTTCTTCCAACTTGTCAAAACTCATAACTCTCCTCAGTTTAAAAACTCATATTTTATTATTATATACTTGACATAAAAAACAAGAGCTATGTAACATTTACTCTTAAGATGTTATCGGTTTCTGGTAAACTTTGTATCTCTACTTCATATTCATTTAGCTTAGTACTAGGTTTTAATATTCTATATGTAATGCTGCCAGCAATGGCTCCAACTATCAATGCAGCAATAACTAATATTGATAAACTAACATGAGTAACAATACATCCCATAGTTACTGTCAACATGGCTATTACACCTACAGAGAAACTAGTCTTTATTGCTTTTGAAGTTTCAGAATGCTTCTTTTCTTGAAAATTAAGATACTCAACAATATTTTTGTGGCCGTTTCTATCAGCTAAATCCAGGGGGGTATTACAATCAACGTCCTTTACGTCAATAGTAGCCTTTTTTTCCTCTACAAGATATTGAACTATGTCTGAGCAACCCATTCTAGCAGCTTCATGCAACGCAGTACTGCCACTTTTGCTTTTTGCTTCAACGTTAGCCCCTTTGTCTAACAGAGCTTGAACTACTTCTAAGTGGCCAGTTTCAGCAGCTATATGCAAAGCAGTACAGCCTTCGTTGTTTCGTGTTTCAAAACTAGCACCCTTTTCTAACAGAAATTGAACTACTTCCAAATGACCACATCCAGCAGCTTCATTCAAAGCAGTATCGCCATCGTTGTTTTTTGCTTCAACATCAGCACCTTTGTCTAGTAGAGCTTGTACTATTTCTAAGTAGCCCTCTCGAGCAGGAATATGCAAGACACATTTGAAACTCTTCTTTAATATGTCAGCATTATCCATTTTATCCAATAGAGCTTGAACTACTTCTGAGTGACCATTTGCAGCAGTATAATGCAAAGCAGTTAAGTCATCATTTTCTTTTGCCTCAAAAACGGCTCCTTTTTCTAACAGAAATTTAACTACTTCTAAGCGGTCCTCTCTAGCAGCAATATGCAAAGGAGTTTCATTATCATCGTTCTCTTGGTTAATATCAATTCCTTTTTCGTCTACAAAGTACTTAACTATTGCTAAGCGACCGTTTTCGGCAGCAAGATGCAAAGCAGTATCGCCATTGTTGTTTTGTGCATCAATATCAGCATCTTTATCTAATAGAGCTTGAACTATTCCTAAGTGACCTTCTCTAGCAGCATAATGCAAAGCAGTACGCCCTTCGTTACCTGGTTCCTCAACACTAGCCCCTTTTTCTAACAGAAATTGAACTACTTCTAAGTGGCCATCTTCAGCAGCTATATGTAAAGGAGTTTCATTATCATCGTTCTTTTGGTTAATATTGATTCTTTTTTCATTTATAAAGTACTTAACTACTGCTAAGCAACCATTTTCAGTAGCACAATGAAGAGCAGTGCAGCCTTCGCTATTTTGTTCTTCAACACTGGCTCCTTTACCTAACAGAGCTTTAACTATTTCTAAGTGGCCTTCTTGAGCAGCTATATGTAAAGCAGTATCGCCATTGTCGTTTTGTGCCTCAACATCAGCATCTTTGTTTAGTAAAGCTTGAACTGCTTCTGAGTTGCCATCTTTAGCAGCACAATGTAACTTAGTATTACCATTACTTTCGTGTACATTAGGATACATAATTTACCTCACTTTAAAAACCTATGTTTTGATTATTACATACTTGATATGATCAGCAAGGGTTTTATATGTTTCTCGAAACTGCAAATTTGTTGTATATAGGTATAGAAAAATATCTTTTATTTCGAATTTGATAGAAAAATACTTCAACTTAGTGTCATAAGGATTTCAATTATTTACTCCTTCAAAAAAGGTCGTATATTTGTGAGAAAAAGCAGCATAAAATAAGATTATAAAAATAGAAGATTTAAATTATTTCCATAAGCTCAAGCAAAACAGTTCGTATATAGATGTGGATGAAATGGCCTAATATGGCTAATTTTAGCGTATAATGAAATCACTATAATAAAAAGTTCGTATGGTACACATGGTAGACCATCCCATCCCAAAACGAACAGTTCTCACGCTTGCTGGTTTTAGTTGCCGGAAATGGCTGTATTGTTTCAGTTTTGAGTAATATGTAAAATTGAATTAGTCTTTAGAAATAGAAAGAGTACATTGTAGTAAAAAAATAGAGGTGTTTTTGCAAGCACTGGCTTTAGTTTAAAAAATAAAAACTAAAATAAAATGCTAAAAAAGTTCTTCTGATATTTCTTTTTATCCATAATATAGTTATATTTAGTCTAATTAATACTGGAGGCATTATGTTAAATGCATCATGCTCTGTAAATCATGCAGAGAAAAGCCCAGGAGTTTTAAAGCAAACACCTGATCAATCTAGCTTGATGAGTGAAGATATATCATCATCTAACAGTCAGCAAACATTAAAGTTGCCAGAAGATTTTACAATAGGGAAAGCAATTGGAAGAGGGGATTGTTTCTTTGATGCGGTTGCACAAGTACTTAATCAACTAAAGCCAGGAACAAACTTTACTGTGAAATCCTTGAGAGAATTTTGTAGGAAGCAAGCTTTAATTAGTCAAAAAGTGAAAGGAAAGATTATAGCAGACGCTAGAAATCGTAGAGATTCTATAGTAGTACTGCCAGAGCCAGGTATTGATGATGATGAATTATGGAAGACTTATTTGATTGGTATAGAATACAGTGCTGAAGATATAAAAAAAATGCAAAAGGACAATAAGGATGTGTTTATATTGTTAACTAGCTTACACTATGGAAGTACGTTGCAGATTCCTATATGTGGCAGGCCTGAAATTGAGGGGAGCATAATTTGTGGTGAATATAATGTTAAGCTACATATTATCAAAGATCTGTGCTATTCAGGGTGGTCAAGTTATCTTATTGATGAGCTAGGATCTAGATCTGTAAGTACAAATTATAGTGCCAAGGATACTATACATATAATAAGCAAAGGAGATTATCATTTTGATCCTGTCTTGAAAAAGGAAGTTCAGCGAGTGTTACCTCTTTCTAATCTAACTCAAGCTCAGAGTATGCTTAGTGGACTGCCATTGGAAAAAATATACGAAAAATTTGCTAGTGTTATAGAGGATTGTAGTCTTTCAGAAAATGAAAAGATTGAAAAGCTAAAAGCTTTTTTCAAAGCATGCCCGAGGCTAGATGTTAATTTTCAGGTTAATGATCGTAATGATACACCTTTACATAGTGCTGTTTATGAGGGAGATTCAAAGATTGTTAAGTTTCTACTAAGGGCAGGAGCGAATGTTAATATTTCAAATAATGAGGGAAATACTCCTATAGATATTGCTGAAGAGAGTAACAGGGAAGATATTGCTAAGGTGTTGCAACCATTTGTTTCACGTAAGGAAGTTAATGTTCCAGGAGATGGCAGTTGCTTGTTTTGGTCTGTTGCTTTAGCTTACTTGACTCCCGTAAAATTTGATAATGATACTTTCTGTGAGAGGTTTAAAAAACTATTTACAAGCAAGTATAATGCACGTCTAACACAAAGGCTCATTCAACAAGTTAATGCAGATCTTTATAAGGATAACACACTAATAATGTTAGTAACGAGAGTATTTCGTGATGAAGTTGCTAATGCAATGTATTCAAATCGAGAAGTACTTAAAAATAAGATTAGTATGGAAGATTTCCTTGAGAGTCACAGTGGAAATCATTTTACAGAAGGTATCTTTAAAGAAAAGTTTAAAAGTAAGTTCAGTGCTGAGAAAGTTAAGAAATATGGTATCGATATTAGTAAACTTCAGCCCAATTTTTTTGATAAAGATACAGTAAAGGAAATTTACACTGAGCTTAATAAAATACAAAACCGTGATCAAATTCAGGAATTTTTGTTTGAAGTATATTTGGAATGCATGAGGATGTATAGAACTTGGGGTGGAGAACATGAAATAAGCGTAATGTCTGAATTACTAGAGACTGCGATAATAGTGTCTCAAAGAGATTCGGAAGATTATATATATAATAAAGAGAAAAAATATTGTAATAAAATACACTTATCCTATAAAGGAGAGAATCATTATCAATTTTACCAAGTAAAATATTCAAATTTAATGAAATTTGCTCTGAGTTTTGTACAATCATTTGAAATGAAGCTCACTATATACGATGTGTTTGTGAATACATTGAGAAATGGGAACGTAATGTTTTGTGATGGAATAGGCACTAGTAAATTTGTGCGAAGAATTCTGGGATTTTCAGCATACACAGGTATCAGAATAATGTCTGATGAGAGAGCATCATTGAAAGTAGGTAATGTAATAAAAGCGACAAAGAGTTTTGTTAATTTATCAGACTTAATAGAAACATTTAATGAATATAAACTGGGCTTTAGAAAGATATTAGTGGATGCTGGATGCAATATTTTTCAAAGTTTTGAAATGCAATTTGAAAAAATTGGTCTTAATCATGTTTCAAAGGTAGTAGATGACATTGTAAATAAGATAATTGAATATTACATTCAGAAAGAATATAGTGAAGATTTGAGAAGTATAGGGATAGCTGAGGCTCTTGTTTCAGGTAAATACCGGCAAGAGATACACGATGAAAGAGTACAGTATGGAGAGAAAAGTTATACCCTTAGGGGCTTATATGAAAACATTGGAGTTGCAGAAGGAAGTGAAGGTTTCTTCATCTATTATAGAAAAAATAATGAAGATAGTCAATATGGTTATCGTCGTTCTCTTATGGGTGAAAAGTCAAAAAAAATATATGATACGGAATATACTAAGGTACAAACTACAAACGTAGAACTTGAAAATTATGTGTATACTTTGGAGAGACAAGACTTTAAGAATACCATAGAACAGGTATTTTATGTTGCTAATAAGGAAATTCAAGTTCCAAGTACAAAAAGAATTGATGATTTTATAGTAAAAATTAAATCTTATATTGAACAAGAAGTAGGCTTTTTAAGCAAGCATATCTTACGTTGTTATCAAGAACGCAAAGAAAGTTTAGATGTGCGCGTGAGATACTTAGTTAAAGTAAAAGAAGAAATAGAAAGGTCCGGTAAAGGGAAATATATTAGAAAAGGCAAAGAAATACTAGAGAGGACTGAGAAAAATAGGAATGTTATCTCTTTGATGGAAGAAAAATTAATAACAACACCACATTCTTTCTATCATCAAAAAGTAAAAGAAGCATTTGTGAGCCGTGCTGAAGTAATCTCTCGAGACTATAGCAATCTCTTCAAGTGTGATGATACAGAAAGATCTAGAAATGTTAGGTCTCGTATAAAGGCGTCAAGTATAAAAGCGTTGGCGCTTATGTTTAAGAAAATGGACTGTAAGGATGTGTTAGGCCCAGTAGAAGAATTTATTGGGAGGCAGGAACAAATAGAGGAGATATATAGGAAATTACAGGAAGGAGCAGTAGTAATAATAGGTCCATCTGGTATTGGCAAAACCCAACTAGCTAGAAAATTTGTTGAAGAAAACAAGCAAGTTTATCTTCATGCTTATGAGGTAAATACTCAAGATATGTTATCCATAGAGAGTTCTTTTGCTTCCTTTGTTCGAGATAGGTTAGCCATGTCTATGGAAGAAGATAAGGATAAAAAAAGAAAAAAATATCTGCTCCTTTTTGAAAGAGCTAAGAAAGAAGATGTGGAGAAGGTTTTAAAGATTAGACGAGAAAGAGGTGGTTTTGATTGCTTATTTACTTCTTCTGACCATGGTTATCAAGATATAGCAGAAGTAACTTTGGGCAATCTTGAAGAAGAACAAGCTAAGCAACTTGTCAAACAAATCTTGGGGTTAGTAGATAAATCACAAAACGAACAAATAAAAATACTTGTAGGAAAGTTAAAGAATTTTCCCTTGGCCATAAAGCAAGCAGCAATATGCATTAGAAACAGAAAATTAAGTGCTTCAGGAAGAGTATTTGGAATCTATGAATATTTAGCACAGTATGAAGATTATGATCTGGCACTTCCACAAATTACCGGGCAAAATGAATACGAAAGAGTATTGCAAATAACATTGCTAATTTCTATGAAAGCGATACAAGAGATCAATTCTACGGAAAAAACTCTTAAAATTATAAGTACTATGGCTTATTTTGGTCCTGGTCAAATTGATCCAAATTTATTTCTTACCTATAATAGAGATGAGGATGAACTGTACTCCTTTTTTGAATTACTGGAACGGTATTCTATTATTCATGTAGAAGAGAGAAATGAGTACAAAGTGTATTTTATGCATGAGTTAATAAGAAAAGCAATACGCTCACAGCTTAGTGTAGATGAGGAAAAGCAAGCATTAAGTTATGCCATAAGATTGGTGTGCGAAGCTGAAGAAGATTTTTACCCATATGTGGGTCATCCTCTGTCTTTGCTTTATTATAGTCGAGAATATGAAGGCTTAGCGAGAGAAAATTGTTATCTTGCACATATGATTTTAAGTGCCTTAAACACGCTATGTGAGTATAAAGAAGCTCTTAAATTCGGATTGGAAGCATTCAAAGTATTTATTATAACAAATGAAGAAACAGTAAGGGCGAGATATGAGATAGCTAATACAATGGTTGCCTTAGGAGAATATGACTCAGCATTACAAGTCTTTTGGAACTTAAAAAAAGAAGAAACTTTAGAATGTACTCTTTCTTTTTTAAGCGTGGATAAAGAAATAATTTTTATTTATTTCAAACAAAAGCGTTACGAGAATGCATTATCTTACCTTAAAGATAGTAGCTTCCTACTTACAAAACTACCTGATAAGAAAGATCAACGCTATTTGAATAATTATTTAAGTATGCTAAATACTATAGCTAAAATACTTGTAATGCAAGAAAGGTATTTTGATGCATTTACAATACTGCACTATGAAAGAGTACTTAGGGATGAAATTTTCCTTAGAAGAAACGATTTTGAATTCTATGATGGTCTTTATTTTTATCCTCATGGCATATACGGATTTTGTAATTTAGAGGCAAAATACACCTATGCTTTAGTATACTTCTTCACAAGTCAAGGTAGAGGAAAAATAACTGTAGAAGAAAAAATGTTACCGCATGAAGAAGATTTATCACGTGAATTCAATATACAAACTTTACTTAATCAGCTGCAAGATGTTCTAAAAAATCAAGAAGATATTCAGTACTTACAATCGGCTCCTTATGTTGTTGAAAGAAAGATCAGAAAAGCACTTCAAGAAAAAGCAAAAGAGAAGATATTGAAAAATTTTGAAGAGGTGCTGCAGCTGCAAAAGGAATATGGATTTTTAGAGAATAACCCTAAAGTATTGTCTGTTAAGTTTTATATAGCCATTTTACATGGCCAGTTAGGAAACAGAAAAAAAGCATTACAGGAGCTTCAACAGGTGCAAGAAATGCAGGAGGAAATTATAGGATTAAATCATCCTGATACTTTGGAGACTGTAGATGCTATACAAGAGTTGTTCACTAGAGATGAAAATAGACTAACGTATTTAAAAAATGAGATAGAAAGAAGAGAATCGCTCTTGCAATTAAAAAAATCTGACCTGGATGCTCGTGGTGTTTCCATCTTAAAAGAGATGTATGCAAAGGAAAATAGCAATAATTATCCTTCAGTCAATGCTTCATCAAGTAGAGAGTTGCTATCTCAAGATAAAAGGCCCTCAGACACAGAGAATATACAAATTAAAAGGAGGAAAATAGATAATCAGCAGCAAGTCTCAGAGTTGCAAGATTGTACTTTACCATGCTCAGTGAAGGGTCAGTGTATATCACCTAAAAGAAGAAAATTGGAAAATATGAGAGTGACATCTCTAGGTAGTCAGAAGACTGAAAATCTACCACTAAGAAAAGGATCACTTATTGAGCTAAAATATAAACCGAATCATTATGACGATCAAATGCAAAGATTTATACAATGGGAAAATAGCAATTTGAAAAAGTCACAGCAGCCAATATCTTCACTTAACAGCATTACTGTAGAACCTGCAGATAATAAGAGCCTGAGAGGAGTTACTTCTTCTGGTCAAGTTGCTTAATCTCATCTAAAGAAAGGCCAGTGATTTCAGAGATAACATCAATAGAGACACCGGCCTTGAGTGAGTTTTTTGCAACTTCGATTTTTTCTGCTTTTCTTCCTTCCTCCCTACCTTTTTCACGGCCAATTTGGATGCCTTCTTGTCTACCTTTTTGAGTAGTATCATCGAGTTTTTGAGCAAGAACGGCCTGTTCATCACGAATACGCTTGATCTCTTGTTCATAGGCAATAAATTCTTTTTCTGACCAGTTGAACCTATTTAGTTCTTCATATGCTCTTTTAATTATTAGATCGCTACCTATTATTTTTTCCAGCTCTTCTTCACTAGTCTCATCTGCATATTTGAAGAAGTAAACCCATTTCTCGACTATACTTGAAAGCTGATCTTCTTTGGTTTTGGGAAATTTAGGCAATTCAATAAATACAAAATAAAAATCTTTTAGATCATGTTCATTAGTATCTTCATCGCGAATAGTGTGCTTTGATTTATACTCGGACTTATCAGGAAATAAAATACAATCTGCTATAGCAATAAAGATAATTTCCTTAAGGTTATGGTATTGATCACCTTTATCTGCTTGTCTTGAATAGGCTTTAGCAGCGTAATATTGGGCACGTTTTTCAAAGCCCTTAGTTTTAGCGACCAGGTCAGGTAAGGAAGCAGTATTACTACTACTCCCTCCCTTAGAAACGCAGCATGCAGGTTTCCCCACACTACGCTTGAGCCCCTTATCTAAGTTCTTCTTTTCTAGAACCGGCTTGTCCTTCATGATTCCTCAGGAAACATCATTCTTAATGGTGACACCAACAGTAGAGAACCTTCTCTTGAAAAGGAGCTTGCTAACATTCTTGTTCGTTTCACTCTCTCATCAAAATACTTTTTCCATTTTAAGTCAAGGGGATTTGCATCCGCTCTGATTTTAACATGTCGTCTGATAGGTATATCAATCAGCTTAAGCAGTCTTAAATACCGTATCTCTTTTGGTTTGTTCTTGCATATGGGTGCAGCAAAAACCCATTGGCGTTGACCCATTACTTTGAAGTAACGATTCTTTATCCAACGTAATCCTTTACGAGGATGTCTTTTCTTTGCCCATTTCCATAAACTATGCCAAATTTCATTGTCGATCTTTCTAAACGCTTTTTTAGCACACACATGGTGATAGTAATTTCCCCATCCTCTCAGTAGAGAGTTGAGTGACTTAATTACTATAGCCTGAGTGTTCGCTATATTTGCTTTTATCAATGTACGTGCTTTATTAAGAAGTCTTTTAATACTTTCTTTCGAAGGTTTAATAATTAACTTCTTATTATATCTACGTACATTACAACCAAGAAAGTCAAACCCTGTTGTAATAGATGTAATCTTTGTCTTCTCTTCTGACAGAATTAAACCTCGCTCATGAAGAAAGGATGATACTAAAGGCTTAACTTCCTTTTCCAGTACTTCATGTGTGAAACCTGAAATAATAAGG
>NZ_MUIX01000001.1:212246-278061 GCF_007115015.1 Wolbachia endosymbiont of Laodelphax striatellus
AGTCGTCTGCGTACCTGATTACATTCACTCCACTTCTGATTTTTCCTCTTCTTTTGCTACCTAATTTACCAAAGCGACTTTCTAATAACTGTTCAAGACCATCTAAGGTAAAGTTAGCTAGTATTGGAGAAATTATACTTCCTTGCGGAGTGCCAGCAGTTGTGGGATACAGAGTTTTCGATTCTAGGAAACCAGCCTTTAACCAACTATGAAGAATTTTCTTTTCCATAGGAATATGCTTCATAAGCCATTCATGGTTAATGTTGTCAAAGCACCCTTTGATATCACCTTCTAGTATCCATTGTGGTCGATTGCGTCTTGCCAGTAATAAGTGACAAGCAGCAATAGCATCCGCGCAGGATCTTTTAGGTCTAAAGCCATAGGAGTGACGATCACTGATCGTTTCAGCTATCGGTTCCAGAGCAAACAGATATAATGCTTGCATCGCTCTATCTTTTATCGTGGGTATACCGAGAGGCCTTCTTTTGCCATTAGATTTACTGATATAAATTCGTTTGAGCGGAGAAGGTTTATATCCTCTTTGTTTTAACAGCTTTATTCCTTGAAATTTAGCATTGCAAGTTGACCATAGTTGACGATCTACACCTGCTGTGGTTTTTCCTTGGTTTTCAGTTACTCTCTTAACAGCCAAAGCTTTTCCGCTAAAAGAGCGTGTGAGAAGATGTTGTAAAGCTTTTACCTTACCCCATCTTCCTTCTTGGACAGCCTTAACAATACGTCTTTGTAGCCTCACAATAACTTTCTGGCATTTCTTCCATGGCAATTGCTTCCATGCTTCAAAGCTTTCGGTAGATGCACTTACAGGTTTACTTGTAATCATCTGCTTTCCTACCTTAAGTGGTTAACAAAGTTTCTTGTCACGAGGGACCAAATGGAAGTCTGCTCGTTTTCACGCGAATTAATGTTACAAATTCTATCCATTTCGTTACAAAATGGCATTCGCTTTCTCCATTCTCCTTTACCTGCACTTCCATCAGCATTCCTTGCGGTTTGCTTGCCATGTAGGCGAAAATACAGGCTTACCCTGTTTCTCCAGTCATACAACAGTGGGTTAGGTGGCTTCTCTATACCGGTGGAATTATTATTTGCGTACATCTAGAAATGAAAAATGTAACTTATCCACATTACCTTTTGGTCAGAGCTTATCAGCATCTTTAGCTCCTTAATCATTACGATACTTATGAAGCTTCACTTACGTTCACCATACCACTAGCCTAGCTCTCCAACCACATGATACTTGTAGTTTATGCTCCTCTCACGATTGAGCATCTTCTTTTTCAAGAGGAGGTTCATTGTCCGCATCGCTTGGCACCAACCGGTTGCCCGATTCGCACTGATGCGTAGACTCAGACGGCAAAACATCTGGTTTAATAAGTTTTAGAATCCTTTCAGTTTCTTTCTGAATGAATTCCTCTCCTTTTAAACAATATGACCGAAGACTTTCAGGTCGCACCATCTCAATTATCCATTGTACTCCTGTAGAATCTCTACATAGCACATCAACAATACTTTGCTTTTTAGATGCGATATCAGGGTCTTGAATAGTACTTAAAAACTCTATATCCTGTATTGCATTTTTGCCAGTAAAGCTCAAGATATCATTGAGGAAGTGAATGAGAATGTCTTTATTCTTTTCAGTACCAAAGATACGGCGAAATGCTATATCATTTTTAGGGTCAAGAAATTTAGATAAAGCCATAGCAAAAATTCCTAAAAACCGTTAATAATTATACAGTATTATTAGTAATTTTTCAATAAAAAAGTGGTTGTATGAAAAAGCATCCATCTATTCCATTAAATCCCTAGAATCGTTTGCAGCAAGGCCATTTGATCAACACCATTTATCTTTCTAATCATATTTTCAGCATCGATTTCTATCAATTCATTGCCACCTATAGTAAGTTTGTAGTAATGGGCAGCTACAGTGCATTTAAGAGTGGCTTTTTCAGCAGGTTTCCAGCTACCAAAATCAAATTCCTTGAATATGCCCCTAAGGTTGATAATTACTCCTTCAATATCATTGTTTCCGCTGCCTTGTAATCCTCCTCTTAGCGTCAAAGATACCGAATTTCCATTTATCAACCCAAATAGCCGAAAGAGCTCTGTATCGTATTCAGAAAAAGTGAAATCTGCTTCAAGCTTTTCCATGCCCATATCAATATTTATTGGAATATCCATACCACCAGCTCTGTATTCATCTGTTTTAATGGTGAGCTTCGGCAAGGTTATTTCATCTATTTTTCCTGCATAACCACGACCATCAACGAATACGTTAAAATTTCTCAGTATTTTCGGTAACACTTTGCTTTCTCCTAACTTATTACACTATTATTTATGAGATGAGATTTGAATGTTATTTGCTCAGCCGGATATGGTGGTGTAAACTCAAAGTCAAAATATACTTTCCCGCTTGCAATGTTTGCCGGTGTGTTGAGTTCTGGAGTTGCATAACATTTTCCGCTAATAATCGCCCCTTGTGCTTTTAAACTTGCCAGATAGGAATTCACCCCCTCAATCACATCATCTATATAAGTTTTGGTAATATTTCGATCAACTGCCCAGAGATGAGCTCGAAGTAAACTATCATTGATTAAATCAGCCGTTCTTCTCACTGACAAAAAAGCCCATTTCGAATCGTTTGAACATGTTCTATTTCCCCAAAGCCTATAGCCATTTTGATGAATTATCGTTGTTACTTCATTTTCATTTAAGTGGTTTGCTCTGCAATTTGTATTACCGAGCGTAAAATCAATAGGCCTGCTTGTTCCAACAATACCATTTATCTCTTTGTTTGAAGGTGAATGCCAAAATCCTTGTTCGCTATCTACTTTTGCTATTAAACCAGCTACAAATGGACTTGCCGGTTTTTCTTCTCCTTCAAAGACCTTAACCCATGGATCAACAACGTAAACTCTTGAGCTGCCTACACTTTTTCTCCATTTTATTACTTCTTCATCATTGGTATTTGGACCATCTGCTACTATTATGCTTCTTAGCTTTTCTGCTACTCCTATCAAAGCTGCTACTACTGGGTTTTTAGGATTTTCAGATTCAGGCAATTGATGAGTAAATTGAGGCGCAATTAATATTCTTGGGGCAACATGAATTATACTTTCACTGCTGAGGAATGCCTCTATCCCTTGATACTCTCCAGTTTCTTTATCAACACCGCCAATTATATTCTTCAGCGTCTCTTCTTCTTTTAATTTTGGATCGCTGTTTTCACTTTCCTCAACTCGAATAACTACTACTGTTGCACCAATTTGGGAAAATACTCCATTTACTGCAGAAGGTAAACTTCCTCTTTTTCCAAGTCTTGCTGCTTCCCTTAAGCTTCCTGCAATTAACACTGGCTTATTCAGTGGAAATTTTTGCCCATCTGCTTCAGGAGCAGTACCAATTACACCTATCACTGATGATTTAGCTGTACGTACTGTCTTTGCTCCTGAGGTTACCTCAATAACATTTACTCCGTGTAAAAATTCTTCTGGCATTTTTTTTTAACTTTCTTGCATTCTTTGTTTAAAATCATTGAGCAAAGCCTGTAGCTCTACTTCACTTTTAGCTTCTTCAATCTTTCTCTTGGCTAAATCTTCAAGCTCTTCACATTTAATTATTTCTTTTACTGCTTTTTCTACTTTTTCTTCAATTATTCTTGCCATTTCAATAACTGTAATACCACGTACTTTTGCTAATGGCTCTATAATTTCCGCATCCTTTTCATTCATAGATTCTGGTGCTGCTAAAATGTTCTCTGCGGCTTTCGCTTGAATCTCATAAGATTTAGCTTTTTGGTGAGAATGCCCTGCGTATTGGTGAGTATAGTTATCATAATAAGCACGAAGATTAGAAAGTGCAGAAAATTTCGCATTTTGCAATAACTCCAATTCAATATCTTCTTGATTCCGCTGAGCAATTTTGCCTCCTTCTGTTAAACAATAGCTTTTTTGCCAATCAAAATCTTTTGGCGCTTCATACCAATCATTTCCAGTTGGCTTGTTTTCAAGTGTGACCTTACCCAGAAAAAGTAGACAGAAAGTTAAGACGTTTTTGAAGTAAAATAAAACGTTTTTTCAAAGAGGTGTGGTATGACAAAAAGAAAAGAATATACAACAGAATTCAAAATTGAAGCTATAAGACTAGTAAAAGAAACAGGTCAATCATCAGCAAAAATAGCAAGAGATTTGGGTATTAGCGGTAAGCAGATGGGTAAAAACATACAATGATAGAATGTCTGGAGTAGATGCGTTTCCAGGAAAGGGGAAAGTAGCTCATTGTGACAAAGAAAAGTTTGATTTAAAGAAAGAGCTGGCAAGAGTAACGAGGGAAAGAGACATTTTAAAAAAAGCCCTGGGATATTTTGCAAACCAAAAAGAGTAAAATATTCTTTTATAAAAGAACATGAAAACTGCTATAAAATACGGGAATTATGCAGATTTTTGAACGTATCTGCTTGTGGTTATTATAAATGGATTACTAAGGAAAAAAACAACAAAAAATCAATAAGAGAAGAGCTCATACAAGATATTCAGAAGGTATATCGATCATCACAATGCAGATACGGAGCTCCTAAAATTCACGCTGAATTAAAGGCTTTAGGTAAAAATTATAACATCAAAACAGTGCAAAATATTATGCAGAAAAATGGCATTCAAGCTAAGCTTAGACGAAAGTTTAAAAGTAAAAAACCACAAATAGACAATAGAGTTATAACTCCTAACATATTAAATCAGAATTTCATCGCTGATCAACCTAACAAGATATGGGTAACTGATATTACGTACATAAAAACTAATGAAGGATGGTTATATTTGGCAGCAATAATAGATTTATATTCACGCATGGTGATTGGGTGGTCAATGAGTAATGCAGTAAATAGGCAATTAGTTATAGATGCGTTATTCATGGCTATTGGTAGGCGCAAATCTCCTAAAAATCTACTATTTCATAGCGATCAAGGATCGCAATACACCTCTAAAAATTATCAATTTTTACTAAGTACAAAAAATATTACTTCTAGTATGAGTCACAAAGGTTGTTGTTATGATAATGCTGTTTCAGAGAGCTTTTTTAGTTCACTTAAGAGAGAGTTACTCATTGATACTTCACAACACTCTGCACAACAAGCTAAAACCGCAATATTTGAATATATAGAAATTTTTTATAATAAACAGCGTAGACATTCTACTATTAACTATTGCATTCCTGAGCTTTTTGATTCATCATTCTCATAGCAAAAACGTCTTAACTTTCTGTCTACTTTTTCTGGGTAAGGTCAGATGGTTCTAAACTTCCCCCAGGGTGGTTATGTGACATTATTATGAATGTTGCATTCTTTATTAATGCTTTTCTTATAATTTCCTTTATGTACACCGGTGCTTTTTCCATTTCACCAATATAGAGTTCTTCTCCGATTAATTGGCGCCTGTTATTCAAGTACAGTATTTTTACACATTCCCTTTCTGAGTGACCTATGCTTACGTTCAAGTACTCTACTAGACCTTGTAAGTCCATTACTGGCTCACTCTTGAGCTTTTCTCTGAGCACCCTTTCTAGTGTTTCCTTAACACACATAATCATTGCTACTGCAGAATCAGTCACTCCTTCTATAACTTTCAGGTCATCCATTTCTCGGCCTAAAATCCTTCCTACTCCCGTATAAGTATTCACCAGATTTTTAGCAATTTCTTGAGCCTGCGGCCTTTCATGTACTGCACTTAGAAACGTTTCCATTATTTCACGATCAAGTAATGCCTTGCCTTTGCTTTCTAATATTCTGAATTCGATTTCTTCTTTACTTTTATTCATATCTTCACTAACAACAAACTTTTTTTAAATATTTACTGCTGTTTTTTTATCAGCATTGGCATAAGGCCATAGCTTTTGAGTGAAGTCAAATCAATTTTTAAATCTTTTTTGCTTATTTTTTCATCAAAAGGTGAATATATTCATATATGATGATTTTTTTATTGTTGAATTTCGTCTAAAGAGATGCCTACCGCTTGCAAAATAATATCAATAGAAATTCCTGCTTTTACTAAGTCTTTTGCTGTTTTCATCTTTTCTGCTCTTTTCACTTTCTCTTCGCAAATTTGTATGCCTTCAAGCAGAGATTTTATTAGTGCATTACGTAGTTCTTGGCTTTCAATCTTTTTGTATTCTTCAATTAAATTCGGTAATTCATTTTCTACTATCTCATCTTCTTCTATTAGCAGATCTGTAATATTAATCGATAATGCTTCTGCCATTCCATATAATTTATCAAGTGGAACAGCAACCCTTCCTTGTTCATAATTGCTTATTTCATCACGTGTTGTAACCATTTTCTCTGCTAAATCCTTCTGAGTATATTCCCGTCCATTCTTTTATCTTTTTTCCTATTTGGTAGTAGATAGAACCCGTTTTTTCTTCAACACACTCATTAGCAGAGAGACCTATTGTTTTCGAGACAATATCGATAGAAATTCCTGCTTTAACCAGACCTTTTGCAATTTTTATTCTTTCTGTTTTTTTACTATTTTCTTCACCAACTCGGGCAATTTTGGTTAGTAAACAAAACATTCTACGTAACTCCTGATCGTTAATCTTTTTATATTCTCTTATTAGATTTAGTTCTTCATTTTTAAGGCAGATTTTTTCATTTGATACAGGAATTAGGTCTACAATACCAATCGACAATATCTCTGCTATAGCATACAACTTTTCAATCGAAATTTTACGTGTTCCTTTTTCATATTGTAGTACTATTTGATACGTTACGCCGATTTTTCCCGCTAAATTTTTTTGAGTATAACCTCGCTTTAACCTCCAGCTCCTTACTTTTTGTGCTATCTGGTACCTTATCGAGATATTTGCCATAAATATTATACAGGTTAATACTACCAAATAAAGATATACAAAAACTTCTATGTTTCAATTTTAGTTGAATATTTCTTCACAATTGTGTATAATTATTAATGCTTTTTATCTTACTTTCTCATGGCTCTTTCAAAATTTTTAGATCCTAAGCTTGATTTAACATTTAAGAAAATCTTCGGTACTGAAAAAAATAAGAATATCCTTATTCACTTTCTAAACGATATCTTAGGCTTTACTGGAATCAACGCTATTCAAGATGTTGAGTTTCTCAGCACCATTATGAATCCTGAGATTGCTTCTGATAAACAAAGCATCGTTGATGTCCTCTGTAAGGATTCTCTCGGAAATAGGTATATTGCGGAAATGCAGCTCGCTCGTGATAAAGGCTTTGAAAAACGTGCTCAACTTTATGCTGCTAAAGCCTACTCAAGACAGTCTGGCAATTACATCGATTTTAAGACTGTTTTCTTTATTGCTATTTCTAATAGTACTCTTTTTCCTTCAGATGTTTATTATATTTCCACTCATAATATACGCGATATAAAGACTAACGGACATTATTTAAAAGATTTTCAATTTGTCTTTATTGAACTACCTAAATTTACAAAAAGTAAAGTAGAGCAGTTGGAAACTACTGTTGAGAGGTGGTGCTTTTTCTTTAAGTATGCAGAAGAAACAACTGATGAAGATTTAAGGAAGATAGCAGAAAAATCACCAATAATAAAGTTAGCATATGATGAGCTAGATAAGTTTCATTGGAATGAGAAGGATCTTGTAGCTTATGAAGAAAGGGTAATGGATTTACAAAAAGAAGCCGCTATCTTAGAACAAAAACTCGATGATGCTAAACTAGAAGGTAGACAAGAAGGCATCCAAATCGGACATCAAAAAGGTAAAATTGAAGTTGCCAAAAACTCACTCAAGGCCGGTGTCTCTATAGATGTTATCTCTGAAATCACTGGCCTTTCTTTGGATGAGATTCAAAAATTAAGAAGTTAATTTAACCTTAAACTTCTATCCTGAGTAAAATCACTTTGAGGTCTTGAATTTATTTGCCCATCATTAATCTGTTCCGTACGTATAGCTCTTTTCACAATAATCCGAACGTATCGTAATACGCTACTGGCCTACTATCGACATAAATACATATCTTATCACGTTCGAACTATTATTAAGAAAGGCTATACTTCTTGGCACACCTTACATTTTTGTGATTACTAACTTTCATCATCTGTGCTCTCTAAAATATTCGTTGCATAATAGAGCAATCGCTCCTTTTTAGCTTTCCTCCCTTTTCTGACCTCTTATAAATTTATTAAAGTGTCTTTCAATTTTGCTATAGGATTAATAAACTCAGTACTTGGTGAAATAATGTCTTCAGTAGTAAAAGGCTTGACGTTTTTCTCAAGATCATTTTTAACTTTATCTGCTTTAGCAACAACACCATTGATAAATGCTTTATCTTCCTCTGAGCTTTGCTTATTTTTTGCTGCACGAGAAGAGTCACCAAGAAGTGGAGAAATAACATAATCTGCAGTTTCTTTTGCCAATTTTATATTTTCTCTTTGTGACAAAACCTTTAGCTCATTTAAGTCATTTTTACACACACTTTTAGCCCTAGCTTTTTGCCAACTTAAGTATAGGTTTCTATGACCTTGTAATTTCTCGCTCTCTTTAACGTTAAAGCTACTATTAACCCTACACTTCAATAACTCAGTAGGAATAATAGAAATATCACACTCTCCTATTCTATAATAATAATTATTATAGATATTAATTCTTGCAATTATATCCTGCAAATAAGATTGCACCTTCTCTATATCTTTTAAATCATCTTTTGTGAATTGAAAAGATTTGTCTTCTAAATTTTTCCTGAATTTTCTCAAATTCTCCACTTTATCTTGATTGTTTTGTTCTGGATAAATCTGATCAAGTAACTTGAGCAAATAATCACCTTTCATCAATGGTAATGTTATTTTATCAAACCATTTAAGATGTACTGGATGTTTCAAACATGCACTCATATGCTCTAAGTAATTATTGAAGCTCTTAGTGTCAGTTTTATCCTCTGGTTCTTCTATCTGTTGATAAACTTCATTAAATTTCTCACTTAACAAAGTAATCTCTTCAACATTTTTAACGCTATATTCTGCTATAATATGAGCATAAGTATCCACATGAGGATCACTTTTTAACTTACTAACTTTCTTGAAAAAACTACTATAAGTACTCCTTGTTTCCAAGTAATACCCGAAACGGATAAGAAGATAATGAACTGTTATAAGAGCTTTATATAGTATTTTAAGTATTCTCACGCCCAAAGTATCACTTCTTTTGTACGGAAAGCACAGTAGTGCATGTTCAGCAAAATTTTGAGTGGCATCTCCTTCATTATCCCTTAACTCTTTTTCATAATTATTAAGCTTTCTTCGTGCATGTTTTAATACACCAATAAATTCCTTCTTACTTTCATTGAAATCATGCTCATTGGTATTGTAAACTTCTATAAACGAATTTAAGGCAACTTCAATACTTTGGTCAGCCAAATCGTCAATTCTTTTCAGGCTCTTTATTTCCTGATTAATATAATCTATTATCTCCGTTGCAAGTTTATTTCCATAAGCTTGTTGATTTGATAATCTTACTACTGATTTATTGTAGGCATCAATATAATCTCCTTCTTTGAGTAGGTTTATGTCAAAGCTCAATTCACCACTCGAATAGCAAAAGAATGTAGAGTGCCTATTAGAATTTAGGCATCTAAGTCTACCTGGAGCTTGAATAAGTTGTGCAGGCTTGTTGAGATCAGTAGATGTTGGATCTATTAGCATTCCAACATGTTGCAAATTAATGTCATTGTATCCCTGTACCTTGCTAGGATTTACATCATTACCAACTAATCCCATACGGCACAAAGCATGATAATCATTTTCTTCTTCCAATAGAACTTCATACCAATCTTTTAGCTCAGCTTCTGATAAATGTTCGACTGCTAACTTAGCTAACTGTCCCTGATTTAACTCTCCTAAAGTTTTTTCTTGATAATACTTGATGTCCGAGCTATTATTTTTACTAACTGCCTCTTTGAGTTTCTTAGCATAATGTGTATCTAGGTTAATTAGATCTTCATATATGCCTTGATTATTACTCGAGGACAATTTCTTTTTTACAAGCTCTAATTCCTCCAATGGTTGGCCACTTATATAATCTGAAAGCTTACTCTTAAGATCTTCTGAAGATAAATTGGCTGAGCGATTTAAATTTTCTAATTTTACTTTGTGCTTATTTTTGTAACAAAAATCTTTTAGTGCTCTTAATGGATATGATTTTTCATTATAAGAATACGAAGGTCTAGAATAGTCTGAATAAGTTAGCTCACTACCATCTTTTAATGTCATTCCAAGTGCTTTCCCAAGACCTTCAAGCAGTTTTTTCTCATTTTCTCCTAGGGATGTAGATTCTTTGAGCTTATCTTGTTCTTTATTACTCAACCCTCTCAAAGAATTTATAAACTTTCTTCTTTCAGCAGATGCTTCTTTTCCCAGTTCACATAAGTCATCTATTTTACTTTCTTCTACTCCATAATATTCAAGATAGTCTCTTACTACAGAGTAATTGCCGCTACTTAGCAAAGCTACCAGCTTTTCAGGCACTTGTTCTAATCCTTCAGATGACATCAAGAGATGAAGTTCTTTATCTTGGTTCCAATTCCTTATTAATCTTATAAATAAATCAGAGTCTTTACTTTCTTTTAGAACAGAGATAACAGATTGCATATGCTGAACAAGCTCTTTCTTTAATTTGCGACTTTTAACTCCTTGATCTTCAACTGACCTTACCCAGAAAAAGTAGACAGAAAGTTAAGACGTTTTTGAAGTAAAATAAAACGTTTTTTCAAAGAGGTGTGGTATGACAAAAAGAAAAGAATATACAGCAGAATTCAAAATTGAAGCTATAAGACTAGTAAAAGAAACAGGTCAATCATCAGCAAAAATAGCAAGAGATTTGGGTATTAGCGGTAAGCAGATGGGTAAAAACATACAATGATAGAATGTCTGGAGTAGATGCGTTTCCAGGAAAGGGGAAAGTAGCTCATTGTGACAAAGAAAAGTTTGATTTAAAGAAAGAGCTGGCAAGAGTAACGAGGGAAAGAGACATTTTAAAAAAAGCCCTGGGATATTTTGCAAACCAAAAAGAGTAAAATATTCTTTTATAAAAGAACATGAAAACTGCTATAAAATACGGGAATTATGCAGATTTTTGAACGTATCTGCTTGTGGTTATTATAAATGGATTACTAAGGAAAAAAACAACAAAAAATCAATAAGAGAAGAGCTCATACAAGATATTCAGAAGGTATATCGATCATCACAATGCAGATACGGAGCTCCTAAAATTCACGCTGAATTAAAGGCTTTAGGTAAAAATTATAACATCAAAACAGTGCAAAATATTATGCAGAAAAATGGCATTCAAGCTAAGCTTAGACGAAAGTTTAAAAGTAAAAAACCACAAATAGACAATAGAGTTATAACTCCTAACATATTAAATCAGAATTTCATCGCTGATCAACCTAACAAGATATGGGTAACTGATATTACGTACATAAAAACTAATGAAGGATGGTTATATTTGGCAGCAATAATAGATTTATATTCACGCATGGTGATTGGGTGGTCAATGAGTAATGCAGTAAATAGGCAATTAGTTATAGATGCGTTATTCATGGCTATTGGTAGGCGCAAATCTCCTAAAAATCTACTATTTCATAGCGATCAAGGATCGCAATACACCTCTAAAAATTATCAATTTTTACTAAGTACAAAAAATATTACTTCTAGTATGAGTCACAAAGGTTGTTGTTATGATAATGCTGTTTCAGAGAGCTTTTTTAGTTCACTTAAGAGAGAGTTACTCATTGATACTTCACAACACTCTGCACAACAAGCTAAAACCGCAATATTTGAATATATAGAAATTTTTTATAATAAACAGCGTAGACATTCTACTATTAACTATTGCATTCCTGAGCTTTTTGATTCATCATTCTCATAGCAAAAACGTCTTAACTTTCTGTCTACTTTTTCTGGGTAAGGTCAGTGATAATAATAAGGATTTTCTAATCTTTCAATCAGCTGGTATACGAACTTTATACAAACATTTCGATAATAAACGAGTTTTTATTGCCGATTTGGTTGGACAAAATTACAAATAAAAAACTTATAAAAATATATTCGACTCTGGTAGCAATACATTATTCATCAAATTGTCATATCGTAGGTTCTTTGGGAAAATTAGGTAGTGATTTTATGACAGAAGATAGCAATATTGACACTTTGTTACTTATCGCAGCTCGGGATGGTAATATTAAAGAAGTAACACGTCTCATCGAAAAAGCAAATGTTAATGCAGAAAATGAATATAAAGAGACTCCTTTATATTTGGCTGCCAAAAATGGCCATAAAGAGATAGTGGACGCTCTATTAAACGCAAATGCAAATGTTAATGCAGAAAATGAAGATAAAATGACTCCTTTACATTTTGCTGCTCACAATGGCCATAAAGAGATAGTGGACGCTCTATTAAACGCAAATGCAAATGTTAATGCAGAAAATAGCTATAAACATACTCCTTTACATTTTGCTGCTAACAGTGGCCATAAAGAGATAGTAGACGCTCTATTAAACGCAAATGCAAATGTTAATGCAAAAAATACACATAAAATGACTCCTTTACATTATGCTGCTCACAATGGCCATAAAGAGATAGTGGACGCTCTATTAAACGCAAAAGCAAATGTTAATGCAGAAAATGAATATAAAGAGACTCCTTTAAGTGGGGCTGTTTACAATGGCCATAAAGAGATAGTGGACGCTCTATTAAACGCAAATGCAAATGTTAATGCAGAAAATAAATATAAACAGACTCCTTTACATTTTGCTGCTCACAATGGCCATAAAGAGATAGTGGACGCTCTATTAAACGCAAATGCAAATGTTAATGCAGAAAATGAATATAAACAGACTCCTTTACATTTTGCTGCTCACAATGGCCATAAAGAGATAGTGGACGCTCTATTAAACGCAAATGCAAATGTTAATGCAGAAAATAAAGATAAACAGACTCCTTTACATAGGGCTGCTTATAAGGGCCATAAAGAGATAGTGGACGCTCTATTAAACGCAAATGCAAATGTTAATGCAGAAAATAAAGATAAAGAGACTCCTTTACATTTGGCTGTTAAGAATGACAATAAAGATATAGTAGATGCTCTATTAAACGCAAATGCAAATGTTAAGGCAGAAAATGAATATAAAGAGACTCCTTTACATTTTGCTGCTCACAATGGCAATAAAGAGATAGTAGATGCTCTATTAAACGCAAAAGCAAATGTTAATGCAGAAAATAAAGATAAAGAGACTCCTTTATATTTGGCTGTTGAGAAGGGCCATAAAGAGATAGTGGACGCTCTATTAAACGCAAATGCAAATGTTAATGCAGAAGATGAATATAAACAGATTCCTTTACATTTTGCTGCTCACAATGGCCATAAAGAGATAGTGGACGCTCTATTAAACGCAAATGCAAATGTTAAGGCAGAAAATGAATATAAAGATACGCCTTTACATTTTGCTGCCAAAAATGGCCATAAAGAGATAGTGGACGCTCTATTAAACGCAAATGCAAATGTTAATGCAGAAAATGTATATAAACAGACTCCTTTACATTATGCTGCTCACAATGGCCATAAAGAGATAGTGGACGCTCTATTAAACGCAAATGCAAATGTTAATGCAGAAAATGAAGATAAACAGATTCCTTTACATTTGGCTGCTAACAGTGGCCATAAAGAGATAGTGGACGCTCTATTAAACGCAAATGCAAATGTTAATGCAGAAAATGAATATAAAGAGACTCCTTTAAGTTGGGCTGTTTACAATGGCCATAAAGAGATAGTGGACGCTCTATTAAACGCAAATGCAAATGTTAATGCAGAAAATACACATAAAATGACTCCTTTACATTTTGCTGCTCACAATGGCCATAAAGAGATAGTGGACGCTCTATTAAACGCAAATGCAAATGTTAATGCAGAAAATGTATATAAACAGACTCCTTTACGTTTGGCTGTTGAAAATAAGCATTTAGATATAGCTGAAACTTTAGTAACAGCTTTATTGAACAAAAATGTTAGCGTTGAAAATAGCGATAGTAATATTGTTTTACGTTTAGCTGCTGAAAAAGGTTACGTAAATATAGTTGAACAACTCATAAAGATACAAGGAATTAATATTAATGAAAAAGACAACAATGGTTACACTGCTTTACATTTCGCTGTCATAAGTGGCAAAAAAGAGATAGTAGATGCTCTATTGAAGATAGAAGGAATTAATATTAATATACAAGATAATAATAAATATACTTCCTTACGTTTGGCTGTTGAAAATGAGCATTCAGATATAGCTGAAGCTTTAGTAGCAGCTTTATTGAACAAAAATGTTAGCGTTGAAAATAGCGATAGTAATATTGTTTTACGTTTAGCTGCTGAAAAAGGTTACGTAAATATAGTTGAACAACTCATAAAGATACAAGGAATTAATATTAATGAAAAAGACAACAATGGTTACACTGCTTTACATTTCGCTGTCATAAGTGGCAAAAAAGAGATAGTAGATGCTCTATTGAAGATAGAAGGAATTAATGTTGACATAAAAGATAATAGAGGACATACGCCTTTATATTTGGCTGTTGAGAAGGGCAATAAAGGTATAGTAGATGCTCTACTAGCTAAAGAAGCAAATGTTAATGCAGAGAATAAAGACAAAGAGACTCTTTTATGTTTGGCTGTTGAGAAGGGCAATAAAGATATAGTAGATGCTCTATTGAACGCAAAAGCAATGAATGTTAACACAAAAGATAACAATGGAGATACGCTTTTACATTGGGTTGTTAATAAGAACAATAAAGATATAGTAGATGCTCTATTGAAGATAGAAGGAATTAATGTTGACATACAAGATAATAGAGGACATACGCCTTTATATTTGGCTGTTGAGAAGGGCAATAAAGGTATAGTAGATGCTCTACTAGCTAAAGAAGCAAATGTTAATGCAGAGAATAAAGACAAAGAGACTCTTTTATGTTTGGCTGTTGAGAAGGGCAATAAAGATATAGTAGATGCTCTATTGAAGATAGAAGGAATTGATATTAATGTACAAGATAATAATAAATATACTTCCTTACGTTTGGCTGTTGAAAATGAGCATTCAGATATAGCTGAAACTTTAGTAACAGCTTTATTGAACAAAAATGTTAGCGTTGAAAATAGTGATAGTAATATTGTTTTACGTTTAGCTGCTGAAAAAGGCTACATAAAGATAGTTAAACAACTCATAAAGGTACAAGGGATTAATATTAATGAAAAAGACAACAATGGTTACACTGCTTTACATTTCGCTGCAAAAATTGGAAATAAAGATATAGTAGATGCTCTATTGAAGATAGAAGGAATTGATATTAATGAAAAAGACAACAATGGTTACACTGCTTTACATTTCGCTGCAAAAATTGGAAATAAAGATATAGTAGATGCTCTATTAAAAGCAAAAGCAAACGTTAATGAAGAAAATGGAGAAAAACAGACTCCTTTACATTTAGCTGTCATAAGTGGCAAACCAGGGGTAGTAGATGCTCTATTAGAGAAAGGAGCAAATGTTGATCTGGTCGATAAAAGAGGAAATAATCCTCTAGATTTAACCACTCATAAGGAAATAAAAGCCCTGATAGAAAGTAGAAAAAATACTAATAATAACAAAGACAATATCACCAATGCAGAGAAAGATAATAATGGTGAGATCAAAACTGTAGACCATAGTAGCACTATACAAGCAGAAGAACAAACAAGCACTTTTTTTGATAATTTTTTTAGTATTATTACTAAGCCTTTTTCACTAATTGTATCATTTTTTAGTGGGTTTTTCTCATGGTTGTTTGGATCTAATGAAGAAAAAATCGATGAATCTACATCACAACCAAATGCTAGTATCTCTTTACTTCCACTGGATTCATCAAGCGAAAAAAAGACCGATGCACAACCTAGTGATCATTCTTTGATCGTACCCGATCAATCAATTGGGCAAAGTGATAGTGACGGCCATTTACTTGGATGATCTTATCCAGAAAAGTAAAGGGAAAGTTTGGAATATTCTTTACTAAAGAGAAAGATTATAACAAGAGGAATTTTGTTCTATTTAAAATATAGAGCGATTATACATAATGATCAGTTAAGTAGTATATTTTACTAAAAAAGCAAGCAACATAGTTTTATTTATTAATAAATCTAGTTAGCGTAAGGAGCTTTTACTTTCGAAATATATGGTCTGGTAAAGTCACTATGAAAAAATCCTAATAATATTTCTGATCTTGTTATAAGCTTCTTCAAGCTCTGGAGTACTTATTGAATAGGGTGGTAATAAATAAACTGAATTGCCAAGAGGTCTAATTAAAAGTCCTTGCTCTAAAAATTTTATCTTTAGTGTTTGTGCATCATGAACATCAAAAGCTGCTATTGTACCAGTAACACGTGTATGCTTGACACTCTCACAAGCTTCAACTAATTCCTTTTTATGTATACTATGAATCCTCTTAATTGACTCGATGGTATCAGGCTTAATTAATAATTCTAAAGAAGCAATTGCGGCCGCACAACCTAAAGGATTGGCAGTGTAGGAGTGACCATGAGCGAACGCTTTAGTAAAATGTTCATTTAAAAATGCTGAGTAGACTTCTTCGGTAGTAACGGTGAGAGCAAGTGGGAGAAAACCTCCTGTTAATCCTTTGGAGATACATAAAAAATCAGGTATAATTTGAGTTTGTTCGAAAGCAAAACAAGTGCCAGTGCGTCCAAAGCCGGTCATAACTTCATCACAAATTATCAAAATTCCATGCTGGCGTACTAAATTGACAACTTTTCTAACAAACTCTGGACGGCACATCCTCATGCCACCTGCTCCTTGCACTAAAGGCTCTAGAATTAATGCGGCAATTTTATGAGAACTAGCAGACAAGTGACCTTCCAACACTTCCAGAGAATGTCTCTCTTTGTTTTTTATTTCTTCATCTTCATCCCAGGTTTCTGGGAAAGGTATTGTTAAAACAGAAAACAATAGATTTGAAAATGTATCGTGAAAACCAGACTTAGCACCTACACTCATCGCACCAAATGTATCTCCATGATACCCTCCTTCAAAACTCAGGAAAGTGGTTCTTTCACGATTGCCCTGATTCCACCAATACTGATAGGCCATTTTTAGTGCCACCTCAACAGCAGTAGAACCATTGTCTGAGAAGAAAAATCTGGATAATTTATCTGGTAATAAAGTTTGCAACTTTTCGCAAAGCGTTACTGCAGGTTCATGGGTAAATCCTGCAAAAATTACATGTTCCAAAGTCATGCTTTGCTCATATATAGCCTGAGCGATCTTGGGATGAGCGTGACCGTGCAGATTTACCCACCAACTGGAAATCAAATCTAGGTATGGTTTATTATTCTCATCATAAAGATATGACCCATGAGCTTTCTTAATTGCAATTGGAAGTTTGGCTACTTTCTCTTGCGTAAAAGGATGCCATATGATTTGTCTGTCACGTTCGCTTAAATTCATTGTTCCAAGATAGCTTTTAATCGATTTGAGAGTGGTATTTGCATTAGACATTCTCTATCAACTTTTTGCAGTTTCGGTACTGATGCTAAAACCTGTACCCTACCATAAAATTCTATTGCTTCCAGATTATCTTGACTAGGTAGTCCATTTAAAATCACTCCTACAATAGGAATATTTCTGGCACGTAATGCTTCTAAACTAAGCAATGTGTGATTAATTGTGCCAAGTGTAGACCTTGCAACTAAAATTGTTGGAATGGCGAGTTTTTTGATTAAATCGATCATTAGTGTGGTTTTATTGATTGGAACTAAAACTCCTCCGGCACCTTCTATAATTAAATTATGTGCCTTGGGTAAATTAATCTCATTAATGTCAATGCTTTCATTTTTCAGCGATGACACCAAGTGAGGAGATAGAGGTTCTTTATAAACAAAACTTTCTTTATAAACATTTGTGTTAGTCAAATTACTTACTTGATGACTGTCTGTACCTAGAATACTTCCAGTTTGGATGGGTTTGAAATACGAATACCCAGTGTGTAGGCAGAGCCAACTGCTTATAATAGTCTTGCCAACATCAGTATCTGTTCCTGTTACAAAGATCTGCATCTACTTAAAACTCCAAAAAATACTTTATAGGTAACATTAATCTTGTTTGTATAGGTTTGAACTACTTTCCTTAGATCAGACAGAGAAATTGTTTGACTACTTAAATTTGCTCCCAAATTTTTAAGATATCTGATAAATTCACTTGCACTTGGAAAACACAATGTAAATTCTTGCGAGTCGAAAAAATATTTTTTCGGCTTTAGAGAAAGCAAATAACTTTCTAATTCTTGTTTAGATGGATACTTATGAGTTGGTACAGGTAATAAGGATTTTATAAAGATTCTAGACCATTCATTAAATGTACCATCCAGTAAGCATGAAAAAACAAATACATCTGAATTATTGTATGACTTCCTTATCATCTTTTTTAAGTTGCTCACCCATTGAAGTGATAGATTTGAAATGACAAGGTCATGAAGACCAAAGTCTAGTGTTTCCATATCGCCTAAGATGAATTCAACTT
The DNA here is from genome assembly GCF_007115015.1 of Wolbachia endosymbiont of Laodelphax striatellus. Classification (NCBI taxonomy): domain Bacteria; kingdom Pseudomonadati; phylum Pseudomonadota; class Alphaproteobacteria; order Rickettsiales; family Anaplasmataceae; genus Wolbachia; species Wolbachia endosymbiont of Laodelphax striatellus. Next base: position 230,861 of record NZ_MUIX01000001.1, read on the forward strand.
CCTTATACCCTACTAATTTTTCTTTTGCTTTTGCCAGCATATTAGACGAAATATCATTTAAAGTAAATTTGCTTTGTGAAAAAAAACTAAACAAAATTTCTGGAATATAGCCTGTACCTGTACCCAAATCTAAGATAGATTGTGGATGAAATTCAGGGAAATAACTTTGTAACAAATTGACTAGTTTTGCAGCACATTCTTTTTGAACAAAAGCTACATTATCATAAGACGAGCTTGCTCTGCTAAAATTGTTCTGTATGTATCTCTTTTCTAATTCCATCACAAAAACTTATAATTTGCTCTTGCACAAAATATAACCCTAGACTATGGTAACCTCTGCTATGCATAACAACTTTAACATCTTTATTGAAGTTATCATAGATAAGTTCCTGGGGTACAATTATATCATTTGTTGCACCTAATATTAATAGTGGTATGTGTGGTAGCTGATGTACTGTGGTAAGTAGCTCTAAATCTTGCATTAGTTTTGCTTTATTCAACCGATTAAAAGAGTTGTAGTTTACACCACATCTTTTATAGAAGGACATTAGGGTATCTACTGGATCCATTTGAAAGTGCTGTATCATTGCTTTTAACTCTAACTTGCGTTTTTTGTGTAACCATAAATCAAATCCCAAAAAATTGATAAAAGCTTGTATACCGATAAGTGCGTTAAACTTTACGTTTAAAGAAGCTAATTTTATCAGTCCAAGGGAATGTCCAATACCAATAAATGTACTATCTTCTGGTAAGTTGAGGTTTTCTTCTCCAAAATAACCAAGATCTAAACAATAGTAAGGAATTTTAGAAAAATATTTATTTATAAGAGGTTGAAAGAACTTATCCCAACCGTGACAAAATACAAAGTGATAGTTCATATTTGCTGAAGAACATGCACTAAATAGTCTAGGTTGCTTTCAGTATGATTCACATTGAGTGCAATACGTAATCTTGATGTTCGAGGAGGAACAGTAGGTGGGCGTATAGCAGAAACAATCAACCCTTGTTTCAAAAGCTTTTCTTTTGCACTCATTACAGTATTCTCATCACCCAGAATTATTGGTATAATGTGTGTGACTGAATTACCTGTATTAAATCCAAGATTTTGCAAATTGCTTCTTAAATTTGCAGCTTTAAAAGATAAAGCCTGACGTTGATCAGCAAAATGTTGTACTAAATCCCAAGCCTTGGCTGCTGCGCCAATCACCATTGGAGAAAGAGAGGTTGAATAGATAAACCCTGGACATTTGTTGATTAGGTAATTCTTTACAATATTGGAACAAGCAACATACGCACCAAAGCACCCTAGGGCTTTACTAAAAGTGCCTAAGATTAAATGTGGAATTTCCTGAAGATTAATGCTGGTAGATAAGCCATACCCATTGTGACCAACAATACCTGTTGCATGAGCTTCATCTAAATATAGAAAAGCTTCATGTTCTTTGCTCAGAGCAAAAATTTTTTCTATTGGTGCAATGTCTCCATCCATACCAAAGATTGTTTCAGTAACAATGAACTTTGGTCTTAAGTCATTTTTGAATTTTGTAAGTAAACTGCTTAAGTGATCTGCATCATTGTGTTGATATCGTACAAGTTCAGCGTTGCTCAAAAATACAGCTTGATATAAGCTTGCATGATTTAACTTATCAAAAAAAACAATAGGTTTGTCACCAAGCACTGATTGATCGAGTAGGCTTGCAAGAACTGTTATATTGGCCTGAAAACCTGAATTGAAGATAAGAGCTGACTCAGTTCCTTTGTCTTGGGCAATTCTCTTCTCAAGGTCTTCAAATATTTTTTTATTACCTGAGAGCAACCGAGAACCAGTAGATCCTACTCCAAATTCTTTTCCTGCAGATTTTGCTGACTCAAATAATACTTCTGATTGACTTAAGCCAAGATAATCGTTAATGGAGAAATCGATAAAACTTTTGCTTGGGTTTTTTGGTAACTCTCGATACTTCCCTTTATTTTGTAATATATTACAATACTCATCATATAGTTTGTACACAGTCTACTTATTTGAGAAGGAGCTTAAATCATGACAGAAGAATGGACTTTTGCCAAGGCAGATCAAATTTTTAATCTTCCATTTCCTGAATTAATTTATATAGCACAAACAGAACATAGAAAGCAGTTCAATCCTAGTGAAATACAAATTAGTACACTTTTAAGTATTAAGACAGGTAGCTGCCCAGAAAATTGTTCCTACTGTCCCCAATCAGCGCATTATAATACTGGGTTGCAAAAAGAGCCTTTGTTAGAAATTGCTAAGGTGATTGAAGCAGCAAAATGTGCAAAAGAAGCTGGAAGTACTCGTTTCTGTATGGGTGCAGCTTGGCGTGGTCCACGTGATCAAGATTTAAAAATTGTTTGCGAAATGGTCAAAGAGGTAAAAAAATTGGGCCTTGAAACATGTGTTACCCTTGGATTACTAAAAGATCATCAAGCTAATATGCTAAAGGAAGCCGGCTTAGATTTTTACAACCATAATATCGATACATCTGAAGAATATTATAATAAGATTATAACTACACGTACTTTTCAAGACCGCTTAAAGACATTGGAATATGTACGCGCATCTGGAATTAAGGTCTGTTGTGGTGGTATCCTTGGAATGGGTGAAACTAATGAAGATCGAATAAAAATGTTGGTTCTTCTTGCTAACTTGGATGAGCCTCCAGAATCAGTACCAATTAATATGCTGATAAAAATTCCTGGTACTCCTCTTGAGAATGTAGCTGATGTTGATTTGCTTGATTTTGTTCGTACCATTGCAATAGCCAGAATTATGATGCCAAAATCCTATGTACGTTTATCAGCTGGAAGAGAAAAAATGTCAGATGAATTGCAAGCACTGTGTTTCCTTGCAGGTGCTAATTCGATTTTTTACGGTGAAAAGCTACTTACAGCTCAAAATCCAGTACCTGAGCAAGACAATCACCTATTTCAAAGATTGGGGTTACGAAAACTTCATATAGGAAATTAAAGGAATTTCTGCATTAACAGAAAAAAAGATCTATTTTTACTATAAATTTGCCTCAGATTTTCTTTCCATCCTTGGATGAATTATTATTAATTTAACAACATATATTATCAACAAATTAAATGATCTAACCATTTCTAGCACTCAAAACTAAGGACGGTGAGAAGTATTTTTCTTGGGATGTGTTGGTCTACCATTGGATTCGTGCAAACTTTTTTATATGGTGATTTCATTATACGCTAAAATTAGCTATATTGGCTTACTTTCGGTAAATTTACATATGAACCAATTTGTTGAGCTGTGTTGCAAAAGTTTCAAGCTTTTATTTTTATAACCCCACTTTTACTCAACAAGTTCTCGCAAATATACGATCTTTTTTATGTTTTTTGAAAAGTAAATATTCAAGATTTTTATGACGCTAATTTTTAGTATGTTTTTGAAGCTCAAGAAGTTATTAATAATCTTATATAAGATGCAAATAAATCTTGACTTTTTTGTTAAAATATTGAATAATTTAATTACATAACTACTTTAAGTAAAGAAAAGATAGGAGGTATTTATAATGTTAAAATTGGAGCAATGGAAAGAAATACTAGATGCAGCAAACTCAAATAAGGGTGATATACTTGAAGCAATAAAAGAGAAACTAAAGAAAAAAGATAAAGATACATATCAAGTATGGGAAAGGAATGACTTTGATGTAAATCATCCATTTAGTGTATTATTTGACATAAATAGTGACCAACATTATTACAGTACTCTCTTAAATCTCGCTGTTGCAAATGACCACTTAAAGATAGTTAAATATCTTGTAGACAATAAAAACGTTAATCTTGATCAAAAAAACAATAATGGCAAAACTCCCTTACACCATGCTACTTTAGCTAGTAGTTTAAAAACAGTTAAAGCTCTATTAGAAAATGGAGCTGATATTAATGCAAAAGACAATAATGGCAGAACTCCCTTACACTGGGCTACTTTCAATCATCGTGTAGAGATAATTAAAGCTCTATTAGAAAATGGAGCTGATATTAATGCAAAAGACAATAATGGCAGAACTCCCTTACGTTACGCTGTTGGGTATGGAGAATATGATATGTGTTATGATGGGGTAAAATTTTTAATAGCACATGAAGTTAAGTTAAAAGGTTCTAAGGCACAAAAGCCAGAATATCTAGTACAATACGGTTCTAATTTTATAAAGGAGATGTCAGAATATTGGGATAAACGTCTAGAAATAGAAAGAATGAAAGAAAAAAAGATTGATAGAGGTATTACGCTTTATGATATTTTAATATGCAAGGATAGTGAATTAGTATGTTATGCACGAAAGGGAATTTTGCAAAGAGCATTAGAAAATGATAACTATAGAAATGAATTTCCTATACATGCTAATGACTTAAAAGATCAATATGCTAAAGGAACAGAAGGACTAATTTTATCTGATGAAATTGAACACTTATCTCAGAAGCGTCAAAAACTTTTTTTAAGGAAGGATGAAGAAAAGCCTGATACTATAACAAAACTACCGACAGAACTACTTGAGGCAGTAGCCACACATCTAGAAAATGCGAGTACGAATAATTTTAAAAAAGCATTAGAGATAAATATATAACATCGTCGATAAGTTCCTAGTCTAGCTAGTAAATAATAGACTAAGTATCAAGTTAAAGCGAGTAGGAAGGAGAAATTCTTCCTTTCTTTGCTTTGTGATTCATGTATATTATGACAACTGATTTCTCACATCAAGTCTTATTTAATACACTTTACATTTTGATAATAGTGATATGAAAATAGACAGCAGTTCACAATTCCGTTAACCTAGCATACTTTACTAAATAGCTACTTGTAAAGGTGTAGTAGAAAACTCAAAAATGTATTGTAAGCTATATTCTCAACGCAGAGAAATGGCGGGAAGGTTAGCTTTGTTACCTATGAAAGGCTAACAATTTATCTAATTTAGTGAGTAAACAAGGGGGTATTGGATTTACCAATCTTTCCATAAAAGAATTATAGAGAAATTTAATAATTTAAGATTATTCTAAAGAAATTATCTCATTTTTTATTGACAGACAGCTTGCTTAAACCCGTAAAATCTCTTCATCTGCTCACTCCACAGCATCGGTATTTCCCTTAAATCAGCTCCTCAAACTCCTTTGCTGTCTCCCATTTACTATGTCTTCTTTAATCTTCGGCGCTAAATAATTCAGCCTTAAAATTTGCTGTATTCGTCTTGTACCTATATTAATTTTGGCACTCAGTTCCTTCACACTTCTATATTTTCCCTCTTCAAGTTGTCGTTTCCATAGGTGGGCTCTTACCACTGCTTTGAGTAACGCATTATTTGTTTTTGCCTCTGGCTCTACTACTGTGCATTTATTTCCTTTCTTTTTTATTGGTATAAATTTTTCCTCTGATTCAGAATGCACCTCTATTCCATCCTCTCTCACCATTACTCCCTTTATTAACTTTTTCACTACTTCTTTCTGCTTTCCAAAACTTAAATTTTTCCATTCTTCTCCCCATTTTTCATATAGCTGTTCAGCTTTCTTCATCACTTCTTTTTCTATTTCTCCAGCTACTATAGTTCTGTTTATTGATTCACAACCTTTTCCCCTTAAATGGTTATTGCACACGTAATATCGGTACCTTTTATTTTCTTTTTTTGCATACGTTAGTGTCATATTTACACCACAGCTCTTGCACTTTATTATTCCCTTTAGTAGCGCCTCTTCATATCTTGCTTTTCTATATGGCTGATTCCTTATCAATTCCTGTGCTTTTTGCCATTTTTCTTCTTCTATTATTGCTTCATGCTTTCCTTCATACTCTTTCTCATAATGCCTTATTTTTCCCATATATATTGGATTTATTATTATTCTCCTTACCGTCGCTTTTTTAAAGATATCCGATTTTGTTCTATAACCTTCTCTATTTAACTCCCTTGCCAATTCTGCCATTGACTTCAGCTTCAAATATCTCTCAAATATATAACTTACCACTTTTGCTTCTTTCTCATTTATTATTAATTCTTTATCCTTTACATCATATCCAAGCGGTAAAGTTCCACCCATCCATAATCCTTGCTCTTTTGATGTTGCTATTTTATTTTTTACCCTTTCTATAATCATTTCTCTTTCTAGTTGTGCTGCTCCTGATAACACTGTTTGTACGAACTTTCCCATTGGCGTATTATTGTCAAATATCTGCGTTACTGCTACAAAATTTACTCGGTGCCTTCTAAAAAATGACGTTACTTCAATGCTGTCTTTTGTTTCCCTTGATAGCCTGTCTAATGTATATACTACCACACAATCTACTTCTCCTTTTTTTACATCTTCAAACAATTCCTTTATTGCTGGTCTTTCTAAATTTTTCCCTGAGAAACCTCCATCATCGTACCTTTTTGCCAATGATACCCAGCCCTCTCTGCTTTTTATGTACTTTTCACATGCTACCCGTTGTGCATCTAAACTGTTAAACTTTTGTTCTAGACCATCTTCATTTGATTTTCTTGTATATATCGCGCATCTTACTTCTTTCAGCATTTTCAACTCCCATTTTTATCACGCATACCGAATAATAAAGGTCCGTTGTAGCTCATTCCCATTATTTTTCCTGCTACTGCTGATAATGATGTGAAAAATTCTTCTCTGTAGATTAAACCCTTATCTGTTACCATTACTGCATGCGTTTCTTCCCCTCTCTCTAATATTAATTCTGTCCCCTCTACTGGTAATTTATCGCTACTTATTCTTTTTCCCTTCTCTAGCCGATCTGCCAGATACTCTAGTCTTTTTGTCCCCTTTCTTGACATTTCTCCATATGCTTTTTCCTGCATTCTATAAGCTAATCTCGGTATCAGATATTTCTTTGAATATCTAGGCGCTTCTTCCCCATATACCTTCTTCCACATTTTTCTCAGCTCATCTAAAGGTTTTCTCTCTAAATTCATTACCTTCTTTTCTATTTCTTTCTCCATATTTTTAGCCCTTCATAAATAGCTTTTCAACTCTGTCTGTTTCTTTCTTTAATACCTCGGCTATTTCTTTGCTATTTTTCGCATAATCCATTGCTGTCATTACGAACTTATCTTCTTGCTCTATTTCTGCTCCTGCTTCCACTAACTCTTTTACTATTTCCATTTTCCCCACCATACATGCAAGGTGCAATGGAGTGCATTTATTGCCATACTCTTCAGCATTTATATCTGCTCCTGATTTTATCAATTCTCTCACGATTTCTAGACGTTTCTCCGTTATCGCTAGGTGCAGTGCTGTATGTCCTCTTACATCTGCTGCATTCACATTCGCTCCTTTTTCAACTAATAACCTCACTGTTTTTGCGTCTACTGCATAATGCAGAACTGTTCTGTCTCTTGCATAAATATTTTTATATGAGTTCTCTAATAGTAACTCCTCTTTTTTACCGAGCTTTAACATAACTTACCCCCACCTTTCTTTAAAATTAAGTCCCTTTTTTAAGCCTTTCTTCCTACTACATTTTCTGCCTCATCTATCATCTCATTCACTTGGCTGATTATCTTGCTTGCTAAATTTTGACATTCTTTCTTTATTAGCGATTTGTCTCTCTTCCTTATTTCTCCTATCTCTATTATTTTTAGCTCCGGCATGTAGCTTCCATTCAACATGTCTGCTATTTCTCCCACTAGCCCCTCTATTCCATAGCACGTCAGTTCTCTACTTTTTGTTACTCCACCTTTTTCTCTTAAAAATTTACTTGCCTTTTCACTTTCTTTGCTATCACACAGAGAATACTTTTCACTTTCCCATATGTAATACATTGGTGTTGCACCATATTTATTCAGTTGATTAACTTCAGCTCCGGCCTTTACTAGCTCTTTTATTATTTCAACTCCTGCTCCTCCTATTTTGCACGCAGAGTGCAGTGGCGTACATCCACTGACATATTGAGTGGCATTTACTTCCGCTCCTTCCCTTAGCAGCACTTTTACATTTTCTAAACTCTTTGCGAATACTGCACAGTGTAGAGGTGTATAACCATTTTTATCTCTTGCATTAACCTCTGCTCCTTTCTTTATTAAGAACCTCACTGTTTTGTAATTGGAGATTTCTACTGCTTGATGCAATATCGTCTCTCCTTCTTCATTTCTTTTATTAATACCGTTACTTGATACTTCTTTAAAAAACTTGCTAAAACTCATTTCATACCTCACAAAATTAGCTTTTCTAGCGTCAGATAAATTTCTTATGTTTACCTGCTGCTATTCAAGTCATGTCCTTTTTAGCATGAGAAAGCAAGTCCTTTTCTTTTTATTTCATACACTTTTACCTATTATTAATATAATATATGAGGATCTAAATATGAGTACTTAACTTATTATAGATATAACTTGACTACTTTTCCAACTTCTGTGCAAATGTCGATGTTCATGCCACTTCAGTACTCCTGGGTAAAATACTAAAATGTAATTTTCTAATTCGTGTGTTGAGTCTTTTTGCTCTGAATCCAAATCATTTTTATAGTAAACGTTGTGTTCTGCTAAAACATATTTTCTGACCTTCTGATCTGTATAATTTTCTACTTTGTAACGATGGATAATGCTGAATCTTTCTAAAATTGGCTTGTGTTTTAGATTCCAATGTTGCCCTGAAAGTTTATCGCTTCCTAATACAAATTTATTTCCTCTTTCTTCTACGCTACTAACTGGAAAGCACGCATTTGTTTCTCCTAAGTTCCAACTGTCCGATAATACTATCTGCGCTTTAGCAAATTTAATCGATGGTAATAAGCTTTGAGTTAGAGGATACAGGGCTTTTAAGTTATACCACTGATGACTTCTTTCATAAATGCCTTGGTAATCCTTTATGTGAGGCTCTGTTTCTCCAAGTACTGCTACATCTAATCGATATATGTCATTACTAAATGCTTGCTCATAATGAATCCGAAAAGTGCTAAACTTAAAATTTGGATTTAAGCTTTTTAGCTCAAATGTGTTCTTTCTACCAAATGACAGTACTGGTCCATCTTTTTCAACTTTTCTACCTGAATAGTCTGACAATAAGCTGCCGAATAAACTTTCATCTAAAATAAACCTATCAACGTTATAGTGATCATTGAAAATCCTCATTAGTCGAGATCTTACGGGCAATGATAGCTTTGCTAGCTCTACTACTGCATCTACAAAAAAGTCATTTGGAACATCTTTTATACCTATCTGCAGCTCAAAAAAGTGTTTACCGGGTGGTTCTTCGATGATTGTAATGTCTTCTATATTTGCCCACTTGAGTGCTATTTTAAGTGATTTAGGTGTTCCTCGCAGTCTTTGAAATTTTACTCCTTCTACTACGGCTTTTCTTTTATCCCTTATCCAACGTAGAATTTCCCCCAATTCATATTCCTCAATTAGCCAAGGTAATATTCTTTCTTCTAATCTAAATTTAAACCCTCTTATACAGCTTGGATCTACTTTATAATCTATCGCATCTACTAGCGCTTTTTCCTGTTTTGTTGCATTTGGTGGCAGTAACATTAATTCAACTCAATCTTTAAATTTCGCAAATTTGCACACTCGTTACCTAGCACCACAATATCCTCTCTTGGCTCGATTAATTCTACGTTTTCTACACCATCTACAAATAGATTCGCTATTATCCAAGATCTTGTTACACTCCACCCTAATCTTTTTGCTAATTCAAATTTCTCAATAAACTGCTTCTTGATTTCCTCCTTCGATATTACAGGACTTATGCTCATTCTGCTGTGAATATCTATTTCCATAATATTGCAGCCAATTACTGTTACTGTATCGGTTAAAATCCTTATATCATCTCTAGTAACCTGCTTTCTTACAATTTCAAGTAGTTCTTCTGACGCTGTGGATAACTTTGTTGATAAGATTGAAATTTGTACTTTCCCTGGTATAGGTGATTCTACTAATGCATCTTTTACTCTACTATCTGCTGACAGTGCATGATACCTATAATACTCCTTGCTCCCACATGTGCTCCAACCTATTATCTTGGCTTTAATTCTTTTTCTAAATCGTTCGTCATCTTCTTCTTTCTGCCTCTCTACTCCATAAAACTCAGCCAAATTATCAAGATCTTCTCCCCTTGCAAATTTCAGTAAATTACCCTTTACAGCTTCGTTTATCCTTTGTCTGAGCAAAAGCTCTCTCCACGCTGCTACTTCCAGAACCTTCATTGCTGGATCGGATTCTACTAATGCTGAAAAGGTTTCATCTCTACAGACTAACTCTTCCTTCATTCTCGAAAATATTTCCTCGAAATTTGGCTTTTCTACAATATTTAGCTGCTGCATCTTTACACTACAATTCCTTCAAGATGAATGTCTTTCCCGTTTGGCAAGTATAATCCTTCTAGGTCAAGTATTACCTTTCCCTCCTTTACTTCTTTCATTTTTACTTTTTCCAGTTTAAACCTCTTTTCCCATTTCCCTAAAGCTTCTGCTACTGCTGAATAGATTTCCAAAGTTAAATCCCTATCTATTGGCTTATCTACTAATTCAAATAGTCTTGAACCATAATCTCTCCTCATCAACTATGTTTTTTAAAATTTTTTGAATTTAGTCTTATTACAACTCTTATTTATAGTTTTGTATTCTTATTCAATTGAAAAACGTATTTTTGGCAATAAAAACCCTAGTTCATTACAGAAAGAAATTTATATCAAACAACTACCACTGCTTAGATCTTATGATTAATGAATATGTGCTTTAAATTTGTGTGGCGCGCATATTCATTAACCTATTTTCTTATGCAGATTTTAAAAATTTGCGTTAATTGCTTCTTTAAGCCTTGCATTAGCAATCACTATAATTTTGCGCATTAGAGCTGTTATGACTACCATCTTCTTTTTACCTCTACCAATGAGAGCAGAATAAAAAGCACCAAGTGCAGATTTAGTCCTTGAAGCAGCCATCGCAGATGTAAAAAGCTTTTCACGAACGTTCCTTCTGCCACCACTTATTCTGCGATAACCAATAGCTTTACCACTTTCTTTTGGATGCGGGGCAACTCCAGCAAGACTAGCAACTTCTTGCCTGCTTAAGTAGCCAAGTTCTGGCATCAAGCATACAAAATCTTGTGATAACTTTTTACCTATTCCTGGTACTGTTCTTATGATTTTTTGGCGCTTTTTTAACTCTGGATTCTCATCGATAATTTTTTGTATGGCATCATTAAGCTCATCTATTTGACTGTTAAAAAAGTCAATAGTTTTTTGGCAACTTTCTTTTATATAGTCGTTTTCAGGTGCTTTCAGTCTACATTTCTCTTGAGCTCTTATTTGTGTAAGGTCATCACGACGTTGACAAAGTGCAGCTAAGGCTGTTTGTTCTTTTGACATAGGCACAAATAGAGATAGAGTACTATAACGCTCAAATCCATATTGAGCAAGGGCTCTTGCATCTGATTGATCAGACTTTGCTAAAATTCCATGAGATAAGGTAAAGCTTTTTACTTTGCGAGTATTAGCTCGATGTACAGCAACATTCTTATCAACCAGAAAGTGTGCTAAGCCAAGCTCATATTTTCCTGTATTTTCCAAAGTTACAAAAGAATTAGGTAGAATATTTGAAAAATTTTGAAACAATTGTTGCCAACCAGCAGCATTATTATCAAACTTGATAGTGTTCTTTTGGTTGTGAACTGCAGCAACATTTTTAAATTTTCCGATATCAATGCCAATAAAATTTTGATAAGATGTAATCATAATAACCTCGATTAGTTTTAGTTAATTTAAGATTGTAAACGGGTGCATATGTATGTCCCACACAACTATTCAAACGTATCGAGAGATAGGGCTAGTGTACCTTGATGAGCACGGTTGTATAGCCATTATTCTAGCGGTCGCACACGCCCGTGATAACTCCATTCCTATAGTGAGTGGAGTTATCTTCCCTCTTATCTCCTTTATATCATATTTTTAACTTACAATTATTCTACTGTTAATAGGAGTGGTCAGTATATCAATTATCGACTGCTTTAAGTGCTCTATTCCTTCTAACGTCTTTCCTGTTTTAGCATCCATTCCTCTCATATATTTTTCATGGCTCTGACTTAATACTTGCATGTTTTTCACGTGCTATAGAAATAGCCTTTCTCAACTTCTTTTCAAGAATTTCTTTAGAAGGAAGCTGTGTTAAATACTGTGCAACATGAATATTAGAGCCTTCGAGTTCAAGATATTCTATATCCTCTTGATCCTTATCAGCACATAAAATAATCCCTAACGGTTTTTCTTCACCTGCTTTTCGTTCATTTTTATCTAACCAATTTAAATACCATTCCATCTGTCCTTTATAAGCTGGTTCAAAACGGCCTATTTTTAGCTCTATTGCTATAAGGCGTTTTAATCCTCTGTGAAAAAATAGCAGGTCCAAATACCTGTCAGTTGTTTTAGTACTCATCCTTTTTTGACGTGTTACAAAACAAAAATCACTCCCAAACTCTTGTAAAAATTTTGTCAATTCATCCAAGATTGTATTTTCTAGATCAGTCTCACTATAACTTGATGGCAATTCCATGAAGCTAAGGAAGTATGGGTCATGAAAAATGAATTCTGGTGCTAACATATTTTCTTCACGTAAATTTTTTATACTCCTTCTTATGAAATCTTCAGGTTTTTTTGCTAGTGCTGTACGTTCATACAACATAGTATCGATTTTACTACGTAGTGCCCTAACACTCCACCTTTCAATACGACACATTTCTATATAATAATTACGCTTCAGCTCATCAGAAATTGCAATAATTTCTACAAAATGTGACCAACTCAATTGTTGTGACAGTGTCGCGACAATCTCTTGATCAGGAAAGAATTTAGAAAATTGCACCATACGAAATAATGACGCTCTATCAAACCCACGTCCATATTTAATCTGAAGTTCTTTTGCAAGTTGGGAGATGATTTGCTTCCCATAATCTGCGCGTTTGTGCTTTAGAATATCTTGGTCAATTCTGGAGCCAATTTGCCAGTTTAGCAATACTAGAGTAGAGTTGAATTGAACAGAAAGATGATTCTTTGCTCTATCTATTAAATTACTAACGTCTCCTAATAGGCTAGTAGTTATATCCATGTTCATAACCTTACTTTTTGTAAGTATAACAGATGGTTTATTTTTATCCTGAAAAAACATTATTACTACCACTCATTACTTTAGAACCACAAGATATTGAATCTCCAACTCTTCCTATACCATACCCATTTGTAAACACTGTTTTTGACCCTTCAGTTAATACTCTACTTTCTGTAAAATTATCTCCTTTTCGGCAAACTGGTTTACCATTCACAAAAACATTATTACTGCCGCTAATGCAAAAATGTGGTGTTGCTTCTGCACAATGATCTCCTACTCGCACAACCGATTTATTCATCAATTAAGGTTTATTTTATCTGCCTTCAATTTTATTCCACTTTTTGTCATTTCTATACTCGATTCTCCAGCTTTCAGTGTTATTTTATCTACTACTTCAATCTCTAAATGATGTTTATCTTTATCGTATGACAACTTTGTTCCATCTTGAAATGTTAAGCTACTCACCTCTTTTTTATTCTCTGATGCAGGGTATTTTTCCTGGTATATCCCTCCTAACACCACTCCTAACGATAATTCGCCAAGAGGAGAAAATATCATAACCTGTTCACCGATATCTGGTGGAGACCAATCTCTATCTTTTCCTGCTTTGCTCGTTATCCATGGTAAATAATCTGTTAAAAATTCTCCTATTTTAACTCTTACTTTTGCTTTTTCATAATCTATTTCTTTTACAACTCCTATACGAACAATGTTGGCCATTTTCCTCTGTAGTTCCGAAATTGCAAAATTATTTTCTAACATTTATTTCACCGATTTCTATTTTGTGTGGCATAAATTTTCCTTCTTTCCAAATAGATCGCCCTACGTGTATTGTATGCACCCATTCAACCATCCACACGAGATATGCATCTAATTCTGGCCTAAAATCATCTCCTCCTCCTGATATAAATTCTCCTGGTGAAACATTTTTCACGTTCCAAGTATTTTTATTTACTACTTTCGCAACCTCAGCAGCTAATGTTCTGACAATAATAGCTGCATTTTCTATTGTGCTATCAATCACAATTCGTGCTTCAAATCTTGCTTTCAGTGCTAATTCTTCTGTTCCTGGATCTTTTCCCGATTCTAAACTCACAAGCTCTACAAATAACGCTGGCGCTAATAATTCTTTTCTTATCGATGGATAAATTTCACAAGTTTGAATTGCTGGTATTTCTCTCTTCAGCGTAGTGCAGATTGCGTTATGCAAATCTTTGAAATTCATACACTTTCTGTAATATAACTTAATTCACGTTCAAAAAATTTTGTAAATACTTCCTCAACCTCATAATTAACAAGATTTCCTATTATCCTTGAAGCCTCAGGTTCGAGTGGCAACTTAACTTCCTTTATTGGTAATGCTGCTCTTCCTTCACGTTTAAAAATACCGCTATTTCCTTTTGGCATAACTGCTGCAAATCCTCCTATAAACTCATGCTTTCCTACTTTCGATCCTCTTCTTGTTTTTTGTATTTTGCCAATTGTCGATGCTCTAATGTCATAGAGATTTGCTCTAATTAACACGTCTAATCTGCTAGTTTTCGCCTTAAAAATTCTTAATCTCTTTCTTATCAAACTTAGTTTTATTCTCTTTTCCTCACTGATTTCCTTAGCTACTTTTGATTTTAGCCATATTGCTGTTTTGTTCAGCGCTTTTATAGCTGCCAGTTTTATTTTCTGCTCTTTTCTGTCAATATTGGAGATTATTTCATTAATATTGTTACCAGTTTTAATATCAAACACTTTCTATTGCCTTAATTTTTAATATTTTACCTGAAGAATCTTTCAATGGTTGTTCAAAAATCTTGTAGAACCTTTTTTCAATCTTGATATAATCACCTATGCTAAAGGAAGTAACGTCCTGATCACGTATTTCTACAGCAATTTGCTGAGTTAATGCTCCACCTGCACCTAAAGAGTACGTAGTCTCAGGACATTTAATTAGCACTTTTATTTTACGAATGCCCTCCTTATTTTTATTACAATATGTGGCTTCCACTCCTAAATGCTCAAAACAATCTTCCAATAATTTTCCTATATTCATCAACTAGAACTAATTTTTACCAAAACGGCCGGACGATGGCACATTGGCAATGGATTCGACTGCCTATGCAAATCAGTTCCTCTATCAAATCTTCTTGGCTCTTGTTTTGCATAGAGTGGCTGTCCAAGAGTATTTACTGTCTCATTAAAATCTGCTGGTGCAAAATATGTTGTAAATGTGCTTGCTGTTCCTAGTGGAAAACAGTGCCCTGTATCTTTCTCAATAAATCTTCTCACAGTTCCTTCAGGGTCAGTTGCTTGTCCTCTATATTCCTCAAACGTTATGCCACAGAACGTAAATCCTGATCTCATATCATTTCGAAGTGCTGCTCCTTCTTGCCATCTCTCATATGCTTCTTTTACTTTAGCATGAGAAGTTAGTGTATCAAAAAACTCAGGGCTTACCAAGGCATGAACTCCTGTCATATATTCACCACTTAGATTATCTTCTATGTGCCGGAGTACTTCCAAACACTTACGCTTGACATCTGTTGTCGCTGTTCCTAGTGCAAAATTTACTACTTTTGGCGTGATTTCAAATTCGTTGTACAGATTTAGTAATTCTGACCCATCAGCATCTAAAATTATTCCTTTCAGCGCTCCCATACGCAAATGCTCCAACGTTATTGCATGTTTATGACCTTACCCAGAAAAAGTAGACAGAAAGTTAAGACGTTTTTGCTATGAGAATGATGAATCAAAAAGCTCAGGAATGCAATAGTTAATAGTAGAATGTCTACGCTGTTTATTATAAAAAATTTCTATATATTCAAATATTGCGGTTTTAGCTTGTTGTACAGAGTGTTGTGAAGTATCAATGAGTAACTCTCTCTTAAGTGAACTAAAAAAGCTCTCTGAAACAGCATTATCATAACAACAACCTTTGTGACTCATACTAGAAGTAATATTTTTTGTACTTAGTAAAAATTGATAATTTTTAGAGGTGTATTGCGATCCTTGATCGCTATGAAATAGTAGATTTTTAGGAGATTTGCGCCTACCAATAGCCATGAATAACGCATCTATAACTAATTGCCTATTTACTGCATTACTCATTGACCACCCAATCACCATGCGTGAATATAAATCTATTATTGCTGCCAAATATAACCATCCTTCATTAGTTTTTATGTACGTAATATCAGTTACCCATATCTTGTTAGGTTGATCAGCGATGAAATTCTGATTTAATATGTTAGGAGTTATAACTCTATTGTCTATTTGTGGTTTTTTACTTTTAAACTTTCGTCTAAGCTTAGCTTGAATGCCATTTTTCTGCATAATATTTTGCACTGTTTTGATGTTATAATTTTTACCTAAAGCCTTTAATTCAGCGTGAATTTTAGGAGCTCCGTATCTGCATTGTGATGATCGATATACCTTCTGAATATCTTGTATGAGCTCTTCTCTTATTGATTTTTTGTTGTTTTTTTCCTTAGTAATCCATTTATAATAACCACAAGCAGATACGTTCAAAAATCTGCATAATTCCCGTATTTTATAGCAGTTTTCATGTTCTTTTATAAAAGAATATTTTACTCTTTTTGGTTTGCAAAATATCCCAGGGCTTTTTTTAAAATGTCTCTTTCCCTCGTTACTCTTGCCAGCTCTTTCTTTAAATCAAACTTTTCTTTGTCACAATGAGCTACTTTCCCCTTTCCTGGAAACGCATCTACTCCAGACATTCTATCATTGTATGTTTTTACCCATCTGCTTACCGCTAATACCCAAATCTCTTGCTATTTTTGCTGATGATTGACCTGTTTCTTTTACTAGTCTTATAGCTTCAATTTTGAATTCTGCTGTATATTCTTTTCTTTTTGTCATACCACACCTCTTTGAAAAAACGTTTTATTTTACTTCAAAAACGTCTTAACTTTCTGTCTACTTTTTCTGGGTAAGGTCAAGGGAACTCTTTTCTCTTGGACAGATTTTATATCTAAGATAACACCCAGAGTTCTTCCCTTCTCCACCTAATGCTTAAGCTTAAAACATTAGATGCTTTTTTCAAGATACAAGATAACATCCAGAATTCTTCCCTTCTCCACCTAATGCTTAAGCTTAAAACATTAGATGCTTTTTCAAGATAGCATCAATAAAATGTCTCTACCGTATCAAATAAAACATCACGTGACTTGTCTCTTATCCTTTT
Source organism: Wolbachia endosymbiont of Laodelphax striatellus (assembly GCF_007115015.1). Classification (NCBI taxonomy): domain Bacteria; kingdom Pseudomonadati; phylum Pseudomonadota; class Alphaproteobacteria; order Rickettsiales; family Anaplasmataceae; genus Wolbachia; species Wolbachia endosymbiont of Laodelphax striatellus. The sequence goes on from NZ_MUIX01000001.1 coordinate 248,125, forward strand.
TATTACTTCATCTGCAAGACTACGAACATCTTGGTTAGGTTCTGCTTTAATGCTGATAGTGTAATTATTAGTGATGTTCTGAGTTTTATTTTGTTCTTTATTTTCAAACTTACTCTTTGCAAAATCTGCAAATATCTTATCATTACCGCTCTCTGTAAACTTTTTCTCCTCAATAAGGCTTTTGACTCTGAAGCTATTCTGATTTTTCTTGGAAATTTCTTTAATTATACTGTTGCTGAACAAAGAATTTCCATTGCTGAGAGTGTTGCTTTTCAGGGGGGTATGTACTGCTTTTATTTCAGTAACGATACTTCTTCTTTTTTCAAATTCTTTCAGTGCGGCAACCTTTCCAAATATGCTACCAACAGTATTTCCTATCCATGAAAAAGCTTCTCCTATGGGTTTTATTATCGATTCTATATATTCCCAAAAGCTAGAGAAAAAGTCTTTCACCTTTTGCCAGTTAGTCACAACAAGAGCTGCACCAGCAACAAGACTTGCTATTAAAAATCCAATCGGGTTACTCATTACAGCAAGTGTTACTGCTCTTAGTCCTGTTATTACTGCAGGAAAAACTGTAGCTGATAAAAATGAAAATGTTGCAATTATTTTTGCTCTTAAACCGAGAACTGTACTTGCTAAAAAAGTAAACCCATAACCTAAGCCCACTACTAAGATTTTCAAACTTATTAAAGCTGCTATAGTTCCTATGATTGCTGTAGTTAAGGTTGGATATTTTTCTGCAAATAAGGCTATGCTCCTAGTTTTTTCTTGTAAAAATTCAGCTATAAATTTTAAAGTAGGCAGCATCACCGAGCCCAGGTTCATACCAACTTCAGCTATTGCATTTCGAAGGAGTCTTAATTTATTGGCTGTAGTGTCTGCACGATTTTTGAATTCTTTTTGCAGAGAGCTTCCGTACTTTTCTGTATTAGCCAATAACTTTATTGCATCCTCATACTTATTAAAACTTCCAGCTAATAATGCAATATCATCTTGATATTCCTGACCGAAAAGTTTCATAAGGATTGTAGAACGTTCCTGATTATCCATTTTCTTTAGAGTTTGAAAAAAGTGAAGTAGTGTTTCTTCTCCGCTTTCACTGATCCTTTGTACCATTTCTTCCGCGGTTATGCCCATTTCTTCTAGTGCTGCTTTGAATTCTTTTCCTTGACCTTCAGCAGTTTGAAGTTTGCTAAGCAGTGCATTTATAGCAGTTGCAGCTTTTGCTGGTTGTTTACCTAAACTAATAAAAGCATTTACTAAGCTGCTGGTTTGTTCAAACTTTAATCCAAACTGCTTTGCAGTACCACCAACTATTGCTAGAGCTTCAACCATATCTTTTGCTTTAGCAGCAGTGTTATCTGATAAGTGGTTGATTACATTACCAACATGCTCCATTTCACTAACATCAATTCCATAAACGTTAGAAAGTTTAGCTATGGAATCGCCTGCTTGCTCTGCAGACATATCAAATGCTGTAGACATTTTTGCTACTGTTTCTGTAAACTTAAAAAGATCTTCTTTCTTGATACCAAGTTGACCACCGCTTGCAGCTATTTGTGCTAATTCTGCAGCTGATAATGGTATAGTACGTGACATCTCTTTTAACTTTTTGGCAAATTTATCAGCTTCCTTTACCTTTTCGTCAAAATCAACTACTTTTGTAACATCAGCCATAGCACTTTCAAAGTCAATCGCAACTTTAATTGGAGCTGCAAGCGAAAGACCTAGTCCAACAGTTTCTATAATTTGTGACTTAAAATGTGCTTTGCTTGCTAAAAAACTTTGGTGACTACGTATTGTAGACCCAAGTTTACCATACTTACCTTTTAGCGCTTCAACAGATGAACCAAGTTTATATTGGTCACTTACTAATGACTTAATATTTCTTCCACTTTTTCTTACTTCCTCATTGAATGAATGCAAAGCATCTCTCTTCCTTAAGTATGCCTCTTTTGCTTTTGTTGCAGAAAATTTAGCTTTATCAAACTCAGCTTTTAAAGTTTTGCTCGGTTTCTCTATTGCCTTCATTTGTTTAGCTAAAGATTTTACTTGATCTTCAAAGCCTTTCCATGACCTCTTGCTAGTCAAAACATCATGACCTAACTGCTTAAACTTTGATACTGATTTTAAAGATGAATCAAGCTTTCTTATATTCTCACCAAGACGGGTAAGTTGACTACTGCTTCCCTTTATTACAGTACTGAAACTGCCATCTAGGACTGCTCCAATTTTTATAGATAACGTTGACATTGTACCTTCCTCGCTGCTTCATTCCATAGGATAAATTCATTAATTTCCATTTCAAGTATTTGCTCAACCCCGCCCCCTACAACAGAGCTGAACATTAATACTTCTGACCTCAAGTTTTTTGGATAATCGGTGAAAAAAAATCCTTTAATACCTCTTGTACTTTTACGTAATCAGCAATATCTAACTCTTCAATCGCTTCTTTTGCAACTGATGTCAAATTTGCAGTCAAAGTTACTTCCTTATTTAGGTCACTACCATTAATGCGTTCTATTGCCAAATAGTCTCTAACTTTTGGACGTCTAATGGTAAGTTCTGAAACAGAAATTCCATCAACTGTTATTGGGTTATTAAGTGTTATAGCTTGCATGTTCCTCCTTAAAAATTAATTAAATAAAAGTCTATATCGGCTTTTACATAACTAATTTCTTTGTTATAACCATGGTGCTATAAATAGGGTTAGCTTTGATAAGAATCTTTCCTATGTTCAATTGAAGTAATAACTACTGTATGCTCTGGCGCATCTATGTAATAAAGTATACGGTAGGTACTTACACGTAGACTACGTTGCCCGCTTAAGTTGTGCTTTAATGGCTTTCCAAGTCCAATTGGATCAGCTGTTAGACGCTCCATTATTGCCTTCTTAATCATTAACTTTACTTTTGCTGGAAGAGCCGGAATGTCTTTCTTTATAACAGATTCTGAATAGTCTATATTGTAAGGCTTAATCCCAGAAGGCATCTTGATGTTTAACCCTCTTTTCTTTATAGCGTTCGTCAGCAATCTTAGATAATTCCATATCTTCAATTTCTTCTTCCATTAATTCAGTTAATAACTTTAAAACGGACTTGTCTTGAGATTGTGCTACACTAACAAGTAAACCAGTTAGCTGCTCTATGGAATTTGTATGAGCTTTAGAATCCATATTAACTATATACCTACAACTTCTTATATTTTAACATTTTTATGTAATTTTGTCAACCATATTAGATCCCTAGAATCGTTTGCAGAAAGGCCATTTGATCAACGCCATTTATCTTTCTAATCATATTTTCAGCGTCGATCTCTATCAGTTCATTACCACCTATCGTAAGTTTATAATAATGGGCAGCTACAGTGCATTTGAGAGTGGCTTTTTCAGCAGGTTTCCAGCTACCAAAATCAAATTCTTTGAATATTCCCCTGAGATTGATTACTACAGCTTCAATATCGTTACTACCACTCCCTTGCATTCCACCTCTGAGTGTCAAAGCTACTGAATTCCCATCTATCAAACCGAAAAGCCTAAAGAGCTCAGAGTCATATTCAGAAAAAGTGAGCTCTGCTTCTAATTTCTCCATGCCCATGTCAATGCTGACTGGTATATCCATTCCACCTGCGCGATATTCTTCAGTTTTTATCGCAAGTTTTGGTAGGCTAATTTCATCGATACGACCAGCATAACCTCGACCATCAACGAATACGTTAAAATTCTTTAGGATCTTTGGTAACATCTCTCTTTCTCTCCTTTTTACAATATTACGCCACTCACAAGGTGTGACCTGAAAGTAACCTGTTCTGCCGGATATGGTGGTGTAAACTCAAAGTCAAAGTATACTTTTCCACTTGCAATGTTTGTTGGTGTATTGAGTTCTGGTGTTGCATAACATTTTCCGCTAATAATAGCTCCTTGTGCTTTTAAATTGGCCAAATAAGAATTCACCCCCTCAATCACATCATCTATATAAGTTTTGGTAATATTGCGATCAACTGCCCATAGATGAGCTCGCAGCAGACTATCGTTGATTAAATCTGCAGTTCTTCTCACTGATAGAAAAGCCCATTTTGAATCATCTGAACATGTTCTATTTCCCCAAAGCCTATAGCCATTTTGATGAATTATCGTTGTTACTTCATTTTCATTTAAGTGGTTTGCTCTGCAATTTGTATTACCGAGCGTAAAATCAATAGGCCTGCTTGTTCCAACAATACCGTTTATTTCTTTATTTGAAGGTGAGTGCCAGAAGCCTTGCTCGCTGTCTATCTTAGCTATTAAACCAGCTACAAATGGGCTTACTGGCAAAATTTCTTCTTTTCCTTCAATAAATACCTTAACCCAAGGATCAACTACGTACACTCTTGAGCTGCCTACACTTTTTCTCCATTTTATTGCTTCTTCATCATTAGTATTTGGTCCGTCTGCAACAATAATTGCTCTTAATTTTTCTGCTATGGAAATTAAAGCACTCACTACTGGATTTACTCCATCTATTTCAGGTAACTGATGAGTAAACTGAGGTGCAATTAATATTCTTGGAGCAACATGAATTATACTTTCACTGCTGAGGAATGCCTCTATCCCTTGATACTCTCCAGTCTCTTTATCAACACCGCCAATTATACTCTTCAGCGTCTCTTCTTCTTTTTGTTTTGGATCGCTGTTTTCACTTTCTTTAACTCGAATAACCACTACTGTTGCACCAATTTGTGTAAAGATAGAGCTTACTGCTTGTGGAAGGGTACCTGTTTTACCAAGCTTCGCAGCCTCTTTTAAGCTTCCTGCAATTAACACTGGCTTATTCAGTGGAAATTTTTGCCCATCTGCTTCAGGAGCAGTACCAATTACACCTATCACTGATGATTTAGCTGTACGTACTGTCTTTGCTCCTGAGGTTACCTCAATAACATTTACTCCGTGTAAAAATTCTTCTGGCATTTTTTTCCTTGCACGCTGATTTTTGAAAAGAATTTAAGTTTCTAGGTTTTGCATTTTTTGTTTACAATCATCTAGCAAAGTTTGCAGTTCTTCTTCACTTTTAGCTTCTTCAATTTTCCTCTTCGCCATGTCTTCCAACTCCTCGCATTTCACTATCGCTTTTACTGCTTTTTTCACTTTTTCCTCGATTATCCTTGCCATTTCAATAACCGTAATACCACGGACTTTTGCTAAAGGCTCTATAATTTCTTTATCCTTTTCATTCATAGATTCTGGTGCTGCTAGAATGCTTTTTGCGGCTTTCGCTTGTATCGCATACGACTTAGACTTCTGGTGAGAATGTCCTGTGTATTGGTTAGTATAGTTATCATAATAAGCACGAAGATTAGAAAGTGCAGAAAATTTCGCATTTTGCAATAACTCCAATTCAATATCTTCTTGATTCCGCTGAGCAATTTTGCCTCCTTCTGTTAAACAATAGCTTTTTTGCCAATCAAAATCTTTTGGCGCTTCATACCAATTTTTACCTTTTGGCTTGCTTCCAAGTATTGTTGTTTCTACTTGTTTATCATTTTCAAATCTAATGTAGATAGACATTGTTTGTTACCTCCAAATCTCATGCGTGTTAGATAATCCAGGACATTGCCAAGCTTTTAGAGTTCTTTCCACATCTATCTCAAGCCCTGTAGTTAAAAAATTGCTCCGAAAGTTATAAATACTCCACCTCATAAACCAACTGTAATGGTGATAATCAGATGTGTAAAAATATGGCGATGCGTAAAATAAAATTGCTACTGTCTTATTTGCTGGCACAGTAATATTATTTGAACTACTAAATACTGCAGAATTAGTTGAGTAGTTGTAAATATTTGTCCAAGTTATTCCTGAGATTGCCGATTTATTAGTATTAACGTGACTAGGTGTTCCTACGAATAACCCTGCTCCTTCATATCCTGAACTCCAACGTGATGAACCACTAAAATGAAGCGTTCGTGTTTTATCGCTGTTTGTAGTGTTTTTCACAAATATTACTCCAAGTAGTGCATATGGGTAACTGTATTGATCTGAGCTGTGACTACGACGTAAAAATGCTTTTCTGTACAGAAATTTACCGTTACTTCCTTGTAAGAAGTACAACTGTGGTGGATGATAAAAACTAGAATACGTACAATCATAAGTATTACTACCTGCAAGGAGCTGCAGCATATAGTCGGTTTTTGCTGTATCTTTATACCACTGCCCTAATTCTGTTTTGAAATAGCCATTATCATCAGACCAACCATAGTCATTATATCGATTAAGAATGCCAAACAGAAAAGGTAATGATTCAGGTTCAACCATATTGCGCTTTCTTATCTCTTTTATAATTGATGACCCATTTGGTACATCATTAATCGAGTTAAATTTAGTTGTAAGGGTTTTTAATTGGTCTTCTCTAGTTTTTATTTCTTTCATAATTGATGAACCAGTTGGTATATCGCTTATGGCTTTAAGGCTATTTAATGTGTTTCTTATGCTATTTAAGTCTCCGGCATTATTGATGGTGGCAACATGTGAATCTTTTCTGCTATCAAGTAGTGATAAGTTTGTAATTCCTTTTTCATCTATTTTCTTTAACGACTTTCCTTCTAATTCAGAGATTGCCGCTAATGCATTGTTTTTACTACTATCTAATTTATTTAAATGACTTGTGCTACTGTCAAGAAGCTCTTTTAATTTTGCATCAGTCATCTGTACAATATCAAGTACTGTACTTTGCCCAGCAATAGACTCTAGAGATTTTGCGAGATAGGCGAGTTGATCAGGGGTAGCATTTACAGATAGATCTTTCAGTCTCTGATGCAATGCATAAACTACTTCTTTGGCAATTGTCATTCATTACCCCACAAATTTAAAAAAGATTCAAAGCTAAATCTTTCAAAATTACTTTTAAGTTGATTATGTTTATCTTCTCTTTCGGTAATATCTTCATCTATTTTTTCTATAGCTTTTCGAATACGTACTACATCTTCCACTGCAATATTTTCTGGATGTGGCAATGGATATCCTCGTTTGGTTTGATCAAAAGTCATTTAAATTTTATGTTACTATTACTCTGAGATTTTTGACTTTAGGACGATAGACTGACCTTACCCAGAAAAAGTAGACAGAAAGTTAAGACGTTTTTGAAGTAAAATAAAACGTTTTTTCAAAGAGGTGTGGTATGACAAAAAGAAAAGAATATACAGCAGAATTCAAAATTGAAGCTATAAGACTAGTAAAAGAAACAGGTCAATCATCAGCAAAAATAGCAAGAGATTTGGGTATTAGCGGTAGGCAGATGGGTAAAAACATACAATGATAGAATGTCTGGAGTAGATGCGTTTCCAGGAAAGGGGAAAGTAGCTCATTGTGACAAAGAAAAGTTTGATTTAAAGAAAGAGCTGGCAAGAGTAACGAGGGAAAGAGACATTTTAAAAAAAGCCCTGGGATATTTTGCAAACCAAAAAGAGTAAAATATTCTTTTATAAAAGAACATGAAAACTGCTATAAAATACGGGAATTATGCAGATTTTTGAACGTATCTGCTTGTGGTTATTATAAATGGATTACTAAGGAAAAAAACAACAAAAAATCAATAAGAGAAGAGCTCATACAAGATATTCAGAAGGTATATCGATCATCACAATGCAGATACGGAGCTCCTAAAATTCACGCTGAATTAAAGGCTTTAGGTAAAAATTATAACATCAAAACAGTGCAAAATATTATGCAGAAAAATGGCATTCAAGCTAAGCTTAGACGAAAGTTTAAAAGTAAAAAACCACAAATAGACAATAGAGTTATAACTCCTAACATATTAAATCAGAATTTCATCGCTGATCAACCTAACAAGATATGGGTAACTGATATTACGTACATAAAAACTAATGAAGGATGGTTATATTTGGCAGCAATAATAGATTTATATTCACGCATGGTGATTGGGTGGTCAATGAGTAATGCAGTAAATAGGCAATTAGTTATAGATGCGTTATTCATGGCTATTGGTAGGCGCAAATCTCCTAAAAATCTACTATTTCATAGCGATCAAGGATCGCAATACACCTCTAAAAATTATCAATTTTTACTAAGTACAAAAAATATTACTTCTAGTATGAGTCACAAAGGTTGTTGTTATGATAATGCTGTTTCAGAGAGCTTTTTTAGTTCACTTAAGAGAGAGTTACTCATTGATACTTCACAACACTCTGTACAACAAGCTAAAACCGCAATATTTGAATATATAGAAATTTTTTATAATAAACAGCGTAGACATTCTACTATTAACTATTGCATTCCTGAGCTTTTTGATTCATCATTCTCATAGCAAAAACGTCTTAACTTTCTGTCTACTTTTTCTGGGTAAGGTCACTATTTTACTTGCTAATTCTATTTGAGTATGCCCTCGCATTAACCTGCTATTTTCCATTTTTTGCCCTATTTTGTAACTTATAGGACTAACATCTCTTACAGAAACAAACATATATACCTTATTTAGAAATAAATTTTCATCCAATTTGATCAGCAGATAAACCAACTATTTGCAAAATAATATCAATAGAAATTCCCCCTTTTACTAAATTCTTTGCAACTTTGATCCTTTCTGCCTCTCTCACTTTCTCCTCACAAATCCGTATCCCCTCAAACAAAGATTTTATTAATGCATTACGTAGTTCTTGGCTTTCAATTTCTTTGTATTCTTTAATCAAATCCTGTAGCTCATTTTCCACTTTACTACCTTCATCTTTCTCTATTAGTAGATCTGTAATATTAATCGATAACGCTTCTGCCATTTCATATAATTTATCAAGTGGAACAGCGGTCCTTCCTTGTTCATAGTTGCTTACTTCGTCACGGGTTGTACTCATTTTCTCTCCTAAATCTTTTTGGGTATACTCTCTCATTAGCCTCCATTCTTTTATCTTCTTTCCTATTTTGTAGTAGATAGAACCAACTTTTTCTTCAACACATTCATTAGCAGAAAGGCCAATTGTTTTTGCAACAATATCAACAGAAACTCCTGCTTTAACCAAACCCTTTGCAATTTTTATTTTTTCCGATTTTTTACTACTTTTCTCACTAACTTTGACAAATTTGGTTAGTAAACAAAACATCCTACGTAACTCCTGATCATTGATCTTTTTATATTCTCTTACTAGATTTAATATTTCTCCTTCCTCATTTTTAAAGCCGATTTTCTCCTTTGATGCAGGAATGAGATCGGTAATACTTACTGACAATGCATCTGCTATAGCGTACAGCCTTTCGATTGAAATTCTACGGTTCCCTTTTTCATATTGCAGTATTACCCAGTACTTTACACCAAGTTTCTCTGCTAAATCTTTCTGAGTGTACCCTCGCTCTAACCTCCAATTTTTTACTTTTTGCCCTACCTCACAGTCTAGACTTTTTTTCATACAAAGAACCATACATATAATATTTTCTACTATAGCTCAAAGGCTCCAGATATAATAGCGGAGAGTAGACCAGTGGAACTTCCCCTACCAGTCTCTCGCAGAACTGTACATAAACCTCTCAGCTTATACAGCTCCCATTATTTAGCCTTTTTGACCCTAAACCTAGTGTCCAATGATAGAAAATATTTGGAGACCTATCTCTCACCTTTCCTAGAAATTGTCTTGCTAGTCTTCCGTGACTCCTGAGTCTCTTATATTTCCTTTTGACCCACTTTTCTAGATGCCGCTCTACATTCTTTAGAGATTTGTAGACCTCAGTTCTGTAAAATTTGCCATAGTACTGATACCAGCCTCTGACTATTGGATTTACTTTTCCTGATATCTCCTCTAATGTTATATGCGTATTTCGTAGCATTTTCCATGATCTTATGGTTGTAGTAATCTTTTTCTTGGCCTTGTTGCTAATTGCTGGGAGAAATGAAACAAAATGCTTCCCTATTTTATTTCTTGCTAACCTGGGTCTGAATGTGTAACCCAGAAAATCAAAACTTTGTTTAGGAAATTCATCTCTCCTATTGTCATCCTTACAGTACACTATCTGTGTCTTTTTAGGATGTAATTTCAACCTATACTCAGCCAATCTCTCTTCGATCATTACTTTCACAAATCCTGTCTGTTTCTCTGTTCTGCAGTGCACTATCGCATCGTCCACATATCTCTCAAATGGTACCGTCGGATAGTTCTTTTTCATCCATATATCAAACACATGATGCATGAATATATTAGAGATGATTGGGCTAACTGAACCTCCTTGCGGAACTCCTTTATCCCTAACTACTTTACTGCCATCTGCAAGTTGTATAGGGGATTTCATCCACCTTTCAACATATAGTATGACCCATTTGCAGTCTGTGTGTTTCTTGATAGCTTGCAAAACTAATTCGTGATCCAGATTGTCGAAGAACCCTGATATATCAAGGTCTACCACCCAATCGTACTTCCAGCATCTCTTACGCGCTGTATCTACCGCATCCAATGCTGATTTATTCGATCTATAACCATATGAATCCTCATGGAATTTTGGCTCCACTAACGGTTCGAGATACATTGTTGCTGCTGTTTGCGCTATCCTATCTGATACTGAAGGAACACATAAAATTCTTTGTCCTCCTCCCATATCTTTCGGTATTGCTACAGCTTTTACAGGCTCTGGAAAATAACTTCCGGATGACATACGATTCCATAGTTTGTATAGATTATCTTTTAGATTTTCCTCAAACTTTGTTATCGAAACCCCATCTACACCAGCAGCACCTCTATTTTTCGATACTTGTTTATAAGCTCTCCAAATAAGTTTCTTTGGTATATCACAAGACTTTGTTTTATTCATTAACTCCTCCCTTTCGGTTGATAAATAACTAAAACTAAATAACTCAGCTCCTTCGCTCCATTTCCATTACAGAAACTTCTTCACTACTACGAGCTGATCCGCCCCTGTTTTCCGCATCGGTACTCTCATCCTCAGAGATCAGCTCCTTGGATTTCTCCCTTATCATCGAAACGACAGGTTCCCGCAGTTCCACGCAATAGCCCAAAATAGATTCATGCCACCTCTATGCCGGACGCCATCTATCCAGTAAACAAGCTCCCGATAGATTTATCCCAGGTTAAGTCTAACCCCTGGTTTTGACATCATCCAATTCCTTTCGACACTTTATCAGTGGTTCATTTTCATTCATCTCTCTATTTTACACATGACGCATATTTGCGCCTTTTCCATAACGCTCACTACCTTAGCTTTTTACCAAAGCAGCTTATGGTTGTTTGAAGCCTGCTCTTGTAAGCCGGCTCCGAGGGGCCCACCCCCATCTATTGCGTAGCTTTTGCACTTAGTTTGCTCTTACTTGAACATTCCTTGTGTCTCTACGGCACACTAGACTCTGGAACCTTTAAATTGATGAATTAAAGTGCCCTACAAGTTTCTTTACTATTTTCACGTACTTTGTCTGCCCATGAAAACAATTTTTCACTTACTTCCTTCTGCTTTTCACTCCATATGCCACATCTAGTGAAACTACCTCTCTCTACTGTTTCTTTAAGTTTTACTCCCCCAAAGAGGCAATTTTTTCCTATTTCTTCGCCCCTTTTTTGTAACTCAGCCCACATTTCCTTGTTTTCTACTCTCACTTGCACCTGATCTGCCTCTTGGTACAATACAATATTTAGCTTACCAATGCTCGTAGGAAACTCTAACATGACAGAGCTGCCATTTGACATATCAGTATAGTTTCTTATATCTCCTTTCTCGCTTTTAACCTCAACTGCATTATTACCCATTTTTAAAATATTACTCCCTAACTCTCTCAGTATTTTGGCTACCTCTACCTTGCTATCTTCAGAGAATTCCATAAAAAGCATTTTATTATCTATCTCGATATCTATTAATTCTCCTTCCTGAACAGCACTTTCGCCAGCTTTCTCTAGTTCTTCTAGTCTCTCATCTATCTGTGGCTGAGCTTCTGGCTGTAGCTCATTATAGATTTCACCTATCAGTTTATTCTGCAGTAAAGTATCATGAAACTCTGCACCGCTTAGCATTAATTTACGTATTAGCTTTTTTCGATCACTTTTTTCTAATCTGTGAAAATGTGTACCTAATACTACATATTCTGCAAAACTCCATTCCCCATCATTACATGCATTTAGCCTTGCTCCAGCAGCTAGCGCTTCGTCTACAGCCTTGTGCAGTTCATTTGGACTTTTTGCTCTTACCACAGCACTTTTAAGCCAGCTCAACTTTTCTGCACTTGGCTTTATTTTTTGCAAAGCTGAAGCAAATGGATTCAACCCTTCTGGATAATCTGCTTGATTACTCAAAGGTTTTGTGCCATATATGTAGTCAAGTCCTTTTCCATAGTTGATTTTGTTTTCGTGAACGTTTCTGCTAGGGAAAGGCATTGTATCTTCCGGTTTTATCTCCTTCTGATTATCAATTTTGCTCACAAACTTAGACTGCTTTATATCAACGCCTTCAAGAGCACCAAATATTTTCTTCAATAACTTGTCTTTACTAGTCATATAACCCCCATATTAAAAATACTTTTTAAGTATATAAATCTTATTTATACATTATATTACTCAGTATAAATTATAATGAGTAGATTTGCAAATACTTTCTACTATAACAATCCGTTCTCTCGAAAGCTGAAATAGCCTCCACTTGTGATGATAATATGGTCAAACAATTTTACGCTTACAGTACTACATGCTGCTGCTAAGCTCTTCGTTACTTCTTGATCTTCTTCTGATGGTTCTAAACTTCCCCCAGGGTGGTTATGTGACATTATTATGAATGTTGCATTCTTTATTAATGCTTTTCTTATAATTTCCTTTATGTACACCGGTGCTTTTTCCATTTCACCAATATAGAGTTCTTCTCCGATTAATTGGCGCCTGTTATTCAAGTACAGTATTTTTACACATTCCCTTTCTGAGTGACCTATGCTTACGTTCAAGTACTCTACTAGACCTTGTAAGTCCATTACTGGCTCACTCTTGAGCTTTTCTCTGAGCACCCTTTCTAGTGTTTCCTTAACACACATAATCATTGCTACTGCAGAATCAGTCACTCCTTCTATAACTTTCAGGTCATCCATTTCTCGGCCTAAAATCCTTCCTACTCCCGTATAAGTATTCACCAGATTTTTAGCAATTTCTTGAGCCTGCGGCCTTTCATGTACTGCACTTAGAAACGTTTCCATTATTTCACGATCAAGTAATGCCTTGCCTTTGCTTTCTAATATTCTGAATTCGATTTCTTCTTTACTTTTATTCATATCTTCACTAACAACAAACTTTTTTTAAATATTTACTGCTGTTTTTTTATCAGCATTGGCATAAGGCCATAGCTTTTGAGTGAAGTCAAATCAATTTTTAAATCTTTTTTGCTTATTTTTTCATCAAAAGGTGAATATATTCATATATGATGATTTTTTTATTGTTGAATTTCGTCTAAAGAGATGCCTACCGCTTGCAAAATAATATCAATAGAAATTCCTGCTTTTACTAAGTCTTTTGCTGTTTTCATCTTTTCTGCTCTTTTCACTTTCTCTTCGCAAATTTGTATGCCTTCAAGCAGAGATTTTATTAGTGCATTACGTAGTTCTTGGCTTTCAATCTTTTTGTATTCTTCAATTAAATTCGGTAATTCATTTTCTACTATCTCATCTTCTTCTATTAGCAGATCTGTAATATTAATCGATAATGCTTCTGCCATTCCATATAATTTATCAAGTGGAACAGCAACCCTTCCTTGTTCATAATTGCTTATTTCATCACGTGTTGTAACCATTTTCTCTGCTAAATCCTTCTGAGTATATTCCCGTCCATTCTTTTATCTTTTTTCCTATTTGGTAGTAGATAGAACCCGTTTTTTCTTCAACACACTCATTAGCAGAGAGACCTATTGTTTTCGAGACAATATCGATAGAAATTCCTGCTTTAACCAGACCTTTTGCAATTTTTATTCTTTCTGTTTTTTTACTATTTTCTTCACCAACTCGGGCAATTTTGGTTAGTAAACAAAACATTCTACGTAACTCCTGATCGTTAATCTTTTTATATTCTCTTACTAGATTTAATATCTCTTCTTCCTCATACCTTTCCTCATTTGATACTTCTTGTCCGCAAGCTAGATCTCTAGCAGTTGTTGATAATGCTTCTGCTAATTCATATAACTTCTTAATTGAAATTCTGCGTGTTCCTTTTTCATATTGTAGTACTATTTGATATGTTACACCAATTTTTCCCGCTAAATCTTTTTGAGTATAACCTCGCTTTAACCTCCAGCTCCTTACTTTTTGTGCTATCTGGTACCTTATTGAGATATTTGCCATAAATATTATATAAGTTAACTACCAATTCTCATTAGATAGAACAATAACGAACATACTAAAGCAAGTAGAATAGCAAAGTAAAGTTGCTCTCTGTATAATGATGGTATTGGCATCGGAATAGAAAAAGCTATTTAACATTGTATTTGTCTTTTATAAAAATTGACTTATTTATAAATATATGTAATAATTTAATTTTTATAGGAGTAAGATATGAACTATTCACAGTTTTCAGAAATATACAAGAAATTAAAGGAAATATCGACTCAAGGCATCAAAGGTGCGGAGCAGATAAATAAAAGTATCGAACAAAAACTTGGGCAAGATATAAAAAACACACCTGAATTTGAAGCATGGAAAAAAAGTGATTTTAGTTTAGATCACGTGTTTAATATTGATGAAAGACAAAATGCATTATTAATACGTGCTTGTCAAAACTCCGATGTAGAAGTGGTAAAGTTTTTACTAGATACAGGGGCTAGTGTTAATGTAATAGCTGGAAAAGATAATCCTTTCGCTATTCTTATTGAAAGGTCACAGGATGATGAAAAGGCAAACCAGATATTGGATTTACTATTACAAAAATTAAAACCTCTTGTTGACGAAAAAAAAGAAATTGTAAATCTTACAATAATAAAAGCTGTTGAGCGTGGCAATTTAAAGGTATTCAACGCTCTGAAAGATGCAGGAGCTAACTTTAACATACAAGCGTGTGGAATGTCTCTATTAGATTGGGCTAAACATCATGAGAAATATACTAATAAAGAAGACATGGAGAAGATAATAAATCATCTAACCACTCTTTCAAAAACAACAGAAGAGGTTAAATCTTCTGTCAGTATAGACACTTCAGAAAAGAGCGATGCAACCTTCTGGAGTAAACACAAAGGAAAGATAGCTCTTAGCATTGTTACACTATTTGCAGCTGGTGCTGTTACAGCATTTATGTTCGATTTACCTATAGTTGCATTAGTTTTAGTAGCTTCAGCAGCATTTACATTAATGGCTATTGGTATTGACAAAATTTGTGAAAATAGCCCAACTACAAAAATTGATGATCCATCTGCTGCTTCAGATAGGACACTAAATCAGGCTGTTAGTTAATAATTCATAGTCACACCTCAGCAACACTCTGCTGGGGTGTGACTATGGAAATTCCAGAGTAAAAATGCCAAAATTATGTTATGTCATAAACTTTTTCTGAAGCTTTCTTTACTTGAAAATAGTATTAGAATGAGCCTACCCATTTTTATAGATTAAAGCAAATATTTGTCTAAAAATAAATTAGAGGTAAATAGTTCAAAAGGGTTGTTAATTAAATACTATTTTTTGAATGATTTTACTAATACCAGTATAGCTAAGTTTGGATTATCTACATTATGTAATAGTTCAAACTTGATCATTGGAAAAGCTTTTCTATCTTTATTACTGCGTTAAAATACTCTATCTATACAACAAAACCTTCCAGATTAGTGTCTATAGCATATTGGTTAGTATACTTAATATTCTTACTTTTAATATCTTATTTTTGTGCTAAAACTAGTTTTTAATCTTAAAAAATTAATATCTAATCTAAAAAGGAGAGTACTATGAGTGAAGTGTTACAAGGAATACTACAAAGGATTAATGATGATGACAAGGTAGACTCATCTAACATAATCGAAAAAATAAAAAGTGAGCTGCAGCAACATAATGTTGATATGTATAATGAATGGAAAGACAATGGGTTCGATATAAACGCTAATTCGTTTGATGGAAGTAACTTACTATGTTTAGTATCTGGAAGTGGCTATATAGAGTTAGCAAAACTTCTTATAGAGAAGGGAGCAAATGTTAATGCACAAGATAATGAAGGAAAGACTCCTTTACATCTTGCTGTTTCTAGCTCAAATCTAGATATTATAGGTGTACCAATTTTTATAAGAAGACTGATGGTTCTGTCGCATCTATAAAGCGAAGTCAGTTTCATTTGTAGGAAAATAGAAAAGAAGTAATATAATCATCTTTAAAAAAGCAAAGATGTTGCGTATTAGTCCAAAATTATTGCCCTATTTCAAAGGATTTAGCTTTTCAGCAGAGATAATAATGTTATCAGTATACATGAAGTGTCGATTTTCTTTGAGCTATCGAGATTTGGAAGAAATGATGAGTATAAGAGGAGCGAAAATTGATCATGCTACGCTACAAAGGTGGATTATCAGATTTGTGCCACTGATAGATGAAGAGGTGAGGAAAAGGAAGAAGCAGGTTGGCAGTAGCTGGAGAATGGACGAGACCTACATAAAATTAAACGGTAAATGGGTTTATCTATACAGAGCACTAGATAGTCTCGGCAATACTGTAGACTTTCTGCTGTGTACTCGTAGAGACAAGTCTGCAGCACTTGCATTCTTTCGTAAAGCCTTTAGAAGGAATAATCTTCCTGAGAAAGTAGTAATTGATAAAAGCGGCAGTAATATTGCTGCTCTTGATGACTTGAATACGGAAATTCCTGAACCTTATAGAATCACGGTTTTTCAAGTAAGATATCTAAATAATATTGTTGATAGATTTATCAAAAAATTAATAAAACCAATGCTTGGGTTTAAAAGCTTCCATTCTGCAAAGATTACCATCACAGGCATAGAAAATATTCGTATGATTCAAAAAAGACAAATTATTAAAGCTAATGATAATGGTTCTACTTTTGAAAATTTTGCTATGTTAATGGCTCTATAACTCTCATAATTCCAGTTTTTACAATCTTCTTGTACTACAATTTATAGATGCGACAGAACCACTGGAAGTACTTATCCACAGCTACACTAGATTAAAAATATTTAAATTAAGAGTTATAATATATTAATTTTTTATAAATCTACTAAATTGAAAGTTTTTCGATATTTTTCATTTTTTTATTGACTTTTAACACAACTGCTCTTGGCACACCCTCCTATCTTCAAATGGTAAGGCATTATAGCTAAAATGTCTTGCAGAGAGTGGTGAAGCTGAGCACATGCTAATGCCAACAAGGCCAACCTTCTGCAGATTTCGCTTCCACTCTCAATAGAGTTAAAGACAGGACAGTATCTGCATTCTTTGTGATCAGTAACTTTTATATTTTGTGCTCTCTAAAATATTTATTTTTTAACTACTCCTTTGTAGCTTTCCTCCCTTTTTCTTATCTCCTATAAACCTCTCGAAGTGTCTTTCAATTTTGCTATAGGATTAATAAACTCAGTGCTTGGCAAAACAATCTCTTCAGTAGTAAAAGGCTTGACGTTTTTCTCAAGATCATTTTTAACTTTATCTGCTTTAGCAACAACACCATTGATAAATGCTTTATCTTCCTCTGAGCTTTGCTTATTTTTTGCTGCACGAGAAGAGTCACCAAGAAGTGGAGAAATAACATAATCTGCAGTTTCTTTTGCCAATTTTATATTTTCTCTTTGTGACAAAACCTTTAGCTCATTTAAGTCATTTTTACACACACTTTTAGCCCTAGCTTTTTGCCAACTTAAGTATAGGTTTCTATGACCTTGTAATTTCTCGCTCTCTTTAACGTTAAAGCTACTATTAACCCTACACTTCAATAACTCAGTAGGAATAATAGAAATATCACACTCTCCTATTCTATAATAATAATTATTATAGATATTAATTCTTGCAATTATATCCTGCAAATAAGATTGCACCTTCTCTATATCTTTTAAATCATCTTTTGTGAATTGAAAAGATTTGTCTTCTAAATTTTTCCTGAATTTTCTCAAATTCTCCACTTTATCTTGATTGTTTTGTTCTGGATAAATCTGATCAAGTAACTTGAGCAAATAATCACCTTTCATCAATGGTAATGTTATTTTATCAAACCATTTAAGATGTACTGGATGTTTCAAACATGCACTCATATGCTCTAAGTAATTATTGAAGCTCTTAGTGTCAGTTTTATCCTCTGGTTCTTCTATCTGTTGATAAACTTCATTAAATTTCTCACTTAACAAAGTAATCTCTTCAACATTTTTAACGCTATATTCTGCTATAATATGAGCATAAGTATCCACATGAGGATCACTTTTTAACTTACTAACTTTCTTGAAAAAACTACTATAAGTACTCCTTGTTTCCAAGTAATACCCGAAACGGATAAGAAGATAATGAACTGTTATAAGAGCTTTATATAGTATTTTAAGTATTCTCACGCCCAAAGTATCACTTCTTTTGTACGGAAAGCACAGTAGTGCATGTTCAGCAAAATTTTGAGTGGCATCTCCTTCATTATCCCTTAACTCTTTTTCATAATTATTAAGCTTTCTTCGTGCATGTTTTAATACACCAATAAATTCCTTCTTACTTTCATTGAAATCATGCTCATTGGTATTGTAAACTTCTATAAACGAATTTAAGGCAACTTCAATACTTTGGTCAGCCAAATCGTCAATTCTTTTCAGGCTCTTTATTTCCTGATTAATATAATCTATTATCTCCGTTGCAAGTTTATTTCCATAAGCTTGTTGATTTGATAATCTTACTACTGATTTATTGTAGGCATCAATATAATCTCCTTCTTTGAGTAGGTTTATGTCAAAGCTCAATTCACCACTCGAATAGCAAAAGAATGTAGAGTGCCTATTAGAATTTAGGCATCTAAGTCTACCTGGAGCTTGAATAAGTTGTGCAGGCTTGTTGAGATCAGTAGATGTTGGATCTATTAGCATTCCAACATGTTGCAAATTAATGTCATTGTATCCCTGTACCTTGCTAGGATTTACATCATTACCAACTAATCCCATACGGCACAAAGCATGATAATCATTTTCTTCTTCCAATAGAACTTCATACCAATCTTTTAGCTCAGCTTCTGATAAATGTTCGACTGCTAACTTAGCTAACTGTCCCTGATTTAACTCTCCTAAAGTTTTTTCTTGATAATACTTGATGTCCGAGCTATTATTTTTACTAACTGCCTCTTTGAGTTTCTTAGCATAATGTGTATCTAGGTTAATTAGATCTTCATATATGCCTTGATTATTACTCGAGGACAATTTCTTTTTTACAAGCTCTAATTCCTCCAATGGTTGGCCACTTATATAATCTGAAAGCTTACTCTTAAGATCTTCTGAAGATAAATTGGCTGAGCGATTTAAATTTTCTAATTTTACTTTGTGCTTATTTTTGTAACAAAAATCTTTTAGTGCTCTTAATGGATATGATTTTTCATTATAAGAATACGAAGGATGAGGATAGTCTAAATAATTCAGCTTACTACCATTTTCTAATTTCATTCCAAGCACTGCCCCAAGATCTTCAAGTAGCTTTTTCTCATTTTCTCCTAGGGATGTAGATTCTTTGCGCTCACTTTGTTCTTGATTACTCAACCCTCTTAAAGAATTGATAAACCCTGTTCTTTCATCAGCTACTTTTTTTCCCATTCCACATAAATCATCTATTTTACTTTCTTCTACTCCATGATATTCAAGATAGTCTCTTACTACAGCATCGTTGCCGTTACTGAGTAAATCTACTAGCTTTTCAGGAATTTGTTCTAATCCTTTAGATGACATCAAGAGGTGAAGTTTCTTATCTTGGTTCCAATTTCTTATTAATCTTATGAGTAAATCAGGGTCTTTATTTTCTTTTAGAACATCAATAACAGATTGCATATGCTGAACAAGCTCTTTCTTTAATTTGTGACTTTTAACTCCTTGATCTTCAACATATGTTTCTAAATCATAATTGTTGTCTAATGCTGCTTTAACTTTTGCTGCTAAACCTTTCAAATCTGCACACCTTTTTTCATCAAGCTCGTGTCTATTTAGACCTGTTAAGCCTGAAAGTGTATTCTCAATTATTCCATGCATTACACGGAATGCAGAATAATCAGCAATGCCACTGAAGTCATAACATTCTTTTACGATTTTAGATGCTTTTTCTTTTATAATATTGAACCGCTTAGCAACTTGTTCCGTTATAAGAGCAAACTTTTTTGACTGGGTTACTAACTTATAGCCCGGTTTAGGTTCAAATATTCGCTCTAAGAAATCAAGAATCTTCGATCCACTAAACTTTGGTAAGGTTTCGTTTCTACCATATTTCAATATTTCTTTCAGATTATCTATCTGCTTATTTGACTCAGCTAAAATCAATGCTGGTTCACCAATGACGCTTTGAGCATTTCTATACAGATAATTCTCTACTTCTTTTTTTAACTCATCGTCTGTTAAATTTGCATTGTTATATTTATCGTTTTCTTCTGGCTTAAAATCTACATATTCTTCAACGCCATTAGAGTATTCTTTTGCTAGATCCTTACTTTTTACCTTTGTATGAACTTGTAGATTCAAAGCTCCATACACACCTGACTTCATTTTATCTGTCAAAGAAAGAGTTTTAAGTAAACCATCATTTTCTTTAATATATCTATGAGTGCTTATTGAAGGCGTTGCACTTAAAAACAGCGTAGGTACAAGTGCAGATAAGAGCACCATACGATGTTTATACAACTCCTGTTCTACCACTCGGTGCTCCTCATCAAAGGACAGAGATATAGATTTTTCAATATTTAGTTCAAACTCTTGATTATTAATTGTAACTTTACCATCTTGAATTTTATATTCCTTATCTCCAAATTGAATTCTATCTGTAAGAATTAAAAAATCTTTGCCATCTATATTTATTTTCCCATTCTTTATTTTAAATTCTTTGTCTCCAATGTTGAGAGCTGTTATAATATCAGGAAGCTGTTCAAGACCTATTGCCTTTAAAAATTGATTCCAATTTTTCATCAAGCTTTCGCTGCTCAATATAGAGCACCCTTTATCACCGCTTATCTCTTTCAACTCAATATCTTCAATATCGGAGTCAGATAATACTTTTTTCCAATCATCACGTTTCTGTGTTACAAGATCTTCATTAGGTGCTAGGGATATATAAGGTACACCGATTAGCCTAGCAGGCAAATATTCAACAAGTAATTCTATGAATGTTTTTCCCGTTCCTGTTGCAAGTGCAAACTCTTTAGTTGGACTCTTACCTTCTTTTAAGTGTTCTATTGTTTCTTTGATGTAAGATAAATGTTGTGGAAATATTACAATTTTACCAGGCCCACCTACTGTTGCACTTTTTTCTTTACCTTTGATTGTTACACTATAATGGTGATTACCTTTCTTATCTCTGCTGATTGTCAACTCATGCTGTGTGCACAAAGTAAGTAGATCCTCGGCAGTGTAATCTTTCGTATCTTTAATATCTACCGAAGAAGGATCACTTTCATCAAATTTGACACTGTATGTACCTTCTTCCTTCTTCGTTAAAGTTACACCAATTTCTCTTTCACCTATTGTTACTTTATCATTTATTTCATCTTTATTGCTACTCAACAAACTTTCTATTTTTTCTTTAATGTCCTTTGCAACTTGAGAGGTTTTGCTATTTAATTCAATTGACAGCAAGACTCCCAAGTAAGTCTTTTCTAGCCCTTCTATGTTTCTCTTTTTTGAATCGTTATCAAACTTTGTGAATATTTGCGTAGATGAATGTACCATGTTTTTACCTTTAAAATACAGTGTTAATATTCTAATAATATACGAGATTAGATAATTTATCAAGATATTTAATTAATAAATTATAAAATAGTCATAAGTTTTTCTATAGATCATGTTGGAATGTATATAGGTTCAAGGTTATAATAAATGACCTTACCATTTTAAACAAATTATACTAATTTAATATTATATATCACTAAAAACTTAAAGAATACAACCACCTTCAGCAATCAAAATCAGCTAGCGTGAGAACAAGTTTTCTTGGAATCAGTTGGTCTACCCTGTGTACCATATGAACTTTTTAATATAACAATTTAACTATACGCTAAAACTAGCTACATTAGCCCATTTCATCCATATCTACATACGAACTGTTTTACCTAAGCTCATGGAAATAATTTAAATCTTCTATTTTTATAACCTTATTTTTACGCAACGTGTTCTCACAAATATATGACCTTTTTTGCAATTTTAGGAAGAGTCAATAATTCAATTCATTGTGGTACTAAAACACCTAGTATTTTCTGCAAACTATAATATAGCTTGGTTAATGTATTAATAAAGTTGACAATTATTACAATATTTGCTAAAATATTTATGTGGTAGTATCGTGCTTTCATAAAGATGTAGTATTGATAGTGTCATGAAAAATGTATCAAAATAGTGGAGAAATAGATGCCTGATTATTATGAAATATTAGGAGTAAAAAGAGATGCTACTCACGATGAGATAAAAAAAGCATATCACACATTAGCATTTAAGCTTCATCCAGATAGATTGCATGAGGAAGCAAAAGTGTTAGATAGTCTAGAAGAAAAAAAGAAGAACGGAAAGCTACTATCATCGGAAGAAGATCAACGAGCTCAACTTGAAGAGAAATTGACAAAATTCAAGCAAATATCAGTAGCATACAAAATATTATCTGACTCAACCAAAAAAAACCTGTACGATAGAGGAGAGGATCCTAATCAACAAACTTATAATAGGAAGTCGTGGGAAAAAGAAATGAGGGAGTTTTATGAAAAAGCAAATAAGCGGAATAAAAGAATGGATGAGCTACTAGAAAATCAACGTAAACTGCTTCAAAAAATCAACCAATTTGGCGTTTCTAACGAAATATATCACATGTATCTTCAGAAATATAACGAGCTGATTAAACAGCAAATAAACGGTATAGACAAAATTGAAGAAATTAATGAATTAAATAAAAGATGGAAATATTATTCCACTTGTCTGAGCTTGTGCACAAAGATCGAGTCAGGTGAATTTGAAAAGTGTCGTTCTATAATAAGAGAAGTTACAATCGCTACTGATGACATTACATTTTTAGTACAAATTGCTATTGCATATGACCATGTGAAAATTTTTGAGCTCTTATTTGAAATAAGTAAAAGAACAAAAGTATCGCTAAATGATAATTTAAGTAATGCTAGCGAATGCGGCTCTGAAAAGATTTTACACCTCCTCTTGGATAAATACGTCAACGCAATGGATGTTGAGTATAAAGATGAAGAAGGAAATACAGCTTTACATCATGTATTAGAATTGTTTGATGAGAATGAATGGAAATACCAGAGTTTTGTTGAACCACTTCTGAGTAAAGGTGCAAGGCTTGATGCTAAAAATAAAGAAGGTAAAACTCCATTTGATCTCTTGGTTAAGTATGCTAATAAGTCTTTCTCTTCTGAAGAAGAAAAAATAGAAAGATTGAATAATGTTTCAGCGTTGCTTAGTTGTTGTAAAATTTATGAGCTGAAAAAACTAGAAGTTACTCCTGCATTAAATGAATTGGTAGAAATTGCTTCTTCGTATCGTCACAAAGGAATTTTCAATCTCTTAGCCAAAAATGACATACAAATTTCAACTTTAAGTGATAAAAACGGTAACACAGCCTTACATTATGCATTAGGCAAGCTTACTAGTGGCCATCATGAATACGAAAGTTTTGCTAAATTCCTTCTAAGTAAAGGTGTAAGGCTTGATGTTAAAAATAAAGAAGGTAAAACTCCATTTGATCTCTTGATTGAGTATGTCAATGATTGTTTTCTGTGGGGTACTGCTTTTAAGCATTTTCAAGTGATAAGAAACCGTACATTTTTGGCATTAGATTTAGTTGTTAGGCTACTTAGCAACCATACAGATAAAGGTATACTGGAGGGTCTAAATGGTACTTTTTGGTTGAATCGACTAGTACACATTGTTGTTAATTGTGATCATAAAGAAGTTCTAGATCTTCTAGTTGAAAATAACATAAAGATTTCAAGTATTACTTTAGAGAATATTGCTATACGCGATTGCAATAAAAAGATTTATAGTTGCTTTTTACATAAAAATAGAATTGATTATCAAGATGAAAGTGGGAATACAGTTTTACATTATGCTTTAAGACACTTCATGGACAGCCGCTGTGATTTAGAGCTTTATAAAGTTGTTGAATTACTTGCGAGTAAAGGTGCAAGATTTGATATTAAAAATAACAAAGGTGAAACTACGTTTGATCTCTTGATTGAGTATATTGTGAAAAAGTTTTATGGTCAAGCACGAAGGTTAAGTTATGCTTGGAATTTGCTCAACAAATGTGAAAATAAAGATATACTAAGAGAGCTAAAATACAAGGATGGTACTTCTGCATTAGATAAACTAAATGAGCTTCGTATTAAGTGTCGTAATACTTCTATCGTAGTTGCTTCTACATTAGTAATAGTTGGAGTTGCTTTAGGAATAGCTATTGCAGTTCACTTAGAAATGTTAGCGGTAGGAATAGCAGTTGGAGTTTTTTGTTCATTTGTTGCAGGGATTGCATACCGTCTCAATGGACAGGTCAGTGCATTTGAAGATAATAATATTCAAGAACTGCTTAATAACGCACTAGTTCCCTACAAGCGTACCAAGGATGTTGCTGGTAGTATTGCGTGTGGAGTATTAAGACCCAGTGATAATAAATGTCTAGATAAATCTCAAAAACCTGTAGTTAACTCACCTAAGAATCAAAATAAAGTTCAGTCTCAAATCAGTGATCAGAAACCTAAGATCACTATACCGCAACATCTTGTTGAAGAAAATCCTAAGGAATCTGTATCTAAAGCAAATACAAACATCACGCTAACAGAAAATTCTCTTAACAATGGCTCTGAGACAACAACCACTGATCAGCAAAGAGCATTGAACCCAGAACTTGTTGCTAATGAACTTAAAGCGGTAGGTGAGCTTGAATTTGTTGGTGAAAAGCTATTATTAGTTACAACCTCAGATCAGTTTGCAAAATGTAAGGATTATAGAAATACTCAGAGTGCAAATCCAGATGAACTTCTTATGTTTATAAAATGCGGTGCAAATGAATATCGTATTGCTGGTAATAGTACTGAGGAATCTATATCGATAAAATCAATACTCAGAAAGAACAAAAATGGCGATTATATAAATGGCAATATTGTATTTATTAAAGAAGACATAGACTATCTGAAAAAAATATTAGGATTGGAAGATGGTGTAACAAAGGTTAAAGTAGAGAGTATATCTAATGAACCATTTGGAGTTAAAATACCTACTACTACAGCACAACAAACGGTTAACAATACAACTATTGATCAACCAACATCATCGGTAGTACTAAATAAATCTCAAGGTAATAATATTGTTATTAACGGTATTGTTATTCCAGAGGGAGCAAAGTTGAAGTGTTTTCCAGAGTTATCTAACTTTTTATCAAAGGCAAGCTCAGAAAGAGAAAAGTTGTTTTGCAAGGTGGTACCAAATTCGTTGCTTTTTCAATCAAGATCAGTTGATACACAATTAATTGCAGTAAGCCCTTAAAAAGAGCATCTACATAGGTGCTTTTTTTTCTTTATACGTTCTCCATATGGGGCTTTGTTGCATCGCTATTTATGAAAGATCAGCTATACAAACAACTTATTGAAAATCTTATTTTTTTTGCGATCAATTTATCCAATTTAGTGAGAGTATTAAATTTACTAATTTTTCCAAAAATGAGATTAAAGAATTACAGAAAATTTAATAATTTTAAGATTTTTCTAAAGAAATTACCTTGTTTTTTATTGGCAGACAGCTTGTGTTAACCAGTAAAACCTCTTCATCTGCTCACTCCACAACATCGGTATTTCCGTTAAGTCAGCTAACTTCAAACCCCTTGGCTGCCTCCCATTTACTATATCTTCTTTAATTTTTGGTGCTAAATAATTTAATCTTAAAATTTGCTGTATACGTCTTGTACCTACGTTTATTTTCTTACTCAGCTCTTTCACACTTCTATATTTTCCTTCTTCCAATTGCCGTTTCCAGGAATGGGCTCTTACCACTGCTTTCAGTAGTGCATTGTTTGTTTTGCCTTCTGGCTCTACTACTGTGCATTTTTTTCCTTTCTTCTTTATTGGTATAAATATCTCTCCTGATTCAGAACTTACTACTATTCCATCGTCTCTTACCATTACTCCATTTATTAAGTTCTTTACTACTTCCTTCTGTTTTCCGAAGCTTAACTCTTCCCATTCTTCCGCTTTTTCTTGCCAATTTTTGTATAGGTGCTCTGCTCTCTTCATTACTTCTTTTTCTACTTCTCCTGCTATTACATTTCGGTTTTCTGACTCACAACCTTTTCCCCTTAAATGATTGTTGCATACGTAATATCGATACCTTTTATTCTCTTTTTTTGAGTATGTCAGCGTCATATTTGCATTACAGCTCTTGCACTTAATTATTCCCCTAAGCAATGCTTCTTCATATTTTGCTTTTCTATATGGCTGATTCCTTATCAATTCCTGTGCTTTTTGCCATTTTTCTTCTTCTATTATTGCTTCATGCTTTCCTTCATACTCTTTCTCATAATGCCTGATTTTTCCCATATATATTGGATTTGTTATTATTCTTCTCACCGTCGCTTTTTTAAAGATATCAGACCTTATTCGGTATCCTTCTCTGTTTAATTCCCTTGCCAGTTCTGCCATTGATCTCAGCTCCATATACCTCTCAAATATATGTTTTACCGTCTTTGCTTCTTTTTCATTTATTATTAATTCTTTATCTTTTACATCATACCCCAGTGGCAAAGTTCCACCCATCCACAACCCTTGCTCTTTTGATGTTGCTATTTTATTTTTTACCCTCTCTACTATCATTTCTCTTTCTAGTTGTGCTGCTCCTGACAATACCGTTTGTACGAACTTTCCCATTGGCGTATTATTATCAAATATCTGCGTTACTGCTACAAAATTTACTCGGTGCCTTCTAAAAAATGATGTTACTTCGATGCTATCTTTTGTTTCTCTTGATAGTCTGTCTAGTGTGTACACTACTACACAATCTACCTCTCCTTTTTTTACATCTTTAAACAATTCCTTTATTGCTGGTCTTTCTAAATTCTTTCCTGAGAAACCTCCATCATCGTACCTTTTGGCCAATGCTACCCAGCCTTCTTTGCTCTTTATGTACTTTTCACATGCTACTCGCTGCGCATCAAGGCTATTAAACTTTTGCTCTAGACCATCTTCATTTGACTTCCTAGTATATATCGCACATCTTACCTCTTTTAGCATTCTCTCTCCTCAATTTCCACTTTTATCACGCATTCCAAATAATAAAGGTCCGTTGTAACTCATTCCCATTATTTTTCCTGCTACTCCTGACAATGATGTATAAAACTCTTCTTTGTAGATTAAACCCTTATCTGTTACCATTACCGCATGCGTCTCTTCTCCTCTCTCTAGTATCAACTCTGTTCCTGCTACTGGTAATTTGTCACTACTTATTCTTTTTCCCTTCTCTAGCCGCTCTGCCAGATACTCTAGTCTTTTTGTCCCCTTTCTTGACATTTCTCCATATGCTTTTTCCTGCATTCTATAAGCTAATCTCGGTATCAGATATTTCTTTGAATGTTTAGGTGCCTCTTCCCCAAATACCTTCTTCCACGTTTTTCTCAGCTCATCCAAAGGTTTTCTCTCTAAATTCATTACTTTCTTTTCTGTTTCTTCCTCCATATTTTCTATCCTCTCATAAATAACTTTTCAATTCTGTCTGTTTCTTTCTTTAATACCTCGGCTATTTCTTCACTATTTTTTGCATAATCCATTGCTGTCATTCCAAATTTATCTGCTTGCTCTATTTCTCCTCCAGCTTTCACTAGCTCCTCCACTATTTCTTTTTCACCTACCATACATGCAAGGTGCAGCGGCGTGCATTTATTTCCATATTCTTCCGCATTTACATTCCCTCCTGACTTTATCAATTCTCTCACGGTTTCTAGGCGTTTCTCTGTTACTGCTAGATGCAGTGCTGTATATCCTCTTGCATCTGCTGCATTCACATTCACTCCTTTTTCAACTAATAACCTCACTGTTTTTGCGTCTACTGCATAATGCAGAACTGTTCTTTCATTCTCGTCTCTTTCATAAATATTTTCATATGAGTTCTCTAATAATTCTTTTGCTGATTTATTAAATTTGCCAAGCTTTAACATAATCCACCTCACCTTTTCTTTAAATTTAAATCCCTCTTTTAAACCTTCCTTTTCGCTACCTCATCTATCATTTCGTTCACTTGGCTCATTATCTTGCTTGCTAAATTTTTACATTCTTCCTTTATTAACGATTTGTCTCTCTTCCTTATTTCTTCTATCTCTATTATTTTTAACTCTGGTAAATAACTCCCATTCAACATGTCTGCTATTTCTCCCACTATCCTCTCTATTCCATAGCAGGTCAGTTCTCTACTTTTTGTTACTCCACCTTTTTCTCTCAAAAATTTACTTGCCTTTTCACTCTCTTTGCTATCACATAGACGATACTTTTCACTTTCCCAGATGTAATACATTGGCGTTGCGCCGTACTTATTCAGTTGATTAACTTCAGCTCCAGCCTTTACCAGCTCTTTTATTATTTCAACTCCTGCTCCTCCTATTTTGCACGCAGAGTGGAGTGGCGTACATCCACTGACATATTGAGTGGCATTTACTTCTGCTCCTTCCCTTAGCAGCACTTTTACATTTTCTAAGCTTTTCGCAAATACTGCACAGTGTAGTGATGTATAACCATTTTTATCTCTTGCATTTACCTCTGCCCCTTTTTTTATTAATAACCTCACTGTTTTGTAATCAGAGATTTCTACTGCTTGGTGCAAGATCGTCTCTCCTTCTTCATTTCTTTTATTAATGTTTTTAAACCCGTTACTTGATACTTCTTTAAAAAACTTACTAAAAGATTCTCTCTTTTCTTCGCTAAACTTCATACTTACCTCACAAAATTAGCTTTTCTAGCGCCAGACAAATTTCTTATATTTACCTGCTGCTATTCAAGTCATGTCCTTTTTAGCATGAGAAAGCAAGTCTTTTTCTTTTTATTTCATACATTTTTACCTATTATTAATATAATATATGAGTATCTAAATATAAGTACTTAACTTATTAGAGATATTATTCGACTATCTTTCCAACTTCTGTGCAAATGTCGATGTTCATGCCACTTCAGTACTCCCGGGTAAAATACTAAAATGTGCTTTTCTAATTCGTGTATTGAGTCTTTTTGCTCTGAATCTGAGTCATTTTTATAGTAAACGTTGTGTTCTGCTAAAATATATTTTCTGACCTTCTGATCTGTATAATTTTCTACTTTGTAACGATGGATAATGCTGAATCTTTCTAAAATTGGCTTGTGTTTTAAATTCCAATGTTGCTCAGATAGTTTATCGTTTCCCAATACAAATTTATTTCCTTTTTCTTCTACGCTACTTACTGGAAAGCACCCATTTATTTCTCCTAATTTCCAGCTATCTGACAGTACAATCTGTGCTTTGGCAAACTTTATTTCTGGTAATAAGCTCTGTGATAGAGGATATAGTGCTTTTAAGTTGTACCACTGATGACTTCTTTCATAAATGCCTTTGTAATCCTTTGTATGAGCCTCTGTTTCTCCAAGTACTGCTACATCTAATCGATATATGTCATTACTAAATGTTTGTTCATAATGCTCTCTTAAATAGTTGTCTACAATCTCTACTAACGGACCTCTAGAACTGAAAAAATTTATTCTTCCAAACGATAACACTGGCCCATTTTTTTCAACTTTTATACCAGAGTAGTCTGATAACAAACTTCCAAATAAACTTTCATCTAATATAAACCTATCAACGTT
>NZ_MUIX01000001.1:279697-1298179 GCF_007115015.1 Wolbachia endosymbiont of Laodelphax striatellus
CTCATCAACTATGTTTTTTAAAATTTTTTGAATTTAGTCTTATTACAACTCTTATTTATAGTTTTGTATTCTTATTCAATTGAAAAACGTATTTTTGGCAATAAAAACCCTAGTTCATTACAGAAAGAAATTTATATCAAACAACTACCACTGCTTAGATCTTATGATTAATGAATATGTGCTTTAAATTTGTGTGGCGCGCATATTCATTAACCTATTTTCTTATGCAGATTTTAAAAATTTGCGTTAATTGCTTCTTTAAGCCTTGCATTAGCAATCACTATAATTTTGCGCATTAGAGCTGTTATGACTACCATCTTCTTTTTACCTCTACCAATGAGAGCAGAATAAAAAGCACCAAGTGCAGATTTAGTCCTTGAAGCAGCCATCGCAGATGTAAAAAGCTTTTCACGAACGTTCCTTCTGCCACCACTTATTCTGCGATAACCAATAGCTTTACCACTTTCTTTTGGATGCGGGGCAACTCCAGCAAGACTAGCAACTTCTTGCCTGCTTAAGTAGCCAAGTTCTGGCATCAAGCATACAAAATCTTGTGATAACTTTTTACCTATTCCTGGTACTGTTCTTATGATTTTTTGGCGCTTTTTTAACTCTGGATTCTCATCGATAATTTTTTGTATGGCATCATTAAGCTCATCTATTTGACTGTTAAAAAAGTCAATAGTTTTTTGGCAACTTTCTTTTATATAGTCGTTTTCAGGTGCTTTCAGTCTACATTTCTCTTGAGCTCTTATTTGTGTAAGGTCATCACGACGTTGACAAAGTGCAGCTAAGGCTGTTTGTTCTTTTGACATAGGCACAAATAGAGATAGAGTACTATAACGCTCAAATCCATATTGAGCAAGGGCTCTTGCATCTGATTGATCAGACTTTGCTAAAATTCCATGAGATAAGGTAAAGCTTTTTACTTTGCGAGTATTAGCTCGATGTACAGCAACATTCTTATCAACCAGAAAGTGTGCTAAGCCAAGCTCATATTTTCCTGTATTTTCCAAAGTTACAAAAGAATTAGGTAGAATATTTGAAAAATTTTGAAACAATTGTTGCCAACCAGCAGCATTATTATCAAACTTGATAGTGTTCTTTTGGTTGTGAACTGCAGCAACATTTTTAAATTTTCCGATATCAATGCCAATAAAATTTTGATAAGATGTAATCATAATAACCTCGATTAGTTTTAGTTAATTTAAGATTGTAAACGGGTGCATATGTATGTCCCACACAACTATTCAAACGTATCGAGAGATAGGGCTAGTGTACCTTGATGAGCACGGTTGTATAGCCATTATTCTAGCGGTCGCACACGCCCGTGATAACTCCATTCCTATAGTGAGTGGAGTTATCTTCCCTCTTATCTCCTTTATATCATATTTTTAACTTACATTATTCTACTGTTTACTGGAGTTGGTTAATATATCAATTATCGATTGCTTTAAGTGCTCTATTCCTTCTAAAGCTTTTCCTGTTTTAGCATCCATACCCCTCATTTCTATTTTGCAAAAACGCTTTCACTGCCTTTTATTACTTTAAAACCACATGAAACTATATCTCCTACTCTTCCTACACTAAGACCATTTGCAAACACTGTTTTTGATCCTTGAATCATTACTTTTCCTTCACTAAAACTGTCTCCTTGTCTACACATTGACTTACCGTTTACAAAAACATTATTACTTCCGCTAATGCAGAAATGTGGTATAGCTTCTCCACAGTAGTCTCCTAACCTCACTATTCCTTTGTTCAATTTAAGTCGATCCTTTCTGCTTTCAGTTTTATTCCACTTTTTGTCATTTCTATGCTCGATTCCCCAGCTTTCAGTGTTATTTTATCTACTACTTCAATCTCTAAATGATGTTTTTCCTTATCATATAACAATCTTGTTCCATCTTGAAACTTCACACTATTTATTTCTTTTTTATTCTCTGGTGCAGGGTATTTTTCCTGATATATTCCTCCTAATACCACTCCTAATGATAATTCACCAAGAGGAGAAAATATCATAACCTGTTCATCAATATCTGGCGGAGACCAATCTCTATCTTTTCCTGCTTTACTTGTTATCCACGGTAAATAATCTGTTAAAAATTCTCCTATTTTCACTCTTACTTTTGCTTTTTCATAATCTATTTCTTTTACAATTCCTATACGAATAACGTTTGCTAGCTTCCTATTCAGCTCTGAAATCGCAAAACTATGATCCAACATTTATATTTCCTACGTTTATTGTATGTGGTTTAATTTTCCCCTCTTCCCATACTGATTTACCTAAATGAAGCTGATGACTCCAATCAACCATCCACACCAAATATGCATCTAATTCGGGTCTAAATCCATCAGGCTCTGCAGAAAGAAATTCAGCCGGAGATACATTCTTTTCCCAGGTATTCTTGTTCACTACTCTTGCAACCTCAGCAGCTAAAGATCTGACAATAATAGGTGCATTTTCTATAGTACTATCAACTACTATTCTTGCCTCAAATCTTACCCTCAGAGCTAGTTCACCTGTTCCAGGATCTTTTCCCGATTCTAAACTCACAAGCTCTACAAATACCGCTGGCGCTAATAATTCTTTTCTTATTGCTGGATAAATTTCACATGTCTGTATAGCCGGTATTTCTTCCTTCAGTGTGCTGCAAATTGCTTGATGTAAATCTTTCAAATTCATCCTTTATAGCTCAATTCACGTTCAAAAAATTTTGTAAATACTTCCTCAACCTCATAATTAACAAGATTTCCTATTATCCTTGAAGCCTCAGGTT
Organism: Wolbachia endosymbiont of Laodelphax striatellus; assembly: GCF_007115015.1. NCBI lineage: Bacteria > Pseudomonadati > Pseudomonadota > Alphaproteobacteria > Rickettsiales > Anaplasmataceae > Wolbachia > Wolbachia endosymbiont of Laodelphax striatellus. The sequence goes on from NZ_MUIX01000001.1 coordinate 282,478, forward strand.
CGAGTGGCAACTTAACTTCCTTTATTGGTAATGCTGCTCTTCCTTCACGTTTAAAAATACCGCTATTTCCTTTTGGCATAACTGCTGCAAATCCTCCTATAAACTCATGCTTTCCTACTTTCGATCCTCTTCTTGTTTTTTGTATTTTGCCAATTGTCGATGCTCTAATGTCATAGAGATTTGCTCTAATTAACACGTCTAATCTGCTAGTTTTCGCCTTAAAAATTCTTAATCTCTTTCTTATCAAACTTTTCTTTTCCTCACTGATTTCCTTAGCTGCTTGCGCTTTTAACCATAGTGCCGTTTTGTTTAATGCCTTTACCGTTGCTAATTCTATTTTTTTTCTTTTAGCATTTACACTTTCTATTACCTCAACTTCTATATGCACAGACATTTTACACCCCATACGCTTCGATTCGCCAGACCATTCCAGATTTATCTCTAAGTGGTGGTGTGTGTATTTTGTATTTGCAATCACCTATAACAAAAATATCTCCTACAATTGGCCTCAGTATATCAAAAATGCTTACCTCAAGAAAAAGCATCTCTCCCACAAATTGTCCTTCACCAATCTCGTATAATTTATCTGGCTGTTGCTTTAATACCTGTACCATATATGACTTATTCTTTGACTCATATAAAGCTAACTCCCCTAAATGGATAAGACAATCTTTAAATAATCGCTTAATACTCTCTTGCATTCTTCTATTTTATTCATTAAGTTTTCATCAGTATGCTATATGCTGATAGAATACTAACTGCCTTTTTGTTGCTCTATCAGTATTTTTATGTTGCAACGACCTTGACCAAAACGGCCGGGCGGTGGCACATTGGCAGAGGATTTGACTGCGTATGTAAATCTGTTCCTCTATCAAATCTTCTTGGCTCTTGTTTTGCATAAAGTGGTTGTCCTAGTGTGTTTACCGTTTCATTAAAATCTGCTGGTGCAAAATATGTTGTAAATGTGCTCGCTGTTCCTAGTGGAAAACAGTTTCCACTTTCTCTTTCTATAAACCTTCTCACATTTCCTTCAGGATCAGTTGCTTGCCCTCTATATTCCTCAAATGTTATTCCGCAAAATGTAAATCCTGATCTCATGTCGTTCCTTAGTGCTGCACCTTCTTGCCATCTCTCATATGCTTCTTTTACTTTAGCATGAGAAGTGAGTGCATCAAAAAACTCAGGGCTTACCAAGGCATGAACTCCTGTCATATATTCACCACTTAGATTATCTTCTATGTGCCGGAGTACTTCCAAACACTTACGCTTGACATCTGTTGTCGCTGTTCCTAGTGCAAAATTTACTACTTTTGGTGTTATTTCAAATTCGTTGTACAGATTTAATAATTCTGACCCGTCAGCATCAAGAATGATTCCCTTTAGCGCTCCCATTCGCAAATGCTCTAATGTTATTGCATGTTTATTTCTCATTAGCTGCAAATGGTCAGTTATTACATCTGCCAGCGCTTTAAGTTCACTCTCTGATCCAAATGCCCTTATTCCCTGTACTTCCTCTGGTAACACTACATCATCATGTGGAATATGTGGAATCGTAAACGTTCTTACCTTTCTTTTTCCTCTTTTTCCTACTGTTGCTGGTGCTCCTGGAACTTGCGTTGGTAGTAAACTTAAAACTCCGTTATGTTCTTCTATGGTAATATGTCTAAATCTTACTGACCTACTTGGAAATAAATTTAAATTTTCAACTCGTCCATAATTTATCGGCAATATATTCATCGCATTTGTTAGTGCCGTCATGCTAAATGCTGTATTTGTAAATGGATTTTGCATTCTTTTTCCCCCTTATTAATTTAAGTTACACTCCCTTGCGGACAATGATCCCTCGTCCTTCAAGTTGCTTTATTGCTGCAGCTTTTTGCTCTTCAGTGATACCTGTTGGCCACACAATTGCATGATCTGCTAGCATTGCTATACGTGTAATGATTACTGCTTTGGCATTTTCTGTCGCATTTACATCACTTACTATCGCACCTATTGCTGTTTGTGTACCATCTGTTGCAGTTGGATTTATTATCTTAATCATGTTATCCTTATCACTACCAACAACTGTACCAAGTTTAAGATTTTGTCCCTTGGCTACTGTTATCTGATCTCTTGAATATAGACTTGATGCCTCATACTTTAATAAGTCACCTAGATTATTTTGTTCGGTTATACAACTCATAAAATTTCCTCATTTATTTTCCCCTTTAGTTTTACCGCCATGTTTATAATTGTTGTACGCGGCGGTTATAAAAAAACTTAAATACTTGATTGTGCTCTAGCTTTAGCTACTTGTATCATCAAATCTTCTCCTGAATTCTGTGGTATTGCACTCAGTATCTCTGTCTTCTTTGTTCTCTCTGCAAGTAATTCCATTAAAACTTCCCTAGCTTGCTCAACACTTACACTTTGCTCAATAAATTCTCCTATCTTTTCTGGCATCTTCGATAAATTACATAAACGTATTAATTCAAGAACTTCAGTACGATACTTGGTTAAATTATCAGTTTCTAGGTCATTTGTAGTTTGTTCATTCATAGTAATACTCCTGTTTTTATTAATAGATGAAAGAATTGTCATTCCGTCTGCAAGGCCTATTTCTACTGCTTTCTCCCCAAAATATAGCCCTGCCTCTGTTGATCGAATCTTTTCAATTGAAAGACCTCTGTTCCTTGCTATTAGCTGCAAAAACATTTCATATAGTCGGTCTACTTCTTTTTGTAAGCTTTCCAGACTTTCAGACGTCATTGGCTCATGTGGATTTAAATCATTTTTTCTACTTCCTGCAAATACTGTGGTATATTTTATTCCACATTTTTCATTAAATCCACTTTGATCTATATGACTTGCTATTACCCCTATGCTTCCTACTCCTGAAGTTCTGCTCACAAATACCTTTTCAGCACTTGACGCTATAGCATATGCAGCAGAGTAAGCATCATCATTTGCTAATGCCACAATTCTCTTTTTTGCTCTTGATTCGTAAATAAAATCAGCCAGGTCAAACACTCCATTGACCTCTCCTCCTGGACTATCTATATCCAAAAGAATTATTTCCACTTTTTCATCCTCTAAAGCTTCTTCTATTTCCTCTTGTATCTTCTCGTACGATGTCATACCTAGAAAATCATCAAAAGCTTCTGGTTTTTTAGTTAAAATGCCATGTATTGGTATTATTGCTGTCTTTTCTATATTGTTCTTTACATAGTGTTTTACGTTTTTAAAGATAGGTTGTTTTTGACTATGAAGCGATAGTAGTTCAAAACTTTTTGCTTCAAGCATTAATGGTCTACTTAGAAACATTGTTTCCCCCAACATCAGAATCAAATATTAAATTGAGACTATTTGCTCGCTTTTGATCTTCTGCTATTTCTTGATCAATTTCTTCTACGTCGTAACCCATTTCTGATACTACTTCTGATCGACTTTTAAAGCCATTTCTTACTGCCATTTGTTGTGCTTGCTGGTCTTTTAAAGGATCAACCCAATCAAACCCTTGTGGTATCCATTTTACTTCTTTCAATGACTCACTTGTTAAATCTTTAGCTATAGAAAGTTTTCCAGATACTAACGCTAATTCTAGCCATCTATTCCATACTGGTCTGCAAAATTGAAATACCATAATGTTGTGTTGCAGCATAGCACATCTACGACGAAACTCTATTAATCCAGCTCTGATTGATGAATAATTAACGCCTGTTAAATCTCCTGTTAGCTGCTCATATGTTATCCCTGTACCAATCGCTATTGCCCTCAGTTGCTGTCTCATGAATGCTTCATAACTTCCTCCAACATCAGACGGCTCTGAAAATTTTATATCTTCTCCTGGGTCTAAAAGCTGCATTGTTCCAGGTTCTAGGCCAGATAATGCTACTCCTTGCTCACTTGCTTCACCTTCTCCCATGATATTTGCTTCTGGATCGAGTCTTGTAATAAATCCAGCAAACATTGCTGCAGTTTTCTTTCTCACCAGCTCTGCATCATCATATTGATCAAGCTCATAAAGCTTCAGCAGTATATTAGAAAGCCATGGCTCTCCTCTAATTTGCCCAGGTCTTAGTGGTCTATATATATGTAAAACATCGTTTGCTGGTACTCTCACTGATTCTCCAAACGTACTTTCACCAGGGTGTTCTCTAAATAAGTAATATGCTTCTCTTTGCCCAAGTCTATTGAACTCANAACCTTCTCACATTTCCTTCAGGATCAGTTGCTTGCCCTCTATATTCCTCAAATGTTATTCCGCAAAATGTAAATCCTGATCTCATGTCGTTCCTTAGTGCTGCACCTTCTTGCCATCTCTCATATGCTTCTTTTACTTTAGCATGAGAAGTGAGTGCATCAAAAAACTCAGGGCTTACCAAGGCATGAACTCCTGTCATATATTCACCACTTAGATTATCTTCTATGTGCCGGAGTACTTCCAAACACTTACGCTTGACATCTGTTGTCGCTGTTCCTAGTGCAAAATTTACTACTTTTGGTGTTATTTCAAATTCGTTGTACAGATTTAATAATTCTGACCCGTCAGCATCAAGAATGATTCCCTTTAGCGCTCCCATTCGCAAATGCTCTAATGTTATTGCATGTTTATTTCTCATTAGCTGCAAATGGTCAGTTATTACATCTGCCAGCGCTTTAAGTTCACTCTCTGATCCAAATGCCCTTATTCCCTGTACTTCCTCTGGTAACACTACATCATCATGTGGAATATGTGGAATCGTAAACGTTCTTACCTTTCTTTTTCCTCTTTTTCCTACTGTTGCTGGTGCTCCTGGAACTTGCGTTGGTAGTAAACTTAAAACTCCGTTATGTTCTTCTATGGTAATATGTCTAAATCTTACTGACCTACTTGGAAATAAATTTAAATTTTCAACTCGTCCATAATTTATCGGCAATATATTCATCGCATTTGTTAGTGCCGTCATGCTAAATGCTGTATTTGTAAATGGATTTTGCATTCTTTTTCCCCCTTATTAATTTAAGTTACACTCCCTTGCGGACAATGATCCCTCGTCCTTCAAGTTGCTTTATTGCTGCAGCTTTTTGCTCTTCAGTGATACCTGTTGGCCACACAATTGCATGATCTGCTAGCATTGCTATACGTGTAATGATTACTGCTTTGGCATTTTCTGTCGCATTTACATCACTTACTATCGCACCTATTGCTGTTTGTGTACCATCTGTTGCAGTTGGATTTATTATCTTAATCATGTTATCCTTATCACTACCAACAACTGTACCAAGTTTAAGATTTTGTCCCTTGGCTACTGTTATCTGATCTCTTGAATATAGACTTGATGCCTCATACTTTAATAAGTCACCTAGATTATTTTGTTCGGTTATACAACTCATAAAATTTCCTCATTTATTTTCCCCTTTAGTTTTACCGCCATGTTTATAATTGTTGTACGCGGCGGTTATAAAAAAACTTAAATACTTGATTGTGCTCTAGCTTTAGCTACTTGTATCATCAAATCTTCTCCTGAATTCTGTGGTATTGCACTCAGTATCTCTGTCTTCTTTGTTCTCTCTGCAAGTAATTCCATTAAAACTTCCCTAGCTTGCTCAACACTTACACTTTGCTCAATAAATTCTCCTATCTTTTCTGGCATCTTCGATAAATTACATAAACGTATTAATTCAAGAACTTCAGTACGATACTTGGTTAAATTATCAGTTTCTAGGTCATTTGTAGTTTGTTCATTCATAGTAATACTCCTGTTTTTATTAATAGATGAAAGAATTGTCATTCCGTCTGCAAGGCCTATTTCTACTGCTTTCTCCCCAAAATATAGCCCTGCCTCTGTTGATCGAATCTTTTCAATTGAAAGACCTCTGTTCCTTGCTATTAGCTGCAAAAACATTTCATATAGTCGGTCTACTTCTTTTTGTAAGCTTTCCAGACTTTCAGACGTCATTGGCTCATGTGGATTTAAATCATTTTTTCTACTTCCTGCAAATACTGTGGTATATTTTATTCCACATTTTTCATTAAATCCACTTTGATCTATATGACTTGCTATTACCCCTATGCTTCCTACTCCTGAAGTTCTGCTCACAAATACCTTTTCAGCACTTGACGCTATAGCATATGCAGCAGAGTAAGCATCATCATTTGCTAATGCCACAATTCTCTTTTTTGCTCTTGATTCGTAAATAAAATCAGCCAGGTCAAACACTCCATTGACCTCTCCTCCTGGACTATCTATATCCAAAAGAATTATTTCCACTTTTTCATCCTCTAAAGCTTCTTCTATTTCCTCTTGTATCTTCTCGTACGATGTCATACCTAGAAAATCATCAAAAGCTTCTGGTTTTTTAGTTAAAATGCCATGTATTGGTATTATTGCTGTCTTTTCTATATTGTTCTTTACATAGTGTTTTACGTTTTTAAAGATAGGTTGTTTTTGACTATGAAGCGATAGTAGTTCAAAACTTTTTGCTTCAAGCATTAATGGTCTACTTAGAAACATTGTTTCCCCCAACATCAGAATCAAATATTAAATTGAGACTATTTGCTCGCTTTTGATCTTCTGCTATTTCTTGATCAATTTCTTCTACGTCGTAACCCATTTCTGATACTACTTCTGATCGACTTTTAAAGCCATTTCTTACTGCCATTTGTTGTGCTTGCTGGTCTTTTAAAGGATCAACCCAATCAAACCCTTGTGGTATCCATTTTACTTCTTTCAATGACTCACTTGTTAAATCTTTAGCTATAGAAAGTTTTCCAGATACTAACGCTAATTCTAGCCATCTATTCCATACTGGTCTGCAAAATTGAAATACCATAATGTTGTGTTGCAGCATAGCACATCTACGACGAAACTCTATTAATCCAGCTCTGATTGATGAATAATTAACGCCTGTTAAATCTCCTGTTAGCTGCTCATATGTTATCCCTGTACCAATCGCTATTGCCCTCAGTTGCTGTCTCATGAATGCTTCATAACTTCCTCCAACATCAGACGGCTCTGAAAATTTTATATCTTCTCCTGGGTCTAAAAGCTGCATTGTTCCAGGTTCTAGGCCAGATAATGCTACTCCTTGCTCACTTGCTTCACCTTCTCCCATGATATTTGCTTCTGGATCGAGTCTTGTAATAAATCCAGCAAACATTGCTGCAGTTTTCTTTCTCACCAGCTCTGCATCATCATATTGATCAAGCTCATAAAGCTTCAGCAGTATATTAGAAAGCCATGGCTCTCCTCTAATTTGCCCAGGTCTTAGTGGTCTATATATATGTAAAACATCGTTTGCTGGTACTCTCACTGATTCTCCAAACGTACTTTCACCAGGGTGTTCTCTAAATAAGTAATATGCTTCTCTTTGCCCAAGTCTATTGAACTCANACATTGGCAGAGGATTTGACTGCGTATGTAAATCAGTTCCTCTATCAAACCTCCTTGGTTCTTGTTTTGCATAGAGTGGCTGTCCAAGAGTATTTACTGTCTCATTAAAGTCTGCTGGTGCAAAATATGTTGTAAATGTGCTCGCTGTTCCTAGTGGAAAACAGTTTCCACTTTCTCTTTCTATAAACCTTCTCACATTTCCTTCAGGATCAGTTGCTTGCCCTCTATATTCCTCAAATGTTATTCCGCAAAATGTAAATCCTGATCTCATGTCGTTCCTTAGTGCTGCACCTTCTTGCCATCTCTCATATGCTTCTTTTACTTTAGCATGAGAAGTGAGTGCATCAAAAAACTCAGGGCTTACCAAGGCATGAACTCCTGTCATATATTCACCACTTAGATTATCTTCTATGTGCCGGAGTACTTCCAAACACTTACGCTTGACATCTGTTGTCGCTGTTCCTAGTGCAAAATTTACTACTTTTGGTGTTATTTCAAATTCGTTGTACAGATTTAATAATTCTGACCCGTCAGCATCAAGAATGATTCCCTTTAGCGCTCCCATTCGCAAATGCTCTAATGTTATTGCATGTTTATTTCTCATTAGCTGCAAATGGTCAGTTATTACATCTGCCAGCGCTTTAAGTTCACTCTCTGATCCAAATGCCCTTATTCCCTGTACTTCCTCTGGTAACACTACATCATCATGTGGAATATGTGGAATCGTAAACGTTCTTACCTTTCTTTTTCCTCTTTTTCCTACTGTTGCTGGTGCTCCTGGAACTTGCGTTGGTAGTAAACTTAAAACTCCGTTATGTTCTTCTATGGTAATATGTCTAAATCTTACTGACCTACTTGGAAATAAATTTAAATTTTCAACTCGTCCATAATTTATCGGCAATATATTCATCGCATTTGTTAGTGCCGTCATGCTAAATGCTGTATTTGTAAATGGATTTTGCATTCTTTTTCCCCCTTATTAATTTAAGTTACACTCCCTTGCGGACAATGATCCCTCGTCCTTCAAGTTGCTTTATTGCTGCAGCTTTTTGCTCTTCAGTGATACCTGTTGGCCACACAATTGCATGATCTGCTAGCATTGCTATACGTGTAATGATTACTGCTTTGGCATTTTCTGTCGCATTTACATCACTTACTATCGCACCTATTGCTGTTTGTGTACCATCTGTTGCAGTTGGATTTATTATCTTAATCATGTTATCCTTATCACTACCAACAACTGTACCAAGTTTAAGATTTTGTCCCTTGGCTACTGTTATCTGATCTCTTGAATATAGACTTGATGCCTCATACTTTAATAAGTCACCTAGATTATTTTGTTCGGTTATACAACTCATAAAATTTCCTCATTTATTTTCCCCTTTAGTTTTACCGCCATGTTTATAATTGTTGTACGCGGCGGTTATAAAAAAACTTAAATACTTGATTGTGCTCTAGCTTTAGCTACTTGTATCATCAAATCTTCTCCTGAATTCTGTGGTATTGCACTCAGTATCTCTGTCTTCTTTGTTCTCTCTGCAAGTAATTCCATTAAAACTTCCCTAGCTTGCTCAACACTTACACTTTGCTCAATAAATTCTCCTATCTTTTCTGGCATCTTCGATAAATTACATAAACGTATTAATTCAAGAACTTCAGTACGATACTTGGTTAAATTATCAGTTTCTAGGTCATTTGTAGTTTGTTCATTCATAGTAATACTCCTGTTTTTATTAATAGATGAAAGAATTGTCATTCCGTCTGCAAGGCCTATTTCTACTGCTTTCTCCCCAAAATATAGCCCTGCCTCTGTTGATCGAATCTTTTCAATTGAAAGACCTCTGTTCCTTGCTATTAGCTGCAAAAACATTTCATATAGTCGGTCTACTTCTTTTTGTAAGCTTTCCAGACTTTCAGACGTCATTGGCTCATGTGGATTTAAATCATTTTTTCTACTTCCTGCAAATACTGTGGTATATTTTATTCCACATTTTTCATTAAATCCACTTTGATCTATATGACTTGCTATTACCCCTATGCTTCCTACTCCTGAAGTTCTGCTCACAAATACCTTTTCAGCACTTGACGCTATAGCATATGCAGCAGAGTAAGCATCATCATTTGCTAATGCCACAATTCTCTTTTTTGCTCTTGATTCGTAAATAAAATCAGCCAGGTCAAACACTCCATTGACCTCTCCTCCTGGACTATCTATATCCAAAAGAATTATTTCCACTTTTTCATCCTCTAAAGCTTCTTCTATTTCCTCTTGTATCTTCTCGTACGATGTCATACCTAGAAAATCATCAAAAGCTTCTGGTTTTTTAGTTAAAATGCCATGTATTGGTATTATTGCTGTCTTTTCTATATTGTTCTTTACATAGTGTTTTACGTTTTTAAAGATAGGTTGTTTTTGACTATGAAGCGATAGTAGTTCAAAACTTTTTGCTTCAAGCATTAATGGTCTACTTAGAAACATTGTTTCCCCCAACATCAGAATCAAATATTAAATTGAGACTATTTGCTCGCTTTTGATCTTCTGCTATTTCTTGATCAATTTCTTCTACGTCGTAACCCATTTCTGATACTACTTCTGATCGACTTTTAAAGCCATTTCTTACTGCCATTTGTTGTGCTTGCTGGTCTTTTAAAGGATCAACCCAATCAAACCCTTGTGGTATCCATTTTACTTCTTTCAATGACTCACTTGTTAAATCTTTAGCTATAGAAAGTTTTCCAGATACTAACGCTAATTCTAGCCATCTATTCCATACTGGTCTGCAAAATTGAAATACCATAATGTTGTGTTGCAGCATAGCACATCTACGACGAAACTCTATTAATCCAGCTCTGATTGATGAATAATTAACGCCTGTTAAATCTCCTGTTAGCTGCTCATATGTTATCCCTGTACCAATCGCTATTGCCCTCAGTTGCTGTCTCATGAATGCTTCATAACTTCCTCCAACATCAGACGGCTCTGAAAATTTTATATCTTCTCCTGGGTCTAAAAGCTGCATTGTTCCAGGTTCTAGGCCAGATAATGCTACTCCTTGCTCACTTGCTTCACCTTCTCCCATGATATTTGCTTCTGGATCGAGTCTTGTAATAAATCCAGCAAACATTGCTGCAGTTTTCTTTCTCACCAGCTCTGCATCATCATATTGATCAAGCTCATAAAGCTTCAGCAGTATATTAGAAAGCCATGGCTCTCCTCTAATTTGCCCAGGTCTTAGTGGTCTATATATATGTAAAACATCGTTTGCTGGTACTCTCACTGATTCTCCAAACGTACTTTCACCAGGGTGTTCTCTAAATAAGTAATATGCTTCTCTTTGCCCAAGTCTATTGAACTCAATCCCGTTTCTTATTACATTACCATTGGCTAGTGTTTGATTGCTCTTATTGTCCAAATGCTCTGATTCCAATACTTGAAGTTGCAATGGTACAGAAAATCCATCTTCGAGTTTACGATGTCGGAGGCGTACAAAACACTCTCCACCTTCTATCATGCTCCTACATACCAGAGCTTGTAATCCATAAAAATCACTTATTCCACAGCTATCTGCTTCATCTGTCCATTTTAGCCATAATTCTTGCACTTTCTTTCGAAATTCTGCATTCTTTGCTTTTGATTGTGGTTTTATTCCTGTTCCAATAGAGTTACTTACTATTGTATCAATAATATTTGCTGCATATGGATTTTTTCTCACCATATCACGTGATCTACTACGTAAAGTTTCAAGGCTTTGAGACAGCAAATTGTTTATACTTCCTAACTCTGGTTGAAAGTGAAAAAATCTTCTTCCTGAGCCTGCTGCATCCCACGCTGAGCTTTTGATTTTTGGCTTACTAAATAGTTGTTTGAACGATTTTAATAGCATTTTGCCTCTTTGATTATGCAGCAGTTTGTTGCGCAATTTGACATTAAAAAATTACAGCAAGCTGCTGGAGAGTCTGGCTGTTAACACTTTATAAATTATGCATGAGGCTCTTGCACAAATACCAACGCTTATTCTGGGCTGCGTTCATAAATGTCCTTCCGATGTCCCATTGCAGTAATAGTTACTGTGTGTTTTGAGTAATTTATCCTATAAATTACACGATAATCACTTACTCGTATCCTAAAATACCCTTTGAATTCATGCGATAATGCTTTACCTATTGCTTTAGGGTTGGTTGCAAGACGACTATCTACAGCTCTTCTCACTCTAGATCTCATCGTTGGTGGTAATGCAAGAAAGTCTTCCTCAAGAACTTTTTTTGAATAGATAATATCGTATCTCAGCTTGTATCTCCACCTTTAGACTGTTTTTGCAGATAATATTCTATTCCAATCTACATCCTCACTTCTAATTTCTTCATCACCTCTAGCATCACGCTCAAGAGAAAGCTTAGCCAACTTTATATCTACTTCATCTATTTCATCATCTTCTTCAGATAATTTACTTGCTTCAATTTCTTCTTCCACTAGGTCCTTTACAACCTCTTCTATAGTTCTATTTTGAACTTTTGCCATTTCTATAAGGTAGTGAGCAAATTCCCCCTCAAAATTTACATTAACATTAAGCCTTTCTTGACTTTGATCCATATTTTAACTAGAAAATACCAATTTTAAACTATAACATTTTTACACAATTTTGTCAATTCCCTTACTTGTCGCAATCACAATTCTTCTCTTCGGTCTCACACCTGCAACTTTCAGTTCAGCCTTAATACGTTGCCGTAAATTCAGCAAGTCATTTATCTGAACTTCAGCATATCTCACCACATGGTCACCATATGCAATTGATACTACTCGCTCTCCGCTTTGCAGTTTTTTTATCGCTTCTTCGACTTGACTTAAATATTCCTGATTGTACATTTTACTTCTCATTCAACCATTTACTTTGTCTCACTTTTTTAGGCTTTTTACTTTCCATTTTTCCACTCAAACTATTCCATTTACTCTCTGGCCAACGATCAATTCCAAGCGCAATAGATGCTGCTCTCGCATAAATTCGGCAATCCAGCACTTCATTTCTTTCTCTTACCTTTTGCCACTCTTGTTTGGTGTATCCTTTTACTACCTTGCTGACTAATTGCTCTGCCGTTAGCTGCTTAAAATATTCAGGTGCATACTCCGGAAAATGACAGTATCCAGGTAGAGCTTTTCCCTCTTCTTCTTTTAAAACATTAAGTAATTGAAAAAGCTCTGACTTTAATATCGATACTCCCACTGGCCAAAGCTTTATTCCTCTTTTTAGCTTTTGACCACCAACTGTTATATCAACTCTACTTGGGCTGCTAAGTGGTACTAATGCTTTATTTACACCTTTTACTGCCATTACTCTTCCAGAGCCTTGATGACCTCTTACCCAATTGTATACTTCTTGTGTTGCATATCCAGCATCTACCGCCATCATGCTTATCATATATTCAAGCCCATTTTCACCAATAAAATGATGATTGAGGAGCTCCGAAAGCTTTCCCCATACTTCTCCACCTCCTGTATCTCCTTCAAATACTCGATAGTCTATTGACCAACTTTCACGACTTTTTCCCCATGCTACAACTTCTACTTCTCCTAAGAAACTCCATTAATCAACTCTTCTTGTTGAACTAGTGTGTAGCCAAACTCCTGCGCTTTCTTGATCAAATTTTTCACAATTTTCTCTTTGTAGCGTGTTTCATAATAACTCATTCCTTTTTCCACATACTCTTGTCCATACTTCAACATTTGGTAAAAAATACATGCTAATTTTCTTGCTGTGGCAGTAATTGCTTTTATTGCTCCTAGCCGTCTTTTTAATCTCCTACAATATGCACCTAATGCACTTGTGCTATTTCCCACAGCATAAGCAGCCATTCGCAGGGCATTTGTAGCGCGATTAATGACTTTACGAGTTTTTGTCCCAAATACTTTTTCTCCTGTGATCTTGTTAGCAGGGCTAAGTACTAACCATGAAGTAAAGTGCTTTTCTGATTGCCACTTATTATGGTTAATGCCAACTTCTGAAATAATAGTTTGTACAGTTAGTATATCAAATCCAGGAATTTTAGTAAAATCTATTCCGGTTATCCTATACAATTTCTCACGCAAGGTGAAGTTTGGTCTGCCTCTTCTAGACTTGTTTTTTTCCTTACCTAACTCTCTACTCTCATCGGACTTTGTTTCAAATGTTTTATAGTAATTTTCTATGCTTTTATCACATTCAGTTATTTGCTCTTGAAAAAAAGTATATGCTGTATATTCTTGTTTCAGTACAAATAAATGTTCTTCTCTATAATCGCCTGTTAATGCTTTTGCTATAGTAGCTTTGTCGTTCTTCATATTCACACTTCTGAATTCAGCTAGCTTCTCGGGATTCTTTTCACCTTCTACTATTGCTTTAATAATTTGCATTCCTGTGACGCCAGTGATATCGCTTATTACTTTATGTAAATGAATATTCATTTGTACCAACGCCTTTTGCATACGATTAATATGTGTAGCAGCATTTTCAATTAAGTTTTTACGTTGCCGCACATAACTACGCAATACACACATTTGATTATCTGGCCTAAATGATCCTTCGATTAACCCATAACTGTGTAGTTGTTGAAGCCATTGGCAGTCCTGGACATCTGACTTTCTTCCAGGTACATTTTTTACATGTCTTGCATTTGCAAGTTTTACTTCAAGTCCATATGATTCAAGTACTTGAAACAAAGGAATCCAGTACACTCCGGTTGACTCCATGGCTACTGTAGTAACTTCACACTTTTTTAGCCATTTTGCTATGTTATGAAGGTCCTCTGTAAAGCAGCTAAATTTTTGTATATGCTGTTCATCACTTCCTTCTGGTACACACACATAATGTATAGCCGAACCAACATCTATTCCTGCTGCGTTAGGGTTCATTATTTCTAATTTACTTTTTGTTTTTTTCATGGTAACTCCTTCATATAATTTATAGCAGGGAAACGCTTCAGCTTGGGACGGTTGATATAATACAATCTCCTAACCGAGGTAGTCTAAGGACTCCATCAATGATTTGACCGTTCCTCCAAAACCATGCTAAACGACGGGCACTTATGGCACCAGTGAAGATTCCGGTTATAACTGCATGAGGCGCTTCCTTCACAACTATACTTAAAACTACTAGAAACTTAAATTGATGAGTTTCTTCCTGGTTTGACAGATTCATTTTGTTCGATGCTATACGATCAGAGTCTTCTATGATACTAATAAATTCTCTCTGTACTTCACTCATTAATGGTGTCTCTCTCAAGATTGGCTCAAAATAGCAACCTCCTTTATTCATTATATGTATAGTATCTTTTTCATTATAATTTTTACTTACAGATCTAGATCCTAGCTCATCAATAAGATAACTTGACCACTCTGAATAGAGTAGATTTTCAATAACATGCAGCTTAACATTATATTCATTACAAATCATTCTTCCCTCAATTTCAGGTCTGCCAAATATAGGAACCTGCAACGTACTTCCATACCTTAAATCAGTTAATGATGAAAACACATCTTTATTGTCCTTCTGCATTTTTTCTATATCTTCAATACTGTATTCTATACCAATCAAATAAGTCTTCCATAATTCATCATTATCAATACCAGGCTCTGGAAGTACTACTTTAGAATCTCCACGGTTTCTAGCATCTGCTATAATCTTTTTTTTCATTTCTTGACTACTTAAAGCTTGCTTCCTACAAACTTCTCTCAAAGATTTCACAGTAAAGTTTGTTTCAGGCTTTAATTGCTTAAGTCCTTGTGCAACTGCATCAAAGAAACAACCCCCTCTTCTAATTGCTTTTCCTACTGTAAAACCTTCTGGCAGCTTTAATGTTTGCTGGCTGTTAGATGATGATATATCTTCACTTATCAATCTAGTTTGATAAGGTGTTTGCTGCTTTAAAAGTCTTAGGCTTTTCTCTGCATGATTTACAGAGCATGATGCATTTAACATAATGCCTCCAATATTAATTAGACTAAATATAACTATATTATGGATAAAAAGAAATAGCATAGGAAGAACTTTTTTAGCATTTTATTTTAGTTTTTATTTTTAAAACTAAAGCCATTGCTTGCAAAAACACTTCTGTTTTTTTACTGCAATGTACTAATTTCTCTTTCTATTTTTAAGTACTAATTCAACTTTACATATTACTCAAAACTGAAACAATACAGCCATTTCCGGTAACTAAAATCAGCAAGCGTGAGAACTGTTCGTTTTGGGATGCGTTGGTCTTGTATCTTGTAAAAAGCATTTAATGTTTTAAGCTCAAGCATTAGATGGAGAAGGGAAGAACTCTGTCAGCGGTCTTAGATATAAAATCTGTAAGGTAGATAAGAGTTCCCTTCTCAAGAGTACAGGCTGGACGGTATCGTAGCAAAATCTAAATGGTTCTAATTCTGTATCCACAAAACTAGCCTTACTTTTCATTTTTAATGGTAACGTATGGGGTTATACATGATCAACAACTTTTTGGGCATAGACATATCAAAAGATCGCTTTGATGTTTTTCTCTCATTTATAAGTAAAAAAGGGAAATGTGAAACTAGGAGAAGAAGCTTTAAGAACGATGATTCTGGGTTTCAAGGTCTGCTGAGCTTTCTACAAAAACATAATGTAAAAGAAGCAAAAGCTTGCATGGAATCCACTGAGCGAAGCTTTGTCTGAATTTCTTCACAATGCTGGACATTTTGTTAGTGTTGTAAATCCTTATTGTATTAAATCTTATGCAAGCTTATACGACAAAAGAATGATCAGACCGATGCAGAAATTATTGCTGATTATTGTCAAAGACAGGAAACTACTCGTTGGACATCACCATCTCCTGAATTGAAAAAACTAAAACATCTTTATCGTTGCTCAACCGCGCTAAAAGATGAATTAACATTAATAAACAATCATCTAAAAAAAAGAGAGACTACCTAAAGAAGTTGCAAATGCTTGTTGCAATGAATGTAGAGCAAAAAATAGAAACAATAAAAAGCTCCATACGTGAACTATTAAAGCAACACAAAGAGTTATTAGAGAATTTTCAACTTTTATTAACTATTCCAGGAATAGGAGAGAATAGCTATTTTAGCTCTAACATAAAAGCTTTTATAAATGCCAGATAATTTGCATCATACGCTGGAACTATACCACGAAATATAACATCAGGTTCATCTGTATATGCCAAGACCAGATTAAGTAAATTAGGTTCACGAACACTACGCAAGGCAATGTATTTTCCTGCCATAGTAGCTAAGAATCACAATCCTATCATTATGAGCTTTTGCCAAAGATTAAAGGAAAAGGGTAAGCATAATATGGCCATCGTTGGTGCTGCAATGCGTAAGTTACTCCATATTGTTTTTGGTGTTTTAAGTTCAAAAAAAGCTTTTCATATCAAGAACTATAGAGTTAGAAGGTTTACTGAAGTTTAAAATCAAAAAATGCTCCAATCATATCTTATGTGAAATAGTATCTTACACAAATTTATTAAATGTTGTTGGTTAGTGGATATGTTTATAAGCAAATTAGTTCTATGTAGGCAAGAAATTTACTTATAAACATATCCACTAACTATAATCTGTATACCCGCTACACAGGATGTGGATTGGAAGTATTTTTTGATTTTATTATGCAGCTTGAGCAATTTTTATAATTTTTTTGTTGACTAACAAGACGGTCTCTTCCTTCCCTTATAGATGATAGGTTTCTAATTCTTTATAGTTTACCAATCCAGTAGTTCCATTTACTTGACTCATGTCAAACCTCCATTTTTATCTCAATTATATTTTACTTCTCAGTTTGACACACTTTTTTGAACATTCCCAAAATTTTCAATGTTCATATGGTTATAAGCAGTACAGCTATTAATCATCCATTATTGATATACCTGAATTATTCTCAGTAAATAAATCAAGTATAATGTTAGGTACTCTACCATCAACTATGTGAACAACCCCTGCACATTCTTCTACCATTTTAGTATATGACATAAGCCTTTCAACAAATTTTTCTCCTTTAATTTTTCCACAATCAATCGATTCTTTTAAATTTTTAATCAAGACTCTTCCATTGCCAACTTTGTTTATTTCTTCATCTGTATCACTCAAGATTATCATTTTAGATGCGTAAACTGCAAGTGCAATTGCACTTGCAGTGCTATCAGTATCAATATGATATGTTTCTCCATTTTTTCCATAACCGATAGGTGCAATAACTGGTATAGAATCTGATTCTTCAATAAAGAATAATATATCAGGATTGATTTCAGTTGGTCTACCGATAAATCCCATGTCTAGTATTTTTTCAATATTATTTAATCTATTTTCCCTAAGCGTAGTGCTTATCTTTTCAGCTTTTATGAGGTTGCCATCTTTTCCACATAGTCCAATAGCTGAACCACCAGCAGAATTTATATGCTGAACAATTTTTTTGTTAATTGAACCACACAGTGCCATTTCAATGATTTTCATAGTGCTTTTGTCTGTAAGTCTGACACCATTTATAAACTTATCATTCATACCTAGCATTTTTAACACTGAGTTAATTTCATATTCTCCGTCATGAACTACCACCGGATTTATACCAAGCTGTTTCAACAGAACAACATTATGCGCAAAAGCACTAAGCAGCGTTTCATCTGAAATTATTACACTGCTGCATTTGATGATAAAAGTTTCGCCTACAAATTTAGGTATGTTAGACAGAACTTCAAATAATATTTCTGTTTTTTCCTTCAATGGCATCTTACCATTTAAAGATTCATCACTTTTCATTTTTTTATCTTGTAAATTTGAAAAACTCATCTCTTACCTTGGTGATTTTATGCTTAACACGAATGCTTATTTGATGAATTGATACATGTTCATTATTAACCCACTTTTGAGTATTTTCTAGAATAGTATCTAGACTTTCCTGATTCACTTTATCTATTTTTGTTAGCACAATATTAAAGTCAATATTATTACATATTAACCAATAAACAAAGTCTTTGTCTATTTCTTTTAATCCTACCTTGCTATCTATAAGCACAAACACTCTTTTTAGATTTCTCCTGTGAATTAGATAGTACTCAATTAGGTTTAAGTATTGTACTGCTTCTTCCTTGCTTGCACAAGAATAGCCATAACCCGGTAGGTCGACAATCCTAAACTTATCATTGTACATAGAGTAAAAATTTATTTGTCTAGTGCATCCAGGTTTAGAAGAAACTCTTGCAGCTTTTTTGCTGTTTATCAGCAAGTTGATTAAACTTGATTTTCCTACGTTTGATCTACCAGCAAATGCAATCTCTGGAGCTGACTCATCTGGTAATGATTTTTTGTCTGAAGCTCCAAATATGAAGCTGCAGATTGATGTTATCTGTTTTGCCATTATACTTAGGTAGAAATATTCGAGACAATTATAGTGTTATTGCTTGATATAAGAAATTTTTTATTTCAGTATATATTACTTACTTAAACAGCTGAAAACTAGACCTGTACTATATGGATATAGAGAATAATTTACAAGACTTAAAAAAAAAGTTTTCTGATGTAGAGAGAAATCTGGAAAACCCTACCAATTTGAGTCAAAAAGAATTCGTTAGTTTTTCAAAGGAGTACTCTGAACTCAGACCAATTATCGAGATAATCGATGAATATAATATATTAAAAGAGGAAATTTCAGATTTAGAAGAAATCATGAAAGATGAGAACAGCGATGGTGATATAAAAGAGTTAGCAAAAGAAGAACTTCTTGAGAAGCAAAAGATACTATTACCGAAAGTAAAAGCAAAACTAAAGTTGGCATTATTACCCAAAGATGAAGATGACTCAAGAAATGCAATATTAGAAATTAGGGCAGGCACAGGCGGAGAAGAAGCAGCATTATTTGCAGCGATGTTATTTCGTATGTATCAAAAATATGCAGAAAGAAGAAATTGGAAGTTTGAGCCAATAAGTATTTCTAATACAGGTATAGGTGGCTATAAGGAAGCTTCTGCACTCATTAATGGAACAGAAGTTTTTGCAAGACTGAAATTTGAGTCAGGGGTGCACAGAGTACAAAGAGTGCCAGAAACTGAATCCTCAGGAAGGTTGCATACCTCAGCAGCCACTGTTGCAATATTACCTGAAGTTGAGGAGGTTGACTTTAAAATAGAAGAAAAAGACTTGCGAATAGATGTTTACAGGTCTAGTGGCCCTGGCGGGCAATCAGTGAACACAACCGATAGTGCAGTAAGGGTTACTCACTTGCCAACAGGGATAGTTGTTATACAACAGGATGAAAAATCGCAGCACAAAAATAAAGCTAAAGCACTTAAGGTATTGAGAGCTAGGTTATATGAAATTGAAAGACAAAAAAAAGAAATGGAAAGATCAACAATGAGAAAAAGTCAAATTGGTTCTGGAGATCGCTCTGAGCGTATAAGAACTTATAACTTTCCACAATCAAGAATTACAGACCATAGAATTAATCTGACTTCACATCGATTAGAACAGATTATAAAAGAAGGTGAACTAGATGAATTTATTGAGGCATTGATTTCACGAAATGAAGCAGAAAGGTTGGCTGGAGGGGGTAATGTTACTTTTTGATGGAAATTTGAAACAAAGCATAGGTATCAGGTTAAAAAGGAGTAAAGTTAGTTGTTCATAAGGTTGACAATTATTTAAATTTATGCTATAATTAGCAGCTCTATAACTTATAGAAACCATGGAAGTTGATTTTAATCAATATGTTAATAGTAACACCTTAGAGTTAAATAATCTATATGTATATATGGAAAAGCTAGTAAACTTTTTACAGAAAAAGCAAAATATTACAAGCTTGACTTTATCTAATTGTTATATTGATGCTCAGTGCGGAGAAGTTTTAAATGAAGCATTAGAGAATATTAATCTTCCAAATATTACTGAGTGTAAATTAACTTCTAGCATTATTGGCGCAGAAGGCTCAATAGCAATCACTAAATTGTTAAAGAATGGTAACTTTCCAAATCTTGTTAAACTTGATTTAATTTCTAATGATATTGATGTTGAAAGTGGAATAATATTAATGAGTGCGCTAAGGGATGGTAGTTTTTCAAATATTAAAGAATTTAATTTACTTTATGACAACGTCTGCAACGAAGGCATAGCAGCATTACGTGAATCATGGAACAACAATATGCTTCCAAATCTTATTAAGTTTAGTTTTCCCTTTAGTATTACTAATGATAACAAAGATATGGAAATGTCAAATGAATACCTATTCGGTTAATAGCATCATATAGAAAAAGGCAAGTTACATTTATTTGTTGCTGCTCATAGAACATCCAAATTCAACTATAGACCTGCTAAAAGATGTAGGAAATCTTAGTGCTATTGACATTATTGCGAAAATTCCATCAATTGATAACTTCCTATTCTGTATGAAAAAATAAGAAAAGAGAGGAAAAAAGGATTAGTTTCTTTTATGATTATCCAAGAAGTCTAGTATAAATTCAAGTTTTGTGAATAGGCCTAGCGCTTAAATTTTTGATCAAAAAGGGACAAGTTTAGTAAAAAATAATGATATTATAAGTGGAACATAAAATAGTCCCACTGCAGTACTAATTAGGAGCAATAAAGTAGCTTTATCTGGTTGGTAATTTAAAATATTAGCAAGTATTATACTGGACCCAGAAATCGGAATAATAGCCAGTAACATCAGTGCTTTATAGATGCTTTCATCGTATATACCTGTAACATGCTTGTCTAGCAAGACAATTCCCAAAACAAATAACGGCCAGAATATGTACTTTGCTACAATAGTGGTCAAGGCAAGCTTCCAATCTACTTTAAAATTTGTAATTTGTGCAATACTTACTCCAAGCAGCACCATTCCTAATGTGATAAATGTACTTCTGATATTTATCATAACATCCGTCAAAAAAGTGGGTATTTGTATATCATATATACTTAAAAAGAAACCTAGAATCATCGCATATAATGAAGGAAGTTTGAGTAACTTTAATACGCATTCTTTTGCAGTATAGATACCATTTGCAGCTATATAAAATCCCAAGCTATTTTCAAATAGTGCCATTCCTATGTAACAGACAACATACACAGACACTGAATCTTCATCAAATAAAGCCATGGCAATCGGTAGACCAAAATAACCCATGCTTGTGCTGCCCGAGCTAAACGCTAATATGTTTCTCGTGTTGTCCTTAAATAAAAAAGAAGAAAGATAATACACTGATAAGGACATAGTACTACCTATAAACCATATCAAAATCGGCAGAGAAATTACTTTTAAATTAACTTCTGTATGAGATACTCCGTATAAAATCACTATTGGATTAGCTATATAAAAGAGTATTTGGGATATAGTGTTTCTATCAATTTTAAGGTATTTTCCTGCTAAATAACCAATAAGTATTGTAATGTAAATAGGTAATATTTTTAGAAAAAGAGTAAAGAACATACTAGCCTATTGTGATACCTTTGACTGATAAAGTGATATTAGATTTTAAGGTATTGTAAAAGTAAATAAAATTTATTTTCCAATTGATTAAACTCATAGTTAGTAAAAAAAGATTCACTGAGTGCCAAAATTTGAGGACCTAAGAATAATATTTTTATGATAAAATTATGTTAAATTTGTATAAAGCCTCTTGTATGTTTTTGTAAACCACTTGTAATAATTTAATCAGAAATTCTTGCCTTAATCATTAAAATCGCACTATTACTTTCCATAATTTTTTTGAATCCAACTTTTTCGTAAACACGGATTGCACGAACATTTGCTGTATCTGGGTCAACAAAAGCATTTTCAGAAACTTTAAAGACAAATTCGTTTAAAAATATATTCAAAGCTTGTGGACCAATGCCTTTGCCCACATAATCCAGCTCTCCGATATACCAGTCTATAGCAGCACAGCTTTCTGGAAGCTCAGAAGTATCGTAGCCCTGCTCAGGTGGAAAATCATGTTTGTTATAGTATTGAATATAACCAATATCAACTCCATCACAATTAATAATGAATGCGTGCATTGGTTTTTCAATAATTTGTGTCTTAGATTTCAAACGTTTGAATCCTTTAACGTAGTTGCTATATTTTTTCTCAATTAACTCTGGTGTCCAATTTATATCCGCATCCCACCAATTCTTTATATGGGGTGCTTCTAGCCATCTTAATAATAGTGAAAAATGTTCTTCTTTCAACGCTTTAAATGTGATATTTTTATTCATTAATTAAAGATTTAAAGTGTTACTACCGTTCCTATTAATCCTATCTCTAATTGCTAAGTTCATTGAAATTGATATTTCTGTACCTAGTTTTCCTGATATAGTACGCTATTTTAACGTATCAGAAGGAACAATTCAATTAACTATTGCTTATAATTTCCTAGGCTTTTGCATAGGAGGGTTATTTTTTGGTCCATTGTCTGAATGTTATGGCAGAAGAAGGATTATGATCATAGGTAACACTTTGTTATTAATCGGCGCTGTTGGTTGTGTTTTTGCACCGTCGGTTTTTTCTCTTTTAATTTTTCGTTTTATTCAAGGTATTGGTGCAAGCACATCTGTAGTTGTGTTTGCAATCGTTGCAGACAGTTATCAGGGTGACAAAGCAATAAAATTTATTGGAATCATGAATTCTGTTCTAACAGTTGTCATGGCAATTGCGCCAGTGTTAGGCAGTTTCATCAATGAAATTGTAGGGTGGCGTGGTAATTATGCAACTGTTGCAATACTTTGTTTAATCTCTTCGATTTTACTGCTTTTTCTGTTACCAGAAACAAAAAAGGACCGCGATATTTTCAGTTTGAAAAAAATGATGAAAGATTACAGAAAATTATTATCGAGTTCAAAATTTATGGTTCTGTCTTTGCAGCAGAGCCTCTTCTCTGCTGCTTATATGTCATTCATTACTTGCGGACCTTTTTTGTATATGGAAACTTTTGGCTTATCCAGTACTATTTATGCACTACATCAAGGTGCAATAGTTGGGTCCTTCTCACTAATTAGCCTATTTTCCATTAAGATCCTCAAAAAATTTGGAGCCGTATGGTGTGTAATTTCTGGTACGAGCGTGGGTGCTATCGTATCTCTATTGTTTGTAATACTCAGTGTAATTATGCCCCATTCTTTCTACTTAGTAACACTATCTATGATTATTTTTTCTATTGGTTGTGCAATATGCCAGCCAGTGGTTTTTAACGCATCAATAAACGTTTTTCCTGAAATTAAAGGTACGGCTTCTTCTGCACTCTCGTTCATTAGAGCTTTTGTTATGGCTATTTTTATCGGCTTAACAAGCTACGTTTACAATGGTTAAGTAATCAGTGCAGCTATTCTTGTTTTTTTTGCAGTAGTTCTAATTTACTGTCTATTTATTGTTTTCAAGATCTGGAAAAATCTATAATCACCATATAGATCCTTCTCATTTCTAGTTATTGCGGTAATATGTATTGTAACTTTGCCGGCTGCTCTAGATGTATCTCTTCCAAATCACTAATCTATATTAGTTAAAGAGTATTATCTTGCTCATGCGCCTAAAGTTTGAGAGCCAATTTTCAGCAATCCAATCAAATTCCAATTTTTTTCAAACAACTGTTTCTTGCTATTTTTGTACCTTAAAAAATTTAGCTTACTTTTACGCTAGCTTGTTCAAATAGCATTAGTACGATTTACTTTTTTTGAATGTAGAGATTTTCTAGGGATTGTCCTCTTAAATTCTGTAGTATCTTGTTTAACATTGAAACGAGAATCCAGTTTCAAGCATTGAGGTGATGAAGAAAGGGCTGCTTTTATTCCACCCCTCTCAACTACTCGAGTAGTGGACAATGGAATACGATTACTTTCGTTTATACTAATCAGCACGTCAAATTCTATGCTATTATTGTGTTGTTTGATGTTGCTAGCTCTAATTTTACCATTTCCAAACCAAAACTTTATAGAATTACTCGCATCATGATTGATGTCTGCAGAATCAGGTAAAATAGCAAAATTCGCGTTGTTTACAAATCTAGAAAACGCATTTTTGATGTCGTTAAATGTACCGTAATGGTCTATATGGTCGTCATTAATACTTGTTACAACAGCAATATCTGAAGGAATTTTTAACATAGTTCCATCAGACTCATCAGCCTCAATTAAGAAAATGTCACTTTTGCCAAGTTTTGCATTACTCTGATAGGAATTTAATATTCCTCCAACAATTACAGTGGCGTCAGCACCAGAATGATCAAAAATGGAAGCAATCATAGCTGTCGTCGTCGTCTTGCCACTTGAACCTGAAACTGCTATCACATATTTACCTTTCATAATTTTAACCAGCATGTCTGACCTATGCAAAACGGTTTTATTGTTATTTCTTGCTGCAACTAGCTCCACATTATCAGGTTTTATTGCGGAAGAATGTACAACTATTTGAGCTTGTCTAATACTACTTGCATCGTGACCAATATAGACCTCTATACCTAATTTTTGTAACCTATCTATATTGTCGTTTGATCGCGTATCACTGCCTTGAACTTTATAACTGGAATTATGAAGAATTTCAGCAATTGCGCTCATTCCAATTCCACCTATACCGATTATATGTATTACTTCTTTTTTAGTGCTGTGCATATTTGGCAGTAGACGTTTACTTATTACTAAATTTATTATAGTATAATTTAAAATCCTCATGGTATCGAACCATTTCACTAAGTACAATGATAAAAAAACTAGCCTTTCTATGTCTAATATTCGTTTTGATGAGTAGTTGTAGTTTTAGCAATAGGTGTAATCACACCGCAGGTCATTATAAAATTGGCAATAGCTATACAATAAATGGTATCACCTACCACCCAAAATACTGTAGCTGTTATGAGGAAGTAGGAATAGCATCGTGGTATGGAATAGAAGATCATGGCACAATTACAGCTAACGGTGAAGTGTTCAATCGTCACTTGATTTCTGCAGCACATAAGACCTTGCCCCTACCCTGCTTTGTTCGTGTTACTAATTTAGAAAATGGAAGAAAGCTTGTTATAAGAGTTAATGATAGAGGACCGTTTGTTGAAGGTAGAATAATAGACTTGTCAGAAAAAGCAGCACAAGTTTTAGGACTTCATAAGTCTGGGCTTGCGAAGGTAAAAGTCGAGTACTTAAGACAGAGGTCAGAACAATTGATACAAAATACTCCTCATTACAAAAGGCAATATGAAAAAGAAATGCAGAAACGTCACCCAAAACAAAACAGTACAGAAAGCAAGGGATACATAGCATTTTTTGTAAACGCTCAGGCAGCTAAATCAGCTGCATCAAAGCTTCGTAATCAAGGAATAAAAAATGTTAGATTGCTTTTCAAGAATGATCAATACTGCGTAAAAGTAAGTTAAAACCTGCAGTACAGATTGTGTAGTATGCCAGAAACTATTTGACAAACGAGAATGTTCAAAAAAGCATGTGTGTCAAGTTAAGAAACTATCGTGAAATATATCAATATTTAAGATTGGTATTTTATTTGTTACATTTCAGTAGTGATAGCTACCTCACCTATAGCTGTAAAAAACAATCTACCACTTAAGAAATTTCATTTAAAAAATAGCATAATCTTATTTCTCTAAAAAATACTATCTTCAACTTGAATATGTTGAAAAATATTTTGCGTATTATCCAAAAAGTCATCCTTTATAGCAGCTAGCTCGGATTTTTTTTGAGATAGATTATCTTCTATTGTTCTATTAAAACAATCAAGATCATTGCACTTTAGTTGAGAGCGCATGTCTCCATTTTCATATAAACCTCGTATAACGTCATGATATGCTCGAGTTTCATCAGTTTCTGGTTGTTGCTTTTCTTTGAGTATTGCCTTTAATTTTGAATCTATGTCTAATTCTCTTTTTATAGCTTCAGTAGCATTTTCATAATACTTTTTATAATCCTCAAAACTCTTTAATATTTTGCCTTTTAACGCTTCTTGCGAATCTTTGCCTTTTAACGTTTCTTGCAAATCTCTAGCATGAGGTTTTTCAATTTTTTCCTTCCACTCATCATACGTATATTCTTGTCGACTACCATATTTTGTATCTTGACACTCACTTCCTATGTTAAACAGCTCTTTGTTACAGATTTTATCACCCTGATAAAAGTAATCGCTTATATTAATTTTATCGCTAGTTAAAGTTTGTCTAATTGCTGCTTTATTTTCTGCAAGTTCTTCTCTGTACCTAGAAATGCAATTTGACAATTCTTTTTTGCAACCTATAGTCATAAGCTGTTTTCCTTAATAAAAGAAAACCTATTTTAGCATGAAATAATTAATACTTTATTACTAATCTGAGGTATACTAAGGTAGTAATAAGAAGTCCAGCATCTACGAAGTTTGTTTAAACTATCCTCAAAACGGATAAAATATAATTTTAGGTAAATAAAATGAGTTACGATGTAATCATTTCAGGTGGTGGGCTAATTGGTCTTATTACTGCTATTGGTCTTAGTAATGATTCTGTATCTGTAGCCGTCATTGAAAAAAATAGTCTACCATGCACAGTCAATGATAATCGAGCATTCGCTATTTCTCAAGGATCAAAAAAAATACTAGAAAAATTAGGGATTTGGCGCCTCTTAGAAGGCGAAGCTGAACCAATACTTGATATATGCATATTAGATGGAAATAGCCCATTTACTATGCATTATGATCATAAAATGGTTGGTGAAGAGCCAATGGGTTATGTAATCAAGAGCGCTATTATATGGAATGCAATCAACAACAATTTTTTGCATAAACTCAATATATATTCTCCACGTTCCTATAAAACAATCTCTTGTGACGAAGGATACATGGAAGCTACTCTTGATAATGATCAAAAATTGATATCATCACTATTTATCTGTGCTGAAGGTAAAAACTCTAAGTTGCCAGAGTTGTTTTCTATACCAATGATAAAATTTGATTATAAACAAAATAGCATGGTATTTAATGTAAAACATGAACTATATCACCAAAACTTAGCTGTAGAGCGGTTTTTTCCTGGTGGTCCATTTGCAATTTTGCCAATGAAAGGTGGCTATACTTCTTCAATAGTTTGGACAGAAAAATGCGAAATTTCAAAAATGCTGATGAGCTTATCCGAAGAGGAATTTGTCATAGAACTCAAAAAAAGATTTGGTTCTTATTTGGGAGAAATTGAATTAGAGGGTGAAAGAAGACTTTATCCTTTGAGTTTTTCTTTCGCGAGGAAGCTGCATAAAAGCAGAATTTTGCTGATTGGCGATGCAGCACATTCGATCCACCCGGTTGCAGGTCAAGGACTTAACCTTGGAATGAGAGATGTAGAGAGTGTTATTAGACAAATAACTGCTGCAAAATCTTCTGGCATTGATGTTGGCAGTAATTATCTATTGAAGAAAATTTCACGTGATAGATACTTTGATAATTTTACTATGGCACTTGCAACTGATGGACTAAATAGAATATTTTCCAACAGAATACTTTGCGTTAAAGTTCTGAGCAATCTTGGTTTAATGGTAGTTGAAAATTCAGATTTTCTTAAAAAAAGCTTCGTTCGACATGCTATGGGGTTTATATAAACCACTGTTGTATAACAATGTTCGTACAGTTATGTGTGTTCCACCAAAAGTGTCATACCAGTACTTCCTCTCTTGTTATTCAAGTAGACTTTTCTTATCATCCCAGTGTCTAGATACTGGGATCCAGAAGACTTAACTTTAAATAAATCTGGATTCCAGCGTCATGCGCTGGAATGACACCCATTTCTTTCCAGTAGTTCTTCTCTTGTTATTCAATTAGCTGACACTGGTTCCTTTATGATGGTGTCAGCTACTTGGATGACAAGAAAAAAGGCACTAGCATGACATTAAATGATTTTACTTATTTTAGCATTAAATGCGATGAAGAAAATCATTTATAATCGCTATAGTAACTAGTGTTGAAACCTGACGTGCCTTTTGGCTTGACAGACGAGAGTTTTTATCTGATTTGACAACAAGGGCTTCTAGATGACTTTGAAAGTAAATATTACCATGCTTATCTTCGATAGCTTCTATTACCCCGTCATTGGCAAATGCTGCAATTTTATATCCAAGTAGCTCTAGCCTTCTTCTATTCTCTGTAGTATTATTTACTTTACCTGAATGAGCATTCGGAAAATAAGTTGAAAACCAGCCATTTTGATTAGGTAGTAAAAATCTAGCTACCACTTTTTCCAAACGACTACCTGGAACAATTTTTATCTGCTGAAGAGGTATATTCTCTTTTTGTGCTGATTTTAAATGATTCTTCTCATCATTAACAACATTTGTTACTTCAATTTCTTTTGCATACATAATGTCTTGTAAACCACCGCATATGGCAAGCAAATGAATTGTAGGATTGTCATCTACTATTTTTACAATTGCTTCATTCACAATCTGGCGGTAAGGGTTAAGAGCTGAATGAAAGTTATCTGAAATAAATATTCTATTTATCTTTTGCTCTTTGATAAATTTTGCAACTTCAACTTTTATTCGATCTAGTATCAGCTTTTTTGCCAATATTTCATCTTGTTTTGCGAACTCTTCTTGGATTTCTTTTAGATTAATTATTTTGTCGTAGTCAATGAATATAGTTTTAACCCCAAAATTATTGAATATCTCATAAATATTTTGAGATTCATCTGTTTGCAATAAACCAACAATTATATTATAACTTACTGCATTTTCCGCTGTCAAAGCAGATAATTCTTTGTTTACTTTTTCACTATAAGCGATATTACTTAATAGTAGAAATGTAATTAATAGTATATTAAATATTCTATTGTAACATTTATACATTATTTCCTAAATAATTATATTAATACTATAATATACTATAGAACATTAAGAAAAAGAATGTGGCCTGAGCAGGAATCGAACCAGCGACACAAGGATTTTCAGTCCTTTGCTCTACCAACTGAGCTATCAGGCCAACTACGTACTTTCATTTTTAGACAAAAAACGTTATCATGTCCATCAAAAGTTTTTGAAGTATAGAAACAAAGAATGAACATTAATAACAAAATAGGAATTTATCCTGGTACATTTGATCCTATAACTTTGGGGCACCTTGACATAATAAAAAGAGCATGTAAGCTAGTCGATAAGTTAGTAATTGGTGTTGCAGAAAATGTTAACAAACATACTAGTTTCAACATAAATCTACGCACAAGCATGGCTGAAAATGAAGTGAAAGGACTAGGAATTGACGCAGATGTCATATCTTTCAATGGATTATTAATGAATTTTGCCAAAGAGCAAAATGCTTCTGTTATTATCAGGGGGCTCAGAGCAGTATCAGATTTTGATTATGAATTTCAAATGAGCTGGGTAAACTATAAACTCCTTCCTGAAATCGAAACTATATTTCTTCCTGCATCTGAAGATACTCAATTTATCTCATCAGTTTTTGTGAAAGAAATAGCGAGATTAGGAGGAGATGTTAGCAATTTTGTATCAAAAAGTGTCCAAAGCGAATTGATTAATCTAAATAGGGTAAAAAATGGAGAATAAATATTTGTTGTTTTCTCCACTTCAAAGCGGTTATGCTCGATGTACAAAATACTATAAAATAAAGGAGCAGTATGTCAGAAGTGAGGGATAATAATCTAATAGTTTGCTGCCGTGGTGATGAGAATGATGATGGTTCTGGTCATCCAGTAGTATATTTACATAAAGAAGGAGAAATGTATTGTCCTTATTGCAGTAAGCCCATGAGTGAAATAGTGAACTCCGAAGAATTTCAATTTGTTGAGGTGAAAGCAGT
Source organism: Wolbachia endosymbiont of Laodelphax striatellus (assembly GCF_007115015.1). Taxonomy (NCBI): domain Bacteria; kingdom Pseudomonadati; phylum Pseudomonadota; class Alphaproteobacteria; order Rickettsiales; family Anaplasmataceae; genus Wolbachia; species Wolbachia endosymbiont of Laodelphax striatellus. The sequence continues at coordinate 312,563 of NZ_MUIX01000001.1, forward strand.
GAATAAAAAGGAAAGGACCAAAGGTTAATAGCACTTCATTCTTTAGCTTATGTAAATAGCAATAAAGGGGGCAGTAAAGATGAAACTGTCCATACGGTCAAGTACTCCTCCATGGCCTGGTATAATACCTCCACTATCTTTAACATTGTAAACTCTTTTGATGAGTGACTCAGTGAAATCTCCAAGTTGGGCTAGAATAGCAACTATCAAACCAATTATTGGAGAATAAAAAATTGGAAATAAACTCAAAAATATTGAGCCAAAAATTGCACACACTATTCCAGCTAAGACTGCACCAAAAAGTCCTAACCAAGTTTTCCCAGGGCTAATGATTGGACAAATTCTAGTTTTACCAAAATTTTTGCCGAAAAAATAGGCAGCAATATCGATGCTCCAAATAGTTAAGATAAGCCATACTAATGCATATTTTCCCTGTGGTAGATTATATAGGCATATTAGCGAGGCATTTGGTAGTGCGATTAATAGTAATGCGAAAATGTATAAGATTCTATTGCCCTGAGTTAGATTATACCATTCAAAAGAAGATAAAACTGCAATTGAAAAAATTAGTAGATAAAATGATAAATCACTGAAATATGTAGCAAAAGAAAATATGAGTAATATTACTATTGAGGACAATATTCTAACCATAAAGTTATTATCTACCATATTTTTTTTCTCTTTTTGTATAATCTTCTAGTGCTTTGGTCAAATCTTGACAAGAAAAATCGGGCCACAAAGTATCACAAAAATACAATTCAGCATAAGCTGCTTGCCATAATAAAAAATTGCTTAACCTTTTTTCGCCACCAGTGCGAATTAATAAATCCAATTTTGGCAAATCTTTAGTATACAGAAATTTTTCAAATTCCTCTTCCAATACGCAATCAATATTTCCTTTTATGACGTTGTTGATAGCATGTATAATTTCCTGCTTTGCTCCATAACTAACTGCAACAGTGAGTAATAGACCATCGTTCTTATGTGTCACTTCTTCTGCTTTTTTAATTTGATCGAATATTTTACTGGGCAATAGACTTAAATTGCCAATAAAATTTAACTTAATGTTACAATTGTAAATGAATTTCATTTTATCTTCATTAGTTAAAGTGGAGTAAAATAAATTAAATAGGTAGTCTGTTTCGTTTTCAGATCTGAGCCAATTTTCCATGGAAAATGCATACAAAGTTAAGTAAGGTATGGCCAGGACTGTGCAATGCTTAGCAATATCAAATGCAACCTCACTGCCTTTTCTATAGCCATCAATTTTTACCCTTCCTTGATTGTTTGCCCACCTACCATTACCATCCATAATAATTGCTAGATGTTTTGGCAGAGATTCTAGATTCAACATTTGAATTCAACCTGTTCTAATTAGCTTAATGTCTATATCTCTGTATGAAACGTTCACTATATCCACCTAAAACTATATTATTACTGAAAAATCATTGATAGTCTATATTACAAAAATTTTCTCAACCTCGGTGTCAGCTGCCAGTGATTTTACCAAGAAAATATAGTAAAAATAGTCTGATATAGATGGTTTTACGATATAGTGAAATTATTATAAACAAATGAATTTAGTGGTGTTAGGAATACCTGGCTCTTTTATTTGGATTTATATTCTCAATAACCTGCTCTAAAGATAAATTATATAATTTTGACACAGGTTCTTCGCATTCAGTATATCTTTTAAATGTAGGGAGTGGTATAAGTGACTCTATATTTATGTCCAGCTCTTGGGGAACATATTTAATTATATCTTCGTAAATACGTTCCTTGTTGTTCAAGTAATCGATATTAATATCTGTAATTTTACCAGCTTTACGCAGGAGTATAGCAAGCCTCAAAGTCGACTTTACGCTAGGTTTAAAATTTTTAAATATATTGACAAATACCTTACCAGTAACATTATCTGTTATTGCTTTTAGCTCTTTAGTGGTAACAGAATTGATGCCCTTAACAACATCTTGATCCTCTAGTACTTTTATAATATCTTGAGAACTAAACTTATTAAATATGAGTTCTAATTTCTCAGGAGCAATTGAATTGATGCAATCAACAATTTTTTGATCTTTTAGTGTTTTTATAATATTTTTAAAACTAAAATTCCCATTATTAAATATGAGTTCTAATTTCTTAAGAGCAATCGAATCGATGCAATCAACAATTTTCTGATTTTCTAGTAATTCTATTGTATCTACACAGTTAAGCTTATCACTATAAAATATGAGTCGAAATTTTTCAATGTTAAAAGAAATGATATTCTCAACAACCTCCTGATTTTTTAGTAGTATTATAATATCGCTAAGAAGAAACTTATCATTACAAAGTATGAATTGAAGTTTTTCATAATCAATAAAATTGATGTGCTTAACAAGCTCTTGATTTTCTAGCAACCTTATAACCTTGTGACTGCTACTAGCATACTTGCTACTATTAAACTTATCACTATTATGAATGAGTTCAAATTTTTCATAATCAATAAAATAGAGGTATTCAACAACTCTTTGATTTCCTAATAACTCTATAATATTTTCACCACTAAACTTATCACTCTTGAGTATAAGTTGAAGCTTTTTATCATCAAGAGAGTTAATTCGATCAATAGAACTCGAATCTTTTAGTAATTCTGTAACATTTTGCTCACTAAGCTTACCATCACTCTCAACTATCATCCATTGAATAAAACGGATATTCCTAATAGCATTTTGATTTTCTAGTGGTATTCCCACATCTGCATCGTTGCAAAACTGAACATCATCAACATGTTTTTCATTAATTCCTTTATTTCCTAGTGCTTCTTTAGCGAAGCTATTCGGATCATTTTTTTCATCTTCCTCGTAATCAGAATTATCATAATATCCATAATCTTTTTCATTCTCCTCACTATCACTACTTTCGAATTCATTGTTGATATTGCAAACCTCCCCACCTTTTAGTATTTCTAGAATCTTTTCCCTCGAAGGTGCATCTTTTAGCATGGACCTAAACATTTCATCATCGTAATTGTTGATGTTATCAACAGTTTCTTTATTTGATAGTAATTCTCTGTTGTAAGCCTTACATATTAGTTGAAGTTTTTCATTATCTAAATCTTCTGAGTTGCCTGCTTTATCAAAATCCATAATCTTATTTCAATTTACTTAGTATTTTAATTTTAAATAAATATATAAAAAGAAATAATCAAGCATTATGACAAAAGGCCTAATGAATTTATTAGTTTATTACATGTCTCTTTTCATGTATAAATTTATAGAAAGTTTTATATAGAAGTTATTTTATGAGCAAAATTATAGAAATAAGAGCGCCAAAAACTCTTGGTGGTGAATCAGTTACGGAAGGTATAATAAAAATAAAGAAAAATATTGGCGAAGCAGTAAAAGTAGATGACTTGATCTTTGAAATTGAGACTGACAAAACAGCACTCGAATTAACTGCAGAAGCTTCAGGACAAATAACCGAATTTTTTGTGAAAGAAGATGATGTAATTAGCCCTGATCAGTTACTGGCAAAACTTGCTGTAGGAGAAATAAAAGAAGAAATGAAAGAAGAAAATAAGGGCGAAAGCGCTGCTAAAAAAGACGCCCCTTCAGCTCGTAAAATTATGGAAGAGAATGCAATCAGTGCAGAAAGTGTAAAAGGAACTGGCATGGGAGGCAGAGTAACCAAAGCAGATGTGATAGACCATATGAGTAAGGCTGAACAACCTGCGGTAAAACAATATGAATCGCCAAAAAGCGTAGCAAGTGGAGAGAGAAGAGAAGAACGAGTGAAAATGAGCAAAATAAGGCAAGTCATTGCTGCTCGTTTGAAAGCATCGCAAAATACTGCTGCAATACTGACCACGTTCAATGAAATTGACATGAAAAACGTCATGGATCTGAGGGCAAAGTATAAAGAAACTTTTGAAAAGAAATATGGAATAAAACTGGGTTTCATGTCGTTTTTTATAAAGGCAGCAGTGCAAGCACTAAAAGAAATTCGTGAGATTAACGCTGAAATTTCAGGTGATGAAATCATATATAAAAATTACTATGACATAGGTGTTGCTGTTGGCACTGATAAAGTTCTTGTTGTACCGGTTATTCGCAATGCTGATCAAATGTCATTTGCTGAAATTGAACTAACTTTAGTTGCCCTTGGCAAAAAAGCACGAGAAGGTAAGCTGCAAGTATCGGAAATGGAAGGTGCAACATTTACTATCTCAAACGGTGGTGTATACGGTTCACTTCTTTCTACTCCAATAATCAACCCTCCCCAATCTGGAATACTTGGCATGCACTCAATACAAAATAGACCAGTTGCTGTAGGTAGCTCAATTGAAATCAGACCAATGATGTACATTGCTCTCTCTTACGACCACAGAATAGTTGACGGTAAAGGGGCAGTTACTTTCCTTGTGAAAATCAAAAATTACATAGAAGATCCAAATAGATTGATTTTAGAAATTTAAGCAGGTTAAAAGCGACAAGAAGTTTTCAAGATGGGTGTTACAGCTGTACAAACATTTGCAAAGGTAACTTATACAAAAAATGATCAGTGCTTACTGTACGGACATTGTGATCTATGCCTAAAAAATTCGACTAGCCCCTTTGGTGTTATCTAAAGTAGCTGACACTGGAATTCCAGCTTCTATAACCCCAGTTGCGGATTAGAAGTTAGTGAAAAAGCCAGGAAAATAGGGGGAGAGTAGACCAGTGGAACTTCCCCTACCAGTCTCTCGCAGAACTGTACATAAACCTCTCAGCTTATACAGCTCCCATTATTTAGCCTTTTTGACCCTAAACCTAGTGTCCAATGATAGAAAATATTTGGAGACCTATCTCTCACCTTTCCTAGAAATTGTCTTGCTAGTCTTCCGTGACTCCTGAGTCTCTTATATTTCCTTTTGACCCACTTTTCTAGATGCCGCTCTACATTCTTTAGAGATTTGTAGACCTCAGTTCTGTAAAATTTGCCATAGTACTGATACCAGCCTCTGACTATTGGATTTACTTTTCCTGATATCTCCTCTAATGTTATATGCGTATTTCGTAGCATTTTCCATGATCTTATGGTTGTAGTAATCTTTTTCTTGGCCTTGTTGCTAATTGCTGGGAGAAATGAAACAAAATGCTTCCCTATTTTATTTCTTGCTAACCTGGGTCTGAATGTGTAACCCAGAAAATCAAAACTTTGTTTAGGAAATTCATCTCTCCTATTGTCATCCTTACAGTACACTATCTGTGTCTTTTTAGGATGTAATTTCAACCTATACTCAGCCAATCTCTCTTCGATCATTACTTTCACAAATCCTGTCTGTTTCTCTGTTCTGCAGTGCACTATCGCATCGTCCACATATCTCTCAAATGGTACCGTCGGATAGTTCTTTTTCATCCATATATCAAACACATGATGCATGAATATATTAGAGATGATTGGGCTAACTGAACCTCCTTGCGGAACTCCTTTATCCCTAACTACTTTACTGCCATCTGCAAGTTGTATAGGGGATTTCATCCACCTTTCAACATATAGTATGACCCATTTGCAGTCTGTGTGTTTCTTGATAGCTTGCAAAACTAATTCGTGATCCAGATTGTCGAAGAACCCTGATATATCAAGGTCTACCACCCAATCGTACTTCCAGCATCTCTTACGCGCTGTATCTACCGCATCCAATGCTGATTTATTCGATCTATAACCATATGAATCCTCATGGAATTTTGGCTCCACTAACGGTTCGAGATACATTGTTGCTGCTGTTTGCGCTATCCTATCTGATACTGAAGGAACACATAAAATTCTTTGTCCTCCTCCCATATCTTTCGGTATTGCTACAGCTTTTACAGGCTCTGGAAAATAACTTCCGGATGACATACGATTCCATAGTTTGTATAGATTATCTTTTAGATTTTCCTCAAACTTTGTTATCGAAACCCCATCTACACCAGCAGCACCTCTATTTTTCGATACTTGTTTATAAGCTCTCCAAATAAGTTTCTTTGGTATATCACAAGACTTTGTTTTATTCATTAACTCCTCCCTTTCGGTTGATAAATAACTAAAACTAAATAACTCAGCTCCTTCGCTCCATTTCCATTACAGAAACTTCTTCACTACTACGAGCTGATCCGCCCCTGTTTTCCGCATCGGTACTCTCATCCTCAGAGATCAGCTCCTTGGATTTCTCCCTTATCATCGAAACGACAGGTTCCCGCAGTTCCACGCAATAGCCCAAAATAGATTCATGCCACCTCTATGCCGGACGCCATCTATCCAGTAAACAAGCTCCCGATAGATTTATCCCAGGTTAAGTCTAACCCCTGGTTTTGACATCATCCAATTCCTTTCGACACTTTATCAGTGGTTCATTTTCATTCATCTCTCTATTTTACACATGACGCATATTTGCGCCTTTTCCATAACGCTCACTACCTTAGCTTTTTACCAAAGCAGCTTATGGTTGTTTGAAGCCTGCTCTTGTAAGCCGGCTCCGAGGGGCCCACCCCCATCTATTGCGTAGCTTTTGCACTTAGTTTGCTCTTACTTGAACATTCCTTGTGTCTCTACGGCACACTAAACTCCGGAAACATATTATCAAAAAATAGAGAGGTTACCCATGAATAAAAATGTAACAGAATTATTTTGCTTTGTAGACGATTTTTGCAAGGCTATAAACAAAAATTTCGCAGAAAAACTCCTGCCAAACAGTAAAAAACCTACCAGAACGCCAGGGATTACGCATTCTGAAATTCTTACTATAATTTTACTTTATCAACAATCTAGATGTGAGGACTTTAAATCTTTCTATACATATTATTTGAAAGCACTACATGGATCTGAGTTTCAAAATTTGCCAACATATAGTAGATTTATTAGGCTAAAATCTAGGGTTTTATGGTATTTAGTGCTCTTGTTAAAGTGGCTTTGTGAGCACTCAAAAATGACCGGAATTTCGTACATAGATGCAACTTCTATCGCTGTTTGCCATCCAAAAAAAATCTCAAGAAACAAAGTTTTCAAAGGATTGGCAAAGCTTGGAAAGACTACATATGGCTGGTTTTTGGGTTTTAAATTGCATATGGTAATTAATGAAAAAGGTGAAATTCAAGGAGTTACAATGACTAAAGGTAACGTTGACGACAGAAAACCAGTACCAAAATTAACTGAAAAACTGACTGGTCTTTTGTTTGGTGATAAGGACTATATAAAGAAAGAGCTCTTTGCAAAACTCTTCGATAGAGGAATAAAACTCGTTACCAAAGTAAAAAAAGGTATGAAAAACACATTAATGCTTCTTGAAGAAAAGATTTTTTTAAGAAAAAGGTCGATTATTGAAACAGTTTTTGGTTACCTCAAAAACAGACTTGATCTTGAGCATTCAAGACACAGGTCTCCAATAAATTTCTTGGTGCACATCTTTTCCACATTAGTTTCATATTCTATGAAGTCTAAAAAGCCCTCTATTTCTAGATTTTACTGTATTGATTAATCCGCAACTGGGGTTTCATAAAGTAATTTCTCAACACTTGAATGATTTCTCTCTCTGGCAAGGTCGATTGGCTTTTTACCATCCTTATCTTCAGCATACACATCAGCCCCCTTATCAATTAGAAGTTTTGCAACTCTCGATTCATTTTCTTTTGCAGCCCAATGTAATGCTGTCATACCATCATTATTTTTTACTTCAGTACTTGCACCATGATCTAATAATACCTCTACTGCATTTACCCTCCCACTTTCAGCAGCCCACATCAATGGCGTATCACCTTCTGTATCCTTAGCGTCAATATACTGGCTCTGCGTTTCTTTGATTTTATTTAAAACTAATTTTATTATTTCTTCTTTATTACTACTAACTGCTGCATGTAATAATGTATGATGATTATTTCTTGCCAATACATCAGCTCCTTCATTAAGACATCTTTGCACTCTATCAAGATTGCCTTGCTCTACAGCATCGAATAATTTTCTATCAATTCCTCTCATAAACCCTCCAAAGTTGCTACTAAATTATGTAAAATACATTATCTATAGCATAGATATTTTTGGCATACAACAAGTTTTTTCTCATAAAAAACTAACCGTTACAGCTATATGCAATTATTTTAGAAAGAAGTTTCTTTTTGGTTTCAAAGATTTTGTCTGTTCAGGACTCTTAAGATAAATTGCTACTAATTTAGCAGCATACAATGTTAAAAACTTAAGTAATATGTCCATTTCTAGCCTTCAAAACCAAGAGATGTGAGAAGAGTTTGTCTTGGGATGCGTTGGTCTAGCGCCATTCTGTTAAATGAAGGTACGGATACCTTATCACTTATGCTCCTTCATTTTATTGCATGCACCAGTACCTATTGTCAACTAACTGCTGTGAGTCACTATTTTCCAATTGACTATTAACTTTTTCCTCTAACTTATTACAAATGTCACCTTGCATTCTATGATCAAGATCTTCAAATTGCATTGATATGTCTGATATGTTACCTTGAAGCAGTTGTATATTAGGCGTATTTTCCTGAGATGTTGCACTTGTATTTTCTAATCTCCTTTTCTTAGACTTATCTAAATGTATAGTTGTCTTCTGTCGTTTCTTATGTGATTGCACTTTTAAGTCCGAAGAACAAGGGCCTGAGGACATAATTGATTGCGCTTTTTGGCCATGAATAGCAATACAATAAAGCAAAAGATCTTTGCATTCTAGATTCATAGTAGCCCCTCGCTCTAAAAGGTATTCAATAATATCTAAGCGACTAGCGATAAAAGCGTAGTGTAGAGGACTAATACCATTTCTATCCTGTAGATTTACATTAGCTCCTTTTTCTACAAAGTATTTAACAATATTTAGGTGACCAGCAATAACAGCATAGTGCAGAAAACCCCTACCACGACTATCTTGTAGATTTATGCAATCTTCTTGCTCTAAAAGGCTAGGAACAATATTTAAGAGACCACTGAATTTTAGATTCACATTAGCCCATTTATCTGTAAGGTATTCAATAATATCTGAGCTAGCAGTGACACCAGTATAGTGTAAAAGGTTTATACTATTTCTACCATGAAGATTTACAATATCTTCATATCTGAGAATGTTCAGAATAACATTAAAAGTATTACCAACAGCAAAATCAACTACTTCGGATTGTGGAAAAAATGATTTTTTCTCTATTTCCTTTTCTAAATATTTTTTTCTTTCACTTTCAATAGACATTTCTTGTGTAGTGCCAAGATAATTTAACCCTATTCTTTTCTCCTGTAACTCTTGCATGTTTTGAAGCTTTTGTGATGCCCCTTTTTTTCCAAGATAGTTATACCCAACAGATAATTGTATAAGATTTTTATAAAAACCTATATGATTGCTTTCATACAACTCACCTGAGCTAATCAAGTCGTTGAACTCCGTTAACACTTCATCTAATAGATTTTTTTTATCTTCTATACTTATCATTTTTTCAATAAAAGGACTTCTACGTATGAAAGGACTTTGCTTTTGGTATTTTAGAATATCAAGTAAACATTCTTGTAAAACTGATGAATTCAATTTATGTAAGTTGATATGTGGAGATGTTGTTGTAAGATAGAAGTATTTTTCATCTTGAATGCTATAAAGTTTTCCTAAGGCCCGGGTGTATTTGAGGCATGAAAAATACAATAGGTCATGGTTTTTAAAAAAATCTTGATAGAAATCATCTTTTTCCGTAGAATTAAATTCTACTTTAAAATGCTCAACGTAGTACAATACTGTAAATGCAAATAGATATTCTCCCTTCATTACAAATACTCTAGCCAAATCAATTGATAGAATTGCCAATCTACTTGATAAGCTATCACTGATAGAAAGTAGAGGAGCACAATTTCGTAAATAATCTAATGCACAATCATACTTCTCTTCCATGGTGTAAGTAATAACTATAAAATGATCTAGAAGCATTTGCTCAAAATAACCCCTGTAGCTGCTTTTTCTGAGTTCAAAAAGCTCTTTTAACCCTGAGCAATCTCCTAATGCAACTAACGCAAGGGTACATAAATATCTAATTTTCAAAGAATTTTCCGTTGAAGATGCAATAATCGGCAATACTCTTGCTGAAAGCCCGACAACTTCCTTATACTCGCCCTCTAAATGTAAACGTGTGATAGATCTAATCACAAAAGGCTCTTCTTCTTTAAAAGTGTTATAGTTTCCAAGGTAATCAACTAAGGCTATAAGATGCAAAGTATCATTTTTTTCCAACAAATTGCTAAATTCATCTTCAAATATTTCCACAGCAGTTAGAAGTATATCCTCCTTTTGATCTTCAGCGATTTGAGAACGTATGGCTTCTTTTATCGATTCATGTATAACATACATTTTTTTTCTGCCTATCATTTCTATATCAAGCAGAGAATAATTTTCCATCAATTTGAAAGTAGAATCTAGTTCAACCAAAACTAAAAACATATCAGGGTCAATGTAGCTATTACCCAAATTAGCCATAACTTTCAAACACCTAAAAGGTACTCCACCATTTTTCTTTTCCATTACCTCCATGGAAATGCCTGTTGTTACTAATAAAACCCTATCATATTTGTCCTGCTTATTGTTTTTTGGAATTACCTGATCAAGATCTTCATATTTTATTAAATATTCATGAATTCCAAATGCTTCTTTTGAATTACTTAACTTACTATTTCTAATATAAGCTGCTGCTAGCTTTATAGCTAATGGAAAACCTTCAAGCTTTTTTACAAATAATTTTATTTGTTTGTCTTGTGATTTATCTACTATTCCTAAAATTCTTTTGGTAAGTTGTACAGCTTGATCTTCTTCAAAAGCATCCAAAGCGACTTCTACTACGCCTTTACAAGGCTGATCAGGAAAAGTGAATAAAAAATCAAAACCTACTCTATCCTCTACCTCTAGAACCTCTTCTATGTCTTCTCTTTTAGCATTATGACAAATAATTAGACATTTTTTACTTCCTATTAGTGATTTTGTTTCTTCCATATATATACCTAACTTCCTTTTGGTTAAAGAAGAAAAACGCTTCTCTATAGGTAACATGTTGCTGTCTTCTGTCTCATAGATATGGCTATAACTTTCTCTACTTTCCTCAGCACACTTTCTAGCCAGTTGAGTTTTGCCCATACCATGTTTACCAGTTATTACTACCACTGCCCCTTTTTCCTTTTGCAGTTCTTGACATATCTTTTTTACTTGCTCTTGCCTTCCTGTAAAGTCATCTACTGTGGGACACACATTTTTAAGCTTCTGTTTCTTCAATTTAGATTTGAATCTTTTTATAGAAAAGAAAGATTGATTAACTCCCTTTATACTAAGCTGAAATTCCTTAGTTTCTTTTGTGTCATTATACTGTAATTTAAAGAATTTCTTATACTCTTGAGAAATTTCTTCAGTACGGCTTTTAAATATTTGTTCTAGCTTGGAACAATAACTTAAATCTTGCAACTTTACTATACTGTCTTTTACTAAAGACACATATTCAAGATTTTTCTCAGCCTTTTTTAGCCGCTCTATACTTTCTTTCGTATCTCGCTCCTTACTGAGCCTCTTTTCTGGTATAATTAAGGATTCTTGACGATAGAGTAGGCTTGTTCTTCTTTTTCTATAAAGAAGCATGCTTCCCTTAAATAAAGACTCTGCTTCTTTCTCAATGTGTGATCTAACCTGTCTTACAAGATTATTCCATCTTTCTCTACTTGGTATTTGAATCTCTTCATTAACAATAGAGAATACCTCTTCCACAGTGTTTACAAAGCTTTGTTGATCTAAAGTATATACGTAATCCTCAAATTCCGTACTTGTAGTTTTTACTTCATCATACACTTTTCTCAACTTCTCACATATAAAAAGACGACGATAACCATACTGACTAGATTTATCTCTTTTTTCATAATAGATAAGAGAGTCTTCTTTCCCCGTTACAATTCCAATATTTTCATACAGATCTATGATATTATAACTCCTCTTTCCATACTGTACCACTTTACCATGTATTTTCTGTGAATATTTATCTAGAACAAGAGCTTCAACTATGCTTGCACCATCTACACTCCTATCATATTCTTTTTGAATATAATATTGAATTATCTTATCCACAATATCCTCTACTACACTTGAAACTTGATCAAAACCAATTTTCTCAAGTTGTGCTTCAAAGCTTTGAAAAATATCACACCCAGCATCTACTAACACTTTCCTAAAAATGAGCTTACAACTGTCAAACATTTCTATTAAATCTGATAGACAAGAAAAACTTCTGCTCCTATATGCTCTCTCACCACCTATTGTCCTTACACCTCTACATACTGAAAATCCAAAGATGCTTCGTACGAAATCTTTGTTAATTACTTCTTGTGGAAGCACTTCTTTTTTCCTTCTTATCATCTCTCCAAATGTAGAATATATAATAAGCTTCATTTCAAATGATTGTACAAAGCTCTGAACAAACTTTACTAAATCTGAATATTCTGTTTGGTAAAATTGACAGTGATTCCTATTTTTATAAAACAAGCGTATTTCATTATTATGACATTCTCTTTGTTTACCATAAGTTTCGGATGAATTTTCCTTACATACTGTTATTGCAGTTTCTAATAGCTGGGACATTGCTTTTATCTCATATGTACCACCCCAAGCTTTAGGACTCCTCACATTCTAAATATGCTTCAAATTGAAATTTACGAACCTTTTTAGGGTTATTTATCTTCTCAAGCTCAATACAAATGTCATCTACTGCATTACTATTGAAGTGGCTAGGCTGGAGTTTACTAGACTCGATTCCATACTGCTGCTTAACTTCAATTTCAGAGCCAAAATCAGAAAGAAATTTTTCTTTAAAGCTACCATTTGTTATATAACCTTCATTTTTACTCTCAAAAAAGTCTATCATACTAATCTCGTCTTTCAATTCCTCTTGAAACAAACGCATTTTTTCAACAACTCTTTCACGAAATATTTTCTCTACTAACCACCTTAGCATATCATTTTGGCAAATATGTACATCACCTTGGATTAGCCTTTGGATTGTTTGTACATCATGGCCGTCTCCAAATAATTGGTAAAATCTCTTGCAGAATTTATTATTGTCAAATTTTACAGGAGTTAAATAAGCTAAAGCAACAGACCAAAATAGGCAACTACCATCTCCTGGGACATCAATTCTTTTATACGAAACAAGTGGTTGCAGTATCTTAGCAATACCCTTCCTGTTATTACTTCTAGCGATGTCTATGGAAGTCTTACCCTCCATGTTTAAAATATTAGCGTTAGCTCTTTTTCTCAATAGAAACCTGATAATTTCTAACTCGTCATTACAAACAGCAATATGTAACAGTGTATCACCACGTTGATTAACCTGACAATTAACATCCAACCTTGGATTTGCTCTAAAAAAAACTTTTAGCTTTTCAAGCTTTTCCATTTCTAAAAGACTACAGTCCTCTATAGTATTAATAAATTCTTCATATATTTGCTCCAAGGACAGTTCTTTCAACATACTCTGAACTTGAGTTAGGTCAGAATAAGGTAATGTTTTCTGAACTTCCTTTCTGAGTATTGGCTCAAAATGAGAATATCCTCCATTTATTATATGTATAGTATCTTTTTCATTATAATCTGTACTTACAAATTTGGATCCTAATCCATCAATAAGAGACCCTGACCATCCATATATGGGAAGATCTTCAATAACATGCAGCTTAACATTATATTCATTACAAATCATTCTTCCCTCAATTTCAGGCCTACCCCATATAGGAATCTGCAACGTACTTCCATACTTTAAACCAGTTAATGATGAAAACACGTCCTTATTATCCCTCTGCATTTTTTCTATATCTTCAATACTGTATTCTATATAAATCAAATAAGTTTTCCATAATTCATCATTATCAATACCAGGCTCTGGAAGTACTACTTTAGAATCTCCACGGTTTCTAGCATCTGCTATAATCTTTTTTTTCATTTCTTGACTACTTAAAGCTTGCTTCCTACAAACTTCCCTCAAAGACTTCACAGTAAAGTTCATTTCAGGTTTTAATTGCTTAAGTCCTTGTGCAACTGCGTGAAAGAAACAATCCCCTCCTCCAATTGCTTCCCCTATTGTAAAACCTTCTGGCAGCTTTAATATTTGCTGACTACTAGATGGCAGTGTGTCTTCTTTTTGCATTCTTATTAACCTAGATTGATTATCTGTTACTTGTTCCTTTGTATTTTCTTTACTTAACATAAAGCCCCCTATATTTTAATATTCATATTTGAATTGTTTGGTCGTAAACCTCTTTTCTGAAGATCGGTTTTGACATCTAATTCATTTGATTCTTATGCAGCTGTACCAAACCAATTTGCTGTAGAAGTCTTACGGTAACCCTAAGTAACTTTGATTGCTGAGTAACAGTGTGCCTTTCTTTTGATTTCTTACTAGACTAGGTATATTCTTAAAAAAGCCAGGATTGCTTTCTGAATGATGTACATAATACAATTCATCTAACGCCCCATGTATTCATTATATTGAATTACATTATAGCTAAAAAGATCTAGCAGAGCAAGAACTTTTTAGCATTTTATTTTAGTTTGTATTTTTAAAACTAAAGCCAGTGCTTGCAGATACACTTCTTTTTTTTACTGCAATGCACTAACTGCTCTTTTCTATTTTTAAATAAATTAATATCCACTTAATCTCACACTTCATTAAAAACTTAAATGATACAGCCATTTCCTGTACCCAAAACCAGCAAGCGTGAGAGCTTTTTATTTTGGAATCGTATGATCTACCATGTGAAGGTAATATTAAGCTGAAAGATGCACTCAGAGCTGCAACGGCTGCCCCTACTTATTTCATACCAAAACATCTAAAAATTGACCAGATAGACAGAGTATTAGTGGATGGCGGGGTATTTGCAAATAATCCAGCGGCTTGTGCATATGCAAGTGGTAAGAGGTTATTTCCAAATAATGATATTCTACTGTTATCGATAGGTACTGGAAGAACAGATAGAAGCATAGGCATAGCCAATTCAAAGAGATTTGGAAAAATAGGCTGGATAAAACCACTATTACATGTGATGTTTGCCTCAAGTTTAGATTCAGTAAATTACCAACTTGATCAAGTTATAGCTGATAAATATATACGTATACAATCACAATTAAAAATAGCATCACCTGAAATGGATAATATTACATCAAAAAATATCAAATCTCTTCAACAAGAGGCAAAGGCAATGATAGAGGACAATCAGGAACTGATAGATAAATTCTGTGATGTTTTATCTTGATACGTCAAATTCTGCAGAGCTAAACAAGGGTTTAGAGTAGATATATTAACTACTTTTGCTTATATCTTAATATATTATTTATGCATAAGTAAACTACTGCAGTTTTTAACCCAGGCTAAGTTTTGAAAGCATAATTTTCAAGCTCCTTAATAGATAAATCTGTTATTTTAGAAATAGCATCAATAGAAACGTCCAACATACGTAAATTATTCGCAACCTTTCTTGCCTCTGCTTTGTAAATCTTTTCTTTGTAAATTTGCTTTCTTTGCGATAAAAATTCTACCCATATGTCCAGTTCATCTCGTGATTCTTGATTGTCAATTTTTTTAGACTCTCTCACCCAACTTAATAGCTCTTTTTCTGCTTTATAATTATCTTCTTCATATTTCTTCATCAGATCTTCAGCATTCACTGATAACTTTTCTGCTATTTCCCATAACCTTTCACTTAAAATAGTAACACTACCTTGTTCATAGTGATGTATCTGTGAGGAACCTATATTAAGCTTTTTTGCTAATTCTTCTTGTGTATATCCTCTAATTATTCTCCACTTTTTTATCTCTTGTCCTCCGTTTGGTTCGTATCTCTCTTTATCAGCATATTCTTCAATTGATAAGCCCGTTGCTCGATAGATAATGTCATTATCAAACCCTGCTTTAACTAGATTCTTTGCAATTTTTATTCTTGCTGCTTTTATATTACTTTCTTCCTCAGCTCGGACAGATTTGGTTAATGCATAAATTGCTTTGTGTCCTCCTGTTTTTTCTATAAAATTATACATTTCCTGGGTCTTAGCTTTGTCAAAACAACTGTTTTCTTTGAGTACTTTTTGTCTTGGAAAAAGATTTTTAATAGAAATTGATAATGCGTCCGCTATCACTTTTAGCCTTTCAGTTGGAATGCCACATGTTCCTTGCTCGTATCTTATCAGTGTATGATAGTTTATGCCTGTTTTGCCTACTAAATCTTTCAGAATATATTTTCTTTTTAACCTCCAGCTCCTTACTTTTTGTGCTATTTGATACCTTATCGAGATATTTACCATAAATATTATACAAGTTAATACTACCAAATAAAGATATACAAAATGTTTGCATTTTAGTTGAATATTTCTTCACAATTGTGTATAATTATTAATGCTTTCTTGGTTAATTTCTCATGGCTCTTTCTAAGTTTCTCGATCCAAAAAATGATATATCGTTCAAGCGCATCTTTGGTACTGAAAAAAATAAGGACATCCTTATTCACTTTCTTAATGATATTCTTGGCTTCACTGGTAAAAGTGCAATAAAGGATATAGAGTTTTTAAGTACTATTCAAGACCCTGATATTGCCTCTAAAAAACAAAGCATTGTCGATGTTCTTTGTAGAGATGAAAATGGGCTGCAAGTGATAGTCNGGATGAGAGTACCGATGCGAAAAACAGGGGCGGATTAGCTCATAGTAGTGAAGAAGTTTCTGTAATGGAAATGGAGCGAAGGAGCTGAGTTATTTAGTTTTAATTATTTTGTCAACCGTAATGGGAGGAATTAATGAATAAAACAAAGTCTTTTGATATACCGAAGCAACTTATTTGGAGAGCTTATAAACAAGTATCGAAAAATAAAGGTGCTGCAGGTGTAGATGAGGTCTCGATAACAAAGTTTGAGGAAAATCTAAAAGATAATTTGTACAAACTATGGAATCGGATGTCATCCGGAAGTTATTTTCCCGAGCCAGTAAAAGCTGTTGCAATACCGAAAGATACGGGAGGACAAAGAACTTTATGTGTTCCTTCAGTGTCCGACAGGGTAGCACAAACAGCCGCTACTATGTATCTTGAACCGATAGTAGAGCCGAAATTTCACGAGGATTCATATGGTTATAGACCAAATAAGTCTGCATTGGATGCGGTATATACAGCACGGAAGAGATGTTGGAAAAATGATTGGACAGTAGATCTGGATATATCTGGATTCTTCGACAATCTGGACCACGATTTAGCAATGCAGGCTATCAAGAAACACACAGACTGCAAATGGGTCATACTGTATGTTGAGAGGTGGATGAAAGCCCCCATTCAGCAAGCAGATGGCAGTAAGGTAGTTAGGGATAAAGGAGTTCCGCAAGGAGGTTCAGTTAGCCCAATCATCTCTAATATATTCATGCATCATGTGTTTGATATATGGATGAAAAAGAACTACCCGACAGTACCATTTGAGAGGTATGTGGATGATGCGATAGTGCACTGCAGAACTAAGAGACAGGCAGAATTTATGAAAGTAATGATCGAAGAAAGATTGGCTAAGTGTAAATTGAGGTTACATCCCGAAAAGACACAGATAGTGTACTGTAAGGATGGTAATAGGAGAGATGAGTTTCCTACACAAAACTTTGATTTCTTGGGCTATACCTTTAGAGCTAGAGGAGCAAAGAATAAGAAGGGGGAGTGTTATGTTTCATTTCTACCTGCAATCAGCAACAAAGCCAAGAAGAAGATCAAGAAAACCATAAAGTCATGGAGAATACATCGGATTACGTGGACCACATTAGAGGAAATATCGAAGAAAATAGATCCAATAGTCAGAGGCTGGTTTCAGTACTATGGCAGGTTTTATAAATCGGAGATGTATACATCTCTCAGAAATATAGAGAGATACCTCATAAGATGGGTCAGAACCAAATATAAGAAACTTCGAGATCATGGAAGACTAGCAAAGCAATTTCTAGGAAAAGTGAGAAAGAGGTCTCCAAATATTTTCTATCATTGGACACTTGGGTTAGGATCAAAGGGCTAAATAATGGGAGCTGTATAAACCGAGAGGTTTCCGTACAGTTCTGCGAGAGACTGGTGGAGAAGTTCCGCTGGTCTACTCTCCTTATTATTTCAGGTTTCACACATGAAGTACTGGAAAAGGAAGTTAAGCCTTTAGTATCATCCTTTCTTCATGAGCGAGGTTTAATTCTGTCAGAAGAGAAGACAAAGATTACATCTATTACAACAGGGTTTGACTTTCTTGGTTGTAATGTACGTAGATATAATAAGAAGTTAATTATTAAACCTTCGAAAGAAAGTATTAAAAGACTTCTTAATAAAGCACGTACATTGATAAAAGCAAATATAGCGAACACTCAGGCTATAGTAATTAAGTCACTCAACTCTCTACTGAGAGGATGGGGAAATTACTATCACCATGTGTGTGCTAAAAAAGCGTTTAGAAAGATCGACAATGAAATTTGGCATAGTTTATGGAAATGGGCAAAGAAAAGACATCCTCGTAAAGGATTACGTTGGATAAAGAATCGTTACTTCAAAGTAATGGGTCAACGCCAATGGGTTTTTGCTGCACCCATATGCAAGAACAAACCAAAAGAGATACGGTATTTAAGACTGCTTAAGCTGATTGATATACCTATCAGACGACATGTTAAAATCAGAGCGGATGCAAATCCCCTTGACTTAAAATGGAAAAAGTATTTTGATGAGAGAGTGAAACGAACAAGAATGTTAGCAAGCTCCTTTTCAAGAGAAGGTTCTCTACTGTTGGTGTCACCATTAAGAATGATGTTTCCTGAGGAATCATGAAGGACAAGCCGGTTCTAGAAAAGAAGAACTTAGATAAGGGGCTCAAGCGTAGTGTGGGGAAACCTGCATGCTGCGTTTCTAAGGGAGGGAGTAGTAGTAATACTGCTTCCTTACCTGACCTGGTCGCTAAAACCAAAGGCTTTGAAAAACGTGCCCAATACTATGCTGCTAAAGCTTACTCAAGACAGGCTGATAAAGGTGATCAATACCATGATCTTAAGGAAATTATTTTTATTGCTATAGCAGATTGTATTTTATTTCCTGATAAGTCTGAGTACAAATCAAAGCATACTATTCGCGATGAAAATACTAATGAACATGATTTAAAAGATTTTTACTTTATATTTATTGAGTTGCCTAAATTTCCCAAAACAAAAGAAGATCAGCTTTCAAGTTTTGCAGTAAAGGTCCCTAAAGGCTTTAATTGATTAAGTCCTTGTGCAACTGCATCAAAGAAACAATCTCCTTCTCCAATTGATTCCCCTATTATAAAATCTTCCGGCAAATCTAAATCAATAGGTATTTGTTGACTACTAGATGATAGTGTATCTTTTATTAACTCAGATCGATTAACTGCTTGTTTAAAATAATCTACAGAATGTGATGTCTTTAACATAATACCCCACACATTTATTACGTAAAATATAATTTTGTTATGGCTAAAAAGATCTAGCAAAGCAAGAACTTTTTAGCATATTTTAGCATTTTATTTTAGTTTGTATTTTTAAAACTAAAACAGCCAAATTTATAGACTCATGTACTTTATACATTTATTTTGACTGAGAAAAAGATTAGGATGTATTACTTGATTAACACTACCCTTTCTTTTATCTTTTAAACTTTTTAGGATTAAACTTAATATACTTTCAGTTAAATCTAAACTTCATCTACAACAACCGCACCATAAATTTTTTCTGCGGTACATCTAGAAGCAATGATAACGTGGCAGTTAAAGCTTGTAAAGCAATTTTTATATAGCAAGATTCAGCTATTTAATAAAAAGATCGTAGCTAGACCAAAAAATATAAGAGCTGAGAGAATATCAGTTGTTGCTGATGTTAAGATTGAAGACGAAACAGCAGGATCGGATCTTAAACGATGAAGCATTATAGGAATGAAAGTGCCGATAAATGTTGCAATAATCGACATTGCAATCATGGAAACTACGAAAATGATCTCTACTTTTAAACTATGGAACCTTATTGCTAATACTACGAGCGAAATTGTAGATAAAATCACTCCATTTATAAGACCTATTAAAAATTCTTTCATCAGTATTCTTTTTGCATTTTGCTCAGTTAGATATTTTGTTGCGATTGCACGGATAGTTAGTGTTACTGTTTGGGATCCTGCATTTCCGCTCATTGATGCAATTATTGGCATAATTATTGGTAGTACTATAAAACTTTCTATTACGTTATCGAAAAAGCCAACTACTATAGAACATATTGTTGCAGCTAAGAGGTTAAATAATAACCAAGGTAGCCTTTTAATTATAGTTTTATGTATAGGAGCATTTATATCAGATTTAGATGATACACCGCTTATTTTGAGTACATCCTCTTCTGCTTCTTGCTGAACAATTTTGATTACATCTTCAATAAGGATTACACCGATAATTTTACCACTCTTATTTACTACTGGAGCTGATAATAGAGAGTAATCTTTAAATATTCTTGCTACTTCTTCTTGGTCCATTCCAGTTTTAATTATTTTTATATCTTGACTCATTATCTCTTTTATTATTGTTTCTCCTGAGTGAGATATTACCTTATTTAAGTTGAAACTACCTATAGGTTCTAATTTCGAGTTAATGATGAAGATTTGGTAAAATGTTTCTGGTATTTTTTTATAATTGCGCAAGAATTCCATTAGCTGATTTATCGTCCAATAATACGGAGCTATAACCATATTTTTATGTATCAACCTTCCTGCACTTTCTTCTGGGTATGATAACAATTCCTCTACTAATTTTTGAGTTGCATTGGGTAAGTAGTTAAGTACGTTTTCTATAGACTTTCTATCCAAATCTTTCACTATGGCTACTATATCTTCTACATCAAGAAGCATTAGTAACTTTGCTGTATTTTCTATTCCCAATATTTCTATGATCTCTACTTGTAAATCCGGTACTACATGTACTAAGGCATCACTTAACAAATGTTGATCGAGGATATTAACTAATTTCTCCCTGTGATCACTGATCGAAGTAGATAAAAAATAAGCTAACTGAACACTATCTATCGTTTTTACAATATTACGAACATTCTCTAATTCTTGATTATCGAGAGACTCTATTAAATCATCAATAGCCTTTTTGTCTAAACCATAATGAGAACTTGTTTTAATATTCATTACTTTACCTTATTTTTTTTATAAATATACACACTTGATTTTATTGAACATTCAAGTATAATAAAATTATTTTGAATTAACTATTATATGGTTAAATTTCTATTTTGTTTGCTGTTATTGTTAGTGATAATAAATATATTAAAGTCTAAAGTATAATGAAAACCCATCCAGAAATCCTTGAATACTTTCAAGGCTTAAATAAAAGTATTTCTCTTATCAGGAGGTGTCTTTGACATAGAAAAATTGAAGTTGCGTCTTGAAGAGCTGGATTCTCAAGCGTCGAATGATAATCTGTGGCAAGACAATCAAAAAGCACAAGAAATTTTAAAAGAACGCTCTAAAATTAAGCATGACATAGAATCGTTTTCAAAGCTAGAAAGCGATTACAACGATGCTATCAGCTTGATGAAATCTGCTATTGATGAGAATGATGAAGAATTTTTTTCTGAAGTTAAAGGTGAGTTAGTAAAGCTAGAGAAATTAATCAAACTTAAAGAGACAGAATCCTTATTTACTGGTGAAGCAGATAACAATAACTGCTTTTTAGAAATCCACTCAGGAGCTGGTGGAACAGAGAGCAATGATTGGACTGAGATGCTCATGCGCATGTATACAAGATGGGCAGAAATTTATCACAATTTTAAAGTTGAAGTTGTAGAAAAATTAGATGGTGATGCAGTTGGTATAAAATCTACAACAATAAAGATCATCGGAGAAAAAGCTTACGGGTGGGCAAAAAGCGAAAGTGGAATTCATAGATTGGTTAGAATATCACCATTTGATGCAAATGGTAAACGTCATACCAGTTTTGCAAGTGTAGGAGTAACTCCAGTGATTGAAGATTCAATAGATATTGTTGTGGATGAAAAGGATTTAAAGATCGACACTTACCGTGCTTCTGGAGCAGGTGGTCAGCATGTAAATAAGACTGAAAGCGCGGTACGTATTACGCATATTCCAACAGGCGTTGTAGCTCAATGCCAAAATGGTCGTTCTCAACATAAAAATAAAGATGAAGCACTTAAACTACTTAAAGGACGTTTATATCAAATTGAATTGGAAAAAAAAGAACAGAAAATGGCCGAAGAATATGGCAAGAAATGCGATATAGGTTGGGGAAATCAGATCAGATCGTATGTTATGCATCCGTATCAAATGGTAAAGGATTTAAGGACTGGACATGAAGTTGGCAATATAAATTCCGTTTTTGATGGCAATATAGATTGTTTCATAGTTAGTGTATTGGAGTTAAAATGAGATTTATTAAAAAGCTAAGTTTTATGCTCTTCTAATAAGGGGAAAAGAAAACCAAAACCTATTGAGAAAAATGGAACAATTTTGTGAATATATCTATTATCCAAGTAGCTGATGAAAATGGCAACTCGTTTCTTATGGGCACAAAAATGTAACATGAAGAGAAATCTTCGTACATTAAGTTGTAGCCGCGCAACGTCTGCCATTGATGATTATTTCACCTACTGTAACTGCTGCCAAAATAAAGCAGTAATATACTTGCGTTAACAAAGAAATAGGTGAAACAGAAGCAATGCTACCTGCTAGCAGCAGCTGGGAACCATAAGGTAAGATACCTTTTGTAACGCAAGCAAAAATATCTAATAAGTATGCGCTGCGATACGGTGGAATATCATGTTTTTGCGCAAGCCTTTTTGCAATATCGCCACTTAGTAAAATAGCAATTGTATTATTAGCAACTAAGATAGTAAACATAGATGCTATTCCAGCTATTACAAATTCAGCTTTAGTTTTTGTAATATTACTTTCATCGATGAATCTATGTAATGCCTCTTTACCCTGCTTATACATTATATGGCTTAATCCACTAATAAATAGAGCGAATATCACTATCTCGTTTACTTTTGTGAACCCATCATATATGTTATGAGAGAGTTGAACGATAGTATAGTCAAAAAAAATTATCCCTAGTACACTAGCAATAATTATATTTACAGTTATTGTGACTAAAGTAGTTACTTCAAATAACCCCATAATTATTAAAGAAATGTAAGGAATAATCTTTATTACTGATAAATAATCTAAATTTGATGTAGGAATAATTTTTGTACTATCTGCCATAATTGCCAGATAGACAAGCGTTATAACGCTGGCAACAAATGCTACTTTAGAATTCACTTTAAGTTTATCCTTTATCGTGGCCCCCTGTGAAGAAATAGATGCAATAGTAGTGTCAGATATCATTGAAAGATTATCACCAAATACGGCACCTCCAACTACAGTTGCAGTTCCTATTTCAAGACCAAAAGCCCCACTTTTCGCTAAGTTAACAGCTATTGGTACCATTAGTACAACAACTCCCATAGACGTACCAATTGCAGTTGATATAAAAGCGGAAGCCAAAAATACTCCAGGCAGTAGTAATCTTGCTGGAAGAAAATTGAGAATTAAATCAGCAACAGTATCTGCACTACCAATTGATTGAGTCACCACAGAAAATGCTCCAGAAAATAGAAAAATTAAACACATAGTAAGGGTATTTTTATCACCCATACCCTCAATAACAGTATCGATGTTATGCTGAATTTTACTTGTATTGCGCGCAACAGCAAAAAATAATGCAGGTAGTAGGCAAATTACTGGTGAAACTTGGCGAAGCGGATTATCAATTCCGATAAAGGAAAAGTAGATACCACTTCCAAGGTACAAGATTAAAAAAATAACCAAAGGAATAAAAGCTGTCATTTTGCTGCCTTAAAACTTATAATTGTACCCAATTAAGTGGTTTTAAGCAAGCTTGGTTTTCACAGGTCTTTAGTCTCTAATGTTGCACTTATAGAAAAAATATATTGACCATTACATCATAATGTATAGCGTTAAGAATAATATTCTATAGTATGAGGTAAAGCTATGGTAATGTCATATGAGCAATGGGAAATAATACTAGGTATAGTTGATCAGAAGGCAGATTTAAGCAAAGATAATGTAATTGAAAAAATAAAAGAGCTACTAAATAAAGCAAGGATACTGGAGAGAAAAGAAGTATTAAGAATGTTAGAAGGGGTATCGCATAAATTAGAAATATCAAACGAGATTCCAATAGTGCAAGAGACACCAGAGCCATTAAAAAAGAGACTAAAAGTGCAGAATATACCACAGACATTAGAGAAATCAGAAAAAATACTAAAAGAGCAAGGAGTATCAGATGCACAAAAGATATTAAAGAGAGTACTAAAAAAGTTAGGTGTACAAGAGACATCAGAAAAATCAAAAGCAGTGACGACAGAAGATGTACTGAATGTGCGAAAAACATCAGAGAAAATGCCAGTGATGTTAGATACACAAAAGATACTAGAGGCAATAGAGAAGCTAAAGAAAGCAAGTAAAGATGTGTATCACGAGTGGAAGAAAGCTAGATTTAATGTAAATTATTGGTTTACATTAAATTACGATATACATAGTGGGTATGATCAATACGCATTATTGTGTTTAGCTATGGATTTTAACTTGATAAATGTATTCAATGCTCTGTGTAAAGCAAAAGAAATCAATATTCACTCAAAAGGGCCATTTTCTCAATGGAGTGTTTTACATTGGGCTACTGAAAATAGCAATGCAAAAATGGTATCAGAGCTAATAAAAAATGGAGCAAATGTTAATAGTATGGATTCATCTCAACGGACTACTTTATATCAGCCAGCTGTAAATGGCGATATAGAAATAATAAAAATCTTAATAATGAATAAGGTAAATCCTAATGTGGAAGATCTGATGAACTTGACTGCTTTATATGAAGCTGCCAGGAATGGCCATAAAGAAGTAGTAAGGTTCTTAATGAATAATGGAGCAGATATTAGGAAGAATGGGGCGCTTAAACTTACTCCTTTACATATTGCTGTTGCAAATGTTGATAGAGCAATGGTGAATTGTATAATAAAAAACGACAAGAATATTAACAAAAATATTGAGATAGTGGATGTACTTGGATGGACCCCTTTATATTGGGCTGCTGCAAGTAATAATATATCAATATTAGAGGTCCTATTACAGACCATATTACGATGTAGAGCAAGTGTTGATATAGAGGATAAGTTAATTGGGCGATCTCCCTTACATATTGCTGCTACGAATGGTAATGTGGAAGCAGTAGAGCTCTTAATAAACTATGGAGCAGAGGTTAACTATAAGGATGCATGGGGATGGACTCCTTTTAATTGTGCTGCTGAAAAAGACAATATAGAAGTAATGAATTGTCTAATAGCCCATGGAGCAAATATTGAGACGAATGATCCACAGAAAATATTACTTTCTATTCATCCATATAATTATCTAGAAGCAGTAAATACTATAATAAAACTTGAAATATGGAAGGATGTGATGAAATTAATTGAAATTGATAATTTACTTTATGCTGCCCGATTTGGTAATATACAAATGTTATATAATCTATTAGCACTTGGAGTAAATGTTAATGCACATAACAGTTTAAGATCAACTGCTTTAATTGAAGCTGCCAAGTATAACCATTCGGAAGTAGTAGAGATCTTGATTTCCCGTGGAGCAGATGTTAATGCACAGGATGACTTAGGGGCATCTCCTTTAAGTTATGCTGTCGCACGTAGACACTGGATAGTAGTAATGATCTTACTATGCTATGGCGCAAATCTTTCATTGCCTGATAATTGTCATGAAACTGTAAGAAATTTAGCTGAACGTCAAGGTATAAGTAATCTTCTAATGGAAGCAGAAGAAAGAGCATCAGCTATACTTACACAGCTTACAGCAGAATCACGTATGATGCAACACACAGCACCACATATGTTGAGAAGAATAGAATCACCTCTTCTACCTATCAACTTTAAATTTATGATAAGAGGTCAAGCTAACCAAATTGAACAATTACAGTATAACGCTAAACTTAATGAAAAAAGAGTAGCATTTATAACTGACCAAATTAAATGTATGCAGTTAGGAACTAATACTAAAGCGTGTCCAGCTGAAATAGATGAAGTAAAAGAACAAATATTACATAGTCCTTGCAGGTGGTCATATCCCACTAAAAATGTTAATGTAAGAAGAGTAACACCTTTGGCTAATGGCATTGCGCGTATGCAGTTAGAGCCTAGTACTAAACTAGATATGGTAGAAGATGGACAAGCATCACTATCATCTATCATAGCCATGAAGAATATGTGTACTCGTATGGAAGATACAATCATCTCTAGATTTCTAACTCATAACGCTGGAAGACAGATGTAAGTAGCTGACACTGAAAAGTATATTAGGTAGAGTTATGTGCTATTAGATTTCAGTGTACTCTACTTTCATTATAAAATTTCTATAAGTAAGATGCCAGATAGTACCAAAACCATATTAGTAGAAGACAATAACGTTAGGCTCGATAGGTACATTAGAAGAATTTTTCCCAATTTGAAACAATCTGCAATTGAGAAGTCTTTAAGGAAAGGGTTAATCGAAGTTGATGATTGCAAAGCAAAGTCTAGTGATAGAGTAAATTCTGGACAAACTATAACGCTGAAGCACTTGAATTATATTGAGAATGCTAATTCTGATCGCAAATATAATGAAAAGTTAGTAAATCTACTAAGAGAGAACATATTATATGAAGACAAATATATACTAGCTATAAACAAACCCGCGGGAGTAATCGTTCAAGGCGGTATAAAGGTAAAAATTAGCATTAGTGATTTGCTTGATCAAGTAAGAGAAGGGGAAGTATTTAAAATTGTCCATAGACTTGACAGAGACACAAGCGGAGTAATAATATTCGCGCGCAATGCCAGTGTTGCAAGATACCTTATGGAAGAATTTAAAGGACGTAGAATAAAAAAAATTTACCTAGCATTAACTTCTGGTATACCGAGCAAAGATAATGGAATAATAGACTACCCATTGGTGAAAAAATATATTTCAGGGCAAGAAAAAGTAGTTATTGATGAAGACTCACTTCAAAATGCCACTACGCATTTTTCAATTATATCAAGATTAAAACATAATATTGCTTATTTAAAATTACAACCAATTACCGGCAGAACACATCAGTTACGTGCACATTTAGCTCATATAAATTGCCCTATTCTTGGTGACGGTAAATATGGTGGTAAAAAAGCTTTTATCGATGGGGTAGTAAATCAGATCCACCTTCATTCGCATTCTTTATCTTTAAAATTGCCAAATAATAAAGAAATCACTATTACTGCTCCTATCCCTAGGCACATCGAAAAATCTATTGAAGTGCTATCTTTCAACTGAAACGATTTCACCAATCAACTTTTCTATCTTTGGCTTTAATTTGAAGTACAGATATTAGGCTAATTAGTGCGCAGGCAGTAAGATAAATACCTGCTGCAAATTTTGTTTGAGTTTTTTCTATAAGAAACATGCATATCGATGGAGAAAGGCCGCCAAAAATACCTGCAGATATGTTATGTGCTAAGCTGAAGCCAGTGCATCTAACTTTCGTTGGAAATAACTCGCAGGCGAGAGAATTATATATTCCAAAAGATGCACCTATCGGTATGCTCATCAACAGAAAAGTGAATGTTATAATATAGTGATTAGCATATGATAATAGCGAAAGTACCGGCAAGCTAACACAAGCTAAAGTTACTAATGTAGGAATTATCACATTTTTTCTTCCAATTTTATCAGAAAGTATTGCAAACAGCACTGCAGACGTTCCAAATGTGATTTCAACCATGATCCTTACTAGATTTTTAATATCAATGCCTGAAAGAATAAGCTCTTTTACAGATATGTTGTAAAACATGATTACTGAATAAACAATTGCGTTTTGAGCAATGCCAAGTCCAATTGCTATCACAAATGCTCTTTTATAATTCTTGATTAATTCTAAAAAGGGAGAGTTAGATAAGCTTTTATTTTGGTCATGAGTTTTATATGCTAGACTCTCTTCCATTATGTATCTTATTAAAAAACCTATAATGCCCATAACAGAGCAGAAATAGAAAAGCAACCTCCAGCCCCAAATCTCATAATTTTCACCTGTAAACTTTTTGCAAATAGCTATCATTACAAAACATGTAATAGAACCAAGAGCACCACTAAAAGCTTTTATGCTACCTAAAAAGCCTAAATTCTTTTTATCCCTTGAATGCTCTATTAAAAAGGCTGAGTTAATGCTCGTTTCCCCTCCTGTTGCCATTCCTTGTATTATTCTACAAAGCAGAAGCAATATAGGAGAAAATATTCCTATTTCTCTAAAACTTGGTATAATTGCAATTGCAGTAGACGATATTGAAGCTAATATTACGGAAGTCAGTAAAATTTTTCTCCTGCCATACTTATCTCCAATGTAGCCAAAAATAAACGCACCAAGTGGTCTAAATCCAAAGCCAATTGCAAAACTGCCAAGAAATTTGATTGTGCTCAAATAATTATTTTCTGAAGGAAAAAAAACGTTGCTTATTATATGAGTTAAAACTCCAAACAGAGTTACTTCATACCATATAATCATATTGCAGATTATGCTTGATAGTATTGCTTTTTGAATATCGTTCATAACTTCCAGTTTACCACACTCCGCTATAAAAATTTTTATTCAATAACCTTCAAGGATAATTCACGTAAATGCCTATCATCTACTTTAGAAGGAGCGCCCATTAGAACATCTTCTCCTTGCTGATTCATAGGAAAACAGATTACTTCACGAATATTCGGCTCATCTGCAAGTAGCATAACCATTCTATCAACCCCTGGCGCTATTCCACCATGAGGTGGCGCTCCAAACCTGAATGCACGCACAAGCGCGCCAAATTTTGTATCAACTTCCTCTTTACTGTAGCCTGCAATGGCAAAAGCTCTGTACATAATATCTAGTTTGTTATTACGAATCGCCCCACTTGAAAGCTCTATTCCATTGCAAACGAGATCATACTGATAAGCAAGGATATCTAGTGGATCTCTGTCTTCTAAATCCTTCAAGCCACCATGTGGCATGGAAAATGGGTTATGAAAGAAATCTATTTTTTTGCTTTTATCATCATATACAAAATATGGAAAATCGATGACCCAGCAAAACTTAAAGATATTGTCATCTATAAGACCTAGTTGTGATCCTAAGAGAGAGCGAACTTTCCCTGCAATTATTGCTGCTTCATTTTCCTTATCAGAAGCAAAAAATACACTATCTCCAGGCTTTACATTTGTTATTTCTTTTATAGAATTTAACCTATTGTCATCAAGAAATTTAGCAATTGGTCCTTTTGCAATGCCGTCCTTATCAAATGTTATATACCCAAGACCTTTAGCACCTAATTCTTTTTGCGCATGTTCTATTTTTTTATCAAAAAAGCTGCGTGGTTCCTCCGCTGTTTTGGGAGCAGGAATGGCTCTGACTACCATACCTCGCTCAATATTGCTTTTGAAAATATTGAACTCTGAATTACGGAAAATTTCTGTTACATCGCTGATCAATAGTGGATTGCGCAGATCTGGTTTATCAGAACCGTATTTGAGCATTACGTCTTTGTATGTAATACGTGGAAAATCTTTATCAACTGATTTGCGAGAAAATTTGGCAAACACTTTATATAAGGTAGATTCAATAACCTGAAATATATCTTCTTGAGTTACAAAAGACATTTCAAGATCTAGCTGATAAAACTCCCCAGGAGAACGGTCAGCCCTTGCGTCCTCATCACGAAAACAAGGTGCAATTTGAAAATATTTATCAAACCCTGAAACCATAAGCAACTGCTTAAAAATTTGTGGAGCTTGTGGTAATGCATAGAATTTACCAGGATTTAGTCTGCTTGGCACTAAATAATCGCGTGCTCCTTCAGGAGAAGAGGCAGTAAGTATGGGAGTTTGAATATCTAAGAATCCTTGCTCTATCATGAGCCTCCTGAGCTCTGAAATGATCTGTGAACGTAGAATAATGTTATTACGAACCTTTTCACGTCTTAAATCAAGAAAACGATATTTAAATCTCATGTTTTCTGGGTATTCTTGCTCACCGGCGATACTTGCTAATATACTCCTCTCTTCTTTTGCTATTTCTTCATCACAGTGGAACTCAACTTCAGATTCAACTTGTAAATTACTAACTATAACTTCAATTTCTCCTGTGGAAATAGAGCTATTTACCGTATCTTCAGTTCTAGCTTTGACTATTCCTGTGACAGTAATCACACTTTCTGATTTTAAATTCGAAATTTCATCAAAAAAATCTTTATCGTTATTGAATACCAACTGAGTAATCCCATGAAAATCTCTTAAATCAACAAAGATTAGGTTACCATGGTCACGTTTGCGATACATCCAACCAGAGAGAATAACTTCCTTTTCTATATCATTCTTCCTTAATTCATTACACTCGTGAGTTTTATAACAGTTCATTTAATTGAAATTTCTAGAATACAAAAAGATTATAAAATAAATTAACCTTTGGGCAAGATAATATCTAAAGATCCTTTACAAGCAATTCTGATTTAGATATACTTTTTTATTATGTGTGTTGAGGTGTATTTATGAACCCTGAAGAATTAAAAGAAATTTCAGCTAAAAAAGAGAGGGTGAATGCTGTAATAAAAGATCTTGTTGATACTGTCATCAAAAATGATTTAGAAAAAGTAAAGTCAATTTTTGAGGAAAATAGTTCCATTATTCGAGATGTTGTCACTGAGGTTAATTCCCAAAGCGGTACAAATTTATTAAAGTGTTCTACTAATAACAAAATGGCTGAATATCTAATAGAAAAGGGTATAAGCTTTAGCGCTGCAGTCACAAAGGCAGTTAAAAGAAGAGATTTAGAGTCAGTAAAATCAATCTGTCAGATTAATAGCTAAAGATGAGTTATCGCAAAATCCTGAGCCACTAGAATCTGCAACTTATGATCACAAATTTAATGATAAAATTGCAAGGTATTTGATTGAACAAGGTGCAAATCCTAATGCAACTGATCATCTTGGTCGTTACTTACTTCATCTGCAAACTGCAAAAGGCAATTTCGAAGGAGCTAAGGCTTTAATAGAAAACGGTGCGGATGTTAACTTAATAAATCAAGAGGTAAAAAGCTATCAGAACTTAATTATTGGTGGTAGTGCGTTAAAGGGTCAAACTGCGTTGAATTTTGCAATTAGAATATATTACAGACATAAAGACATAGACGATCAAAAATCTGATAAAACCTTAAAATTTATAAGTTATTTAATAGAACACAAAGCAAACTTAAATATCAAAGATTGTAATAAGATGGTCCCTTTAGATATTGCTATATTTCATAATTCTCCAAAGATAGTAGAATTATTGATAAAAGCTGGTGCTGATCTTAATGTTGGAAGGGGAAAAGCAGAAGGTGTTTTAAAGTATGCAATTACTGAAGGGCATATAGATATAGGGAGAGCTACAATTCGATATATTTTGGAACATGACTCACACTGGTTAACAATTTCAAATAAACCAGATCTTCTCAATGACCAACAAGAGTTATCAAACTATTGGGATGAATATAAAGCTCAAGTTAAAGAGCTTCATGATATAGTGGGAGATAGAATTTACTTAACTGGTGACCGCTCTACCCGTCCTATAATGAGAACAGTGAGTGGCTTTTTAGATCATGAAAGTAGAAAAAATCTAGTAAAATCATCATTCATATCTAGTGCTGAGGCACCAGAAAATTTTTGTCCGAGAAAGCTGGCTGTTATAAGTGTAGCTGCAATAACTTGCGCTTTAGCATTATATTTTCTTGCTCCATTAATCATTGGGTCTTCTGCTGGAATTGGTACTCAACTAGCATTAGGAGCTGTAGGTGCAGTTGTAGGTGGTGGAATTGGAATCTTGACCAATGTGGCAATAGTGACCTTACCCAGAAAAAGTAGACAGAAAGTTAAGACGTTTTTGAAGTAAAATAAAACGTTTTTTCAAAGAGGTGTGGTATGACAAAAAGAAAAGAATATACAGCAGAATTCAAAATTGAAGCTATAAGACTAGTAAAAGAAACAGGTCAATCATCAGCAAAAATAGCAAGAGATTTGGGTATTAGCGGTAAGCAGATGGGTAAAAACATACAATGATAGAATGTCTGGAGTAGATGCGTTTCCAGGAAAGGGGAAAGTAGCTCATTGTGACAAAGAAAAGTTTGATTTAAAGAAAGAGCTGGCAAGAGTAACGAGGGAAAGAGACATTTTAAAAAAAGCCCTGGGATATTTTGCAAACCAAAAAGAGTAAAATATTCTTTTATAAAAGAACATGAAAACTGCTATAAAATACGGGAATTATGCAGATTTTTGAACGTATCTGCTTGTGGTTATTATAAATGGATTACTAAGGAAAAAAACAACAAAAAATCAATAAGAGAAGAGCTCATACAAGATATTCAGAAGGTATATCGATCATCACAATGCAGATACGGAGCTCCTAAAATTCACGCTGAATTAAAGGCTTTAGGTAAAAATTATAACATCAAAACAGTGCAAAATATTATGCAGAAAAATGGCATTCAAGCTAAGCTTAGACGAAAGTTTAAAAGTAAAAAACCACAAATAGACAATAGAGTTATAACTCCTAACATATTAAATCAGAATTTCATCGCTGATCAACCTAACAAGATATGGGTAACTGATATTACGTACATAAAAACTAATGAAGGATGGTTATATTTGGCAGCAATAATAGATTTATATTCACGCATGGTGATTGGGTGGTCAATGAGTAATGCAGTAAATAGGCAATTAGTTATAGATGCGTTATTCATGGCTATTGGTAGGCGCAAATCTCCTAAAAATCTACTATTTCATAGCGATCAAGGATCGCAATACACCTCTAAAAATTATCAATTTTTACTAAGTACAAAAAATATTACTTCTAGTATGAGTCACAAAGGTTGTTGTTATGATAATGCTGTTTCAGAGAGCTTTTTTAGTTCACTTAAGAGAGAGTTACTCATTGATACTTCACAACACTCTGCACAACAAGCTAAAACCGCAATATTTGAATATATAGAAATTTTTTATAATAAACAGCGTAGACACTCTACTATTAACTATTGCATTCCTGAGCTTTTTGATTCATCATTCTCATAGCAAAAACGTCTTAACTTTCTGTCTACTTTTTCTGGGTAAGGTCAATAGATCAATGCTACGTTAATTCAGCTACTCAGAAAGCTGACTAAAATTAAAGCGCCATAGATTGCTAAAACTCCATAATTGTGGAGTAATATAATGTTACTTTCCTCAAGCCTTTAGCTCCTCAAATACTTCTCTTGCTCTGTTTAAAACAGAATCAGGAAAACCAGCAAGTTTTGCTACATGTATTCCATATGACTCATCTGCAATGCCTTCAATTACTTCATGTAGAAAGATAACCTCTCCGTTCCACTCTCTTATTTTTACACAAAAACATTTCACGTTCTTCAAGTATTTGCTTACTTTAGTTAATTCATGATAATGAGTTGCAAAAATGGCGCGGCACTTATTTACATTGTGAATATGTTCAATCACTGCCTGTGCAATAGATAATCCATCATACACTCCTGTGCCCCTACCAATTTCATCAAGTATCACCAAGGAACGATCTGTTGCCTGATTTACTATCGTTGCTGTTTCGATCATCTCTACCATGAAGGTAGAATAACCAGCTGTTATGTTATCCGTTGCGCCAACCCTGCTGAATATCTTGTCAATCACTCCAATATGTGCACTCTCTGCTGGCACAAATGATCCCATGTGAGCTAAAATTGCAATGAGAGCGTTTTGCCTCAAGAAAGTGCTTTTTCCAGCCATATTAGGACCAGTAATTAGATGTATACCAGCTAAATTGATGCTATTTGCAATGAATTTATCGTTAACTTCAACCACTGGATGCCTTCCGCTACAGATATTGAACTCTTTGCTGTCATCAATGATGGGTTTTACGTAATTATTTTGCACTGCAAGCTCTGCAAACGCGGTTCTAATATCAAGTTTTGCCAAAGCATTTGCAGCAAGAGCAATTTTTTCAGATTCTTTAGCGACTTCACTACACAGTTCACTAAAAATTTTCATTTCTAAGCCGATTGCAGCATCACGTGCCGTAAGAATTTTATTTTCTAATTCTTTCAATTCATTAGTAGTGTAGCGCATGCTATTTGCTAAGCTTTGCCTATGAATAAATATATCCGAAGTTATTTTGTGATTTGCCGACACTTCAACGTAATAACCAAGTATGTTGTTGTGTAATATTTTGAGTGCGGCAATGCCAGTTAGGTCGCGATAAGATTCACGGAGTTTGGTTATTAGTTTATTACTATTATTTAATATGTAGGATAACTCAGATAATTCTGAGTTGTATTTTGAGTGAATAAATCCTCCTTCTTTCACGGAACTGAGGTTATTATCAATTATAGCACTATTTAACAGTTCAAATAGGTCTTTATGATTGCCAAGGCTTTTATGTATTGTGCTTAGTTCACTCTCGTCTGATTTTACTGTCATTCCAGCGCGTGACGCTGGCTGGATTCCAGTTTGGATGACATATTGTTGTGGGAGAGATCCATTTTCACCTGATTCAATTTTACATAAGAACTCAGATAACTCTAAAGTTTTTCCTAGGCCTATTTTTAATAGGTTCATATCCTTTGGTGAACCACGACCTAGTATTAAGCGCGATAAAGACCTTTCAATATCCGGAATGTTAGATAATATCTCTCGTATTTTTCTGCGTGAATCATGATTATTTACAAAAAATTGAGCGGTGCTGAGCCTCAAATTAATTGCCTTAGAGCAAGCAAGGGGTGAAGCGAGCATTTGTTTGAGCAGGCGTCCACCAGAAGCTGTAACTGTATGATCAATAACTGAAATTAGTGAACCTTTCTTTTCACCAAATTGAGTTGAAAACAACTCAAGATTTCTCCTTGCTGAAGCATCAATAAGCATGAAATTTTGTTGCTTATAGGTTTTTGGGAATTCAAGCCTTGGAATGGAGCCCCTTTGTGTTACTCTGACATATTCAAGCAGTGCACCACACGCCATGATTTCTACTTTGCTGAAATTTCCTATACTCCCAAGTTCCCTGATTTTATAAAACTCGCATAACGTTCTGTGAGATTTACTATACTCAAAAAAACTCTGTGCGTGTTGTGTAATTGATATTTTATAATTTTTTAAAATCGATCTAATTTTTTCGTCCTCAATGAATTTTTCAGAAATTAATAATTCTCTTGGTGATATACGCAATAAATCACTATCTAGAGCCTTCAAACTCGTTAAAGTGTGAAAAAATTTTCCCGTCGATAATTCAAGCCAACTAATAGCATATTCGTCATTTTGTTCAACTATGGATGCGAGATAATTATTGCTTTTATCCTCCAGTAGTGAATCTTCGATAATTGTGCCTGGAGTGACAATTCGCACTACATCACGTTTTACTATGGATTTATAGCCCCTCTTTTTTGCTTCATCAGCAGTTTCTAATTGGTCACAGATTGCTACTTTGAATCCTAAATCTATTAGCTTGTGTAGGTAAGATTCGCTACTGTGTGCTGGCACTCCACACATTGGTATTTCTTGTCCATTTGAATTGCCCCTCTTGGTTAGAACTATATTCAGCAATTTCGCAGCTTTAATAGCATCATCGAAAAACAATTCATAAAAATCGCCCAGTCTATAAAACAATAGATGATCCTTGTATTGAGCTTTCAGGTTCAAATATTGCTCCATTACAGGGGTATTTTTTTCTCTTATTAAGTTCATAATATTTTTAAATATGTTAGCAGCAAACCACTTACTCTGGCATTAGTTATTTTATTATGGATCAATAATTTTTTTTAGCTATAGTACAAAAACAAATAGTTTGAGGTAGAACTATGGAAAATGAACAGTTGTTAAAAATATTAAGGACAGTAAATGCTAATAGTGATTTAAATGAAAACAATATAATTGAAAAAATAAAAGAGAAGTTAGAAAAAAAAGACTTAGACACATATGAAGAGTGGGAAGATAGTTTATTTAACATAAATTATACATTCGATGATCAAAGTACATTGTTACATATAGCTGCTAGAAATGATCTTGTAAATATAGCAGAGCTTTTAATAAAAAAAGGGATTAATGTTGATGCAAAAGATCAAGATGGGCATACTCCTTTGCATTGTGCTACTCACAGTGAACATAAAGAGATAGTAGAACTCCTGTTAGACAAGGGGGCTAATGTTGATGCAGCAGGTCAAGATGGACATACTCCTTTGACTCCTTTGCATTATGCTACTCTCAATGGACATGAAGAAATAGTAGAACTCCTGTTAAACAAGGGGGCTAATGTTGATTCAGTAGGTTGCGCTGGGGGTACTGTATTACATCATGCTGTTTCTGCTGAAAACTGCAAAACGGAAATAGTAAAAAAACTCATAGAAAAGAAGGAAGCTAATGTTAACATAGCGGATGAATACGGGCGTACTCCGTTATGCTGGGCTATTAGAAATGGCTATTCAGAAGTAGCAAGAATTCTACTTGAAAACAAAGCAGATCCTTTATTGGGACATAAGAGTTTTTACACATTAAAGCTCTTGGTTGAATTAATAAAAAATGATTTTAAGCACTCTAAGAAAGCAGAAAAAACACAGCAACAAGAGGATGATGAATATGAATTGATTAAATACTCATTGCTACTTCGCAATGACTGCTCTTTAACTGATGTTGTTGAAAGAAGCGCATTTAGTAAGGTGATATCTACTTGGCTTGCTGATATGTCCAACTTAACAGAAAGCCAGAAAGAGTTGAATAAAAAATTTTTAAGCATTTTTAAAGATTTTCCACATGTTATCTATAAGGATTATAAGAACGATGTTGAAAAAATTAAAAAATTTTTACTAGATCATAAAAGTAATCAAGATCTAAAAACCATCCTCAACCTTAAAAGAGGGGAATTTAAACTGACAATACTGCATATTCTATCAAGTATAGAATGTAGTAGTTCAGAAGAATTCCTGGATTTACTATTGAATTCAAGTGCTGATCCTAATGCACAGGATGAAATAGGAAGAACGCCTTTGCATTATGCTACTCGTTTTGGTCATTGTGATACAATTATCAAATTGCTTCTAAGGAAAGGAGCTAATCTTGATATAAAGGATAAAAAAGGTAAAACCCCAATAGAATTTGCAGTTAATAATCCCAACCTTAATATTAAAGAGTACTTTTTAACTGATGACGTTATTTATGGAACTTTTCGTAAAAAAACACAAACTGACTATAATGGAAAAAAGTATTTGTGCAAAAGTGCAAATCTATGGGGGGAGGATTTTCTGCTAGATGGGCAAAATCCAGATAAATATTTTTGTGAATTAGATGAAGTTCAAGACATAAATCAGCTAGAACAGGTTGTGAATGAAGCTATAGAATCTGGGGTAAGGTTCAATCTTACTTGTGAGGGAAATATATATGAAAATACTTATGAGAATAAGTATAATTTTACAGATTATGTAATAAGAAGAATTAGTGAATTAAAGATTTTTCAAGTTGAAAGGGACATAGAAGTTGCTAGTCGCATAGTATGTAATTTGGTAAAAAGAGGTGCAGTATTTGAAACTCTAAGTAGTATAATTGTAATTGATAAACTAGAGAAGTTTAAAGACCACAAAGCTAATCTGAAAGAAGCACGTAAAAGCTATATACATTATTCTCTAAGGTTTTTGGAAGCTGCAAAAAACGCAACTACTGGCAAGGTAAAAGAGGCAAAAATGGACAACTTCACTTTCTACTTGAAATACTCAAAGAATAGTATAGTCGAGGTTGCAAAAATCATAAATGGAACAGATGAAAGCACAGAATTTCGAAGAGACGTGATAGCAATCGGTGAAAGCGAGATAGAAATTTTAACGGAAGGTGGGGTAAGAAATTATACTGACCTTATAGGTAATATAGTACTGACTTTTCATACTGATTTGGGAAAAGTAGATGCTAGATTGTATTCTGATGTGCAAGATGAAGGAAAAATTATAGTAGAAGTGAGTAACAAGGAGGAAATATTGGAAAAGTTTAAAAATTATAAAGAAGAGTTAGGTGAGAACTGCTTGCTTGGTGGTTCTTCTGTCTACGACGCTATTAAGCAGGGATATTTTAAAAGGCTTAAGGAAGTAGATTCCATATACCGTGTAAGTTCTTCATTAGAAAATATATCTTTATTTCCTGTTGTACAACAGGACATAGAGAAAATTCGCTCGCGAGATTGTGTTACTTAGCTTAAGTTTAAATTGCCAAAAAATGCAAACTTCATCATACTGAAGGAACTACTTTTTTGCTAGAAGAAAAAGCAGCAAGTAGTGAACCAAAGGCGATGAGAAAAGATCCAAGCCAAATTATAGACATTCCTGGTTTATAGTGTACTTTGGCTGCGATTTTGCTTTTATTCTTGTCAATTTCACCAATAACAACATAGATATCAGAAAATAAACTGTGATAAATGCTGCTTTCAACATTTTTTTGACCTTCTGCAAGGTAAAATCTATATTCAGGAGTTACCTCACCTATTACCTTACTATTAAGCAAATTCCTGATATCCATTGTACCTCTTACTGCATGGAAGTTTTTTTCTTTTATAAATTCAATGTTTCGTAAAGTGACTTTGAATTTATTGACTGTTATGCTGTCTCCTATTCCCAAGTAGTTTTCTTTTTTTTCCTGCCAACCTACTGAGCAGGCTATACCAAGCACAAGGATTGCCACTCCAGCATGAGCGAGCATCATTGCATAGTAAGAATTAGAAACTCTTCTTGCGAGTAAAATTGACTTACTAAATTCTACCTTAAACAAACAAATTCTTTTGCTATATGCTTCCAAAACAAAAACTAACAATATTATAGAGATGCTAATTGATAGCACAATCATCAGTTCCATATGAAAGATAAACGGCAAAATAGCTGCAGCACTACAAAATGAAAATCTATATTCACGGAATATTGGCAATAGACTATTTCCCTGCCAACTGCAGTATTGCCCTATCATGGTGAGTACTAGAATAGCTAGTGCAATAGAGTTAAATAAAGAATTGTAATATGGTGCTCCAACTGAAATTAATTCACCGGTTAAATACTCAAGCACTGTAGGGTATAAAGTGCCAACGAACACGATGAAAAAGGCAGTGATGAATAATAAATTGTTCATCAGCATCATCGTAAGGCGTGAAAAGAATCTTCTACCTTCTGTCACTTGAGTAGCAGATTTCTTTTCAGATTCCAATATCGAATACTGGAAAGATGTGTGATTCTTTCTCGTAAACACTACAAATATTACTAAGCTACTGACTGTGATTACACCAAGTAGAGCTAATATATACAGTCCATATCTTGGGTCATCTGCAAACGTGTGCACTGAGGTAAGTATTCCTGAGCGGACTAGAAATGTTCCAGTCGCACTCAATATAAAAGTTGTAAGCGTAAGTAAAATAGCGAAATTCCTTAAAGTATTGAAATTTCGTACAACGAGCAACAAATGTGTCAGCGCCACTGCAATTAACCAAGGCATCAAAGAAACGTTTTCCACTGGATCCCAGAACCAAAATCCACCCCAACCGAGTTCACGATATGCCCACCAGCTACCCAAGCTGATGCCCAAAGTGAGCAGCGACCAAGAAATAAGTACCCAAGGCTTGACAATTTTAGCCCAAACATTTCCTTCAGTATTTGCAATTAATCCAGCTATAGAGAGCGAAAAAGGCACGCTAAATCCAAGGTACCCCAAATATAATACCGGTGGATGAATAGCAAGGCCTATATCCTGCAATATCGGATTAAAACCAAGACCATCTGTTTCGATGTCTGGCATTTTAGTGAAGGGGTTTGATTCAAGTAAAGTGAACAGTAAAAAACAAAAGCAAATCAGCCCATGAGTGATAAGAGATATTTTTTTTAATTTACTGCCATTAGTTCGTTCTGGTGTCATACAAGTAGCTGACACTGGAATCCAGTTTTTATTACACTGCCATTTGATGTACTCATTTGCAATTAAATTCCAGTGTCTGGGCACTGGGATGACAGAAGGTATATAAATATCCATTAGTAATAAATACATGACAAGCACTAAGGTCCAAAGCAACATAGACCCTTCTTTATTTCCCCAAACACCACAAATCTTATAGATCAAAGGTTTTGTTGTGTGTGAGTGGTAATATACGTTTTCAAGTGAGAAATCATTTTTAATGTGGCAGTAGATCAAAATAGCCATTGATGTTGATACACAAAAAAATATGGCATTGGTGATAAATCGATAAGAATTGAGCGGTAAAAATAAGTATGTTAATGACAACAAACAAGCTACCAAAAGTAGTATATTTCCAAGCTCAGGCATGAATTATAGTTATTTATATAAATATTACTGATAACAAACTAGGAGTTAAAGTTTTAATATAGGAACAAAGCTAATCTTCAATTATATTAATAGTAAGTAAAAATTAAACATTAAGCTTTTATACTTTATATTATATAACATTAATATTGTGAGGTAATATTATGGGCACAACTAAGATTAGTGAATTTCTATTCAATATAAAAGGTAAAGTGGCAAAACAACATGATGAACCAATAATTGAAAAAAATCTC
This sequence comes from Wolbachia endosymbiont of Laodelphax striatellus, assembly GCF_007115015.1. Taxonomy (NCBI): domain Bacteria; kingdom Pseudomonadati; phylum Pseudomonadota; class Alphaproteobacteria; order Rickettsiales; family Anaplasmataceae; genus Wolbachia; species Wolbachia endosymbiont of Laodelphax striatellus. Next base: position 353,263 of record NZ_MUIX01000001.1, read on the forward strand.
TATACTATTTTAGGATTCAAAGATGTAGAAGATTTCGAACATAAGACAAGTAAGTCCGTTAACAAAAAAATTTGGCAGCTATTTATTGATTGCTTTACAAAGGAAATAGATTATGTAGCAACTAAGCAAGTTGTAAAAAACGTTGTTTGTAATATTGCCAAAAGTGCCCAAGGCAATGCTTTTACTGAAGCTGAAAGCTTAATCTTAAACGAAAAACAAGATAATAAAAAGAGAGAAAGAGCGATTAAAAAAGCTACTAGTATTTTAAAAAAAATCAATCCAGAAAAAGCCTTCTATGAACTTTCAGTAATAAAAAAACAAGCCGAAGATTTTTTACAAACCGATTTTTATAAGGCGCAGAGCAAACCACTGCCAGGATTTGCTCCATCTGGTGCGCAGCTTTTTGCGGAAACTTTGAAATATATAGAAACACTAGAAAAATTATCAGAAGTTAAAAAGGAAGATTTAACTAAGAGTTTCCTATTAAATTATATTAGTTCACTGAACAAAAAGTATCCTAAATCACAAGGTAAAAGGGAAGATGCTATACGAATACTATCAAGCGATGAGTTGAAAAGTTTTTATAATAAAGGTGTAGAGGAAGGAATACTACAACCGCTGGTATCATATAAAGAATGCAGAAATCTGTATGATAAAATGAGCAAAACAAAGAATGAATGTATAATCAAAAAAGAAGAGCAGGAGAAAGCAAGTAAGTCAATAACCAGTATAATTAGTGACATAAAAAAATGTAGAGAAGCAGTCCTTAGTTGCAAAAATTTTCAGAGCTCCTACATAAAAGAAAAAGCAGAGCATCCATTTAGAGGCAATGCATGTCAAAAAATGATTGATATATATCAAGAGAGAATTGCTGGATATCAGGAAAAAATTCGTCAAAACCTAAACCAAATAAGAGCAATATTAAAAGATACGCCGCAAGATGTGGAAGAATTCGAAGAAATAATCAATTGCGCACATGAAGCAGAGCAGTATGATGAAATTTTTGATTCGGCTTTAATTTGTTTACCGAACATACAGAATAAGCTAGATATTCAACCAGAAAATCCCCTAACAGAACTCAGAGCTTCACAAATTAACTTTGAAATTGAGCTAACTAGGCTCTGTGAACAAAATATTAGAGTAAGCATGTGAGTGCTTCAACAAAATTCAAAAAACCAACAAAGACCTCATAAGTCTTATCAAAACAGGAGATTTCTAATAGTGGCAAATACCATGTATTTCTTTCAATTTGCCACTACCTAAATCACACATTGTCTTCCAGAAGGAAAATTTTTGTTCCACTGGCAACCACCTCATGTATAGCTTTACTTCCATAATAAGAAAAATGGCAAAAGTAATTTTAGATCTACTCTAATAAAAGCCTATTTTCCTTGAAACTAAAATAGCTACTAAACGTGATAATAATATGATCTATTAATTCTATTCCTATGCTTTTGCAAGCTTCTGCAAGCTGTCTGGTGAGAAACATATCGCTACTTGAAGGTTGTATATCTCCACTTGGGTGATTGTGGGATATTACAATCGATGTTGAGCCAATCAAAAGAGCGCGTCTTATGATCTCTCTAACGTAAATAGGAGTTTGATCTACTGTACCAAAGTTCTGCAGATCTTCCGCTATTAGACGATATCTTTTATTCATATAGATGACGCGAAAATTTTCTTTATTAAGGCTTCCTATACTTACTTTTAAATAATCAAGCAAATTTTCCCAGTTATTGATTATAGGTAGGTCCTTTATTTCTTCTCGTGCAGAACGAACAAAAGCCTGTTTCACACAAAAGATAGCAGATATGGCTGCATTATTAACTCCTTCAATATTTTGCAGTGCTTCTAAATCGGCATTAAAAACTTTATTTAAACTGCCCAAATTTTCTATCAAACTCTTTGCTACTGGCTTTACATCGATTCTACTATATGCTGAATATAAAATGTGTTCTAAAATCTCATAATCAAGCAATGATTGTCCGTTATCTAAAATAATTCTCTCTCTTAGGCGCTTTCTATGACCTTTTTTGTAATCTTTCATTATTCATGAATTGCTTATCTCTTATAATAAGAAATTGAATTTTTAAGTAAAATATTTAATAAAACACATGAAGCATAATTGTAAATTTTTGAAGACAGCAAATGGTGTCATGAAAGTAGCTGACACTGTCCTCCATCCAAGAGGGTGTCATTCCAGTGCTTGACACTGGAATCTAGCCTTTCTGAAATCTCACCGAAAATGTTGCAACCACTTTCTATGCTAGTTTGCTTGCTCATAAGCTAAACTTTCCTGGATTCCAGTGTCAAGCACTGGGATGACACCTCAAATATTAATAAATTTACCAAGCAAAAAAAAAGGCAAAAAAATCCCCGTGTAACGAGTTTTGACCCTATAATAATGTAAATTGGCGCTGTAATAATGTGCTAACGCTTAAAATAAGCGCGTTTTGGCTGAATGTAGAAAAAATAAAAAGACATGCAGCCGCTATAATTTTTATGTAATTTGCCAATAAATATCTGAGTTTTTTACTGAATTTTTGTTGTTGAACCCGCGCGGATCGAAAACAAGGATAAATACTCTTATTGTCATAATAAGGGGGCTGGCGCAGTTTGTCAAGGAAGTTTTATGCAAGAGATCTATTGAAATGCTCGTGCAAAATCATACTATTAATTAGTACACTATAAATTTAAAATTATAAATATGTTAAGCAAACTAGTAACTTTGCTATTAATTTTTATATTTCCTTTTTACTCATACTCATATCAGTTTAGAACCAAAGCAAAGCAAGCAATTGTCTTAGATTTAGCTTCAGACTCGTTCATTTTTGAACACAATTCCAGGGAAAAAATGGCCCCATCTTCAATGAGCAAGTTAATGACTTTATATGTAGCTTTTGATTATCTAAAAGCTGGAATAATAAATATGGAAGATAAATTTCGAGTAAGTAGAAAAGCATGGGAAAGGAAAGGCTCTTCTATGTTTTTGAAAGAAGGTCAATTTGTTACGGTAAAAGAACTACTTGAAGGAGTTACAATTGCCTCAGGTAATGATGCATGCATAGTGCTAGCCGAGGGTATCGCAGGATCAGAAGAGAATTTTGTTGCTGAAATGAATGAAGTTGCACAAGATTTGAATCTTAATGATAGTCATTTTGTTAACTCAAGTGGATGGCCAGATGAAAACCATTTTATGAGCGCAAAAGACTTGGTAACACTGGCAAAAAGGATTTTTACTGATTTTCCTAAATACTATGATCTATTCTCTGAACAATATTTGACATATAACGATATTGTACAAAAAAATAAAAATCTTTTACTTTTCCATGATATTGGAGTTGATGGTCTAAAGACAGGTCATACGAGTGCTGGTGGTTATGGCATTATATCATCTGCAAAACGGAACGATAGAAGAATTTTTGCTGTCGTGAATGGTTTGGACACCGAGAAAGAGCGAATAGAGGAAGCAAAAAGACTAATACAATATTCCTTAAATCATTTTAATACCAAGAAAATATTTGCTAAGGATAGCGTAGTTGAAGAAATAAATATTGTTTATGGAAAAGATAAAAAAGTGCCCGTTACAGTTGCAAACGATGTTACCATAACTTATAACCGCAGATTACATGATAAAATTAAAGTGCGTATTGAGTATAAAGATATGGTACCCGCACCAATTAAAAAAGGTCAAGAAGTAGGCAAAATTTTTGTAGAAATACCTGGTACTGAGCAACAAACTATACCTGTTTATGCAGCAAATGATGTGCAGGAATTGAGCTATATAAAAAAAATTTTTAGAAAGTTGTTTTAATCAGCAAATGTAAGTTAAGGAGACCTGAAATACTAATCTACTTTCAACCCCTCAGCATGTAAACTGCGTGGTAAAGATTCCAACTCTTTTGCAGCAGTGAGTTCTTTATTTTTTGCATGTATACCAAGCTTATTGAATTCTCGGACAGCAGGAAACACTCTTGCCTCAAGCGAACCAGCAGTTTTATTGTAATGATCAACAGCACTTTTTAAGCTTCTGCGTAAATTATCAAAATTTTCGCCCATTGTGCAGATTCGCTCATATAAAATATGGCCTAGTTCACTTATTTTCTTTGCATTTTCAGCTATCATCTCTTGCTTCCATCCATAGGCTACTGCCCTAAGTAGCGCAATTAGAGTGATTGGTGTTGCAATAATTACTTTTTTTTCTATTCCAATTTCTATCAAAGCTGGTTCACATTCTAGTGCTGCGCTGAAAACCCCTTCTCCTGTTAAAAAAAGCACCACAAGCTCTGGCGTATTTTCAAATTGGTTCCAATATTCCTTTCTGCCTAGATCATTTATATGTTTTTTTATTGCCAGAGAATGATTCTTCAATTTTTCCTTTTGTATCTGTAAATCATTTTGCGACATAGCATCCATGTAAGAATCAAGTGGTACTTTAGCATCTATTATTATTTGCTTTCCTGATGGCATTTTTACTATTAAATCAGGACGTAACAAATTGTCCTCATTTTTATCAATTACTGAGGCTTGAGTAAAAAAATCGCAATATTCAATCATTCCCGCCATTTCTACCACTCTTTTGAGCTGCATTTCACCCCATTTGCCCCTAATGTGAGGCTTCCTCAGGGCGTTAGCAAGGCTAGAAGTTTGGTTCATTAATGATCCAATTTGCTCTTTTAAACCCTCATAGGCCCCTACCCTCTCTTTTTCTAGCTCACGTATTTCGCTGTCGAATTTTTCTAATTTTTCTTTTATTGGAGTGACAACTTCGTTGATCGTTGCTTGCCTTTTTTTGAAGTCACTTTCTGTTTCTTTTAGTTTACTATCGATTACTTCCTTCGCTAAATTCAGAAAATTATTATTGTTTACCTGCAAAGCATCAAGAGAGAGAGCTTTAAAAGTGTTTGTAAGCCTCTCCTCTGCTTTTGTCAGTAAATCCATCTCTTTTCTCTTTTCCTCACGTTCTTTTTGCAAAATTACTTCAAGCTCTGCATTCCTAACTTTCAAATCAACTATTTCCTCATCCTTATTCAGTAAAGTTCGCTTTGTCTCTTGAAGATCATGCTCTACCCTACATAAATTATTCTCAAGATTTGCTAATTTTACTTTCTCCTCACTTAATTTTCTGTTCTTTCTTGCAATGATATAGAGAAATAGTAGTAAAAAAAGGAAATTCAATATAAAAGCTATGGAATTGAAAAGCATCAGAACACAGAAAAAACCGCACTCACAATACTATCTAATTTTTTTATATATAAAAAAGAAAAAAGAGCACCTGAAGAGATGCGCTTACTGAAGGGTTCGGTTTGCTAATTAATAACCGTTTTCTCCTACACTTGGATTAGTAACAGAATGTCTTTTTATTGAAAATCTTATGTAATAGTTATTTTTATAATATCAAATAGCACATATATTAACAATTCAATTTTACTCTCATTATTTACCACATTACAACACTTATACACCGTTTATTTCATTAAAAACTTAGCTTCAGCCCAGCCAAAAGCACATACCCGGAGTTATTACTTTCGATTTCAGGTTCTTTGGTACTAAATTTTACAATATCGAAGTAGTATGAAGTGCCAAGAGCTAATGGATATTCAAGACTGAAAGCCTGTGATGTTAATTCGTTTGTACCTTTGCCTACAATATCCCTGCTACTACTAAAATATGTTAAGCTCACTTTACGAGAATCAGAATGATAAGCAACACCTGCATTTATATAATTCATATTACTTGTTTCAGGACTACGTTTCTCACCAGATTTACCGCCATTACCGTACGAAAAAATGCAATCAAGTTCAAAAAGTTTTAGCTTCAAGCCAAAATTCCAGTGTAGCAATTGATTACGGCATTTATAATTTTCAGAAGTACCATCCGAGCAATCAGTTAAATTTTCTCTTGCAAACTCACCAGTAAAAGCAGTAGTAAAATTTATTTCATCTGATAAGCCATTTTTATAGGAAAGACCAGCGGCTATTAGATTGTTATATTGCAAATTATTTTTTCCTGGAACATAACTGAGTCCAAGTTGAAAGTTATAGATTTCAGGAGAAATATAGTTTATCGTTGGCTGTTTTAACTTCAGCTCTAGTCCATTATAGTCGCTGTAAATATTGGGTTTTACCCAAAATACCTCATCTTTATCATACCCAGGATCATTATCTTTTTTTTCATTACCGCGCAAATTTGAGTAATTTGTCCAATGACCATTTATTCCTCCGGCAGCTGTGTAAATTTTTGAAGTGTTAATTAACATACTCTGACTAACTAAACTTCCTTTACCATATTCAATTGATCCAAATTCCTGGTTCTTTATGATAAAATACCACTTCTCCATTTCTAACTTTTCTATGTCTAGTGCCTTTAAGTTTGCAATACCAGAAACTCCTACCTTAACATTAAACCCCAGTTGTGTATTTGGATAAACTTGCTGCAAATAAAGAAAGCGCAGGTCTGAATAGCTTGAGGTCTTGTCTTTTGTAGAGCTAAAAGAATCTTTATTGAAAGCGTAGCCAAATCTTAAATCTACTTTTCCATCTAGTTCTACATAAAACATCTCCTTATCCAGAATTACCCTAGCGTTAGCACTTCCTCCCACAAGTAATGATAAAAATAGTGTGATTAGTAACCTCATAGGTAAGCTTAAATTCTTAATATAAGCTTAACAGAAATAAAAAACAATCCTTATATTGTGTAGAACTTAGATACTACAAACCAATTAATGACAAAAGCGTTTAAGCATTCTTCACACTATGTTTTTGAATTATATTTCCATAAATAATTGATATGCTTGATAGTTTTCGCTTTAATAACTGCTTGTTAATGGAAGAATGTATACGATTAACTATTTTAGATGTGTTATTTGCATCACAGTTCATCAAAATAAAAAGTACCTTATTCTCATCAATACATCCTAAAAAATCATCACTACGGCAATTTTTATAAAAATGTTCTATGATAATTTTTAGTGTATCATTTTCCTTATTACAACTGCTGTTTAAACCTATTATTCCTATAACTGCATTAATTTGATATTCAAAGGCAAAATTCAATATGACATATAACTCCAAAATCGTTGAATCATTGTCTGGTATATCAAACAAGTTGTGTTTTCTATATTTCTTACCCATCAGATATTTATCCCTAAACATTGCTAGCTTATGAAACAGGCTAATGTCACGTATCAATAGCTCATAATTAATCTTGCTATTAGTAAATTGCGTTGTGCGAAAAACTTTTACCTTTGTTTTTATATCTTCTCCTTTAGCGTCGATTAAAGAAAAGCCTATCACTTTTGGCAATATATCGGGCAAATCGCGCCCATCTTCAGTATACTCCAAATAGCTTTTCATATCTTCAGCTGCTCTTGCACTTAAAATATTGATTAACGGCTTATTAAGTAAATTCCCTTCTTCACATTTTAATAAATTCCTTGCTGCTTGATTGAGTCCCAAGATTAACACGTTTTTTTTCTCATTATCCTGAGAAACAGATATCACAGCATCATCTTTCCTTCTTGCCGTTATAAAATCTTCCATGCTTTCATTCTATAAAATGTATTTACCAGTATAATAAAGTTGTATTAAGATTTATTTACCTATTGATATACTTAATCAAGTATAGGCAAGCATAACATAACCAGCTATTTCTAAGTGATGATAAAGGAAGCAAAATTACAAATGTAATTTTGCTTGTTTTCTTTAATACCTTCATCACAACAACTGATTTTGCTGTATTGGATTAGATGGTTGAATATAACCTAAACTACTGTGACACGATTCTTCGTATGACGGTGGTGATGAACACGATTCCTCGTATGAAGGTAGTAGTTCCTCAAGCGGTGCTGAAGGTTGTACTTTTTCATAATTGTCAGAAGGAAAATTGTCTGATTCTTTATTATTAGTTGCTTTATCCATACATTTTACTGGTTGCTCTATATAGTCTTGTATTTCTTTTGTAAAACTATGATTTAGATAACAACTTGTTAAGTAAGCTACACCTGCTACTGTGAGTGCTAATGATGCAAAAACTAAAGGTGAAGCTCCTATACACCTAAAAACCTTTACTTTATACATACTCATATGAGCAGGTGGGTCAATGGTTGTTGCTAAAAAAATAAAAAAACCAAGTGAAAAAAATATTAACAAGCAAATTCCACCCAATGAACAAGATCCTAACGCTACTTCTTTTAATGATTTTTCGTTTTTCTTTTTATTATTAAGGCTTCGATACATTTTATTAACGTTAGTATTGCTAATATAATCTTCTAGTTCTTTTAAAATTTGAGTCTTTAACTCTTCAATCTCATTATCTATTAACGAATAGTATTTTTTATACCGCTGCTTCAATTGAACGTCTAAGAGGTTGTCCGGAAACTAGTAAACTCAAGCATATTTCCTACTTAACATAACTTTACTCATAGCCAGATATATGAAACTTTCAGTAGATGTTGTAAGTAAATCGTACTCCTTTGATAGTCTTCTATTTCTATTGATCCAAGCAAAAGTCCTCTCTACCACCCACCTTCTCGGCTGTACTGAAAATCTAGGATCCCGTTGTGGCAATAGTTCTAGTGGTGTATCTTTATGCACCCAAAACCTACATGGAGGCCTTTTCACAATTTCAATGTCTATCCCATATTCCTCCTCTATATGGGTTTTTAAATCTTTTCCTTGGTACCCCATATCAGCCCACATTTTCTTAATATTGCTGTATTTTTTCTTCATATTGTCCAATGCCATCTTCACCCCATCTCTGTCATTTTCGCTTGCAGCTCCTACATAGCAACCAAGCACAAATCCTTGAGTATCTGTGATTATATGTCTTTTTCTCCCCCTTTACCTTTTTTGCACCATCATAACCTTTGATCCCCCTTTTTCCGTGGTTTTTACCGACTGACTGTCCACTATGCATCCGCTCGGCTCTTCATTTCTTCCCATTTTTGACCTACTATATTTAGTGATATCATAGTTCATTTTCTCAAAAATCCTCTGTTTCTTCCATTGCCTAAACTGCTCATATACAGTCTTCCATAGCGGAAAATCATTTGGTAAATACCGCCATTGGCACCCTGTACGCAATATATAGAAAATTCCCTCTAACATTTTTCTTTTACTATATTTTGGCGGTCTTCCTCCTTTTTTGTATGATACTCTGAAGTACTTCTCTATTTGTGCCCACTCCCTTTCACTTAGATCTGTTGGATACTTTTTTCTCATCTTTACCCCATACTAAAATTTCAAATATCATAGCCTTTTACTAGTTTCCGGACAACCTCTTAAATACAGTTCTGCAAGAAAGGTATTTTAATATAATAGGTAAAGCCAGCTCATTTCCCTTACTAAGCAAAGATAAAAGATTCAAAGCGAAAGAATTAGGTACTGCTTCTCTTGGTAGAGTTAGGGTAAAAGAAATTTTCCATTTATCGCCACATTTATAATATCTTTGGCAAAGTAATTTTATTGAAGAATCTTTAAACCATTTTGTACCAAATTGCATTTGAGCAAAGAATTCTTCTAATTCTTTAACAGAGCAACTATTTTCCTCTAATTTTACTTTTATAATATTGCTTAACATTGTAACTCCACTAACCGTTTTATACATGTAGCTTAACACTATTTTAATAATTTATCAAGAAAGTTTAATTATTAATTATAATATTTAATAAAATAAATAGACTCTTTTACATTTCATCTGCAAGAATCTTTTCCTTAGTTTGTAAATAAAGATTTTCTGAATCTAATTGCCGCAGGTTACGTTTAGTAATATAATCTCATATTAAATAAAACTTTACCTAAGTTTATGCCAGACTCTACGTTAGTTTTAACAACTATTCTTATATTCTTCATCTTTACGTTGTCACTTTTTTTTATAAAAAGGATATTTGGATCAACGAACAAGAAGATAATAAAATCCTTCAGAAAAATTGCTCAGCAGATTAATGCGCTAGAGCAAGAAATGCAGAGCTTATCTGATGAGAATCTTGCTAGTAAAACTGCGGAATTAAAACAAGAACTGAAAAATGGAAAAACACTAAATGACCTTCTCGTACCTGCATTTGCGGTTGTACGAGAAGCATCACGAAGATTCCTTAACATGAGGCATTTCGACGTTCAGCTAATTGGTGGCATGGTTCTCCATAATGGCATGATATCAGAAATGAAAACAGGAGAAGGAAAGACACTCGTCGCAACTTTAGCTGCGTATCTAAATTCTTTAGAAGGAAAAGGTGTGCACGTCGTAACTGTTAACGACTATCTTGCAAAACGAGATACAGAGTGGATGAGTAAATTATATAATTCTCTTGGAGTTTCTGTTGCATTTATTACAAATAATTTGACAGACGACGAGAGAAAAAAGGCTTATAGCGCAGATATCGTATACTCAACAAATAATGAACTTGCCTTTGATTATCTACGAGATAATATGAAATTTTCTCAAGAAGATATGGTTCAGAGAGGCTTCAATTACGCGATAGTAGACGAAGTAGACTCTATACTGATTGATGAAGCGCGTACTCCGCTCATTATTTCTGGCCCACTTGAGGAAAATAATCAGATATATAAGCATATCAATAAAATAGTAATCAAATTAGTTGATTCTGACTATGAAGTCGATGAAAAGAGTAGAGCAGTGTTCCTCACTGAAAATGGCATTTCACGAGTGGAGGAATTACTAAAATCGTATAACCTCATTCCTGAAAATTCCTCGCTCTATGATACTAGCAATATTATACTGACTCATTATATAGATCAAGCACTTCGTGCACATAAGCTGTTTACTGCTGATAAAGATTATATAGTGAAAAACGGTAAGGTGGTAATTATTGATGAGTTTACTGGGCGCATGATGGAAGGTAGGAGATATTCTGATGGTCTTCACCAGGCACTGGAGGCAAAGGAGAATCTTGAAATTCAGCATGAAAGTCAAACTTTAGCATCAGTCACATTTCAGAACTACTTTCGTATGTACAACAAACTTTCTGGTATGACAGGAACAGCAGTAACAGAGGCAGAGGAGTTTCGTGATATATATAGATTAAATGTAGTAAAAATTCCAACTAATGTGTCTGTTAAAAGAATAGATGTTGACGATGAAATTTATGGCACAGAAAAAGAAAAATTTAGTGCTGTATTGAAGTTCATAGAGGAATGCCACAAACGCCTACAACCAGTCCTTGTTGGTACGGTAAGTATTGAAAACTCTGAAAAACTTTCTGCGCTTTTGCAAAGCTATTCTCTTAAGCATTCAGTATTGAATGCTCGCTATCATGAACAAGAGGCATACATAATAGCTCAAGCTGGAGTACCAGGAAGCATTACTATAGCAACTAATATGGCAGGACGTGGAACTGATATTCAGCTTGGTGGAAATGCTGAAATGATTGCAAAGGTAGAGCTCGAGAAAATAAAAAATGTTGATGAAAGAGAAAAAAAATATCAAGAAATAGTCGAAAGAGTAAAAAAAGATAAGGAAATTGCTATAAAAGCTGGTGGCTTATGTGTTATTGGAACCGAAAGGCATGAAAGCAGGAGAATAGATGATCAATTACGTGGACGTTCTGGCCGCCAGGGTGACCCTGGACTTTCTAAGTTCTTTTTATCACTTGAAGATGATTTAATGAGGATATTTGGTTCTGATAGAATGAGGAATTTTTTGCAAAGAGTGGGACTAAAGAACAACGAGGCTATTCATCATCCATGGATTAATAAAGCACTTGAGAAAGCACAGAAGAAAGTTGAAGTTAGAAATTATGATGTGCGGAAGTCTTTGCTAAAGTTTGATGATGTAATCAACAATCAACGTAAGGTTATTTTTAAGCAGAGAAATCATATTTTAAACAATGAAATCAATGATTTAGTTGAAGTATATAGTGAAGTAAATGAGGATATAATAGAAGGTATAGTACAAAGTGGTTATTACGAAGATTATGTTGAAGATATTGCAAAAGAATTCCACATAAGATACGGGATAACGCTTAATCTAGCAGAGTTTTTGAATAAACAAGAAGCCTTGGATTATATAAATGACAAGATACAAGAATTTTTTACTGAGAAAGAAAAATATTTCAATAGTCAACAAACTACAGATTTGTGGAATACGATAGTGAAACAAGTGATGATCATGACACTTGATCATTTATGGAGGGAGCACCTTTCGGTCTTAGAGAGCCTAAGACAAAGCATAAATTTGCGTGCTATGGGGCAAAAAGACCCACTGAATGAATTTAAACGCGAAGCTTTCTTAATGTTTGAGTCGATGCTTGAAAAGTGGGGGGAGCTTACCATTCACCGCCTAGCGCACTTTAAGTTGGCAGATAACCAAGAAATAGGCAATAGGTCACGCTCTGCTAAAAATAGCAGACTTCCAGAAGTTTCAAGAAACGATAAGTGCCCTTGTAAATCCGGGAAAAAATACAAACACTGCCATGGCGCGGTTACTGTATTGAATTAGCTATTGCAAGCACATTATAGCTGCTAATATCATCTAACTTGCTACTCAATGAGCACTCTGATACTCTATACGCAACCTCATAGTAAATTCCACTGATTAATTAGTGCAGATACTATACTAATATCCACTACTAAAAGTAAAAGTAGCGTAAACAAGTGCTATTAGAAACCCAATAGCAACTGTAACACCTGCAATGACTCCTGCCTTCTTTGCTTTAGGCATATGAATAAATGATGGATCTGTGCTACATTCTAGTAAAAATTTTGCTGTTTCTGAATATTTATAGCTCTTCTCATAATGGTAGGAACGAGGTGTAACAAGAAGGTAAAAATGCCAGCAGCGTATAGTTATGACTTAAGGAAAAAAGCCATTTAGGTGTTGGATGAAGGAGAAAGTAAAACAGCAGTAGCAAAGAGGTTCAAAATCGGTAGAGTAACATTGTACAAATGGGAGAAAAGGCGGAAAGAAACAGGAATCAAAGAAACTAGGAAATAGAGGGCATAATCATAAAATCACCGATCGGAATGCGTTTGCAGAATTTATAAAAAAACACGGTAGTAAAAGACAATCAGAGGTGCTGTGGCAATATAAGTCGTCAAACTATTCATAGAGCTTAAAAAAAATTGGATTTACACGCAAAAAAAGACTTATGGATATAAAGAAAGAAACGAAGAAAAACAAGCTGAATTTTTAAAAATCATATCGGCAAAGTCCCCTAAAAATTTGGTATATATTGATGAATCTGATATAGACAATACAGAAATACGGATATTGCAGAAAGGGAGAATGCACTGAAATCAGGTAAGAAAACTCAGAGAGTTAGCATGATTCAGTTTTAAATAAGGGAAAAATCGTTGCACCCATGACCTTCAAAGGCTATTGTGATACAGAGGTTTTTAATAGCTGGTTCGAGCAATTTCTTGCACCAATTTTACAGCCTGGACAAACATTGAGCATCATTGGTTTGCTACAAAAAATAGGGCCGGTCCTCTTTTTAAATCTTTTCGCCAGGCTATCGATTCTGCTTTTCTTCACTTGTTCCCACTATTATGAGAAGAGCTATATATGCTGGAATGAAATTCCAAGCTTTTTTCCTAAGTCTCTTTTGCTCTCTCTCTATAGGGCCATCTATTACTAAAATCTCGTATTCTACATTTGACTTTAATAGCTCTTTATCTTCCTGAAATCTGAATGTTTTATCAATGCATCTTCTATCCAGCCGTTAGCAATCACTTTCACTTATTCCATAGCTTTGTGCTATATGGAAATATGTACGGTATTTACGCAAATATTCTACTGCTATTAACAAACATGCCTTGTTTATTTGGTTTTCCTCCTCTTGCCTTTTTCTTGGCCTCTTCCTCTATTAAAATTTCTATTATTTTTCCAATGTTTTTCTTTTTACTGCTGTTAGTCTTCGAAGCTTCTCTTCATCAAGTTTACTTACCTGCTCAAAATTTATAACTTCCCTAATATTGCTTCTACTACGTGTTTCTTAAGTTATCCAAGAAGTCTAATGGCAAGAAAAGAAGCACTGACCACTTTTGCTTCAGATGCCCTTGAACAGATATTATTACTAAAAATTAAACATCAAGCCAACTTCAATATTATGAGTGGATATATCGTCTGCAACAGGTATCGGAATGCTAAAATAACGATAGCCGAGAAAGGTTTTAACTTCTGGGATTATTGAGTAGTCAACACCAAGCTTTATTTGATAAGCAAACCAAGGAACATTCAGTGGCATTGAATTTTCTGGTGATCCATTAATCTTTTTTAATCTAAAAACTGTTGGTCCTATACCAAGTCCAAAGTACGGAGCAAATTGCGTATTTTGAATATTGGGGCTATAAAAAAAGTTGAATAAAAACGCAAATACGATTGCTGATTTATCAAATAACGGGGGAGCATTACTATCTTCAATATCGGCTATAGAATACATGGCTTCAAAATCAACTCGGCCATTTTCTCCGGCATAGTAACCTAAAGATACACTTCCAAGCCACTGAAAATTAATTTCACCCTTAAACTTCTGTATACTCTCAATTTCACTTACTAAAAAAATCTTGGCAAGCATTGACACCGGATCTGTTAGCCAAGTAGAATCATCTGCATTGATTAAATTAATAAACCTTTTTCCTATTTCCTTTATACCCTTTACAAATGTTTCTGAATTATCATTGTATATCTTACCACCGTTAGCACTAACATAGAAATCAAGTTTTTTTGATTTTTCCTTTGTAGGTTCAGCTTGATCTGCAACACTTGGCCACATATTTTTCTGACCAGCTGCTTGGAAAATAGAAGGTGAACTACTTTTAAGTTCTTGATATTTTATTGGTATTTCTCTTTCAGCAACCTCTTCAGAACGTATTACACTTTCATTATTATCTGTTTCTAATTTTAACGGTTGTACTTGCTCAATGTGTGTATTGTTACTGATGTAAGTAATAAAAAAATAGACACACGGAATGAAGATGAAAAATAAAGCAATAGATATTCTAATTATCATAAATGAATTATCACTTATAGTATAACTACTATATCATATATTCCTTTAATGTACAAAAATTAAGAAATAATATTTCCAATTAAACAATTATTTTCTATTCCTTTAACATGAGCTTTCACAATACTTTTAGCTTGAACTCTTGATGTAAGTTTTATTAATGCAAAATTTTCTGTTCTACCAATATTATTCTGCTCAACCAAAACGCTTTGCTCAGTGCCGAGCAAAGATTGATAAAAACTGCTCATCATTTCTTCATTTATTTCTCTTAGATGCTTTACTCGTTCTTTACGTACATTCTCTGGTATTTGTGGCATCCGTGCAGCAGGTGTGTTTTTCCGCTCTGAATATGGAAAAGCATGTAGATAAACTACATTTATTTTTTTCAGTAAATCAACTGTATCCTGAAACATTTCATCAGTTTCTGTTGGAAATCCAGCAATAATATCAGCGCCAAATGCTATATTAGGTCTTAAGCTCTTCATTTTATGATAAAATTCTATCACTTGTTCTCTATTGTGACGACGTTTCATTCTCTTTAGTATTAAATTATTACCAGACTGTAGACTCAAGTGTAAGTGAGGCATAAGTCTTGACTCATTAGCTATTAAATCCATTAGTTCATCATCAACTTCAGCAACATCAATAGAGGAAAGTCTTAGTCTCTTTAACTGTGGTATATCCTTTAAAACTCTCCTAACCATCGAACCAAGTGATTGCTTACCAAACAAATCTGTACCAAAGTCAGTAATATCAACACCTGTAAACACCACTTCTTGATACCCATTTTCTATAAAAATCTTAATTTGCTCTATAATATTGTTTACTGGCACAGATCGATTATTCCCTCTTGCCTCAGTAATTGAACAAAATGTGCAGCTATGATTACAACCATTTTGAATTTCAATAAATGCCCTTGATTTATCTTCAAATCCATTAATGAGAATAGGTTCTACTTGGTTATCACTGACTAAGGTTTCATCATTATTTAGTAGATAATTTTCAGCTCTTAGCTTGTCTTGATTACCTAGCACTTTACTTACACCAGGAATATCACTATATGATTTAGGATCTAATTGAACGGCACAACCAACTACAATAATTTCTTTACTTGGGTCATTCTTATAGATCTTACGTATTTTTTGCTTTACTTGACGTTCTGCTTCATTTGTCACTGCACAGCTATGCACCACAACAACATTTTCTCTCTTTGCTTTTTTTAATGCTTCTTTGATTAACTCACTCTCGTAGAAATTTAGACGACAACCAAATGTTATTACTTCATTCATGCTTTTGCTTTAATAGATCTAAATTATATCAAATATCCAAGCAAAATGACTATTTTTTTGGTAGATATTATAATTTAAGCATAACCTCTAGAGTTGAAAATCACAGGAAGAATTTGTAGATATACAGTAAGATCATTTAGCATTAAAAAAATGCTTAAGGCCAATGATGTTAACCTCAAGCGAATATAAACCAAAAAACATTTTGCTAAACCTTGAAGCTCTACCATGCAAATTCATCTATATCATTTGTTACATAAGTGTCAGAATAAGCTTCATCCAAACTTTCTGCTTTCCATGGAAGCCATGAAGAAGGTTTTATCTTCTCTAAAACTTTACCTGGTATTGATGTTATCTTGTATCTTGAAAAAAGCATCTAATGTTTTAAGCTTAAGCATTAGGTGGAGAAGGGAAGAACTCTGGGTGTTATCTTAGATATAAAATCTGTCCAAGAGAAAAGAGTTCCCTTCTCAAAAGTAGAGGTTGGACGGTATCTTAGAAAGACCTAAATGGTTCTAATTCTGTATGCACAAGGTTAGCCTTACTTTTCATTTTAAATGGTAACGTATGGAGTTATAAATGATCAACAACTTTTTAGGTATAGACATATCAAAAGATCGCTTTGATGTTTTTCTTTCTTTCATAAGTAAAAAAGGGAAACGCGAAACTAAGAAAAGGAATTTTAAAAACGATGATTCTGGGTTTCAAGGTCTACTTGATTTTTTACAAAAACATAATGTGGAGCAAGTAACAATCTGTATGGAAGCTACAGGTTGTTATAGTGAAGCTTTGGCTGAATTTCTACACAATGCTGGATATTTTGTTAGTGTAGTAAATCCTTATTGCATAAAATCTTATGCAAGGAGTAAGCTTGTGCGACAAAAGAATGATCAGAGCGATGCAGAGATTATAGCAGATTATTGTCAAAGACAGGAACCTACACGTTGGACACCACCTTCTTCTGAAAAGAAAAAATTAAAACATCTTTATCGTTGTTCAGCTGCGTTAAAAAATGAATTAACATTAGTAAATAATCATTTAGAAAAGAAAGAGAGAGAGACTGCCTGAAAAAGTTGTAAATGTTTGGGAAAATCTTTCAGTGAACATAGAGCAATCAATAGAAACAATAAAAAACTCCATACATGAACTATTAAAACAACACAAAGAATTGTTGGAAGATTTTCAGCTACTATTAACTGTTCCAGGCATAGGAAAGGAATCAGCAGTAGCTATTTTAGCTGAAATTTCTGATATAAAAGTTTTTATAAATGCCAGGCAATTGGCATCATATGCTGGAACTATACCACGGAATATAACATCAGGTTCATCTGTATATGCCAAGCCCAGATTAAGTAAATCAGGTTCACAAACATTACGTAAGGCAATGTATTTTCCTGCTATAGTATCTAAAAAGCATAATCCTATTATTATGACTTTTTGTAAGAGGTTAAAAGAGAAAGGCAAGCATAACATGGCCATTGTAGGAGCTGCAATGCGCAAGTTACTCCATATAGTTTTTGGTGTTTTAAGTTCAAGGAAGGCTTTTGATCCAGATCATATCAAGAATTATAAGGCTAGAAGATTAGCTGAAGTTTAAAGTCAAAAAGTGCTCCATCACATCTTATGTGAAATAGTATCTTACACAAATTTATTTAATGTTGCTGGTTAGTGTGTATGTTGATAAGTAAATTGATTTTACATATACACAACAGCAGAAATTTACTTATCAACATATACACTAACTATAATCTGTGTACTGCTACACAGATTGTGAATTGGAAGTATTTTTTTTGGTTTTATGATGCAATTTAGGAAATTTTTATGTTGACTAACAAGACGGTATCTCTTGCTTCACGTCTTCTTTTAATTTTTCTATTTGTAACCGAGCAAAATCTTCCACGCGAACCATGAGTTTATCTGTTAGCTCTTTTATCATGTCTTGATTTTGTTCTGCAACTTTCTTTGTAATAGGTACGACAATTTTACTTATAATCTCTGTTCCTAATGGAACAACGATTTGTTTTGCAACCTGATCACTAACAGGTTTAATAAGGTAATCTGCTATACTCTTTGCTGTATCTCCAGTCATATTTGTTACTTTTTTTAAACTATCACCAATAATACCATAGTTTTTTTGGTACATCATATCTTCATCAGCAACTTCATATCTTCCTAAATCATCATACATTCCCATTTCTTGGTGAGACAATCCATTTGCATCAGATACATATCCGTATTTATTAAGTGAATTGGAATTAGACCGCATAACATTCTCCTAATTATTTATATATGCCTATTTTAGTATGAAACAACTAACAAAACATTAACTTTTAAGAACTCTTCTCAATTAATACATCAATAAAGGTAAAACCACATAATTTTCTCCTTTCTTGATACTATTCTCCTCCGAACTTAGTTCACACAGTTATTCAGACACTTCTGAATTTACCACTTTATTCCACTGATCTTCATCTAAAATTTACCACCCCCAATTCCACTGCTTTTTTATATTTTGACTAGGTCTTCTCCTACAATTAGATAATCAGTACTCTTAGTCGAGTAGACCAGTGGAACTTCCCCACCAGCCCCTCACAGAACTGTGCATGAACCTCTCGATTCACACAGCTCCCATTATTCAGTACTTTGATTACCATACCAACCTCCAGTGGTAAAAAGTATTCGGATTTTCTGTTCTCATTTTTCCTAGAAGTTTCCTTGCTAGTCTTTTTCCAATCAGATATTTCTTACTTACCCACTTTTCTAGATGCCGCTCTACATTATTAAGAAGTTTATACATCTCCGTTTGGTAAAACCTGCCATAATACTGACACCAGCCTCTGACTATTGGATTTACTTCCTTTGATATTTCCTCCAACTTCTTTCCTGTAAATCTATGTATTTTCCATGACCTTATGGTTTGAGTGATCTTTTTCTTGGCCTTATTGCTAATTGCAGGTAGAAATCCAACAAAATATTCCCCTATTTTGCTCTTTGCTCCTCTAGGTCTAAAGGTATATCCTAGAAAATCAAAGCTTTGTATAGGAAATGTATTCTTCCTGTTGCTATTCTTACAGTACACTATCCGTGTCTTTTCAGGATGCAACTTTAGCTTATACTCAGCCAATCTTTCTTCAATCTTTACTCTCATAAAGTCTGCCTGTCTCTTAGTTTTGCAGTGCAGTATTGCATCATCAACATACCTTTCAAATGGTATTGTGGGGTAGTTTTGCCTCATCCACATATCAAACGCATGATGCATAAATATGTTAGAAATGATTGGGCTTACAGAACCTCCTTGCGGAACTCCCTTATTCCTCACTTCCCTAGTGCCATCTGCTTGTTGAATAGGGGCTTTCATCCACCTCTCAACATACAGTATGACCCATTTGCAGTTTGTATGTTTCTTGATAGCTTGTAAAACTAATTCGTGATCCAGATTGTCGAAAAATCCGGTTATATCAAGATCTATCGTCCAATCGTACCTCCAGCATCTCTTGCGTGCTGTATCTACCGCATCCAGTGCAGATTTATTCGGTCTATAACCATATGAATCCTCGTGGAATTTTGGCTCTACTAGCGGCTCAAGATACATAGAAGCTGCCGTTTGCCCTATCCTGTCGAATACTGAAGGAACACCTAAAATTCTTTGTCCTCCTCCCGTATCCTTCGGTATTGCCACAGCTTTTACTGGCTCTGGAAAATAACTTCCGGATGACATCCGATTCCATAGTTTGTACAGATTATCTTTTAGATTTTCCTCAAACTTTGTTATCGAAACCTCATCTACACCTGCAGCACCTTTATTTTTCGATACTTGTTTATAAGCTCTCCAAATAAGTTGCTTCGGTATATCAAAAGACTTTGTTTTATTCATTAACTCCTCCCTTTCGGTTGATAAATAATTAAAACTAAATAACTCAGCCCCTTCGCTCCATTTCCATTACAGAAACTTCTTCACTACTACGAGCCGATCCGCCCCTGTTTTCCGCATCGGTACTCTCATCCTTAGAGTTTAGCTCCTCGAATTTCTCCCTTATCATCGAAACGACAGGTTCCCGCAGTTCCACACAATAGCCTAAAATAGATTCACGCCACCTCTATGCCGGACGCCACCTATCCAGTAAACAAGTTCCTGATAGGTTTATCCCAAGAGATTCAAGAGCCCATGGTTTTGACGTCGTCTTTGGAATTTCGACACTTCATCAGTGGTTCATTTTCATTCGCCTCTCTATTTTACACATGATGCATAATTGCACCTTTTCCATAACGCTCACTACCATAGCTCTTTACCACAGCAGCTTATGGCTGTTTGAAGCCTATTCTTGCAAACCGACTTCGAGGGGCCCACCCTCATCTATTGTGCAGCTTTGCACTTAGTTTGCTCATTTTTAAGCATTCTTTGTGTCTCTACGGCACACCTGAAATGTACCATATAACTACACCAAGCTACAAATATGACACAAGAGTTTAGATTATTTTAGTTATTCTCTTGTATAAGATACTCTTTAATATCAAAAAGAGGACCATATGAATGAAGCAACTTTTTCTGAAAAAAATCAGCTTTCTAGAGAAGACATAGCAGAGTTAACAGAACTTATGTGTCTTGAACGAAGTGAAGTAAGTGAAAGTGGAACAGGGCTATTAGAACTTATAGCTGAACAGGAGCAAATACTTGAGGATTTAGGAATAGAATCAAAAGAGCTTTTATGTTCTCAGCATACAGGAATGTATGAGAACCTTAGTCAGCCCTATTCTACGGATCTCGAGGTTTTATAGCAGATATATAGATTATCATTATTATTGATACCTACTCAAGAGTTGCTATGGCAAACAGAGAAAACTGCAATTACTGCCGCTAATCTTTTTAATATATCTTTCTTTGATGGTGCTATTATCGCGCATTTTGACTGATATGGGCTATGATAAACCAGAAAATCACAGCTATATTTAGGAATTGAGACAAGGCCTCATTTAGTAAATATTGCTATGCAGACTTTTCTTGATAGCAAGCATATTGCTTTTTAGAAAAATATTAGTAGCATCAAACATAGAGATTGACATTAGTTTTTCTGTCAGATTAAGTTGCGTCTAGTACAACTGACTATGCAAATAAGCTAACAGAACTTGAGATATTTTAATTGTTAGTTTTAGGGTGTATTTTCGTGTTCATTGCTATGAATGGGCAGAGCTACCTCTTCGAGGTAGCTCATCGGATCACCTAAATCATGCTCTATTTCTACTTCAAACTTAAATCCTAACTTCTCGCAAAATTTATAGAAATACTCTTTAATGATATCAAATAAACTTCTGCCATCAGTTTTATAATCTCTCAATTTTCGGGGCACAGTAAGTGACAATTTACCATCTTTATATATCACGTCATCTTTTCCATCTTGAGACTGAAGTGTGAATTTGATTGAACTTTGTATAGTATCTATAGCTGCATCTTGTGAGTTTGCATATTTCCTTGTATTGTTAGGATCTAATACAGATATAGACATTTTAGATTCAATTTTTGTATAACTTGATTCAGTGCAATTAATATTTATTGTTTTCTTGAGAACCCCAGTTACGAGGTTGTGGCTTGCCAACGCAGGTGTATCAACATGAAAAGATAAATTACCATCATAACCAAGTTGGTTACAGTTGGTAACCAATTCCTCTAAGAGAGGATCGCTTGGGATTTGCGCTTCAGCATATTTAAACATTTCCTTAAAAATTTCTTTTGCAATTGGGTGATAATTCTCGTTTTTATCTCCTTTTTTTGGTAATAGATGAGTGTACCCTTTACCTAGATTGTAAAACCTTTCAAACTCCTCTTTATATTGGTCGGTTTTTTTATTGCCAGGTATCTCTTGCTTTTTATAATGTCTATCCCAAACTTCATCAAAATTATTATTTTGATCGACTCCATCTATCAATGCACCAATTAAATTTTCGTCTAGACTTTTGCTGTTAATAACAAACCTCATTCTTCGAAAATCGTCATACATCTGCTTTCCAGTGATTGCTAACTGATTATTTTTATCAGCCCTTAATTTGCTAAAATCAAACTTTTCTGCCTGAGCTTTGAGTGTAACGACTGGATTTTCATTTTTTTCCTGTATAGAGTTGTTCATTGTTAATACTTTGATATGAATTGCTGATAGTATAATAATACATAAAAATAGTTAATATGTCAATAATATACTTAACATAGACAGTCATAATAGGGTGACAGGATTTTAGTAAGGCTCTATAACAGTTTTACACATGTATGAATCTCAATGAGCAATCAGATTTTTCTAAATAGCAGGCTGGAGAATATACCTAAGTTCCATTCCGCAATATTGCCTAAACTTTGCGGTGGAGACAGAGTAATGGACTTGCTGTTTCATAGGCCGCTCAGTTATGTGGATAGAAGTAAATCACTACCTAACGCTCAAGTGGGAGAATTTACAACTTTTGTGGCAAAAGTGTATGAGCACCAGTGCCCCACTGTTAGAGGTAGGCCATATAAAATAATCGTTGAAAGTGAAAGTCAGTATTTATTTATAGTTTTTTTTAATTACTCAGTTAAATATTTGTATAAATTATTTCCAGTTGGAACAGATATAGTCATCAGTGGTAAACTTGAAAAGTTTGCCGAACATTGGCAAATTACTCACCCAGATTATATGTTATCTGATATCAATCAATTTAAAGAAATAGCCTGCATAGAGCCAATTTACCAATTATGTCGCGGTATTACTAACAAGAGCATTAGAAACATAATAAGTTCTAATCTAAAAGATTTGCCTGATTTGCCAGAGTGGATAGATGAAACATTAATCAAGCAAAAGAAATGGCTGAATTGGAAAGAAAGCATCATAAGATTGCACAGACCGAGCTCACTCGTAGAAGCAGAAGTTTGCAAAGAAAGACTTGCTTATGATGAGCTATTTGCGTACCAGTTGGCACTAAAGCTTGCAAGGGAAAATCATGTAAAAAAAGAGGGAAAAGAATTTATAATATTGAGTAAATACAAAGAGCAGGTCTTAAATGAATTACCGTTCCAATTAACAAATGATCAAATTCGAGCGATAGATGAAATCTCAGAAAGACAAAAATCCAGATACCGCATGGTAAGTCTGCTACAAGGTGACGTTGGGAGTGGCAAAACTGTAGTTGCACTCTTTGCGATGCTGAATGTGGTAGAAAATAACATGCAAGCAGCTTTAATGGCACCAACCACTATCTTAGCGGAGCAACATTATAATTGGATCGAAGAAGCTCTATCTTGTACTGATATAAAAGTTGCTTTGCTTACTGGTAAAACTGCGCGCAAGGAAAGAAAGATTATTATGAACGAACTTGCAAGTGGTATTTTAAATATAGTAATTGGTACTCATGCATTATTTCAAGCCAACGTTACATTTAAAAATTTAGGACTCGCAGTCATAGACGAACAACAGCGATTTGGAGTGATACAGAGGAATCGGTTGGTAGGAAAAGGAGAAAATACCGATATACTTTTTGTTACTGCAACTCCCATTCCAAGAACCTTGCAGCAAGCTATGTATGGTGATGTTGAATGTTCTATTTTAAGGGAAAAACCAAAATTTAGATTGCCAATAAAAACCGTTATTATGAACGTTAAAAAAGTACCAGATATTATTCAAAGACTGAAAGATGCTATAAATAGAGGCGAAAAAGCAT
This sequence comes from Wolbachia endosymbiont of Laodelphax striatellus, assembly GCF_007115015.1. Classification (NCBI taxonomy): domain Bacteria; kingdom Pseudomonadati; phylum Pseudomonadota; class Alphaproteobacteria; order Rickettsiales; family Anaplasmataceae; genus Wolbachia; species Wolbachia endosymbiont of Laodelphax striatellus. Next base: position 377,191 of record NZ_MUIX01000001.1, read on the forward strand.
ATTGGATTTGTCCATATATAGAAGAAAACGAAGAACTCAATATTGCCGCAGCAGAAATGCGCTTTCAGGAACTACAAAAGACATTTTTTGATAGAGTTGGAATAATACACGGAAAACTAACTCAAGAGCAGAAAGATCAAGTGATGTTTTCCTTCAAGAGGAATGAATTTTCTCTGCTTGTTGCAACCACTGTGATAGAAGTTGGTATAGATGTGCCAGATGCAACTATTATGATTATAGAGAATGCAGAGCAGTTCGGGTTATCGCAATTACATCAGTTAAGAGGTAGAGTAGGACGAGGAGATAAACCGTCTTTTTGTGTACTGTTATATGACAATCTCAGTAAAAGTTCGTATTCAAAGTTAAAGATTATGTGTGAGTCACAAGATGGATTTTATATTGCTGAAAAGGATATGATGCTGAGGGGTAGCGGAGATATTCTAGGCACAAAACAATCAGGGTGCATGGAGTTTAAATTTGCTGATTTATATGAGGACAGAGAATTGCTCAACCTTGCATATAATAGTGCAAAAGGTACAATAGCTAATTTTGAATTACTGCTTGATATATTTGAATATAGAAGTAGACTACATTTTTCAAAATTTCAGTAATCTTCCAAGCCATAACCTTCATGAGTAGAAATTCCTTGACAGACGGGAGTATTTAACAAACCATATGCGTCAAGTTAAGGAAAAATAAGAGTGAAGAAGAAGTTTTTACCATAAGAATAAATTGTGCAGAGTTAATAGCAGGCCCTGTAAACAAAATGTTAGCAGGTCAAATTAATCAAGGGCAGGAAGTATAAAAATGGAAAAAAAGCGGTAACTTAGCCTAATGACAATAAATATATATATAGAAGGTACCGTTTTAAAGAGCACAAAAGGAATACACAGTAAAAGCGAGAAGAAGTTGAGAATATGTATGGAAGGCAGTGTGGAGAAGTGGCTGCCAATGATCAAAAATTTACCACAATTACAGAAGTATACATAAGAGGTTTAAAAGGTGATGCAAAAAGGGAATTTTGGCAAAATGACTTAAGTATGCACAACAAGATCCAGATTTGCATAATTGATGATCAGATATCATTCATGCTCAGCCTATATATAGAAAAAATTCTCAAGCTCAAGAGGGCTTAGGGTGGAATGTTCAAAAAAGTGAATCAAACCTACATTTTTTTATATTAATTTATTACTTTTTTTTGGTTTGACTCACTTTTTTGAACATTCCCAATAGCTATTGCAAATTTACCCATATCAATGTCAGTAAATTTATTGAGAAAATATCACTTAGTGTCCCCCTTCGGGGATTGTCTCGCCTTGAGGCGAAGGACAAGTTACAATAGTCGCGTATGCGACGTTATGGTTATAATGCACACTCTAAGTACGATATGAAAGTACACTTGGTATGGATTCCCAAATATCGCAAAAGGGTGCTAATAGGCCAAATTGCTATTAGAGTTAGGGAGCTGCTAAGGCAGGTTACTATGGAAAATGAGATCCAAATTATCTCAGGCAAAGTTGCAGTAGATCATATTCATATGTTTATATCATATAAACCACAGCAAAGTGTTAGTAAAATTGTACAACTTTTGAAAGGAACAAGTTCAAGGTTGCTTATGCAAGATTTTGTAAGTCTAAGGAAGCAATTTTGGGGCAGGCACCTTTGGGCACGTGGATATTTAGCCGTAAGTTCTGGTACAATCACAGACGAGGTTATACAAGAGTACATATCTATCCAGGAAGGCGAGCCACTTCATGACAATGATCAATTTCAAATTGATTGAAATTTAACCCTTCACCTTGTAGGTGATGGTTGTTGAGTTCTTTAAATTTATGTTTTTGGATATATATTAATCATTTATTTTCAAAGCCTCAATAAAAGCATTTTGTGGGATGTTTATGTTTCCCACAGAATGCAATCTTTTCTTACCTTCCTTCTGCTTTTTAAGCAGCTTCATCCTTCGTGTGACGTCTCCACCATAGAGCTTGGCTGTTACATCTTTTCTATACGGGTTAATCGTTTCTCTAGCAATAATTTTTCCGCCTACTGCCGCTTGAATCGCGATTTTATATTGCTGGCGTGGTATCAAGTCTTTCAAACGTGCACATATTTCGCGGCCTCTTTTTTCTGCCCTGCTTTTATGAACAATGCAGGCTAACGCATCCACAGGTTCTCCATTAACTAAAAAAATTAATTTATCTATCTGACTTTCCTGATAATCGGATATTTCCCAATCTAAACTTGCATATCCCTTGGAAATTGATTTTAGTCTATCGTAAAAATCAAAAACAACCTCAGACAGCGGTAATTTATACTTCAGTAGTGCTGTTGTCGTATTACCAACATAAGATAAATCCTGCTGTTCTCCTCTCCTCTCTTCACACAGAGATAGAATCTCTCCTAAATATTGATCAGGTACCATTATAGTTGCAGTGATCCACGGTTCTTCCACTATTTCAATTTTTGTAGGGTCTGGCATATCGCTTGGGTTATGGATATTTAAAACTTTACCATTTTGTGTTGCAACTTTATATATAACACTCGGTGCAGTTGCTGTTAGATCTAAATCAAATTCTCTTTCGAGTCTTTCTTGAATGACTTCAAGATGTAGCATTCCTAAGAAACCGCAACGAAATCCATAACCTAGGGCATTTGACGTTTCAGCATCAAATGTAAAACTAGCATCATTTAAATGTAATTTTTCTAGTGCTTCCCTTAAATATTTAAAATCATCTGTGTTATTGGGAAAAATACTGCAAAATACTACAGGATGTACTTCTTTAAAGCCAGGTAATGCCTTGCTGCACGGCCTTTTCTCTTCAGTAATAGTGTCTCCTACTTTGCAGTCTGCTACTTCTTTCATTGAAGCAGTTATAAAACCAACTTCACCTGCTGAAAGTTCACCAGTCATAACTTTTTTAGGAGTGAAAATACCGATATTATCGACCTGATATGTAGCATTATTAGACATCATAACGATTCTCATGCCTTTTTTTAGTACTCCATTTTTAACTCGCACTAAAATTACTACTCCTAGGTAAGGATCATACCAACTATCAACTAAAATTGCTTGCAGTGGAGCATTTGTATCACCTTGAGGAGCGGGAAGTTTTGTCACTATAGCTTCAAGTACATCCTTTATCCCAAGACCAGTTTTTGCCGATATCAAAATTGACTCAGTTGCATCAATTCCGATTACCTCTTCAATCTGAAGCTTTATCCTTTCTGGATCTGCAGCAGGAAGATCGACTTTATTAAGCACAACTATTATCTCATGATTATTGTCAATTGCCTTGTAGACATTTGCCAGAGTCTGAGCTTCAACTCCTTGGCTGCTATCTACTACCAAAAGTGAGCCTTCACATGCGGCTAAGCTTCGGCTGACTTCATATGAAAAGTCAACATGACCTGGTGTGTCCATGAGGTTGAGGCAATATTTATTACCATTATTTGCAGTGTAATTGAGTCTTACCGTTTGTGCTTTGATTGTGATTCCGCGTTCACGCTCTATATCCATTGAGTCAAGTACCTGATTGGTCATTTCCCTTGTCTCAAGACCGTTACATTCTTCTATCAAACGATCAGCAAGAGTTGATTTCCCATGATCTATATGTGCTATTATTGCAAAGTTTCTTATATTGTTCATAGATCTATTTATTTAAGTAGATCTATTTTACATTTTAAGTATTACAAGAGCAATTATTTATATCTCTTTTTGCTAAAAACATTAAGCTGCAGTCCTTGCCAATGGGCGGCAATGCTCATTAGCTGATGCTTGCTTCACTGTGCTACTTGGATCTTCTTGCTGTCTACACGTTTTTACTGCATCAACAAGACTTAGGTAAGCATTACCAACTTTAATCTTTACATCTTTATTTTTTTCTAAATCCGCATCAGTTGGTCTATCACTTATTATTCTAATACTACCATCACTGTTAGCACCTAATGTAATGCTACATTCCTTTCCGTCTACATACCAGTTAAACTTTATTCCATGTTGAACTGTGGTACCTAAATAATAACATCTAACCCCCTCCTGTATGTAACCACTGATAGATTCTTGTTGATTGCCACTTGAAATAAAAAACCCAGCAATATTGTTTTTTTTACAAAAATCACCATTTAAAAATTCGCTTATTTTAATATCTGTGCTTTTATTGTCTTCTTTTAGTTTGATTCTTGTATAAAGAAGATCTGAATTACTATGCTTTTCGATTGATATCGCATCAATAGTGCCGTTTTCTATATACTTGCTAAACTCCTCTTTAGCTTTCTTTTCTAATTCTTCTTGCTTTACTGCACTTTGTTGTTGTTGCATTTTTTCTAGCGCTTCTTTCATTTTTTTCTGCAATGATGTGATTTGATTAAGTTCTTCTTCATTCCGGTTAACACTATTAAGCAGCTTTAAAGCTTCTGCTATTATACTTAAATTTTCATAAGCTACTACAACATCATACTTGTCACTTAAACGCTTATTACTAGCTAAAGAGTGTTTAAAGCTATCCCAACACTCGTGTTGAACAATAAAACCTGCTCCTATAAGCTTCTTGTAGATATTAATAAGCTCTTCTGTTATATTTTTCTCTTGATCAGGATGCTTGTTAATTAGCTCCAGGCTTTCTCTAATATCATTAACTAAATTACCAGGTATAGGCAGCTTTATTATCGACTTGCTCTCTATTGACTTATCTAGCTCTTTTGTGATATTTTTAAGTTTTTCCAAAACCATAATTTTACCTTATAAAACTACCTTGTACAATATATAAGCATTAGGAAACTTTCAACATCTTTTTTATTAATCCTTCAACATAGCTGACACTTTTTTTGAATGAGAAATCGCTTTATTAATCATATAATTCTCATGATTGTTATCTATTTTAGGCAATTCGTACAAATAATTCACCATTATTCCGGCTGACTGACTAATGCCTTTTTCAGAAGTATCAGCCATCCAGTTGATTTGTTTGATTGATGCACCATTGCTTAAATGAAAGTGTGCTACTGGATCATAAGCACCCCCACCACTGCTTTTAACCTTTAGCAAATAATGTGCACAAAGTTTCAGTAGGGACTGTTTTTCGCATTCAATGTTAGTTTTTATGCTTTCTAAAATTTCTGTACCTGATTGTTTTATATTAAGCTTACCTAATAAAGCTACGTTTTGATTTTTTAGCCATTTTGTAAATCCAGGAACTGGAGAAAGAGTTGCATACACTTTTACGCTTTTAAATTCTTGCGATAGTTTTTCTACGACTCTCTTTATTAAAAAGTTACCGAGGCTAATTCCAGATAAACCAGTTTGAGTGTTTGATATTGAATAGAATATAGCAGTACTTGCACTGCTTGGGTCACTTGAAGGAACTGACTCGTCCAAAACGTGTTGAATACTATCTGCAATCTCATTCATCAGTGCAACCTCTACGAAAATTAAAGGTTCATTTGGTATTTTGTAATGAAAGAAAGCAAAACAGAGATGATCAGAATCTAGTCTGTTTTTTAAGTCACCCCAAGAGGAAATTTTATGTACAGCTTCATATTTTATAAGTTTTTCCAACAATGATGCAGGTGAATCCCAGGTGATTTGATGCAGATCAAGTAGATCAACATCAACCAAAGTACAGAGTATATTTTTTAATTCGTTTTCTAGTGGACTTAGACTTTTATATTGATTCTTCAGCTTGAGTACATCAGAACGCATATCAACAATAAACTTAAGGCCCTCCGGTAAGGAGATAAACTGCTTCAATATTTTAGAGCGTGGAGATTCAAGGACTTTTATTAAGTCTTGTTCAAACTTATAGCTTGACTCAGAATCTTGATTTTTCTTATATACTTTTATTTCTTCATCTATTTTCGTTTTATCCGGATTGAACTTTTCTGCCAGGGTTTGTAAAAATTTTATTTGACCTGCCTCTGATAAACTCAAGTACAAATTACCAAGAGATACGGTGTTCTTACGTGCTGAGACTTCACCCCCCTTTGGGTTTAAGCATTCGTTCATCTTCAAGACTAAACTATCGACATCGCGACTACTACTTAAATCAGGGCCAATATTGCCAATCCATGACCTTACAGCATCTGCTACTTCACCTAATATTTTAAAAAAGCCCTTTGTTATTTTCTTATCTTCAACTTTTATTATATCAGTTTTTGCTAATGATTCTTTTATCATATTTCCTTTTATCGTGTATCTATCTTAATTTAAAGAAAAATCTTAGTCTACAAAGAAGGCATATACTTTCATGGTACAACTATTTTATAATCTATTTAAAATTTTCGTAAAGAGAGTTAGATTTTTAATTTCATTATTTCTCTTACAAAAGTACTTTTATTATAAAAATGCCCTTTTGCCTCTTTCTTTTCCGGGTAAGGCTGATTTTTTAATTACCTAGTCGAAGTTACTTAATTTTTACACATCTATTGTAAAGTACAAAATCTGACTTTGGAATGAAAATGCTAGCTGATGCTTGGACTTTATTGATACTTACGCTACTTGAAACTATACTTGGTATAGACAATTTAATCTTTATTTCTCTAGCAATAGATAAGGTGCCAAATCTGCTGAGAGAAAGAGCCCGCCTTATAGGTTTTGGCTTGGCGCTATTGATGCGTTTTGTAATACTATTTTTTACATCGCATATATTATCAATGCAAAAGCCTATATTTCACTCTGTATCACTAGATATTTCAGTAAAAGATTTACTTATGATTGCAGGAGGGTTATTCCTTATTGTTAAAAGTTCTATAGAGTTATGGAGCGAAATTTTTGTACATAAGGAGAACAAAACAAAGGCAAACGTTAAATCACAATGTTTTTTAGTTGTGCTACAAATTATATTAATAGATTTAGTTTTTTCTGTTGATTCAATATTAACTGCTATAGCATTAACTCATAATATGATAATTATTGCTATAGCATTTACATTTTCCATATTAGCAATGCTATTTTCATCAAGTTATACCGCTCAGTTAATAAAATCCAGCCCAAGCTTAAAAGTAATTGCCATTCTATTTATTTTACTCATTGGTATATATCTAATACTTGAAGGACTTCACATAGAACTACCAAAAGCATGTTTGTATTCTTCATTCATGTTTGCATTGCTTGTGGAAGCTATAAGCAAAATAAAGACAATACGGTCTTGAAACTATTTCGCACAAAACAAAAATCTAATCAGCGCATGGCGCACATTTATACGAACATTATCTAGCGGAAAGGTGTGATTTAACTTCGGTGTCATCCCAGTGCCCAGACACTGGTTCTTTTTTTCTGGATTCCAGCGTCACGCGCTGGAATGACATTAAATAGTTTTCCTTAAAATTTGAGTTATGCAAGCAGCCTCTTTGCTGTGATTCGAGTAGCTGAAACTGGAATGAAATTACTGCTACTCCCACTCAATAGTTGCTGGTGGCTTGGAAGTTAAATCATACACAACTCGATTTACTCCGGAAACTTTGTTAACAATTATACTACTGACGTCTTGCAAAAACCTCCAAAATACTAACGAATGTTGATCTTTATTTTCAAATGGAAATGCATCAGCTGTCATGCCATCAGATGAAGTCACAGCCCTTAAAGCGCAAACATATCCGTATGTACGATTATCTCCCATAACTCCCACAGTTTTTACTGGTAACAGTACAGCAAAAGCCTGCCATATTTTATCATACAGATCATAATTTTTCATTGTGTTGATATATATTTCATCTACTTCTTGCAATATTCGTACCTTTTCTTCATCAACCTCACCTATGATCCTCACTGCAAGTCCAGGTCCAGGAAATGGATGTTGAAATATTATCTCATCTGAAAGCCCAATTTCTTTGCCAAGCAGCCTTACTTCATCTTTAAAGAGATAGCGTAAAGGTTCTACTAGTTTCAGATTCATTTTTTCTGGCAACCCACCAACATTGTGATGAGATTTAATTGTACTAGTATTTCCTGAAGCGTGCCCTGATTCAACTACATCAGAGTAAATGGTGCCTTGCATTAAAAAATCCACATCACCTATTTTTTTTGCCTCTTCTTCAAATACTTCGATAAAAGTATTGCCGATAATTTTTCGCTTTTCTTCCGGATCAGTTATTCCCTTTAACCTACTTAAAAACAAGTTTGATTTACCAACGTAATTTATTGGAATTTCTTTTAACATAGCAGTGGTCTGGTTCTTACGCAATAACCCAGTATCGATAAAAATACAGTTTAATTGTTTTCCTATAGCTTTGTGTGTAAGAACTGCTGCAACACTTGAATCAACCCCCCCACTTACTGCAGCAATTACTTTTTTCTCCCCTACTAAGTTTTGAATTTTTTCCTTCTGTTTTTCAATGAATGACTTCATTGTCCAATCTCTCTCACAATTTGCAATATCTAAGAAATTAGAGAGAAGTTTACTACCATTTGTCGTAGGCTTAACTTCAGGATGGAACTGAGTACAGTAAATCTTCCGCTGTTCGTTGGAAATTATTGCGATTGTTTGATTTATTATACCTGAGGCAATAGCAGTAAATCCTTGCGGTATAGTTTCGACACTGTCTGCATGGTTCATTAGCACATCGACTTCGGAATTAACGTCCCAAGTATCCTTTATAATTGGGGATTCTTTTAGTATCTTGATTTTAGTTTTGCCAAATTCCTGATTGAATTCTTTTCTTACCTTTGCCCCGAAATAATGACAAATGAGTTGCTGTCCATAACATATTCCAAGTATAGGAGTGTTTATTGTTTCGTTAAGTTTTATAATTTTATGTGCTACTTCACTTACTTCAGAGCAATTGTCATTTACAGATTGCGGTCCTCCAGAAAAAATAAATCCATTGAATTTTGATACTGTTTCGAAATCGATATTGCTTGGAAATATTTCACAGTAAACGCCCATTTCCCTGATTTGTCTTGCAATAAGCTGTGTAAACTGTGAACCAAAATCAATAACGGCAATTGCTGACAATGTGCTCCTCCATATTATTTAAAGCAATATTTGATAATAAAGAAAACAATAAAGTAAGTAAACTAAGACCTGTTTAAAAACTTTAATATATGACTAAAGTAACTTAAATTTACCGCAACAGATTTATGATTAAGCTGTCTTAATTATCATTCTGATACTCTCTTCTTATCATAATAGCAACCCCAACATCTTTCCTTAAGTTGATACCATTGCCTGAACGGATACGTTTAATATATATATAAATTCCTATCTTTTATATCTAATAAACCAAGTGTTGGTACGATTGTTGCTTTCAGGAAGATGACGGTTTCTACTGTCTTAGCCAGTTTTTTTGACTTTTGATGCAATAAGTTTTGGTTATCTTTTCTATGCTCTATAAGCCCACCAATTACCATAACTTCGCCGCTCTTAACTTTTAACGTAGAGTGCATTTCTCTGGTTTCAATAATTGGAATGTCACTATTTAATTTCATTTTATTCTGCTGTGCGACATATTCTATATTTGGGTCTTTAGTGTAATCGTTAATTCTTGATAAGGTTGGGTGTATATCCATGAATATTTCATTAGTATCAATGTTAATGCTTGGGTGGATTATTAACACCACACCTATTGGAGTGCTATTCATCTTGGTAATTAATGCATGATTAGAATTTTTGGTATTTTTCTGTATATCGGAAGTAAAATAGATATGGTTTTTAGTAAATGAAATCATTGCTTGCTGATTATTTATAGCATGTACTCTAGGGCTTGAAATTACGGTTGAAGTGCCAAATTTGCCTAAATTTTTTACTAAATCTTCTAAATCACTCACACTAGAGTTAATTGCTAGGTCAATAATAGAGTTACCTTGATTTGTTATAGATTTGGTTTCATTATGCAAATCATTTAAGTTGATACCAGAAAGGTATTTATCGTCTAATACAACTTCAACTATTTTGGCCTCTATCATTACTTGAGAAGACGCCAGTCTCTTAACTTTATTAATATATTCTTCAACAGCTTTATGAATATCCTTCCTGGCATTCAGAATAATGACACCAGCTTCTCTGTTGGATGAAAGAAACTCACCATCATCTACTCCGTTAACATCCATTATTGCATTTAAGCCTTTTTCTAATGAACTCCATAAGTCACTGCTATATTGAGACTTTCTAACATTCCTGTCAGCATCGCTGCTTGTAACATTGCCACTAACGACAAAATTGCTTTGAGCAGAGTGTTGAATATTGATGAAGTCTACGTAATAATTTTGTGCGTATGGCAAATCCTGTTCAATTCTAATTACACCATTATTCATTGAGTAACGCAATTTGGCGCTGTTGGCTATACTCTGAATTACTTCATTTATATTCTTATCCTTTAGCTTTAAAATAATATTACCTGATATCTGGGGATCTATGTCTAAGTTAACGTCAGAAAGTTTTCCTATCTCAATCAGTAAATCCTTTACTGGTACTTTTTCATCAACATTAATCGAAAGAAACTGATTACTGGTTGTAAGATCGGGAAACTCTACCGGTAAAGGTATCATTTCTGGTATTGCTGGTTCGTTATTCTTCAAAGGAGTATTATATTGTTGCAACGAATAATCGTGCTTATAATTGTCTATATTAACAGAATGTTGCTTGTTAGGTAGATGTGTACAAGAAATAATGAAAAGGAGTATTAAACATTTTAAAATAGCCATGAGGGCAGCATATAAATCTATACTAATAGTTTTCTATAAAAATGTTAAAAATGTATTTAATTGTATCCGTTCAGGGGAGTGGTTTAAGAAATGATAGATAGGGGATTGTGAAAAGGGTTTAGCCGCATGGAAGTGGGATGAAAAGAAGCACTGGTTTCACATGCGTCTGAACAGACACCATTTTACAGCATTTTAAATTTGTCCTGTGCAATGTTTGTACAGTTGCGATAAAAATTACTTGACAAATTTTGACAGCTTTGTTATTTTGATAGTGAAGGTATTCTAGAGCTCGAAATCTATCTTTGTCTGCAGATTTTTCAACTTCATTAATTTATAATCTCTAGTTAAAGTATATTGTACTTATGTATAGATAACTTCTATCATAGCTATATACATTTTTCTGAGTTTTTTTGTATTACTTAGGAGGATCATCATGTTTAAAATCATGGATTACGCATATCATTGACATAAATGCCTTAAAAGGACAGATGGTACCTACGTCCTCTTTATATAGGTTATGTATTTGTTCAGATACGACTAAATTGTGTCTAGTGTAGAAAAAATTAGACAAATTCAGCCTTATATAGAACCAAATTCAACGGAAGTAGAATTATTCTCATTTCCATAATAGTAAGGATTTGCTTCTTGCGTATTATTAACAGCAGTTTTTAATAGTACTTCCTTATCACTATTCCATGCAACTTTCTCCATAATTGGAATATAATCCTTACACTTTTGATTGTCTCCACAATCCTTGATTTTACCATCATCATTTAGATAACGCTTCAATGCATCATAGTATACTTTAGTGTTATTACCTTCTTTATCTATCATTTGTCCTAAGGTATTAACAAGTATCAATGGTGCAACTTGTTTTGCTTTTACAACACTTGTTTCACTGGACTCTTTAAAGAGATTAGGACATGCTCCTCTGGAAAAAAAGCTCTTGTTGAATTCTGGATTACTACGGTAAACGTTCGGGTAGCAGAAACTCTTAATCTCTTCTTCTTGACACGCTAACTCTCTTTGATCATCCACACATTTTTCACATTCTATATTACCAAGCCAGGATATTGAATTAAGATCCTCTGTAAAGGCAAATTTAAAATTTACTGCACCATAATTACCATTTGCTCCCTCTTCTATATATTTTGCAATTTTAGAATTGCTGTACATCTCAGGATATAATTCCTTTAGTAAATCAGATGCACTAAAACCTTGACAACCTATCTTATTATCAACTTTATAAAAATGAGAATACGGCCCACAATTTTCATACTTGGAACAATCTGAGGTTACTTTTCGAGATGTAATTTCTCCATTTTCATTCTCTCCTTCATCGGTAACAGGTTCGCCCGTACCACTTTCTTTTTTACATTCTTCAGCTATTTTTTTATACCACTCAGTCTCTGCTTTTGCTCGCTTAACCTCCTCTGCGCATTTCGTAAGTTCCTTTTCTGCGAGTTCAAAAGCTTCTATTACTATTGGAACTGGATTTGTAAATCGCTTCTCAGTCGTAGTTTCACCCTCAGTCATCTCATCTATATCCTCTTTACCATAAAAATGTTTGTTGTTATATAAATAACTATTATTAATTTGGTCACTATAGGTGTTTTTTGACATAGGAACCTCCTCTACAGTCAAAACTGGAATTACATAAAAGTATAAGTATCTACCTGAATATAAAGAAACCACAGTTCAAGAAATCTCAGGTTAACTCAGAAATTATTATAAGCTAAAGTAATTAAAAATTTAATAACTTGCATTACAAATATAGCATAATAACCAATAATTAGATTTTCTTTCAATTTCTATCTTATCTTCACTAGCTTTACATAGAGCACATCTTTATTCACTAGAGAATCATGATTCTTCTACTTGCATGTGATTAATCACTATAATCTTGAAGTGTGGTTTATACGTAATTAGTTCTGGAACTTGCTAATGGATGATTGCTCTACATTTTAATTTCCGTCGCTGTTCACAACATTACACTCTGGAACTATATACCTAATATTGCATGCTGATTTCTCTCTTTATCTTCTGCAAATTAATTAAATGAAGGGCATTAAGTATCCACACTACTAAAAAAAGTGTGGTACAAAATATAAACATTGCAATGAGTGGCAGCAGTAAAGAACCTTCTATTGCTACTCCACCTTTTCTAAAAATACTTGCTGGCTGATGAAGAGTAGACCATAAATTCACAGAAAATTTTACTATGGGAATATTTATAGCACTAAAAATGGCAAATACTGCTGATGATTTCTCTGCTCTTGCTTGATTATCAAAAGCGCTCCACAATGAAAAATAACCAACATACAGAAAAAACAAAATCAGCATTGAAGTAAGCCTTGCATCCCATACCCACCAAGTACCCCATGTTCCTTTTCCCCAGATGCTACCTGTGATTAAACATATTGCCGAAAAGACTGTCCCTGCAGGAGCAGCGGCATGTGCTAAGACACTAGCAACACTATTGTTCCATACCAACGAAATGAAACTGAGTGATGCAATGAGTCCGTATATTCCAAGAGCAAGCCATGCAGAAGGCACATGAAGATACATAATTCGTACGATTTCTCCTTGTTTATAATCTCCTGGGGAGAAGAATAATGCCAAGAACATTCCAATTAAAAAACATGCGAAACAAATAACCCCAAGCCAAGGTAGAGCTTTTTTAGTAAAAGAAGTGAAATTTGTAGGCTTTAATAAAAACATTTGTTTTGAGAATAATTGTGTTAAGAATTTATCAATTAGTTTGAGTTTTATCAACAAGATAGTTTTTCTATATTTACGTAGTATAATAAATTAGCACAATTTCAGTAGCAGATTGCTTGCTATTATTTTTAGTATAACGTTGATGACCCTTAAAAAGCTTAACCTACACTTAGTGTCAGATTCAAGTGGTGAAACTGTTATATCAGTTGCAAAATCAGCTCTGAAACACTTTCGTTCTGTAGAAACGATCGAATATGTTTGGTCTTTTGTAAAAGGAGAAGAGCAGATCGATAAAATTCTGGAGGAAATTGAGAGAAAAAGTGATGAGCATAACTTTGTTATATGCACTATTACTGATGATGGGCTCAGAAAATATCTAAAAGATAATTGTATCAAGTTAAAAATTCCATATCGAGCAATACTATCACATATTATTAGAGAAATCTCATCCTATCTTGAAATTGAAAAGGATGAAAAACTTGACCTGTATACTGAAATAAATAACGAGTATTTTCAGCGTATTGAGGCAATAAACTATACCATCAATCACGATGATGGACAAGGTATTCAAATCGATAAAGCAGATATAATTTTGGTTGGAGTTTCACGCACATCAAAATCTCCCACTAGTATGTATTTAGCTTATAGAGGCTACAAGGTTGCGAATGTTCCTTTTGTTAGTGAGGTACCCTTTTATATCGACTTAGCAAAATTAAAAAATAAACTGACTATAGGAGTAACAATCAACCCAAGTAGACTAGTAGAAATACGCAAAAACAGACTTACTTCAATTAATAACAAAGATAATAATATATATGCTGATTCTGAAAAAGTAGAAAAGGAAATTAAAGAAGCAGAGGAGTTCTTTAAGCAAAATAACTGGCCAATTATTGATGTTACGCAAAGGTCGATCGAAGAAGTATCAGCAACAATTATACAATATTTTAATAAAATGTGAAAAATTTATCAATTGACTAACTCTCTGTCAGTGATCATAATGTAAGGTAATTCTATTCTTACTATAGATATGAAAGTTAAAGGGTCACTAAAATCTCATCGTAACAGAGATAAAAATTGTAAAGTTGTGAAAAGGGGTGGTAAAGTTTATATTATAAATAAGGTGAAGCCAAGATGTAAAGCGCGTCAAGGTTCTTAGCTTTTTGTTTGCCTTTTTATTTCATATGTTTTTCATATGGAATCATGGTTAGAAAGAAATAAAAATTGTTGTATTTAACCATAGCCCTGCTCATTTCTTCTCTTACATTATATTTTGGTATTAACATGATTACAGGCAGACGTGGCTTGTTAACATTAATTAACTTAAAAAAAGAAATTAATTACGTGCGTCAACAAGTGCATGAATTTTAGTAGCTTTATTCCTTCCTAAGAGCTTTGGAATCCTTTTTGTATCAGGCAGAGCAAGCATGAGCTCGAACTATCGTTCCATCGATTACCGCAACTTTTAAATCTGGATTTTGTTGCATATATTTTGCCAAAACTTCCTTTTCACACCACTTTTTAAACCTCCTATGTATACTCCTCTAATTGCTGTAAATTTCTGGCAAAAGACGCCACTGACAGCCACTCCGCAAACCGCTTCCATAAATATTCTCAACTTCTTCTCATTTTTGCTGTGTATTCCTTTGACTCCCTTTAAGAATTCAAAAGTTTGTTCCCATTTTCTTTTTTCTATGTAATATTCCATTGGGAGTTTCTCTATATTACTCACGGTCTCTTTTTTCTTATTTCTCCTACTTTTTCTTTACTTTATTTTCTCACAGCACATTTTGTTTACAGAACCTAGGAGTGCAAGCGTTTATGAGTCAGAGGATAAGTCATATAATATTTACTCGGTCTTAATACTTTGAATTTATATTTAAGTAAACGATAAACAGTAATTGGTATGAGTGATCTATTTAAAAGTGACAATTATGATAAAAATCTCAATTCTTTGATAAGAGTCATAAAGCTGAAGGATACAAAAAAAATTAATGAACAATATGATGAAACACTGAAAGATTTATCTCAAGCTCTGAAGAATTTTACAAACAACGCAAAAGATGTAGCCAAATTTGTTATATATAGCGACTTGAATAATTATGTAGAACCTTTGTAAGTTAAAAATATGATATAAAGGAGATAAGAGGGAAGATAACTCCACTCACTATAGGAATGGAGTTATCACGGGCGTGTGCGACCGCTAGAATAATGGCTATACAACCGTGCTCATCAAGGTACACTAGCCCTATCTCTCGATACGTTTGAATAGTTGTGTGGGACATACATATGCACCCGTTTACAATCTTAAATTAACTAAAACTAATCGAGGTTATTATGATTACATCTTATCAAAATTTTATTGGCATTGATATCGGAAAATTTAAAAATGTTGCTGCAGTTCACAACCAAAAGAACACTATCAAGTTTGATAATAATGCTGCTGGTTGGCAACAATTGTTTCAAAATTTTTCAAATATTCTACCTAATTCTTTTGTAACTTTGGAAAATACAGGAAAATATGAGCTTGGCTTAGCACACTTTCTGGTTGATAAGAATGTTGCTGTACATCGAGCTAATACTCGCAAAGTAAAAAGCTTTACCTTATCTCATGGAATTTTAGCAAAGTCTGATCAATCAGATGCAAGAGCCCTTGCTCAATATGGATTTGAGCGTTATAGTACTCTATCTCTATTTGTGCCTATGTCAAAAGAACAAACAGCCTTAGCTGCACTTTGTCAACGTCGTGATGACCTTACACAAATAAGAGCTCAAGAGAAATGTAGACTGAAAGCACCTGAAAACGACTATATAAAAGAAAGTTGCCAAAAAACTATTGACTTTTTTAACAGTCAAATAGATGAGCTTAATGATGCCATACAAAAAATTATCGATGAGAATCCAGAGTTAAAAAAGCGCCAAAAAATCATAAGAACAGTACCAGGAATAGGTAAAAAGTTATCACAAGATTTTGTATGCTTGATGCCAGAACTTGGCTACTTAAGCAGGCAAGAAGTTGCTAGTCTTGCTGGAGTTGCCCCGCATCCAAAAGAAAGTGGTAAAGCTATTGGTTATCGCAGAATAAGTGGTGGCAGAAGGAACGTTCGTGAAAAGCTTTTTACATCTGCGATGGCTGCTTCAAGGACTAAATCTGCACTTGGTGCTTTTTATTCTGCTCTCATTGGTAGAGGTAAAAAGAAGATGGTAGTCATAACAGCTCTAATGCGCAAAATTATAGTGATTGCTAATGCAAGGCTTAAAGAAGCAATTAACGCAAATTTTTAAAATCTGCATAAGAAAATAGGTTAATGAATATGCGCGCCACACAAATTTAAAGCACATATTCATTAATCATAAGATCTAAGCAGTGGTAGTTGTTTGATATAAATTTCTTTCTGTAATGAACTAGGGTTTTTATTGCCAAAAATACGTTTTTCAATTGAATAAGAATACAAAACTATAAATAAGAGTTGTAATAAGACTAAATTCAAAAAATTTTAAAAAACATAGTTGATGAGCACAAAGCCACTCGGTTTTATTGGAACATTAAAAGGGATATTAGATAGAGTCTTGGGAAAAGATATTCCAACTAATGATAATGACATAAAAAATTTTGTTGGTGATGAATTATCAGGTTTCACTATAGAAAAAGCAGCCGAATACACAAATATTTTAAGTACAATTAATCTATTCAAGAAAGGACTTAAAGAAATTTTAGATTCGAAACAGAGTGGAAAAGGCAATAAAGAACATAAATCATACGAAGTAAGCACGGAAAATAAAACGACATCAAAGCAGAAGGAAGATACTCCTAAGCTGCAAGAAGGAAAACAGCCGGTAGGAAAATTAGTTATGAAGAGAATAAAACGGCCAACAACAGCACCTCCGCCACCTCCTACTGCCTCAAAAAAGGTACACTTTAAACCAGAAATAGAGAATGTATCTCCTGAAGATTCAGGCTATGAAAGTTCATTAAGTGAAGAGTCTGGACATGAGGAAATATCAAATTATCAAGAGAAAAGTAGTAAATCTTCAACAAAAGATTCGGAAGACTCAAAGTTAGCTAAAAAGGAGCCAACTCACAAAACGAAACCTAAGAAAAATGGAGGAACAAGAAGAGGATATAAAAAGAGACAGGCTCCAGAGCCACCAGCGCTAAACGCTACCAATCAAGAAATTAGGCAAGAAACTAAAGAAGATAAATCTGAAATACTGTCAAATCCTAAAAGGCTAGATATTGTTGATCAACAAGTGAGCACGAAACCAATAATAGTAGAAGTGACTTCGCAAAAATCAGCTGAAAATAAACCAATCCTGAAAAAATCTGCTGATAAAGCAGCATCAGAAGTAAAAGCGGTTATTATAAAAGAAAAAGTAAATAGCAAGAAGGACGGTAGAGTAAAGTCAATAGTAGGAAAATTTGAGCAAAATCAAGTTGCTAAGAGCAAAGCCACCCCTGCAACACAAGCAGATATCGGTATGAAGAAAGATCCTGCACCATCGCAAAAAACTGCCTCCCAATCTCACTCATTTCCGGTAGGAAATAAAAGATCTAAAATGAACCCCATAACAGCAAAGTCCGATTCTAAACTTCCGGTTAGTAAAAAACCTCTTCTCACTCATGTTAGTGTAAAGAAAATAGCTGCACGATTTGAAAGCCATGGGAAGAAATAGTTGTAACCTATTGAACAAACCCTATAATATCCTTGATCTTTTTTATATTGTTATTTGCAATCTCTGCTGCTTTTTCTGTACCTTCTTTTAATATTTTATGTAAATGGAGCTGATCCTTCAAAAGACCGTTCAACTTCTCACGTATGGGTGATATAACACTGATGATTAAGCCAGCTAACTCTTTTTTAAAGTGTTTCATATCATGTTTATTCACTTCTTCACACACTTTTTCCACATTTAAATCACTAAGCACTGAATAAATGTTTACCAAATTGTTTACTTCTGGACGGCACTTTAAAGTAGCAAAATCAAAGCCTAGAATTGAATCTGTTTTTGCTTTTTCTATTTTCTTGACAATCAAGTCATCTGTATCGTCAAGGTTAATGCATGAGTATTCTGAAGAATCAGATTTGCTCATCTTGCTTGCTCCATCTCTTAAGCTCATTATTCTTGATGTACAATCCAAAGTTAAGATTTCCGGTATGATGAAATGACTACATTTATAATGATTGTTAAAAGCTGATGCAATATCACGTGCAAGTTCTAAATGCTGTTTTTGATCATCGCCAACAGGAACATATCTAGTTTGATACAGCAATATATCCGCAGCCATAAGTACCGGGTAGCTATATAACCCAAGAGAAGCTTTTTGTTTATCGCTGCCAGCCTTATCTTTAAATTGAGTCATACGATTAAGCCAACCAATTGGTGTATAGCACCCCAGCAGCCAGCCCAATTCTGCATGACCACTAACTGCGGATTGATTGAAAATAATGGACTTTTCTGGATCTACTCCACATGCAATATAAGTTGCTGCTGCTTTGAAAATATTATTTTTTAATTCATTTGCGGGAAGCTTATTTGCTGTGATTGCATGCAGATCAACAACACAAAAAAGAGATTTATATTTATCTTGCAAGCCTATCCACTGCTTAATTGCACCAAGATAATTGCCCAAATGTAATACTCCACTTGGCTGAATACCTGAGAAGACAACTTCTGCCATACCTTGAGTGTTTTATTAGTTACTTTCGCAATCAGCAGATTTTTTAGAAAGAATAACCATTGCAGGACGAAGCAACCTATTTTTAATGGTATAACCAGTTTGTAGTACTTCTACAATAGTGCCAGGCTCTTTTTCATTATCTTCTCTTTCCACAACAGCTTGATGTAAATTGCTGTCAAAAGAGTTACCAATTGGATCTATTTCTTCTATTCCATGTTTTTTTAGATCACTCACAATCTTTTGGTGCGCCACTTTTATTCCTTCATGAATAGGATCATCATCTTTCAAGTTTTCCATTGCTTTTTTTAAATTATCACAAGAGTCGATCATATCACGTGCAAATTTTGTGACTGCATAATCACTTGCATCGCTAATTTGCTTTTGCATTATACGTTTAACGTTTTCATTATCCGCAACAGCGCGACGTAAATGATCTTCAAGCTGAACTGCACGTTCTTTTAATATATTAAGCTCTTCACTTAAATCACCTATTTGCTGATCTTCTTGGTCATCCCCTTTTCGTTTACTGACCATATCTGCAAATTTCTTTTTTTTCTCTTTATTACTATCTGACATATCATTCACCCTTACAAACTTAATAAATATATAACAATCAATCTAAAAATATCAAGCGTTAGCTATCCTTGTCTTTCTATGCTTGCATTTAAAAAGTCAATCAAAGCAGTTTTATAAAGAGAATCAGAAAAAGTATCAATATTACTTTGCGCCATATTAATATAGTGTTTAGCTTCTTCCATAGAAACATGAATGGCATTATGATGATTAATATGTTGTAATGCTTGGTCAAAATTGTGTCTAGCTGAAGAAAAAGATTTCTCCCAGAATTTTTGTTCTGATGGGCTGCCTTTTTCATATGCTATAATAGAAGGTAAAGTAACTTTACCTTCAAAGAAATCTTTTCCAAGTTGCTTTCCTAAAGTGCCTTGATTAGCAGTATAATCTAGCACGTCATCAATTATTTGGAATGCCATACCAAAATTAAACCCGAAATTCCTTAGCCTCTCTGTTTCGTCACTTGTGGCTCCAGATACTACTGATGCAGCCTCGCAGCATGCAGAAAATAAAGATGCTGTCTTTTCTCCAATGATATTAAAATAATTTTTCCTAATTGTGTTAGGGTCAAAACGCGTTGTCATCTGCTTTATCTCACCCTTGACAAGCAAATTAGATGCCTTAGATAAAATAGAGAGAACACTTAAATTCCCACATTCTATAAGCCATTTAAATGCTAAGGTCAATAATAGATCACCAACTAAAATGCTTGATTTATTTCCCCAAATTTTATTTGCTGTTGCAACTCCATGGCGTGCCTTACTTTCATCAAGCACATCATCATGAAGTAAAGTAGCGTTGTGTATAAATTCTACCGATGCAGCAATGTTGACTCTACTCTCTCCAGAGTAATTCAGCATTTTACACATAATAAAAATGAGCTTAGGCCTTATCTTTTTTCCTCCTGAATTAATAAGATGAGATGTAATATCGGTAGCAAGCTTAGTACCTTCATCATTGACATTTTTGAAGATAAAGTCATTCATAGCCAATAAATCAGAAGATACAATATCATCTAATTTACTACTTTTTGTTAAATCAGTGTTTAGCATTTAAGAGGACTTATGCTTCTTGCCCTTGTACTTTCTCAACTTTTTTCTTTTCTATTTTTTTCGATTCTGTTTCTAAATCTACTATGCCTTTTTTAATGAACCACATTACCCTTTCAGTTGCTTGCGCTCCTACACTTAGCCAATGTTTTAATCTATCAGCTTTTACCACAACACGATTTTTATTGTCTTTTGGCAACATTGGATCATATTGTCCTATTCTCTCAATAAAGCGCCCATCTCTTGGTGCTCGTGAGTCGGCTACAACTATCCTATAAAAAGGACGCTTCTTTGCCCCAAACCTTGCTAACCTTATTTTAACTGCCATGTCAACCTTTATTCATATATTAATTACAATTTAAATACAATAAACAGCTCAAGTCAAACTAATTGTACCTCTTTTACCTAAAAATACAATATAGCCCCCTCCAATCACTCATAAAAGGAAGATAATAAACTTTTTTATATATCATCAATCATAGCATGATTAACTTCTACTCTATACTTTGATTTTAGATAGCTAATTAACTGTTCCTTTAGCGATATCATCACACGTTTTCCGGTGTCAAGCATGTTTAATTTACCATTTGATGAATGCATTTGTTTTAGAACGCCTATTATAATTTCATTATTGTATTGAATAGGATCTGTTACCGAATTAGTTGTTTTCATATTGAAAATCTCTTCTATGAAAGAAAAAGGGTAGTTTTGTTCATTGCGTTGTATTTGCTGGCCTTTAACCAATTTTATACCTTGCATTTCTTCCAAATCTGTCTTTTCTCTTAGTTGAACTGCTACTTCTTGTCCCATTTTAAACATTCTTTCTTTTATAAATTCACTACGCCAAAGCTTTATGGCTGATTCCCTACTTTCTTCAAAACTTTGTAATTTAGGAGGAACGATATCACTGATTTTTACACCAACAACAGTATCTCCAACACCCTTAAAATAATTCTTCTGATCTTTCTCGCGTGAAAAAATGAAAGAAATGAAATCACTGGAATTTCCTACTTCATTACCACTTTGGTCTTTTCCACTAGCATCTACTGGACCAATGGTTTGTACAGGTAAATTGTAATTATTGGAGATTTCTTCAATCGTTGCACCATTGTATATCTTATAATTCACTTGATTTATGAAATCATTGACTTTTTCAAAAGACTTTTGATTGGTTAAAACTGACCTTATGTCTTTTTTTAAATCAACCAAGTCTTCATCAGAGATTTGATGTATGCTTTCTACCTTTATTACGTGCCATCCAAAATTGCTTGTTAAAACTTCACTTACTTCACCTGTTTTGAGAGCAAATACCTTTTCTCTCATATTTTCAGGTAAGAAATCCTTAGTTATATTATTTACTCTGGTTTCATCGAGTTTCACTTTATTAAACTCTTCTATTATTTGTTCAAATCTTGCTTTACTTTCTTCAAGTTCTCTTCTTGCTATTTCAGCTTTTTCTTTGGTAGGAAATATCACATTGAATATGTCTCTTTGATTTTTAAGTTCCTGATGTTCTATTATACTATCAACCTCTTCATCTGAAATTCTGATTTGATCTTCAAAATATTTTTGATCCAGAGAAATGTATTGCGCAGTTCGATACTCAGGGTAATAAAAATTGGACTTATTTCTTTCATACAAATCAAGTAAGGCTTGATCATCTGGTTCAGGAACGTCTGTAATTGCATCCTCAGTTATTTTAACAATATCAATTACTCTAGTTTGGTAGCGATTTTTGTATATCTGCTCATCAACACTCTCACCAAAAGTTACCGGATAATTATCTTTAAATAACGAAGTCATGAACATCATTGCAGGCAGGATTTCCTCTAGCTTTTCTATATATTCCTTTTCTGTTATATGCAGGCTATTTAGAGTTTGATTGAATTTATTATGGTCAAATTCTCCTTTATCGTCCTGAAAGTACTTGGTATTTTTTATATGGCTTTTGATAGATTCTTCTCCAACTTTTAATCCAAGTTCGCTAATTAGGTTAAACAATAGTTTTTGCTCTATAAGTGCGTTAAGTAAATCATATTTCAGCTTTTTTACTTGTTCTTTACTTACATCAGATCCAGAAATTTGCTTTTCATAATTTTGATATAGTAATTTATATTCATCTGATGTTATAACTTCCTTTCCTACTTTAGCTAATTCTTTCCTTTCATCATCATTTGATAAAAGATTGCCAATCCCCATAAAGATTAATAAGCAAACTAAAAGAAGAACGATTGCCTTGGTAAAAAAATTTCTAATACTCATTGTAAACTCAGTTAACTAACACTTAAATTTAGAATAGCAATAATTTAATCTTTGTAAATCTATTAACAAATTAGCTAATGTATGTAATATTGTAGTGTATTAAATTGAATGGAAGCTTATATTAACCTAAGAGATAAGAAATATAAACCAAAAAGCCATTGGATGACAAAGTTAATGCTTTTTTAGTTTTAATGGTTTATATTTTATCTCTATAGCAGTAAAGGAATATTAAAATGGGAGATACTTTTTTGATGTCAATGGAATCTTCTAAAGACAATAAGGATAGAAATCAACAATTTCTCATGCAAGTAGCTGCTTGGTTGGTTGATAACACTAGCTTAACTTTTAATCAAATAGCACAATGTTGCAAGTTATCCCTTGAAAAAGTACAAGACATAGCTGATGGGGAAATAGAAGTTGAAAAGTATGACCCTATTATTTCTGAAATAATTACTGAAAAAGAAATCGATAATTGCAAAAAAAATCCAAATCTTGTACCAAATTT
This sequence comes from Wolbachia endosymbiont of Laodelphax striatellus, assembly GCF_007115015.1. Taxonomy (NCBI): domain Bacteria; kingdom Pseudomonadati; phylum Pseudomonadota; class Alphaproteobacteria; order Rickettsiales; family Anaplasmataceae; genus Wolbachia; species Wolbachia endosymbiont of Laodelphax striatellus. The sequence goes on from NZ_MUIX01000001.1 coordinate 400,614, forward strand.
GATTATAAAAAATATAAAAAGAGCAAAGAAGGTTAGCATTCTTGGCTTTGCTTCTACAGCAAGGCGTAGAGATAAACCTAATGCGATTTATTATTTGGTAAAAAAATTTCCTATCTTGAACAATAATGTTATAGCTAAGCTAGTTAGTACAACAAATTACACAGTTGAGCAGGTAAGAGATAGATCTCATCATAACATGCTCAATATCAAACCTCAAGATCCTGTACTACTTGGTTTATGTAGCCAGGAAAATTTAGAAGCGGAAGTAGAAAGAGCGAAAGTAGAAGAAGAGAAGAAACAAAGATTAAAAAATATAAATAATAGCTATTGATGATTCTCAAATCCTTGTACTTTGTTAACATTAAATTGACTTGACTTGTTAGTTTTTATCAGTATACTTTAAGTAAAGTATCTAGTTTAATAATAATTAAGCTTAAATACGCACTAAAAACTAGCTCAGCCTGATTTATTGTTTTATAGTCACATTTTAGGTTAGTAAGCATCAATTAAAATTTTTGGAGGATTATGACAACAATCAATGAAAATATCTTAGCAAAAGAAAAGGTTGTAGATCAACCTGAAAAAAGTGAACAAATTCATAATGCTAACGCAGTAAAACAAATGACCAGTGAAAGTGCTGAAAAACACAAGAAAACATTAGACCTGAGCGAATTGAAAGAAAAAACAGCAGAAGAATTGTTAGAGCTAGCTGAAGAAAGAAAAATTTCAACTAGTGGTAAAGGCAATGGCAGGATGCTAAAACAGGAAATAATATTCAGTTTAATGAAGAAAATGAGTGAAGAAGGAGGCATAACCACAGGAAGTGGAGTAGTCGAAATATTGCCTGATGGTTTTGGTTTCTTACGTTCAGCAAGTGCAAATTATGCTCCAAGTACCGATGATGTTTATATTTCTAATGGCCAAATAAAGAAGTTTAATTTACGTACAGGAGATATAGCATGTGGAGAAATAAGGCCACCTGGTGATAAGGAAAGATATTTTACTTTAACTAAGGTTCACAGTATAAACTCTACTGAAATCAGTGAATTAAGAAAGTACGTACATTTTGATAATTTGCTTCCACTTTATCCTGAAAAAAGCCTCATCCTTGAAAACAACAGTAGCAGAGATAATAAAGGAGATAATAAAAAAGATATAAACATGCGTGCTGTAGATATAGTTACACCTCTTGGAAAAGGACAAAGAGCATTGATAGTTGCTCCACCTCGTACAGGAAAAACGATATTGCTTCAGCAAATGGCTGACTCTATAGCTAAAAATCATCCTGAAATAAAACTAATAGTATTACTTATAGATGAAAGACCCGAAGAAGTAACAGATATGATACGCTCTGTAAAGGGTGAAGTGGTAAGCTCTACATTTGATGAACCTGCCTACCGTCATGTTCAGCTTGCTGAAATAGTAATAGAAAAAGCTAAAAGAATGGTCGAGCACAAAAAAGATGTAGTGATTTTGCTTGATTCTATAACTCGTCTTGCACGTGCTTATAATGCAGTCATTCCTTCGTCTGGAAAGGTTCTAACCGGCGGTGTAGATTCAAATGCGCTGCAAAGACCAAAACGCTTTTTTGGAGCAGCTCGTAATATTGAAAATGGTGGTTCTTTGACAATCATCGCTACAGCCCTTATAGAAACTGGTTCAAAAATGGATGATGTTATTTTTGAAGAGTTTAAAGGCACAGGTAATGCTGAAATTATACTAGATAGAAAACTTGCTGATAAACGTATATTCCCTGCTATTGATATTACAAAATCCGGAACAAGGAAGGAAGAGCTATTAGTTGATAAGGCCATACTAAATAAAATATGGGTATTGCGTAGGATACTTAATCCTATGGGATCTGTTGAAGCAATGGAGTTTTTACGTGACAAACTACTTTTAACAAAGAGCAATGCTGACTTTTTTAACTCCATGAATCACTAAAAGTAAGCCTATTATGATGGAGCAAAAAAGCAAAGTTCTCTTATAGCTAAAATAATTTGGATTTATCAAAATATATTAAGTTGGCAATCTACCTTAAGTTGCTATTCCAACTTATAGCACTGATTTTGATCAAAAATTTTATGTAGTCAGTTTATTTATAATCGATCTTCCAATGTCAGCCACTTAGATGACATCTTTTTGACTCTTAATATTAATATCAATTGTGTACCAGTGTTGAAATGACACACTCAAAAGGGGGTTGTATTTACTCTGAATCAGATGATAAATTAGATGCTTGGTAAGCGTAATTTGGAGCTTCCTGTGTAATGATTATATCATGAGCATGACTTTCTCTTAACCCTGATGAAGTAATAGTGACAAATTTGCAGTTTTTTTTCATCTCTTCTATATTACGGTTGCCAGTGTAACCCATTGCAGCTTGCAACCCACCAATTAACTGACAGATCACTCCTGAAGCTGGACCTTTAAAAGGAACTCTTGCTTCTACTCCTTGTGGAACTAAATCAAGTTTTGAATCTTGAAAATAACGGCTAGCTGACCCTCGTTTCATTGCACTAATAGATCCCATTCCTCGATATTCTTTATATGCTCTACCCTTATACATGATAATCTCACCTGGGCTTTCCTCAGTACCAGCAAAGATTGAACCTATCATCACAGTATCAGCACCAGCTGCAATAGCTTTTGCAACATCTCCCGAATATTTTATTCCACCATCAGCAATTAGTCTGACGTTTTTTGTTTTACAAACCTCTGCAATATTCTTGATCGCAGAGAATTGTGGCATACCAACGCCTGTAACTATTCTGGTAGTACAAATTGATCCTGGCCCTATTCCAACTTTCACTGTATCAACACCAGCATCAATCAACGCTTCAGCAGCCTCTTTTGTTGTGATATTTCCACCGATTAATTGAGTATTCGGATACATCTTTTTTATTTCCTTAATAGTGCTGATAACGTTCTGGGAATGACCGTGAGCGGTATCTACAATAACCACATCAACTTCTTCTTCGATCAAAGCTTCACATCTTTCTATACCGTCTTTTTTACCAGTACCAATTGCAGCGGCAACTCTGAGTCGACCTTTACTGTCTTTACATGAATTTGGATATCTATTGTATTTTTCGATGTCTTTAACTGTGATTAGACCTATGCAACAAGAATTTTCATCAACAACCAAAAGCTTCTCTATTCTATTTGCATGCAACAATTTCATTGCTGAGGCGCTGTTTACTGCCTGCTCTCGAACTGTTACTAACTTATCTTTTGTCATTACCTCGGAAACCTTTATATTCATGTTCTGGTCTTCAATAAACCTCACATCTCGATTAGTTAAAATTCCCACTAACTTGCGTTGATCAACTACAGGAATGCCGGAATAATTATACTCTCTCATTAATGAAACTGCTTCTGCAACTGTTTTATCTGGGGAAATTGTAATTGGGTTATACACGATCCAGCTTTCATATTTTTTCACCCTTCTTACTTCTAACACTTGTTCATCTATTGATAAATTCTTATGTATGCAACCTATTCCACCATGTTGGGCAATAGCTATTGCAAAACCTGATTCAGTGACAGTGTCCATTGCAGAGGATATGAGAGGGATATTTAGTTCTATATTATTTGTTAGATAAGTTCTTGTGTCTGCATCACGAGGCAATACATCAGAATAGGCCGGTAAGAGAAGTACATCGTCAAACGAATAACAAGCTTCCATTTTTTTCATATGCTTTATTTAAAGCTTATACGCCAATTAATGAAATTGCAATAGAACTTTTGCAAAATTAGCCTGGCTCCAGCTATTTTTAGATCAAAATAGGATAGAAGAGGGATGTAGCTCCTAATATATTTATCGCATAATTACATTATTTGCTAGCAAACAGAACTGCTCAATAGTTAAGCTTTCTGGACGTTCGTCTCCACTCAGTTTAGCATTCTCAAGAATAGTTGAGACATCACTAGTTATACTTTGCAAGCTATTTCTCAGCATCTTTCTTCTTTGAGCGAACACAGCACGTGTTATCTTTGTTAAGGTTTCCAAATTTACTGCAAATCTTGGAGTGGGTAAAGGTTTTACTGTAATTACTGAAGAATATACTTTTGGTCTTGGAAAAAACTCCTTAGGTTCAATATCAAATTCCTTTTTTATGTCGCATAGTAACTGGCTTAGCACTGATAGGGAACCATAATCTTTAGAATTAGGTTCTGCTGTAATACGCTCTGCTACCTCCTTTTGGAACATTAACGTCAAATTCGTAAAAAATTTTATATTATTTAACCACTTTAAAAATAACGCTACTGAGATATTGTAAGGCAAGTTAGCAATGACTTTGACTGGACATTCTACCAGCTCTTTTTCTACAACATTAAGTGCATCTGCTTCTATAATTCTATATTTTCCCTGATGCTCATTTAGCAATTGTTCGTGATGTTTCACTAAACTACTATCTTTTTCTATAGAAAGTAGAAACTTTGGATTATATGCCAATATTTCTCTTGTTAACGCACCATACCCAGGACCAATTTCAATAACATTAAAATCTTTCAGGCTACCAGCTAAGGCAACTATTCTTTTTATTATCTCATTTGATAAAATAAAATTTTGCCCTAGACTCTTTTTTGGCTTCAGTAAAAATTTTTTCATATGATCTTAGTATGCAGTATTTTAAAAATTAGTTGACGAAAATTCATCAATAATTGTATATTGTCAGTGTATTTAATGCCGGCTTAGCTCAATTGGTAGAGCAACTGACTTGTAATCAGTAGGTTGTCAGTTCAAGTCCGACAGCCGGCACTCTTACCCATACAAGTAAAGTTGATGTCTTTTTTAATAGTAGCAAATTGGAAAATGAATGGAACACGTTCTTCATTTGTTAACTTTATAGGCAAACTTAACAACAAGAGCAACGAGATTACCTCTAAATTAGTAATTTGCCCTCCTTTTACATCATTTCCAAGCAATATAGAGTTGAACGATAATATTAAAATAGGAGGACAGAATTGCCATCATAAAGAGTTCGGTTCTTACACAGGTGAAATTAGTGCAGGAATGTTGAAGGAACTAGGATGTAGTTACGTAATAATTGGACATTCTGAAAGGGCTCATGAAAAAGATAGTGAAATAAAACTCAAATCGAAAACAGCAATAGAATCAGTATTACACCCAATCATCTGTGTAGGTGAAAACTCAGAAGATTATAAAAATAAAAAAACAAAAGAAGTAATAGAATATCAATGCAAAAACCGTTTGCCAACACAAGGTGAATATACTGTAGCATATGAGCCAATATGGGCAATAGGCACAGGGTATGTGCCTAGCAACGATGCAATTTCTGAGGTGATAGAGGTAATAAAATTGTGCACTGGTAAAAAACACATTATATATGGTGGTTCAGTCAGTTCAGAAAATATAGAAAATTTGCTCAGTATTCCAAATTTATCAGGAGTTTTAATTGGCAGTGCAAGCTTAGATTTTGACCACTTTTATAAAATTACACAACAAGTTGAAAAAAAGTTTTCTCTTATTAATTCTAAAATCAGCAACTAAGAATCCTATAACAAATGACATCATTTCAGTGTCAAGTGTACAAACATCTAGTAAAATGACATAAAATACTCTTGCAAAGGCACCTATAGCTAACACGTCACACCGCGCGCAGCATAGATCCCGCTAACGCGTAGCGGAATGAAAAATTTATCGTTTTTCAAATCGTCAGTAAACCTAAGCTAATTTAGCTATAAAAAGAATAATAGACTAACAAAAAAAATTTGAATTGCGGGTTGCACATTCTTTATTTGTATGCGTAACGTTTACACATTCCAGCTTATTACTACACAATAGACGTACACTAAGCATACCTGCTATAGCTGCAACAACGCCAACAACTGCACTTTTTTTTACAATAGCAACAATGATTCCTGTAACAACACAAATAGAGGCCAATGCACCAGCAGTATACTTCAGTGCATTGAGTCTCTCTTCAGAATTTATTTGATTTAGGTAATTTTCAAATGTTTCCTTAGTTTCTTTATCTTGCATTTTGTTAATGTTGCCACAAAGCTCTTTAAATCTCCCCAGGTCTTTGTGTTTCAACCATAATACATCTTCCCTGATTACTTGATCATCCAATAAGTAATCAGACATTTTTACATCACTTCTCTTATCATTTGGTCTTTTAAGACATGGTACACTAAGTATTTCCCTTGTAAGATACGTACGAATAACTCCATGATTAATTAACATTGCATACAGCACAATATTTGATTTATTCTGTAGATTATTATTTACATCTTTATTTTTCAAACACAATATCAGACTAGTAATGCTAACATACTTCGAATCATCTTTTATGGAAGAGCGTAAAATGACTTCAACTGCTTTTAAGAAATGTCCATCATCATAAAAACTAGACCAAGAATGCGCACTATTACTAATTGCATTGTCTATAAGGAGGTAATAATATTTATAACTAGCTTCACACAAATTACTTTTATTTATAAGATTCACAAATCTTACTATATTTTCTGCCTTAGTCATGGTAATCAATTGTTGATATTAAATAATTTTAGAGTTGTTTCTAATTTCTTTAGAGTTGTTTAAAATTTCACTATAATAAAAGAAACTTAAAAAACTATTGACACCTTATTCCCCGGTGAACGCTCTATTTTGTTTTCCAACTCTAGTTCTAAAAGAGCCATTAGAGCTATGTCGGCAGAAAGTCCGCTTGCTAATATAAGTTCATCTATATCAACAGGTACAGAGTTAATATGATCAACTATAACAGATTTTGCCTGTTGTAATTTTTCTTGTTTTTGGTCAGCAACGTTATCAAATAGACTTTTTTGCTGAAGAGGTAAACTAAATCTCACGCTCTCTACTATATCATCAGCGGATTCAACAAGTTTAGCACCGTTCTTAATTAAATAATTACTACCACTACAGCGTAAATCTAAAGGGAATCCAGAAACTGCAAACACCTCTCTTCCTTGATTTAAAGCAAAATCTGCTGTTATTAGAGAGCCAGAACGTTTCGATGCTTCAATTACCACAACACCAAGTGACAGGCCAGATATAATTCGATTCCTTTGAGGAAAATACTGAGGCTTTGGTTTAGTAGCAAATGAAAGCTCAGTAATTACTAAACCACCGTTCCCAGTGATTTTTTTGTATAGATCAAAATTATCTTTTGGATACACCACATCAATTCCGCTTGCTGTAACAGCAATAGTGGGATGATTTTTGTATATTACACTGTTTGCTGCAGTGTCGATTCCCCTTGCAAGTCCAGAAACGATAATAAAACCAGCCTCGCTTAAATCAAGTGCCAACTTATTGGCAAAATTCCTTCCATTCATTGAAGAATTACGTCCACCGATTATTGCAATTATCTCACAACTTAATAATGATACATCACCAAGTGTAGTTATTACAGGAGGACAACCAGAGATATTCCTTAAAATGTCAGGGTAATCTGGATCACATGCTGGTATTATTTTGGCTCCAATTTTTTCTGCATTCTTAATTTCTTCTCGTGCATTTTGAATTCCATAATCCTTGCTAGTCAACTTATTAAGATATTTAAGCACTTCATCTAGCGACCCACATGCTCTCAGTATACTAAAGAACTTTACTGGTCCCACAGTTCTAGCCAAGCTCAGCCATATTTCTAATTCTTCGTTATTCAATTTATTTATCTTCATAAAATGCTTGAATTTCTTATTAATTTAGTGTACCCAAGATAATACAAATATACAGTGTTTTATGACGCATTTTGTTACAGATAAATGCATAAAATGTAAATATACGGACTGTGTGGAAGTATGTCCCGTTGACTGCTTCTATGAAGGTAAAAACATGCTCGTGATTAACCCAGATGAATGTATTGATTGCGGAGTGTGCATACCTGAGTGTCCGGTGGATGCAATTGTAACTGATGATTCCATAAAAGATATTTTAGAACTAGATGAAGAGTTGCTGAGCAGCGAACAAAAAACTTTCAAGTCATTTTACAACATAAACGTAGAATACTCACAAAAATGGCCAAATATCACAGCTAAAAAACAACCTCTCTATACTGCAGAAGAGTATAAGGAAAAAAAGGATAAAACAACTTATTTTGATGAAAATTTAGAATAATGCTACTGAAGGAAAAGAAACTTTTTGTATTTCAGGGTTGTTGTTTTTGGTTGCTGAAAATAGTTGCGTTACCTAAGTTGTTATGCTGATAAATTAGTATCGATTAACTTAAGGATTAAGGAAAAAGGCTTATTGACTTCTGAAATATTTGATTATAAAATTAGCTATTAGCATCAAATCTTGGGGGTAAGTTGTGAGTATAAACAAAAGAGAAACCATTAAAAAGATTGAAGGGTTACTTTTTCAAGTGAATGGTGATCTTGAAAAAACATGTGATCTATTATCAACAGTAGAGTTAACCGAAGATGATATTAAAATATTGCTGAAAGAGATGATAAAAGAGTATCATAGCTTATCTGAAAAGATTTCTTATAGTTGTGGAATTACTGCAGGCGGTGCACAAGATGCCAACGCAAACAGCTTCAACGAAGTTTTTAAGCTAGGTTCACAAGAGTTAGCATTAGCAATGATGTCAGATTTCAGAAAGTCTTATGATCAAGAATTATTTAAGAAATATAAAAAAGAAGAAATGTCTTATCCTGAAGGAGAAGGAATACAATTTATTAGAGAATTGAGAGTTCTAAGTAGAATACTTACTATATCTTTAATAAGGAAACTTGATGAAGTTTACAAGTTTACTCCAGAAGAAATTGAGCGTTTGAAGGAATATATGTTAGTTAGCAACTATGATACAAGCAAAAGTCTTTCTGATATAGACAAATATATGCATGCACTATCTGCCTTAATTAAAAACTCTTCACTTGATACAAAAAAGATATTTGAGCTAAATAATCGAATGATAATACACAATACAGCCTTAATTGATTTAGTAACTAGTGGAGTAGTGAAAAAAGAAGAAGCAAAAGAACAATCTGCTGAGGATTTAGAAAAGCTTGTCTGTGAACAGTATAAAGGTACAGCAAACATGCCAGTACCGTTGCCGAGCACGCTATTTGAAGTGGATAAAAAAAGTGCTTGAAGAAAGTAAGAAGGTCTTATAGTTAGCCAAAGTAGGTATTTAATAAGCTTAATGTAACCATTATATATGCTATATAGTAAAACATAGAATTCTTATGGTTCCAACTATAGCAATTTTAAGTGGTGGGTTTTCTTGTGAGAGAGAAGTGTCGCTTATGAGCGGAAAAGCAGTAAAGAAGGCACTTGATAGCCTTTCATATAATGCAATAGAAATAGATGTTGATAGCAACATTACTGAAAAGCTTAGAAAAATTAATCCGGGCCTTGCTTTTATTGCTCTACATGGACCTTATGGTGAAGATGGTTGTATTCAAGGTTTATTGGAAATCTTAGGTATAAAATATACACACTCCGGAGTTATGGCTTCGGCTGTTGCTATGAATAAAGTGATGTCAAAGCATATATTTCGATCCCTTAGTATCGACACTCCAAAAGGTTATGTAATTAGTCGAGAAGATCTGCTAAAAAATAATATTAAAATTGATTATCCGTACGTCTTAAAACCGATTAACGAAGGCTCAAGCATTGGAGTACACATGACTTTCTCACATGAGGATTACTTAGAGCTCAAAGATAACAGTTCTACTATAATGGAAAAGATGATAATAGAAGAATACATACCGGGTATAGAGTTACATACTGCTGTGTTGCTGAATGAAGCAATTGGCACTATGGAAATACGACCAAAAAATAAATTCTATGATTATGAAGCAAAGTATACAGATGGATTTGCAGAACATATATTTCCTGCTAAAATTCCTGACAACATATATAGAATGACCTTGGAACATGCACTAAAAGTTCATCAATTTTTAGGATGCAAAACTGTTTCCCGCTCAGACTTCCGTTATAATCCCCAAAATAACACTTTAAAAATGCTTGAGATTAATACACATCCTGGCTTTACTGAATTATCGTTAGTACCAGAAATTGCAAAATTGACAAAAGGAATTGATTTTAATGAATTAGTCAAAATTATTGTCGAAGACAGTTTACACCACCGGAGTATTAGAGATCAAGCTGATGTTGAACAATGTTACTAGAAGCCAAAGGAGTTTTTTGCGTAAGTGTGCCTTGGTTATTATCACTGCACTTTTCCTTACACTAGTACTTTATAGTTCACTTGATAAAATAACAAATCGATTCAATTACTACTTTACTTGGTGTAACGATCGCTTATCGAGCTTATTACTTAGCAATGGATTTTTAATCGACAAAGTAACCGTTACTGGAAACAAATTTACAAATGAACAGGACATTCTAAGTTTAGTAGACAGAACGCAACCTATTATGTACATATCCCTCTCAAAACTAACAGATAATATACAATCTGTAAGCAAATGGATAAAATATGTAAGAATTTACAGGATTTTGCCCAATACCTTACAAATTGATATAGATGAACATACACCTTTTGCTCTCTGGAAAGATGATAAAAGAACTTCAGTAATTGACTCTGAAGGTAAGGTGATCGTAAATGACTACCCGATAGATAACCTCGTTGTAATCAAAGGACAAAATTCGTTATCAAACCTAAAATTCATTAAAGATATACTAGAGAGAGAAACTCAATTAAGTGATCATATTTCTTCTTGTATTTATGTAGGAAATAGAAGATGGAATATCGTACTCGATGACAGTTCCATAGTAAAATTGCCTGAGGATAATCCTTATAGCGCATGGGATTATTTAAGCCACTTGCAAAATACAACCGACTTTACTTTTAGCAATTGGAGCATAATTGATATGCGTGTTGCTGATAAGATCTTTGTGAAGAAGTGATCTGCTCGGTGCTCCTTTTCATTTCATGCAAGTAGCCCTTACTTGCTCTTATCAGAGAAAACCCGTTTGATGTTCTGAAGGATTACGACAAACTGTGCAAAGGGGTTGGACCACCTGGATAGAAACTAAAAATGGTAGCGTTTTCCTCCAAAAGTGACCTCCATCATGCTTAATTGAAAAAACCAACGAAAAGTGCGACGATTATATTAGTTTTAGTATTAGAAAATTACTCTTACTTAAAAAATAGTAGAATAAAATCCTTTTATTTTTCTTTCTTTTAAGAAAAGTTATTCACAATTTTGTTAGAAACAATATATAAAAGGATATATTATAGTTTTTATAGTATATTCTTGATTTAACACTTTTAATTTTTTAATAGAAAATATTAATCTTAATATAGGTATAGGTACCAATACTCTAGGTATTGGTACCTGAAATATCTTCTTTTTTATTGTGATTAAATAACCATTGGCTCTAAAGAATCTGCCATAGACGATAATTGTTCGCTCTCAACAAGAAGATTGTTTGCAATATTTGTTAATTTTTCACTAAATGTTGGTTGTGGTAAATGATGTTGAAAGGTATCTGAATTAGTTAAACCACATCCAATTTTGCAAATTGACACTGACGCAAAATCTTTATCTTTTCCCCCTCTTAGACATATTTTCATACAATCATCGTATGTATGCTGTATTGTCGGCTCAGGCTGTATTGACTGATCATCTGACTTCTCTGGAGCTCTTCTTCCTTTCATCCATTCAACTATATTTCCAGAAACAAAACCTCTTTGTAATTGATTATCTGAATGATACGCCATAATATTCTCCTTAAAAATTTAATATAATTTTAACATATCAGTATTAATACTGATATGTTAAACCAAATTCCTCCCTATACCCTGACCAAGCCCACCCAGCATCTGATTGATAGCTAACCAGCGATCATTTATTGACCTGCCGTAGGAAGTGACCTTACCCATCGACAAACAAATTGTCAGATATTATAGCGCTAGTTGGATCAGCTCTCTGCTTCTCCTGAAAATAAGGTAAGTCAGTAAAAACAAGCTCAGGAGCAGCAGCATTGCCGTAACAGCACTTTAGCTCTGCAATGTAACGATCTTTGAGGTCGTCTACGTCAACAAAGTAGTAGATTTTATGGGGCAATGCACCGTTTTCATCAAGTTGCAGAGGATTTGGTGCTAGTACGACGTTTCCTTCTTTATTTTTGTAATAGGCATGACGAAGAGTTGTAGGACTCTTTTTGTCATAGAAATACATCCAGTAGCCAGCTGCTGGCATACCATCCCTATTCCTAATAATGTCCTGCAATACTATACTTAGTATTAACTTCTGTGTCATTTCTCCCTAACCTCAGCAAAAGCTAATGCTGGTATATACTCAACCTACCATAATCTGTCAATACAATTCTTTTTTGAAAAATATAGCCTCACACTTTTTAACCTGTATCTACTACAGAACAGACACTGAATCTGCAAGGATATGGAAACTATCTCCTATATTTTGTAATGTATTACTTATGATAGTAGATGCTGACTCTTGTGGAGTATGTTCAGGAGCTCCATAAAGCCTATCACATCCACCTTTGCACATTCCCCGAGGAATCCAGTGAGAGTGATTTGCTTCACATTTTCTGTGACAATCATAATTTGGATTAACTCCATATTGTGTTGATTGATCATCTGACTCCTCTGGAGCATTGAACTTAACATCTTTAAACCTTGTAAGATTTTCAAACATAACATTCTCCTTAAAAATTAATATATTAATATATCAGTATTAATATAATCACTTGGTTTTAATCTGCTATGAAGAAAATGTAGTCCACAAAGACATTCCTAACCTTCCAAAGACAATATGGTCAAGGATAAAAGAAATCGTAAAAGAGCGTCTTACACTTTCTCCCGAAAAGGCAGGTGATCCTTTACTTGGTGAGTTTAAAGGACATCGTAGAATACGATCTGGTGATTATCGTTTAGTTTATAGAATAAGTAAATTAGAACGTACAGTAATAATTACTGCGATAGAGCATAGAGAATACATCTATAAAAGTTAGAACCTTCCCATAAGCATAGTATATTACATTATACAGCCCTCCTTCCTGATCCATTCTTCACCTTAAACCGGAGGCTCCTCAAACTCAATATCTTGTTTTCGTCGCCTCTCCCAATAAGTTATATTATATTATATATATATAATATAACTTATAGTGGGGGGTACCCAAAAAAATGGTTTTTTTTGAGCTGAGCAAAGCCACCTAAGGTGAAGAATGGATCAGGAAGGAGGGCTGTATAATGTATATTTAATGTTTATATTTACTTTTTATAAATATCACATCTATGTCCTATCTCTGTGATGGTCACTATTTGTTCTAATTGATTTACTCTGTAAATCACACGGTACTCACCAACTCTTAACCTTCTACGTCCTTTTAAGCTGTGGTGCAATGGTTCACCGAGGTTTATTGGATCAACTGTAAGTCTTTCATTTATCGCATTTACGACCCTCAATCTTATTGTTTTTGGAAGGTCAGGAAGGTCTTTTCTAATAACTTTTCCTACGAAGATAATAGTGTATCCCAATCTACATCCTCACTTTTAATCATTTCTGCACCTTCGACATCACGCTCATCAGAAATTTTAGACACTAAAAAGTCTTCAATTTCAAGCTCTATTGCTTCTCTCAGTAGTTTTTCTGCTAATGCTTGAGCAGGTTGCTTAGTAAGTTCAGATAATTCAGCAAGATGCTGTAAAGTTTCTTTACTGAAAGCTAAATTAGCGTTTGCCATAGGTTTTACCAAGTTCTACTACTGCACAATTATACAACATTTTCATGAAATTTTCAATAAAGAATTATGTTGACAGATTATGGTAGGTTGGATATATACCATCATTGGCTTTTGCTGATGTTAGGGAGAAATGACACAAAAGTTAATACTAAGTATAGTATTGCAAGACATTATTAGGAATAGGGATGGTATGCCAGCCGCTGGCTACTGGATGTATTTCTATGACAAGAAGAGTCCAACAACTCTTCGTAATGCCTATTACAAAAACCAAGAAGGAAATGTCGTACCAGCACCAAATCCTCTGCAACTTGATGAAAACGGTGCATTGCCCCATAAACTCTACTATTTTGTTGACGTAGATGACCCTGAAGATCGTTACATCGTAGAGCTGAAGTGCTGTTACGGCAATGCTGCGGCTCCTGAGATTGTTTTTACTGACCTACCTTACTTTCAGGAGCAGCGCAGCGCTGATCCAACTAGCGCTGTAATATCTGATAATTTGTTTATCGATGGGCAGTTTAATATTGGTCTGCAGATTGATGATAGGGGGCAGGGACCAGGCTATGTTTCACCTTTGTTTTCACAGGTGCCAATTGCTGGACTTTCATGGCAGTTTGTAAGGATTTATGCTGATTCATTTGCTATGCAGGATAGAACTGATGTTGATAGGGTTTTCATTAAAGACGTTACTGAAGCTGAAAGAATCAATGAAGGCAATCCTCGTTTTTATTTAAATGTTATTTGTGAAAAAGCTAATGAGAAAAATCCGCCTCTGGAGAAAGCTGTAGTATTTAAACATTCTAATGCTTTGTGGAATGCAATTTCCGGAACATTTAAGCTAAAGTTTTATGCTTGGAGGGGTGGTGATGATATAGTTATTAAATTACTAGCAATTCGTGATTTTGGTGCAAAATCTTCAACACCGCCGAAAGCTCATGTAATAGATGAGTTTTTAATTGATTCTGATAGTCCACAGGTTTACTCATCTAGTTTAGGTTTAATTGACTTTGTCATACCTGCAGATATTGGTGATGATCAAAGTTTGACGTTGAAATTTCTATTACCAACGAATCGGACATTTAATTTTAAAGCAACAAATTTTTATTGCGCGGAAACTTCTGCACCAATTTCGGTTGTTGATTTTAAATATCCCACACAAAATTCTGATTTTGCAAAATCTAAATTATTATTTTCATCATTTAAAGCAAACAAATATAGCATTGATAACAATTACAATGAGCTAGTTTTTGCAATTGATGGTCTTAAGTTTGTCGATAATATCGGCGAACTAGTTTCCTATCCAAAAGGAGCAAAAGTTGATGAGGGAAAAATAAATCTACTCAAGTGCGATGGTCGCACTCTTGATTCAACTGACATTAGTCCGCTCGGCATTGAATACAAAAGGCTATATGAAAAACTAGATCATGCGCCAGTGAACTTTGATATGCTGCAAACCAAAGATGTACCAAATTGGTTCAATGCGATATCCAGTGAGTACATTAAAAGGTTCGCTCTAAACAATAAAGTTAAAGTTGCTTTTGATGGAGATGGAGTAGTAAGTAGGAAGCCTGAAGGTAACGATATAGGTCATCTGTGGCTAGAAACTACGTTTCATGCTAATTCAGATGTTAACTATGACTTTCAGTATGTTGCAGCAGCAAGTAGCATGGATCTCACTACTTGTTGTCACTGTTTTGATATTACTGCTGATTATTTAAGTATTGACACTCGAATGACTAATAATGGCCTAGGAAAAGTAGGTTTTGCGGATTCTAATCTTGATTTTCCGGGTTATTTTAAGGTTCAAAATGACTTAAATAGATTTCGGTATACTCCAACTGAAAGTGTATCATATAAAAAAGGCATTGATAAAGTAGTTAAGCAGACTAAAGCACATTATTCTGTCAAAGAAAATTTTTTTTATTTAACAGTAAATCTTAATTATCAAGAGCCTGAGTATCCTTCTGGTTTATCTGGATTTTTTACTCCAGTTAATTTTAGTAGTAGAGTTTATAATATTGGTTTTCCTTTAGTTATACCGCAAGATAGTTCCACTTTTTTGCAAGAAAGTTCTAATGCTACTAATTATTGCACTTCTCAAAACTATTTCCTATTTTCACCATGGTATGTGAATTCAATGTCTTTAGTAGGTTTCACAGATATTTATAGTAGTTCTTCTAGTGATGCTTATTCTACTAGAATTTATACTACTCAGGAAAATAAGAATATGATTATACCAATAAAAACGTGGAATAATTATATTATTTACAAACAATCAGCAACTGAGAAAAGAATACCAGGAAAACCGAATGTGCTGTTTGCTGAAAAAAACTCAGTGATAACCTATGCTATGCAGCATAAGGCGCTGTTTACGCAAAGGTGCCTCTATGTGATCAAATTTAAAGAAGTGAAAGCAGGAGACTATATCGGTCTTAAAAGAGAGGCTAACACTGGTAAAGGTTTTGACACTTTAATCTGGTGGAGTGTTGACGGTAGTGGAAAACCACCATCTGATGTCACTGCTAGGGAATTTAGAGAAATCAAAGCAACAAAAAGTACAACTGTGGAAGAGCTCGCAGACATGATTGCGAGTGATATTAACGATAAGGGAACAACGATATTCCACATTCCTAATATCAATGACAAAACTTACGACTATTACTGACCTTACCCAGAAAAAGTAGACAGAAAGTTAAGACGTTTTTGAAGTAAAATAAAACGTTTTTTCAAAGAGGTGTGGTATGACAAAAAGAAAAGAATATACAGCAGAATTCAAAATTGAAGCTATAAGACTAGTAAAAGAAACAGGTCAATCATCAGCAAAAATAGCAAGAGATTTGGGTATTAGCGGTAAGCAGATGGGTAAAAACATACAATGATAGAATGTCTGGAGTAGATGCGTTTCCAGGAAAGGGGAAAGTAGCTCATTGTGACAAAGAAAAGTTTGATTTAAAGAAAGAGCTGGCAAGAGTAACGAGGGAAAGAGACATTTTAAAAAAAGCCCTGGGATATTTTGCAAACCAAAAAGAGTAAAATATTCTTTTATAAAAGAACATGAAAACTGCTATAAAATACGGGAATTATGCAGATTTTTGAACGTATCTGCTTGTGGTTATTATAAATGGATTACTAAGGAAAAAAACAACAAAAAATCAATAAGAGAAGAGCTCATACAAGATATTCAGAAGGTATATCGATCATCACAATGCAGATACGGAGCTCCTAAAATTCACGCTGAATTAAAGGCTTTAGGTAAAAATTATAACATCAAAACAGTGCAAAATATTATGCAGAAAAATGGCATTCAAGCTAAGCTTAGACGAAAGTTTAAAAGTAAAAAACCACAAATAGACAATAGAGTTATAACTCCTAACATATTAAATCAGAATTTCATCGCTGATCAACCTAACAAGATATGGGTAACTGATATTACGTACATAAAAACTAATGAAGGATGGTTATATTTGGCAGCAATAATAGATTTATATTCACGCATGGTGATTGGGTGGTCAATGAGTAATGCAGTAAATAGGCAATTAGTTATAGATGCGTTATTCATGGCTATTGGTAGGCGCAAATCTCCTAAAAATCTACTATTTCATAGCGATCAAGGATCGCAATACACCTCTAAAAATTATCAATTTTTACTAAGTACAAAAAATATTACTTCTAGTATGAGTCACAAAGGTTGTTGTTATGATAATGCTGTTTCAGAGAGCTTTTTTAGTTCACTTAAGAGAGAGTTACTCATTGATACTTCACAACACTCTGCACAACAAGCTAAAACCGCAATATTTGAATATATAGAAATTTTNTGACCTTACCCAGAAAAAGTAGACAGAAAGTTAAGACGTTTTTGCTATGAGAATGATGAATCAAAAAGCTCAGGAATGCAATAGTTAATAGTAGAATGTCTACGCTGTTTATTATAAAAAATTTCTATATATTCAAATATTGCGGTTTTAGCTTGTTGTGCAGAGTGTTGTGAAGTATCAATGAGTAACTCTCTCTTAAGTGAACTAAAAAAGCTCTCTGAAACAGCATTATCATAACAACAACCTTTGTGACTCATACTAGAAGTAATATTTTTTGTACTTAGTAAAAATTGATAATTTTTAGAGGTGTATTGCGATCCTTGATCGCTATGAAATAGTAGATTTTTAGGAGATTTGCGCCTACCAATAGCCATGAATAACGCATCTATAACTAATTGCCTATTTACTGCATTACTCATTGACCACCCAATCACCATGCGTGAATATAAATCTATTATTGCTGCCAAATATAACCATCCTTCATTAGTTTTTATGTACGTAATATCAGTTACCCATATCTTGTTAGGTTGATCAGCGATGAAATTCTGATTTAATATGTTAGGAGTTATAACTCTATTGTCTATTTGTGGTTTTTTACTTTTAAACTTTCGTCTAAGCTTAGCTTGAATGCCATTTTTCTGCATAATATTTTGCACTGTTTTGATGTTATAATTTTTACCTAAAGCCTTTAATTCAGCGTGAATTTTAGGAGCTCCGTATCTGCATTGTGATGATCGATATACCTTCTGAATATCTTGTATGAGCTCTTCTCTTATTGATTTTTTGTTGTTTTTTTCCTTAGTAATCCATTTATAATAACCACAAGCAGATACGTTCAAAAATCTGCATAATTCCCGTATTTTATAGCAGTTTTCATGTTCTTTTATAAAAGAATATTTTACTCTTTTTGGTTTGCAAAATATCCCAGGGCTTTTTTTAAAATGTCTCTTTCCCTCGTTACTCTTGCCAGCTCTTTCTTTAAATCAAACTTTTCTTTGTCACAATGAGCTACTTTCCCCTTTCCTGGAAACGCATCTACTCCAGACATTCTATCATTGTATGTTTTTACCCATCTGCTTACCGCTAATACCCAAATCTCTTGCTATTTTTGCTGATGATTGACCTGTTTCTTTTACTAGTCTTATAGCTTCAATTTTGAATTCTGCTGTATATTCTTTTCTTTTTGTCATACCACACCTCTTTGAAAAAACGTTTTATTTTACTTCAAAAACGTCTTAACTTTCTGTCTACTTTTTCTGGGTAAGGTCATTGTCAGCCAATCAACTCATCAACAGGATAATCAGCATCAAAGTCAATGAGACAGTCAACACTATCATTAAAAACAAGAATATGGAGCTTCTGTACCAAGGATTAAGTGAGCTCGCTTTCTTAAATCTCCTTGTCGATAGTTCAGGAAGTATGGATTTAAATGTTCTAAGAAAAAAGATCGCATCAATTGATAAGCAATACAGCATAAAATGCATATACATTGACTACCTGCAGTTACTGAGAGGATCAGGAAGAACAGAGAACAGAACGCTTGAGGTAACAGAAATCAGTAGAACTCTAAAGAACATCGCCAAGGATTTTGAAGTTCCTGTTGTCGCACTATCACAAATTAGTCGCAGAGTAGAAGAAAGACAAAACAAAAGACCGCAACTAGCAGACCTAAGAGAGTCAGGGAGCATCGAACAAGATGCTGACATAGTTTTACTGCTTTACAGAGACAGCTACTATAAAATAGGCTCTAATAACGAACTGGAGATAAACATTGCAAAGAATAGAAGTGGATCAACTGGCAAAGTTACAGTTCCTTATCAAGTTAATACTGGCAGAATATTAATCTAGGATTCGTAAATGTCTTTCCTGTGTTTTATTGAAACAATGGTTACTTCGTATTTTGCAGCATTTACATGATACATAATACGATAATCACCAGTTCTCAGTCTTCTGTGTCCTTTGAGTTTGTAACGCAACGATTCACCAAGATCAATTGGGTTAACTGTAAGGCGCTCTTTTACTATTTCTTCAACTCTTAACTTTATTGTTTTTGGAAGAGCTGGTAAATCCTTTTTACTAACATTTTTCAGAAACTTAATCTTATAGCGCTTTAGTCCCACTTGACGTCTTTTAGATCAACTGTCTCTGCACCTGGAACATTAAGTTCAGCAGCACGTTCAATTAGTATTTTATCTTCCTCATTTTCAATTGCTTCTTGCATCAGCTCCTCTACTAGCTTCTTAACAGGCTTGTTTCTTATTTTAGCCAGCCCAGCAAGACACTCTGAAATTTCACTATTGAAAGTTACGTTGATTCCTGAATCTGCCATAAGTTCTACCAAAGTTTATCAATAATTATACAACATTTTCCTAAAATTTTCAATAAAGGATTTGTAGATCAAACAATAAAAGGTATATGCTTTATATAGAATAAAGCTATGCTATTATAGCAACCTCGATAGATATTATATTTTAAGTGAAAATATGTAAAGGGCATTTCTGCCCTTTACACGCATTTGATTTTTTAGTAGACTGCAAGCGCCAACTTTTCAGTACTAGAACCCTATGAAAGGACATCAAAGCCCTACAAGAGATCAAAATAAAGAGTACCAAAACGAAAAAAAGAGTCAAGCAAAAAAAAGCTTGACTTCGTATCATCGCATCTATCACAACTTCAGCATACGAGGAAGCCTTCACATAGTTAACGTAAGCAGCAAGCATGTGCAGGCGCAAATAGGCTCTAGAAGGCGAATAAAGGCGCGAGGAAAGTCAATTGAGCGCAAATTTCCGACTCGAATTTTCGACGATGAAACGCGTCTTACTGGCAGTGAACTACTACAAGTTTTAAAAAACAAGGAAGTAAGATGGTTTAAAAATGGCACTTCTGTTCCTCCGGAACATAGTACCTATTTTTCAGAGCCCTTTAATCCGCACAAAGCAAAAAAAATCTATGCAAGTAGAGGCCAGAGAGAAGCAGAAAAATACTTTGTCAGAGTAGTAAAAGAGAAGTTTCGCGATTTAAAAACGTCAAAAGCGGTAGATGTTCTATCAATCAGGAAAGAAGCGAGAGAAAAAGTTCTGAAGAAGTTCAAGAATCACTGTGAATTTATATCAATAAAGGTATATATTTGTAATTTATTCATAACCTTCGTTGAAATTACTGCTCTTTACTTTTTATATTGTTTTTAGCAAAAGCCTCTTCCCATGTACCTTGAGTCGCTGCACGACTATATTCTGTTACTCTATTTTCAAAGAAATTCGTATGCTCCACACCATTTAGTATTTCATCAAGCCACGGAAGAGGGTTATCATTAATATCATATATAGGCTCTAGACCCAATTGCGTCAATCTTCTATTTGCTATGTAGCGTATATAATTACGCACTTCTTTTGCAGATAGTCCTTCAATATCCCCTAAGTCAAAAGCAAGATTTATGAATTCATCTTCGAGTTCAACAATAGTGCGACATGCTGAATATAATTCCTCTTTAAATTCATCACTCCAAATTTCATTATTCTCTTTAATAAAAGTACTGAATAAATTGATAATTGAGTTAGTATGCAAGGTTTCGTCACGTGCTGACCAGGCAATTATTTGTCCCATGCCTTTCATTTTTCCAAAACGTTGGAAATTGAGCAAAATTGCAAATGATGCAAATAACTGCAATCCTTCAGTAAAGGCACCAAATACTGCTAAAGTTTTAGCAACATGTTTTTTATCGTGCTTTTTACTTTCCTCAAATTCTAACATGTATTCATACTTCTTTCTCATAGCATCATATTTTAAGAATGCTTGATATTCACTTTCTGGCATGCCAATCGTATCTAGAAGGTATGAATAGGCTGCAATGTGTATAGTCTCCATATTGGAAAAGCTTGCAAGCATCATACATATTTCTGTTGGCTTAAATATATTTGAATAATGCCTCATATAGCAGTTATTTACTTCAATATCTGCTTGAGTAAAAAACCTAAAAATCTGGGTCAATAAATTTTTCTCTACATTCGAAAGTTTAGTTTTCCAATCTTTCACATCATCAGCAAGCGGAACTTCTTCAGGTATCCAGTGTATCCTTTGTTGCTGCAACCATGCATCATATGCCCAAGGATAATTAAAAGGCTTGTATATTGGATCTGCTTCTAGCAATGACATAAGGTACCTAATTATTTTGAAGTAAATATTATATTAAATGATATTGAGAATCAGTCAATTTAACTTTTTTGAAATTTGACAACAGATAGTTTATCAGTGTATTATGATTTCAAATAATTAATTGACAAAATGCGGGTATTAACATTTTCTGTTTTGCTGTTTTCAGTAGGCTGCATGCACACTATCTATAATCACGGAGTTCCTGGCATTAATGTTGAACTGTGGAGCAAAATAAAAGTAGGTGATGATAGAGAAAAAGTGGTTCATACTTTAGGATCGCCAACATTAGTATCAAAGTTCGACGAAAATGTTTGGTACTATGTCTCATATAAAATTAAACAAGCTAACTTCTTGGGAAAAAAGAAGTACAGTAGTAAGTCTCTGCAAATTTCGTTTAATCAGAATGACGAAGTTACAGATATAAGAGAAATCAACGTTGCAGAAAGGTCTTTAGCTGTTGTTGATTGAAAATTTGCTGATTTATTTTTCATCACAAGTAACTAATTTAGGTAACGTAAATTTACCTATTTAGAATAAAATCTAACGTGACTTCGCGCCAAATGTGATGATGCTCAGCAGGTAAGCCAATTAACGGGCTGCATTTATACACTGCACGCATTGCATTATCTGCTGCTGATCTAAAAAGAGGATTATTTTGATAAGAACTACTATCTGCTACGTTGGCTACAACGATCTCGCCTTTACTGGATAATAATAAGTTAATTTTTATACTAAAATTTTCTTTATAAACTATGCCCTCAGGAATGCTCCAACACTCTGTCAGTTTATCTCTTATAGAATTAATAATTTCTGTTACAGCCAATTCATCATCTTTGTTCTCAACATTTTTCTTATCTCTTATTTCATTTTTCACCTCTTTGATGTCTTCTCTTAGTTTTCTTTCTACACCCTTTTTTCTTTTGGGAATTGGAATACCCTCATCAATTTCCTGTATTTCAATAATTTGCCTCGGTTGTACTAACTCAACTAATTCTTTTTTTCTTTGTGGTATAGGAATAACTGACGAATCATCCGTTTGGGCTTTCATTGAAAAAAACAAAAAACAACATAGAGACAAAAGAAGAATATAATTAAAATAGAGAGGGCGCATATGTTAAGCAGCTTGTTTTACTGGTTTAAAGCTAATATTGCACATAAAGTCAATATATTTCAGTTGACTTAAACTCAAATTTGCTACACTAATTTTATTATCTCTATAATATCATATGGCCAATATACTCTAAATGAGATGGAAAGATGAAGGTGTTATTATAGCTGTTAAAAAATATGGTGACAAAAATTTAATTCTTTCTCTATTTACAAAAAATCATGGAAAGTGCAGAGGATTAACTAGGTTAACAAACAATAGCAATTATAAGTTTCAAATAAGTAATCTATTACATGTAGAATGGAGTGCTAAGCTACCTGAAAATCTAGGTTTTTTAAAGTGCGAATTGATTGAATCTTCATTTCATCATTTCTTTCAAGATAGGTTAAAAAGCATTGCTATTGCTTCTTTCTCGTCTATATTAGAAAAAGTGCTTCCAGAAAGTGAATCCTACATCAAGTTGTATGATAATTTTAGACACTTCATCGATGTAATAAAACATAATGGCCAGTTTTGGCAAAGTCATTATCTTAACTTAGAGCTTCTGCTTCTTACGCAACTTGGATTTAAGTTAGACCTATCAAAATGTGCTGTAACAGGTGTGAAAGAAAATCTACAATTTATTTCTCCAAAAACTGGTAGAGCAGTGTCAAAAAAAGTAGGTGACTATTATGCAGATAAATTACTACCTTTTCCACAGATGTTGCATGATGTATACAATAACAACCTACAAAATAGCTACTCATATCAAGAATTCAGACTAGGACTAAAAATTACAGGGTATTTTTTAAATAAATATCTATTTCTGCAGTTAAATGAGAAATTTCCAGAGTTGAGAAATTTTATGCTATCATTTGAATCTTAGTTACTACCTATTTGAAAGAACTTCAACCAGTAACCACCCTATTTCTACCACTGTTTTTTGCTTTATATAAATATTTGTCAGCACGTACTATAAATTCTTTAACATCATCAAGGTCAGATCTTTGCATTGCTGAAACTCCAATGCTCACAGTTACATTATGGGTTGTATTTTTATCCACAAGTATAAAAGGTTCTTTGGTAATAATTTTTCGTATTCTCTCTGCAATAGTATACGCATCTGATACATTGGTATCTGGCATTAAAACAACAAATTCCTCACCACCAAACCTAGCTAGTAAATCTGTCACTCTGATATTTTCAGAAATTCTTTTCTGTATTTCCTTTAAAAGCTCATCTCCAGCATTATGCCCAAAGTTATCATTCACCATCTTAAAATAATCTATATCAAGTATCATAAGAGATAAACTTCTATCTTTTTCCACAGAATCCTTAACAATATTTCTTAAGTGTGCATCAAAATATCTTCTATTATAACAGTTAGTTAATGGATCCTTTATAGACATCTCCACATTATTAAATAAATTCATTCTCAAGGCATCTTGATATCTTTTACGTTTCACTTGCGAATTAACCCTAGCTATTAATTCACTCTCATCTAAAGGTACTGTTAAATAATCATTAGCACCTACATCAAGTGCCTTTACTAAATTGCTTTTATCATAATCTTCAGAAAGGATCAGAATTGGTGTATAACGTGTTTCTACTTTACTACGAAACTTAGAACACAAACGTAAGCCGTCAGTTTTTGAAAATTGCATGTCAGAAATAATCAAGTCGTAATTATCCTTAATACCAACCTTCAATGCTTCTTTTGGATCGTGCAGTATTTTAATTGATCTGAAGCGTTGCTTTAGAACATTATGTATCTGCTCTGCTTGAAAGGTGTCCTCATCTACAACAAGTATGTTAGCGTCAAAAATCTGATTAGAATACACAATACTGCTTTCTGCTACCCCACCAATCTCAGCATTAGTTTCTCCTCTCAAGCACAACTCATCTATTATCATCTTTAAGCGCACAAGAGACTTAATTCTTGCAGATAAAGCAGTTTCATCTATCGGCTTAGTTAGAAAGTCATCCGCACCAGCATTAATTCCTTCCACTCTATCATGAGTGTCATGCAGCGCAGTTACCATAATTATTGGAATATAAGTCGTTAAGGGATCATTCTTTAGCTTCTTACAAACCTCAAAACCACTCATTTTTGGCATCATGACATCAAGTAAGATAATATCTGGCTGCTGTTCCGCTACTAAATCTATCGCCTCCTCGCCATCATGAGCTACAATAACTGTATAGTACTCTGCTTTCAGCTGAGCCTCTAAAAGCTTAACATTAGATGGTATATCATCTACTATTAGGATTTTTGCTGTCATTTTTTGTATTATCTACATTGTAAGTAGGATAAAGTTTGCCATCTTCACCAATTATGTAATTGACTTTTTCAACGTTATGCTCTTCATATAATTCTTTAATTCCGGTATCCTTCAACAATTTCCTAACTCTTGATTTTACAACCACACAATACCTATATATATTTTTAATAAGATTAAGAAATACAGGTACTTTACTTTTATCAAGAACAATTATACTAACTAAAGCTACAACTAAAATTTCTGAAAGACCTATGTTAAACATTTTTCCTATGAAGCAAGTACTTTAACTCTCCTAATTATGAGTATTAATTTACTTAAATCAAGTTTAGAAGCAACCATCTCATTCAAAAAGCTATTGTAACGTTCTATATAATCCTTATCATTAAGAGCCCAAGTTTGAACCTTATCTACGTGATTATCAGTAGCTTTTATAACTTTAACAGCCAGCTTATGATGATAATTGCTTAAATCATCTAATAAGTCATTGATTAAGCTGCGATCCCAATAAGAAGAATTACTTTTCATCTTGATAGCAACTGTTCTAACAAGATCTAATCTTAACAGCGACTTTAATTCAAAGTACATTTTACCAGCTTCAAAGATGGATAAAGATGTCTGTTCAGCAATAGATATAACGTCCAGCGCATAAATAAGAATACGTAGATCAGCAACCTTTTTTGCTAAATCTTTATTTATGTTGAGTTCTACTAAAAAAGTTAATCCATCATTATAGATCTTTAATAGGCGCTCATCTAAAATGTCATGGCCTAAGGTTTCAATTGCACCCCTAAATTTTGTAACATCATCTAGTTTTACTAGATTGAGCTCACCAAGATTTTTTACTAACCAAAATGATACTCTACCAATAAATTTTTGCACACTTCTCACTACTAGCAAGTAAGAATCAACATCAATCTTTCCATCCAGTTTATCAATTTCCTGCCACAGGCTATTTAAATTATATAGGTGGTTAACAACGATATATATGTTAACTGCTTCATGTACTTTAATTCCAGTACTCTCAACCAAGTTATTAACAAATATACAGCCCATCCTATTTACTACATCGTTTGCAATACAAGTAGAAATAATTTCCCTAGAAAGCTGGTGTTTCAATATGGGATCCTTGAACTCTGTTACCATCTTTTGTGGAAAGTAATTTAGTAAGTAATCACGGCACAAGAAATCTTTTTCAGGTAGCTTAGAGCGTATAATCTCATTCTTTATTGCTGTTCTTCCATAAGACATTAGAACAGAGAGCTGAGGAGAACTAAAACCTTCTGCACCAGTTAACATCCTTGCTACCTCTTCGTCAGCTGGAAGAAATTCTACGCTTCGGTTTAACAGCCCAGATTTTTCTAAACCGAGTAATAATTTATGGTGCTGCTCCAACCTTTGTTTAGCTTGCAAGCACTCAAGGAGCAATGCTTTTGTTTCAATTCTGTTATGGTCTTCAAGTACCTTAGATGCAACTTCATCTATCATGCTAGCCAGTATTTTATTCCTTTTTTCTAAGGAAATTCCCCCTCCTTTCATGATTGAAACAAAAGCAATTTTTATGTTAACTTCAAGATCAGAACATATTACTCCTGCTGAATTATCAACAAAATCTGCATTGATATATCCACCTATTTTAGCATATTCTACTCTTCCAAGCTGCGTGCAACCAAGGTTACCACCCTCTATAAACATAGAAGCTCTAATATCCTGACCGTTTACTCTTAACTCATCATTTGCTTTATCACCAACCATGCCATGGCTTTCACTCTTTGCTTTAACAAATGTGCCAATTCCTCCATTCCATATGAAATCCACTTTTGCCTTGAACAGATACCGAATCAAATCACTTGGAGATAATGTATCTTCCGTTATATCAAAGCACTTTTTCATTTCTTGAGAAATGTCTATTTGCTTGCTACTACGCTCAAATACTCCACCACCATGAGAAATCAAATTTTTGTTATAATCCAACCAAGTTGAAAATGGTAATTCAAAGAGGCGTTTACGCTCTGTGAAACTCTTCTCTGTATCAGGGTTTGGATCAATAAAAATATGCATATGGTTAAATGCGCCAATTAAACGCATATTTCTTGAAAGCAGCATGCCGTTTCCAAATAGATCGCCAGCCATATCTCCAATTCCAATAACAGTTGCATCCTGGCAAATATCCCTATTCATTCTCCAAAAATGCCTTTGTGCTGCAATCCATGCACCTTTTGCTGTAATACCCATCTTTTTGTGGTCATAACCTGCTGATCCACCAGATGCAAATGCATCTTCGAGCCAAAAGTTACATTCAGAGGATATTTCGTTTGCATAATCAGAAAATGAAGCAGTACCTTTATCTGCTGCAACTACCAAATATGGATCATCTTCGTCATACCTAATCACATTTTCTGGTGGAATTATTTTGCCATCAACTACATTATCAGTAATATCAAGCATTCCTCTGATGAAATTCTTATAGCATTCAACACCCTTCTCTCTTAAAGTGTTTTTATCTTTATAAGCTTGCTTTATTACAAATCCACCCTTTGCACCAACAGGTACAATGACCGCATTTTTTGTCATCTGGGCTTTCATGAGTCCCAAAACTTCAGTGCGAAAATCTTCCGTCCTATCCGACCACCTTAAACCACCACGGGCCAACTTCCCTCCTCTTAGATGTATTCCCTCAAAAAGGTTTGAATAAACATACAATTCACGGTATGGGCGCGGGTCAGGTAAACCATTGATTTTACTTGAATCAAATTTTATAGATAAGTATGGCTTATCATCTTGATAATAACTGGTTCTCAAAATTGCCATTATCAAGTTAAATATCGAACGCAAAACGTAATCATGTGAAACGTTGCTGATCTCTTTTAGTAGTTCTTCAATTTTTTCCTGGAAAATGTTAGTAGTTTCTGCTCTATCAATATCTATATTAGGATTGAATCTTGCACGAAATAGCTGTATCAGATATTTCACTATTTTTGGGTACTCTGAGACCACTTTTTGGATATATTCTGGGTTATAGTTAAATAACGTCTGCTTTAGATAGGCACTTAGCACCCTAATAAGAAGCACTTCCTTCCATTTGAGCCCAGCAATAATGATCAAACTGTTGAAATAGTCATTTTTAATTTCCTTGCTGAACACTTTTGCAAGCGTTATTTCAAATTGCTCTTTCAGAGTAATGTCACTTATTAACTCATCGACTCTTGACAACACAAAGTGGTGTATCCATATTCCACCATTGATTTCTATGTAATAACCATTATGAGATAGAATTTTTGCTCCTAAATTCTTAGTAATTTTTAATATCTTTGATAATTCAAGACCACCATTGTTTGGAGTGTAAACTTTTAACTGATAGTTAAGATTGTCACAAGTAAGTCTCAAATCAACCTCACTTACTCCTTTCTTCCTTACTACCTCCAATTTTTTTATGTCGTAATATGCATCATGGGGTTCAAAATTCTCTTGATAGCTTATCGGAAATGCATTGCAATAACGGATGAATATATCCTCAACAGTGCTAAAAGTATTATATAAATTGTCTACAAAGCGATCTTCCCACTTTTCTGTAATGTTTCTTAATTTATTTTCTATATTTAAAATTTCATTATCAAAAACAATGGCATTTTTGTTTCTTAGCACCACATGTAATTTCATCAAATCATACTCATTTATAATATGATTGTTATAAATATCGGAACTTTCTGCGTTCATTTCATCTTTCAATATATCACGTATTTTTAACATTAGCCTTGCACTAGCATAACGCATTGGTATCAGTACTATGCAACTAATAAAATTCCCTAACTTTCTTGAAAATAATTTGACTCGAGGTCTGATCGCAAGAGACATGATCGAGGTGCAAGTTTCAAATAACTCGTCTTCATTTGATTGGAATAATTCGTCACAAGAGAATGCCTGTAAGATAGAGATTAAAGCTTTGTTGTTATGACCACCAGGCACAAATCCTGCCTTTTTTTCTATTGTTGTGATCTTATCCTTTATTACCGGAATAGTTCGAATATCTTGCACTTCTGCTACAGAAGTAAATAACCCGAAAAAACGCCGTTCCTTCACCACATTACCCTGGTCATTAAATTCTTTCACCCCTATACAATTCATGTACGTACGTCGATGAACTATTGAGATTAGATCTGATCTTAATATGCATAAAGAATTTAAACCCTCAGAAGAAATCGATGAATTTTGATACTCTTCACTTGCTCTCATTAAACCGAGATTTTCCCCATTACTTAGAACAAGCTTTCCATCTTTATTAGCAATGCATTCTTGATAACCTAAAAATACAAAATTGTTATTTTTCAACCAAGCTAGAAAATCTCTGCCTCCAGCATCCAATGCCGGATGCTCAAGAAGCTTCTTGAGCATCGATTGCCAGTCCTTTACAACGCAGTTAACTGCTTTTAGCGTCTTTCGTAGAGATTCTTCTAGTGTATCAACAAAGCTACCACTTATACCTTTGATAATTAGATATATTACTGACTCTTTGATTCCATTACTTTCCTCCAAAAGATGAATTTTATCTATTAGGCTATTTTTTCTTTGAACATTAATTATACTGTTACTATAATAGCATATAGTTAAACCGTATGACTTAATAGTGGAAATGACAGAATCCACTAAAAAGGGCATGTCATAATTTGTGATTTTAATTATAGTGAAGTTGCCTTCTATTCCTGAAATATCATTTACATTACTTACTGCCAATTTACTTTCTTCTTTTTCTTTTTTAAGAATGAAGTTGTATGCATCTTCTGCAATGTATAAAAGAAATTTATCGTTGACTTTTAGGTCACTATTATAAACAAAATTATAAAAGTACTGTATAAACTCTTTAATTTTTTCTTTCTCTTTTTTATTCCCTTGATCAACTAGCTTAAATAAAGACTCAACATTAACATTATGATTTATACACATTTTTCAAAACAAAAATACACAGCGAATCTAGATCTTTTTAACTAAGATTTCGTTACCAGAAGTATACACTATTAGCTCATCTCCTTCTACTATTTCCCCTGATAAAACTAACTTAGCTAGATTATTTTGAATGCATTCTTGTATTACCCTTTTCAGAGGCCGCGCTCCATATTCAGGGTCATATCCAGCTTGTGCTATTAGTTCTTTAGCTTCTTGCGATAAACTAATACTCAGTTTACGCTTAGCAAGCATCTTTTGTAAATAAGAGAATGGAACATCTATAATTTTATCAATGTCATCTTTGGTTAAGCTGTGGAATATAATAATTTCATCCAGTCTATTTAAAAATTCTGGACGAAACGCTGACTTAACTATTTTCATCACCTCATCTTTCACAGATTCGGTAGCTCCTCTTAGCATCATCTCAGCTCCAAGGTTAGAAGTTAAAATTAGTATGGTATTACGAAAATCAATTAATTTGCCATGGCTATCGGTGAGTCTACCTTCATCCAAAATCTGCAGTAGTATATTAAATATATCTGGATTTGCCTTTTCTATCTCATCAAACAAAATTACCTGATATGGTCTTCTCCTCACTGCTTCAGTTAACCTGCCACCTTGTTCATAACCAACATATCCTGGAGGCGCACCAATTAACTTTGAAACGGAGTGTTTTTCCATATACTCTGACATATCAAAGCGTAGAAGTGCTGATTGATCATCAAACAAAAACTCGGCAAGAGATTTTGCTAACTCTGTTTTTCCAACTCCGGTTGGACCTAAGAATAAAAATGAACCAAAAGGTCGATTAGTATCCTGAACACCAGAACGAGAGCGCCTTACTGCATTACTTATCGCTTCAATTGCATCTCTCTGCCCTATTACTCTTTTTCCTATTTCATTTTCCATGTTAAGGAGCTTTTCCTTTTCATTATGCATCATGTTATCAACTGGAATGCCTGTCCATTTTGAAACAATATTTGCAATATCACTCTCAGTAACTTCTTTCTTTAGGAAACTATCAGTAACTTTTTCCTGATTTTTTAACTCATCTTCAAGTTGAGGAATCACACCATACATCAACTCCCCTGCCCTTCCTAAATTTCCATTGCGCTGAGCCAATTCTAGATCTTTCCTCGCGTTATCCAATTTTTCAGCAGTTTCTTGTATTTTAGCTATTTTATTCTTTTCCATCTGCCATTTACTGCTTAAGTCAGCAAATTTACTGTTTAGACTCTCAATTTCCTCATTTATCTTTTTTAAACGTTGCTTAGAGTTTTCATCACTTTCTTTTTTCAAAGCCTCTGACTCAATTTTCAGCTGTATAATCTTTCTTTCAAGCTCATCAACAACCTCAGGCTTGCTGTCCATTTCAATTCTAACCCTACTTGCTGCTTCATCAATTAAATCGATCGCTTTATCAGGTAAAAACCTATCTGTTATATATCTATTAGAAAGCGTTGCAGCAGCGATTATTGCACCATCTGTGATTCTAATACCATGGTGCACCTCATACCTCTCCTTCAAACCCCTCAGTATTGAAATAGTATCAGTCTCAGTCGGTTGAGAAATAAACACAGGCTGAAAACGCCTTGCAAGCGCAGGGTCTTTCTCTATATGTTGACGATACTCATCCAAAGTTGTAGCCCCTATACAGCGAATTTCTCCACGCGCAAGAGCAGGCTTGAGCAAATTTGAAGCATCCATCGCACCACTTGTCGCTCCTGCTCCCACTAAAGTATGAAGCTCATCTATAAACAAAATAACTTTTCCCTCTGCTTTTGAAATCTCATTAATCACTGCTTTTATTCTCTCTTCAAACTCCCCTCTAAATTTTGTTCCAGCAATTAATGCACCAAGATCCAAAGCTAAAACTTTTGCATCACGCAAACCAAGTGGTACATCATTTGCAACAATTCTGTTTGCTAAACCTTCAACTATTGCAGTTTTTCCAACACCAGGTTCACCTATCAGTACTGGATTATTTTTTGTTCGCCTAAGCGATACCTGCATAGCTCTTCTGATTTCCTCATCACGACCAATTACAGGATCAAGCTTACCTTGCATCGCAAGCTCTGTAATATCTTTTGTATATTTCTTCGCCGCATTTAATTTTTCTTCACTATTTGGCGAATCTGCACTGCTACCTTTTCTCATTTCTGCAATAACTGAATTTAATTTTTGCGGTGTTACACCACCTTCTGCTAAAATTTTACCATCTTTTTGTGCAGCAAGGCCCTGCAGTAAACGCTCAACTGTAACAAATGTATCTTTATTCCTCCTCGCAATACCGATTGAATCCTCAAAAACTTTTGCTACCTCTCTTGAAAGCTGAAGGCCGCCACTTCCTGGCCCTTCAATCACTGGAAATTTTTTAATTGCACTATCAACAGCATTAGAAATATTCTGCACATTTCCACCACAGGCACCTATCAAGTCCTGAACTAAACTCGATTCATCTTCAAGCATTACTTTAAGTAAATGTTCAGGCATAAAAATCTGATGCCCGGCTCCCAATGCTTTCATTTGAGCACTCTGAATTAAGCTTTTTACTTTTTCTGTAAATTTATTCAAGTCCATAATATAAATTCAACTCATACTTGCTGATATATATAGCAACCACTTCCTCAATTTTAAACCTAAAGTCATTTATCAATAAAAATTTTCTAAGTTCATATAAGAGGTTGTACGGAAACTAGTAAACTCAAGCATATTTCCTACTTAACATAACTTTACTCATAGCCAGATATATGAAACTTTCAGTAGATGTTGTAAGTAAATCGTACTCCTTTGATAGTCTTCTAT
The DNA here is from genome assembly GCF_007115015.1 of Wolbachia endosymbiont of Laodelphax striatellus. NCBI lineage: Bacteria > Pseudomonadati > Pseudomonadota > Alphaproteobacteria > Rickettsiales > Anaplasmataceae > Wolbachia > Wolbachia endosymbiont of Laodelphax striatellus. The sequence continues at coordinate 433,365 of NZ_MUIX01000001.1, forward strand.
TTCTATTGATCCAAGCAAAAGTCCTCTCTACCACCCACCTTCTCGGCTGTACTGAAAATCTAGGATCCCGTTGTGGCAATAGTTCTAGTGGTGTATCTTTATGCACCCAAAACCTACATGGAGGCCTTTTCACAATTTCAATGTCTATCCCATATTCCTCCTCTATATGGGTTTTTAAATCTTTTCCTTGGTACCCCATATCAGCCCACATTTTCTTAATATTGCTGTATTTTTTCTTCATATTGTCCAATGCCATCTTCACCCCATCTCTGTCATTTTCGCTTGCAGCTCCTACATAGCAACCAAGCACAAATCCTTGAGTATCTGTGATTATATGTCTTTTTCTCCCCCTTTACCTTTTTTGCACCATCATAACCTTTGATCCCCCTTTTTCCGTGGTTTTTACCGACTGACTGTCCACTATGCATCCGCTCGGCTCTTCATTTCTTCCCATTTTTGACCTACTATATTTAGTGATATCATAGTTCATTTTCTCAAAAATCCTCTGTTTCTTCCATTGCCTAAACTGCTCATATACAGTCTTCCATAGCGGAAAATCATTTGGTAAATACCGCCATTGGCACCCTGTACGCAATATATAGAAAATTCCCTCTAACATTTTTCTTTTACTATATTTTGGCGGTCTTCCTCCTTTTTTGTATGATACTCTGAAGTACTTCTCTATTTGTGCCCACTCCCTTTCACTTAGATCTGTTGGATACTTTTTTCTCATCTTTACCCCATACTAAAATTTCAAATATCATAGCCTTTTACTAGTTTCCGGACAACCTCTACTTATCCTAACCCGACTTATCAACAGGTTGTACAAAGAGTTGATGAGGCGACTAAGAAGTTAGCTGATGCTAACAACTGGTGTAAAGATAAGTATGTTATATCTGCAGAAGATAGCACAAATCATAAAGATGTTTCTCAGAGTGTGATGAGCAGAATATTCTCTGTTCTTCGTAACCCATGGGAAAGTCTTGTTGGTCGTGCAAATAAGAACGATAACAATTCTGAGCCTAAATGGTATAAGGATTTGCATAAATCAGAAGATCTAGAGGAAATTATAGATGGTGGTACTCTTGACAATTTATTTTACCCTAAAGTAGATAATTGCATAAACACATCAAGACAAGCAGGTACCCGTGTTGATGATGTTGAATTAGAAAGGCTAACTAGAGAAACACCTCCTTCAGCCTATTCTAATGGTTTACCAAGAGTTCTCTAAGCATCAATCCTCAAAAAAATCGGCGTAGGTCTAGGTAATGTAACACCTAAGCTTACGCGTGCGCTGCACAGAGATTGTAAATCGCGTTGTTCTTTTGGAATTTGCAATTGATCAAGTATCATTTCTGCTGACTTTGGAACAATTGGCTGCAATAAAATACCAATTATTCTGATGTATTCGAGTAGTTTGTAAATTACTAAATTCATACGCTCTCTGTCAGTTTTGCTTAATGTCCAGGGTGCACTTTTATCTATGTAAGCATTGGCCTTGGAAGAGATATTGATAATCAGGATTATAATCTGGTTAAACTCATACTTTGATAGATGATTCATTACTTGATCAAGTATGGTTTTACAATTTGGCAAACTCTCATCATCTTTAAGCAAATTTCGATCAATTGTTGGTACGATTCCATCGCATTGCTTATGCAGAAATGAAATTGTTCTTTGCACTAAATTGCCTATATTGTTTGCCAGCTCTGAGTTTATGTGGCTGATCATGTTTTTCTTACTGAAATTACCATCTTGACCAAAATTTGCTTCCCGAAGGAGAAAGTAGCGTAGTTGATCAACACCAAACTCTTCTGCCAGACCAATTGGATCTATAACATTACCAAGGGATTTGGATATTTTTTCTCCCTCGTTTAGCCACCAACCATGAACTGCAATTTGTTTTGGCAGTGGTAAATCTGCTGCAAGAAGAATAGCTGGCCAGTATACAGCGTGAAAACGCAGTATGTCTTTACCGATCACATGAACGTTGAAGGAGTTTGTCCAAAACTTCTTATATTCCTCATCTTCTATATTAGGAAAGCCTATTGACGTGAGATAGTTAGTGAGCGCATCTATCCAAACATAAATTACGTGCTTGTCATTCCCTGGTACTTTTATTCCCCAATTAAAACTAGTACGAGAAATCGAAAGGTCAGTAAGTCCTGATTTTACAAACGATACCACCTCGTTTTTTCTGCTCTCAGGAAAGATGAAATTCGGCTGATTTTCGTATAACTCTAGTAATTTATTTCGCCAACTTGACAAACGAAAAAAGTAGCTCTCTTCTTTTATCCACTGAACTTCAGCGCCTGTTGGCGCTCTGCCATCTATCAACTCCGATTCCTGATAAAACGCTTCATCACGAACTGAATACCAACCTGAGTAAGAATCCTGATATATTTGTCCTCTCTCTTCAAGCCTATTCCATAGAGCTATAACTGCTTTCTCATGACGTTCTTCTGTGGTGCGAATAAAATCATTATAATCAAAGTTCATTAGCTCAGCCAATTTTCTGAACGTAACACTGATTTCATCTGTAAATTCTTTTGGCTCTATTCCCTTTACCTTAGCCGCTTTTTCAATTTTCTGTCCATGTTCATCTGTACCAGTAGTAAACTTGACGTTCTTTCCAGCTAATTTCATAAATCTAGCTGTAACATCACAAATAAGGGAAGTATATGCGTGGCCGATATGTGGCTTGTCGTTTACGTAATATATTGGCGTAGTAACGTAAAAGCTCTCAAATTGCTCCATTTTGTACTGTTTAAAGCTTTATCGTATCTGCACTAGTAATAAAAATCAATACATATCCTACCAGACAAGCAATCTGAAAATCCATTATACCGCTGCGTTTTGCAGCGGTATAATGTGAGTAACTTACGTTTGAGTTGATATGATATTGTTGTCTATAACTTAACAACTGTACAAACATTCGTCTGTGAAAGCAGTGTGTTAAATATTATAGCAGATTTTGCCTCAAACACAAAAATGTCATCCCAGTGCCCAGACACTGGGATCCAGAAAAATTAATTGTAAACAAACGACTATACAACATGTTCAATAAAATTACAAAAAAGCTGGATTCCAGTGTAAAGCCCTGACCATTTGCTGTACAATTTACCTTCTAAAAATCAATGTTCATACGTACATCCATGATTTTCAGAATGTTTTTCCGCATTAGAATGAGAAAACAACCTACCAGGTCTGGTGTCATCATAAGAAGGAGCAGTTGGAGCAGTATTAAAATCGTAAGGAGGTGGTGCCTCGCGATGAGAAGAATCTCCCAAATCATATCCAGGTCCTGATTTATAATAGTTAATTACCGCTTCTTCAGCCTTCTTAATATTTTCTGACTCTTTCTCATGGTTCATATGAAAAGCCACACCACCAACAAGACACACAAGAGAATTAATGCCAAGAATGACTAAACCCCAAACTGGTAAGACTGGGTTAATAGCGCAACCTATCAAAGCTGCTAAAGAAATTGCACCAACTGCAAATTCTATATTTCTGAACATTTTAAGCTTATTATCCAGGTAATCTACCTTTTCTGATTTTCTAGCCGTTTTTTCGCTGCTGTTGTACCAAAAACACATACCAACATGGAAAACAATACACACAACTACAGCTGCTATACCTAAAGCCAATAATTTCCTGTTGTCTTCTGAATCCTTTTTCCTATCTTCTCTACTTTGCTGGTTACTACTACCGGAACCAAGATTATTTATAACTGTAGTATGACCACTATTACTATTAAACAAGCTACGAAGTAGAAAATAATCCCAAAAACTTAACCCTCCTCTATCATTGTGTACATGTACATGCGTGACTTGAGGACCTGTAGGTTGCTGCCTACTATCACTTGTGTATGTGCCGGTAGCTTGTTGTCTACCATCGCGTTCTGTATTGTGCTCATTAGTTGAACTATAGCGCCTAAATTCCTTATACGCATTTTCAAAATTTTTATCACTCCAGTTCTTAATATTTCGCATACCACGAGAACGTAAAAATTCTTGAACATTCTTGTCACTGCCATTTTCTTTTATATAGGCAAGTGCATACCTTTTTAAAACACTATCGAGCATAGATATTCTCCTCAAATTAAGATTAAATTAATAAACAATTATTACTATAAATTATATAGAATAATGTCTTCTTGTCAAGTTAGTCATAAACCTGTCAATATTCTTTCCACCAGCTCCTTTACTGTTGGTACGTTGCCATTCTCATAAAATGGGTCTTGCTTAAATTTGTACACATTGTGTCCAGAAAACATAAGTTCATTTTCAATATCACCGTCATGTATAATGTTTTGCAGTGTCTTTTGTATACAGAAGCTTCGTGGATCTGGTTTTCGCCCTGTTGAATGGTCACCATGATCTTTCCAATTGCTAAACAGACAATGGCTCAAACATCCCATGCAATTAATTTGATCTTGTCTTATTTTCGCAAATTTGCCTGGTGTCACAAAAATAACAGTTGTATCTGGAGTTTTCATTACCTCTGTATACCCTGCTTTAATCCATGCATTTGCTAGCTCTTTGTCTTTTGCAGTGAGGTAAATCTTTCTACCTCTGCTACCCATTGCAAATTCATTATTAAACTCTCCACTCACACTTTCTGAAAATTTCATTTGACGTGAATTTCGTTCCTGTAGCTCATGTATGAAGCTATTTCTTACTGCAGATGAGTAAAATCCTGTTGGACTAAATTTGTTTAAAAATACATCACCTTCTTCTAAAGTAAGTAACTTCTTTTTCCATTCTGTAGAAATCGGACTTTCTTTTGTTAAAAGTGGACGAGTGCCAAACTGAAAAGCTATTGGTCCGATTTGTAAATTGTCAAACCAATGTTCCCAATCCTTCAAATTCCACACTCCCCCCGCCATAACAATTGGCGTTTCAGAAAGACCGACTTCATTCATGAAAGATCTAAGCTCTGTAACTCTTTCAAATGGAGCCTGTGATAATTCTGGATCTTCACTATTACTGAGTCCATTGTGACCACCAGCAAGCCACGGATCCTCATATACTACTCCACCAAGTAAAAAAGAAGATATTTTTTGGTAAGCACGTTTCCACAACGCTTTAAAAGCGCGCGCCGATGAGATAATAGGATAGTAATAAACTTGATATTTAGCTGCAATTTCTCCAAGCCTGTAAGGCATACCAGCACCGCAAGTGACGCCATGAACTAAGCCTTTTGCTTTTTCTAATATGCCATGAAGGACTTGTTCTGCTGCTCCCATTTCCCAAAGCACGTTCATATGTATTCTTCCACGGCCCTTTGATATTTCATTCGCTATTTTTGCTTGACTAACTCCAGCCTCAATACTATACTTAATTAACTCTTCGTGCTTTTCGTTTCTTGTTTTACCTTTATAAATTAGTGGTACCAGCTCGCCATTGTCATCGATAAGTTTAGCATTTGCACCAGAAAACGTACCAACAGCATCTGCTGCAGCGAATGATCCACTTGATCTCCCGTCACTAATTGCAATGCCTTTGCCACCTTCGATAATCGGCCACACTTCTTTTCCTGAAATCACTATCTTTTTTATCTTATTTTTCAAAATTTCCTCTTAATCTTTCACTCTATTTTACTTAATTACTAAAAAAATAATAGCTTTTCTTTTGATGCCCAAACATTCAGTTTTAAGTAGACATAACAGCTACGACATATATTCTTTTTAGAAGTCTTTTACTATATGATAATAGGTCTAACAGGTGGAATTGGAGTTGGGAAGAGCTTTATAGCCAATTGCTTTAAAGAATTTGGTGCCGCTTTGTTTGATGCCGACTCTGTCGTGCACCAGCTTTATAAAGTAAACAAAAACATAATAAGTTACGCAGAAGAAAAATTTCCTGGAGTAGTAGCAAACGATGAGATAGACAGGAAAGTATTATCTAAATATTTTTTAGCTTATGATGAAAATTGGAAGCAATTCCAATCTTTAGTGCATTCTGCCGTGCGAAATGAATTAGAAATTTTTATTGCTCAGGAGAAAGAAAACGACAGAAAATTTCTAGTTCTAGACATTCCACTCCTGCTGGAAACTAGATTCCGTTTATATTGCGATTTTATTGTTTTTATCCATGCAGATAGCGCTGTACAAGCTCAAAGGCTCAGTGAGCGTAATATGGATAAAGAAAAGCTGGATCTAATGTCCAGTACTCAGCTACCTATTGAAGAAAAAAGGCAAATGAGTGATTTCATCATCGATACCAGCGCAAATGTTTTTTCTCAAGTGAAAGACATAATAAACTCGTTAGACCTCAGCACTTGATACGGTTATTCTCCACCAGATTACTCCGAATTTTAGCTGTACTATCAGCAGATTTTACCATTAAAATTTCAAACCTTGAGCCTGCATTCAAAAACGATTCTACTGATCTGCCGAAAAAATCATATCTCCATCCCTTGAATAGTTTATCTATCTGCCCAGATATTGAGCCAGCTAACTCATCTTTTGATGAAATTAACTTTCTTGATATGTTATTTTCCTTACATTTGCTCTCCAAAATAATCGAGAGTATATCAAATACAGATTTATCATAATTATCTGACAGAGTATAATTTTGCTGCACAAATTCCTTCTCATTCTCATTGAAAATATCTATAAATTCTAATAAATCTTCCTCTTTTATATTTTTTGTGTTTCTCTTAAGGTCATCTAAAATGCCATCAATATGTTCCACGTTTTTTTCAATTAAACCAGTTATTACGGCATTATTGACTACCTTATTACGATTTATATTGTAACGCTGTGCTAAGGTCTCTTGCCACTCACTAACTGCTTTAACAGTTAACATCAACCTTGGATTTGCTTCATAATTAAATTTAATCCTCTTCCATGCATCTTTTGGATTATGCAAATACTTATTGACATCAACTATTGATTCCATCTCTTCTTGAAACCAGCCCATCCTATTATTTTCTTCAAGTTTATTGCACAATATTTGGTGTAGGTCATATAGGTGTATCACGTCATTTACTGCATAATCTAATTGATCCTCAGATAATGGCCGTTTTAACCAGTCTGAATTTTTAGCTTTAATTTTATCCAGCGCTACCCACTGATATTGCTCTACTACTTTTGAATAACCAATAAAGTCGTGATAATAATGACAAAACATAGCAGCAACTTGGGTATCAAAAATGGGAGTAGTAACACATTTAAGCACGGTGAGTAAGGATTCTATGTCTTGCCGACAACTATGAAAAACTTTGGTTATTTCTCGATTCAGCATTATTTTCTTAATAAGCGATAAGTCAATTTCCGGTACTAACACATCTACAATAAAACTCTTCTCTCCGTAAGAAATTTGAATTAGTGATAATCTAGGATAGTAGGTTAAATTGTTTCTAATGAACTCTGTGTCCACTGCTATAAATTTTGGATCTTTTGCCATCAATTCTTCAAATGCATTCTCCAGCTCCGATGTCGTACTAATTAGCATATATTTTTTATTCAGTGGCTATATTTTACCACTTATATTGAATATTTACAATTGATTGAAATTGAGAACGCAACTGTATGATAACTAATTCTTCTGTAAATATACAGTTTTGCCAGACACAACGGTACGTATTACGCGCCCTTTCACTTTGCGTCCATCGAAAGGGGAATTTTTTGATTTACTAGCAAAGTTGTCAACTTTAATTTTCCATTCATGATCCAAATCAACTAAAATTAAGTCCGCTGCAAGGTTTTTCTGTATGCGGCCACGTGGCACATGTATGATATCTGCAGGCTTATATGTCAATTTTGCAAGCACATCAAGTAGACCCATTTGTCCACTGTGATATAGTTCAAGTGAAATGGGCAGCATTGTTTCAAGGCCAACAATACCAAATGCAGCATTTTCAAGTGGCAAATCCTTAGAACTAAGATCATGCGGAGCATGATCGGTTGCAATACAATCAATCACACCTGTCTTTAAACCTTCAATCATAGCTAAACGATCTTCCTCTGTACGCAGTGGCGGATTCATTTTTGCAATTGCTCCATGTTGCTTTACTATATCTTCAGTTAAAGTAAAGTGATGAGGAGTTACTTCACATGTAACATTTAACCCCAAATCTTTTGCTCGTTTAATAGCATCAAGTGAATCTTTTGAAGAGACATGTAAAATATGGTAGTGTACATTTTCTATGTCCTTCATTAGTAGTATATCACGAGTTACCATAATCGATTCTGATGCACTCAAGATTCCCTTTACTCCCAATTCTTCAGAAATCTTACCCTCATTAATTGCGCCACCAGCAGATAGATTTAAATCTTCTGCATGTTGAGCAATAGGAACACCAAGCATACTTGAATAAAGCAGTGCCTGTCTCATAATCATTGGATTCATAACTGGCATACCATCATCGGTGAAACCAACTGCACCTGCTTCCTTTAAGAGTGCCATTTCAGTTAATTTTTCTTCCGAAGTGGTGATTTTAGCGTAAAATTCCACATTCACATGCGAAGTTTCAAATGCTCTATATTTCAAATACTGAGCCAAGACAACACTATCAATCGCTGGAACAGTGTTTGGCTGGCAAACTACAGTTGTAACGCCTCCTGCAGCTGCAGATTTGCTACCCGTATGTATAGTTTCTTTATGCTCTTGACCTGGTTCACGAAAATGCACGTGAATATCAATAAGGCCTGGCATTAGAACAAGCCCTTTACAGTCTATTGTTTCATCAACCCCACTTGTTGAAAATAACGATTCGCCAAAATCAACAATTTTATCCCCTTCAGTTAACAATGAACCTTTTATATCAAGTTTAGTTTCCGGGTCAATAATACGAGCATTGGTATACGCAATTTTATAGCCTTCCTTTTGACCTGTCTGCAATAAACTCCAAATCATATTTTAGTATCAATTATAAAGTATAATCTAAAGTTTTTTTAGTAAAACACAAACAAATTAAAGCGATGGCATAATAACTAGCAATAAAGAGTATTTAAATTACTAACTTAATATCTAAGCAGCTATTCTATAACTACAATTTTCGATTTCTACATTGTTAAATGTGGTATTTGCCTTATAAGAACAGTAACACCCTACTGTAAGAAAAGCTAATGCAGCTACAGCAAGCGAAATACACATTGCTAAATGAAGAATTGTTAGACTTGTACCAACAGCAAGTGCTCCAGATAATACAAAAGAAACAGAAGCATAATTACCTTGCCTTTTACTGTAAGTTCTTGCTTTCAAGAATTTTTCACTTAGCTCTTCATTCTTGCTTTCAAATTGCTTCTGTAGACTCTTCTCTAGTACTTCACTTTTGTTTTCAATTTCTTGCAGCTTTGTCTTTAAGTCGTTATTTTCATTTTCGCGTTGCATTATTTGATCAGCGAACGATTGTCTTGCATCATTCAGCTGCCCTTCCAACTGATCATTTTGTGTAGTCAATTGAGCTACCCGACCATTTAGCGTATCAGCAACCTGTGTTAATCGGGTTACTTCATCAGTTTTATTAATTAGACCTTGCTTTGCATCATCCAGCCGCCCTTCCAATTGATTGTTTTGTATAGTCATTTGATCTACTTGATCTTTTAGCCTTCCAATCTCTTTTTTCTTCTTTTCAAGCTGAGCTCTTGCTTCATTAGATTCTTTGCTAAGTTGCATGACTTTACTAGTTTCTTCAGCTAGTTTTTGCTCTGATTCTACAAGTTGAACTTCTGTTTGCTCACATTTCCCTTCAAGCTCCCTTGCTTGACTAGACAAATTACTATTTTCCTGTTCAAGTTGAGCTTTTACTCCCCTTAGCCCTCCCTCACTCTCTCTGAATTGAGCTTTAGCATCCCTCAGCTCTTTTTCTGCAAATTCTACCTTTTCTTCTAGCTTAGTTTTTGCTTCCTCAAGTTTCTCCAGTCGATTAGCCAGATTACTATTCTTTCTTTCTAATTCAGCATTTGTTTCCTTAAGTTCCTTTATAGTATCATTAAGCTTAGTTACTTTTTTAGTCTGTCCATTCAACTCTGCTTTCTTTTTTGCAAGCTGATCTTCTATCCTTCGTAGTGCTTCAGTAAGTTTATCTACTTGATCACTAAATTTACTAGCCTTCTGTTGTTCTTGTGTTAACTTTTCACTTGCACCCTTACGCTCCTGTTCTAACTGAATTTGTGCGCTCTTAAATTCCTCAGTTTTTTCAGCCAAGCTTTGTTGTATACTCTTTAACCTTTTCTCTAATTGAGTTTTGTCGTTAGTAAGCTGAGCTACTTCTTGTCCTAGTCGTTTAATTTTCTCTTCTAATTTTGGAGCATATTCAATTGGTATCTCAGAAGGCTTAATGCCTTTATTTTCTTCTCTGACTTCTTCAAAGAATTCCTTATCATCCACATCGACATATGACAAAACTGCATGGTAAAATAGGCCACAAATATAAGCAATATGGCAATACTTAGATGGATTATTATCTGATTTAAAATTTTCCCGCTGTACTTCCTGAATAAGGTTATAATAGGTGTCAATTTTATGATAGTGTGGCTCTAAATACTCTAGAGTTTTACCCGTTTCTAATTTTAATGGTTTACCGACATGTTTATAGTGCATACCGGCATTACCATGTGGCAAACATGGTACCGGATCTGATTGACAAGCTACCCTAATAGTCTTATTTCCAAGACACTTATCGTAAACGTCAGCTGCACAATTGTAGAATACTCTTGGGGAGCCAAAAGTTGCAACATGAACATCTTCGGCATCTTCTGTTTTATTAAGACATAAAGCAGCTATACTAGCAAGAGCACCCCCCATGCTATGACCTGTAACATTAATTTTCAAATCTTTGATTGCTAATCCTTTATCATTAGCATGCCCTTTTAATATCTTATGCACACTGGGCCAAGAGCGTTTGAATAAAGAGTAAAAACCAGAATGGACACGATGATCTTCAGGTAAAAATGACAATTTAGCTAAAGATGCACGAAGATCTTCCTTTACATCATTTAAATCACGAGTGCCGTGATAAGCTATAGTTACTTCCTTATCTTTAATAAAAATATAACCAGCATCTCGATTATATGAATTGCTACCAGTTAAAGCATAGCCAATATCATGTTGTTCTAATTTATAATCAGTATCCAAAGAATACTTGTCTTCGATGAGATCATTGTCGTAAAATCTTATAATCTGATAACCTTCTTCTTCAAACTGTCTTTTAGTGTCCCCCTTCGGGGATTGTCTCGCCTTGAGGCGAAGGACAAGTTATAATAGTCGCGTATGCGACGTTATGGGTATAATGCACACTCTAAGTACGATATGAAAGTACACTTGGTATGGATTCCCAAATATCGCAAAAGGGTGCTAATAGGCCAAATTGGTGTTAGAGTTAGGGAGCTGCTAAGGCAGGTTACTATGGAAAATGAGATCCAAATTATCTCAGGCAAAGTTGCAGTAGATCATATTCATATGTTTATATCATATAAACCACAGCAAAGTGTTAGTAAAATTGTACAACTTTTGAAAGGAACAAGTTCAAGGTTGCTGATGCAAGATTTTGCAAGTCTAAGAAAGCACTTTTGGGGCAGGCACCTTTGGGCACGTGGATATTTAGCCGTAAGTTCTGGTACAATCACAGACGAGGTTATACAAGAGTACATATCTACCCAGGAAGGCGAGCCACTTCATGACAATGATCAATTTCAAATTGATTGAAATTTAACCCTTCACCTTGTAGGTGATGGTTGTTGAGTTTTATATTTACCTTTTTCTAATTTTCTATCCACATTACCATAGGAAATTTTGCTGAAGGTACACATTTCTAGTAATTTTTCTTCATCAAATCCTGCAATTTGCCCTTTTATCAGATCAGCAAGGTCAGAAGCATTCTTTAACTCAGCATCTTTAAAATCTTCTATCTTCTTCCATGCTTTAACTAGGTCAGAAGTTCCTAGCCCATTAAGGTTAAAACTTTGAGCTTCTAATTCGTTCTTAAATGGTTCTAGCGCCTCAATTGCGCATTCTTTTATTTCATTACCACCAATATGTACAATACTATCGCTAATAGAATCCATACTTTGACAATGAGTAATACTTGGCATATTTTTTACCTACTATTTCATTTTAGTATATCATTAATTAATGATATACTAAAATTAATCAATAAAGCTATTAAAATTTTCTTATTTTTAACGAATTTAGTTCATTTTATCACGCTTAAGACTCTTATTTATGACAACCACTGTGTCTGCGATCTTATCATGCCAAGTTTGGCAACGTTTGTCGAAGCTTGCCCATATGAAACCTAAGAATAGTGGTGCAGTTGACAATATAAAGGAAAAAAACCTCTTTATTGCTTGTTTTGGAGTCAATTTTTCAAAAGTTTGTGCATTTACAACTCTGAGTCCAAGTAATAACTTTCCAGGTGTAGCACCAAATCTTATCCACATATATGCTACATAACTAAAAAGCATAATAAATTGAACTATCTGATTTAGAATTAGTAACTTGATTAGCTTACTCTGCATTGCTGTTTCCTCTGCAGATAGTGGTACCTGCATTTGATATTTTGCAGCAATTTGGCCTAATATTTTACTGCTCTCTGAGCTCATGAAGAGTTGATTTAAGGCCTGACCGCAAAACTGCAAAAATAAAACGATGATGATTAAATCAAGCAGCACTGACAAATAGCGTCTAAGTCCCGTTACATAGCATATTCCATTATCATCCTTTTTCACTTTTTGAATAGCATTTATAGAAGAAAGAATGGAAAATAAACGATTAAAAATTTTATGTAACATATATGCATTTTCCAATGTTTGAGTGCCCCTGGCCAGACTTGAACCAGCATGCTTTTGCAAGCAACAGATTTTGAGTCTGCCGTGTCTACCATTCCACCACAGGGGCCTACTTTAATGCTATAAGCAACACAAGATTAGTCAAATTTTTTATCTTTTAAGTAAGGACTGAATATTCTACAATAATCAATCATTACTCTGAAAACTTAAAATGAATGAATTAGCTAATCTTATTGATTCAAGAGAAGAAATATGTAAATTGCCACACAATTTAGAAGCAGAGCAAATGCTCATTGGTGCAATGATTCGTGATAATAGAATTTGTGATGCAGTTGAAGATATAATTGCAGCAGACAATTTCTATGATCCACTACATCAAAGCATTTTTACCCAGATATCTAAAACCAGAAAACACGGCATAGTTGCCAATGAACTAAGCCTTAAGATGTTTTTTGAAAATGATAAAGCATTTGCCGAATGTGGTGGAGTTGAGTACCTAGCAAAACTTGCAGCAAAGGCAAGCATTGCGCTTGATATCTATAGCTTGACCAGAATAATCCGTGATACTTATTTAAGGAGATGCTTAATCAAGCTCGGGCAGGAGATAGTTGACGATAGTTACAACTACGACATTGAAAATCCTGCACAGTTACAAATTGAGCAGGCAATGACAAAATTGTTCAACTTAGCAGTAAAAAAGCAAGGTGATAAGACATATATAAAGCTTGCAAGTTCAATTAAAGATGTGGTTGAGAAGATCAGCAAGCTGAAGAATAACCCAGAGGCTCTAGGTATTACAACCGGACTTCAAGATCTAAACCAGCTTCTTGGTGGTTTGCAGAAATCTGATCTGTTAATTATAGCTGCAAGGCCCTCAATGGGAAAGACAGCATTGGCACTGAACATCGCACTTAACGCTTGTAAGATTTTGCAAAAAAGAACAGATAAACAACACTACGTAGCTTTTTTCTCACTTGAAATGTCAGCAGAGCAATTAACCGCAAGATTGATTACTATAGATTCAGGCATTGGTTATTATAAGGCACTGACTGGGAGAATTAGTGATTTTGAATTACATGAATTCATTAATGCTAGTACAGGTCTATCAGAATTACCTTTCATAATAGACGATACTCCTGCTCTATCAATTAGTGCCCTTCGTACCAGAATACGACTGCTATATCAACTATACAATGTAGAGGTGGTATTTATCGATTATCTGCAATTAATTCGAGGAACAACAAAAAGGAGTAGTGAAAATAGAGTGCAAGAAATCTCAGAAGTGACGCAGGGTTTAAAAGCAATTGCAAAGGAACTAAATATTCCCATTGTTGCACTATCACAGCTCTCTCGTTCTGTTGAGCAAAGGGATGATAAAAAACCACAACTTTCTGATTTACGTGATTCAGGAAGCATAGAGCAGGATGCGGATATAGTAATGTTCCTCTATAGAGAAGAATATTATGAATTAAGAAAGCAACCAAATGAAGGAAGTAATAAACATCGAGAGTGGCAAGAGAAAATGGAGAAAATTAGAAATATTGCAGAGCTGATCATTGCAAAACAAAGAAACGGGCCAATTGGCAGTGTGAAGCTACATTTTGACTCCAATAGAGGTGCATTTAAAGATTATACAGAAAGATATAGTCTGTAGCGGTTTTGAGTAATTCTGGAAGTGTTTAACAAACCATACGTGCCAAATTAAGAAGCTATCGTGAAACATAGCAATATTTAAGATTGGCATTTTATTTGTTACATTTATTTTTTTAGGAAATTCTTATCTAGGATAAGATAATTTTTTAGAAAGATCTATAAATTACTAACTTTAAGGGAATGTTCAAAAAAGTGTGTCAAAACGAGAAGCAAAATATAATTGAGATAAAAATGGAGGTTTGACATGAGTCAAGTAAATGGAACTACTGGATTGGTAGACTATAAAGAATTAGAAACCTATCATCTATACGAGAAGGTAGATACCATACAACAACATCATCCCAGTGTTAAACGCTGGGATGACAGAGAGCAGCTCAATGGCTCCACTCAATCAGTAAAAATATATGTAGACATTGGCTAAAACCATTCTAACAACATTTTAGTGAAACTTAACAAGCTTATCTATAGTTTTAGTGATGATTCTTGGAGTATTTGGAGAAACTTCTGAGCCCAGTCTATTTAACCGCTCTATAGCAAACCCGCTGTTCTCGTTTATTATGAAATCACATAAAATATTTTCTATATCTTTAATAACACTTTCATGCTTTCTCAGAGGATGGTTGTGCGGATATCTATGGATAGTTTTGATGCTAGAATACTCAACAAAAGCTTGATCTTTAAAAGCAAGTTGTCTCAATTTCTCTTTGAATTTTTCTTCTTCATCTCTTGCTAAAAGGCAAGACTTTATCAGTGATTTTGTAATCGAGTTTATAGCTTGGTGTATTTCAGAATGCACTACAACTTTGATGATATTTTCTTCGACTATACAATCATAAGTACTTTTTTCGCTCTTTAATGACTCTATAAGCATTTCGCTATTTTGTGAACTCAATTCCAGATCTTCTTCACTTATAGGAGTCATTATAAAGGTATTCTTATTTACCCTGATGTAAAATTGTGGCAACCCTTTAGAACAGGCGAATGCTACATCCTTAGACTCAAGTGCGTGATTGTATGAAGAAGAAAGGGTGCTTGCTATAACGCTGCTTGGTACTTTCATTCCATGATTACTTAGGTGATTTAACACACTCTCAACATCATGATATGTAAAACCTGTATCTTTTATCAATTCAACAACTTCTATGCAATTGTGTTGTTTATACTCTATTGTCACTTCTTCTGTAAAAAGAGTTTTAGCTGCTATATGCTTATCAAGCACTGTGAAAATCTTGATGAAACTCTCTAAATCTTGCTTGTTAATTAATTCAATACTAATTAAGTTTTTGCTAACAATTATAATATTTTTTATCATTTTTTTCCCACTAAAAAAACTCACTAGATGAATTGTATTTTTAATTCATTAAAAATTGTTTAAAGCGGTTATGCCAACAACAGTAAGACAAAAAAATCACACAAGATCATCATGATGTAATACAATACACCCCTCGTGTTCATCACTGCCGCTTGTGTAAGCTGTTGCATTAATGCTATCTTCATTGTTATTTAACATATTATCCAACTTTCCTTCTTTTTCAAGATCCATCAATTTGTCACATCCAGCAATATGATGCACATAATCACCATTTTCATCAGTAATAAAAATTTGTGGAACTGTCCTGACGTTATATTTTGATTTTATACCGTCAAACAAATCCGAGTTTCTAAGTACATCAATTTCTTCGTATTTCACACCTTTTTCATCCAATAACTCTTTTGCTTTCTTGCAGAATGGGCAGTACTTCTTCACATATATTACAACTTTTCCTTTAGTGTTTTTCACGATTTATCTCCATAGTTCATAAAATACAACTATTATATATAAAAAATATATATAAAATATCAAATTGTATGAAAATTATTTACAACTGTGAGCAAGGGATAAAAGATAATGTGGCACTAACTTTCGGAAATTTTGATGGCGTTCATTTAGGACATAAGTTTGCAATTTCCAATCTAAAGAAGGTAGCACAAGAAAGAGGATTACCCTCTGCAGTTTTAACTTTTGAGCCTCACCCATCAACTGTTTTATTTAGTAGGAACAATTTTAGGTTAATAGACCAAGAACAAAAAAAGGAACTAATCAGCAGCTATGGTATAGATTACTTGTATATTATTAATTTTAGTAGAGGTTTTTCTGAGGTTAGCTGCGATGACTTTATTGGTAAGATTTTGGTAAAGAAGTATGGTGCTAAACATATAACTGTTGGAGAAAGTTGTACTTTTGGTCACAAACGATTGGGTAACATATTAACTCTAGAAAAATATTCTCAGATGTATGAATATTCTTTAACTAAATTAGAGCCATTGATAATCGATAGAAAAATTTGCTCTTCTTCCTCAATCAGGGAGTGTTTACAAAAAGGAGAAATAGAAATTGCTAATAAATTGCTTGGTAGGTCTTATCAAGTTTCTGGTATTGTAACAAAAGGTGCATGTAGAGGTAGAGAAATAGGGTTTCCAACCATAAACATTCCGATAGAAGATTACATGATAAAACCTAAGCTTGGTACATATTACGCCAAAGTTGCATTTTCTGAAAATAGTTCAAGTTGGCTATATGGAGTAGTCAACATTGGTATGAGACCTACATTTAAGGACTTAAAAAAACCTATAGTAGAAATGCATATATTTGACTTCAACGAAAATGTATACAATTTTAAGGTTGATATACAACTTTTAAAATTTATTAGGGCAGAAAAAAAATTCCATAGTATTAACGAGTTAACAAAACAGATAGATCGTGATATAATGAAGGCTTACCAGTTAAAGATAAATTTATGAAAAGGATATGTTTAGTTATTATATTGATTATAGTATCATTCGATCAAACAAGTAAATTGTATATAAACTCTTTGATTGATGAGGGGGAGTCAATCGAGATTACTAGTTTTATGAAATTAGTTGAAGTTTGGAATTCAGGAATTAGCTTTGGAATGTGTAGTACTCTGCCGCATGGCAGCTTCTTTTTTTCAGCATGTTCAATATTAATAATTGGTATACTTGCATACTTGATATATAAATCTAATGATAAGTCAATTTACCTTAGTTTTTCTCTGATGATTGGTGGAGCAATCGGAAATGTAATTGATAGAATCTATTGGGGAGCTGTATATGACTTCATATATTTTCATATCAATGATTGGTATTGGCCAGCCTTTAATTTAGCAGATCTATCTATAGTTTGTGGAATGTTTACATTGTTATATAAGTGGTATATATATGATAGGTCTATCTCTAAGCAAAATGAGGAATGAAATAATGCTTCGCAAATTCTTTAGTTTTTTTATACTATCTGTGTTTTTTTTCATTTGTCCGATTTCTTTGGAAGCTGAAATCATAAAGCATGCTAAGCTCAGTAACGGATTGGATGTTTATGTAGTACCTAATCACCGAATTCCAGCTGTTTTTCATGCAATAATATATAAAGTTGGGGGAATGGATGACCCAATTGGCAAAGCAGGCTTGGCTCACTACTTTGAACACTTAATGTTTGAAACTACAGGAAAATTTAAAGACATAGAATCCACTTTGGGCAGCATTGGGGCCCAATTTAATGCTTTTACCACTAAAGAATACACCTGCTACTACGAATTAGTTCTCAAAAAAGATTTACCACTAGCAATGGAAATTGAAGCAGATAGAATGGGCAATTTTGATGTTACTCAAGACAAAATAGATAGAGAAAAAAATATCGTATTAGAAGAAAGAAAGATGAGATTTGATAATAATCCTGAAGCTTTACTATGGGAGGAAATGAACAGTGCATTTTATCGTAATGGTTATGGTAGGTCTGTTATTGGTTGGGAGAGCGATATTAAAACTTACAATCAAGATGACATAACAAGGTTTCATGATAACTATTATCATCCAGGTAATGCTATACTGCTCGTTGTTGGTGATGTAGAATTTGAAGAAGTAGCGGAATTAGCAAAGGAAAAATATGGTGTAATTAAAGCTGAGCCTGTAGTTAAGCATTATCCGAACCAAGATTCAATACATAATGCAGATATATCGGTAATTTTAGAAAGCACTGAAGTGAAAGAGCCAGTTTTATACTTTCGCTATAGTGTTCCTTTATTTGAGCAAATAAGTGAAACTTTTCCTGTTGATTTGGCAGTTGATGTTTTGGGGAATGGCAAGTCTAGTAAGCTATATAAAGATTTAGTTCTAGATAAGAATGTAGCAGTAGAAGTGTTTGCTTATTATAATAGCTTAGCTTTTAGTAATGGTTACATTGAGATTCGGGTAACTCCAAAAAGCGGGGTGAATTTGGATGATGTTGCAAGAGAGTTAGATAATTCTATTAATCACTTTACCTCTGAAGGAATAACAAGTGAAGAGTTGCAAAGTACAAAGTCTAAATACAAAGCAGCACAGTTTGATAATCTATCTGATTTAACTAATATAGCAATGTTTTATATACCACGTCTAGCACTAGGTATTCCACTTGATGAAATAGACATTTCATATAGCAAGATTAATGATATCAATCTAGAGGACGTAAATAACAAAATTTATACTATCTTTTCTACTAATAAATTAGTCGGTCGTTTGCTACCAAAAGGAGGTAATAATGATGAGAGTAAGTAAACTTTTATTTCTACTTTTTTTCTGTCTGGGCTTTAATTTGCAGGCGAGCAGCCACCTAAATATAGAGGAGGTTACTACTAATAAAGGGCTTAAGTTTCTGTTTGTTGAAAACCGTGATTTACCAAAAATTTCACTCAATATATCATTCAAAGATGCAGGTTGTGTGTATGAAAATATAGAAAAGCAGGGGCTTGCTTGGTTTACTTCTCTTGTAATTCAAGAAGGAGCAGGAAAAAATGATGCCAAAGATTTTGTAAAAAAGCTTGAGGATAAAGGAATTAGTTTAAATTTTATTGCTGGTTTAGAAGCATTTAGGATTTCATTAAATACTTTATCTGAGAATCTAGAGGATGCAATTTCACTACTGAGTGATGCTATAATGCGTCCTAAAGTTGATCCTGAAGGATTGAATAGAGTTTTTGAAAAAGCCAAAGTAAACTTTAATAATTTTGAAAAAGATCCTTATTTTATTGCTGCAAAAGAGTTGGATACGTTGTTGTTCAAAAAACATCCTTACTCAAGAAATCCATATGGAACTCTAGACACTATAATGAGCATTACTAGAGACGATGTTTTAACATACATAAAGCGTAGTTTTACTAAGGATAATATCGTTATTAGTGTTGTTGGTTGTGCAACAAAAGAAGAAGTTAGTACGCTGCTTGATAAATATTTATCTAAGTTACCATCAAAAAGATCGAAAGTTAGGAAGATATCTGTAAAAAATGAATTTGGGCCTGCAGAAAGTAAGAGCGTTTTTATGGATATACCACAGAGTGTAATACTTTTTGCTCAAAAAGGCATAGCATATGAAGACCCTAATTACTATAATGCTAGTGTTTTGATTAATGCGCTTGGTGGTATGGGGCTGAATTCAATATTAATGAAGGAATTGAGACAAAATCTAGGTATTACTTATGGTATTAGTGCAAGTAATATTACAAGTAAACATGGGAATGTTATATCTGGATTTATAAGTACTGACAGTTCCACTGCTGATAAAGCTATATTAGCATTAAAAGATACCTTTAGCAGAATAAAAAATGAAGGAATGGACGAGCAATTGTTCAAGGATACAAAAATCAGTTTAGTAAATAACTTTACCTTCTCTTTTCTATCCAATAATGTAAGTATAGCAATGCTATTGGATAATATGCAGATAAATGATCGTGATGTTAACAATATAAATAATTATACGAATATCATTAATGATGTTCAATTGGAGGAAGTAAATAAGCTGGCAAATTCTTTGCTTGATCCCGAAAATTTATTTTTTGTTAAGGTTGGGAGAAAGTAAATCATTACTACAGCATAGTTGAAATTTTAACCATATTTCTTTATAATTTAGATATATGATTGACTTTTATGTTCAGGTGAAAAACGATACTGCAAGAGAAAGCAAAAAAACTCCAATTGCTTTGTTAAATCCTTTAATAACGATATTTTCTGTTATCAACACAGGTGTGTTGATAATCATCAAGTTGATACATATTACAAGTCAACAGATAGGTATGGTGGGCATAATGCTTGGTAATATTGGCACAGGTGTTTTTTTTAGCTCAGTATCCCTAATTTCAAGCATGTACTCTTTTTTTGACTATTTTAGAGAAAAAAGCTTATATAAAAAATGTAATTACAAGAGAACATTAGAACAAAAAAGAAGGGATAAATATAGAATTCAAGGTATTTGTTGGGATATTCTGTGCGATATATTATTTTTAACAGGCGCTGTAGTTTCTATTGCTTTATTTAGTAGTCCTATAGTTCTTTTTGTTACTGCACCTCTTGTTACATTGGGCTGTATAGTAATGACTGGTAACATAACTAACTCTATTTATCATCAAGTTAAAAACTTTAAAATTCATCTTTCACAATTTTCAAAAGAGGAGCAGAAAGAGCTGTATATAGAGATGAAAAAAGAAATAAATTTATCACGCCTTCATAGAATTATAGCAAAAGTACTACCTGATGTATTAGTATTAGCAAAATTGCACGCTAATCATGAGAATAAAGAAAGGCGAAAAGAGGTTCAGCATTTAAAAGAAATGCTGAAAGAAGGCAATCGAAAACCAATCGACAATGATACATCTGATAAGGTTATTGAAATGAAAAAAGAAAAACATATCGAGCAAAAAAGCTCCAACCCTAAAGTTCCAACACACCTTTCTCTGGATCAAGATGTAACAAAAAGAAAAAGCAGTACCACACGATCTCTCTAATTTAATATCACTTAGCGTTACTTTCTGCTATTGATCTTACTGCTTTTACATAACACTTATGCTCTTCAGCTAGAATGCGCTCTGAGAGACTGTGAACATCATCATTTGGTAACACTGGAACAGTAGCTTGAGCGATTATGGCTCCAGCATCAATTTCATGAGTAACATAATGCACAGTACATCCTGTAATTTTTACACCCGCTTTCAGAGCTTGCTCCTGAGCATTTAGGCCCTTAAATGACGGAAGTAAAGAGGGATGAATATTTATAACTTTGTTATGCCATTTATTCAGGAAATTGGCCTTTAGAATTCTCATAAACCCTGCAAGGCAAATTAAATCAACCTTATGTTGAACAAGTATTTCATGAATTTTATCAGTATTAAGTGGCTTATCTTCAACAACAAACGCTGAAACTCCTGCTTGCTTTGCTATTTTAAGGCCTCCAGCTTCACTATTATTTGCGATAACACACACAGTTTCAGCAGGGAAATTCTGATCTTGACATGCTTCTATTAAAGCCTGCATGTTTGATCCTCTACCTGAAATTAGTATTCCGAGTTTTATCTTTTTCATTTTAGTGCAGCCGTAAGAATGGATATTAATAAAATAGCTCAAAAGGCAAGTTTATTTTAGAATAAATACTATTGTGTAGCAATATTTTACACTGCTGGATAACATGGAATTAAAGAAATCATTCAGTTTGAAGTAACTTTAACATTTAATTTTAGGAATATTATACAATTTATGGTAAATAAATGCATATTTTTATGGCTGCGTTATTATTTATTTAACAAAGTATTAGTATAATTTACTACACTGAATTAAATGGAGAAAATTCAATGAATAAATTACCAAGCAATGCAAAAACAAGCAAGTCTCAGGTTACTCAGTGGGAGGTAATAAAAAATTGTGAATATTCTGATAATTGTTTATCAAAAGTAGTAACTTTATACGTCATTAAAATGGCAGAATTATCAGATATTTATACGAGTAATGAACCTGAAATTAATACTATACTTACAAGAATAAGCATAACAAGTGAAAATGCATTTTTAAATAAGGTTGTTGATATTGAAATTATGGAGGGCATTTTTCCGTACAAATTCAACAGCAAGAAGAAAAATAACATATCAAGGCTAGAAGATTTGTACAATTATTTATGTTCTACTGTTATTGATAGCCTTCCAAAAGAAATGCTTGAAAGCCTAAGAAGAGAATACAGAGACGCTGTTAACTTATTTAAAGCAATTACTTAACTAGGTGTAGCATTTTTAAGACTTTACCTTCTATTTCAGAAATGCCACTTTCAAGATCTTTATCTATCAAACATATGATAGATAAATATGTTTTCTGCTTCTTTTCAACATTGATAGTTAAAGTTCCAGGAGTAATCGTAACCGAGTTAGCAAATAATGCAATGGTCTTATCATTATGTCCTATGCATTCCCTTACAATAACAATTGGCTCAACTGTAGATTTGAATCGTAGCACCTTTTTTGTTACATAAATACTTGAAAAAATAATTTGGTAAATTAGCCAAGGTATATAACTTATAAGCTGATAAAGTGACAGCCTACCACTATCATTTAGAATTTGACTAAGGGCACTTTCAGCATCAATTAACCTTTTAAAGATAATCGATGTGAACACAGAAGAAAACACTCCACAGAGAATAAAAAAAGGCTCGAAATAACCAGACAATGTAATCCATAGAGAAGACAAAATCACAAATGATAGAGAAAAAAACTTAATATTTTGCCTGACTTTCATGATTTGGAGTATAACTTAAATGATTTTTTAGGAAAATAAAAAGTTCTTGATTTTTGTGTCAAAGAACATAATAACCAAGTTATTTTAATAAGTAATGGAGATTATGACGCTTGATGATTTTCTAAAAATGCTTGCAGAAGTAGATTATACTTCAGGTTTAAGCAAGAACAACATAGTTGAAAGAATAAAAACAAAATTAGAAAGAATTGATTTACAGAGGTGGGAAGATAGTGGATTTAATATCAATCATATATTCACTACACATAGTGCTGTAGAAACTACATTGTTGCATTTTGCTGCTAAGAGTGGCTATGAAAACATAGTAATAGCTCTAATTGAATATGGAGCATATGTTGATGCATGGGACAGCGATGGATGCACTCCTTTACATTTTGCTGCTGAATGGAACCACAAAGGCATATTAGATATTTTAATTGAAAGTGGAGCAAATGTTAATGCGTGGGACAATGATGTATGTACGCCTTTACATCTTGCTGCCGAAGGTGGGAATGAAAGTGTAGTAAGAGCTCTAATTGCATGTG
This sequence comes from Wolbachia endosymbiont of Laodelphax striatellus, assembly GCF_007115015.1. Classification (NCBI taxonomy): domain Bacteria; kingdom Pseudomonadati; phylum Pseudomonadota; class Alphaproteobacteria; order Rickettsiales; family Anaplasmataceae; genus Wolbachia; species Wolbachia endosymbiont of Laodelphax striatellus. The sequence continues at coordinate 456,882 of NZ_MUIX01000001.1, forward strand.
GAGCAGATGTTAACGCGCAGAACAGTGATGGACACACTCCTCTACATTTTGCTACTAAGAGTGGTTATGAGAACATAGTAATAGCTCTAATTGAACACGGAGCATATGTCGATGCGTGGGATAATTATAGAAGCACTCCCTTGCATTTTGCTGCTGAAAGTGATAATGAAAAGATAGTAAGAACTCTGATTGAACATGGAGCATGTGTTAATGTGTGGGATAGTTGTGGACGCACTCCTTTGCATTTTGCTAGCGATCATGAAAGTATAAGAGATATTTTAATTGAAAGTGGGGCATATGTTAGTAAACAGAACAATAATAGATATGCTCCTTTACACTCTGCTATTGAATGGGGCTGCAAAGATGTAATAAGTTCTTTGTCAGGTAATGCTAGTCCTAGGACTGAAATGGCAGTAGGAAGAGTGGAACAAATTACACTTGCAGGAAGATTGGAGCTTTTTTAACCAAACTTGCATTTACTGAGATAATTGTTTTGTTATGAATTAAACCAAAAGTTCTTTAATATATTGAAGCTTAAAGATATCTTTAGATATGGAAGTTATTGCAGAAAATAGAAAAGCAAGGTTTGAATACTTTATCTTAGAAGAATTTGAAGCAGGTATGATACTCTTAAGTAGTGAAGTGAAATCACTAAGGGAAAGAAAAGCAAACATTTCTGATGCTTACGTTACTGAAAAAAAAGGTGAAATATGGCTAAACAATATGCATATCGCAGAGTATAAAGCTGCAAACCAAAAAAATCACAAGCCAAAAAGAGAACGTAAATTGCTTTTGCATAAAAAAGAGATAAACAAGCTAATTGGTCAAATCAAAACCTCTGGAATAACTGTTGTGCCACTTTCTATCTATTTTAATGATAAAGGGTTGGCAAAAACTAAAATTGCCATTGTGAAAGGAAAAAAACTCTATGATAAGAGAGCAACCATAAAGCAGAGAGAGTGGGAACGTGAGAAAAGTAGATTATCTAAGAATAATTTGTAGTAAAATATGTCTTTAAGTCCAGTTATTTTTAGCATCGGTCCTGTTTTTATATATTGGTATTCTTTAGCATATGTTTTGGGTATAGTTTTTGCATATTGGTATTTACATAAGCTAGACAATCAAAAAATATTTACTAAGAATTTTTACGATTCGTTATTAACAACTACTATTATAGGCGTTATTCTTGGGGGCAGGCTTGGCTACGTGTTGATATATGATCCAGTTTTTTACATAAGCAGCCCTATTGAGATATTAAAGACCTGGGAAGGAGGAATGTCATTTCATGGTGGTGCTATAGGAGTTTTGCTTGCAGTAATAATCTCCTGTAGAAGATATAAAATTCCTATATTTTACACACTAGATCTAATTTCTTGTGGAGTTCCAATAGGGTTACTTCTAGGTCGCATAGGCAATTTTATAAATGGGGAGTTATTTGGCAGACTAACAAACGTGCCGTGGGGTATGATATTTCCAGAAAGTGGTGATAATTTGTTGCGCCACCCAAGTCAACTTTATGAAGCATTTTTAGAAGGAGCGCTACTTTTCGTAGTTGTAAATTCACTATTTTTCTTGAACAAAATGAGATTGTATTACGGTGCAACAACTGGTATTGCAGTTATGTGGTATGGAATAGCACGTTTTGTGGTTGAATTTTTCCGCGAGCCAGACTATCAAATTGGCTATTTATGGTTCAATTTAACTATGGGACAATTTCTTTCTATACCTATGATTTTGCTGGGAATGCTTATATATTTAGGTGCGTTGAACTTAAGATTTAATACGAAATCTGTTCAATAGAGAAAAGGTAAGTTTAATCGAAAAATATAGTGGAAGTTTATTTATTCCATACTATGTACAATTATGTGAATTTTTTGTCTTGCAGAGAATAAATGTAAGACCAGCAAACCTTCGTTGTATAGCTATAAGAAAAACTTAGTAGCTACTGACCAAATTCATTACTAAGTAGATATTCATTTTCCACCAGAATATTCCTGATTGAGAAGCTACTTTATTAAAACATATTTTTAAATTTTTGCAAAAACCCTGGTTGATTATCATTAACCTTTGTGAAGGCTATGTTTAAACTGTATCTCGGATCATTTGGCATATCATATCTAATATTCAGTATTGAAAATTTGTTTTTATTATGAACAGAAACATCGTCATATGATAACTTTGTCGTGTAGCACTTTATATGCTTTTGCTTATCATATACTATATCACCTGATTCCCCTTCTAGTTCTATAAATTTAGTTTTTTTCTGACATTCTTTTATTTTTATTAGATCCTTGTCTAGTGATATTGAAACCGGTAGTGTATTACCAGCATACTCTTTAGCTAAAAGCTCACTTTGAGGATACATTTTTATTTCCCTTCCAAAATGTGAGTCTATAAAATTATTGCTCCAAAATGTACATATTCGTCAGTAGAATACGGTACACCACCATAATTGCATTGAACTTTGTAATCTCCAACACCATTATTTTGAAAAAAATCATGAATGGCAGCGTAACTATCAGCAGCATCATTTATGTAATCCATTACCTACCCCTTAAAACCTTTTAATTTATTATATCACAAGAAATTAAATCTATCAATAAAAAGACTTTTTTTGATATCAAGTATCTAGGGAGCATATTGATAGGATTGTGACATTCGTATTTCCCAGTTCTTCACATACTGCTGGACTAATTCAGGATAATTTTCAATAATTAATAAATTTTCAGCGTTTCCCTTTTCAGCTGTCTTACTGAGGTTAAACGATCCTGTGATGACTTTTTGATTATCAACAATTATTACCTTATTATGAGCAATTTTTGGCTTATTATCGATCCAAATCGGTATTCCATTTGAAAACAATTCGCTTATGACACTATATTTTGAATGGAGTTGTGATTTATCTAAGACAACTTTAACATCAACACCACGCTCTTTGGCGTTAATCAAAGATTTTGCAACTGTTCCAAGAGTAAATGCATATTCTTGAACTAAGATAGATTCTTTAGATTGGTCTATCTCGCTGATTATCGGTACAGCACAGTCTTCTTCAGGTGAGAAGCAAACTGTTGCTTTTGGGCAAGATGAGGATATAGGACCCGCATAGTAGTACAGAGAAAAACATGCCGACAAAAATAAAAGATATAAAAGCCTCACAAACCACACCTAAATACACGGCGGTAGTCTACATCATAGCTCAATCACCTGTCAACCCATATTCCTTCCACTTCTCTGTAACTTTCTTTATTATTTCCTCGCTCATTTCAATTTTTCTTCCCCATTCTCGTTTGGTTTCAGGTGGAAGTTTGTTTGTTGCATCAAATCCTATTTTACCTCCGAGACCACTTTCAGGAGAAGCGAAGTCTAAATAATCAATTGGAGCATTCTCTATCATGATTGTATCACGTACAGGGTCCATTCTTGTTGAAACTGCCCACATTACTTCCTTCCAATCACGTATATTTATATCATAGTCAACAACTATAATAAATTTCGTGTATAAGAACTGTTTGAGAAAAGATAGTGTGCCCATAATAATTCTTTTTGCATGCCCTGGATAAGCCTTTTTTATCGATACTACCGCTATTCTATATGAGCAACCTTCTGGAGGCAGGTAAAAGTCCACTATCTCTGGAAATTGATTGATAAGAATTGGCACAAAAATTTCATTGAGTGCTTCACCAAGAATTGATGGTTCATCTGGCGGCTTACCAGTGTAAGTGCTGAGATAAATTGGATCTTTGCGCATTGTAATTGCAGTGATGTTAAACTCAGGAAACTGTTCAACAGCATTATAGTAACCGGTATGGTCTCCGTATGGCCCTTCATCTCTATACTTATCCAAACTTACATATCCTTCTAAAACAATTTCTGCATGAGCTGGCACTTGAAGAGGAATAGTCTTACAATTTACAAGCTCAAGAGGCTTTTTGCGCAGCAGCCCAGCAAATTGGTATTCTGACAATGTCTCCGGCACCGGAGTTACCGCAGCAATAATCGTTGCAGGATCGCTACCAATCACAGCAGCCGCAGGAAACTTCATATTTTGCTCCCTCTCCTTCCACCGTTTATGGTGACCTGCACCACCACGATGTGCAAGCCAGCGCATGAGAGTCATTTTTTTATTCACAACCTGCATACGATATATTCCAAGATTAAAATTATCTTGCTTGTCTGCTGTTGGTCCTTTTGTTACCACAAGTGGCCAAGTGATAAGCGGTGCAGGCTCGTTTGGCCAGCATGTCTGAATAGGTAGCAAACTAAGATCCACCTTATCCCCAGTTAGCACCACCTCTTGACATGGGGCTTTGCTCACAACTTTGCTCCGCATCGACAATACAACTTTTAGTAGAGGAAACATTTTCACAGCATCTTTGAAGGTTTTTGGCGGCTCAGGTGATCGCAAAAATGCTAGAAGTTTACCCAGGTCCCTTAATTCATCAGAATTTATACCAAGCCCGAATGCAATTCTCTCAATAGTACCAAATAAATTCACTAAAACGGGAATTGAATTTTTGCCATTTTCTGTGACAACATTTTCAAAGATGATAGCTGGTCCCTTGTTTGACAAAACCCTACGATGAATTTCTGTCATTTCAAGAATAGTTGAAACTTCTTTTTTAATTCTAATTAGATCTTTTTTTTCTTCTAATGCTCTGATGAAGTCGCGTAAGTTATTGTACATATTTTAAAAATTTTAAGCCTTTTAAGAAGTGCTTTTCCCAGCACAACTCATTCACTTATTATTATAGAGGCTCTGGAAAAATTATTCTCTAGCTCGCTTTTTAAGTTTTTATATTCAGCAGTTTTTAACTCTTCATTGGTAATAAAGCTTTTCTTTATGGTTATTAAATTGCTAAATTCGGTTCCATCATTTTGATATTTACACGACCTATTTACATATAACCAAGGAGAATTTATTTCAAAATTCAAATTTTCACAATTTTTAATTTTGATATCTTTTATTATCATATGGCTTTCCTTAGTTTTAGGAACACCAATAAAAAGGTCTGACACTTGGTCAGAAGCTGTATTGACAACATCATTAAGCCAATTATCTCCTAAATTCAAAGCCGGCCCTAGATTTGTCTTGAAAATCTTATTTTTTTGCTGGAACTCATATTTAATTGTCAGATCCTCTACATTACGCAAGGTAAGGTCAGGCAATTCTAAGAACTTCTTTTCTTCTTCATCAAGATATACTCCACTAATCATACGAAAAACAGAATCTCTTAATTGCTCATCTGAATAATATAATCCAACACCTGTTAAGCCTAAGGCTGCTTCCCCTTGCACGGTAAGCTGGCCATATTCATTTACAACATTATCTTCTATAGTTAATTCACTATGGGATATCACTTTTGAATTTTCACCTTGTACAGCAGGAATCTTTATGTAATCTGCTTCCTCAGAATCCAGTACTAGAGCACTCCTATCAGCAATGTCTGGAAAAATACCCTGTGCCATACTGACGGTATTAGTTGGATCGATCCAATATATTTTCCCACCTCTATTTGTTACTTTGAGCATCACATGATTAAAATTACCCATATTAGGTAATGCTTCAGGATTAGAAGTGCTAGTAGTTCCTCTCATAACTAAAATAGGTTGAACTTTATAACCAAGTTTTTGCAGAATAGCAGCCGTGCTAGCAGAAAAGTCTTTGCAATCCCCAACTTGAGAATCAGCAATTTTCTCTAAATCTCGTGGAAAATATTTTCCTGAGACTGTGCGCCAATCTCCCATATATTGAACTTTTTCATTCAATAAAGAAGTGACTGCATTAATTTTCTCCTCATCAGTATTTTCATTGGCAGCATATTCTGCTATAGCTATAAAAGTTGCAGGAAGTGGCTGATTAATGACGCTATGATATCCAGGAGCTAATTTTTTAGCTAAATCATCCCATTTAGATAGGCTCGACAATGATACCCAAGTGTTGTGTTTTGTATTCAATATTCCATTATGTGGCTCATTTATTGTGTTTTCATAAACTGCTTTCTTTAAGGTAATGTTTATATAATGTACACCATCCTTTTTTTCCTCAGCAATCTCTAATACGCTTCTTGGATCATTAACTTTAATCTCTAGAGGCAATTCAGAATTGATTTTAGTATTTTCTGCTTGTAAATAATCCCCATAATACGAAAAGCTCAAGCCATAAAAATTATCAACGGGAACCTTTTTGTTAACTTGCTTATATCTTAAATATACTTCCGTACCAATTTCTATTTTAGGGAATGAGATGGTTACTTGCCTTAACTGATCGAAACCTTTGCTAGGGCTAGCCAGCGGTTTATCCTCCATCATGTCTTCAGTTACTATATATTCTTCTCCGTTGTAAGTTGTTTTAGCCTCTAAAACAGTAAAATCTGCACTATCATCATTGTAAACAAGACTGTATAGAGAGAACCTATCACGTCCGGATTCCTTGAGTATTTTTGCTTGTAGTTCTACTTCCGTTTCGTAGGTACCATCTCTATTAACATTAATGTTAACATTAGAAAACTTAACCTCAACAGAAGCATCTTCGTACTTGCTCCACCTTGCTTCAGCTATAGTAGACATGAAAAATACTAGTAATGCTAAATTAAAGATAGTTTTTAGAAATTTCATTACGTCACCACATTTACTGAAAAATTATTTTACTAGACTTGTACAATGCCACCTACAATACAAACAGCCAACTGATTAGGGAAGAAGCTTATTTTCTAGAATGGCCGTTTCCTTCTCTCTACCAATTATTGGCTCGTTCATATAATTTACCGCCGTGTTTGTCAGCATTATATGCGGCGGTTATAAAATAATCAACTTTTTTACCGCCGCGGTTACAATTGTTATACGTGGCGGTAAGGATTGCTTAAATCTCAAATGCCTTATTATACACAAGTTTTCGTTACTTAATATCACCAGATTCTCTGATATAACATATATAAAGTTTGCATTTCTTGATAAAAATGTTTTAACATTGAGCATTTCTTTAATATTTGTATTCTTTAAGTAAGTATATGTCTAAGATACCATTTTTATTGATCTTTATACTTGCAGTAGCAAGTTTACCAATAATAAACAATTGGCTTTCACACCGCAGTCCAATCTTAAACGATGACCATATAAGTGAGAGATTAGATGACTACATCAGTAAAAATTTTGATAAGATCATAAAAACTCTCCAGGAAGAGTCAGCTAAAAATAGTTATGCTAATGCAACCAAAAATAAAATTTCTCAGCATAAAAATGAAATATTCGACTCTACTTATCCTTACTCAGGAAATGAAAATAGCAATATCATAGCTGTAGGTTTTTTTGACTATTCTTGTGGATATTGCAAAGCTATAAAGAACGACGTAAAACAATTGATCAATGATGGCAAAGTTAAGTATATCTTTAGGGATGCTCCAATACTTGGTAACAATTCTTTAAAGGCAGCAAAAGGTGCTTTAGCAACTTATTTTATCGATAAAGAAAAGTACTTAGATTTTCACTATGCTGCACTAGATCACAGAGGAGAATTTTCAGACAAAACTATATTAGGTATAGTGAAAAATATAGGGGTTAACGAGAACGATTTTAATAACTCTATGAAAAATAATGCAGACAAAATTGAGCAAATGATAAACAACAGCAAACTTTTAGTAAGGGATTTGGGAGTAGGCGGTACACCTTTTTTGATAATAGGAGATAGTCTTTTTGTAGGAAAAACTGATTTGAATATATTACGCAAAAAAGTGAATGAGTTAAAAGATTAATAAAATTCCTGCTTGACAGCACAAGAAAGTTTAAGTATAATTAAGTTAAGATATAGTAAGTAACAATATGTATAAGCTGCATATTAGTTCAAGAAAAGTAGGTGATGTTTCCTTGCAATACAGCACGACCTTAAGTAATAAGCCTTCCTAGGCTGATTAATCTATTAAAATACAATTATTATTTTGGAGTTATAACATGAGAGATTCTAACTATGTAAGAGAGCCAATTGCTCTTTTTCAAAAAATCAAAGAAAATAAAAAATCAAGTGATTTATTGCATAATCTAAAGAGCGCTTATCCTGAAAAACTAAAAATCGGGGCTGCTATAAAGACAGGGGATTGCTTTTTTGACTCTGTGGCTCAAGGATTGAATGAATTAAACATAAAACCTGATTATCGTTTTACTGCAAAATCATTAAGAAAAGACTGCGCAGATTATGTTGAGCAACATGGTAAACAAGATAGTTGGGCCTATAAAGCAGTAATAAAAGACGCTGCTATTGGTGGCTACTTTGTTGAGCTAGAAGGTCCATATGGTCCTATACAAGATCCAAAAACTAAAATAAATATGATAGATGAGAAAAAGACTTTTCATCAATACTTAAAAAATATTAAGAATATTGCCACAGGAGCTGGTTCTACACCTATATGGGGTCGTCCAGAGATTGAAGGGAGAATGATATGTGAAAAGTATAAAGTGAAAATTGAAGTGATAGCACTAGAAGAAGAACTTATAGATGGTAGATATATTACTACAGGTGAAGAAGGTGAAGGCGATAAGGTTGTTCGTATAGTGAATTACATGAGGCATTTTGTGCCACTTCTAAGTGAAATTTCTGAAGATATAACAGAAAGTCAACCAGTTTCTAATGAAGAAATCTTTGGTGAGGTTACAGAAGTTCCTGCTTCTGATCAATCAGAGCAAAAAGAACAATATAATATCAGAACTAGCAAATCAGCAATTGTGCAAGATCATGAAACACAAAAAGAGAGAATTAATACCAGCGCTAGTGAGCCAATTCATACAGATACAGTAATTACTATTTCTCATCAACAAGGGCAAGAAACACAACAAGAGGCAATAGAAAAGAAATTAATCAATAGTTACAGAAGAGAAGCTATTTATAGCATAGCTGCTGTAATAACAGCTATAGCATTCACAGCATCTGCTATAGCTACTGTTTTTACTCAACCAATTCCTTTAGCATATCTTGCTGGAGTTGCTTTAGTTTTTGCATGTATTTGTATGTATAAGTTGACGCAGAGCCATAAAGACATTAATGAACTCAAAAGTGAGCCAAAGGAAAATATTGCCCATACTTTTCTAGAAGAAACGGGATTTAAAATTTATAGCCTGATTGATAAAGTAGCTTCAAAAGCTTAAGCTCTTTCTTACTTTATCTACACCAAATCAATTTTGTTTTCACAGGAGGAAATATGTCATTTACAGAAATTAGATTTCCAGAAAATATATCTTATGGTTCCACTGGAGGACCGGAATTTTCCACTGACATTGTAACAACTCATAATGGCTGTGAGCAGCGCAATATTAATTGGTCTCGTGCACGTGCCAGGTATAACATAGCTTATGGAGTTAGGTCAAACGAGCAGCTAACAGAACTCATAACATTTTTTCAGGCACGAAAAGGTAAAGCTATAGGGTTTCGCTTTAAGGATTGGTCAGACTTTACAGTTATCAATCAAGAAATTGGCATAGGAGACGATAAAAAAACGATCTTTCAACTGATGAAAACTTACATAAGTGGAAAAGACAAGCATACACGAACTATTAAAAAGCCAGTGCATGATACAATAAAAATTTACCTAGATGGTGAAGAGACAGAAAAATATTCAGTAAATTATTCAACTGGAGAAATAGAATTTATGAAACCACCAGCAAAAGGCACAATAATCACCGCAAGCTTCGAATTTGATGTACCAGTACGATTTGATACAGATTACCTAAACGCTTCTATTGATAACTATGGCAGTAACAGTTGGAATAATATTCCCTTGGTGGAAGTGAAATAAAGTTAAAGTATGCTCCATAAAAGTTAAGCGATACTGAGGCTCATATTTAAATGAGCCTTAACATATTTTAAAGTCTATCGCCCATTACAATGTTCCACACTCGAAATTTGAGGAAATTCTAATGTAGTGTTTTCTCTTTCTTGTAAAATAGAAAGTTTTAATAATTCTTTTAGAACTAACTTTACAAGTGTTGTATCATTTTCCTTAAAGAGGTAGTCCATCCTATTGGTTTTCTGTATGTGATTGACAAAATTTCTAGCTTCCTCATTAAAAGCCTCGATTGTGTTGATACAAGATAATACTAAATCCGAGCTATTTATCGCTAAAATTCCATTTACGAAAATATCTAATTTTGTTTTATCTTCAGTCAAATCTTCAGCTAACCTATTTCTAATATCATCATTCTCAAACAAAATGTACTCTAGGTACGAAGCAGACTCAATAAGTATAAAGTCTTCTAAAGGTAATGGTTCTAAACCATTTTTAACATAAGTCAATATGTTGAACTCAGTAATACACCCCTTTTTACTCACAACACAGTACTTGGGAAGATTACGATACATTGATAGCAAAGAAAAAAGACGTATTATACTTGTACCTCTATCTTTCATTTCCTCGAGAAGCTTTTTATCATTTATTAGTTTATGCAAAATGTAATCCGTAGCAGGACCTGGTTTGCGAAAACGAAACATATTATTTTCTGCAAAAATAGCCTCAGCTAATTCTATAGACTTTTTATCCTCATCTATAAAAGCCTTTTTGTCTCTATTTAATCGTATGATTTTAGCCTTGCTATTGCTGCGTAGTCTAGTTTGCCCTATTAGCCTCTCAAATATTTCTGTCTTCATATATATCTGATATTAATTAATATTAATATTTACTATATTAACTACTTTGAGAAAAATAAATGAAAATCTTAATAAATATTATACTTTTATAAAAAAATAAAAGTCTTTTTATATTTATATGAGTATATAAGAGGTTTGATTGTTGTAAGTTATCTAAGTGCTAGAGTCTAATTAATGAGCCTGCTTGAAGCCGTTCAGTGTTTGTACAGTTGTGCCTGCGCAACTTGCTTCAAAATTTCTGCTTGTTGCTGAGCATGGATATTAGCATAACCACATGCAGGAGATGCAGCAGCAGATCTTGCAATGCACTTAGGTCTTTTTGCTTGAGCATTGAGGCCAGACAATACCTCTTCTATCAATGGGTTGACAAAGAACCATCCTCCCATATTTTTTGGTTCCTCTTGACACCATGTAATTTCAGCGTTCTTATATTTTTCAAGTTCACTGCCTAGTTTATCGGCCGGGAATGGATAAAATTGTTCTAAACGCACTACTGCTATATCGTTTATTTTTTGTGCTTCAAGCATTTCAATTATGTCGTAATAAACTTTACCACTACATATTACAACTTTACGTATTTTATCACTTGCAACTAAACCTTTTCTACACTCTGGAATTACCGTAAGAAATTTTCCTTCAAAGTCAGAAAGGTTAGAAACTGCGCTTTTATGACGCAATAGTGATTTAGGTGTAAACACCACTAAAGGCTTACGAAAATCTCGATTAATTTGTCGGCGCAAAACATGAAAGTAATTTGCTGGAGTAGAGCAATTAACTACTTGCATATTATCCTCTGCGCAGAGTTGCAAAAATCTCTCTATACGAGCAGAACTATGCTCAGGCCCCTGCCCTTCATAACCATGAGGCAAAAGTAAAACTAGACCACTTGATCGCAACCACTTTGTTTCTGCTGATGCAATAAACTGGTCGATCATGATTTGCGCACCATTTGCAAAATCACCAAATTGCCCTTCCCAGAGCACCAGTGAATATGGAGAGTCAAGGCTATATCCATATTCAAAACCCATCACAGCATACTCAGATAGTGCGCTATCTATCACTTCAAAGCGAGCTTGCTTCTCACTTATGTTGTTTAGTGGAATAAACTCTTCCTCCGTTGCTTGATTGATAAGTCTTGAATGACGGTGCGAGAAGGTGCCGCGACCAGAATCTTGTCCTGACAAGCGCACTCCTATTCCTTCTTTAAGCAATGACGCGAATGCAAGACTTTCAGCAGTTGCCCAGTCTATGTTGCTACCGGAATTTATACTTTCTATTCTTCCATCAAGTATTTTTCTGACCTTATTATTGATATTAAAACTGCTTGGAATATTGCTATTTATGTGTACGCCCAATTTTTTTAGCTCATCTGGTGAAACACCAGAGTCCGTATAATATTCACTCAAATCGTTCAACTTTGCTCTTCTTAATTTCGACCACACTCCATCAAACCAGTCAGCTTTTTTTGGAGTGTAAGCCACTGACTCAGCAAGACTTTTATCCAACCTTACCCTAAATTCGCTGCGCAATTTACTTACTTCATCACTAATTAGGACTTTCTCTGCAGCCAGCTTCTCTTCGTAAATTGTTCCCGGAGTTTTATGCCTTGATATTGCTTTATACATAAGTGGCTGAGTAAAATTTGGTTCATCGCCTTCATTATGGCCATATTTGCGGTAGCATATTATGTCAATCACCACATCCTTTTTAAATTTCTGCACACACTCCATTGCCAAACTCGCGGCAAAACTCACGGCTTCTGGATTATCTCCATTAACATGAAATATTGGAGCTTCTATTGATTTTGCTACATCAGTACAATAAAAAGAAGAGCGTGCACAACGAGGATTTGCAGTAAAACCAACTTGGTTATTAATGACAATATGCACGATACCACCAACTTTATAACCTTCAATGTTGCTCAAAGTCAGGGTTTCAGCAACCACTCCCTGCCCGATAAAAGCCGCATCACCATGAATTGATATGCCAAGCACAGATCTCGTATTTTGTTTTGCTCTTACTCTTCCAGCTAGAACCGGATTTACCGCCTCAAGGTGAGATGGGTTAGGACATAAACTTAAGTGTATTTTTTTACCACCAGCAAGTGCTCGATCAGAAGAGTAACCAAGGTGATATTTGACATCACCAGATACCTCAAGACCACTTGGGTATGCAAGATTGCCTTGAAATTCAGACAGCATTGCCGCATATTCTTTCCCCATAACTTTGGTTAGAACATTAAGCCGTCCTCGGTGGGCCATACCAAGAACTATTTCTTCAATACCAAAAGCTGCTGAATCGCTAATAATTCTCTCAATTGCAACAATGGTTGACTCCCCACCTTCGATAGAAAAACGCTTATATCCAGGAAATTTCATATGGAGAAATTGCTCGAACATCTCAGATTCAATCAAGTGCCTTAGTATTTCTTTTTTATCCTGAGGGCTTAGCGTATAGACCTGATTTTCAATTTTCTCCTGCAGCCACACTCTTTCCTCATAAGAGGAAATATGCATAAATTCAAACCCGATGTTCTTGCAGTAAATATCTCTATATATTTCAGCATCATGCGCTGGAGAGATATTCAAATATTTCTGATAATCTATTTCTTTATTTACATGCGGTGATAATGGATTTAAGTCCGCAAAAAAATGACCGTAAGATCTGAAGAAATTTGCTAAGCTAGAAATTGAATCATCCGACTTGACTGCGTGCTGTGCATTGCAGGCTTCCGTTTTATTCATTTCTAAATTGCTTGAAAAAATCCTATTCCAATCCTCCCCGATTGATTTATCGCCCTGCAAATAACGGCTATACATTTCTTCTACAAATTCTGCATTATCACCATAAAGGCAGCTTAGACTTAGCATAATCACTACAAAAGATATCAAATACTTATAAGTATAACTTAAGTTTTTTAAAAAAGAACTTTTTTGATCTCTGTAGATTAAGCTAATGCATTACCGCTTTCTCACAGATGTACGAACATTCATTTTTGAAGGTAAACTGCACAGCAAATGTTCAGTGCATGACACCATTTATTTTTATGGTTTTGTCTATTTTATTTTGCCACTCTGCTAAACGGATACATTTAATTCCATTTTTATCGAGCAGATAATTGTCATATATTAGCTTAGTTCTCCTGTTATACTTAAATATAAATCAGCATAGCCCTAATTTTTTTATATATTTTACTTCTTTCTCTATATTTAATAACAGGCTTAAAAATAAATGGTAAACCTATAATTGTTAAGCTTAGAGCTAGGATTGAAAGTACACAAAAGGCTTTGTGTTTACTATGCAGCTCTTTCAAGTAAAGCATCAAAAATCTACAGAATTTTTTGTAATTTTCTTCAATATTTTTTTTGCTATGAGCCTTGTCAATAAATATATCTATTGCAGTATAATCATTACTACAATTAATTGCCCCTTTTTCTATTAATAGCTGAGCTATATCAAAATAATCCTTTTGAATAGTAAGATGCAGAGGTGTAAAACCTTGTTGATCACAAATATTCATATTGGCTTTTACTGCTAACAACATTCTTACAATTTCTACATGGCCTTTTTTAGCTGCAAGTAGCAGAGGAGTTCTGTTGCATCTAGTGACGGCATTAACGTTTACCTTAAGCTCCAATAAGAACTTAACTGCTTTAGTATCACCATTATAGCTAGCTTTATGTAACCTGGTGTTACCGTTACAATCTTGGTCATCTGCTTCTATTCCCTTTGAAACAAGAAATGTTACCATCTTTCCATTATTATGCTCAATAGCGCAATCCAGCGCATCAAAGCCATGTTTGTTTTTTGTGCAAATAAACTCTTTTAACCTAGCTTTTGCTTGCTTTACAATAAGCTTTACCAGTTGCATTTTGTTGTTATATGCTGCTAGAAAAAGCGTAGTATTATTTTCTGCATCTTTTGCTTCTATGTTTGCACCTTTCTTTATCAGATATTCTATAATCTCTGCTCTACTTTCATAATGTGTAGTACATTGATAAATGGTCAAAAATAAAGGAGTACGAAAGTTATTATCTTCACATTCAAGATTTGCTCCGCTATCAATTAAAATCTGGACGCTCTTTTTAGAACTGTATAATGAAGCTATGTGAAGAGGAGTATAGCCTTCTTCAGCATCTTTTTCATTAATTTTTGCGCCTTTTGTTATTAAAAAATCTATTAACTCTGTGTCATCTTGTAGTGTAGCAAGGTGAAGTGGAGTAAATCCATTTTTATCTCTAGAATTAATTGTCAGTTGATTAACAAGAAGTTTAGCAATTTTTTTGTGTCCATGCATAATAGCATAATGCAGTGGATTTCTATTTTCGTTGTCCACAACATTAAAGTCAGCTTCGTGCTCTAATAATGATTTTACTCCAACTAAATCGCCTTCTTTTGTAAACTTATGCAAGAGAGTGACTCCGCTTACATCTTTTGAGTTAATATCAAATCCACTTTCTACCAATTGATGTATGTCTTCCTCACACGCCATACCATTTTAATTAAACCCTTTTCGCATTAACAATACTCCCACTTAATTAAGTTTGAATGAATCTGCAAGAGATGTATCACAATTTTTAGTTCAACTCAATTTTCAACCTGTGGGGGTATAATTTTGATAGGATACAAAGCTTAATGGAGAAAGTTACGAACATCAGTGAAAAACATGGCAATTTTATTCTCATTTGCAGCTGCTATCACGTCTTGATCTTTCAATGAGCCACCTGGCTGAATTATAGCTGTAATTCCATGCTTTGCACTTTCTACTATACTATCTGGAAATGGAAAAAATGCATCTGAAGCAAGCGCTGCGCCTTTACATTTTTCACCTGCTTTTTTTACTGCAATATTCACACTATCTATTCTGCTTGTTTGTCCTGCACCGATGCCAATAGCACAACCGTCTTTTGCTATCACTATTGCATTGGATTTTACATGTTTACATATTTTCCAAGCAAAAATAAGATCTTCCTTTTCTTTTTTTGTTGTAGTGCATTCTGTCACTCGGTTTATTTCTTCTACTTTTACTGTATGGTTATTATTTTCTTGCACTAAGAACCCGCCAACAACATTTTTGATTTGATATTTTGCATTTTGCTGAAGAGATTGATGAATAATCACTCTTAAATTTTTCTTTTTTTGTAAAATTTTTAGTGCCTCATTGTTTACCGATGGTGCTATCACCACTTCCAAAAATATCTCGTTTAATTTCTCTGCTAGCTTTAAATCTATCTCCCGATTGAAAGCAACTATTCCACCAAAACTGCTTATTTCATCACATGATAGAGCTTTTTCATATGCTTTTAAAGCACTATCACTAACAGCAGCGCCACATGGATTATTGTGCTTTATTATCACTGCTGCAGGTTCTTGAAACTCAGAAATTATGTTAAGTGCAGACTCTATGTCGACTATATTATTATAGCTCAACTCTTTTCCATGTATTTTCTCCAGTGGATACTTGCTAAATTGATTGCTATAAAATGCAGCTTTTTGATGAGGATTTTCACCATATCTGAGTCCTTGTGCTTTACATCCATATAAAGTAAAAAACTCTGGTAACTCATTGCTTTTACCCTGTGATAAAAACCAATTGTAAATATTAGAATCATACTGTGCAGTCAGAGCAAATGCTTTAGTTGCTAGATGTTTTCTATATTCTAATGTTGTCTGATTGTTATTTTTGATCATCTCAGCTTTCAGTGTTTCGTAATCTTGAATGCTAGAAATCACTGAAGTGAAATGAAAGTTTTTTGCTGTAGCTCTAATTAATGCTACTCCACCTATATCTATTTGTTCTATGATTTGCTTCTCACTTGAGTTGCTATTAACCGTTTTCCAAAATGGATATAAGTTAGTTATAAGCAGATCTATCGGCTTAATTTCTAGATTCTGCATTTCCTTTTCGTGCCTTTTTCGATCACAGAGTATTCCTCCATGAATTTTAGGATGTAAAGTTTTCACTCTGCCATCTAGTATTTCTGGAAATTGTGTGTAATCTGAAACTTCTTGCGTTTTTATTCCCGCACCTGATAGCACTTTATAAGTATTCCCTGTTGAGAGAATTTCTATTTGTTGCTGCATCAAAAACGATGCAAGTTCAATTATATTTGTCTTATCGTATACTGATATTAAAGCTCTTTTAATTTTCATATGGAAGGTTTCTTAAGATTATATCTAAGAAAAGAAAATTTGTCTATATATAGCTACTACGTCATACCACTGCGGTATCTCGTTGTAGATTCCGCTAACAAGCACATAGCTGTACGAACATTGTGATACAAGAGACCAAGAAAGATGTCATCCCAGTCCCCAGACACTGGGATCCAGAAAACTTCACTTTAAATGAGCACACCAGGTGGCTGTACAATAGAAACTGGATTCCAGTGTCAAGCACTGACCATCTACTACTCAAATTACCTGCAAATTGCAATGTTCGTACACCAAAACGCGGTATCTTGTTGTAGATTCCGCTAACAAGCAGCGGAATACCAAATTGTAGAAGTTGCTTTAGCTCTCCTCACCCTCCTTTCAAAGTAGTCTATTCTATAAATTTTTTTGTTAAACTTGATTTTAAGCCACAAACAAAATCTTTAATATCGCAAGGATTTCTTCCTTCCATTTGTACAACTTTAGGAATTAAAGTACCACCTTTTAAACTTATATGCATATTATCATTAATGATCTCACCTTGTCCTGAAGTGAAGGCTTCAAATTCAGCATCAAGTATCTTGATACGTTTATTCTCTACCTTAATGAATGCTTTTGGATAAAATGCTTTAACCTTTCTATAAGCAATTTCACAGGCGTCACTTGCGTAAATTTTATAGTCTTTTACTTTGTCAGCATAACACGCATCGTTATCGCTCTGTTTTAAGGGAACTTGCTTTTCAATTTCGTTTAGTACTTTCAGCAGTAAATCACTACCTAATTCAGACAATTTATCATACAACGTCTTATAATTATCGCTTTTTTCAATAAGAAATTTTTTCTGTTTTAAAATAGGGCCAGAATCTAATCCTTCATCTAGCTGCATAATGCTAACTCCGGTTTCTTGATCTCCGGCTAAAATTGTGTGCTCTATCGGAGCTGCACCGCGCCACCTAGGCAGCAATGATGGATGAATATTAATACAACCATATTTGGGAATATTTAAAATTTCTTTTGGAAGTATCAATCCATACGCAGCAACAACTGCAACGTCTGGCTTAAAATTTCCAAACTTTTCTTGCTCTATCGAAGATTTTAAAGAGGCAGGAGTACATACCTCTATGTCACTTTTTTCAGCAACGATGTGTACTGGGGATTTTGTTAACCTCTGCCCACGTCCAGAAGGTTTTGGAGCTTTGGTATATACTGCTACTATTTCACTCTGTAATTTCAATAGTAAGTTTAACGCACCAACAGCAAACTCCGGTGACCCCATGAAAATAATTCTCATGGTGTTTTTGCTTTAAGCTAACTTACTATTTACAATTTCTATTAATTTAGCAAAATCATCCTTATGATTAACAGCCATCTCAGCAAGAATTTTCCTATTTAAATCAATTTCAGCAAGTTTAAGACCATGCATAAATCTACCGTAAGTAAGTCCATGTTCTCTTACTGCTGCATTAATACGTATTATCCACAAACCACGAAAATCACGTTTACAGGTTCTTCTGTCTCTGTAAGCATATTGGAGTGCTTTTTCAACTCTTTGTAATGCAATTCTATAACAATTTTTTGCCCGTCCTCTATAACCCTTTGCTAGTTTCAATATTTTTTTATGACGAGCATGAGTAGTTACTCCACGTTTTACTCGAGCCATTTTTATTTTACCTCCATTTTGTTAAATACCATAAGGCATATAAAGCTTAACTATACGCGAGTCAGATTTACTAAGAATCGTCGTACCACGCTGATTACGAATATTAGATTTACTTCTCTTTACCATACCATGTCTTTTACCTGACTGAGTAGAGATGACTTTACCCTTAGCTGTAAGGTGAAAGCGCTTTTTGACAGAAGATTTGGTTTTTAATTTTATTTTCGTCATATTCTAAACAAATTTACAAACACCACTATTTAGTTCTTTATTAGTAATTAAGTATGAGTATAGATAACTTTATTAAAAAATCAAATTAAAATTGTATTTTAAAGCAGCTTGAATGTAATCACACCCAGTATATGTGTTATACCTTCTTTATCTCCAATTGGCAACAATACTTGCCTCATTTTAACACTTTCACTTTCTTCCTCTTCGTTAATTGAGCATTTACTCTCTATTACAGTCTCAAGTTTATCAATAACTGCATCTATTTTATATAGCCGCAAAAATGGTGCATCAATTGCATATTTATTATCGATGTACATCTTTTTTTCAAAACCATAAAATTCAATAGCTTTTTCTCCTGCATTTTCACAAATATAACCTCGATCTTTAACTTCAATGATAAAACAATGCTGCCATGACTCCATGATTTCTGCAGTGTCTATTTCATGTCTTTCTGGCCATTCTCTCTCTGATCCTTTTATATCACTCCAATGTTGAGTAACTATATTCACTATTCTTCTTTCTTTGCCTGCATAATTTTCCATTCAAAATTCCACATATAAAACACAGATATGAGGTAAATTTATCGTGAATGTATTGATTTTTTCTTACTAAAGGATGTAGATTATTGAAAATTCTCATCCTGTTTACACAACAGGTAATGATAAATTAAGTATAATAATTAGAGCATAAAAATTATTAAATGAGGAAACTGTAAAAAAATAATAAAAAAATTCTATTTTTGCAATATTTTGGCTAACGAATAGAATTAGTTCCACTTTCTAAAGTTATTGCACTTAATAAATAACTAGATGGAGTTTCTTCCTTAGCACTACTATGGCTTTTATTTTTTCTATTATAAAACCAACATTTAAATGGTACAGCTGCTGCGATAGCTGCTACCAAAGCTACTGCTACTGCTAACATACCTACTGTGAACACTATATTATTTTTCTCGTTTGAAGGTGTTTCCAATAATTTAAACCCTCTCAAGTTTGTATCATGAATCATAGGATTACCCAAAATATTCGTCGTATTTTGAACACTTTCTATATTTCGCATTGTAATTCCATTGCTAGCGTTTGATTTTTTCATTTCTTCCATTACTTGTTTTAAGTTTGGTAGTTCTGTTGTTGTATTTTCAATATCACCAGCTTCCAGCTTTTGCAAGTTCTCATTACTCAAAAACTCTTTGAGATACTTTTCATAAAACTCTTTGGCATTATATCTTTTATAACTTCGTATTTTCCCACTCTTGAGATCAGAAACAAGAATACGATAAGATGTATCGTCAAGCATACATACATACTTAAGTTTTAAATCACCTCCTTCCAATAGAAAATATATTGTTCTGTTTTGTTCTACATCTCGCAATTCTGATTCAATACTAATCCATCTATTCCTTTTTTCTTTATTGATTGATCTTTTTTTTCCTACAGTATTTTTAAATCTTCTTGACATATATGACCCCCAAGCTGACCAATATTTCCTTATGTATAAAAGATAAATTATTTAAGTCCACATCTTTTCACTAAGATTTTTATATTTTTATTATACTAAATAATACATATATTAATATCTGAATTTCTCATTGCAATTTATTATACCTTAGTAAAAACGATATAAAATTAGAGAAAGAGTTATAAAATTTTTTGTAAGACAGGAAAATTTCTTCTCCTTTGGTTCCAGAGCATATAAGTGCTGTAAGAGCTAAGTTGATGGCACTGTTGTGCCATCAAACTCTGGAATCTTACTCGACACTAATTTGAGAAGATAGATGTGCTACTGATGTAGCATTGCTGAGCAAAGATTCTATTTCTGATGTAGATCCGGAATGCTCAAGTTGAGTTTGTTCAGGAAGGTTTTTCATCGCTTTTTCAACATCGTAGCTACCTTCCCTATTTTTTCTGTGCCATATAAAGTATCCTAATCCTGCAAAAGCTACTGATAGAATTACACCCAATATAGTACCACCAGCAATCCCTGCTATTCCTATATACTGTCCTCCATTTATTTCGGGTAATTTAGGCCCTTCCACATCTGTGCTATTAAATATAGAACGATCTAACACTTCTTGTGAATTACTATCAAAACGGGAAACACTACTTATATCTTCAGGAGTAATTCCATAACTAGCATTTGATTCTTCTATTTCATTTATTACGTCATTAATCTCTTTAGTAGTTACTTTGCTTGATGCAAAATCGAATTCTTGTTTTGTTAAAGAAGCTGATTCGATAGTTACATCTTCCTGCATCTGATAATCAATTTCTTCAGTAGTAGATTCTCTCAATTGGCTATTTTCATCAGTTCTTTCTTTTAGCTTTTTTGAACTATCCTTACCCAATTCATCTACAAGGTTTTTTAGATATATTTTCTTAAATTCTCTATAATTATATTCTTTACCTTTTTCTATTTCTCCACTCTTAAGACCTAAAATAATTCCATCTATTGTCGATTCACGAATTGCTTGAGGAATGTCTATTGAATTTACTATTCCTGTAACCAAGCCTATCTCAGCTGCTCTAGAAGATATAGAGAGGTCTTTTACTGTTAAATTCTCTCCTTTAATTAAAAATTCTACTCTTCTGTTTTGTTTTATACTTTCCAAGTCAGATACAATTCTAATTGTTGGACCATCCATCTCCTGCTTATTTGTTGTTTCTCTCTTTCGCATGCTATTCTTAGTGTTTTGGAATTTTTTTGGCATTTCACACTCCTTAAATGAATTAATAAAAGTATTATTTGAATTAACAAATACTTCTCTATGTTAGTGGATAAAATATTTAAACCTATATCTTTTTATTAAAATTTTTATGTAAAAATTACTTTTATTATACTAAGTAATGTATATATTAATATTTAGATTGATAAATTGATTTTACTTCTGTTACAACTTATTATGCATAGATAACCTCAGTAAAAACGATGAAGCTAAACGAAATTAGAGAAAGATTTATAAAATTTTTTGTAAATAATAATCATGAGCAAGTTCCTTCTTCTCCTTTGATTCCAGAGCATGATCCAACACTCATGTTCACAAATGCTGGTATGGTACAGTTCAAAAACATCTTTACCGGCACGCAAAAAACTGAAATGAAACGTGCCGTCTCAAGTCAAAAGTGTCTCAGAGCAGGTGGTAAACACAATGATCTTGAAAATGTTGGCTATACATCTCGGCATCACACATTTTTTGAAATGCTCGGAAATTTTAGCTTTGGTGATTACTTTAAAGAAACTGCGATAGAATTTGCGTGGAAATTTATTACTGAAGAATTGTCTCTTGATAAAAACAGACTATCCATAACTGTTTACCACACTGATGATGAAGCATATGAAATTTGGCGTAAGATAAGTGGCTTTTCAGATGATAAAATCATAAGAATTACAACAGATGATAACTTTTGGAGCATGGGCAATACTGGTCCATGTGGCCCATGTTCTGAAATCTTTTACGATCATGCAAATCAGGATTTGCATGAAGACGACAGAATTGTTGAAATTTGGAATCTGGTATTCATGGAATTTAATAAAGATGAAGAAGGTAATTTACAAAAATTACCAAAAAAATGCATCGATACCGGAATGGGTCTTGAAAGAATAGCAGCTGTTATGCAAAACGTCCATGATAACTATGATATCGACCTATTTTCTGCTCTAATCAATAAATCTCAAGAATACTGTGGAAATAAGGAAAACAAAGTAGCTCATAAGATTATCGCAGATCACCTTCGTGCAGCTGCATTTCTCATCGCAGAAGGAGTGCTTCCTGGAAACGAAGGCAGGAATTACGTATTACGCAGATTAATTAGGAGAGCAGCACGTTATATCCACCTACTTGGATATAATGATTCTTTATTGCATCTTGTTTTTCCTGCACTCATAGATGGCACAAATTTGGCTTATATGGGAGATGTTTATCCAGAGCTAATCAGAGCTAAAAGCTTAATAGAAACGACGTTAAAATCAGAGGAAGAAAACTTTAAAGACACTTTAATGAAAGGCATTAATCTCTTGGACAAATTCACTGCAGATTTAAAATCAGGTGACACTCTATCTGGAGAATCAGCATTCAAACTATATGACACTTATGGATTTCCTTTGGATATCACACTTGATATTTTGAAAGAAAGGAAAATAAATTTTGACCAAAAAGGTTTTGATAATGCAATGAAAGAGCAAAAAGAAAGAGCACGTGCTAATTGGACTGGATCTGGTGAAAAGTCTGTTGAACAAGTATGGTTTAATTTAATTGATCAGTTTGGCAAAACAGAATTTGTTGGTTATGAGCGTGATGAAGTAAAGGATGCAACAGTACTAGCAATAATTTCCTCTAAAAATGAAGTAATTGATTCTGCAAAAGAAGGAGAAAAGATAACTATTATACTTGATAAAACACCTTTTTATGGAGAGTCAGGTGGACAAGTGGGAGATATTGGAAAGTTCCTTCTTGTCATCCCAGTACTTGATACTGGGATCCAGATTCCAGCGTCACGCGCTGGAATGACACCAGATTTAGGCGTAATCATAGTGGAAAATACCAACAAGATTAATGACCTATATTTACACAGATGTATAGTGGAGTCTGGTTCAGTTCGTAAAGGTGATACAGTTACAGCTAGTATTAACAAAAAAAGAAGACAAGACTTAAGAAGAAATCATTCAGCTACACATCTTCTACACTTTGCACTCAGAAAAATCTTAGGTGATCACGTTACTCAAAAAGGTTCTCTAGTCGCACCAAATAGACTAAGATTTGACTTTAATCACAATAAGCCAGTCACTCAGGATCAGCTGTCTTCAGTAGAAGATATAGTAAACTCTCTAATCAGAGAAAATCTTTCTACGTCCACAAAAGTTCAAGGTATGGATGAGGCAATAAACGAAGGAGCGATGGCCTTATTTGGTGAAAAATATGGTGACAAGGTTAGGGTTGTAAAAATTGGAGACTCAAAAGAATTATGTGGCGGTACACACGTGGAACGTACTGGAGAAATTGGTTTGTTTAAGATAGCAGCAGAATGTTCCGTTGCATCTGGAGTAAGAAGGATCGAAGCTTTAACCGGTCAAGAAGCAATCAACTACGTACGCAATAACGAAATTAGCTTAAAAAAAGTTGCAGAATTCGTAAAAGCACCAGTAAATGAAATAATAAGTAGACTCAGTATTTTAAGCCAAGAGCGCAAAGAATTCGAAACCAAAATAAAAAATCTTTATAAAAAGCTTGTCAGTGTAGAAAATATAAAAAGCACTGAAATAAATGGAATAAATTTCGTAAGCCACACTTTCACTGACGTTCCAGGAAGTATAATAAGGGAATTTGTTCTTCAGCAACAAAAATCGAAAACTGTAATAGCCTTCACGGTAACAGAAAAGGATAAAACAGTTTTAATTGTCAAAGTAAGTAAAGATTTAACTAATAAGATCAATGCAAAAGAGCTAGTATCTACTGTAACCAGAAGGGATTGCGGTGGAAATGCCGAACTTGCCCAAACAAGCTGTAATAATGATAATGTTATCACTACTATTGGCAGTAGCTTACAAGAGCTAATGTAGGCTACGCTGTACAGCCGACATAAGAAACAGCGTCCTCATGGATAACACTCTATAAACATTGTTAAGTGTTCCTACGATAACGCATTAAGTATGAACGTTGTGCTCACCAAGAGATGTCAATAATAATAGGAAAGTTCTCTCTTATAGCATCTTTGCTACTAACAATTGCAATTGTTATATATAGCTTGTTCACAATAAATATTGACTATTTAGTACAATACATAATAGTTAAACATCTTTGATGGTAGAGGTAAAATCATGACGATAAAATTTGCAAAATGGAAAAGAGTATTGAGCACAGTCAATGGTAACAAAGATTTAAGTAAAGATAGCGTAATTGAAAAAATACAAGAGAAATTAAGAAGATTTCCAAAGGATTATAACAGGTGGGAGAAAGATAATTTTAATATAGATTATCTGTTTCGCATTAATAGTGATTATAATAATAGCAATGAGGAAGTTGCTTTTGTTACATTTGCCGAGGAGTTTTTACCTGTTAGATATGGGCTATTACATCTCGCTACTTACATAGATTGTGAGCATCTGGCAAAAGCCCTCATAGAAAAAAATGCAAAGGTTGATGTAATAGGTAGTGATGGATCGACTCCTTTACTTTTGGCTGCTAAACTTGGTAATATAAAACTAGCAAAGGTTTTCATAGAAAATGGTGCAAATGTCAATGTAAGAAATGAATGTGAAAGTGAAGACACTCCTTTACATTGTGCTGTTTGCTTTGGCCATATAGAAGTGGCAAAAACTCTTATAAAAAATGGTGCAAATGTTGATGCAGTCAATAAAAACGGAAACACTCCTTTAGATTTAGCTACTCAAGAGAATCAGGTAAAGCTGATAAAAATTCTCAAAGAAAGTGGTACAAATGTTGATGAAGTCAATAAAAACGTGTACATTCCTTTAGGTTGCGCTATTCAAAATTACAATAAAGAAGTAGAAGCTTCATTAGATGATATAATAAAGGAATCTTTGAAAGAAAAAGAGAAAATACAGCAAGTAACTAAAAATGTGATTATTGCCGGTGGAACAACTGCATTATTAGGTACTGTTATAGCAGCGGCACTTCTTGCAACTGAAGCAATTGCAATACCTATAATTATAGCAGTGGTTGCAGTCACAGCAGCAGCACTGGTAGTTGGTGGTGCTACATATATGTTGTTGAAGCCTAGTATTAAAGTTGATGAAGCAGTCTTGACAAATGTACATGAAATAAGTGTTCTCACTGCTTCATAGTAGGGAATTTCAGCTCAGCTATTTGACCTGTCACTTCAGAGCACGACAGTGAAATCTAGCTTTTTATCAATATTTTATATAGTGGAAATTAATTTTTCTGAGTACCAGTATCACAAGTACTGGGATAACAGGAGAAGGATTACTTGAAACTGATCTCTTAAATTACTTTAGCTATAAATATTAAAAAAATTGCCAACTAAAAAAAGACAAATAAATCTCCAAGTAGCGAGCTATATGTGATAACAAGCTCGATTTGGCTGAACAAAGAAAAAATTAAAAGAGACGCCGCCAAACTGAGTTTTTTACTCTAAAAATAAGTATAACAGTGCTACAACTAAGGGAAAGCTAGCAGAACATGATCAGTTGGGTTTAAAGTCTAGATAAAAATCGTTTACAATCGACGCTCAATGTGATAAGTTGAACAAGGTTTATTCCTCGGTAGCTCAGTGGTAGAGCAGTTGGCTGTTAACCAATTGGTCGCTGGTTCGAATCCGGCCCGGGGAGCACTATTTTATACAATCTGTACATTTCACTTTTAGCCCAAAATTCACTACCTTTTTTGTCTCTTAAACAGACAAAACGTGTGAAGTTATATAGGTTTAAAGCCTTTACTATCAAAATGCAAAGATGCCTGCACCTCACTTAGCTTGCTATCTGGCTCCTCTACTATTTTTCTTTTATTACATTTCCTTCTTAATTCAGGTAGAAAATTTTTAGGCAACGTGCTATCAATACTGCAATAATTAAAAATAAGCGAAGTAAGACGTACCAAATTTCCACTCGCCAAAGTTTGTGCACCTCTGTAATTAATGCTGTTATCATATACTTTAAGTGTAATAAGATTTGTAAGATTTCCACTCGCTAAAACTTCCGCACCTTTGTCACTGATTTCATTCCATCCTAAACTAAGCAAAGTAAGATTTGTAAGATTTCCACTCGCTAAAGCTTTTGCCCCCCTATCGCCAATTTTATTATCATATAATTTAAGCTCAGTAAGACTTGTAAGATTTCCACTGGCTAAAGCCTCTACACCTTCATCACTAATTTCGTTTCCTCCTAAATCAAGCGAAGTAAGATTTGTAAGATTTCCGCTTGCTAAAACCTTTGCACCTTCTGTACCAACATAATTGCAACTCAGATCAAGTGAAGTAAGATGAGAAAGCTGAGCTAATTCTTTTATAACCTCATAATTAATTTTTGAACATCGTAAAATAAGCTTTGTAATGTGTGTATTATTTTTTAAAAAGTTTACGAATTTGTTTATATCAATTGTAATGCCTGATGTTGCTAAAGTGTTATCTTTTATATATTGGCTAAAACTCATGTGACCTCCCTACTAAAATTATGCAAGTGTTTTAGTAAACACTTCGGCAACTGTCAATCACTTTAATAAAATATTTTATGAAAAACTCCATATACCATTGCCTCCAAGCAGCTTTTTCTATCTCTTATTTTAACACAAAAGTTGTGAGAAGAGTTTGTTTTTGGTACCATTGAGGGTTTCGATGTTAACTTTTATATGAACTTTAAATCAGTCGTTTTATGTATATTAGATGGCTGGGGTAATGGAATAGAAAATAGTAAATACAACGCTATTAGCAATTCAAATCCACCTTGTTGGCAACATATTAGCTCTAATTATCCAAAGTGCAGTTTATCTGCCTGTGGAACTGATGTTGGATTACCAGAAGACCAAATAGGCAATTCAGAAGTTGGTCACATGAATATTGGTAGCGGTAGAGTGGTAATGCAAAGCCTTCAGCGTATTAATCAAGCAATCGAAACGATAGAAAATAATGCAAATCTACAGAATTTTATTAATGATCTAAAAAGTAAGAATAGCATATGCCATATAATGGGATTGATATCAGATGGCGGTGTTCATTCGCATCAAAAGCACATTTCATCTTTAGCAAACAAAATATCACAGCGCGGAATTAAAGTTGTAATACACGCATTTTTAGATGGCAGAGACACACTGCCAAATTCAGGGAAAAGATGCATTCAAGAATTTACAGAAAACATAAAGGAAAATGATATAAGAATCTCCACTATCTCTGGGCGTTATTATGCTATGGACCGTGATAATAGGTGGGAAAGAACAATTGAAGCTTATGAAGCCATCGCATTTGCAAAGGCGCCTCGTTATGATGATGCAGTATCGCTCATTGATGAAAGTTATCAAAATAATATAACCGATGAATTTATCAGGCCCGCAGTAATAGGTGATTATCAAGGTATAAAACCAGAAGATGGACTACTACTGGCTAACTTTCGTGCTGATCGAATGATACAATTGGCAAGTATTTTGCTAGGCAAAACAGATTACGCTAAGGTAGCAAAATTTTCTTCAATTCTAAGTATGATGCAATACAAAGCGGATTTAAAAATTCCTTATCTCTTTCCTCCTGAATCTTTTGCCAACACTTTGGGACAGATAATAGAAGACAATAAATTACGGCAACTGCGCATTGCTGAAACTGAGAAATATGCGCATGTGACTTTCTTTTTTAATTGCGGAAGAGAAGAACCTTTTCCTGGCGAAGAAAGAATACTCATTCCTTCACCAAAAGTTAAAACTTATGATTTGCAGCCTAAAATGTCAGCCTTTGAGCTCACAGAAGAACTTGTAAAAAAAATTCATTCTCAAGAATTTGTGCTGATAGTTGTAAACTACGCTAACCCTGATATGGTAGGACATACAGGTAACATAAAAGCAGCTGAGCAAGCTGTGCTCGCTGTAGATGATTGCCTTGCAAAAGTACTCAACGTTATCAAAGAAGTGGGTAACGCTGCACTAATTATTACAGCAGACCATGGCAATGTAGAATGTATGTTCGATGAAGAAAATAATACACCTCACACAGCTCACACTTTAAATAAAGTGCCATTTATCGTATGTTCTGATTCTTATAATAATCTAAAATTAAGAGATGGAAGATTATCTGATATTGCCCCTACTATTTTACAGCTACTTGGACTCAAAAAGCCAAATGAGATGACAGGTGATCCATTAATTTTGTAGTGCGCTTTATATTACTATAAATCTACTACCAAGGGCTGATTTGCATTAGGAAACAAAACACTGTGTATAGCAGATAGCATATCTACTTGCTGCTCTAAATGGTCGTGTTCAGCTTCTACATTAGAGTACCAAATATTATTTTCTCCAGCATATACAGACAAAGAACCATCATTTTCCACTGCTTTATTATTTTGCAATACTATATTAAAAATTTCTTTCTGTTTTAAAGCATCGAACCAATCTTCAACTGTCGTATAGAAAAACTCACCCGTTCCACTTTCTGGACATACTTCTGGATAAATCTTCAGTACATCATGGGAAAGTGGTGGGGAAAAATAGCTCTTGAATGAGTAGCTGGGAGAATTGTAGTTATTGTGCAGAGCGATAACGTGATCTTGGCCAGGAAGTAAAAAATCTAAAATTCTTTCTGCAAAGTTTCTAACAGCTCTCAAAGCATCTTCTGAAACACTGCCAAACTCTCTTAAGCTAGCTTCTGCACCTACATCATCAAACATGCGATTGGGATCGAATTCATACCGCTCACCATTTAAGTAAGATTCTACATTACGCGGAGTACCATTACCATGAGTAATGTATAGCATTCTTCCACCAAACTGCTGGAGTATATGCTCACCAGCCCCTTTTGAAGTTACTTCATTTTGATGCACATTAATAAAATTGATCCCACTTGTATCGCTACTTTTAATAAAAAGCTTAACCGTGGTATCACCCAACGCTAGATCATATTCTTTAGTGTCGGTGTTTGACATTCCGCTGCTATCAATAATCAAAGCAAAAAATAGTACAAATTTTACTTTATGTTAGTTATAAGCTTTTATTTTTAAATTTTTTGCTGTCAACATTAATGATTCATCAAAGAAGCTATTAATATCACCAATACTATCTATATTTTTCACACTGATAGATTGGTCAATTCTTTTAACTAAATTGGATAGAACTTTATTAGGCCCAATTTCAACGAATTTATTAGTGCCACGGCTTATCATATGTAAAATCATTTCTCTCCACCTCACTCTGCTTATGACTTGCTTAGCGAGCAAAGCTCTTATGATCTCTGGATCACTTTCTTCCTTAGCTGTAACGTTTGATACAAAAGCAATCGAAGGGCGAGTTATGTTGATGCTTTTTAAAAATTCCAGAAGTTTTTCATCAGCAGGCTTCATAAAAGATGAGTGAAAAGGCCCACTAACTTGTAATTTTATCATTTTCTTGACACTTGAGTTTTTGAATAAATCAGGTAAGACCTCAAGAGACTCTGCAGTACCACTCACCACTACCTGCCCACCACCATTATCGTTTGCAATTTCACAATCAATTTGAGCTGATTTTAATATACCTTCTACTTCACTTATTTCTGCTCCAAGTAGAGCAAACATTCCACCTTTGCATTTTAGTGAAGCTTCATGCATTGCTTCGCTACGAACTTTTAGCAATTTGACTGCAGACTCAAGCGTCAATGCCCCTGCAGCACACAGCGCTGTATACTCGCCAACTGAATGCCCACAAACATACTGAACGCTGTAAAGAGATTCACCAAATACGTGCTTCATAACACGTAGCGTTGCAATTGACACTGCCATTATAGCTGGCTGAGCGTTTTCCGTGATGGTTAATTTCTCAATAGGGCCATTGAAAATCAAATGAGACAGCTTTCTACCCAATATGTCATCTACTTCATCAAATACGTTCCTTGCAACTGAAAATTCATCATATAAGCTCTTTCCCATTCCTACAAATTGGGAGCCCTGACCAGGAAAAGCAAAAATCATAAAAATTTTTCATTCTTCATTGAGAATACTACTTTATTTATTTTTTGTCAATATTTCACAATAATGATTGACCAAATGAACCAGATTCACTACAATCTTAGCTGGTAAGAAATTTGTAAGAACAATGGCAGAAATCGATTATCACAAAGTTACTATAGTTATGACAGATGGTCAAGAGTTTGAAACTTATTCCACTTATGGAAAAGAAGGTCAAAGAATAAAGCTTGATAGAGATCCTCTTACTCATCCTGCATGGACTGGAAGTTTGACAAGCGGTTCAGGGGAGAAGGATAGTAAAATAGCTAAGTTTAATGATAAATACGGGAGTCTTTTTTAGTTCCTCCCCTCTTTATTTAACATGTATAAATATAAAAATGTAGGCTATATTGCTTCTTCGCTACCCAAGTCTCAGGAAGTATCTAAACTACTGCAGAAACTCAATTTTATCAATATAGCAGAAGCAGGTAAACATGAAGTTGATCTGCTGATAGTTGTTGGTGGCGATGGTTTTATGCTACGCACCCTACACAACTACATCATAGGAAATAAAGATATACATGTGTATGGAATAAATACCGGTAACGTCGGATTTTTGATGAATAAATGCTTTGAAGATCTAATTGATCATATAGAACATGCAGTTCCTACTCAGCTAACTTTACTAAAAATGGAAGCCACAGACATAAGTGGCAAAAAACACCATTACATCGCAGTAAATGAAGTGTATGTCTTTAGAAATGCAAATCAAATAGTGGAGATGAATATTACCATTAATAATAAGCTAAAAGTAGAAAAATTCAGAGGAGATGGAATTATATTGTCTACCCCAACAGGTAGCACTGCATATAACTTCTCTGCCGGTGGGCCAATCTTACCACTTAATTCAAATTTACTTGCACTGACTTCCATTAATAGCTACTACCCAAGGCGTTGGAATGGAGCGCTAATCTCAAATGATACAATAGTGCAAATTGATATCAATGATGTGAAAAATCGTCCAGCACTTGTAGTATCAGATTACAAGGAATTTCACGACATATCGCAGGTAAAAATACAGAAAGATCACGAAAATACAGTCACTCTACTTTTTGACAAAGATTGCCCTTTGAATGAAAGGATCTTTGATCAGCAGTTCTTATACTAATATTTATTCTTAAATTAGTATTCACTATATCTTAATAACTATAGTGTAATCAACATAACATTGTAATTAATTTTGGAGCGAATATGCCTGAATCAGGAAATAAAGATAACGTCACACTGGTTTCTCATACAACGGTGAGTGAAAATAGTGCAGCAACTCAACCAACACCAGCACCTAGAAACACAGCGTTACAAACAAATTCGGCTAGCGAATCAAGTTCTGATGAAGAAAGGCAAGAAGAATCGAATGGTGCAAATACAGAACCTATTTATGCATCCATAGATCCAAATACAAAATCTCCAAAAAAGAGTTCAGGTAGTGTATCAGTTAGCAGATCACCTTCTCCTCCACCATCATATCAAACAGATGGCTCTGAAAAATCTTTGCTTGGAGATAATAAAAAGACAAACAGATTTTTACAGAAAGTAAAATATACGATGCAAAAGAAGAAAGTTACAATGCCTTTCGTAGGTCTTATTACGGCATGTTGTATTACGTCAATCGTTTTAGCTGTGAAGCAAAGAGAATTCATTGGATTCATCGGCAGCATAAATCCTGTTACTATATTTGTCGGAGTATTAGCGTCTTGTTTAGCCCTGGGAATTATGTGGGAATTTATGCAAGCAGTACGTACTAAGGAGCACAAGATCACAAAAAGAGATACTCAAGAAGTTTTAGATGAGATATCAAATACACTTTCAAAAGACGAGGAATGCATCAAATCTTTGGTATTAAAATATAGCAACGGTAATCGTGTTTACTTTACGTTTCACTCTCTTCCAGAAAAAGCAAAAAGTAATCCGAACATCGTAGAACTTACAGGCCAGCCAATCTATTACAAGAGTAAAGTAAATTCATTAATCAATGATAGAATATGGCTTCCTATCTTAGGAACAGTTCTTATTACTGGAAACATAACCTTCCCTTTAGCACTTTATTCAACAGGTGGTTTGAGCAACATAGTAAGTTCATACACAAATCCTACTATTTACTGGCCAATCGTTGCAATTTCAGGCACTCTACTGCTTTTCACTTTAGCTTGCACAATTCATCATTGGAGCAAAACTGATTTTAAAGATTACTTGTTATTAGATACAAAAGATGCTAGTAGTGGAAAGCCCAATGAAACAGCTATTAGAACTATCAAAAAGAGTGAAGAAAAGATTAGTTCAAAATTGTTACAAGTAGTTGCTGAACGATGTGGCCATCCAGATATTACTTATATTATTAATTAAATCTGGCTCGTACTTCTTTTTATCGCTATTCCAGTACTGTAACTGCAACGTTTTGAAGATTTACACTTGCTAAGACCTTGCTATTTTGATAGCTTGAGATGATGACAAGGAAGGGGTTTGTTTATGAAAAAAGGTTTAATATTTATATCTTTAGTAGCGGCTTTATTGATAGTCGTTAATTTTTTATATAAAAATAGCGGAATTGATGATTCACAAGTAGTAAACGTTTATTCATCTCGTAAAGAAGAATTAGTACATAGTTTGTTTGATGATTTTACAAAAACCACTGGCATCAAGGTACGTTATATCATTGACGATTATTCCCAATTGCTTTCACGCATGGAAAATGGTGGTGAAGCTGATTTGTTTTTAACTGCAGATGCAGTGAATTTGATTTTAGCCAAAAAAAGAGGGCTCTTATCTCAAGTGGATTCAGAGACTCTAAAAAATGCCATACCTGCAAAATTTAGAGATAATGAAGATTATTGGTTTGGTCTCACAAAAAGAGCTAGAATATTGGTTTACAATAAAGAATCAGTAGATCCTAAGGAATTAAGTACCTATGAAGATTTAGCGAATGAAAAATGGAAAGGGAAAATATTAGTACGCTCTTCCACAAGTCCATATAACCGATCATTGATCGCTTTTATGATTGCAAAAAATGGTTTTGAAAAAACAAAAGAATGGGTGAGTGGAATTGTAAGCAACATGGCAAGAAAACCAAGCGGTGGTGATACAGATCAAATTTATGCTGTAGCCGCTGGTGAAGGCAATGTTGCAATAGTAAACAGCTACTACTTTGCAAGAATCCTTTCATCAGAAAATAAAAAGAATATCACAGAAAAGTTAGGAGCTTTCTTTCCGAGTGATGGTGTAATGGTGAATATTAGTGGTGCAGCAGTAACAAAAAACGCAAAACACAGAGAAAATGCCATAGCTTTATTGGAGTTTTTTGTAAGCAAACAGGCTCAAGAGCTATATGCTAAAAAAAATCAAGAATATCCTATTGTTGAAGGTATTGAAACTTCTGATGTGTTAAAATCTTGGGGAAATTACCTACAAAGTACTCTGCCTATAAGTGAGCTTGAGAAGCATCTCTTTGAGGCTGTTATGATAGCAGATGAATGTAAGTGGAAATAAAATTTTATAGCTTCCTTCTACTTTACTTTAGAGTTGTGTAATTGAAATTAAGAAAGTAGAATAAGCTCAAAAAAGGAGCTATGGACAAGAGAAGGAATTTATTAAATATCTCAGACCTCACAATCGGTGATGTAGAAAATATAACTAAATTAGCCAATCAATACCTTGAAGAAAAAGTTGAAAATAGTCATGTTCTGAAAAATAAAATAGTCATAAACCTATTCTTTGAAGATTCAACACGTACGCTCGCATCTTTTGAAATAGCAGCAAAAAGCCTTGGAGCAAATGTTATAACTTTACCAATAAAATCTTCTTCTATTAACAAAGGGGAAGATCTAAAAGATATGATAAAAACACTAAATGCAATGAATCCTGACTATATGATAATCAGGCATAAAAGTAGTGGTATTATTAATACATTGGCAAAGCATGTCAACTGCTCGCTAATCAACGCAGGCGATGGAAGCAGTGAACATCCAACTCAAGCTCTTGCAGATTATCTTGTAATTATCAATCATAAAAAGCAAATAAAAAACCTCAAAATTGTTATATGTGGAGATATCTTGCACAGTAGAGTTGCAAGATCAAATATAAGATTGCTGAAAATGTTTGGAGCAAAAATAAGCTTAGTTGCACCACCAGCTTTGATGTGTAAACATTTTTCTGAAGTAGATTCACTTCACTACTCACTAACTGAAGGTATAAAGGATGCTGACGTAATTATGCTTTTAAGATTGCAAAAAGAGCGCATGAATAATAATTATTCAGAAAAAGAATATTTTCACTTGTATGGACTTGATGCACAAAAACTATCGCACGCAAAACCCGATGCAATTGTTATGCACCCAGGACCAATAAATAGAGGTATCGAAATTAGCAATGATATAGCAGATTGTGTTATTTTACAGCAAGTAAAGTTTGGATTAGCAACGCGTAAGGCAGTACTGCACTATTTAATAAATGTTTAACTTTAATTAATTTTAAGGAATTTTAGACATAATGATCCTCCTATAAAAAACGATTTAGAAAAATATAACACACCTCATGACAGAAATTAAGTATGCACTGAAGTAGACTGTGCTATATTTTTTTATTGAGAGATTAGTTGAAAAGTCTGCAGACTTGAATAAGGCGAATTTCGAGCTCTAAAATACCCTCATTTTCACTAATAATAATCAAACTACAAAATGTGTCAAGTAATTTTTGCACTTAATTTAGCAAATATTTATTTGCTAAAAATACTATAAACATAAAATGATAGATGTCATAAAAGTAGCCAGTACTGGCATCCAGTTAAATTTGTGAGTTAAAAGTTATGCTAAAATATAACGTTTCTAATGATGATGGAAAATGGATCCCAGTGTCAGCTACTTAGATGACATTGTTTAGTACGCAAATTACCACAATGTTCATACAGCTGTATACTGATTTCTTTAATGTCCGTACAGTTGTATGTCAGCTACTCAAATGACAATTTCAAATAAAACCTAGATAAAAGAGAAAAATAAATTTTTACATAATCATACTTGTACAATAACTAAAGCACTTTTTACTGTAGATTAATCATTTGATTATAGTATCATTTTAATTAAGCCTATATTTGCAATGTTTATGAAATATAAAGCATTCTTCATACTATTAATTGTTATATCTAACCTGCTTGCTGCAGAACAGCCTGAAGAAAATAAAAATGAAAGCAGTATAAATCAAGAAGACGTATCGAAAAGCAACACTGATGCTGAAAAAACTTCTCCGCTTCTGAGCGAACTCAAAGAAATCACAGACCCAACAAATGTAATCAATGAAGAAGTACCTTCAAGTAATCAAACAAACCTACAGTCTGAAGAGGAGACTAATATAAAAGATACCAAAGCTCTAACAAGTCCTTTATCAGAAGAAAAAAAAGAAGAACCTGAAGAGAAGAAAATCAGTCACAATAATCAAACAAACCTACAGCCTGAAGAGGAGATTAGCAAAAAAGACACCGAACTTTCAACAAGCCAATTAACAGAGAAAAAGAAAGAAGAACAGCCTGACAATATAACACCTGTGAACAAAAAAAATGAAAAAAGCGAAAAATGGACAAAGCTAAACAAAGAAATAAAAAAACATAAAAGCAAGTCTATATATAAAAGACAATATGATAGCCTAAATGAGCACCTTCCTAAAACTATATTTACTGATGATTACAGTAAGCAATTTTTTTACTGCATCAAGAAGGGCAACTTAATTTGTCTAAGAGGAGTAATAAATAAGCTAGAAAAAATTGGATTAACAATTCAAGAAATACTAAGATTTAGAAATAAATTGGGTGATACTCCTCTAATTTATGCAGTGAAACAAGGTCAAATAGACACAGTTCGCTTTCTCTTATTACAAGGTGCTGATCCTAGAGTAGTTGATAATAATTTTAAGTCCCCTATCGACATAGCAATTGAGAAAAAGAAGATCGATATAATAAATGCAATTGCTGAAATGATGCCATACCTTTTAGAGGATAAAGAAATAAACAATGAAGAAGACTCAGAGATGTATAACTTTGCTATAAAAACAAAAGAAAGTACCTGCGATGCAAAAGATAATTAGACTTTTGATATTAATTTTAGTTGGTCATTTATGCTATGGAGATGATGCAATCAATGATTTTTTAAGTGCTCTGCACGATGTAAAATACATATCTTACAATACAAAAGATTTTGCTAAATTTTTAGTACAGTGTAATAAAGCCAGCATACCACAAGATTTTAAGAAAGGTTTTGGTCCTAATTTAAATGGTGCTAATTTTAGTCAATTGTATTTAAGCAAATCTATTTTTGATGGAGTAAGTTTAATTGGTGCCGATTTTTCTAACACCGATTTATCAGATGTGTCTTTTATCGATGTTGATTTGCGTGGTGCCAATTTTTCCAATGCTAATTTACATGGCGTTAAAATAAAAGGCACAAATTTAAGTTTTTCAAAATTTGCTTCTACAAATTTAACAGAT
Organism: Wolbachia endosymbiont of Laodelphax striatellus; assembly: GCF_007115015.1. Taxonomy (NCBI): domain Bacteria; kingdom Pseudomonadati; phylum Pseudomonadota; class Alphaproteobacteria; order Rickettsiales; family Anaplasmataceae; genus Wolbachia; species Wolbachia endosymbiont of Laodelphax striatellus. The sequence continues at coordinate 493,665 of NZ_MUIX01000001.1, forward strand.
ATCATATTTGATCAGTCTAATATCAGTTATGCTGATTTTATCAATTCTAATCTCAACAAAGTAAGTATGCGTAATATAATTGGTTTGCATACCAAGTTTTTGAATGTAAAAATGAATTTCTCCAATTTATCAAACTCAAGTGCAAGCTACATCAATTTTAGTGATAGTGAAATAAATGACACTGTTATGCAGAAAAATAATTTCGACAACGCAAGTTTCTTTGGAGTGGATGCACATAAGCTCAAGGTACAATTTTCTTCATTAAAAAATGCTAACATATATGGTGCAGAAATAAAAAAATCGGATTTTACAGGTAGCAATCTTTCAAACGCCTATTTTAATTCTTCCATTATAGTCAACAGTAATTTCGAAAAAGCCAATTTAAGCAATTCACAAATTTCCTATGTGAAAGGGGATAATTCAAACTTCATTAAATCTATACTAAATGGTTCCAAGATAAAACATGCATATGTTTTCGAATCAGACCTTCAGGATGCTGACTTATCTAATATTGATTTTAGTTTTAGTGAATTGTATAAAGTTAACACCTATGATGCTAACATTTGTCACGGAAAGTTTCATAATACTAAAGTTGTGAATTCTGACATGAATGGTTCGTTCTTTGACCATTCATTGTTTACCTCTGCAAAAATAGAAGATTCAGATCTTTCCACAACTTCAATGTATAAGACAAAAATTCAAGACTCTCAAATTTATAATAGTACTCTTTCCCACTATAATATGGATTCGAGTGAGATAGAAAATTCAATATTCTTCAAATTATTAGCTGATAATTCGAGCTGGTCTAAGTCAAAAGTCACTAATTCAAACTTTATTGAAAGTGATTTCAAATCCTCCGTGTTTTATGATAATGCCTTTAGAAAGACTAGTTTTTTTCTTAGCAATTTGAGTAATTCAACAGTGAGTGATGTCTCTTTCCTCTCTTCAAGCATATATAAAAGTTCAATTGCTGATATTCATTTAACAGATTGCAAATTTGATAATTCAATTTTGATTGACAATCAGGGACAGAGCAAAATTACAGATCTAGAGAGTGCTATAACTTCAATTAAAGATCTGCAAGAGAAAATATCGCAGGGCAAAAAATTTGATGTAAATTATTCTTACTTTGAGTTTAAGGATATGAATTTAGAAAATGCTAATTTTTCTAATTCAATATTAAGTAGAGCAAAGTTTGTAAACGTTAATTTGAATAAGGCAAATCTTGAAAAAGCCGATTTACGTTATACTGTCTTTGATAATTCCTCTCTTATTGATGCCAATTTATCAAATTCTAATTTAGAGGGCTCTAGTCTTTTAAACTTTGATTCAAAAAATACAAAGTCTTAAAAAAGCTCTATAATGTACTTGTTAAATAAAGAAAAATGACCGTAAAAAATGAGGGCATATTACTGATTCTATCCTCTCCTTCTGGAGCTGGAAAAACTACTATATCAGAAAAATTACTTGAGCAATCAACTGATTTAGTTATGTCTGTTTCTATGACTACACGCAAACCTCGTCCCGGTGAAGTAAACGGAAAAGACTATTTTTTCGTTACTGAAGAAAAGTTTCACGAACTATGTAAGGCTGGTCAAATGCTTGAATATGCCAAAGTTTTTGAGAATTTTTACGGTATACCAAAAGATTTTATAGAACAAAACCTGAGCAGTGGAATAAGTGTTTTACTGAATATAGATTGGCAAGGAGCATTTCATTTGTTTGAAATCTTAAGAGAAAAAGTTGTAAGTGTTTTTATACTACCTCCCTCAATGGAAGAGCTTAGACTGCGTCTACAAAGGCGTAATAGTGATGATGAAATTGAAATAGAGCGTAGATTAGCCGAAGCGCAAAAAGAGATAAGTAAAAGTAATAAATATGATTACGTAATAATTAATGATAATCTTGATAAAAGCGTAGAAGAGATAAAATCAATACTAAATAAAGAAAGGATTAAAAAATTAGAAGAAAAACAAAGCCCGAAAGATCTATAAAAATATTTGTTTATCTCTTTTAGCAGCATTCACGCTTCACAGTTTAGCCACATTTATTATTTTTTAAGATAAAATAGTTAAAATAGTAGACAAGTGCTAAAGTGGGGATTTAATTATGACAACAGATTTTCTAATAGAAACTAGCTTTCCACCTATATTTCGATAACATCTAGCTCAATTTAAAAGTCCAATTCAATAGGTTGTTAGTTGAAGCGCTAACGCCAAATAGCTTTAATATTGAGGTTTTTATATGGTTATAGATTCAAGTGTATTAGTTAGTAATGCAAATAAACTAGACAAATGTATAAACAAAAGTAAAAAACAAGATAAAAAAGACAAGCAATTGTATAATATTATAGAGAGAAAGGTAAAAAAAGAAAAACATAAGCATGAAAAACCAAGAAGTCGAGATGGAACACTCAAGGAATGTAAAAGGTTATTTAAGGAAGGCGCTAGTCCTGAAGTATTAACTAAATTAGAAGAATCGCTTAGAGAACAGGAAAAATATCACAGATATTATGTCCAATGTTTCCTTCCAGTGCTAGGTGAAGTAATAGAACGATCGAAAAGAATATCAAATGAAACAAAAAACCAAGTAATTTCTGAAATCACTAAAAGTTGTTTGAGTAGGTACAATGAGCAAGACAGTGGCTACGGTAGCGATTGTGAAGATGAAATGAGCGGAATATCAGATTCTGATAGCGATTTTGAAGATGGAATAAACGGAATATCGGATTCTGATAATGACGTTCAATTACTAAATGCAATCCAAAATGGAAACAACAGGAAATTTAGAAAATACCTAAAAGATTGCACAAATGTCAGTGGCATAACAGATGAAAAAGGAAATAATATTTTACACCTTATTGCATCGCTCAAAAAGAAACAAAAGCTTAAGTTTCTAGATACCTTGATAAAAATAGCTAACGAGAAAAATTTAGCACAACTTGTTGATAGTGAAAATCAAGAAGGAAAGACTCCTTTTCAGGTAGCACTAATTAACAAGATAATAAAAGGGAAACATGATTCTCACACAATCCAAGACAACGATAACACACTTAAGTTTCTTGTAAAATTGTTAAAGTATAGAGCCAAGCTAAGCTTACCTACAGAGGATTTAGAAAAATTATCTAAAAAGCAAAATGAATACTATCTTAAATTTTTAGAAAAATTGGCTGAGCGAAAACCAGAAATAAAAACAAAAGTTGAAGAAGTTATAGCCCATACCATAAATACTCCAGATAGTAATGATAATTATCAATTACATTTAGCAATTAAAAATAAAGATGAGAAATCCTTTAAGGAGTTATTGCAAAAAGGAGCAGATATTAGCCTGAAAGATACAGATGGTAATAATGCTTTACACCATATTGCCTTGCTGAGAGGAAAGCAAAAAGTTACATGCTTGAAATTAATATCAGCCTTAGTAAAAGAAAGAAAAATATCTGAAGATAAATTAGATGAAGCTATAAAAGCAACTAACAGGCAAGGCAATACACCTCTAGAATTAGCACTAAAGAAAAAAGCAGAAAAAAAAAGTATCGAATACCTATCGCAAGAAACAATTTTTGATTTAGCAACTAATTATGATAATACAACAAAGTTTTGTGCAGCATTATTACAAAACGGTGCTAACCCTGATTCTTTATGGTTAGAAGATCCAGAACTCCATACTAAAAAGTACTATTTAACTTTACGAGATCTAAAAGATTGTTCAAGCACTCCACAGAAAGCACAGGAGAAAGCTAAAGAACTAAAAGAGAAGCTTGAGGAAAAATACCACTGTAGAACTGCTTCGAAAAAATGTCAATCAGGCATTAAAAAGCTAGGTTCTGGTGTAAAAAAAGGAGCATCTGCTGTATGGAAATGCATTGATCCGGGCAGGAGAGCTAGTGTATTGTTAGCAATCACAGTAGCAACTACTATTATTACAATGGTAACACTTTCTTGCTTCCAAGGACAAATTGCAATTGGAGCAGCGTTACCCATCATAGCTATAACAGGAGTGGTCTGTCTGATATTCACTTTGGGACTTAGCGACATTAGGAAGTCTATTAAGGAATTAACCAACGATAAGCAAAGCCGTAAAGATGATCACCTAGCTGCAAAACAACCTAAAAATATTACTGAACAACAAAATTTAGCTAACAACTCAGCAGAGCAAGAAGTACAAAGATCGTCAAATCAATCGGAGCATAAAGAAAGCCCAGCTACTCAAATGAGCTATGTATCAATACTACGTCAATTTATAAATAAACCAGATGGGTTAACTAATAAATTCTCTTTTCCGGGGCGATGAAATCAATCTCATCGCTCAGAGTTTTTTCAGCAACTTTTTTATAGTCAATTTCTACACTAACTTGGCTTTTCTCTTCTTTAAGCCATGCTATAGTATGCTTCATCCAGTTTTTATCATCACGTTCAGGGAAATCTTCACGAGCATGAGCACCCCTGCTTTCCTCGCGATTAGCTGCGCATTCCATGGTAATAACTGCTTGTGGAATCATATTGGCAAGCTCCAGTGCTTCAACCAAATCACTATTCCATATCATACTGCGATCTTCAACTGCAATGTTAGGCATCATTTTTGCTACTTCTTTCATAGCTTTTTTACCTTCCTCTAAAACTTCAGCAACACGGAATACCGATGCATATTTCTGCATAGTGTGCTGCATTTCACTTCGTATTTTTGCTACTTTGAACTCTCCAGAAGCAAATCGCATTTTATTAAATCTATCTACTATCAAGTCTGTGCAGTCTGAATGCAATTTTTTATGTGGTGTATCAGGTTTCAATTTTTCTTTTGCTCTCAGCGCTGCAGCTCTACCAAAAACCACAAGATCAAGAAGTGAGTTGGAACCAAGTCGATTTGCACCATGCACAGAAACACATGCTGCTTCTCCTATTGCAAATAATCCTTCTACCACTTCTTCTTTACCTTTTTGCAACGTGATCACTTCCCCATGATAGTTGGTTGGAATACCTCCCATGTTATAGTGAACAGTTGGAATAACAGGTATCGGATCTTTAGTAACATCAACTCCTGCAAAGGTCTTTGCTGTTTCACTAATACCTGGCAATCTGAGCTTTATTACTTCCGGATCAAGATGAGCTATATTCAAGTACATGTGATCTTTCTTTGGCCCAACTCCCCTTCCCTCTCTAATTTCAATTGTCATTGCTCGACTTACTACATCACGAGAAGCCAAATCTTTTGCCTTTGGCGCATAACGTTCCATAAACTTCTCACCCTGAGAATTAACGAGGTACCCACCTTCACCGCGGCATCCTTCCGTCATCAAGCACCCTGAGCCATATATTCCTGTTGGATGAAATTGCACAAATTCCATATCTTCAAGTGGCAACCCAGCTCTCACCACCATGCCATTACCATCACCTGTGCAGGTGTGTGCACTTGTTGCAGAAAAATAAACACGTCCATAACCACCTGTTGCTATTACCACAGAATGTGCACGAAATCTATGCAACGTACCATCACACAGCGACCAAGCTATCACCCCACAGCATGTCCCTTTGTCCATAATCAAATCGATTACAAAATATTCGACAAAAAATTCAGCGTTAAATTTAAGACATTGCTGATATAGAGTATGAAGAATTGCATGCCCAGTTTTATCTGCTGCTGCACAAGTACGCTGAGCCGATTTTCCTTTACCAAAGTGAGTTGTCATTCCACCAAAGGCACGCTGATATATTTTTCCATCTTCCGTACGAGAAAAGGGTACACCAAAATTTTCAAGTTCAATCACAGCTTTGGCAGCATTTTTACACATATACTCTATTGCATCTTGATCGCCAAGCCAGTCTGAACCTTTTATTGTATCATATGCATGCCAGCGCCAGTCATCTTCAGCAATATTACTCAAAGCTGCACTAATTCCCCCTTGCGCTGCAACTGTATGACTTCGTGTAGGGAAAATTTTAGAAATGCAGGCAACTGAAAAATTAGTTGCAGCCATTCCAAGTGTTGCTCTAAGCCCTGCTCCACCTGCACCTACTATTACCACATCATATTCATGTTCTATGATTTCATACGCTGACTTACCCATACTCACTTATTTTATCATCACAGGCTTATAATATCACAGAAGTAGAAAAAATCTATACTAGTTTTCCAAATGTAAGCTTCTGAAATAAATCTATAGTAAACGATGTCATAACAATCATAGGGCGTCATGAAAGTAGCTGACATTGGAATGACACTATCATAAAGGAATAAGTGTAGTTACTTGCATGACATTGATTACTTATGCCTATTCAACTAGATCTAAAATCAGACAGAAAAAGGTAATCTTGATAAAACTCATTTACAACAAGTTCTCTCGCATTTGAATTTTCCGTTTGCACTTTTTTGTATCCTAATTTATGGCTTATTGAATCTTTATATGAACTAACTGCTTTATATATCTTACTTACCTCTCCTGGAAAGATACCACCAACAATTATAACGCATAACCCTGCAACTGTTGCAAAAGCTAGAGTTAAACTTTGCCTCCAGCTAGCTTTTTTTTCTTGTGCGTTAACAGAGCACAATTCACTTGACATTTTTTGGGGATACTCATGCCACATGTGATTGCAGTTTGTACATTTCACTTTTCTTCCAGAGACACCTATTTGCTCATGAGATACTAAGTAGGCTTTAGTACAATTATGACATTGTATTTTCATAGTGCTTACGTATAGAATAGTATAAATTTGATATCAATATGTATATAATAAATGAAAAATTTGCAACTAAAAATCTACAAGGTGAGATAGAAAATATTTGGAAAGATAAAGAAAAACTTAATGACTATAATCTAAAACACGAAGCAAGATTAATAATCAAAGAGGTAATTGAGTTACTTGACAGTGGTAAAATTAGAGTAGCAGAAAAGCTATCAAGTGGAGAATGGATAGTACATAAGTGGATAAAGCAGTCAATATTATTACATTTTCTCACTGAGGAAAGCAAAATAATAGACAACACCAATTGCTGGTTTGACAAAATCGGTAGTAAGTTTAGTGAATGGAATGAAGAAAAATTTTACCAGTCAAAAATTAGAGCAGTCCCTGGGTGTTTTGTCCGCCAATCTGCTTACATAGGTGAAAATGTTGTTCTAATGCCAAGCTTTATCAACGTTGGTGCGTACATTAATTCTGGCACAATGATAGACACTTGGTCAACAGTTGGTAGTTGTGCACAGATAGGAAAAAATTGCCATATTTCAGGTGGAGTGGGAATAGGTGGAGTTCTTGAGCCCATACAAGCTTCTCCAGTTATTATAGAGGATAATTGCTTCATTGGAGCGCGCAGTGAGGTAGCCGAAGGTGTGATAATAAGAGAGGGATCAGTCCTTGGCATGGGGGTATTTATTGGAGGATCAACAAAGATCATTGATAGAGAAACAAGCAAGATATTTTATGGTGAGGTGCCACCTTATTCTGTAGTTATACCAGGATCTACTTCATCTAAAAATAATATCTCAACCTATTGTGCAGTGATAGTAAAAAAGGTGGATGAGAATACGAGATTAAAAACCTCTATAAATGAAATATTAAGAGATTAAACTTATCTCACTACTTGTTATCACTTTTTTTTATCATTATTACTAATTACAGTAACAGCATATGCACATAATTCTGAAAAAGAGACTCCATTTTCTTTAGATAACTTATATAATTTTTGCAGACTTTCTTTGACTTTATTAGGTATGTTTCCTCCACGCTCCTTTGCAAGCCAGGAATCTTGATGGTGAATTGGATGAGTATCACCCTTTGGATCTCCTATGTATATTGCAAAAGGTGAATTTTGCCCTTTGAAATCACACTGTACAGTAAATTTTTTTATAGACTCAACCATTTAAAGACCTCTGCTTTTCTTTTTAACCGATTTTATAGAAGGTACAAGAGGTGGTTTTTTGATAAAATCTTGCCTATTGAAAACACTTTCTTTCCCTTCCAAAGCTCTGCGAACATCAGCCCTGCTCAATTGTGACTCTTTTGCTAACCTCATTCCATGCTTTACCATAATATTAGCATATGCCAGCACTTTTTTTACTAACTCTAGGTCACCATTCAACATTCGAACTAGCACTTGAAATATTTCTGCTAAAGTCAATCCGTCGTCACCTACAACCTTATTTTCTACAAAATTGATAGCTTCTTCAAATTTATATTCAACACCATCACCTTGAGGTATCAGGGTAACATAATCCGTATCTTGATTATTCATAACCAAAGCACTATTACTCATATGCCTTTAAACTTATATTATATATATAAATACTCCACTATTTTATAGTATGGCACACTATAGTTAAACATTTATTAATAATATGCTCACTTATATACACGAATTAATTGATAAAAACCAAGAATCAATATCCATCAGCGATTTTATGAATGCTGCTCTATATCATAAAGAGTATGGTTATTACATGAGTAAATTACCACTTGGCAAAGACGGTGACTTTATTACTGCACCTGAAATTAGTCAATTATTTGGCGAAACAATCGCTGTGTGGATAATGCATACATGGGAAAAATTAGGAAAGCCATCAAAATTCTCTCTAGTTGAACTTGGGCCAGGTAAAGGAACGCTCATTCACGATGTAATAAGAGTCACTAAAAAATATAGCTGTTTTTTTAGCTCAATGGACATTCATCTAGTTGAGATAAGTCCTATTTTACAGAAAATACAAAAGGAAAAATTAAAGGGATTAAATATTAACTGGCACACAGATGTCGACAACTTACCCAATCGGCCAACTATTTTTTTTGCAAATGAGTTATTTGACGCCCTTCCAATTGACCAGTTCGTTTATCGTGATGGACAGTGGTATGAAAACAGAGTGACAAAGCAGGACAATGGCAGTCTTTCGTTGTTACTTCAGTGCTCAGTGCCAATTACTGGAAAAGGAAAACTTTTCAATGGTGCAGTAGTGGAAGTATGCCTAGCCGGAACCGAAATATTAAAGAAACTTGAGAATAAGATAGTCAATAACGGGGGAGCTGCCCTGATTATAGATTATGGTTATGTATATCCTTCATACAAGAGCACTTTACAATCAATAAGACAGCATAAGTATACTAATTTTCTTGAAAATATTGGTAACAGTGATATTACTGCACTTGTAAACTTTCAAGCATTAAAAGATTCATTAAAACATGTAGACTGCGAGACTTTAACTCAAAGAGTATTTTTATACCTTTTTGGTATAAAGGAAAGAGCACAAGCTTTAATGAAAAATGCAAGTAATGAACAGAAGCATAGGATCTTCAGTGAATTTTTAAGGTTAACTGAAAATATGGGTACTCTCTTTAAGGCAATGCTGATCCACCATTTGTAGTCTTGCATGGTTCTTATGTTAAACGTTTTGAATATAAATACTAAAATGTTTACAGAATAAAAAAAGGCAAAAGAAACGTATCTGTGTGGCAAAATAAAGTAGAAGAGAAAAGACAACCATAGAAACAAACGGGTTTTATTTGAGTAACCGACACAGTTCCTTTCATAAAGGTGTCATCCCAGTGCTTAGACAATGGGATCCAGATGGGACAGTAAGTTGGTAAACACTGTACAACGTTTTTGATGACGAAAAGACTGGATGCCAGTGTCAGCTACTTGCATGACATCCTCTTGCTTCTATAGGTGTCTTTATCTCGTCTACTTTATTTTGCCACACAGATACAATGGTTTCACATGCACTTGGTAGGCTATCTATTTTGACAAAGAAGGACTACCAACACCTTCAGCGTTTGCATCACTAAACTTACTTGCTACTTTATCAATAGTCCAAACGAGTGGCGTAACAACGAGCGCAGCAGCCCAAATAACAGCACTAACAACATAACTCAAAACTGTGTTAACAAATTTAGATAATGCCCTACTATGGTCCCATGTCTTACGTGACAACATGGATGAATAATCTATGAACGATTTTGTGTTACGCTTAAGATCAAAACTATCTACTACTTTCGCTAATCCTTTTGCCGGCCAGTATGACAAATACGCCAATGCTAGATATAAAGGTTGCAGAATTACACTAGCTAACGCAAAAGTAGTAGTCTGAATCATAGAAGGATTTTGGTAACTACCAAGAGCTACATTTTTCACTGGCCCAATAACACTGTTGATAAGATCAACAGATTTATAGAAACTATTTTGTGGAACTTTGTTATATCCAACACCTTTGGTAGGAACATTTCCACACTTAGCATATTCCTTAAAATTTTTATATAAACTTGACATATTACCCCTCTAAAAATAAAAACATAATTATCTTACTAATATAGCTTGTTTTAGAATAAATGCAATCACTACCTAACTAAATTATCTGTTGCGCAAAAGCACATATTACCATACCATCGAAAATAAAGAGGTCAGCATGAGTTTTACTTTACCTGAGTTGCCATATGATAAAGCAGCTTTAGAGCCTTATATATCTGTAAAGACATTAGATTTTCATTATGATAAGCACCATAAGGGATATTTAAATAAACTCAACGAACTGGTTGAAAACACAGATTATCAACATATGGAAATTGAGGAATTAGTAACGAAAGTTCATGGAAATAATAATACAGTTCCTATTTTTAACAACGCAGCACAAGTTTGGAATCACACTTTTTATTGGAATTCAATGAAAAAGAATGGTGGTGGTAAGCCTAAAGATGATGGTCTTCTAGCAAAAAAAATTCAAGATGATATTGGTGGCTTTGACAAATTTTGTGAAGAATTTTCAAATTATGGAGTAAGCCAATTTGGTAGTGGATGGGTGTGGTTAGTGCTTGAAAAAGGAAAACTCAAAATCACTAAAACTCCAAATGCGGATCTACCGCTAATTTATGGCCAAGTGCCACTACTTACTATGGATGTATGGGAGCATGCATACTATTTGGATTGCCAAAATCGCAGAATTGACTACATAAAAGTTTTTCTTGATCATTTGATCAATTGGGATTTTGTAGAAGAGAATTTAAAGAAGAATATATAAGATGAATATACCACAAGTAACAAAACTAGATAATGGTCTGCGCATAATAACTGAGCGAGTGCATGAAGTTGATTCCGTAGCTTTAAATATACGAGTTGGTGTTGGCAGTAGAGCTGAAAGTGCAAGTCAAAATGGAATATCTCATTTCCTAGAGCACATGGCTTTCAAAGGAACAAAGACAAGAACTGCTTTTGAAATTGCAAAAGCTTTTGACGACATAGGTGGAGCTTTCAATGCTTGCACCGGTAGAGAAAGTACAAGTTATTACGCAAAGGTTCTTAAAAAAGATATAAAGACTGGCATTGATATATTAATAGATATATTAATGAATTCTACATTTCCAGAGGATGAATTGGAACGCGAAAAGGGTGTTGTAATACAAGAGATTTTTCAAACTAATGATTCACCGAGCGATATCATTTTTGATAAGTATTTTGAAGCAGCTTATAAAGATCAACCATTTGGTAGGTCAATCTTGGGTACGCAAGATACTGTCAAATCTTTTACTCGAGCTAATCTAGATAACTACATAAATGAGCATTACTTTGGCGAGAACATTATATTTGCTGTTGCAGGAAATGTTGAACATGAGGAGGTTGTTCAATTAATCAAAGACTTTCTCTCAAAGATTCATTCAAAAGAGCTGAAAAAAAGCGAGAATGCAAGTTATACCGGTGGTGAGTATTTAGAACATCGTAAATTAGATCAAGTACATTTATTAATTGGTCTACCTAGTGTTTCTCGTGATGATAATAGATATCACACATTCAAAGTTCTTGATGCCATACTGGGAAGTGGCATGTCATCACGCCTGTTTCAGGAAGTAAGAGAAAAGCAGGGGCTTGCTTATTCCATTTACTCATTCAACTCTAGCTATGCTGATACAGGAATGCTTTCGATTTTTGCTGGTACAGATAGCAGTAATCTAGATAAGCTTTTGAAAGCTATAACGACAGAGCTGAAGAAATTATCCACGGATGATCTAAAGGAAGAAGAAGTAAGTAGAGTAAAAGAGCGAGTAAAATCCCAAATTTTAATGTCACGAGAAAGTGTTAGCTCACGTGCTGAAACATTAGGACACTACTACGGTAACTATAATAAATACATCAGTAAAAACGAATTAATAGAAAAAATTAGTGCTGTTACTATTTACGATATAAAAAAAGCAGCAGAAGAATTGCTATCTCAGCATGAGAGAATTACTTTAGCTGCGATTGGAGAAATTAATTCATTACCAAGTTACGATAAAGTGGTTTCTATGCTTAGTGTACTTTAATTATGTTGCTTATGCTCACTAAAAAGTTCAACGAATGGTTGCAAAATCCTTTCTATAAAAAGTTTGCTTTCTGGTTCATCGCGTATATTACTCATCAGTTTATTCAAAATTTTCTCGCTGTTTCGTAAAAATAAATAGCTTTCTACTGCTTGCACACCAGACAAGACAGTCAAAATTCCTCCTATCACTAGACAAGCAGCTATAGCAGGTACGGTACCCACTGCAATTGCAGTTGCGATTAATGATAACCCAGCTAAGAATGTAACGGCTGAAACGCAAAACGCTATTTGATGTTTTTCTTTATTGTTAACCATAAATACCTCACAAAAACTATATTTCTAACATACCAGTGTTGTCATGTATTGTCAAGTTTTTAAAGAAGATTAAAAAATGCAACGCACATGTGCAAAATATGAACTAGGTATATAATTCACAATGCAGCGGTATTTCACTAATCCAATTATTTTTTTCCTGATCTAACCTATCATTCAATATCGCTTCTCTTATTGATACCATCAACTTATTCATGAAGAAAACATTGTGAATGGTAACAAGTGTGTAAGCCAGCAATTCCTTCGCTTTCAGTAGATGGTGTATATAAGCTCTTGAATGTTTCCTACAGGTAAAGCACAAACAATCACTTTCAATTGGGTTATCATCTAGCTCGAATCGTTGATTTCGCAAATTAATATGCTCTTTGCACTTTGAAGAAATAGAATCTCTATTTTTCACTTTAACAAGTGCGCCACCATGTCTTGCAAGGCGAGTTGGGTGCACACAATCAAATGTGTCAACACCAAACTCTACTGCGCGAAAGATGTCTACAATTCCACCAATACCAAGCAAATGAGTAGGCCTATCTTTTTTTAAATGTTGCATAGTAAAGGAAACTACATCATACATCTGCTCTTTACTTTGACCAAGCGATCCACCTATTGCTTGACCAAAAAATGGTAAATCGTTGATAAAATCACAACTTTCTCTACGCAAATCTTGATATATCCCACCTTGGCTAATTCCATACAGCGCCTGTTTGCCATTATTATTTTTTTCAAATTCATTTAAAGAACGTTCAGCCCATCTATGGCTCATGAGCATTGATTTCCGTGTGTACTCCTTGCTGACGTGAAATGGAGTGCATTCATCTAAAACTAGGATTAAATCTGCACCTAATTTTTGTTGAATTTGTATAGACTTCTCAGGAGTTAGACAATAAGTTTTACCATTTATATAAGAACGAAAAATTGCCCCATCTTCATTGATTTTGATCAGAGTTTTTTGTTTCTGTCTTATTCCCTTTATCTCTTCTGAAACTGATCCGTGTCCTAAACTAAATATCTGGTATCCGCCAGAATCAGTTAGCATTGGTCCATTCCATCCCATCATCTTGTGCAAGCCACCAAGCTTTGCCACAGTATCCTCTCCTGGTTGGAGCATTAGGTGATAAGTGTTAGAAAGTATTATCTGAGTACCTGCTTCTCTGATTCTCTCGATATCTGCGGCTTTAATAGCAGCTTTGGTTGCACAAAATATAAATGCTGGTGTCTCTATGTTTCCATTTGGAGTTTTAATAATGCTAACTCTTGCAGAACCTGATTGCTTGGTTATCCTAAACGAGAACTTTTCCATCTATTTGCTTGAAAGTTCTGCTATGATATTTTCCACTTTTTCAGGAGTGAGATTTTCATAAAAATCGTTATTGATCTGTACAACAGGGGCATTAACGCATGCACCAAGACATTCAACTTCCTTTAAAGTAAATAGATTATCTTTAGTAGTTTCACCGATATTGATTCCTAGTTTCTTTTTAAAGGTATTTAACACTTCTTCGCTATTGCACAACCAGCAAGGAGTTGTTCTACAAATTTGTATGAGATATTTACCTACTGGTTTTAAATTATACATGGTATAAAAATTTGCCACTTCATACACGCGAATATGTGGAATATGAAGCATGTCAGCAACGTAGCGCATGGCAGATTCAGGAACCCATCCGCATTGTTCTTGAACCAGGTATAGTAAAGGCATGACGGCACTACCTTCTCTACCTTTAGGATACATCTCTATAGACTTTTTCGCTTTTCTGAGGTTGTCTGATGTAAAACTAAACTGCTCTTCTTTCTCTTTCATCTAATAAAGTTCGTGTAAATCTCAACAAATTATACTTGAAGAGTTAACAATTGCAATTAGACTTCTTGCATAATCTAAGACCTGCTGTAAATCAAGCTTAGGGTGATCTAATTTGATATACCTCATTATTTTTTCTACGTTGTAATTGATCTACATGAGAAACTTTTTCACCACTTTGTAATCTTTCTCCCTGAAAAATTCCTAAAGGCCTTTCAAAATAACCACGTTCAATAGCATTGTAGACTGAGTAACCACCAAGTAAGCAAATTTTTCCTATCTCTTCTCCACAATCTTTTAATTTTTTCAACCTCTCTTGATCTTTTACTTCCACCCTTACCAAGTTTTTATTTTGCTCATCAGTATACAACCTAACGGGTAATTCTCCCTTAGTGGTCGGAAAAATCAATACTATATCACTACCGTCTGCAAGATTGGTATAATTCCTTATACCATCCTTTGTTATAATCGATACCTCACTTTTACCAATCTTTATTATATCTTTTTCATAGTCTATGCTTCCCTGAGCTCGCCTTAACTCACTAGCTTTTTCTGTGAGCCTTGCAACATTTATTGTGCTATCCTCAGAATATTCTGAGTACAAAGTAGTGTTATCTATTTTGGCATTTCTTACCATACCATCAATAACTGCTCCTTTTATAACTTCCATAAAATCTAGAGTACTATCTAGATAATCTAGATAAGCTTTTATCACATTTTTTTTGTGATCTTCAAGTGCAGGTTCCAGAAGTTCAAATTCCAGTGTATCAATTACTTTCATATTATCCTTATTATATAACGTTGCTCCTATTGATACCAATTTGCATACTATTCTACTCACAACTTCAGGATTCTTTTCTAATTTACCAATTCTTTCCATAACACAATCTGTAAAGTTACGTTCTTCGCCTTGAGAAAATCTTCTGTTAAACCTTACTCCAGACAGTATAGCTTCATTTACAACTCTTTCTAGTTCACTCACATTTTGAGTTTTAGAGACTTTATCTAAAAATGCGTTTAGTTTTGTTTGTCGATTTGGCCCTAAATTACTCCATAAATCTCTAGACCAATACTCTTTCTCACTACAACCTAGCCATTTTAAATTGATTGCATCTGCTTCTAAAAGTAATCTTTTTACTTCAAATTTAAGTTGGTTTTTTGCTCTTTCATCAGTACCTGAACGAGCAAAAGAATCAAGATTTCTAGCATGTTGATGCACCTGCAACTCTCCTTCATTACTTTGAAAATTCAAAACCATTCTTAGATCTTGATCATTCGCAAAGTCATCTAAAAATTCTTTCAGATCTTCAACAACTAAATCACTTTCTAAGTTGTTTTCTATATCCAACAACTTTCTTCTCAAGCTCCCCTTTCTCTTAGTTAAAACGTAACCTGAACCATCTTCGAACCAGTCTTTTGTTTCCATTATAGAGCGTAACTTATCACCCAATTTCTCCCGCTTATAAGTCACAAAGTACTTTTCAATATGTTCATGATGATTATCACGTGCAACTTGCAGAGGAGTTTTTCCTTGTTTATCACCTTGATCAGAAATAGCTCCTTTCTCTAAGAGTAAAACCACGCCTTCAGAACAACCAATACTAGCAACATGATGCAAAGGCGTTCTTTTTTCATTATCTTCTTCATTAAGGTCAGCTCCCTTTTCTAAGAGAGCAGCTATACTATAAGGTCCAGTAGCATAGTGTAAGGGTGTCCTCCCTTTATCATTCTTGATATTAGGATCAGCTCCTGCTTCTAAAAGCAAACTTACAGCACAATCATATTGTTTTCTTGCCCAAGCCATACTTGATATTATGTGCAACATCGTCAAACTAGACTCTCCCCTTCTACAATTAAGAACGGTTTTTAGATCTTGATTATCTTTATAATTTAATAAAAACCTCTGAAGTTGTCGGTAACTATCTCCTGCACTCAAAGATCTCATGGCACTAAAAATAAATAGCAATTCCTCATCCAACTCTGCTTGACTGTCTGTTAACTCAGTTATAACAAGCCACGCACACATTAAATTATCAAACGAGCCTTTTGTAGCTTCAGCAATATCTACCAAATGGCGCTTATCAGGAAACATGAATAAACTTTTAATCAATTCATATTCATAACCCTGTTGTAGCTCGTTTTCTATTCTACTTTCCTTATTAGAATCTTGCCTAGTAACTTCTGGCATATTTACTCCTCACTTTATAAAACCGCATGTAATATACATGACAAAGAAAGCTAATGCAAGCTAGCTTTCTACCACTTCTTGTATAGCTATATCACTAACACATAGCGGGATTATAAATATTAAGAAATTAACTAAATAAAAAAAAGGCAAAAGAATCCCCGTGTGACGAGTTTTGACCCTATAATAATGTAAATTGGCATTGTAATAATGTGCTAACGCTTATTTAAAGCGCGTTTTGGCTGAATATAGAAAAAATAAAAAAGACATGCAGCCGCTATAATTTTATGTAATTTGCCAATAAATACCTGAGTTTTTTTACTGAATTTTGTTGTTAAATCTGCAGAGATTAAAAACAAGGATAAATACTCTTACTGTCATGATAAGGAAGTTGGGACAATTTGTAAAGGAATTTCTGTTGTCAACAAGCTGCTAAATTTATTATATGGTTTCAAAGGAAACATATTGTCTATGGGAAATCTGGGTTTATTAGCATATTATCTCAGAGTGCTTAAAAATTAATTTCTTAATTTTAGTTAAAATTTTATTGACGTTACATATAGAAATAATCATAATAGCGTTTTATTAAAATTTTAAATAAAATTATGTCTATATTAAGTAGATTATTTGGAGTTAATACAACTATACTGAAAGTTAAAGAAGCGATAGGTTTTAATCCAAAAAACGTAGGGTTGATTGAAGGAAATGGAGTTACTTATGGACTCAGCTATCAAGATAACGGCAATGGAAGCAGTAGAGTAAAGTTACTTATTAGCCCACTATATCAATCAAAAACATACGAGTGTGATACAGGTGTCAACGTAGCAAATGAATTTAAGGGTCAATTATCTCCCGCACTAATAGAAAATTCAGCTGAAGTAGATAAAGTTGGAGTTATCTTTCCTACAGAAGAAACTAACAAAGAAAGAAAGTGTATCAAAGGCTTAACATTCAACACTTACGAAATCAAGCATTCAACTAATGCTCCCTTAGTTGAATACGTAGGAAAAGTAAAATTATATAAGAACATTGATATAAATAATCTTGCAAATGAAGACAATAGTTACTTTCAACCAAAAGCAGTAAAAGTTGGTAATGGTAATGTCATTGTAATTGCTCATAACTTAAAGGATCAAGCTTTAGTTTCTTGGTATTTAGAATCGAAAGGAGATGGAAAGTTCAGACCTTTACCTGGAGCAAAGCACATTATAGAAAGAAAATTATTCAAGTTTGATAATCCAGGGCAATTAGTACTAGATGAAAATACGATGCTTTATTCGCAAGTGAGACCAAACGTTCCTGAAAATCAAGAAGTAAGAACAAATATTTTTAAGTTCGATATGGCTAAAGTGGTTGAGGATCTGAAAAGTGGAAAGAAAGATGAATGTTTGCTTAGCAAGAAATGTCAGGTAGATAATAAAGCACTATCTCTTTCCAGAGAATATGAAATAAGCTTTTTACAGTATGTGAAACAAACTGAAGGCGATGATCAGGTTGCTTTTCTTGCGAAAAAACAATCTTCTAATACGCAAGAATTGCATTTAGCAAGCCTTGCTAAGAAAGGACTCAAATCAAATTTTACTGTTTGTGAATGTGAAGATCCTATAGAACAATTGTATGTTAAAGACAATGGCCAAGGAGGTTTTATCGTCACTGCGGTAAGTGGAGAAAGTATCATAACTTTTAATAGAGAGAGCTCTGGAAAATCTTCTGAAGCAACAATAATACCGGCAAGCAGTATCAAAGCTCTCAGTGATTTTGTTAATATCATTAACGGCCAATTAATGCCTAGTATTATTTCCAGTAGTACTGTGGTTCCTATAACTGTTACAGAGACGGTTGTGACTTCTAAGAAAACGACGACTGCTGCAATTACTAGCACAACAGAAACCGACACTGTAAGGACTACCAAATTAACAACAGAAGCATCAACTATCATTGTACCAACTTCCACAATGAGTAAACCTTCAACAGAGTCAACAATTCAAACAAGTACAGTAACAGTGGGGCCAACAACAGTAGCAAAAACAACTACTACTCCACAAGCGACCACAGTTGCTACAACGTCAACTAGTGCACCGATAGTAACTTCAGAAACTGAGACAAGTACTGTAAAATCTACAGCAGCGACTGTTGAATCAACTTTTACAGCAAGCAGTACTACGATGAGTAAGCCTTTAACAAAATTAACAACTAAGATGAGTACGTCATCAGAACCAACAACAGTAGCTGAAACTATTGCGACCTCACGAGCAACTATGATTACTACAATGCCAACTAATGCGCCAACAACAAACTCAGAGAAAACTATACAAACATTGTCCATTATGCCAAGTACTAGAACAAAAGCAACAACTACTCTGCTCACTACAACTTTACTTCCTCAAACTACTCCTTCATCACAGCCTACTCAGCTTGCTATAGAGTCTAATAGGGCAGGAATGATAGGTGGGTCTTTGGTTGGAGCGATAATAAGTATTGCTGGAATTATAGGATTCATAGCATACAAATATGTTAAGGGTCGTAATTCTGCCCCTGTGTTAGAACTAACTAATTTCAATGATAGAAGGCGATCATCTTCAAGTGGCAATAGCGATGAAGAAATTTTTATTGCTAATAACAGAATGAGACATATATCTATGCGAACTATGGATCAATCTGAAACAGTGCTAAACAGTATATCGGTGGAGAGTAGTAGTCGGTCAAGAAGTAGCTCATCGTCTTCAAGCGGTGGACCAGGATCTTGACTGACTGAGCTAGAGTCTAAAAGTGAAAAAAGCTTATCTTGGGATAGCGATGATGTACCGGAATATCACCTTTAGCTATTTGTCTGAACGTTTTTAGTATGTAGACTGTTAGGAAATTGTCTTTTGCTTTTGTGATTTTAATGTTAAAGTATAATTCCTAGGTGGAATAAGTAGCTGCTGTTGTGTGATAAACACAGCAGAGGAAAGTCCGGGCTCCAAGGAAAAATAGTGACGGGTAATGCCCGCCGGAGGTAACTCCAGTTATAGGGCTACAGAAAATTACCGCCTAAAATATTTTTAGGTAAGGGTGAAAAGGTATGGTAAGAGCACACCATGGCAATGGTAACATTGGTAGTCGAGTAACCAACACTAGGAGCAAGATTAAATAGAAGTAGATTTTATGTTTTCCTCATATCTACTCGGGTAAATCGCATGAAGTAAATGGTAACATTTACTCTAGATAAATAGCTACATAAACAGAACTCGGCTTATATTTCACCTAGGCAATACATGAATGTCAGCCATACTATGTAAATGTATCAAACATTTCACATACCCTATACGCTCAATTTGACCACCTATATTCCTTTTACTTCTTGGCTTATCTCTTTTTTATTTCCTTTTGAACTTAACAAAGCTTGAATTTTAACCGAGGTTTTCCTTTAACTCATCATCCTCTATCTCTAAAGCCTTATTTTCTTACCTATAACTTTTTAGCTCTGCTTCCAACTTTTCTATCTTTTGTTGCAAATCTTTGTAAAGTTCTAAAAGACTGACCACGTTACCTCACTTTTAGGATTAGTTTTTATCTTACTAAATCCACCTTTTTGCTTCTTCAATCAACAAGTAAATAAAGCATTTCATGCGCTGTCCTTCACTTGTTCTGATTGATATTCACTACTGCTTTCGCTTATATTAACACTAGAGTATTCTTCATCGTCAACATACTCTTTTAGAACATATCCTCTACCCCAAACGGTTTCTATGTGGCTTATTCCATTATTTGCACTTTCAAGTTTCTTACGTAATTTACACATAAAAACATCAACTATTTTGTTGTCTGAAGGTTCGTCCAAGCCATTGTAAAGATGGTTTAAAAACATTTCTTTTGTCAACACTGCTCCTTTACGCAATGCCAGCAATTCTATCATGGAATACTCTTTGTTAGTAAGGTGAACTGTTTTGCCTTTTACCTCAACAATCCTGTGATCAAAATTGATATTCATATTACCAATCTTTATCACTGATTCGGGATGGCCTTTAGTACGTCGGACTATGGCCTTAATTCGAGCTAATAATTCGCTCTTGTGAAATGGCTTGGTTAAGTAATCGTCGGCACCATACCCAAGTCCTTTAGCTTTATGGTTGGCAGCGGAGATACACGAAAGTATTAAAACAGGAACTTTGATTTTTGCACTTCTTAATCTTAACAGTATATCATATCCATCAATATCACCAGGCAGGTGTATATCTAGAATAACTAGATCGTAACAGTCTCCACCCGAGGAAACCATATTATTGTTATAATCTTGTGCAGAAGTAACAACGTCGCAAAAATGTCCATCAGAAGTTAAGGCATTAACTACAGTCCTTGCACTTACTTGATCATCTTCAATTAATAATATACGCATATTTTACACCCCATAAATAATTTATAATTTTAGTAATATATATAACCAAGGAAAGTAACAAATCAAATTTTTATTAATGAGTAATAGAAATTACACTTATTAATTAATAGTTAATGTGTCGTTCCAAAATTATACAAATAGATCTAAAATACAATAGATATACTATAATAATACTATTTTTAGTAAATATTGAATAGAAGCTATTTTTATTAAAAGAATACTTAGGTTAATAGATATTTAAACTATTTTATACTTTTATGTTATATTTTTAATTTACTTATTCTACAGTTTTAAATTATAAGTAATACTTTCAGGAATATTGAGTGGTAATATCAGTTTTAGGTGCTGGCGCATGGGGTACAGCAATTGCGATTTCATTAAGTAGTAAGAAAAATGTAATTTTGTGGACTCGCAATAAGGCCATATTTAAATCAATTAAAGAGAAAAGAGAAAGTGACAAGCTACCTGATTGTCCAATTTCTGATAATGTATCAGTAAAATTAGCTATTGAAGATGCAGTTAATGCTTCAGTAATAATTCTAGCTGTTCCCACTCAGTCTCTAAGGGAGATATGTCATCAATTGAATGATTGTAACCTAAAAAAAAATGTAGCAATAATTTTGGCTTGTAAGGGAATAGAAAAATCTACATTAAAATTACCTAGTGAAGTAGTCAATGAAGTTTTACCTAATAATCCTCTTGCTGTTTTTTCTGGTCCTAGCTTTGCTATAGAAGTTGCAAGAAAATTACCATATTCGATGGTTCTTGCATGTCAAAATGAAGTATTAGGTTTAAAATTAGTATCAGATCTACAGCAAGAAAATATTAAATTGTACCTTAGTAGCGATGTTATAGGAATACAAGTTTGTGCAGCGTTAAAGAATGTTTTTGCTATAGCATGTGGGGTTGTTCTAGGTAGGTTTGGGTTTAATGCTCATGCAGCATTAATTACGAAAAGTATGAGTGAAATTAAGGCTTTATACTCAGCAAAAGTTGGTGACGGCAATGTAGATATAAATACACTACTTGGACCAGCATGCTTAGGCGATTTGGTTGTGACATGCACATCATTAAATTCAAGAAATCTATCTTTTGGATCTAAAGTAGCTAATAATAATGGTTCTAGTGCTCAGCAGATTTTATCAGAAGGTAAGTCGGTAATTGAAGGTTTTAACACTGCTAAGTCTGCATTTGATTTAGCAGAAAAGCTAAAGATAAAAATGCCCATATGTGAAGCGATCTATAGATTGCTATATGAAAATACTTCTATAGAAGATACTATTTCTGTTCTTGTAAATTAGTTTTATATTTCGGTATATTGTGAAATTTTTATATAAATTAATATCAACATGGTGGCTATCTGGCACGGTAAAACACATGCCAGGTACTATAGGCAGCTTGGCTGCTTACCCAATTGTTCCTATATTACTCAATGACAGAATTTTAGGTACAGCAATTATTTTTTTTTTATTCTTAGTTGGATTATGGTCTACAGGCAATTATATACAACATTACAAAGCTCCGCATGATCCAAAAGAGGTAGTAATTGATGAAGTAGTTGGTCAATTGCTGACAGTACTTCTAGTTTCAATATTATTAGAACAAGAAATGAATAGCTCTGTATTGTTGGTGTGCTTTTTCTCCTTTAGGTTTTTTGATATAATAAAAGTGTGGCCTATAAATTTGATTGATAAAAATATAAAAGGTCCTTTAGGTATTATGCTAGATGATGTTGTAGCTGCAATTTTAGCCTTTGTTTTTATAGAAGCCTTTTATTGTTTATTGTTGGTTTATGCAGAATAAAAAAATTTGTTATTCAAGCTTAATTATTCAGAACCTAAAGGATTATATACTTTATGCAACGAATTTGTCCAAGTGGGAAATACATGACGAATTTGATAATGTTATATTTACAGTAAATGGTACCAGAGAATCGTTATTTAATTTTGTGTTTTGTGAAGATCAATGTACTGAGCTTTCCATATGCAGAACTCTAGATTATCTCAAAGCACGAAATATAGAAGCAACATGGGTAATAAGTCCACGTATAAAAATAGGGAGTATTTTAGAAAAATGCGAAATAAAACACGTTAGCACACCAAAAAAAGTTTTACTCAATATAAAAGATTATTTTTTGCCTGATGATGCTGTTCCAAATTTGAAGTTCAATGTTGTAAATAGTAGTGAGCTCTTAGAGCAATTAGATTTACACACTTCTAAAATTTTTTATCATAGAATTAGTATTGTTAGCACATTTTTTCGCCAATTATCGAATTATGATGATAAGAGCTCAAGGTTAAGATTTTTTCTTGTAATGCTAAATAACGAAATTGTTGGAACATGCGGTCTTTATATTCAAGACAGCATAGCTGGTTTTTATAGCGATGGAGTTTTACCAATTTACAGGGGTCGTGGAATAGGAACTCAAATGGTTCTAGAAAGAATAAAGATAGCTAGGCAATTTGAGTGCAAATACATAGTAGCACATTGCATGAAACCTTCTGTAAACCTTTATAAGAGATTAGGCTTTAGGGTATTGGGCAATCTTCACTTATATACCTCTTCAGTACAATCTCTTTGCTGAGAGGTTACAAATTTTTATATTTGTTTTAGAATACTATGTTTTTTTTGTATGAAATAGTTTTACTACTAATTCTAGTATTCTTCTTTTTCTCATATTCTAAATTAAAAATTAGTAATAAAATTAAGGACTTACAACATCAAAATGTTATCATAAATAATTTAATAGATACTGTGAATGATGGATTTTATATTTGGGACGCAAAAAAACGTATAGAAAAATTTTCTCCCAATTTACTAATTTTGCTTAATACTGTTTTTTATTCATTTAATGAGTTTGTAAATTTTTTTGAGCAATCAGAAAGCTTAATTAAAAGTTTTGCTGAGGCAAAGGAAATAAATAAATCTTTTACTCTAGATTTAAAGTCAAAAGACAGTGAGGTTTATTGCACATGTTATGGTAAAAGCATAATAGATTATTCTAATAATGTGATTGGTGTGTTGTTATGGATAAGGAATATCTCCGATTATAAGATAAAAGCTAATGAACTTGAGTTAGAAAATAGTAAGCTTATGCGAGAATTGGAGAACTATAAAAAAATTTTTGACTCTTTACCATTTCCAATACTGAAGCACAATAAGAATAAAAAAGTAAGGTTTTATAACTTATTTTATGATAAATATATAGGCAGCTCTAAAAAATTTACTGTTGCGAGTGGCCCCTATAACGTAAAACCAGGAGAGTGTGTAATAACTTACAAGAACGAACCTAAGGTTTTTAATTTTGTTGAAGTTCCAGTGCAAAATTCTAATAGCATAGTAATGTATGGAAAAGATATTAGTGATGAAAAAAAATTACATACTGAGCTAAGCAATTGTTTAGCTGCACAAGAAAGTTTGCTTGAGAAGCTATCGATTGCTGTAGCGATATATAGTAAGAATCAAAAGCTAAAATTTTATAATAATGCTTTTATAAAAACTTTTCAGTTTGATCCAAAATTTTTGGAGTCTTATCCAACTTATCACGAGATTATGCTTCACCTATTTGAATCTAAAAAGCTTTTAGGAAAAAAGGATTTTCAAACTATTAATAATCAAAGACATGAGTTGTTTAAAAGATTACTGGAATCATATGGTGAAACAATACATTTCATGAATGGAAGAACGTTTAGAGTATTAACAATACCCTATGCTTCAGAGGGTCTACTATTTTCTTACGAAGAGTGCCAGAAATAACACTCAAATTCCTTCTCTCTCTACCATAAGCTGTTTTACTTTCGCTATCGCTTTTGCTGGGTTAAGCCCTTTCGGGCAGGTTTTTGTACAATTCATTATTGTATGACAACGATACAACTTAAATGGGTCATTTAAAGAAGCAAGTCTTTCTTCTTTCTTATTATCACGACTGTCAGCAATCCATCTATAAGCTTGCAGTAATACCGCTGGCCCTAAAAATTTATCACCATTCCACCAATAGCTTGGGCAACCAGTCGAACAGCAAGCACATAGTATACAATCAGACAGACCATCCAATTTTTTTCTATCTTCAGGAGATTGAAAGTATTCTTCATTTTGTAAGGCAGATTTATCTGTTTGTAACCAAGGTTTAATCGATTTGTATTGCTCATAAAATTGGCTTAGATCTGGAACTAGATCCTTTACTATATACATATGAGGTAGTGGATATATTTTTACTTCACCTTTTATATCATGTATAGATTTAGTGCATGCAAGAGTGTTGGTACCATCAATATTCATTGCACAAGATCCGCATATTCCTTCTCTGCAAGAGCGTCTAAAAGTTAAGGTTGAATCTATTTCATCCTTTATTTTTATTAATACATCAAGTACCATAGGGCCACAATTATCCATATCGATAAAAAATGTGTCTATTCTTGGATTTTTATCATCATCAGCAGACCAACGATAAATTTGAAATCTTCTAATATTTTTTGCTCCAGTAGGAGTAGGATAAATCTTGCCCTTTTTATTAACTTTAGAATTTTTTGGTAAAGAAAACTGAACCATATTGCTTACCTTTTACAGCTAAAACCCCTTTTTTGTAAATAACATATTTTGGTATTATCTACCATACTTTTCCTTTTCAAATTCAAGCAAAGCTAAAATCTTGCTCTCTAAACTTTTCATTATAATTTCTTCATCTTCTTTTTGATGATCATAGCCAAGTAAATGCAGCAATCCATGAACTAACATGTGTGCAGTGTGAGTGAGGATAGATATACAGTACTCATGAGACTCTCTTTCTATTGTATCTACTGCAATTGCTATGTCTCCTAGATCACATTCACTAGATAACTGTTCGCATGGAAATGATAGTACATTAGTTGGCTTATCTATTTCTCTAAACTTAAGATTAAGTTGATGTAGCAAGTTATCATCAGCGAGAGCTATTGATATATTTGGTTTATAATGATCTATTTTTAATTCTTTTAGAGAAGCATTAATAATATTTAATACAAAACTCTGTGGGTCTTTCGTAATACTATGCCACCTCTTATCAAGAATGCTCACTTCTAACATTCGCTCATCCTTATTATTTCATTCCACTCAGTCTCTAAAACCGGAGAAACTGATAAACGTGACTGTTTTAATATAACCATATTTTTCAAAAGTGGGTTTTGTTTTATACTGTTTAACGTCACCTGGTTACTTAAAGGTTTCAAAAGTTTTACATTCACTAATCCAAATTTGGAATTATAAACATGATAATACTCCTTTAATACTTCAACTATTCCAAGTATAACTTTCTCTTTACCTGTATGATAAAAAAATGCAAGATCGCCTAATTTCATAGCTCTCATGTAATTTTGAGCTTGATAATTGCGTACACCATTCCACTGCGTCACCTGCTCCTTTTCCATTTTTTGCCACGAGTATTCACTTGGTTCCGACTTGAGTAGCCAAAATTGCATTATTTTTTTCTTCTTAGATAAGCTGGTATATCATAAACATTGCTGCCCCACTTAACTCTTTCGTTTGTTTGCTCAGTTGAAGCATATTCTTTTGTTTCTGATATAGGAACTTGATTATAAGGCCATTTAAAATTTTTTTCCTCTGCTGGGATCTTGTTTTGATTAACAGATGAATTGTCGTTACAGCTATCAATGCCAGTTGCAAGAATAGAAACTCTAACTCTTCCTTCCATCGCCTGATCAAAAGTGGCACCAAATATTATATTTGCATTTTCATCGACTTCTTCACGCACTCTATTGGCTGCAGCATCAACTTCAAATAGAGTCATATCTCCACCACCAGTAATATTAATTAATATTCCTTGTGCACCTTTCATTGATACATTATCAAGTAATGGATTAGATATCGCAGCCTCTGCAGCGCTAATTGCCCTATCTTCTCCTTCTGCCTCTCCAGTACCAATCATTGCTTTACCCATCTCACTCATTACTGTTTCTATATCAGCAAAATCAAGATTAATCAGTCCTGGCATGATCATCAAATCAGTTACTCCTCTTATGCCAATATGCAGAACATTATCGGCGAGTTGAAATGCGTCAGCAAATGTAGTTTTCTCGTTAGCAATTCTAAATAAATTTTGATTGGGAATGACAATAAGTGTATCTACGTATTTTTGCAACTCTTCAAGTCCAAGCTCTGCAATGCGCATACGTCGCACACCTTCAAAACCGAACGGCTTAGTTACAACTCCAACAGTCAGTATCTTTTTTTCTTTTGCTCCTTTATCTTTAACTACCGCTCTTGCTTCTCTGGCTGCTTTTGCAATTACCGGTGCAGCACCTGTTCCAGTACCACCACCCATCCCTGCTGTGATAAAGAGCATATGGCTATCTTTTATATGCTCCATAATTTCATCAATTGATTCTTCTGCTGCACCTTTACCAACATCAGGCAAAGCACCAGCACCAAGACCCTTAGTTAAGTTGATACCAAGTTGAATTTTTTTATCACATAATGACTTCTCTAACGCTTGAGCATCGGTATTTGCTACAACAAAATTTACTCCTTGTAAATTGGATTGAATCATGTTGTTCACAGCATTTCCACCAGCACCACCCACTCCCACAACGGTAATCCTTGGGTGTAATACAGGTAGCTCTGGTAAACTAAGGTCGATTGACATTTAAATTTTACTCAAATATTAGTGAATTCACTTGATAACAAGTTACTATCTTTTTAACAATATGCAAACATTTTTCATTTTGATATATGCAAATAGTAAACAAGATTTACTTATTCTTAACATTATTAACCAGTAGATGTAATGATTATAGACTTTCAAATAACACTACTTAAGATGCAAAAAAAAATTGTAAAAAAGGGATAGAAGCCTATCCCTTTTCTTGATTTTTGTTAAAAATTAATTAATAGCTTGTGCACCTCCTAAGCCAAGTACTTGCCTAATACTATTTAGTTGAGTACTTGGTTCTTTAATATTAGTGTCATTCAGCACTTCTGCTATTTTCTCAACTTGAGCTGCCTTATTACTGTTTTTATATGCATACAATGCATACACAGGTGCAGCTATTAAAGCTGTTACTGCAGCAAGAACTACCAAACTAGCAACGAGTGGATGAGCAACTGCAAATCCAGACATTGCAGTAATAGCAGGACTAACAAGTGTTGCAGCTTTTGTTCCAACTGTACCAACAAAAGTTGCATAAGCTGGACTTAAGAAATAAGCAGCTGTAAGTGAAGTTACTAGTGCAATTGCTGCAAAAGTAGCAGCTGTTTTATACGGATTTTCTTTTACAAGATCCCAACCTTGCACAGGAACTTCTTTAACTGCTGACCAAAGTCCTTCATTATTATATTTATTTTTTATTGTTTCAATTTTATCCATAACTCTACTCCAAAAATATTAAAATTTCACTAAAGATAATATATGATAAAAAAAGCTGCCCGTCAAGTAAATGAATTTATTTATACATTCTTATTCTGTAATTTAGCGCTTCAGCGATGTGTGCTCTCTTGACTCTTTCACTTTTTGCAAGATCTGCAATCGTTCTTGCAACTCTTAATATGCGCACATAACCCCGATTGGAAATATAGTTTTCTTTTAGCACATATTTTAGTAATTCTAACCCTTCCTGATCTGGTTTAGTGAATTTATTTAATGCTTCACCACTGACTTCTGCATTGCAACGAATATTAAATTTACTATAACGCTCAGTTTGAATTTTTCTTGCTGCTATCACCCTTCCTCTTATAACCTCGGTACTTTCTCCCTCCACAGAGATTTCAGGAGAAAGTATGCTAACGTTTGGCATTTCAATGCATATGTCTATTCTATCAAGCAATGGTCCTGATATTTTGTTTTTGTAATCTGTGCCACACTTTGGAGCTTTGTTGCACGATCTACTTGCATCACCTAAATAACCGCACCTGCAGGGATTCATTGCAGCTATAAGTTGAAAATTAGCTGGATAAGTAATGTGAGCATTTGCACGTGCAATAGTTACTTTTCTATCTTCAAGTGGTTGGCGCAAAGAATCAAGCACAAGCCTTGGAAATTCAGGTAGCTCATCAAGAAATAACACGCCATTGTGAGCCATGGTGATTTCTCCAGGCTTTGCATTTTTTCCTCCTCCTATCATCGCTGACATCGAGCATGAGTGATGAGGTTCACGAAAGGGACGAGTTACTTTAAATGTTTCGTTACCGGCTTTTGTTATGCTAGAGATAATATTAACATCAATCATCTCCTGCTCAGTCAAATCAGGTAATAGCCCTATAAATCGCTTAGCAAGCATTGATTTTCCAGTACCAGGAGGTCCAACAAGAAGCATATTGTGTCCACCTGCTGCTGCAATTTCAGCTGCTCTTTTTGCAACAACTTGACCTTTAATATCCTTTATATCTGGAACTGAATTTTTTTCTTTGGGTGCAGCGCTATAGTTAAAAGTTACCGGCTGAATTAACTGCTCACCCTTAAAATGTCTGATAATATCGGTTAATTTCTCTATAGCTAGAATAGAAACATTCTTTATCCATGAAGCTTCTACTCCATTTCCCCTTGGGCAAATTACTCCTTTATTTGCCTGTTTTGCATTGATTGCTGTTGGAAGTACTCCTGAGATTGGTATGACTCTGCTGTCTAGTGCAAGCTCGCCCATAATTATATAAGACTGAACTTTTTCAACTGGTATCACATTCATTACAACAAGTAATCCAACAGCAATAGCTAAGTCATAATGACTACCTTCTTTAAGCAAATCCGCAGGGGAAAGATTAACCGTAATTCTTTTTGGAGGTAACAGAAGATTGATTGAATTTAACGCTGCTCTGATGCGCTCTCTGGATTCTGCAACAGTTTTATCCGGCAGTCCAACAATATTAAAAGCTGGAATACCATTTGCCATGTGAATTTGTGCATTAACATTTACTGTGCTGGTTCCCTGAAGTGCAACGGTATTTATATTTGCAATCATACTATATTATATAAAGTTATTAATATAGTATATTGACAAAGTAACGAAGTAAACAGTAGCTGTTAAAAGTGGTTTAATTTAGCAAAAAAGTGTAGTACTCTATCACTTTGCTGATTATATATGTTTATAAGAATAATCGCTTTTCTTTTGCTATATTCAAGCGCAGTTTTCTGTAGTGATTGTAACTTTAACTTACCATATCGTGGGCTCAGTTGTGATTTGGATCTATCATATAGAAATTTAAGTAATATAAAGAAATTATTGAAGAACAAAGATAAGTTCGTTGCACTTACGTTTGATGATGGACCGTCTTATAAGAGAGCAGGAGATATTATTAATATTCTGGAGAGCAATAAAACAAAAGCGACATTTTTTGTGCTTGGTGAGCGTATAAATAAAAAAACATCTGAAATAGTAAACAAAATCCATAAAGCAGGTCATGAATTAGGTAATCATTCTTGGTCGCATAGGAAGTTGACATCACTTTCAAGTGAGGAGCAATTGCAAGAATTGGAAAAGACAAATGTGGCAATTAAAAATGCAACAGAACAGAATGTAAAATGGTTTCGTCCACCATATGGATGTCACAATGATAATTTGATCGAAAATACTAATCGATTAAATATGTGTTCCATACTATGGACAGTTGATTCTCTGGACTGGCAAGGCGATAAATCAGAAATTCTGGTTGAAAGAGTTTTAAGCAATGTACACAATGGAGCGATTATATTGTTCCATGATCACGATAACAAATCAAATACAGTTGAAGCTTTATCTCAGATTATTGAAATACTAAAAAAATCGGGTTACAAACTTGTTACCTTAAGTGAGTGGGAAGAAAGGGTTTGTGATGTAGTGAAAGCTAGAAATGTGTCGATAAAAGGAGAATGAGTGCGTTCTAAAGGAATTCTATGTGGACAAAAAACAAGGTCTTCAACCGCAGGGCATTCATATTAGGTGGTATTCAGCTTACTATTTCTGCTATTTTTAGTTATAGGTTGTATACTTTACAAGTACGAGATAGACAAAAATATGAAGTGCTATCCAATAATAATAGGATAAAAGTTGTTACTATTGTGCCTAAACGAGGCAGGATTTTGGATAGGAATAGCGTTGAACTCGCAGTAAACAAAATTTCGTATATTGTTTTATTTGATGGGCAAAAAACCTTTACTAGGGAAGTTGATTTGCAGATGTTATCAGAAATTAAACCTGATACAACAAAATCATCAGATACAAAAATAACTGCTCTTTATAAACGTTATTACCCGTTTGGTTCGATATGTTCTCATATAATCGGATATACAAAAAAACAGCAAGACATAAATGAAGCAGGGGTTAGTGGAATTGAATATACATATGATCATGTATTAAAAGGCAAGACCGGAAAATCTGAGCAGGAAATAAATTCTAAGAAGCGTATCATGAGAGAGTTATCTAGCATACCGCAGCAAGATGGACAAGATATACAACTGACAATTGATGTTGATTTACAGAAGAAAATTGCAGAGATATTTAAAGATCACCAAGGTTCCACAGTGGTAATTGATGTAAATAACGGAGAAATTTTAGCATTATATAATTCACCTTCTTACGATAATAATCTTTTCACTAGCAGATTATCAAATGAAACTTGGAAAAATTTAAACAATCCTTCATTACCGCTTGTAAACCGTGCATTATCATATCAAATTCCACCTGGTTCAATATTTAAAATAATAGATGCGCTTGCGGGTTTAAAAGATGGAATAATAACACCAGAAGAAAAGTTCTCGTGTAGGGGCTATATGAAAATAGGTGAACGAAAATTTCGTTGCCTAAAAAGCAAAGTCCATGGATATGTATCTTTAAACGAGGCAATAGCCTTCTCATGCAACACTTACTTTTATAATATAGGAAAAAAAATAAATGTAGATTCTCTACTAGAAATGGCTAGCAAATTTGGTATAGGAAGTGGACCATTAATTGGAATGTTTAAGGAAGAAGCTCCGGGATTGTTGCCTGACATGAATTGGCGTGCACGCAAGCTATATTCAGAGTGGTATTTAGGTGATACCATTAACTTAGTTATAGGACAAGGGTATTTACTTACAACGCCATTACAGCTTGCGGTTCTTGCAGCGAGGGTTGCAACAGGAAAGGAGGTAATTCCCCACATTGAGATGAGTAAATCAGGGCAAGACTTTCTTGATATTGATGTGAATCATGAGCATCTTAGTGTGGTTCGAAAAGCTATGTTTGACGTGGTGAATTCTAACTATAGAAAAGGACTAGGCAGTATACAAATTGCTGGCAAAACCGGTACACCAGAGATAAACTCTAAAGGTGAAAGTCATAAATTGTTTATCGCTTATGGCCCCTACCATGATCCGCGCTATGCAATCTCAGTGTTTATAGAACATGGTAAAACTCCACGCCAAGATGTTGCAATTGCTAGTGAGATATTGCAATATATGCTTGAAAAATGAACTTATGAAATTGCCATATATGTTACTTGTAATTTATATATTCAAATCAGAGCTTTGAGGTTAAAAAAAAGAAACGAAAATTGCATAAACCTTTTCAATTTAGTGCTTTAATGTTTCTGATGAAGGGAAGGTATTATCCTTATTTTCTATGGAGCTAGACACATTAATTTCGTTATTATCATCAATTGAAGTAATAGGGTGCATCAAAGCAACTTTTATAACTTCATCAATATTCTCAGCAAAAATTACATTGATTTCTTCTTTTATATTTGCAGGAATCTCTTGCATATCTTTCTCATTTTCACTTGGTATAATCACAGTTTTGATTGATCCTCTTAGCGCAGCAAGCAATTTTTCTCTCAAACCCCCAATAGCCAACACTCTACCACGCAATGTTACTTCACCTGTCATAGCAACACTTTTGTTAACTGGTATATTTGTCATAAGAGAAACAATAGATGTACATACTGCACTGCCAGCAGAGGGACCATCTTTTGGCACAGCACCCTCAGGTACATGCAAATGTATATCATTATTTTGAAATTTTTCGGATTTTATACCGAAAAATAAACAATTTGATCGCACATAACTATACGCAGCTTTTATAGACTCTTGCATAACCTCTCCAAGCTTTCCTGTGTATTTTATTTCCCCCTTGCCCGGAATTAGGACTGACTCTATCATTAAAATATCACCACCTGTTTCAGTATAGGCGAGACCAGTTACTACCCCTACCAAACTCTCATTTTCTGCAATGCCAAAGGTATACTTACGTACCCCTAGATAATCTTGTAAATTACCAATCTCTACAGATATTTTCTTATTTTGATCAGTTAATATTGCTTTAACTGCTTTTCTCATGAGTTTTGCAAGTTCCCTTTCCATGCTTCGCACGCCGCTTTCACGTGTATATAAACGTATCAACTCGTATAATGCTTCATTGGTTATTTCCCACTCCTTCTGATGCAAACCATGCTCTTTTTTTAATTTTGGAATAAGGTGATGTGTAGCAATACTGATCTTCTCGTCTTCGGTATACCCAGATAATTGTATAATTTCCATCCTATCACGCAAAGGATGAGGTAAATTTAAGCTATTTGCTGTGGCTACAAACATTACACTTGAAAGATCAAACTCAACTTCCAAGTAATGATCTGTAAAATGTTTATTGTGCTCAGTATCCAAAACCTCAAGTAATGCAGATGCAGGATCACCACGCGAATCAGAACCCATCTTATCTATTTCATCAAGAAGGAAAAGCGGGTTGCATGAATTAGCTTTTTTCATGTGTTGAATGATTTTACCAGGCATTGAGCCAATATAAGTTTTCCTGTGTCCTCGTATTTCAGACTCATCACGTATACCACCAAGAGATATGCGAACAAAATCTCTTCCTACTGCTTTTGCCATAGACTTAGCTAAAGAAGTTTTACCAACACCAGGTGGTCCAACTAAGCAAAGTATAGGACCCTTTATCTCTTTTACTCTCTTTAATACTGCTAAAAATTCTATTATTCTATCTTTTACTTTCTCTATGCCATAATGATTTTCATCTAAGATTTTTTTAGCCGCATTTAAGTTAATTTTTGCATCTTTGTACTTTCTCCATGGCAAATCAAGCAACCAATGCAAGTAACTAGATATAACTGTTGCTTCAGGAGAAATGGGATTCATTTTCTTATATCTCTTTAAGTCAGTTATGGCTTTCTCTTTTGCTTCCTCAGAAAGCTTTGTTTCATTTATCTTTTTTTCAAATTCATTGAGTATATTCCCTTCATCTCCATTTTCAAACTCACCTAATTCTTTCTGTATAGCTTTTAATTGCTCATTAAGGTAATAAACTTTTTGCGTACTTTCAACCTGTGATTTAATTGTCTTATACAAGCGGTTTTGTGCACTCAAAATACTTATTTCTCTCTCAATAAGAGCAAAAACTTTTTTTAAACGCTCTTTTGGGTTATAAACTTCAAGTATGTTTTGCTTATCTGATACCTTTATATTTAAGTGCGAAGCTATCATATCTACAATTTGATTAACCTCTTTAACTTGATCAATGGGGTCAATAATAATCTCGGGTCGACTTTTCTTGCTTAGTTTACACCAATTGTCGAATGCATCTATAACAGAACGCCTTAAAGCTTCTAAATCAATATTATCTTCATTTTCTCCATACTCATAATGACCATCTAACGCTACTCTGGCCTGTAACAAAGTGTGAGAGCTAATATATTCTATAACTCTTCCCCTTCTTACCCCATGAATCATGACTTTTACTGCATTGTCAGGCAGTTTTATTAATGGTTGTATAATGTTTGCTAACACGCCTACTTCATAAAGATTCTCTGGCTCTGGATTATCAATAGAACCATCTTTTTGTGCTATGAGAAAAATCTCGTTTTGGTGACTACTGCTACTTATTGCATACTCTAGTGCATGAACAGATTTTTCTCTACCTACGAATAAAGGCAACATTATATTTGGAAAAATTACTACATCTCTTAGAGGTAATACTGGTAATACAGTAGAATTAAAGTTTACAGCACGTCCAATACTCATAATATATGCCTCAAATTAATCATTAACCGTTATAACACTACCCTTATTATTATGATTAATCGTCACTTTGCCTAATTCTACCATTTTCTTAGTAACCGTTATAGTGCTACCTTCAAAACCTCCGTTGCCGGATATATACATAACATCAAGTAAAAGTGACTCTAAGATAGCACGTAACATCCTTGCACCTGTTTTATAGCTTATAGCTTTTTTAGCAATAGCTGATATTGCTTCATCTGAAAACTCAAGGTTTACTTTACTAAATGCAAGCAATGCTTTATATTGTTTTACTAGCGCATTTCTTGGCTCTGTCAACACATGTATTAAATCCTCGTGATCCAGCTCATCTAGAACAGCAGTTATTGGAACCCGTCCTACAAATTCGGGTATCAAACCGAATTTGATTAAGTCCTCAGGTTGAGCATCGCGTAAAGCATTTTTTTTCTTTTGTGCTTTAGACTGACTTATATCTGCTCCAAAGCCAACTGATGTTCCCTTTTTTCTTGCCTCAATAATTTTATTTAGGCCTTCAAAAGCTCCTCCACAAATAAATAGTATGTTACTAGTGTCTACTTGTATAAACTCTTGTTGCGGGTGTTTTCGCCCTCCTTGTGGAGGAACATAAGCAACCGTACCTTCCATGATTTTTAGTAGAGCTTGTTGGACCCCTTCACCTGAAACATCACGGGTTATTGAAGCACTTTCAGACTTTCTTGTGATCTTGTCTATTTCATCGATAAACACTATACCATGCTGTGCCTTTGCAACATCATAATTTGCAGCTTGTAATAGACGTGACAACACGCTTTCTACATCATCACCTACATAACCTGCCTCAGTCAAAGTTGTCGCATCGGCCATAGCAAATGGCACATCTGAAACTTTAGCAAGTGTTTTTGCTAGCAAAGTCTTACCAGAACCAGTAGGGCCAATAAGCATTATATTTGACTTCTCAATTTCAATATCACTTATAGAATGAAGTTGCACCATGGATTGACAATGGTTATACATAGCCACAGATAAAACGTGTTGCGCATGTTCCTGACCTACAACATGCTTACTAAGAAAATTTTTTATATCTTCAGGTTTCTTTAGTAATCGCTTCATATCAGATATATGATCTGAATTAAAAGCTCTCTCTTTCTTTTGACTTATTGCTTTATGGGATAACTCTATGCATTCATTACAAATGAACACCTTTAAACCATCTGAAGAGTTAGTAATCAATTTATCTACTTCGTTTTGTGCCTTGTTACAAAAAGAACAGTAGTGTAAATCATTATTGTTATCCATTAAACTACCTTTTGTTTAACTTTAATATTTTCAATCTTCATATCTTTACGCTCAGCTATTACTCTGTCAATTAAGCCAATTTTCATTGCTTCTTCAGGATCCATGAATTTATCTCTTTCCATCATTCCCTCAATTTTCTTTAGTGAATTTCCAGTATGTTTTTCATAAATTTGATTTAGTTTTTTCTTAACTCGCAAAATTTCATTAGCATGTATCTCTATGTCAGTTGCTTGACCTTGATAACCACCAGATGGCTGATGTATCATAATTCTTGAATGAGGTAGCGAGTAACGTTTACCCTCCGCACCAGCTGTAAGCAACAAAGAACCCATAGATGCAGCTTGACCTATACACAAAGTTGAAACGTCTGGATTTATATACTGCATTGTATCGTAGATCGACAAACCAGCAGTTACAACACCACCTGGTGAGTTAATATACATACAAATGTCTTTATCGTGATTTTCCGATTCTAAAAATAAAAGCTGTGCTACTATTACGCTGGCCATGTTGTCTTCAATAGGGCCAGTTACGAAAATTATTCTTTCTTTTACTAGCCTTGAATATATGTCATAAGCCCGCTCACCGCGACTAGTTTGTTCAACTACAATTGGTATAAGAGTCATACCTTTTCCTATCAAATATTATCAAATAATTCCTTTAATTCTTTCACAGAAACAATCTGTTCTTCTTTACTAACTTTTTCTATCATATAATCTGTCACTTTATACTCAAGCGCTTGCCCTCTAACTAATTCCTGAAATTGTCCATCTGATTTAAAATGTTTAAATACTCTGTCAAATGATACATCTTTACTGACATATTGATTTACAATAACGTTCATAATATCATTTTGAGTTAATGATATTTCATGTTCTTTACTGAACTCCATAAATAGCATTGCGAGCTTTACACGTCTTTCAGCTTCTTTACAAGAATCACCTTTAGCATTCAACTCTCTTTCAACTCTCTGCTGTTCCTGTTTTACTACTTGTATAGGCAAATCAAAACTATAACTAGCATCCAAACAATCAAATAGCTCTTTCTTAATTAAGAGATCTCCCATTTCTTTACACTGATTATCAATTACTTCTTTTATATGATTTATTAGCGAAGAATGATCTTCAAAACCAATTCTCCTGGCTATTTCATCATCACTTTGCAAGTCTTCAGCAATCTGAATATCATTAATTCGAACAGAAAAAGCAGCCTCTTGCCCCGCAAGGGAAATTACCTGGTAATCTTCAGGAAATCTCAACTTAAAGCTTTTTGTTTCCCCTTTTTTCATGCCAATTAATTGATCTTCAAAACCATTTATAAATGTTCCAGATCCTAAATTAACAGTAAAATTTTTGCCACTTCCACCTTGAAAGAGCTTATTTCTAATTCGTCCTTCAAAGTCAATTATCAGTTTATCTTCGTTTTTTGCTTGATAAGAAGCATCATCAACAGAGACAAAATTAGGAAATTTTGTTTTTATAGAATCAATAAATTCTTTTATGTCTCCCTCTTTGATTTTTGCCTTAACTTTCTTCAAATTTATTTTATCAAGATCTATTACTGGTACTTTTGGCATCGATTCAAAAGATAATTTGTACAGAAAGTCACCTTTTTCATCCTTTTTATCCAGGTTTGGTAATGACATAATATCAACCTTAGGATGGATATGAGACTTAACTTCGATTTTTTTCATTAAATCACTTGAGCAATAGTCAATCGTATCATTTATCACATATTCCAAAGCTTCGTTTTTATAATTTGTAACAACAAGATCGTAAGGCATCTTTCCTGATCTAAATCCAGGCAATTTTGCATCCTTCGCTATTTCTTGTAATCTAGAGTTTATCTTTTGTTCTATATAATCACTACTAACTGTGATTTCATACTCATACTTTAGTTTATCTACACTAAGTTCCTTATAGGTATATATATTACTTAATGTATCTGCTTCGACTGCATTTTGAGTTATATTACTAGACATTACAACCTGTTATCAATATTTTATTTATGTTTTAATAAAGCCATTTTACCAGAATTTAAGTTAAATACAATCCTTAAGAACAGGTTCTTATACAAACAAAAGTGTACTTAGTGATTATAAATTTTCTCTTAAAACCTGAGTTACATGACTTTAAGTGCGGATAGAGGGACTTGAACCCCCACGAGCAAGCTCACCAGGACCTAAACCTGGCACGTCTACCAATTTCGCCATATCCGCAAGAACCCTTCATTAACTTATAGATAACCACTTCTTTCATCTTATGCAATTTAAAGATTAGATTTTAGTACCACAGACTGAACTTATAATACTGGTTAACTCCACTATGAATCTAAGCCTGAATTACTTTAACTAACATTATTGAGATAAGTACTGTCTTAGAAATATTCAAGGCTTATTCAATTTATAGTATTTACACAATAAAAAAAGCTTATTAATATTCTTTAATTAAAGCTCTAAACTCTGGACATTAATAATGAGATTAATAGCAAGCTTCTTACTCGCAATTTTTCTGATTACACAGAGTGGCTGTACGACTCTTGTGAGTGGTATAGTGGTAACAGCAACTGCAGCGGCTACAGCAATAACAATGCAAGATAAATCCTTGGGAAACATTATTGATGATACAACTATAGTAATAAGAATCAATAAGGGACTCTTAAAACACGGACTGTTCTCATCTATAAAAGTTAAAGTGAGTGAAGGAAGAGTATTACTCATTGGAAATGTTGATAATCATGAAAAGCAACTCACAGCAGAGAAAATAGCTTGGCAGCAAAAAGAGATTAAAGAAGTGATAAATGAAATAAGAGTCACACCAATTAAAATGGCTTCTATGCTAGATATTACTGTAGATGGTATGATAACAGCAGAGATAAGCACGAGGCTTCTGGGAAAAAGAAACATTAAATCAATTAATTATAGCGTTAATACAGTTGATAGAGTCGTTTATTTGATGGGTATAGCTCAAAATAAGGCGGAATTAAAAGCTGTAATAGCAATTGCAAGAAAAGTAAAAGGAGTAAAGCAAGTTGTAAGCTATGTGAGATATAGACATAGCAAATTGCGTCATTGATGAAAATTTACTTGAGTGTTAGTACCATGTAGCTAAGCCATAAAACTCCTTTACAAATTTCGTCAGTTCACTCTTATGGTATGTATAACAATGTTACAAAAAATAATATCATAGAATTCAATAGAATAATTCCTAGAAAATCTCTACATACTAAAAAAAGTAAAATGCTATTTAACACTCCCAAGCTTAAGAATAAATAGCAAACATCTATATCTCGTGCGATATGGCGTTTTATTCCTGAGATTTTTTTACCAGCGTCATAGCCTTTTTCTTCATCAGTGTCTGCGTTCTTTACACTCTGAGTGTCAATTATGCAAAAGCTGATTTTTTCTTTCCAAACATTGTTTTGTCGGACCACACTAACTATTTTTTTTAACATGCACTCCAAAATACTTTTTTTTATTTCCTTTTACTTTTTCACTCCATTTTTGAAATAATCATAACAATTGCGCCATTTTGGAAACTCTTTTGGTAGCATCCTCCACTGATAACCACTTTTTAGGGCGTACAACACTTCGCAAAATATATCATACAAATCAAGTTTTCTTGGTTTTGTTTTTTCCACAAGACTCCAGATCTGGTGAAATAATCTCAAACTTCTCTCGACTTATGTCACTTGGGTATACAGTCCTCATATATCCTAATTTATACACTCTATTTCTTACTTTATGCCTTTCTTGAGATTGTGAACAGGTTCTTAGAAAGCTAGCGTTCTACTAGTCATGTTCTTTATCTTGCTTTACAATAATGCATCTTTTCATTCCAGCCAAGTCGTATACGTATTCCTGAAAAGCCAGTCCATATAAGGGTATTATTTTATCAATATTGCTTTGATCTTCGCCTATTTCCAGTATCGCAAACCCATCTTTTTTAAGGCACTTTTTCAATATTGGAAAAATACTCAGGTAACAGCTCAATCCGTCGATACCACCATCAAGAGCAATTCTTGGCTCTTTTTGCACTTCAGCCTGCAGATCTTTTAACTTACTTCTTTTAATATATGGAGGATTGCTTATTATGAGATCAAATAAACCTCTACATTCTGTCCACGAATTTGGAAATATTTTAGCTCTGTTGAGAAGATTATGTTTCTTTGTATTCTGGTAGGTAATTTTGTATGCTTCCAGGCTTTTTTCAAAACCAACTCCAATAGCATATTCATACTCACTAAGTATGGAGATCAACAAACAGCCTGTGCCTGTGCCAAAATCTGCAATTTTTATTTTTTGCTTCTTATTTTGGTAATATTTTAACACTGTTGAAATTACTGTCTCACTATCTGGTCTTGGATCTAGAACATGTTGGTTAACTATAAAATTTTTACTCCAGAATTCACGATTACCTATTATTTGCGATATTGGATATCTTTCTGCTCTTTTTTTTGTTAATTTCCAGAATAGAAGTTCTTTGTTTCTTGGTACCTGATTGGTGTGATTCATGATTGTGAATGATCTTTCTACTCCAAGTACGTACTGCATGATGATTTCACAATCCAAATGTGGTGATTCAATTCTATGTGATGATAGTAGCTTTGACCCTTCTGTAATTAAAGCGCTGATTGTTTTCATTATTCTAAAAACGTGTTCCTTGCATGCAAGAACAGCAAAATTGAGTATAGAATTTTGAACTTAGGGTAGCTGCATTAAATCTAAGTGTCAAGAGTAGGATTGTAAAAATCATCTGGCTTTACTGGTAATTCGGTTAGTATTTTTGCATTAATGTTGAAGCTCTTGGCTCTATTATAAGGATTATTTTCTGCATATTCTTTGATAGCCATCACAGTATATTACTTGTTCCATATCTATATTAATTCGACCACAGCAAGTGATAATTTCTTAATATTTAAACCAATATGCGCTTTAGCATATAATTATCAGTAGCTTTCAAAGCAACTAGGCTGAGATTATTAGAGTAGTAATGTTTATTTTTATATTGACTATTGAGGTTTATTATTTTATAACTAAAACTTAGTTATTTTTAGAGTTTTAAATTTACAGTATATGCCTACGATAAATCAATTAATATGTAAAGGTAGATCAGGGTTAACTCGCAAGAATAAGGTGCCAGCTTTGGGAAAATGCAATCCTCAAAGAAGGGGTGTTTGCACTAAGGTATATACTACAACTCCTAGAAAGCCTAATTCAGCACTACGTAAGGTAGCTAGAGTAAAGATTAGTGGATACGGTGAAGTGACGGCTTATATACCTGGCGAAGGTCATAATTTACAAGAGCATTCCGTTGTTTTAATACGTGGTGGGCGAGTTAAAGATTTGCCGGGTGTACGTTATCACATAATAAGAGGTGCTCTTGATCTACGTGGTGTGCAAAATCGAAAGAAAGCTCGTTCAAAATATGGTGTAAAGAAATCTGGTTAAAATTTATGGCACGTCGTAATAAAGCAAAAAAAAGAACAAGCCCTGACTCTCGTTATGGTAGTGTCTTGCTTATGCGTTTTATTAATATAATTATGAAATGTGGTAAAAAATCTATTGCAGAAAAGATTGCTTATAGTGCTTTGTCCTTAGCTGAAAAGAAAATAGGCAAAGATGCCTTATCAATTTTTGAAACAGCAGTAGAAAATGTTACCCCTTCTATAGAAGTACGCTCTCGGCGTATTGGTGGTGCAACTTATCAAGTCCCTGTTGAAATTCGTCAAGATAGAGCAATTTCTTTGGCATTGAGGTGGATTGCTAGAGCAACTTCTGCTGCTCGAAAAAAGAGCGGTAGAACTACTGTTTATTGTTTGCAGTCTGAAATATTAGATGCTTATAATAAATGTGGTGGTGCATTTAAGATGTGTGAAGAAAAGTATAAAATGGCTGAAGCTAATAAGGCATTTTCTCATCTTCGTTTTTAATATTAGCTGATTGATTGTGGTATGGAAGTTTTAATATCTAGGTATAGAAATATAGGAATAATGGCTCATATAGATGCTGGCAAGACCACCACAACAGAGCGTATTTTATTTTATACTGGTAAACAAAATAGGATTGGTGAAGTGCACGATGGTGCAGCTTCTATGGATTGGATGGAGCAAGAGAAGGAGCGTGGCATTACAATTACCTCTGCTGCAACAACATGTTTTTGGAATGATCATAGGATTAATATAATAGATACTCCTGGTCATGTTGATTTCACTATTGAGGTTGAGAGATCTTTGAGGATTTTGGATGGTGCAGTTGCTGTATTTGATGGAGTTGCTGGAGTTGAGCCTCAGTCTGAGACAGTTTGGCGTCAAGCTGATAAATATACCGTTCCTCGTATCTGCTTTGTTAATAAAATGGATAGAATCGGGGCAAATTTTTATCGATGTGTTGATATGATAAAGACGAAGCTTGGTGCAGCACCTTTGGTCATTCAGTTGCCAATAGGAAGTGAGAAAGATTTTAAAGGCATAATCGATCTTATTTCTATGAAAGCCATTATATGGCAAGAAGAAACATTGGGCGCTAAATTTTCTTATGAAGATATTCCTTCTGATTTGTTTGACAAGGCTCAAGAATATCGAAATCTTTTATTAGATGCTGCAGCTGAGATGGATGATGAAGCGATGAATACTTACTTTGAGTCTAATGATCTGCCAGTAGATTTGCTGAAAAAATGCGTGAGAAATGGAGCCATCAAAGGAAAATTTGTTCCTGTATTATGTGGATCAGCTTTTAAAAATAAAGGCGTACAACCACTTTTAGATGGTGTGGTTGACTTTTTACCTTCTCCTATTGATGTTGATGTAGTTGTTGGAACTGATCCTAAAGATTCAGAAAAGAAAATTGAGATCAAACCTTCAGAAAAAGAGAAATTCGTTGCTCTTGCATTTAAAGTGATGACGGATAAGTTTGTAGGCAGCTTGACGTTTATTCGTATTTATTCCGGTAAGTTAAAATCTAAATCTGCTGTGTTAAATGCAGGAAAAAATGAGACTGAAGGAATTGGCAGAATGCTGCTTATGCATGCAAATAACAGAGAAGATATAAACGAAGCTAAAGTTGGCGATATAGTTGCCTTAGTTGGATTAAAGAGAACAATTACTGGTGACACTTTATGTTCACCTGATTTTCCTATATTATTAGAGCGTATGGAATTTCCTGAGCCTGTTATTGAAATTGCTGTGGAACCTAAAACTACTTCAGATCAGGAAAAATTGGGTGTTGCTTTAAATAGATTGGTTGCAGAAGATCCTTCTTTAAGAATGTCAGTAAATGCGGAGAGTGGACAGACCATATTGAAGGGCATGGGTGAGCTGCATCTTGAGATTATTATTGATAGAATGAAGCGCGAGTTTAACGTTGAGGCTAACGTCGGTGCGCCTCAAGTTGCATATCGTGAAACTATCACTAAATCTGTTGAAATTGATTATACTCATAAAAAACAGTCCGGCGGTGCTGGTCAATTTGCTAAGGTTAAAATAAAATTTGAGCCTCTTGAGCCTGGATCTGGATTTCAGTTTGAGAGCAAAATTGTAGGTGGTGCTATTCCGAAAGAATATATTCCTGGTGTGGAAAATGGGTTAGAGTTGATCAAAGAAGGTGGTGTAATTTCTGGATTTCCAGTTATTGACTTTAAAGCTACTCTTATTGATGGTGCTTTTCATGAAGTTGATTCAAGTCCTTTAGCTTTTGAACTTGCTGCTAAAGGTGCTTTTAAAGAGATGGCAAATAAAGCTGGTCCAAAAATGTTAGAACCTATAATGAAAGTTGAAATCATTACGCCTCAAGAGTATATGGGCGATATCATGGGCGATGTAAATAGCAGAAGGGGGCAAGTTTCAAGTATGGAAACGCATAATAGTAGTACTATAATTCTTGCTTTCGTACCTCTTGCGAATATGTTTGGTTATATAAATGTTTTGCGTTCTATATCTCAGGGAAGAGCTCAGTATAGTATGCATTTTTCTTGTTATGAACAAGTGCCACAATATGTGGTTGATGAGTTAAAGTTAAAGTATAATTAAAGGTTAGTGATTATGACAGCGATAGTAGAAGCATTTGGAAAGCCGCATGTAAACGTGGGAACGATAGGACATGTGGATCATGGGAAGACAACGTTAACAGCGGCGATAACAAAGCATTATGGTAATTTTGTAGCATATGATCAAATAGATAAAGCGCCAGAAGAAAGAAAGAGAGGGATAACAATAGCAACAGCGCATGTTGAATATCAAACAGAAAAGAGACACTATGCACACGTTGATTGTCCTGGACATGCTGATTATGTAAAGAATATGATAGTAGGTGCAGCGCAGATGGATGCAGCGATATTGGTAGTGTCAGGGGTTGATGGGCCGATGCCACAAACGAGAGAGCATATATTGCTGGCAAAACAGGTGGGTGTTGGATATATCGTGGTATATATAAATAAAGCTGATGTTGCTGATGCTGATATGATAGATTTGGTGGAAATGGAAGTGAGAGAGTTGCTGAGTAAGTATGGATTTCCAGGTGACGAAGTGCCTGTGATAGTTGGATCTGCATTAAAAGCATTAGAGGATGATAGTAGTGAGTATGGAAAGAAATCAATAGATAAATTGATGGAGAAGTTAGATGAGTATGTGGCAGTACCTCCAAGGCCTATAGATTTGCCGTTTTTATTGCCAAT
Organism: Wolbachia endosymbiont of Laodelphax striatellus; assembly: GCF_007115015.1. Lineage (NCBI taxonomy): Bacteria > Pseudomonadati > Pseudomonadota > Alphaproteobacteria > Rickettsiales > Anaplasmataceae > Wolbachia > Wolbachia endosymbiont of Laodelphax striatellus. The sequence continues at coordinate 538,555 of NZ_MUIX01000001.1, forward strand.
AGAAGATGTATTTTCAATATCGGGGCGAGGAACGGTAGTAACAGGAAGAATAGAGAAGGGGGAGATAAAGACAGGGGATGAGATAGAGATAATAGGTCTGAAAGCGACGCAAAAGACGATATGTACTGGTGTTGAGATGTTTAAGAAGTTGCTAGACAAGGGAAGTGCAGGACTCAATGTAGGAGTACTACTAAGAGGAACAAAGAGAGAAGAAGTGGAGAGAGGGCAAGTATTGGCAAAACCAGGGACAATAACCCCGCATAAGAAATTTAATGCGGAGGTGTATATATTGAAGAAAGAAGAAGGAGGAAGGCATACACCATTTTTTGGAAATTATCAGCCACAGTTTTATTTAAGGACAACGGATGTAACTGGGAGCATAAAATTGCGAGATGGAAAGGAGATGGTAATGCCAGGGGACAATGTAAGTATAGAAGTGGAGTTGCAAGTACCAATAGCAATGGATAAAGGATTGCGTTTTGCGATAAGAGAAGGTGGTAGAACTGTTGGTTCTGGCGTTGTTTCGGAAATTTTAGAGTAAACTTTTGAATTATAGGAGTGTAGCTCAATTGGTAGAGCGCTGGTCTCCAAAACCAGAGGTTGTAGGTTCAATTCCTATCGCTCCTGCATTAATATTATGGTAGAAATGTTAAAAAACCTGTATGTTTTTTTTTGCGATATAAAGCAAGAAATAAGGAGAATTGCTTGGATAAAAAAACAGCAGGTATTGTCATCTTTGTTTATTGTAATAATTGTTATATTGTGCTTTTCGATTTTCTTTTGCTTTGTAGATTTTATGTCTCTTTACGTAATTAAGACTTTATTTGGAATTATTTATGGAATATAAGTATAAATGGTATATCATTAAAGTCGATTATGGGTATGAGAAGGATATATGCGAGTTGGCAATCAATACTGTTTACTTTAAGGAGGTGTTTATTCCTTATCAGACAGTATGTGATGTAAAATCTGATATAAAAGAGTTATGTGAAGTATATATATGTATGCATCTGTGTGATGAAAGCAAAAATATTTTGAATCAAATGATTGGGTTTTGTGGTGATGAGTCTGGTCATTTTGAGATGATTTCAGATGATGAGGTAATTTTAAAACGTAAGGAATTTAATAGATATAAGTGGTACATTTTAAGAGTTGCCTCTAATTATGAAGAGAAAGTGCACCAATATATATTAGAAAATTCTATGAGATTGAATATTAATAATTATTTTAATAGAGTTTTTATTCCTTGTGAAGAATTAAGTGAGATGGATTTAAAATCTAAAAAAAATGCTAAACGAAGGAAGTCCTTTCCTGGTTATGTCTTTTTATACATGAATTTATGCGATGAGGTATTAAATTTTATTAATAATATACCAAAATCTCTTAAGGTTTATGGATTTTTGAAAAATGGTAATGTTCCAAAGGTGATTGAGGATAATGAGATTCGCTCAATGTGTAGTGCGCTTTACAATGCTCAAGAAACGAAAAAGTTGAGTTATGGTTATGAGAAAGGTGAAAAAGTAAAAATTAATGATGGTCTTTTTCAAAATTTTACTGGTAAGGTAGATATGGTAAATGATGAGAAAAAAATTATTAATATTGAAGTATCAATCTTAGGTAAGCCAACAATAATAGAGCTTGATTTGGCTCAAGTAGAGAAAATAGAGGATTAATTATGAGTAATGTAGTTGCTAAGATTAACTTGCTTATGGAAGCTGGAAAAGCAGTTCCAGGACCGAAAATTGCTTCAGTACTTGGCCCGCGTGGTATACCTGTTCCTAAATTTTGTGAAGCTTTTAATAAAGCTACTAGCGCTGCTAACGCTAGTTATAAAGTAGGTGATTTAGTAACAGTGAGAATTTCCATAAAGGATGATCGCTCTCATGATTTTACTGTCAGCGGTCCGCCTGTGGCTTATTTGCTTAAGCAGGAAGCTAAATTAAGTAAAGGTTCTGGTAATTCTGGTAAAGAATTAGTGGCTAAATTATCTATGTCTGCTATCATTAAAGTGGCAAAGTGTAAGATGGTTGATATGAAAGTGGATAATGAAGATTCAGCAGTGAAGATGGTTATAGGCACTGCAAAATCTATGGGTATAGAAGTTGTGGAAGGTTAGGTAAATGAGTACATATAATGATGATTCTAAGCGGTGTTTGGAGAAGATTGTTGAGTCTGCTTCAGCAAAATTTAATGAATCAGTTGATATTGCAGTCAATTTAGGTGTAGATCCACGTAAATCTGAAGAGCAGGTGCGTGGTACAGTAGTTTTGCCTAAAGGTATCGGGAAGAATATTAAAGTAGCTGTTTTCGCTCAAGATAAACCTTTATTAGAAGCTGAAAAAGCTGGTGCTGATATTACAGGAGGGGAGGATTTAGTTGAAGAAATAAAAAAAGGTAGAAAATTAGATGTTGATTGGTGCATTACTACTCCTGATTTTATGGCAAAAATTACTCCTATTGCAAAAGTATTGGGTGCTAAAGGGCTGATGCCTAACCCTAAATTTGGTACTGTGACTTCTAACATTGCAGAAGCTATTAAAACCATTAAGTCTGGTCAGATAAAATTTAGAACAGATAAAAATGGTGTTATTCATGGTAAATTAGGAAATATTAAATTTGATATTGATGACTTGCTAGAAAATTTAAAAGCCTTTCTTAAAGTAATTAAAGATAATAAACCTATTTCTGTGAAAGGAATTTACTTTAAGGGTGTTTTTTTAAATTCAACTATGGGTAAAGCTTATAAGATAAGCAAAGTGGAAGATATAATTAGGGAGTGATACTGTGAAGCGTAGAAATAAGGATGAATTTATACAGAGCACAATAAACGTATTTGTAAATAATGATTTCTTGATATTAGTAAATTTTAAATCTATAAATGCTAATGATTCATTAACTCTGAGGAATAGCCTGAAGTCTATAGCAGGTGGGGTATTAGTAGTTAAAAACACTCTAGCGCGCTTGGCTTTGGAAAGGACTGGTAAATTTTCTTATTTATCAGGTAAATTTTCTGGTTCTGTTGCTATTATATACTCTAGTGCTATAGTAGAAGCTGCAAAGTTAATAGTTGATTTTATTAATGCTAACAAAGAAAAAATGTCTGTGATTTGCGCGGCTCATATAAATGAATTGTTAACAGTGGAAGATGTTAATAAACTGGCTAAGTTGCCTTCTCTGGATGAATTGCGTGTTAAAATTATGCGTTTAATATCTTATGATATTCCTGCTCGGTTAGCATTATCTATTAATTCATCTTCTATGAGGCTTATGAGAATTTTGGATTACTGTAGTTCTAAAAAATAAATTTGTTGTTAAATAAGGTGGTAATTATGAATAATGTAACAAGTGATTTGGTTGATAAAATATTATCTTTAAATCTATTAGAGGCTTCTGAACTTGTAAAAGTTCTAGAAGAAAAAATAGGGTTACCTGGTGGTTCTTTTCTTGGTGGAGCTGTTGGTGCTGGGGTGCCTATTAGTGATAATGCTGCTGCTCCTGTTGCTCAAGAAAAAGCTGAGTATAAAGTTGTAATCAAAGAGATTGATGCGAGCAAAAAAATAGGAGTGATTAAAGCTATTAGAGAAGTTAATTCTACATTGAATTTAAAAGAAGCGAAAGAATTAGTTGAGTCTTTACCCAAAGATTTGACTGCTAATGTTTCTAAAGACGAAGCAGAAAAAATTAAGCAAAAACTTATTGAAGCAGGAGCAACTAAAGTTGAGCTTGAATAAAATGTTAGTATATTAATTTTATGTTGATATAGCTCTTTTAATTAGTGAAGGTATTTTAATGGTTGATTCTTCTTATATGTGTGCTTCTAGTGCTTTTGTTCCTAGGGTTTCTTATTCCAGGTCGATTGATTTAAAAGATTCTTTATTGGATTTGGTTAAAGTCCAAAAGGGGTCATATAATTCCTTTACTCCTAATAATGAGAGTAATGAAAAACTTGAAGCTATCTTTCATACAATTTTTCCAATATCTGATCCTTTGCATAGGGCTACTATCGAATTTTTGAATTGTAGGGTAGATGATCTTAAGTATAGTGAATCTGAGTGTATAAAACGTGGTATAACTTTTTCTGCTCAGGTTATTGCTTCTATACGTCTTGTTATTATGCAGGATGGTGTTTCTCTTGAAAAATATCAAGAAGTTAAAGAAGATGATGATCATTCTAAACTTGCAACTATTATAAAATCTGCTGAAGAGCAGGAGGTTCGCTTTTGTGAACTGCCTATGATGACTGATAAAGGTACTTTCATCATCAATGGCGTAGAGAAAGTTATCGTTTCACAAATGCATAGATCTCCTGGAGTGTTTTTTGATAGTGATAAGGGAAAAACTTACAATTCTGGCAAATTGATCTATTCTGCTAGAGTTATTCCTTATAGAGGTTCTTGGCTTGATATTGAGTTTGATGTTAAAGATCATTTGTATTTTCGTATTGATAGAAAGAGAAAATTGCCAATATCAGTTTTATTAAAGGCTTTGGGCTTATCAAATAATGACATACTTAATAAATTTTATGAAAAAATAGACTATATAAAACATAAAAGTGGCTGGAAAGTACCTTTTTTCCCTGATAAATTCAAGGGAGTGAGGCTTCCTTTCGATTTAAAGAATGTTGAAGGCAATGTGTTACTTAAAGCTAATGTTCGTATTACTTCGAAATTAGCTAAAAATCTATATGATAACGGGTTGAAAGAGTATCTAATTCCTTATGATTCTATATGTGGTTTATTTCCTGCAGAAGATTTAATAGATAGTGCTAGTTCTACAAAAATCTTATCTGCTGGTGAATCTATAAAATTAGAGGATATAAAAAAGCTTGAATTATTATCTATAGATAAAATATCAGTGTTGAACATAGATAATGTTTCTGTTGGACCTTACATATTAAATACACTTTTCTTAGATGAAAACATGTCTTATGAGAACGCTCTATATGAAATATATAAGGTTTTGCGTCCTGGTGAAGTTCCTGTTTTAAAGATAGTAGAGGAGTTTTTTCGTAATCTTTTCTTCAGTCCAGAATATTATGATTTGTCTAACATTGGTAGATTAAAACTTAACTCTTGCCTTGGGTTAAATTATGAAGAAAGTTTAACTACTTTAACACATGAAGACATTATTGAAATTATAAGAAAAATAGTATTGTTACGTGATGGTCAAGGATCTGTAGATGATATTGATCATTTAGCAAATAGAAGAGTCCGTTCAGTTGGAGAGTTTATAGAAAATCAATTTAGAACTGGATTATTAAAATTGGGACGGGCAGTAGTTGATTCTATGTCTACTTCTAGTTTAGATAAAGTCTCTCCATCTGATTTTATAAACCCAAAAGTGTTAACCAATGTCTTAAGAGATTTTTTCAATTCTTCCCAATTATCTCAATTTATGGATCAGACTAATCCATTATCTGAAATAACACATAAAAGAAGGTTGTCGGCGTTAGGTCCTGGTGGTTTAACAAGAGAGAGAGCGGGATTTGAAGTGCGTGATGTTCATCCAACTCATTACGGAAGAATTTGCCCTATTGAAACTCCTGAGGGACAGAATATAGGCTTAATTAACAGCTTAGCTATATACGCTCGTATTAATAAATATGGGTTCATTGAAAGCCCTTATAGGAAAGTAGTTAATAAGGTTGTTACTGATCAAATTGAGTATCTGTCTGCTATAGATGAAGGTTTATATTATATAGCCGATACCAGCGCAAAGCTTGATGAAAACAACTGCTTTGTTGATGATATGTTATACTGTAGGTATGCTGGTACCTTTGTAATGGTAAATAGTAATCAAGTAAGTTACATTGATTTATCTCCTAAGCAGGTAATATCGGTTGCTGCTTCTTTAATTCCATTTTTAGAAAATGATGATGCTAATAGAGCGTTAATGGGTTCAAATATGCAGCGTCAAGCTGTACCTTTATTGAAGCCTACTGCTCCTTTGGTTGCTACTGGTATGGAGTCTTTCGTAGCTTCTGGCTCTGGTGCTGTAGTTTTAGCAAAACGTGGTGGCATAGTTGACAGCTCAGATAGTAACTCTATAGTTATACGTGCTTTTGACAAAGAAGGAATTAACTACTTAGATGTAGATATTTATCATCTAAGAAAATTTCAGCGTTCTAACCATAATACTTGTATTAACCAGAAACCACTGGTGCATGTAGGTGATTGTGTTAAGGAAGGTGATGTGATAGCTGATGGTCCTGCTATTAATAACGGTGAATTGGCACTTGGCCAAAACTTGCTAGTCGCTTTTATGTCTTGGCAAGGTTATAATTTTGAAGACTCAATCATTATTTCTAGTGAAGTTGTTAAAAAAGATCTATTTACTTCTATTCATATAGAAGAATTTGAATGTGTTGTACATGACACTCCTTTAGGGTCGGAAAAAATAACTCGTGCCATACCAGGTGTTAATGAAGAAAATCTTTATCACTTGGATGATAGTGGTATAGTAAAGGTTGGTACAAGAGTTGGTTCAGGTTATATTTTGGTGGGGAAAGTTACACCTAAGCATTCTCTTTCATTGCCTCCTGAGACAAAATTGTTAATGACAATTTTTGGTGAAAAGTCATTCGATTGTGTGGATTCCTCTTTATATACATCTCCAGATATTGAAGGGATAGTGATTGATGTGCAGGTCTTTACACGCAGAGGGGAAGAAGAAAACGAAAGGGCGTTTCTTATTAAGCAAAAAGAGGTAAATGATTTTGAGAAAGAACGAGACCATATAATCAATGTTATTAATCAATATTTCTATGATGAATTAAGAAAAATTCTTATTAATTCTGGCTCTCAAGATCGAGAAAGTATTAATTTTATTGAACGTGAGGGATGGTGGGATATAGGATTGAAAAACCAATCTATTTCTAAGCAAGTTGAGAGCTTAAAAAAAGATTTTGATGAAAAAGTATCACATGCAATAGCAAACTTTAAGCGAAAAGTAGAAAAATTGCATGAAGGTTATGATCTGCCTCAAGGTGTGTCGATGTCAGTAAAAGTTTTTATTGCTGTAAAACATAGTTTGCAGCCAGGGGATAAAATGGCTGGTAGACATGGAAATAAAGGTGTGATTTCTCGAGTTGTTCCAGTAGAAGATATGCCTTATTTAGAAGATGGTACTCCTATTGATATTATTCTTAACCCTCTTGGCGTTCCTTCACGAATGAATGTAGGGCAAATATTGGAAACGCATGTAGGTTGGGCTTGTAAAAAATTAGGAGAAAAAGTAGGCAATATTCTTGATGAGATCAATAAAATCAAACGTGCTTTTTGTGAGGCAATTAGATCTCTCAGTGATGATGATTTTGAAAAATTTGCAGCATTATATCTTGATAATAAAAAATTTGAGGATATTAATGATGATGAAATAACGTCTTCTATTTTAGATACGACTAATAAGGATGAATTAGATAATGAATTGACTACATTAGTAGAGAATTATTTCAACTCTTGTAAAGATGCACACAGTAGTTTACGTCACTTCCTGATTGAGGTTTATAGTTGTGGCAGTAATTTATCTATTTGTAATAACATTCGCGATATTAATGATAATCACCTCATTGAATTTGCGTATAAGTTGCGTAATGGCATTCCTGTTACTGCACCTGTATTTGAAGGTCCAAAAGATGAACAAATAGTAAAGCTATTTGAACTTGCTGGATTGGATAACTCTGGGCAAGTTGTATTATATGATGGTTGCTCGGGTGAGAAGTTTGATCGCAAAGTTACAGTTGGTTACATGTACATGCTTAAGTTGCATCACTTAGTAGATGGTAAAATTCATGCGCGTTCAGTAGGTCCTTATAGTTTGGTTACTCAACAACCTCTTGGAGGAAAGTCTCATTTTGGTGGTCAGCGTTTTGGTGAAATGGAATGTTGGGCATTGCAAGCCTATGGTGCTGCTTACACTTTGCAGGAAATGTTAACTGTGAAGTCTGATGATATTAATGGAAGGGTTAAGATTTATGAATCGGTAATAAAAGGTGACAGTAACTTTGAATGTGGAATTCCTGAATCCTTTAATGTCATGATAAAAGAGTTGCGTTCCTTGTGTTTTAATGTGGATTTGAAGCAAAATGACATAGTAATTGAAGATATATCTCATACTAACATAGCGCAATCTTTTAATGAGGTTAGAATTTCCATTGCTAGCCCTGAAAGTATTAAACGTATGTCTTATGGAGAGATAACGGATGTTTCAACTGCAAACTACCGTACATTCAAAGTTGAGAAAGGTGGATTATTTTGTCCTAAAGTTTTTGGTCCTGTCAATGATGATGAATGTTTATGTGGAAAGTACAAAAAAAGAAGACATAGGGGCCGTATATGCGAAAAATGTGGAGTAGAAGTTACATCTTCTAAAGTAAGAAGAGAAAAAATGGGTCATATAGAGCTTGCATCTCCTGTTGCTCATATATGGTTTTTGAAGTCACTTCCTTCAAGAATTGGAGCATTATTAGATATGTCTCTTAGAGATATCGAAAGTATTTTATATAGTGATAATTATGTTGTAATAGATCCTCTTGTTTCCTCTTTTGAAAAAGGTGAAATTATTAGTGAGAAAGCTTATAATGAAGCTAAAGATAGCTATGGAGTCGATAGCTTTATAGCTATGCAAGGTGTTGAAGCTATAAGAGAATTGCTAACACGCCTTGATTTACATGAAATTAGGAAGAATTTAAGACAGGAGTTAGAGTCTGTTGCTTCTGAAATGAGAAGAAAGAAAATTATAAAGAGATTACGTATTGTTGAAAATTTTATCAAGTCTGGAAACAGACCTGAGTGGATGATACTTACAGCTATACCTATTTTACCACCTGACTTGCGTCCCTTGGTGTCGCTTGAAAGTGGTCGACCTGCAGTTTCTGATTTAAATCATCATTATAGAACTATTATTAATAGAAATAATAGATTGAGAAAATTGTTAAGTTTAAATCCTCCTGAGATTATGATTCGTAATGAGAAAAGAATGTTACAAGAGGCAGTTGATTCTCTTTTTGATAATAGTCGTCGTAATGCTCTGGTAAATAAACCTGGCGCTACTGGATATAAAAAGTCTATTAGCGATATGCTGAAAGGAAAGCAAGGTCGTTTCCGTCAGAATCTTTTAGGAAAAAGGGTAGATTACTCTGGACGTTCTGTAATAGTTGTTGGTCCAACTTTGAAACTAAATCAGTGTGGATTACCGAAAAGAATGGCTCTTGAGTTATTCAAACCTTTTGTTTACTCAAGGCTTAAAATATATGGAATGGCTCCAACTATAAAATTTGCTAGTAAGTTAATAAGAGCAGAAAAGCCAGAAGTCTGGGATATGCTTGAAGAAGTAATAAAAGAGCATCCTGTTTTGCTAAATAGAGCGCCTACGCTACACAGGCTTGGTATTCAGGCTTTTGAGCCAGTCCTTATTGAAGGTAAAGCAATACAGCTTCATCCACTTGTTTGTACAGCATTTAATGCTGACTTTGATGGTGATCAAATGGCAGTACATGTGCCAATTTCATTGGAAGCTCAACTTGAAGCTAGAGTATTGATGATGTCAATTAATAACGTTTTAAGTCCTTCTAATGGAAGACCGATTATAGTTCCTAGTAAAGATATAGTGCTTGGTATATACTACCTAACTTTACAGCAACTTAAGGAGGATGATTTACCGCTTTTTTGTGCTTTTTGTGAAGTTGAGCATTCCTTAAATAACGGTACTCTACATATTCATTCTCATATAAAGTACAAAATGGAATACATCAATAGCGATGGAAACATTCAGTATAAAACTATTTTTACAACTCCTGGACGTTTAATATTATGGCAGATTTTTCCTAAACATGAGAATCTAAGTTTCGATTTAATAAATCAGGTATTAACAGTTAAGGAAATAACTAGTATAGTTGATTTAGTATATCGTAGCTGCGGTCAAAGTGCTACAGTGGTATTTTCTGATAAATTGATGACACTTGGCTTTGAGTATGCTACATTTTCTGGTACTTCTTTTAGTCGTTGCGATATGGTCATACCTGAAACTAAAGCTACACACGTTGATTATACAAGGGGTGAAATTAAGAAATTCTCTGCACAGTATCAAGACGGGCTAATCACTAAAAGTGAGAGGTATAATAAAGTTATAGATGAGTGGTCTAAGTGCACAGATATAATAGCGAATGATATGTTAAAAGCGATATCTGTGTATGATGAAAATAGTAAGTACAACTCAGTGTATATGATGGTTAGCTCCGGTGCAAGAGGTTCTACTTCCCAGATGAAGCAGTTAGCAGGAATGCGAGGGTTAATGACCAAACCTTCTGGTGAAATTATAGAAACACCTATAATTTCTAATTTTCGCGAAGGATTGAATGTATTTGAATACTTTAATTCTACTCACGGGGCGCGTAAAGGTTTAGCTGATACTGCACTTAAAACTGCAAACTCTGGATACTTAACTCGTCGCTTGGTTGACGTATCTCAAAATTGCATAGTTACAAAACATAACTGTAAAACGAAAAATGGCTTTATTGTAAGAGCTATAGTTGAAGGGAGTACTATAGTTGCATCTCTAGAGAGTGTTGTACTAGGTAGAACAGCTGCAAATGATATATATAACCCAGTAACCAAAGAGTTATTATTAAAAGCAGGGGAATTAATTGATGAAGATAAAGTAAAGCAAATCAACATTGTAGGTCTTGATGCTATAAAAATTAGATCGCCTTTAACTTGTGAAATAAGTCCTGGTGTGTGTTCTTTGTGTTATGGAAGAGACCTTGCAACTGGTAAAATTGTTTCAATAGGTGAAGCAGTTGGTGTTATCGCTGCTCAATCTGTTGGAGAGCCAGGTACTCAGTTAACGATGCGTACTTTCCATATAGGTGGAGTAATGACTAGAAGTGTTGAATCCTCAAATATTATAGCTTCTATTAATGCTAGAATAAAATTAAACAACAGTAATATAATTATAGATAAAAACGGCAATAAAATTGTGATAAGCCGTTCCTGTGAAGTCGTCTTAATTGATAGCCTTGGTAGTGAAAAATTGAAGCACAGTGTGCCTTATGGTGCTAAACTTTATGTAAATGAGGGTGAGTTAGTAAAAATTGGTGATAAAGTTGCGGAATGGGATCCGTATACACTACCTATTATTACGGAAAAGAGTGGTACAATATCTTACCAGGATTTAAAAGATGGAATTTCGATCACTGAAGTGATGGATGAATCTACAGGAATATCAAATAGAGTAGTAAAAGATTGGAAATTGCACTCTGGTGTAGCTAATTTACGTCCTCGTATCGCACTGCTTGATGATAATGAAAAAGTAATAACACTTGCAAGTGGTGTGGAAGCATGTTACTTTATACCAGTTGGCGCAGTACTCAATGTACAGGATGGCCAAAAGGTTCATGCAGGTGATGTTATCACAAGAACGCCGAGAGAGTCAGTTAGAACTCGTGATATTACTGGTGGCTTGCCTAAGGTTATAGAATTATTTGAAGCACGTCGTCCTAAAGAGCATGCTATCGTTAGTGAAATAGACGGCTATGTAACGTTCTCTGAAAAAGACCGTAGAGGAAAACGCAGTATAGTAATTAAACCTGTAGATGAGCAAGCTTCTCCAGTTGAGTATTTAGTATCAAGAAGTAAGCATGTAATAGTCAATGAAGGTGATTTTGTGCGTAAAGGTGATTTATTGATGGATGGCGATCCTGATCTTCATGATATTCTACGTGTGCTTGGGTTAGAAGCGTTAGCACACTATATGATTTCTGAAATACAGCAAGTTTATAGATTGCAAGGTGTGCGCATAGATAACAAGCATTTAGAAGTGATCTTAAAGCAAATGCTACAAAAAGTAGAAATTACCGATCCTGGTGATACTACGTACTTAATTGGAGAAAATATCGACAAGCTGGAAGTTGATAGAGAAAATGATGCTATGAATAACTCTGGAAAACGACCTGCTTATTATCTTCCTATTCTGCAGGGAATTACTAGAGCAAGCCTTGAAACTAATTCCTTCATTTCTGCTGCCTCTTTCCAAGAAACAACAAAAGTACTTACAGAAGCAGCATTCTGCGGAAAGAGTGATCCTTTGAGTGGGTTAAAAGAAAATGTTATAGTAGGAAGATTAATTCCTGCTGGTACGGGTCTGATTATGAATAAGGTGAAAGCACTTTCGCTTTGTGAAAATATAGATAAATATGAAAAATATTTTGATATTGAGACTTATGACGAAAAATTGCTGAGTGATAATAGTTATCAATTACATTCTGATGAAGAAGAGAGTGTGGTGGCATCGCACTATGATCATTCAAATTGAATATAGCTAATGAGGCAGTATGTTTAATCTGTTTTTAACTAAAAAAATCAATTATATTTTCTTTCACCTCTGTGCTGTCTGTTATGTTATTTACTCTTACACGAAATTCAGATGAGTTTTGAAGCCCGCTACTGTACCATCCTATATGTTTGCGGGCCATCTTTATTCCTGTATCGCTTCCATAGTACTCAAGGATACTGTCATAATGCTTGAGTATTATGCTTAATCTCTCTGAGGCTGTTGGCTCAGAAACTTTATTTCCACTCAAAAAGTTTATTGCTTGATTAATCAGCCAAGGTTTGCCGTAAGCACCACGACCTATCATTACTCCATCTGCCCCAGATTCTTTAAGTGCACTTTGAACATCATTCAAACTCTTAATATCTCCATTTACTATAACTGGAATTTTTACCTGCTCTTTAACATTTCTAACAAATTTCCAATCTGCTTGACCATTATAAAGCTGTGCCCTTGTCCTTCCATGTACAGTAATCATCTTTGCTCCCAAATCTTCTGCAATTTTTGCCAAGCGCGGAGCATTACGATTTTCGTCATTCCATCCAGTACGCATTTTTACTGTAACTGGCACACTCACTGCCTTGACTACAGCTTCTATTATCTCAGCAGCCTTTTTTTCATCACGCATAAGTGCTGACCCTGCGTAACCGTTTACAACTTTTTTAACTGGACAACCAAAATTTATATCTATGATTTTTGCACCCATGCCCTCGTTTAACTTTGCAGCTTCCGCCATAACATCAGGCTCACAACCAGCAAGTTGTACAGCGGTTAGTTCATCGACTTTTGCTTTTTGCATGCTCTGGCGAGTTTGCATTATCATAGCTCTGCTTGCAATCATTTCTGAGACTAGCAAACTTGCACCAAGTTTCTTTACAATACTCCTAAATGGATAGTCAGTCACTCCAGACATTGGCGCTAAAATAACTGGAGAATCAATAGCCAAATTTCCTATTTGAAGAGACATAGGCTTTCTAGTTGTTAAACAATGCATTTTTGACACTGTTATAAGCTGCTATTATAACACCTTGCATAAATGAATTTGCTTTCTCTATAAGAGAAGGTTCTACCTCTACTACCTCAGCTCTCTCATAATGACCAGGTGTTAAGTGTATTGTTTCTTGTTTTTTGTCATTCCATAAATCATCATTTCGCTGATAACCTTGATTTATCATTTCAGGATTTGGCCTAAATATACCTTGATTATGCAATACATGAGGATGAAGATAGATTTCAACGTTTGCCAATGAAGCCAAGATAGGAATTTCCTCTGTGAAAATAAAGTAATTTTGATTACCAATTGCCTCTAGATAGGATTTATAAATGGATTTACCATTGAGAAAAGAATTTGCTACAGCACCACTATTGTAATTTCTATCATATTTTCTTTCACTAATATTGAGGTTACTAATACTAATACTTCTTAAATCACCTACAACTTCATTTTCTTCTAATGTAGTAAGACAGCATAACTTTCTTACTAATTTCTTAGTCCTTTTTTTGACCTTCTCTACCCGTCTATTTGTATGCTTAGCCAAATCTTGTATTGAATCCGACCTACCAATCAAATGATTTGGATTTTCTAAGAATGCACTAAAAACTTTCTGCATCTGTTCTTTCAATAACTTAGGCATCCTCGAATCATTCAAAGAGTTAAATTGACTTAAAAAATTGTGCCATTCCATTCTCATATCTTGTGCTCTTTCAGCTTTATATGTACCAGAGCTATTATCACCAAATACAGCATGGAAAAAGCAGTTGCCATCACCTGTAGTATTGTATGTAACAACTTTATATTGCTTATCTTTTGCTGAATTTACATCTATCCCACTATCTCCTGAAGCATTAGAATTTCTACGACTATTGTTACTTGAGGCAGGTTCACTTCCTGGTACAATACTACTATCTGTAGATGGAGAATAGGAATTTCTACGTACCCTCTTATCCGAATCATTTGTTTGTCTTGATATAGTATCTAGTCCACTATCCAATGATTTACTTCTTGTGAATTTTTGCTCTTTTGGACTCTTTTCTTCCTTTACAGTCCCTTTTTCATCAACATAACCTTTTACCAAGTGAAATAAAGGTTCAACGACCATTTTGTATGTCGCTGCAAGCACTATTCCCATTAAAATCCAAACTATAGGGTTGGAGATGAGCATAGCAAGTGGTAAGGTTAAGAGGAAAGATCCCATTATCAATCCCAAACAGCCAATGGTAAATGTAGTCGCCAAATATATACACAAAGCGTAGACAGCAAATCTTCCACTAGCCTTAAGTTTAGTGAAGTGAGTACTCTCTTTAAATGTATTGTACTTTTCTCGGATGCCCAACATGTTATATTTTATGAATACTACGTTAACTAATTCTAGCAAATTATGAAGGTAAAATCAATATTAGCATTTATATGTAAAAATATTGAGCATTAAAAGCTTTTGAAGTACAGTAATGATGTTAGTAATAGTACAACATATGCATGATATAGAAGATATACGCAAAAACCCTGAAGGATTTGAAAAAGCAATAAAAAGCAGAGGGGTGAAAGAATTTACTACAGAAGAAATATTAGATGTTGATGATGAAAGAAGATTACTGACTACTACATTGCAAGATTTAAATAGGCAGCGCAATGGAATCACAGAGGAAATAAAGAAGCTTAAAATGAGCAAGAGCTCCTCTGAAAATGAGGTAGAAGTGTCAAGAAACATAACAAATGAGATAAAAGCAATCAGCTTAAAAGAGCAAACGGAGAAAGATAACTTAATGAATATCTTATCTAACTTACCAAATATCCCTGCACAAAACGTGCCAATAGGTGAAGATGAGAGCTCCAACGTAGAAATCAGAAAATATGGAGAAAAAAGGCAATTTAGTTTTATGCCAAAATTTCATTATGAACTCGGAGAAAGGTTAGGCTTGATGGATTTTGAGCAAGCAGCAAAAATTTCTGGATCAAGGTTTACAATATTAAAAGGACAGTTAGCTAAGCTTGGACGAGCATTAATAAATTTTATGCTGGAAACACATGTTAATGAATTTGCCTATACTGAGGTGTATCACCCAGCCCTGGTGAAAAACGAGGCGATGTATAACGTTGGTCAGCTACCAAAATTTTCCGATGATTCATATTTAACTACCGATGAGTTAAGATTAATTCCTACAAGTGAAGTATTTTTAACAAATTTAGTTGCTGACAAAATAATAGAAGAAAAAGAACTGCCTATTCGTTTTACTGCATATTCAGAATGTTTTCGTAAAGAAGCTGGCAGCGCAGGACGAGATACAAGAGGCATGATAAGGCAACACCAATTTGGTAAAGTGGAATTAGTAAGCATCACAACTGAAGACCAGTCAAAAGACGAGCTTGAACGTATGACTAGTATTGCTGAAGAGATATTAAAAAAACTAGAATTACCATACAGAGTAATGCTACTTTGCAGTGGCGATATGGGTTTTGCTGCACAAAAGACTTATGACATAGAGGTATGGTTACCTGAGCAAAATAAATATAGAGAAATATCAAGCTGCTCAAATTGCGGTACGTTCCAGGCAAGAAGAATGAACACTAAATACTTCTTAGAAACTGACAGAAAAACAAAAAAATACGTTCACACTTTAAACGGCTCAGCTTTAGCCATAGGAAGAACAATTGTTGCCATAATGGAGAATTATCAAAATTCCGATGGGTCAGTTACAATACCAAACGTGTTGCAAAGATACATGAGTAATGATACTGTTATAAGCAAACAATAATTTTGACATATATAGAAAAGCGAGGAAATAAAGATGAAGGTTTTGGTTATAGGTTCTGGTGGGCGTGAGCATGCTTTACTTTGGGCTCTAAAGAAGTCTCCTATCTTGACTAAGTTATATGTTACTCCTGGTCGCCCGGCCATGGAGAATTTTGGAGTTCTTGTGAATATAAATATTCAAGATTCAGTGGATGTTACACGATTTTGCAAGAAAGAAAATATAGAGCTAGTAATTATTGGTCCAGAGCAGCCGATAATTAATGGGCTTGCTGATGATTTAACTGCGGAGGGGATAAACGTTTTTGCTCCAAGTCAAGCAGCTGCAAAACTTGAGGCATCAAAGTCTTTTACGAAGGAACTATGTAAACAATATGGTATACCGACCGCCAAATATGAACGTTTTATTGATGAAAGGTTAGCTAAAAATTTTGTCCGTAGTAATAAAATAAAATTTCCGCTTGTAATTAAAGCAAATGGAATTGCAGCAGGGAAAGGCGTCATAATATGCCACACAGAAAATGAAGCTTTTTCAGCAATAGATTCAATGCTAGTGGAGAAAAATCTTGGTGAGTCAGGTGAAGAAATAATCATAGAAGAGTTTTTAATTGGAGAGGAAGTAAGTTTTTTTGCTCTTATTGATCGGCTGAAGGTAGTAACCCTTGGGTGTGCAAAAGATTACAAGAGAGTTGGTGAAAATAACGAGGGACAAAATACTGGAGGCATGGGGTCATACTCATCACCTTCGATTATAAGTAAGGAGATGGAGCAAAAAATTATCCAAAAAATAATATATCCTACAATTCAAGCACTGACTAACATGGGAATATCCTATAAAGGAGTACTCTTTGCTGGTTTAATGATTTGCAAAGATAGTCCAAAGCTTCTTGAGTATAATGTTAGGTTTGGAGATCCGGAAATACAATCTATGTTACCTAGACTTGATCCAAATTGTGATTTGCTAAAGTTGATGTTGTCAGTTGCAGAAGGCAAGTTAAATACAAAAATGGTGGAGTTTAATCACAAAACTACAGTTTGTGTAGTTGTTGCAAGTAAAGGCTATCCTGGTGATTATCAAAAAGGAGAGGTAATTAAAGGATTGGATAAAATTGAAAACATTCCTGGTGTGCTAGTTTTTCATGCTGGTACTAAGTTGGATGAAAGTGGTAATTGGATTTCCGATGGCGGAAGAGTGCTAAATATAGTAGGAGAAGGAAACACTGTGGAAGAAGCTAAAAGTAAAGTGTACTCAGCGTTAAATTCTCTAGAATGGCCAGGGGGGTTCTTCAGATATGATATTGGTAGTTAACGTTAGCTAGCAGGTAGCTAATATAGAAACGAAAAAAATCACTTTACAAGCAGTAATAAAGAAAACTAAAGAAAAATATCAACTAGATTTATAGTCTATTACTACTGTTCTTGCAATTTTATCGTGAAGAAATTGCTTGCGTTTGTCAAAGATTGCAAATATTAAAAGTAGAATTGGTAAAATTGCTAACCACCGAGAAACATAATCAACCAAAAAAAGAAAACCAAATGACAAAGCTATTTCAGAAATGCACCTTATTGTTGCTTGCATTAGAGTAACACCTTTAAATGTATTTACATCTTTGACATACATACCACATAACAGTTGTCCTGGAGTACCTCCCAGTCTTGTTATCATTAATATTTCTAATACTGTGTACAGCATTGATGTAAAGATTGTATAAGGAGATATTAACTGTTCAATTTCGTCATGAAAGTTATCAATTTCATTATTGCCTGATACTGCAATGTACAGGATGAGTAAAGGAAAGAAAAATATGATATAGTCAAGTACTTCTGCTACAGTACGTCTTGTAAATCCTACGTAATTTACTTTAACATTTATTTCAGTATCCATACACTCTCCTATTTTCATAATGTCATCATATAATATAAAAGTACGTTATTAAATAACCATAAATATACTAATTTGGGTAATATTAGCTACTTGTGCCACTATATTATTTGAATTAACATTAAATCATTTACAGTTAAGGAAGTTATGTCAACATCAGTCACAGTTGCGTATGGTGATGGTATCGGACCAGAAATTATGGAAGCGGTGCTATCGATATTGCGTGAAGCGAAAGCAAAGATTTCAGTAGATATTATTGAAATAGGAGAGTGTGTTTATAGTAAAGAATGGTCTCACGGCATTTCTCCAAGTGGTTGGGAATCTATCGAAAGGACAAAGATATTACTCAAATCCCCGACAACAACCCCTCAAGGTAAAGGGCACAAAAGCTTAAACGTTGCGCTCAGAAAGAACTTAGGGCTGTATGCAAATATTAGACCATGCATTTCGTATCACCCTGTTATAGAAAATAAATTCGATAAATTTGATGTTGTTGTAATACGTGAAAATGAAGAAGACGTTTATACGGGAATAGAGCATAGGCTCACTGGTGATTCTTACCAATGCACTAAAATTATTACTAGATCTGGCTCAGAAAAAATATGCAGGTACGCTTTTGAATATGCGAAAAAACACAACAGAAAGAAAGTAACTTGCCTGACTAAAGACAACATAATGAAAATGACTGACGGCGCTTTTCATGCAGCGTTTGATCGTATTGCAAAAGAATACCCAAATATAAAGATAGAACATTATATAGTTGATATTGGAATGGCAAAAGTTGCTACAGAGCCCGAGAATTTCGATGTTATAGTAACTGAAAATCTATATGGCGACATATTATCAGATATAGTGGCACAAACCTCAGGTTCTGTAGGGCTTGCAGGAAGTAGCAATATAGGTAATGAATATGCAATGTTTGAAGCAGTGCACGGTTCTGCTCCTGATATTGCAGGAAAAAACATGGCTAATCCTTCTGGTCTTTTAAATGCCGCAGTACATATGTTGGTCTATATCGGTCAAGTGAGTACTGCAAAGCTAATTTACAATGCATGGTTAAAAACCTTGGAAGATGGAATACACACTGCTGATTTATATAAGGAGAAAAAGAGCAAGCAGAAAGTTGGGACAAAAGAATTTGCACAAGCTGTTATAGATAATCTAGGGAAAAAACCCACAACGTTAACTGAGCTTATAATTAGCAGTGATTTGGATAGTAAAATAAATAAAGTACAAGACCATTACGAACAAGATTACAAAGTTAAAAAGCTAGTGGGTAGTGATATAACGCTTGCCTGCGACAAATCCAACAATTTTGATCAAATAGTTAGGTTATTTGAATCGAGTAATCTGAAAATGATAGCAATATACTCAAAAGGACTTGCAATTTGGCCAGGAGGCTCAAAGTCTTCAAGTGACCAAATAACCTGCAGGTTCATTGCAAATAATGAAATTACAAATAGTGATGTGAATAACTTGCTAATCAAATTTGAGGAACATAATTTTGATGTGGTGAGAATGGATAAGTTGTATTTGTATGATGGGAAAGAGGGTTTCTTCTCTTAGTGGTTGCTTGATATTTTTATGCTTGTGTGAAACATTAAATATATTATACTAATAGTATCGTGTATTTATGTGAGGTGCAGTAATGGGTCAACATTTTAAGTTAACTGGTCAGGAGTTTTATGATAATAATGATCTGTTTAACGTACTAGAGATAAAAGCTGAACAAATTGTAGGTAAGGATTATCAAGCTCTTAGCAAGTTTCTGAAAAAACAATATAATAAATTGATACTTGTAAACCATCCTGACAAAGGTGGAGACAAAAATAGATTTGATCGAATTTATAAAGCTTATCAAGAGCTAAAAAAATATATTGAGCCTTTAGAATTAGGAAATCCTTGTGTTAAAGTCAGTATTGGCGCTGAAAGTGATGGACGTTTAACGGCAAGAGAGTTTCACTATAGGAAGAAGCTATTTAGTACATTAGGGATTGGTGAAGAAGCTATAGGTGGGGATTACAAAAAATTGAATTCTATATTGCAAAAAAAACTTTATGGGGGTTGTGCTAGAGATGATGTTGAGCAATTACGCTCTTATATTTCTCCTCTACAGAACAAAAAGGATCTAGTAGATGAGGATAAAAAACAATTAGCATTGAAATTTATAGAGCACAAAAATGCTCTACTGCTTGTCCCAAAAATAAGTCTTCTGCCTTTAGCTCTATTAACTACAGTTACTATAGGTTGCTATTTTTCATGGTGGATCATAGCATTTAACATCGCTATTAGTAGAGCCTCTGGTTTATTAGTGAATTATTATATGGAAAAGTATAAAAATTCAGAAATTTCTACTGATGAATTCATGAGTAAAATGAGCTATATCGAGCTAAGTAGTAAGCTTCTTATCAACTATCCTTTAGCTGCTTTTTCTGTTTATTTAGTTACAATAAATTTCATTGCTAATGGATTAACTGTTGGTGGAGCTGTACTTGGTCCACTATTGTTATTGGCAGTATTAATTGAAATGTTAGCTCCTGTTTTCTCAAAAGGCTGTGAAATATATGCTGACAAGCACACAAAAGATTTACTAGAAGAGGATCCAAGAGATAGAGTGCAAAAGGAGACTGATCTGTTAGGACGGTATGATCCACGAAGGCTATTAATGCCGATAATTATGCCTCTTGTTAGAAAGTGTTTTGCAGAAGTGGCAAGCAAATTTGCTGAGAGGAATTTTGATGAGGTAAAAACTGATATGTCTGATGTTAATACTGAAGGACTATCTAATCCTCAAGCAATTGAATTTGCACAGCAAACAGTATAGTATAAGCTTTTAGCTCTATGCATGGACTCAAAAAAAGTAGAATTAATATTTGAAAAATTTCAACAGTCAAATCCTGCGCCAAAAATAGAGCTAAATTATACCAATCATTTTACGTTATTAGTTGCAATAGTTCTGTCAGCGCGGACGACCGATATAAGTGTTAATAAAATTACAAAGGAGCTATTTAGTATCGCTGATACGCCAGAAAAGATGTTGAATCTTGGGCAAAGTGAGCTGAGAAAATGCATAAGCAGTATTGGTTTATATAATTCCAAAGCAAAAAATATAATCGGGCTCAGCAAAATATTGATTGAGAGGTACAATAGCAAAGTGCCTACTAATTTCGATGATTTGGTATCTTTACCAGGGGTTGGGAGAAAGAGCGCTAATGTGTTCTTAAATTCAGGGCTTGGTATTCCAACATTGGCAGTTGATACTCACGTTTTTAGAGTGAGCAATAGAGTTGGGCTTGTGAAAGAAAAAGATGTACTTAAAACAGAGCAGTCTCTTTTGAATGTAGTGCCAAAAAAATACCTACTTTATGCTCATCATTGGCTAGTTTTACACGGTAGATACATTTGCAAGGCACAAAAACCTTTGTGTGAAGCGTGCACAATTCATGATTTATGTGAGTTTGAATGCAAGAGGTATAAAGTCTAGCACAACACTTCGATATTTCTTACTTTTATCATTCAAGTTGGTTCCTTTATGATGACAGTTCCCAGATATTGGTTCTTTTTTTTCTAGATCCCAGTGGGCTTTGTTGCACCACTCAAGGAAAGAACAGGCAGTTACTGATGGAATTTGTTATAAAATAGATATTTAGCCGACAAAGGAAAAATATGTCAATAAGAATGAAAGTCAGTAACTGCAATGAATATAACAAATTTCTTCAAGAAAGGGGAAATGTTTTTCATTATATCAACGATGCCATTGAAAATTGGTACGAAAATAGTCCAAAAGTAGCAGGTGGCAACAATGTCTACAGCGACAAAGTAGTGATTCTAATTCACATAATAACCTATCTATTCAGGATTGGTCTTAGGCAAACAGTGGGATTTATAGAGAAATATCTTGAGCAAATAGGGAAAATTTTGCAAATTATCAGCTATTCGCAGGCTTCAAGAAGGTTTAAAAAGCTTAATATCAAAATCAACGACTGCAGAGTTGATAAGAACGATATGGAAGATATTGAAATTGCTATAGATAGTACAGGTATCAGCATCTACAATAATATTCCAGGCCATAGTAAGGCAAATGGTACAGATAGAAAGTATCGCCGCTATGAGCAAACAAGATGTAATGCTAGAGATAGGTAGTAAAAAAGTTATAGCTGCAAAATACAGTAGTGGAGTTTATTCCGACCACTATGTGATCTTATTGCAAGGATTGATGTTAATATAATATAAGCACACTATATGCAGACAGATCGAAAGAAGTTATATAAACTGTGCGATGAGTTTGACATAAAGACAAGGATTCCTCCGCAAAATAATGCAGTAGAGCATCCAAAGTTGGATTATATGGATGAGAGAAATAAGCTCATAAAGTCATATGATGAAGATGGTATGAAGAGGTGGAAAAAAGAGATAAATTATTGGAAGAGATCTTATATAGAAAGTTTTTTCTCGCGACTGAAGCAAATATTTGGATTTAGTTTTAGGAATAAATCTGAGATTAATCGTGAGAAGGAACTGCTACTCAAGTGTTATTTGCTTAACAAATTTACTGAAATAGGCATGGCTAAGTTTGATATAGCTTCATGAATTTATTATACATTACCCACCATCCGAAGAGCTGTGCAACAAAGCCATCCCAGTGTCGGAGCACTGGGATGACATGATGGAATATCATCAGGGTACTCTCCTTCTTGTCATCCCAGTGCTTGACACTGGGATCCAGCCTTTCTTACCAACAAAAACTTACCATAAGATGGCCTCTTTTGTGCTCAAAAATTTCTGAATTTCAGTGTCACGCATTGGGATGACGCCTAAGGGGCTACTCGCATGACACCCTCTTTTTAGCCCAAATCACAATGTTCGTACAGCTGTGAGCCACGCGCTGCTCTTTTAGTTACAAATATTAAGACATTAACTAATTTAAAAAAGACAAAAGAATCCCCGTATAGCGAGTTTTAATAATGTAAATTGATAATGTGCTAACAAGCGCGATTTGGCTGAATGTAGAAAAAATAAAAAGACATGCAGCCGCTATAATTTTATGTAATTTGCCAATAAATATCTGAGTTTTTTACTGAATTTTGTCATTGAATCTGCGCAGATCAAAAACAAGAATAAATACTCTTATTGTAAGAGTAAGGGAGTTGGCAAAATCTGTCAAGGAATTTTCTGTTGGCTAAGGTTGTGACAATAAAGTTAAGCGCTGCCAAAAACTATGGAAGAAGTCATTATAATTTGTATTATATCTTTATAAAATGGTTCGCATAAGTTATCTAGAAGTGCAACTAAACAAATACAAAAATCAAAGTGTTGCGGTTTTCGGCCTTGGTAAAACTGGTTTGTCCGTCATTAATGCCCTAACAAAAAGCAGTGCAAAAATATATGCATGGGATGATAATGAAGAGCAAAGAGCAAATGCAAAAATAATATATAAAGAGTGTAACTTTATTCATCCCAATGAGTATAATTGGCATGAGATAAGCACACTAATTTTGAGCCCTGGAGTGCCAACAGAGCCACATTGGATAGTAAAACTTGCAAGAAACTTTAACTGCAAAATAAAATCAGACATTGAGCTATTTCTTGAAACTAAAACTACAAGCCAGAAGGTTGTAGGCATCACCGGAACAAATGGCAAATCAACCACCACGTCATTAATAGGGCACATATTAAAATCCACAGGCAAAAAAGTAGCTATTGGCGGGAATTTAGGTGTGCCTATTTTGGATTTAGAAAGAGACGCAGAAATTTATGTAATTGAATTCTCCTCTTTTCAATTGGAGCTAATAAATAAAATTAATGTAGACATTTCTGTATTGCTCAACATCACACCAGACCACATAGATAGACATAGAAGTATGAATAACTACATAGAAACTAAATTAAAATTGATAAATGGTAGCAAGATTGCCGTGATAGGATGTGATAACAAAATTACCGCTGATGTATTCAATAAATTCACTGGGAACAAAATTCCAATTTCAGTAACATATTCCCTGGTGTCATTCCAGCGCATGACCAGAAAAGAAAAACCATTGCCAACTACTCAGATGATAGAGGGTAGTGCAAGAGATCTAATATCATTGGCAGATAACAATTTGCTTGATTATAGTGAACAGATTACTGGTATAGATCGAAATTATCTGGATCCCAGTGTCAGCTACTTGGATGACAAAAGGAGTGCTGAGATCCAGGATATCTCGCTAAAACTAGAGAATCACAACTTATCAATGAGTGATATGAAAGTAAACCTAGTATCCAATGTAGAAAATATAGTAGCTGCACACGCTGTGTGCAAGTTACTTGGAGTAGATAGCAGCACTATTGTCAATGAAATCAAATCCTTTCCAGGGCTAAGACACAGAAATGAATTTCTTGGCAAAATACATAATGTACTTTTTATCAACGATAGCAAAGCAACCAATGCAGAATCGACCGAAAAGGCAATTTTATCTTATAAAAACATATATTGGATTGTTGGCGGAAAAAGCAAAAAAGGCGGAATAGAATCATTAAGCAAGCATTTCACCAAGATTAGAAAAGCTTTTCTTATTGGAGAATCAACTGAAGTTTTTGCAAACATTATGGAGAACAAAATAGATTATATGAAGTGCTATAATCTAGAAAACGCATTTAAACTGGCTTTTGAAGAGGCCATAAATAGCAAAGAAGAAGTAGCGATATTACTTTCTCCTGCATGTTCTTCTTTTGATCAGTGGAAAAATTTTGAAGAACGCGGTGAAGCATTTTGCAGAATGTTTGAAAATCTCAGGTACAATTACATGTAGTGTTTAGTATAATGTTGTATGGAGCAAAAGTTAATAGTAGATGAGCTGATTAAGGTTATTCCATTTGAAGGAATAAGTGATGCAACCTTATTGAAAGCGTGCACGAACCTTAACTTAGCCAATAGTTTTTGTAAATTTCAAAATGGAATATATAGTGCTTTGGAGTACATAGCAGAAAACTTAAATAGCTCAATGGAAGCTGAACTAAGAAATTCCAATTTAGAAGATATGAAAGTGCGAGAGCGGGTAAAGTTAGCTATTCAAATACGCCTTTCAAACTACGCTAAGTTACCAAATTACAGAGAGTGTTTAAAAAATGTTTTATCATTCTCCATATTACCCCAAAATAC
Source organism: Wolbachia endosymbiont of Laodelphax striatellus (assembly GCF_007115015.1). Taxonomy (NCBI): domain Bacteria; kingdom Pseudomonadati; phylum Pseudomonadota; class Alphaproteobacteria; order Rickettsiales; family Anaplasmataceae; genus Wolbachia; species Wolbachia endosymbiont of Laodelphax striatellus. Next base: position 563,654 of record NZ_MUIX01000001.1, read on the forward strand.
ATACTTTTCTAGTAAACTCTTGTACAAAACTGTGAGCACAATTTGGTACGGTATTTACGATCAATCAACAGATTTTAATTATTATACAAAAAGGGCAATATTAGCTGGAGTGTACTTAAGTACGATACTTTTTTTTATCAATGATTACTCAGAAGATTTTGTGGATACTCTCTCATTTCTTGACAGGCGTATCAACAATGTCATGACGTTTCAAAAATTCAAAACTCGCTTAAAAGGAATCATAAGAAACTTCTTATAAGCTTTCCATCACACTGGTTATTTATATTCTAAGATTATCTTGTTTTTTTTTATCTTTATGTTAGAATATTTAATGTTTATTAAAAAGGAAATGAAAGTTATTTATTACACCAATGGTAATATCAAGCGAGAAGAAAATACAAAACACGTGGTAAACTTTTTTGGAGTACTTGGGTGTATTAAGGTTAATGCTCTTAGTAAAGATGTATCTAAGGGGCAAGAAAGTAAGTTAGTTAAGCATTATTTTGACTATCCTTATTTTTCTAGAATTGTTAATCCAGAATTCTTTCAAAAAGAATTAAACGATGAAGAAAGAAAATTCAATAGGATAATATTATCACTATGGTTATGCTCTGCTATATTGTCCACTGCTTCTATTGTGTCGTTATACTTGGCATACCAGAATCAAAAATCAAAAAAGGTACTTATAGGGTTAGCTTTTGCATCAGTAGTGCTATCAATTTTGACTACCATACATGTCGTCGTACTTTGCTTATGGTTACTTTTTAATTTTATTAAGGAAAGGTTTGTTATACATAGAATTAAAAGCTTTTTGGAAAATGAAGTCAGCCCTGAGTGGATAAAGTGTTATAAAAAAGAACTTATAGGTGAAGATCAGAAAATAGACGTAGAAGCTTGTGATCAAGAGTTGGAAAAAGATATGAAAGATATTATAGAGTTTCTTTTGGAAAGAAAGAAGATTGTAGCACTATATAATTTTCTAACAAACGGTGAAAAGTTAGTTCAGGCAGGAATGGCAATGGTAAACACGTTACTTGTAAAAGGTGTGCATCCAAACAATATAATTTTGGATACTAACTCTCTTGGAGGAGGAATTGCAGCAGAAGTTTTAAAAAGATTTGAAAAACAAGGTATCTATTTAACATTAATTCATAGTAATTCTTATAGCTCACTTAAGGATGCAACTAATAACTTTCCTCATGGGATAGGGAATTTTTTCATGAGACGGCTTCCTGCAAAATTCTTGAATTTTTGGTTTAATCGTTGCGGATTGGAATTTAATTCACGAGAGATTATAGAGAATACAAAATGCCCTGTATTAATTGCTGGCAGGAAAGGCGATACTGTAATTCCACAGGAAGCACAACTCGTTGGTAAACTTCCAGATTCATCCACATCTGAATGGTTTAGATGGAATATAGTACTTGAACACGATCCTCAAGACACGGAGTGTAAGAGCAAAAATATTCATGCTGATCATAAAGAACATTTAGTTTATCGTGAGGATAATAATGATATAACAAAATACACCAGTTACGAAGAAAAAGAAAATAAATTTATTGAAGAAGCGCATAAATATTTAATAGACTCTGAATTTAATAAAAATTTTGATCTAGGGCACTACAGAATAAGTAATTTCTCCGGAAACTTGACGAAAATAGAACTGAAACTCGTCAATGAAAAGCCTATACAAGTTTAAGTTGATAGAGAAAGAAAAATTATTTTTGCAATACCGTAGGTACGCTCCAAAATTACACTGAAGTTTTTATTGCACTCAAAATTTTCGTTCTTCCTAATCTCTAGAATTATTAATGCATCATCATTTAACCAGCCTGAGTGAGCTAGCCTGTCTAAAGTTGAGTTAACTAGATTACTATTATAAGGTGGGTCCATAAAAACTATATCGCACTTTGAAATAGGTCTTGGTAATCCGTTAGTATTGCAACAAATTAGCGTGATATCGTTCGTAATTCCAAAATCTTCTGCTGTTTTTTTAGGCAGTTGCAAATTGTAATAATCTGAATCTACCATGAATGCATGTTTAGCACCTCGAGAAAGTGCTTCAAATGAAAAAGAGCCACTTCCGCAGAATAAATCAAGTACATTTAGGTTATAAATAGGTTTTCTTGAAGAAAGTATACTAAATATTGCTTCTCGGACAATACTCATAGTGGGCCGTGCAGCTAAATTCTTGCCTGTAGTTATTTTTCTTCCACGATATTTACCCGCAATAACACGTAACATATAAAACAAGTTCGAAGTTAACTAATTATTTATAATACACATTTAATGTCAACATAGCTTCAGCAGTCTAATAGAAAGAAGGTTGCTTGTGGAGGAACGCAAGATCAATCGCTTTTCTTTGATTTATTTTCTATACTGATTGCACGACCAATCTCGTCTTGTAAATCATCATGGTTGTTTTTTTCATCATGACCCATCCCTTCAATTCTACTTTCTAACTCTAACTTAATTAAAGTATTGATTTTCTCTATACTATCGAGGAAATTGTGACACTCTTCATCACTATATTCCTCACCAGATGCTTTTTTTTCTATAAATAGACTTTTAAATCCTACTAAATCAGAACTCTGATCGGCATTCAACACAATATTTCTCTCTATAAAACTAAGATCTGATAGTAACAAACTAACCTCTAATAGATCTTCACTTTCAATGTTTGCAAGATTATCAAGATCGTCTAAAATAGAGAACATCTTAAGCTCCTTCTGTGCAATTTCTTTGTCTTCTTTATCAAATTCTGACGATAGCCCTTTATCATCTATAAGTCTCTCATTCAGAGCTTTATTTAGCTTTGAAAGACTAACATCACCTTGCTTAGTGCTATCTAGTAACAAATCTACCCTCGCTCTGCGCGCATTTAAAACATCATTGTAATCGTTTAACTTGATATTACCATCTTCGTCTTGCTGAAGACCATAATAACTTAGCCCTTTGAAATTACGATTCTTCATCATTCTCTATGTTCTCATTCCTTTCATTATCTTGACGCTCTCTATCTTCTCCGACACGTATAGCTTCTGTAGTATTTTTTAGGGTTTCTGGTTCCGTACCTAATTTTCGATTTGATTGATTAGGCTTATTTTCTTTTGATGATTCATCTTCTTTTGGTTCTCTCTTGCGGCCAATAGTGTAGTCATGAAGCTTCTCAAGAAATTCCCGTCTATATGTTTTTGCTCTATAGAGTAGATTATGCTGGTAACCATCCTTTTCTCCTGTAGCAGGGTTAATTCCTATAGAGTCGAGACCATGTTCCCAAGTAAACTTCATAGCATCTTCTATTGTATAGCCCAAATGTGATCCTACATATCCTTTATAATATTCTAAATATTTATCAATTCTTCTATGTGCAATATCTTCTTTATCAATTCCAAACGCCCTGTAGATTTTTTCCTCAAGCTTATCGACGTCATTTTCAGGCGATGTTGCAAATTTTGTTGCTTCAGTTGCAAATTTTGTTGCTTCAATAGTAGCACCTACAAGCTTACGCGGTACATCAATAGCATATTTCAGCACTCCTCCAACTCTTGGTATTTTACCTAGCTGATTAGCCGCATCTTTAGCTAATCTATCTGGTAAATGAGTAACCCAACTGCCTAAAGACTCTAACTTTCCGCCAGCAAAGTTCTGCCACTGCTGCTTTAATCCCTCTGTGACACCAGTTAGAGGTGATGCTTGATACATACTAGATATATTGTAAACACCAAACCCACCACCGGCAATGCTTGAGCCCATCTGTTGTACAAACTCCTTCAAAGAAAACATCAAAAACGAAAGCAAGAACAATACAAAGATCTCTCCTGCGTTGATTAAATAACCTCTCTGTATGTCTTGCACCCTTTGGTAATCACTATTTTCTTGATAATTTTTGCAATCCTCACAATCTTTACATTTCTGACAGTATTCACTGTTGGGATCCTTATATAAATCATGAAGTTTCAGTATTCTACAACCTTGTTTTTCTACCGCACTCCGCACTAAAGATCTTATTTCATTAATTATTTCCCTATAACTATTGCATTTATTTATATCTTGACAGTAGCGTTTTATTATTTCACTAACATCACCTATCCTTTTCTCTATATTGTTGATCAGTAATATAATGTCAGCCCTCTCTGATGCATGAGATAAACTATTTGTTAAGCGTACTAGATCTTTTGCACTACAGCCATTACTAACTATCATATCACTTTCCGCAATATAGTGGTCTGCTGGATTATCTTTAGTTCCAGGAATTGGATTAAAGAAAGGATAATCTATATAACGAAAACCTTTATTAATGTAATCTGGTGAAAGAGGGATATATCCAGCGCCACCAGTAAACTTTACTGTACCACCTATTCTGCTTAGTTTTTCTATACCTTCTATATTCTTATCTACGTTCAATGTAGAAGCCTCTCCAATAGCATAAGGTACAAAAATTTGCCCTGGAGTCCAGCTAAAGTATTCTTTATCAATTATACAAAAACCACCAAATACCCATTTTGGAGCACATAACTTTATTTCAAGCCATTTATTATAGCACACAGTAAAGCCTAACTGTTTATAAAAGGTATTCATTATCATCGCAGCAAGTAATGACAGCAGGGTAAATATCATAATTGATTGCAAACAGAAACTAATACAGAATTTTATCCAACCCTCAAATAGACTTTTCAGTGGTGAAAATAAAATAGAGATTAGGAATAGCGGCATTATAGCTACAAGAAAAGCTATACCCATAAAACCAGAAAGGAATATTATGTAAGCATACATACACAGCAGGAAATATAAGACAATCCCTATAAAAATTGCCGGTATCATAAGGAGACTTGCCCACATTTGATAATGTAAAAATGCTGCAAACTTTTTCCAAACAGAGTAAGCAAAAAACTTATTAAACATATCCTCCATGAAGCTAAACAATTTAGCTTCATTTCCTTGAGCAACGTTTGAATTACCTCCGGTGTTCATGTTGGGAGCAAAATTAGTAATTATGCTTATCAATTGTTCAAGACCTTTAACAAATAAAACAAGAAAATGATCATAGAAAAATCTAAAACTTCCAGGAGATATAAGCACTATTACTAGAGTGATTTTCATCATTCTGATGAGCATATCATGCTTAGTTTCTCTTATCATTCCAAAAAGATAAAGAAGCGATGAAATCACTATAAATAGAACAAGCAAGGAAAGAACAAAATTGTGAAAGCTCGTACTTTTTTCAGCTATATTTTCGAACATCGCCTGTGCAGCTGCAGGATCATTGCTATCAAAATGCTTTTTACAATTTTCGTTAATCAATAATACACATTTTAGATAGTTATAAATGTAATCAAAAAATCCAAAGTTACTTGGTTTCTGCACTCCGCTCAAAAATTCAAAAGAGTAGCCACCTGCATTATCTAGATAATATCTATCTAATATCTTTACATATATTTTCCATCCTTTTTCTAACCTCACCGTATTACAACTCCTGTCCTGTAATGTGGTGTTATCTCTGTCTAAAGTAAAAAGCCCACTTCCATCTTCCGCTACGGAATTGTAACCTAGATGTACAGTAGGAGACTCAGGGTTACGCATGGATTTTAAATTTTCGTTAGGACTAGAATCGCTAGGCCTTTTAAATAAAAGATAAGCACCATGGCCGTTAGTAAACCAACATGGAGCACCACGTGATACTGTATTTGCGCTATCATCTTCATTAATGCACTTGCACTTTACAGTGCAACTTTCTTTAGGCTTACTTGAAAATTTTTGTATGCTAGGTTTATAATCATTACAAACTAAGTGAAAGTCAGGCAGACTGTTGTCACCTTTCCCTCTTTCAAATTTGGTTGCATATTTTAACTGCTCCAAACTTTCCAAACTATAACTACTTTGAGATTTCTTCTTATTACTATTGCTCCAAGATGTCCATGCACCATTTACTCGTACTACTAAACTATCTCCATTGGTTTCAAGGCCGGTATCCTTCCACTTCACTACTTGATTAGGGTGAAAACCATAATTGATTTCTCCGGTTTCAGGATCAATAGGTTCTCCACTTTCACCTTCTGGAAAAAACGCATCATGACCGATTGGAAAATGAGCACCAATTGCAATGGGTTCAGGACCAAAATAATCAGCAGATATACATCTTGGAAAAGGCATATCATTCTTACTACAACCTGTAACCAGAACACAGATTACCAAAATTAATAACCTAAACCAACATTTGCCTAAGCGTGATTGCATACCTAAACTTTTTCCAATACAGAATAAATTTCTAAAACCTTACTTCAAATATCTTTTTAATTAGTTACTCCATATATCTCATCAATCTTCCTTGACTTGTCCTTTTGTTTTATCAGAATCCTTTTGCTTATCTGGCTGGCTTAGTGTTTCAGATTTGCTCATTTCTCTGCCAGCACTCCCTTTCCCATCTGCTTGCTTTGGTGTATCAGGCAATTTAGCTTCAATTTTGCTACGATCTTTACTCATTCCCTGCTTGATGTTATGTATCATATTTTGGGTTCTATCATCAAGGCCAACAGTTGACAGCATAGCTTGTGATGCGCTCCTAGAAATATGACTAACACTTTGAGCAACTCCATAACCAGAGCTGAACAACGCCTGCGCCATAGTTTCTGATATAGAAACAAAAGCTTCCATTGCACTAGCAATGATGAGATATATAAATGCCTGGATTAGATCTATAGGTAATGCTGCAAAGTGCCCACCAGCCCTTTCTCCAGTACTGAGCGCAACATCAACACTAGTACCAGGACTATACCCAAGAGGTAATATTGATTTCATAAGACACAGATCATACGATAAAAAATTTACACTAATTAAGCATTGATAGCATGCAGAAAAATTTGTGAGGTTGTATAGAACTGAATACATTAACTGGTTTAAAAGAGACAAGGATGAAAATAAAATGACTGGTTGCAATGAAACATGAGCCAGCGTTTTTATCCAATTATCAAATAATGTTTTAGTTTGTTGAAATAGAATAAATACGATAAATAAAGGTGCCAATGACAATAAAAATGCCACTAAAACAGTAGATATTACATACTTAAACGTAGCACTAATAATGCATCTTAAAAACACAAAAGTAGCATAAAGTATTGCCAAAAATGCAATAAAGCCAAAAGGTCCTGATAGCATTAAAGATAAAAATTTCAGCCATGTTTCTCCTGTAAATAATACTCCGGCTGTTAAATCTAAGAATGCAAATTTTTTACCTCCTTCTCCTATATAGCCAGAAAAACTATCAACTAAATAAATGCTACCCTCAACAAAAAGCCCAGACAAAGTTGTACCAAAGAATTCCCAACTTCTATCACTAAAAGCAAAAGCTATAAATGCTATTTTGAATATTCTTATAATAAAATCGAATTTACTTAATTGTATTGTTCCAAGCATATAGCCAACAACAGTAAATATAACGTATAGAATAAGCAAAGCTCTTATTCCTTGTAGAAGCCCCTTTCTATATCCTTCATATGGAATTTTAATTCCGTCTTCACTCCCGTCTGTTATGAAATCAAAAATCTTGTTTACAGTTGATGAAATAAAATCGTTTATTTTTCTTTTTAAAAATAAATTTACTGTGTATTTGTTATCTTCATAATATTTGCTATCTTTGTCCGTAATATCATCTTTCTCTACGTTTTCTACATTAATACCAAAATATATTTTCTTAGACTCTTCATTTACCAAATGACTTCCATCTATTATGTAATAGTCTACATTATCCTCTGTTATTTTATCCAACCTCTTTACTTTTTTGAAATCATTAGTCTTTCGAGCAGATGGATCCCTTGGCGGATTATCACCTAAGTACACATACAATTTTTTACCACCATCAAAGTTACATGATCTAGTTACTTCAACATGATATCCACCTCTATGAAGTTGGTAGTTGCCATTACTTGCTATAGCAAGCATCACACTACTACCAGGTGTTATACCTTTTATTTTATAATCATGATTTAATCTCAGAGAGTAATCTTCAAATTTATAATTAATCTGTGAACATACATTATCTCCTTTCGCACCTTTCTCATTTGGAAAACATTGAATACCTTTAGCAGTATCCTGATCATCAAAATCGCCAATTTTTGCAACAAGAGCTTCGGCCCAAGAAATATCTCCTCTGTCCTCTTTGAAGTTTAATTTAGAATTTGATATTAAATTAATGTCAATCTGCTTAGAATCCCTCTTATTTTCTTCAATCTTTTTTAGTTCATCCTCAATACGTTTAAGGTGAGAATACATGTCACATGTATTTCCTTTATCATACTTCTCATACCTTATAGAAGAGACGCAATTCTCCCCTATACCTTTTGCGTTGTAACATATATTCTGATAGTAACAATTAAGTTCATAAGAACTGTATTTGTTCAGCTCATTAAAATCACACCTTTTCCCATTACATAATTCATTCAGTCCTATTTTAGTTCGTCGTAGATCTAACAACGCACCATTTATCCATGGACTTTTATCATTAAAATGTACTTTATTATCGTATGGAGTGTAGCCGTTACCAACTAACACTTTCATTTTTTCTTTGCTAAGCAACGGAAATTCTACTTTAGTCCTTTTACCAATTTCTCCACAAAAGAATGTTCCTCCACCAAACATGTCTTTTATTGTAACTTTATCTTTCTCATCCCCTCTTTCAGTTCTATAACAATTGTCATCAAAACTGATTCCTTTTCCTTGTGGATTGTCATAATCAATCGTTATCTCTCTGGGAATTAAGCTAAAGCTTAACTTATCACCAGGATTTGCTTTAATTCCAGTATCTACATAACGTCTATTGCTATAGAATTCATTATTTCCAAAGCCTATGTCCCCACATATTTCTCGTTCATCAAGACTAGCATTATCAGTTAACTTATTACTGTAATTTGGTATTAAATCATTAGCACAAAATACAGCGGGCACAAGTACTCTCTTTGGATTTTTCCCTTCTTTAAGAGGACAAAAATTTACTGACCCACCAAGAGTAAATTTGATTTTCTCATCCTTGCTAATTACTTGACCAGAATCAACCCAATGAATTTTAACTCCTTCGCCAGCTTCACGAACTGGAACATCTATACTGACACTAGTATTTCTGCTCTGCAGCCCAGGTTCAACACAATCCATTGTGCAGCCAGTAATTACAAGACATAGTATCAATAATAATGATTTTCTGCTCATCATTGATTTCCTGTGTTTGTCGGTATTTTAGGTGCTGATCTTTGAGCTGATTGTGGTATTTGAGGTCTTCGACTTGGTGTACCAGATTGCTGACCTGCTCTTCTTTGGATACTTTGTTCATCTAAACCTACTGTTCCCATTAAGCTTTGCTGATATTGCCTTCCTGGTTCGCTTGCCACATAAACACCAAACAACGAATCAGATATTGTTGAAGATGCCTCAACTAAAGCTTTCATAGCATGTCCCAAAATCACAAAAGCCATCATAGCGGTGATATTAGGTGCATGTTTGGAAGCATAACCATAAATAATACAAGGATTAAAAATCTTTAAGTTAAGATTAAGTATACATGTAGGACAGACCTCAAAATTAAAGACCGAATACACAATATAATCCATAACCTGGCTTATTAGTGATATAAAAATTAAAAGCACTACCGGATGAATTGCAAATCTTGCTAAATTTTTGACCCAATTGTGAAACATCTGTCTAGTATATCCAAATAGAAGGCAAATAATAAAAAGAGGCGCCAAGGAAAGCAATAATGCAACTATTGCTATAGATGTGATAAAAGAAAATAAGGCGTTAAACATCGATAAGCTCACTGTTATCAAACCCCAAATCACCAAGCAAAACGATACAATACCCAAAGGACCGGAGAATATAAGAGATACTATTAGTAACACTGAGTGTGCTGATAAAAACCTATTGAGCGGTAAATCAAGAAATTCAAAAACATTTGATGTTGTACCTCTGAAATTTGCTATTTCTATTAACTGTTTTGGAGCATTAACAAAAATAGAAAATGCATTGTTATAAAAAAAACTCCAACTGTTATCGTTCAGCAATTGGGTAATAACTCCTATCTTTACACATATAATTAAAAATTCATATATAGAAGCATGAGACAATCCAAAAAAGTAATAAAGGGTGTATAAAACTATATATAATACTAATAACGACACTATTGTAGATCTGATGGTATTTGTTCTATTTGATGCTACAAAACTTTGATAAAGAGACTTCACAGGGCTAGTATCAGAGTGAATCGCGTTAGTGTCTTTGTAGCTAGAACCGAAAAATGCAGTTTTTACTTTTTCATCAAAAAAATTATATATCGCACTAAAAGTTCTTACAGGTGGCTCTTTAGTTGTAAGGTTAATACTAAACTGACCCTCATTTTTCTTATAATCACAGCCATGATCTCTTATTCCGTAATATATAGTGCCACTCTTGTCTTTTAGCTTTTCTTTTAATCTTTCCATATACTCAGTATTATGAACTTCACTGATATCCACAGGTATATCCCCCAGAATTTCACCAGGATTGTGCTCAGGAAACTTATCAGAAACATGTATATATAAGTTGTTTTTTAGACTATGGTTCTTCGTTACTCTTATATTGAAACCACCCTTGCCCTTACCATCACCTAAACTAAAAGTTAACTCTGGTTTTGGATGGTTACGATCTATCTTATGATCACAGTTAATACATATACCGCCTCCTGGAATGTGTTCAAATTCCTCATTATCCATGTGAACACGTAATAGTGTAATGTCAGTTTTTACCCGTTTTTCCTTTAATACGTTATCAATAATTTCAGCAATAACAGATTCACCTCTAGAATTTAAAGTATTGAATATCTCACCTTCTATACTATTGTATTCAATATATACGCAACCTTTTTCTCCGCTGCCGAAAGAAAACTTACATATACGTCCACAGAGTAAATTTAAAATGCGCGTATCTATCTTACTTGCACTGCTCTCTGAAAGCTTGCTACAGTCTACATTTTCCCCTTGCTGTTTTATAGAGTCGATGACATTTCTAATTTCCTCTCTTTCACTTTGATCTAATTCTGAAGACCAGTACTCTTTTCCATTTAACCATTGTGCATTGCCTATTTCATATTTATTAGGACATATTTCACCTTGACACTTCTCTTGATTTAAAACATGTGAAAAATACTCCTTTTCCCCTTCACTGCAATTTTCGTCAATTTTTTTGCAGGTGACCATGCCATTATTGTTTTTACACATTTTACTTCCAACAACACTAAAGCTTATCGCATCGCCAGCTTTAAGCGCAAACGGTAATGTAACGTTTCTTACTCCAGGTTCAATTGCAAAATCTTTATATTGCGAACAAAAATTAACCTTATTAGGTACTATATTAATCTCTGTTACTTTTATTTTATCCGAAATATAGACTCCAGAATCAACCCATTTCTGCTCTGTTGACACTATATCCAATTTCTCACGCAAGCCTGATGAATCTTCTGGCTTAATACACCCGCACCCAGATAATAAAAAGAGTATCACAAAACTTATGCATAGCTTAACCAAATTTTGGTTGCTCAAATGTTCAAACATCTGTTACTCACCTGCGCTCACTCTCCACCGGATTTTATAGATTCACTAGAGGAAGATCCCGATCCCTTATTATCATCTCCACCTCCTCCAATAGCCCCTCTTGCCTTATTTACAGCCGCAGCAGCAACTTGACCAGCACCTCCAGCAGCAGCTTTGGCAGCAGATAAAGCTTTATTCACCATTTGTGCAGGAGTGCTACCTGAACCAAGTGCTGCTCTGTGATTACCAGCAAGCTCAGCAGCCATGCCGGGAAGAACGTTTAAAAAGTGGTAAAAGAGGAATAATACTAAACACAATTTTAATAATTCTCCGATTAGAGAGCTGCCAAACTCCATGTATGTAAAGTCGAATAGACCAAGTATGCTGCTCTTTTTAAAGCTATAATTTTGCATCATACATGCGAGAGTAGTTTCATTTTTATCACATTCCCTATCTTTCAACTTAAACCACTGTTTTTTCTTACTATATGAGATTTCTGCTTGTTTCTTTTCATATGACTTGTCTGGTTGTTCATTTTTATATGACTCGTCCAGTTTAAAATTTAAATTTTTAAAATAGATTTTATCACATGCTATGAACATAAAGGATAAAAACGCAAAAAGGATAACTGGGTATAAACTGTAGGTAATTAACTCTTTTAGCCAACCATCAAAATATCCCTTAGTATGTTGAAACAAAACCATAGGAATGAATAAAGGCGATAAGATGATAATTACACTAAGCGCAACTAAAGATAAGATAAATACATAGCACATCCACAAAATAACCATCATCATCAAAATGGCCATAAATATACAGACAAGAGCTACTAAGATCTGTCCACCAGCGAAAATAATACCAATCACCGAACCTGCAACTAATAAGACAGGAGCAGCGCCAAGCAAAACCGCTAACGTTGCAACACCTCCAGTACCAATTTTGCCACCAATTCCATCTAAAGGGGCACCTAAATAAAATAAAATTCTGCAATCAAGCCTATCCCAAGGTGCAAGATAACTGTAGGATACCCTCTTTCCTGCGCGATCGTATTCATAATCTGTACCTGACTCATAATTACATATATTTTTACTTTCAGATGACGCTTTAAGCACTATCTCTGACAAACCATTTGAAAGCTTTGTTAATTCCCCGTAATAATGAGACATAGTGCTACCTGTCGTAAAGTAAATCACTAAAGCGAATTTAATGATCAACATGTACATTTCTTGCGGACTACGCACTCCACCAGACATAACTTTTATAGAGAACAGTATTAAAGCTAAAACTAGAACAGCAGTTACAGTATTTTTCAACCTTCCTTGTGCTACAGACAAAAAACTACCCTTGGCATGTCCATTTTTGTCTGTAAGTAAGTTACCACTTGAATCAATACCTGCCACTAAATTATCTAACGACTCCTTAATACATTGCACTATCATAGAAGTTATAGGAATAGGAGATAATGACTTACTTCCCGCTTGATTGTAGCAAGCTTCAGAGACATACGAGCTAAAACAGCTTTTATTGTCATAACCTACAAAAATTTTTCCCTCTCCTTTCTTTTCCCTTATAATAGTTTTATAATCTTTGTCCTTATTTTTAGAATTATTAAGATCTTCCTTATATTCACCTGTACCATCTTTATTTTTGAATATCATCACAGATTTTTCACACATAGGAGCAAGTGGGTCAGGTGGCAATTCTGTGCATCCTATATCAATTCCTTGCGGCCAAGCAGTTCCAGCTGCCCTAACTTCAGCCAATTCCACACATAATCTGCCCATTTTTTTCACTGCTTTGAACGTTGATCCATGTATAGTTTCGCTCTGTCCAGATTTAAGCACTTTACATTCTAGATCGCCATCAACCTTCGGAGACCATGACCCACTTTCATATCCAGTATCTTTCTCTCTGATATCAAAGTCTATGTATCCATCTTCCCCTCTGAAATTAAAGTCATTCGTCTTGAAAAGATTGCCAAATGTTAAAGGATTGCGATGACATACTTCTATGTATTCACTATATTGCACCCCATTTTTTGGCCAGTAGTAGTGTTCCCTATCAACATTCACAACATCCCAATCAGTAAAGTTTAAAATATCTTTCTCTGTTTGTTTTCCATCTTTTCCTGATCTTTTCTGTAATGCAGAAAAATATTCATCTTCTGTTCGATAATTTTTATCTGTATCACCACTATAACCTGTATCTTTTAGTTTAAAATTTTTATATCTCCCATCATTATCGTATGCAACTGGATGCCTAACAAAACTATGCTGACAAACAATAAGTCCCCCAACTGCCTTCCAGACTCCAACAATTGCAGCTATCATTCCAACGATAACAAGAGCAGTAAATAAACCAGCAGAAGAGACAATCAAAACAATACCAGTAAATATTGCACCAATAGCAATTGCTATCCCAGCAACTGCTGCAGATGTTTCAAACGCCTTACAGTCAGGATTAGAGGCGCGGCTAAAGCTACCAGTAGAATTAAATCTGCTAACAAATTCCGTTTTGTCAGTACCACTTACTGTATCTGCAAACACTGGATATGAGAGCAAAAAATCTATATTTAACAAAAATATCGCAACTAACAGTAATGACAGTTTAGTTTTAAACATTTTTCACCTTTTGATAAAACACAGGCAACCACATCTTTGGATCATCTCCGACTTCTTTCAGTATATCATGTAACAATAGGACACTTTCTGCACGTCCAGATAACACGTTGACCACATCATCCAAATCTTTCAGATCTATTCTAGCTACTACAGCATTAACTCCCTGCTTTACTAAAAAGAATCTAGTACTTGGATCTGTGTGTTTGATCAGTATGTACTCACGTTCAGTTAACATAAAAACATCTCGATAGACACTAGTAGCTTTCAGATTTGGCAAAAAAATTTGTGTTGCTGTCTGCTGTACAAGTGTATCACTAATAGCACTTTTACTTGCATCTTCAACACTCTGAGTAGCAAAAATCACAAAAGCATTTAACTTTCTCAGCACTTTCAACCAGTCTTTTATCTTAGGTGCAAAAACTGGATTATCTATTAACGCCCATGCTTCATCAAGAACAATAATAGATGGAGTACCATCAAGCGATATACTAATCCTATGAAACAAATAAATCAAGACCGGCCCAAGAGCAATAGGATCTTTTAGCAAGCTAGCCATTTCAAAGCCAAACACTCTTGCTTTTGAAAAATCTAGCAAATCTTCTTTATTGTCAAATATTGCAGCATGAGAGCCATCATCATGCCACATAGATATTGCTCCAGCTAGAGTATCAGGGCCCGCAAGTCCTAAAAATGGTACAAGATTTCTCAAAAATCTGTCTTCTTTTTTTAATTTAAAATTTCCCTCAATTGCATCATTAATTCTAGCAATATCTTCTGAAGTGAATTTATCGTTGTACACTAAAATTAAAGATTTTATCCATTCCATCAAAAATGTTTTATTATCAGGAGTATCGTCAAGTTGCAGAGGATTAAAATTTGTCTTAGTTCTTGGTTCTATTATAGTATAGATACCACCAAGTGCTCTTAAAAAAATTTCTGCACCGCGATCTTTATCAAAAAAGAATATTCTTGGAGAAAATTTCATTGCTTGAGCACATAAAAAATTCATTAAAACAGTTTTGCCAGCACCTGTTGGCCCAATTATCATAGTATGTCCAACATCCCTTATATGAAAGTTGAAGAAAAATGGAGTGCCAGATGTTGTATCAAAAACTGTAACAGCATCTCCCCAGTGGTTATTGAATTTTTTACCAGTAGGATAATTATGTTGAGATGCAAAACCGGCCAAATTAAGACTACTTATTGTACCTTTTCTTACTATATAATCAAAATTACCAGGAATTTGCGCCCAAAATGCTGGTTCTAGATTAACCCTCTCACGAACAGGATAAACACCACAATTAGAAAGCTCCGATTCAACCAATGATAAAGCATTGTCCAATGATTTAGGGCTTTTTTCTATACATAAGATAGTTAAATGGTGTTCACCAAACGCAATTTTACCACTCATTGCATCATCAAGCGCATGAGAAATTTCTGCTATTTGAGAAATAGCTTTATCTGCAGATTGTATCATACGATTTTGCTGTATCTGCATTTTCGCAATTGCCATTTGCCTATTTGTAAATTGAAAAGACTGCGTGATAATAAATTCATAAGGAAGTTGTAAAAAAGAATCAAGCATTCCTGCGGAAGTATTATTTCCATATTCTTTGATACTAACTATTCCAGCATATTTACTTTCATTATGAGTCACAACCTGTATCATCTTATGGCCAAAAAATAACCTATGAACTGGTAAGTATCTTGATATTTCAGTTTTCAGTGGAAAAAGCGTATTTGTAACAAAGCCACAATTTACAATTCTAGACAGAAACTCCATTATTTCACAAAACAGTCCGTTTGGAGTTTCTTTTACTCCAAGAACTTTAGGCGAATAATTCCTAAGGCTTGTTACTATACGATTTGTCGTTTCCTCTAAATCTTCATAGGTATCACGCATATCACTTTCCCAAGCATGTTTTGAAGTTACATGCCCAAATTTTTTCAGTAGATGTGATAAAAATTCTACTCCCTTTGTATCTGCCCTACGAATAATCGTAATGTATAAATCATTAATAAAAGATTGCCTAGTTGCGTGTTTTTCTCTCCATTTTAGATTTACATGGTTAGCAAAAAAATTTGGTAAACTCTGGTTTGCAAATTCATCAGAAAAAATATTTTTCTTACGCCTGATAGTATGGAAATATAAACTAAATGCTGGAGATGAAATGCTTCTTAGCATCTGATTTCTGATATTATTTTGTATCACCAAGTCTTCATCATCGGCCGTTTCAAACGCAAAGCCATTTAATTTTATAAATTTAACTAACCAATTCTGCTTTGTTATCAAGGTTGTACTATTCCAATAGCAAGAATAAGGTATAAATTCGGCAGCGTGAACCTCTCTACTTAGAATAGATTTATTCTTTGATTGAATAGCTCTAAATCTCAACATTGCATAACATCAAGTAATGTCATAAGAATTGGCTCCATGATAAAACCGATTTAAACATTTGGAACATTTTCCCAACTTTACCATAAATAACTCAATAAACAACGGTTCCTTTGCAGAAGCTATATAACCAAGTCCGTGTACCCCAAATAACATCAAGAAAGTTCTAAGATCATTTGTATTAATGAAAATTAGCATGCAAATCAGAACATTTAATATTGCAAACATATAACTCACACCAAAAAGCATCGCGGGTCTTGTAAGACCTTTAAATAATTGATCCGTTTGTATATTACCTGTGGACATACCCTTGATCTTCTAATTAATAGCTCTAACACTAATACTACATCATTAATTAAAAATCTATTGAAATGAATAGCACTTTAGGTAAGATAACCAATTTAACTCTAACGATGACAAACTGGCCATTTCAAGAAGCAGAAAAAATACTACAAGAATTCCCTAATAAAAAAGAGATAACATTTGAGACTGGATATGGGCCGTCAGGTTTGCCACATATTGGTACTTTTGGGGAAGTTTTTCGTACCACAGTTATTGCAAACGCTCTAAAAAAAATAGCTCCTAGTATAAAAACCAAAATCATTGCAGTTTCCGACGATATGGATGGTTTGCGAAAAATACCAGATAATGTACCAAATCAGGAAATGCTAAGAGAGAATCTGAACAAGCCATTAACCATGATACCTGACCCATTTGGCACTCATGAGAGTTATGGTCATCACATGAATTCGTTGTTGTGTAAATTTCTTGATTTGTTTGGATTTGAATACGAATTTAGGAGTGCAACAGAGTGTTATAAATCTGGCGTTTACGATGAAAAACTTTTACTCCTGCTGAAAAATTATGATAAAGTGATGGACGTAATGCTTCCATCATTTCGGGAAGAAAGGCAGCAGACTTACAGCCCATTCTTGCCGATATGCCCAAAAACTTCCCAAGTTTTACAAGTTCCAATAATTGAAACAAATACAGATAAAGGAACAATCACGTATGAAGACCGACACGGGGAAAAAATAGAAGTTCCAGTGACAAAAGGAAAATGTAAACTGCAATGGAAACCTGATTGGGGGATGAGGTGGGCTGCATTCGGAGTTAATTACGAAGCTCATGGAAAGGATTTGACTCCATCTGCTGTGCTTTCAAGTCAAATATGTAAAATACTTGGAGAAAAGCCACCGCTTTTGTTTTGCTATGAGTTATTTCTTGATAAAGAAGGAAAGAAGATATCAAAATCAAAAGGAAATGGTATTTCAATTGAGGAGTGGCTAACTTACGCGCCAACAGAGAGTTTAGCGCTATACATCTTTCAGAGTCCTAAAAAAGCTAAACGTTTACATTTTGATGTGATACCAAAATCAACTGATGAATATTTGGAGTTTGTTAAGCGTTATAATGATAGTGAAGAAAAGGATGTAAATAGCCCTGTATGGCACATCCATCAAGGTAAAGTTCCAAACGTAGAAACTTCAGGCATAAATTTTTCGTTACTTTTAAACCTTGCAGCAGCTTGTAATGCTGAAAATAAAGAGATTCTTTGGGGTTTTATATCAACTTATGCACCAAACGTTACACCAGAAAGCAACAAAATGCTAGATAGGCTTTCGGATTTTGCAGTTAGGTATTATCACGACTTTATCAAGCCAACAAAAGCGTATAAAGCTTCAAACGAAAAAGAGAAAGAAGCGTTACTAGATTTAAAGAACAACCTACATTCCCTGCCTATTACAGCCACTGCTGAAGAGATTCAATCTCAGGTTTTCTCCATCGGAAAAAAACATAATTACAATAACTTACGCGATTGGTTTCAGTTTTTGTATGAAACATTACTTGGACAAAAAACCGGTCCTAGAATGGGATCTTTTATCAAGCTTTATGGGATAGATAATACAATTTCTCTTATAGAAAGTGCTACTGAACGTACACTTTAGAGTTTACCTTCTTTCATTTGAGCCCTATAGTTTTACTACTTGACAAACTTTCCCACTTTTCTTATCATACCAATAAGAGTATTTATCCTTGTTTTTGGGCTCAACGACAAAATTCAGGTGTTTATTGGCAAATTACATAAAATTATAGTGGCTTTTTTTATTTTTTCTACATTCAGCCAAATCGCGCTTGTTAGCACATTATCAATTTACATTATTAAAACTCGCTATACGGGGATTCTTTTGTCTTTTTTTTATTCAGTAAATTTCTTAATATTTATAACTAAAGTAATTTTAGAGAGCCAGCGCGTGACCAACCTGGTCAGTTTTCTGGATCCCAGTACTGGAATAACAAGAAAGAGGACGCTGGGATGAAACCATTTGCTGTCTTCAAAATGAATGTTAATACAGCTAGGATGTTTAAACCTCAATTCTGTTTTGGTGTTAAGCAAGGTATCTAGATACCTTGCTAAATAAGAAAACTTGGAGAAAAGGAAGAAAACTTCTCTTCTCCTACTTGTCGTGATTGTAACACCTTATATTGCATGAGCAACATGATCGAATTTTCCTGTATTTGATGCATCTAGTTTATCACTAGGTTTTAGTGCAATATATGCGATACTACCAGTAACAAGTCCTGTAAGTACGAAAGCAGCAACAGCTATACCAATTAAAGCCAATATTGGTAATGCAATACCAGCAGCAAAACATCCACCACCAACTGTTAATGCAGCTATAACACCACAAACACTACCAATCATTATTGATTTATTAGTAGTTTTTACTATATTTTCTTCAGTTCTAGACACACTACTTTCAGGCACTAAAGGCTTTTCATTACTTTTACAACTAGATATTCTATCTCCAAGTATTGCTAGCCAATTATCAATTTTAGTTTTTTGCCCTTCATCTTGCTCTTGACTTTTTAATGTTTTTAAAATCTCCTGAAGTCTGCTACGATCATTTCCTTCTACATCAGCAAAAACTTCTTCTAACATATTATTATCTTCAACTACATCTAGAATAGTTTTAACTTCTTTTCCCGGATTATTGAAATTCATAGCATAGCCAAGCGGTGTTAGATTATACTCCGTACCACCTTCTAACTTTTTAGTTATATTTGCAGTAGTAAGAACTTCTTTTTTATCTTCACTTGCTTCTACAATAACTTTGATTCTTTTCTCAAAATTATTGAAATTCATAGCATAGCCAAGCGGTGTTAGATTATACTCCGTACCACCTTCTAACTTTTTAGTTATATTTGCAGTAGTAAGAACTTCTTTTTTATCTTCACTTGCTTCTACAATAACTTTGATTCTTTTCTCAAAATTATTGAAATTCATAGCATAGCCAAGCGGTGTTAGATTATACTCCGTACCACCTTCTAACTTTTTAGTTATATTTGCAGTAGTAAGAACTTCTTTTTTATCTTCACTTGCTTCTACAATAACTTTGATTCTTTTCTCAAAATTATTGAAATTCATAGCATAGCCAAGCGGTGTTAGATTATACTCCGTACCACCTTCTAACTTTTTAGTTATATTTGCAGTAGTAAGAACTTCTTTTTTATCTTCACTTGCTTCTACAATAACTTTGATTCTTTTCTCAAAATTATTGAAATTCATAGCATAGCCAAGCGGTGTTAGATTATACTCCGTACCACCTTCTAACTTTTTAGTTATATTTGCAGTAGTAAGAACTTCTTTTTTATCTTCACTTGCTTCTACAATAACTTTGATTCTTTTCTCAAAATTATTGAAATTCATAGCATAGCCAAGCGGTGTTAGATTATACTCCGTACCACCTTCTAACTTTTTAGTTATATTTGCAGTAGTAAGAACTTCTTTTTTATCTTCACTTGCTTCTACAATAACTTTGATTCTTTTCTCAAAATTATTGAAATTCATAGCATAGCCAAGCGGTGTTAGATTATACTCCGTACCACCTTCTAACTTTTTAGTTATATTTGCAGTAGTAAGAACTTCTTTTTTATCTTCACTTGCTTCTACAATAACTTTGATTCTTTTCTCAAAATTATTGAAATTCATAGCATAGCCAAGCGGTGTTAGATTATACTCCGTACCACCTTCTAACTTTTTAGTTATATTTGCAGTAGTAAGAACTTCTTTTTTATCTTCACTTGCTTCTACAATAACTTTGATTCTTTTCTCAAAATTATTGAAATTCATAGCATAGCCAAGCGGTGTTAGATTATACTCCGTACCACCTTCTAACTTTTTAGTTATATTTGCAGTAGTAAGAACTTCTTTTTTATCTTCACTTGCTTCTACAATAACTTTGATTATTTTCTCAAAATTATTGAAATTCATAGCATAGCCAAGCGGTGTTAGATTATACTCCGTACCACCTTCTAACTTTTTAGTTATATTTGCAGTAGTAAGAACTTCTTTTTTATCTTCACTTGCTTCTACAATAACTTTGATTATTTTCTCAAAATTATTGAAATTCATAGCATAGCCAAGCGGTGTTAGATTATACTCCGTACCACCTTCTAACTTTTTAGTTATATTTGCAGTAGTAAGAACTTCTTTTTTATCTTCACTTGCTTCTACAATAACTTTGATTATTTCCTCAAAATTATTGAAATTCATAGCATAGCCAAGCGGTGTTAGATTATACTCCGTACCACCTTCTAACTTTTCAGTTATATTTGCAGTAGTAAGAACTTCTTTTTTATCTTCACTTGCTTCTACAATAACTTTGATTCTTTTCTCAAAATTATTGAAATTCATAGCATAGCCAAGCGGTGTTAGATTATACTCCGTACCACCTTCTAACTTTTTAGTTATATTTGCAGTAGTAAGAACTTCTTTTTTATCTTCACTTGCTTCTACAATAACTTTGATTCTTTTCTCAAAATTATTGAAATTCATAGCATAGCCAAGCGGTGTTAGATTATACTCCGTACCACCTTCTAACTTTTTAGTTATATTTGCAGTAGTAAGAACTTCTTTTTTATCTTCACTTGCTTCTACAATAACTTTGATTATTTCCTCAAAATTATTGAAATTCATAGCATAGCCAAGCGGTGTTAGATTATACTCTATACCATCTTCTAACTTTTTAGTTATATGTGCAGTAGTAAGAACTTCTTTTAATACGCCTTCTTTTTTAATTTCTTCAAGAGTAAGAGTAATATCCTGTTCATCTTTTATCGCATTCTTTAACTGAACATATAACTCCTTTTGTCTCACTGTTAAATCTTCATACTTTTGCATATCAAATTCTCCTATTAATAATATACTTTAATTGTTATATATCTAAGTAATAAAGTCAAGAATTTAATTAATTATCATAAATATTTAAACAAGAAAAAGGGGCTTTTGTGCGAGCGTTATTAATCTTCAGTTTAATAGGATAAGATTCGTCAACATTTCTGTAAGTACCTGCTATACAGAATAGTTGCCACCAATAAAGCCTAAACTTACTAAATACATTTCTGTAGATTCAGATCTACTTGATTTTGGTTTGAAGTATCTTACTGTTTTGAACATTTTTTTTAGCTCATTGCAGAAATCTTTATCAGATTCTCCTTGAAAAATTTTTACTACAAATTTGCCATCATGATTCAAAAAATGCTTTGCAAAATTGAGCGCTGCTTCGCATAAAAGCATAATTCTGATATGATCTAACGATTTTAAACCGCAAGATTCTGGTGCCATATCAGATAAAATTACATCAAATTTGTGATCCTTGAATTTTTCTCTTAAAATTTCAAGTTCGCTGATAATATCACACTGTATACACTCTACTCCACTAATTGCGTTTATTGGTTTTATGTCAACAGCAATCACACTCGCTCCTTTCTTAGATGCAACTTGTGACCATCCACCAGGAAAAGCGCCAAGATCAATAATTTTTTGCCCTTGTTGGAGTAGTTTAAATTTATCGTCTATTTCTATTAACTTATATGCCGAGCGCGATCTATAACCGTCCTTATTGGTTTTTTGCACATACTGATCATTCAAATGGCGATGTAGCCATCTTGTTGAAGATAACTTTCTACCTCTAGCTGTTTTTACTCTGGTATTTATACTAATAACCTACTTATTATTGATTATATCTTTGAGCTCTTTTTCAACTACTTCTTTTACCAATGCATGTAGATACTTATTCAGCCACTCTGAAAGCTGAGGTTTTAAAAGAGATACAACTAATTCTTCAACAGTAAGATCCGCTCTTTTTTGTTGTTTATGCCGTAGTTCGCTTTGCATCTTTTCAAGCAATGTTTTAATTTCCTCCATATTCTCTTTTAAAATTAGATGCTCGTTATTTTGTACTTGATGGCTCGCTTTGCTATTATTAATTTGGATATTATCATACAAATTTTTCTCTTCTGAGTTGTAACTATTAAATTGGTTATTCATTTTCTCACTTTGGCAATTATTCTCTTCTTCACTATTTTCTTTTTCCTCGATGTCTTCTGGGTACTCCTCTTCAAGGCATAATACGTCATCATCTTCATCTATTATTTCTGCTCTATCGCCACTTGGATTTTTACCCGATATAGCTTTTTTTATATCTTCTAGTATATCTTTTACAGATTGATTATCGCTCATACCATTAAATTTAAAGGTTTATACTATTTATCATAAAAAGCAAGTTGTAAACACTAATTACATAATTGCTTTTTGCCTGAATTAGATCGGAACGTGCTTTAAATAATTCATCTTCAGTATCCAAAAGATCAGTTGTACTCTTTAAATGCAAGTTTACTTCTTGATCAACTCCTTCTAATGCTAAAGCTGCCGCTTTTTCTGCTTCTTGACTTGCTTTAATAATAGCTTTTGCTGTCAGCACGTTATTCCAAGCATTTATAACTGCTTGTTCTATATTTTTTACTGCTTCGTAATAATCGTAAGTGGATTGTTTTGCATCCATTTTAGCTCTACTGACACCAAAGGTATTAACTCCTCTTTTAAAGATCGGAATATCAAGAGTAAAGACAACACTCGCATTCTCTAGTAACGTGTCTAATTTTATATTGTCCTTTCCAAAATTTTTACTTGCGCTTAGATTCAAAGAAGGAAGCCATTTGGAACTTTCAGCAATCACTTCCATTCCAGCAGCCCTTTTTTTATAAATTGCTGCTTTTAGGGATAAGTTATTGGTTTTTGCTAACTGTAAACATTCATTTAATTCTGGTATAGAAGGTAGTTTACCATTAGTCTCATAAAGATTATCGGCATCTTCACCAATTAAATGATAGTAAGCAATATTAGCCAGCTTCAACTCACCTTCAGCATCAACTCTTTTGGATATAGAAGATGAAAATTTTGCTTTTGCGAATAAAACTTCAGCATTAGTAACTTCTCCAAGGGAAAAGCGTTTTTTCATAGCTGACAAATGCTCTAAAGAAACACGCTCTTTATGTTCTCTCAGTTTTAATATTTCTACCTTTTGTAAAACATTAACATATGCTTTCACAGCGCTGAGTGCAACTTCTTGCTTAGATTGCTGAAATCTAATTTTTGCTGCTTTAAGAAGATGATTTGATCGGCTGAATGTAGCAAAAGTGCCACCACCATCTATTATTCTTTGACTTAATGTTAGACGTTTTCCAGAGTTTTGTAGATTGTTAATAATATTAAAATTACTATCGAAATTATATTGTAAATTAATGTCAGGTAAAAACCCAGCCAATCCAGAAGATTTTAGTTGTTTTTCAGTACTCTTATATTGGTAAAATTGAGACTTTATTTTTGAGCTGTTTTTGATAGCTTTGCTTATAGCTTCCTCCAAATCAATTGCATAGCAACCTATGGTACAAAAAGCAATTACAAATATAATAATCAATCGAAACATTTTGCTTTCTAGCATGTTGTTTAAGTTATTAGCATAAATTACTTTAATAATCAATAACTAATGTTGTTGACACTATCAAGCAACTTAGTATATCATAATCTACTGTTATGTATTGATATATGAAAACTTTTTTCTTAAAAGAGAAGCAAATTGATAAAAAATGGCTTGTTATAGATGCAGAAGGATTAGTAGTAGGAAGGCTTGCAGCATTTGTAGCAATGCTATTGCGTGGAAAACATAAACCTGAATATACACCTCATATGGACTGTGGTGATAATGTAATCATTGTTAATGCAGAAAAGGTACATTTTACTGGAAAGAAACTTAAAGATAAAATCTACTATAGGCATACAGGTTATTCTGGTGGTTTAAAGAAAACTACTCCAGATAATATTTTAAATGGCAAATTCCCTGAGCGTGTGATAAAAATGGCAGTAAAAAGAATGCTTGATGATGGTCCTATGGCACGTAGACGGTTTGAAAATTTGTATGTTTATTCTGGTTCAGAACATAAGCATCAAGGACAGCAACCTGAAAAAATAGATTTTGCCTCTTTAAATCGTAAAAATAAGAAATAATGGAGTAAAAAGTGAAAATAAATAATAATGATCAGCCAAAAAAGGCAATGATTGACTCACTTGGTCGTTCATATGCCACAGGTCGAAGGAAAGAATCTGTAGCAAGAGTATGGATGAAGCCAGGAAGTGGAAAATTTAGTGTTAATAAAAAAGATGATTTAATTTCTTATTTTAAAAGAGAATCAGTGTGTCAAATGATTAAAGCGCCATTCATAGTAACTTCTATGTTAGATAGGTATGATGTGTTTGCAACTGTAAAAGGTGGAGGACTATCTGGCCAAGCAGGTGCCTTAGCTCATGGAATAAGCAGAGCTTTAAGTAGTATAAGTCAAGATCTACACTCTATATTACGTAAGGGTGGATTCCTAACTAGAGATTCACGTGTTGTTGAGCGTAAGAAATATGGTCAACATAAAGCTCGGAAAAAATGTCAGTTTTCTAAGAGATAATTGTTTCATAATGGTATTTTTTTGTAAATATTATACAAGTTCTTACAAGGGTTTATGACATTTTCTCTTTTTATGACGAATTTAGTTGACTATTGGTATTAGCATAATATGCTGTTTATGTAATTTTTCAATATTAAGGTAATTTATGAGTAAAGAAGATATAGTAAACCAACTGAGTCAAGAGTGCTCTAGTCAAGGTATAGATATAACAAAAGCTAGTTTGGGTAAGCTTCATGATATTTTTATGGAAACAATCAAGAACGATCTAAATCGTAAAGGTGAAATACGTTTGCATGGAATAGGGACATTCTCTACTGCTATAAGTAAGGAAAGACAATGCCGTAATCCTCAAAATGGTGAGATTATGACCGTTCCTGAAAAGAAAAGAGTAAGGTTTAAAGCAAGTCAAGCTCTTTCAAGTACTTTAAATACCAAAGAGAAAGTATAAGCTACTTAGATATTGTCATTTTCATCTTTTTAGTTACACTATGTAAGCCATGAAATATAGCCTCGCTGATTAAAGAATGGCCTATATTAAGAGCTGAGATGTGAGGTATCTCTTTTATTCTTTTGGCATGTTTATAATTTATGCCATGCCCTGCGTGGCATTCTATTCCTAGCTTATTAATGTATTCTGCAGAGTTAGTAATAAGTTTTAATTTTTCTTCTGATGGATTATCACAGTAATCCCCTGTGTGAATTTCTATTATGTCAGGCTTTCTTTCTAGCTTCTCAAGATATTTTAGTTGATTAATATTTGGATCGATAAACAGTGAGACTTTTATGTCAAAGCTATGCATTTCCTCTATTATACCAGAAAGTTTACTGTGCATATTCACGATATTCAGGCCACCTTCGGTTGTTAATTCTTCTCTTTTTTCTGGTACTATACAAATCGAATAGGGTTTTACTTCTTTTGCTATTTTGAGCATTTCTTCCGTAGCTGCGATTTCAAGATTTAACTCAGTGCTAATGTTTTGTTTTAGATTGAATACATCCTCATCTCTGATATGCCTTCTGTCTTCTCGTAAGTGTACGGTGATAAAATCTGCTCCAGCATCAATAGCTATTTTTGCTGCTTTTAATGGATCTGGATAAGAAGCTCCACGTGCGTTGCGAAGGGTTGCAACGTGATCAATATTAACGCCCAATTTCACAATTTACCTCAAAAATTATTTATAAATTATACATATTATTAGATCTTATGCATGTCATTGTTTAATGCCATAGCTGAAAGACGGAGCTAGCAGTTATACCAATTCTCATTGTTGGCAAGTCAAATAAGAAACATTCAAAATTGTTCGATTGTGGAAGTGGAAAGAGAAGTAATAAATTTGCATACACTTGCCCTTTTTTACAGTTAATCTAGTTTATAGAACTACTCGTGGTAATCCAAACAAGATTTTTTCTCATAATCAAGTTATAGTAAACGGGGAAAATTTTTCGCATCTAAAAAATTTTAGATTTAGGATTGAAATTAATAAGTGGAGTGATTATGTAATGCATGTATTAGTAAAAGGAGGTACAACATGAGTAATATAGTTCATTTAAATAAAAACAATAATCGTGATAATTTTAGTGTAAGAGGGTTACAAAGAGCCGTTGATGACATATTTGATAGCTTTTTTACAGGATGGAACCCAGAGCTTTCTAAAAGAGGCAGTAGCCTACTACCAGTTTGTGACCTTTATGAAACAAAGGAAAGCTATTGCCTATCATTAGAGTTACCAGGTATTCCTAAAGAAAGCATAGACATTAGTATATCTGGCGATAACTTAATAGTGAAGGGTGAAAAAACATGTGATAATGAATCAAAAGATAAGCAGTTTTACCACAAAGAAAGGTACTATGGTTCTTTCTATAGATCTATTCAACTTCCAACAAATGTAGAGCAAGATAAGGTATCTGCCAACTTTTTAGATGGGGTATTGCATGTCACCATACCTAAATCAGAGAAACACATCAAGAAAATTGATGTAAAGTAACCAGTAAGTAATAGCAGGCTTCTGACCTTGAGGCTTGCTATTTTAATATCTGTTCAGCAGAGTGGCAAAATAAGGTAAACGAGAAAAGACAACTAAATGAGTGTCATGAAAGTAGCTGATGCTGGCTCCCTTATGAAGGTGTCATCTTAGCACCCAGACACTGATTTTTTAATTGAAAATGTTGTCTTGTTTGTGATAAATTTTGCTCGATGCCAGTGTCGAGCACTGGCATGACATTATAGAAGCTGGAATAGCTACTTGAATGACAATATTTGCTGTTTAATTTACCTTAAAAAATGAATATTCCTACAGCTACGTGTAAGCTACTTTCATGATACTCATTTACTTGTCTTTTTTGCCACTTTACTGAACAGATATGTAAAATATTAACTTAGCAATACAAAAAATTATCTATAGATTAGACACACCATTAGATCTTATGCATAGTCATTTTTTAATTCCATAGTGAGACGGAGCCTGCTCCCCTTATCATGAAACTGAAGTCTATATGGTACCACAGTATAATGATATAATAAAATATGAAAAAAATACCAATAAAAAAAGGCAAAAAAAGCCCGTATTAACTTTAACAATTTAAAATGATTTAATGTGAAAACCATAGGCGCCAATTGTTTTTTTAACTTAAAAATAAAAGTCAAGTATCAGGAATTCTAGACATAAACCCTCCTATGTGAATAAAGAGCTAGCAAAAATAAACTTATATATTTTTTGCTGAAATTTGATTATTTGGTGAAAAAACCTGCAGGTGAAGATAGATTTTGGATCGTAAAAAACCTTCATTTTCCACTATAATGAAGCTACCAGAGTCTGTCAAGCAATTTTTTATTTAAATTGCTTGCAATCTTTTTATACACTCATCTTTACCAAGAATTACCATGATATCAATGATTCCAGGCGCATCCATTATTCCAGTTATTGGGGCGCGTAATGAGTGGTATATATCGCTCATTTTTATATTATGTAATTTTGAAAATTCCTTAATCTGAGAAGATAAAAAATTCTTATTCCAATCTTCACTACCTACACTCGAAAGAAATGATGCAAGTAACTTAATTACATTGAGGTTAGATTTCACAATTTGCTGAGCTTCTTCACTAAAATCAACTTGAATATAAAATTTTGCTAAGTCCAATAATTCGGTCAGACAGTTTGCTCTTTTTTTCAGCTCTGTCAGTCCCTGCAGTAAATAGCCCTTTTTTTTGTCAGTTAGAGTATTTTCTCTAAGTATTAGAGTCAGAATATCTTCATTGCTCATATTACTAATATAGTGGTTATTCAAATGCTCCAGTTTTTTGAAATCGAGCCGTGCAGGTGAGCGACCGATGCTTTCTAAATTAAACCACTCTATTGCTTGCTCATCGCTAATAATCTCATCGTTGCCATGACTCCAGCCAAGTCTTAGCAAGTAATTACGCATTGCCTGTGGCAATATTCCCATCTTTTCATAATCGCAAACACTTGTTGCACCATGTCTTTTAGATAGCTTATTCCCATCTTCTCCATGAATAAGCGGTACGTGTGCAAAGCGTGGGACATCAAAATCAAGAGCTTGGTATATTAGTAATTGCTTGAAGGTATTAGTGAGATGATCAGAGCCACGTATAATATCGGTTATTCCAGCATCATGGTCATCAACCACTACAGCAAAAATATATGTTGGAGTATTGTCAGAGCGCAAGATTACTATGTCATCAAGCTGGTCGCTACTTATTGTAATTTGGCCGTATATTTTATCGTCAACAACAATATCTTCTGAGTCTGGCACTTTGAAACGTATAACAGGCTTTGCATTTGATGTTGAATGAGTACACTTATGCTTATATATTTTTCCTTCCTCTCTTGCTTTTGCTTTTTTTTCTGCAACTTCATCTTCAGGGCAGTAACAGTGATACGCCCTACCCTTTTCAACTAAAAGATTTGTAACTTCAATATGTCTAGCTATTCTTCTCGATTGGTATATTATTTCTCCATCATAGTTTATTCCAAGCCATTTTAGCCCATCCATTATTGCATCAATTGCTTCTTGTGTTGAACGTTTTCTGTCAGTGTCTTCAATCCTTAGCAAAAACTCCCCACCATGACGCTGCGCATAGAGCCAATTAAATAACGCAGTACGAGCTCCTCCAATATGTAAAAATCCTGTTGGTGATGGAGCGAATCTAGTAACTATACCTGGCATATTTGTCTATTGTGATAACGTAACCGATGATAACTAAAATTTGTACTTGCAACAACGTGGAACTATAGTAAATTTGAAAGATTAATTTACATTTATTTTTAATAAACTGCATTGTATAATTTAACATTAGTGAATGCAGTGAGGTGTGTATATGGATAATTTATTTGAAATTGCAAGAGGAGTTATAACAAAAGAGGATGAAAATAAATTTATTGAAGCTTGCAAGAAAAGAGTTGCTTGTGTAGCTAAGCATAGAATTGATGAAAATGGAAACCCATTTCATATAGCAGCAAGTAAAGGAATTCTGTTACCTGCGTTAAAAGAGATTATAGAGTATTTAGAAGAAGATACTGAGAGCAGAGTCAAGAAAGCAAAAGAAGCTAAAGATTGGGAGAAAGTAAAAAGCTTAAAAAAGGAATTTGAGAACAATAAGAAATATATTAAGGAAGCACTCCTCGATAAAAGCTATATTAAGGATGACGGGAAGAAGGTAGTATCACCCCTTTATTTCTTGGACCCTGCAGAGCGGAAGGAAGTTAAGCAAATTGCAGGCATAAAATGCAGCTTTATATGTAGTAAAAAGTTTCATCTATGCTTATACATAGTAGGGGCTATAGTGTGTGCTATCGCTATGTGTATATCTTTGTATCTTCTATTTTCGGCTTCTCAATCTCTTGCATTGGCTTCAATAGCAACAATAGCTTCTGGAGGATCTTCATATCTGTTATTTAAGGCATGTAACGAGATATATAGCTTGAATAACGAAAGTACTACATTGACAGATCCTGATGTTATGCAACTTGTAGATAGTGGTTTAGCCCCAACATGAAGTACTTGCAAGGAATAATATAGAAATTTACTTTCTTAACTTAAGAAAGTATACTGATAAGATGATAAGAAAGAAGTATAGTAAAATTTTAATAGCAAATAGAGGAGAGATTGCTTGCAGGATAATCAAAACTGCGCGCAAGATGGGTATATCTTGTGTATGCGTATATTCAGATGCAGATGTAAATTCTGTGCATGTAAGGCAAGCAGATGAGTCGAAGTACATTGGTCCTTCACCTTCTTGCCTGAGTTATTTAAATATTGAAAAAATATGCGAGGTGGCAGTTGAAACAGGTGCTGAAGCGGTTCATCCTGGCTATGGGTTTTTAGCAGAAAATCCAGGTTTTCCCCGTGCTCTGGAAAAACATAACATAGATTTCATTGGTCCAAGTGCAGAAACAATAGAAGTTACAGCCAATAAAATAACGGCAAAAGAAGAGGCAAGAAAAGCTGGAGTAAATGTAGTGCCAGGATATATGGGTAAGATCGAAGATGCTGCCCACGCAGACATCGTTGCTGAAGAGATTGGTTTTCCCGTTATGCTCAAAGCTGCATCAGGTGGTGGTGGCAAAGGAATGCGAATTGTATATTCCAAAAAAGAAATTGAACTAGCATTTACATCAGCAACAAATGAAGCAGAGAAAAGTTTTAAAGATGGCAGTATTTTTATAGAGAAATATATAGAGCTGCCAAGACACATTGAAATACAAATCATAGCAGATAAATATGGCAATATAGTGTGTCTTGGAGAGAGGGAATGCTCGATACAAAGGAATAACCAGAAAATAATGGAAGAAACTCCAAGTCCATTTATTAGTGAAGAAGTAAGACAAAAAATGTATGCCCAATGTGTTTCTTTGGCAAAGCAAGTTGGTTATTTTTCAGCAGGTACTGTCGAGTTTGTTGTAGATAAAGACCAAAACTTCTATTTTCTTGAGGTAAATACGAGATTACAAGTTGAGCATCCAGTAACAGAATTTATAACTGGAATAGACATAGTAGAAGAAATGATTAGAACTTCCTGTGGAGAAAAATTGAGATTCAATCAGGATGATATTAAACTTACTGGTTCTGCAATAGAAAGTAGAATTTGTGCTGAAGACCCATCAAAGAAATTTTTTCCTTCCAGCGGAAGAATCAAATATTACGACAAACCGGATGATGTAAGAATAGATGATGGAGTAGCTAGCGGTTCAGAAATCAGCATGTTCTACGACTCAATGATTGCAAAAATTATAACCTATGGAAAAGATAGAATAGAAGCAATCAGCAGAATGCAAAAAGCATTGTCTGAATGTTATATAGAAGGAGTAACAAATAATATAGAATTTCTAGAATCCATTTTCCATCATCCAAACTTTATTGCAGCAAAACTCCACACAAGATTCATTCCAGACCATTATCCCAGTGGGTTTCAAGGCGATTTTATCACAGAGGAATATATTAAAATATTTATTTTTGCTGCACTGTATGTTCACTTAGAAAATGAGGGAAAGTATTACAGTAAGTCAATAGATGAAGCATTCATAGTGAAAATAGACGATAATGAGTACTCCGTAAATGCAAAATATCAAGATAACACATTAACAACAGTATATAACCACAATAAATACTCCGTGGTAGGTAAGTGGAAACTAAGTTACAGGTTGTTATATATAACAATTAATGATGATACCAATATAGCACTTAAAATAGAAAGGCAAGGCAGCAAATACTTTATAAGACACGCAGGTATGAAAGCTAAATGTTGTGTATTGAAACCTCATGTAGCTAAACTAAGCAAATTAATGCTAAACAACAAAACAGAAGGGATTTCAGTAGACACTGTGAAATCTCCAATATCTGGTTTATTAGTTAAATTACACGTAAATGCTGGAGATCAGGTAGAAATAGGACAACCTCTCTTTGTTGTGGAGGCAATGAAAATGGAAAATATCATATGTGCTGAATCAGAAATGGTGATAAAAAATATCCCTGTTACAGAGGGGAAAAATGTACAGGCTGGTGATTTGGTATTAGATCTGCTTTCTTAAATAACACAAGCAATATAAACCTGACCCAAATAAGATAAATGAAAACATTTGATGGGCTATGGCAATGGCCATTGGTATATGCAGCAACAAAGTGACTACTCCTAAAATTACCTGAATAATGACGGAGAGTAGCATAATATATACTGGTTTTACACTGGCATTTTTTATTGTGAGTATTGCTGTCAGAACTAATATCAGCAATGCCAATGCCCGGTGTATGAATTGCACTGTTACTCTATTTTCAAAGATATTGAGCCATGTAGGCTGTAAGAAAAATAAATCTTCCGGAACAATTTGTCCATCCATTAGTGGAAAGGTATTGTAAATTAAACCAGCATTTAGCCCTGCAACAAATGCACCGAAGATTATTTGTATTGTAACTAGGATTAAAATTATCCATATGTAACATGTAATGTTACTATTAATTTTAATTATCTGTTTTGGTTTGATTTGGTAATCAAAAAATTGATATGACAATAATGCAAAAATAACCAATGCAATCAGTAAGTGAAGTGCGAGCTTATAGTGACTAACATGAGGATTAGATACCAAACCGCTTTTAACCATATACCAACCAGCAAAAGCTTGTAAAATTCCAAATAATAGTGCTGTAGATAACCTTACTACTGCATTTTTAGGTATTCTTTTTTTTAGTGTAAAGTATATAAATGGTAAGATAAAAACTAAACCTGTCAGCCTTGCAATTAACCTGTGCACATATTCTATTAAGTATATGGTGCGAAACTCTTCCATACTCATACCATAATTAAATGCTTTATATTCAGGTGTAGCTTCATATTTTGATTTTTCTTTTAGCCAGTCTTGTTCACTCAGCGGTGGCAATGTTCCGGTAATTGGTTTCCATTCCGTGATTGACAATCCTGCTTTTGAAAGTCTGGTAAATCCACCAATTCCCACCATGCAAATCACCATGAGAGAGCAGAGAAAAAGCCAAATAGCTACAGGTTTTGCTTCCATAATCCATGCTGAGTTTTATTCCATTGCTGAGGGTGAATAACAAATTCCCACAAAGCGAGAAAAGCTGCAACGCTATGTAGTAGACTATAGACGGGAAAAAATATTGATACTATATAAAAATAAAAAGGCATTTTTTGTTGTCTGATAGCTATTATCAAAAAAATCAAGTTAATACCGTATACTATTATAAAATAATATAAGAATAATTCATTCAAAATTTGAGTCAGCACCAATGAAAGCAACAAAAAAGGAGTCATAAAAAACATCAAAGCTGAGGAACCAACAAAAAGGTTTAATAGCAAAATTCCTTTGAGTCCAGTGTGCTTAAAAAGTAATTTTATATTTTTTAAGTGAACAATGTAAGTTTGCATATAACCTTTAATCCAGCGTGCTCTTTGTTTGATCCAAGCAAACACAGTAGTTGGTGATTCTTCCAATGTTTCTGAATCAATAATCCTGGTTTTATATCCCATTTGCGCAAGTCTCAAACCAAGGTCAGCGTCTTCAGTGACATTGTAAGCATCCCAAAAAAGCACTTTCTTTAAAATTTCCACTGAAAAATGGTTACTGCTACCACCCAAAGGTATTGGCATGTTCATTTTTTGAAATCCAGGCAAAAAATATTGAAACCAGTTCATATACTCGAGAGAAAAGAATTTTGTAAGAAAATTGCAACCAAAGTTATAGTAATTTAATTTCGCCTGTACACAAGCCAACTTTTCGTCGCCCTTATTAAATTCAATTAGTGCTTTTTTTAACTGCAACGGATCTGGCTTGTCATCTGCATCATATATTACCACATACTTTCCTCTAGCAAAGCTCATAGCATAATTGCATGACTTAGCTTTTGTTCTAGGCAGAGAATGAGGTACTTTTATTACTTCAAAATACTGTGGTAAAGTGCATTTTTCTATAGCTGCCAACATTTCTTGATCATCGCTCTCTATCACAAGCTTTACATCTAATTTTGATTTTGGATAATCCAAATTTTCAATGCTCTTAATCAATTGCTTTATAACCGCATTCTCTTTAAAAGCAGGCAATAAAATAGTATATATAGGTTCATTCATCTTATCATAATCTGCTTTTTGGTTAGAAATTTTACGCAAGCCAAAAATTTTAGTTACAAATTTGAATAAAGAACTAGAACATCCGATTATAAATATCAACACCAAAGCAAAATATGCATATTTTTTTGTCAGTGTTAAAGTCGAAATCATAACAAAGAAAGAGGAAAAAAAGATTGAACTGAGCCTAATGCTTTTAGCTGAAAAATTAGGATTCTTATAATATAAGTAGTTACTTGCGAATTCTGAAATACCAAAGTGTGAGTTAAGAAGATTTAAAATCTGTTTGCTATCTACTTTTATCAATACATATTCAATACCGTAATGAGATTCGACCCAAAGGTTGATATCTTGGCTTATGTCTTCAACCATAAAAAAAGTAGTATCATTTAATTTTTGCCAAGGAATTATATTAAACCTATAGTAGAAAAGTTTCTCTTGTTCTTTGCATAAACTAGAATCAAATTTAATTTTTTCTACATTATCAGTTTGAAGTACAGGCATTAAACTTAATGCAACTTTTTGCTCAAGTCACGTGAAAACGAAGATATAACCTCACTACTACGCTTATCATCTTTACGTTCATGCATTATTTTTTTTATAGCATCAGCAGCTATACTCGCTGTGTTAGCTTGTAAATCCCCAAGAGCTTTTTCAACTTGGTCAGTAACTTTCTTCAAATTAGAATGGGAATTTTCATCTAACGTTTGATCGAGTTGCTGTCTATTATGCTTAATAATACTATTAGCCTTATCAAGTGCTTCATTCATCATTTTGTTAACTTCTGCATCTAATCTTTTGTATTTTTCAGAAGATTTTTTGTAATACTCCAACATATCTTTTCTGAATTTTTCAGTTTCTTCACTTGAAAACTTGCTTTTGTTACGTTTATTGTTAAGCGCGTTTTTTATTATCTTCCTTAGCAATTTATATGAGAGGATAAAACCTACTAAAAAAGCAAGGCTTATAACTAGTAATGTAGACATAAAAACCCTAAAATTCTTTGGATACCAAATCAGCAACAAATTCCTCTTCAATCTCAGAATTAGCTAACTTAGTATAGTAAATCAAAGCAATACTAGTAGCCATTTGTTTTAATTCACTAATATACTTAGATTTAAATTGTACTACCTTTTCTTCAACAAGTTTAATCATCTTCTTGTCTTCCTCTTCCAATATATCCTTAACATTCGCTCTCATTTCTTCTACTTGAGCAAATGCATCATCTATGATTTTTTTTGCCCGTACTCTAGCTTGATTTAAAGCTGCATTATACTTGGCAATTTGCTCTTCTGTAAGTCTTAAAAGGTGAATAGAACTATTAAATGAATCTAACACTTCTTTACTTCTAGTGCTTATTATTTCATCTAACTTCGGTAAAAACAAACAACTCACTACAAAAAAAAGTGAAGAGAAAAAAATTAAAAACCAAAAAATTTGAGAAGAGAAAGTTGAAACATCAAGCTGTGGCATCTGTTAAGCAGCAAATATTAATAACATTGCAAGTACAAACGCAAGCAACCCCATGATTTCAACCATGGCAGCACCAATATAAACGTAACTTTTCATTTTACCTTCTGACTCAGGATTTCTCGCAATCCCATTTAACATAGCAGAGAAGATATTAGCTATACCTAAACCAGCACCGAGCATTCCAAATACAGCCAAACCAATTGCTATAAATTTTAAAGCCACTAAATCCATATATTACCTTTAACTATTTCTTTATAATATAATTGTAAAATATTCTGCAAGGAAGTCAATTACTTTACTGCATCTGACAAATATACACATGTTAATATAGTAAATATATAAGCTTGCAAAACTGCAACAAATACTTCAAATCCTATTAGTGCAATTATAAACAAAAAAGGTGCAGGTGTAAAAAATATGTTCATATTTATGACGAATCCTGCTATCACTTTGATGATTGTATGACCCGCAATCATATTTGCTGCAAGCCTTATTGATAAACTAATCGGTCTTACTAAATAAGCAAATAATTTAATAATGATGATTATAGGTGCAAGCCACGAAGGAGTTCCTTTTGGTAGCAATATGCGTAAAAATTCTACTCCTCTTTCTTTAAACCCAACAATCGTTATATAAGTAAAAACCACCATTGATAAAGCGAAGGTAACTATCACATGACTTGTAACTGTGAAACTATAAGGAAGAACACCAACTAAATTACACGATAAAATGAAAATAAATACTGTAAATATCAAAGGAATGTGCTCCAAACCTTTGCTTCCAGTGTTACTTTCTATTATTGAAACAACAAAATCATATACATATTCAACTGCAGCTTGCAAATATCCTGGTATTACTGCACCTTTTCTTATTCCAAGGAGCAAAAACAGTACCATTAATATCACCGAGATCATCATAAAAAGAGATGAGTTGGTAAAGTTTATGTCATACCCAAATAATTTTGGTAGTTCTATTATTGTATATACTTTAAATTGTTCTAGCGGATTTAACGCCATTTTGACCCTGTATACTTAAACTGCAGCAGTAAATAAAGTATAAATTTTATAAAATAAAGTCAAGAATTAAGATAAGGAGCTCTGTATTATTATAGCATTAACATATTAACAAAATATACAATTAAAATGCAAATTATAGTCAGCTACCAATCTTATTCTAAATTCTTGACTTAACATCTTATTTTAACTATAATTTAGTTTTAATATGAGGCAATTATGAACGAAATAGATTTTACTAATCCACCTTTAAATTTAGAACAGGAATGTGGTAACGGGTACATCAAGTTTACAGATTATTCTTCTAACTCAGACACTGGTCTTTTCCACATGGCAGGTGAAATGCTAAATGAAAGCCATGATGTTATAGGAAATTTCACTGGTGATGCTTACATTTATAATTTCCATATAGATGATCACAATATGAACATTCAACTCTGCATGGAAATGGACTGCAAAGGTGATATAAAGAAAATTCTTTCTTTATAGAAAGAGTAGGCTTCTCTGTTGTTTCTTGGAATATAGAAGCCACTTATTACAACAAACTTTAAAAACATCACATTTTACATTACAATGAATTTTTGTTTCTTGTTAGATAAATGAAGTTCACATTATCTTGGTTATTAGAGTACTTAGAAACCAATGCTAATTTAGAGGAAATTACTGATAAATTAACTCACATAGGGTTGGAAGTAGAGAATGTGATCGACAATTCCAGATTGGCCGGGTTTGTTGTTGCAGAAGTATTAGAAGTTGCACCTCATCCAAATGCTGATAAATTAAAATTATGTAGAGTAAATGATAGAAGTAAAGTTCTGCAGATAGTCTGCGGAGCAAAAAATGTTAAAGAAGGCATGAAGACTGTACTTGCATCTCTTGGTAGCACATTGCCAGAAAGCAACTTTACAATTAAGCCTACAAAAATAAGAGGAGTGCTAAGTGAAGGGATGCTCTGCTCTGCCTCTGAGCTTTCGCTGACTCAAGATGAAAGTGAAGGAATAATCGAGCTTTCTGATGATTATAAAACAGGAGATAAATTTTTCAATTGCGATCCTGTAATTGACATAAACATCACTCCAAACCGTGGAGATTGCTTAGGTGTTTATGGAATAGCACGTGATCTAGCAGCAACTGGAATTGGAACGTTAAAGACTTTAACCATTCCACAACTTACCGCTTCTATGAACTCACTAATAAACGTCAAAGTCATCGATGGGGAGAGTTTTATTAGTGGAGCATATATCACTAATGTAAAAAATAAAGAGAGTCCAAAATGGCTAAAAGATAGTCTGGAATCGATAGGAATGCGCTCCATTTCTGCAATAGTTGATATTACTAATTACATTATGATATCTTTCGGGCGCCCGATGCACGCGTATGATGCAAAAAAAATAGAAGGAGAGCTCATAGTACGCAAAGCAAATGACGAAGAAAAATTTATTGGTTTAAATGATAAAGAGTACTTATTAAACAAAGACATAAGAGTTATTTCTGATAATAAAAATGTTCATGCAATTGCTGGAATTATGGGCAGTAAGTACAGTGAATGCACTCTTGAGACTACTGATATCTTTTTAGAGTCTGCTTGGTTTGACCCCATCTCTATCACTAAATCTTCAAGGCAGCTCAGCATCTCCACAGACTCAAGTTACAGGTTTGCACGCTCAGTTGATCATGGATTCATTCTTGATGGGCTGAATCTTGCAGCCAAAATGATTTTGGATTTATGTGGCGGAGAAGTGTCAAGCATAGTGTCTGCTGGCAATTTGAATAAGGCTGATACCAAGATAAATTTTGATTATCAAGATGCAAACAAACTTGGAAGTGTATCTGCATCACCTAATGAGCTATTCGATATTTTAACAAAGCTAGGGTTTAGTATCGATAAAAAAACCGAAGGTAATTGGAATATACAAGTACCAAGCTGGAGACCAGACATAAAAATACCTGCTGACCTAGTTGAAGAGGCAGTAAGAATATACGGCTATGATAAAATAAAGGAAGAGCAACTAGCAGAAGACGTTACAGTAGAAGAAGAGACACAAGATGATTTGCGCATTTTAATGACAAGCAGAGGATTTCATGAAGTGATAACTTGGTCTTTTATGAGTGAATCAATAGCTGAAAAGTTTGGTTATTTGAATAAGTTATTCATTATCGATAATCCATTTAATAATAACTTCAATATAATGAGGCCAAGTGTCATACCAAATTTGTTGCAAGTCACTGCAGATAATATTGCTCACGGGATATCTGATCTCGCAATTTTTGAAATTGGACCAATTTATAATGGTGAGGCTCAGTTTAAGTACGTTTTAAGTGGAATTAGATCAGGAAATAATTCGCCGAAAAACCACTATAACACTGATAGAAAAGTAGATATTTTTGACGCAAAGGCTGACCTCATAACAGCTTTGGAACTTTTTAATGTCAATTGTGATAATTTAGCAATAGAGAGAGCAGAAAAAGAATATTATCACCCAGGAAAATCAGGCTCCTTATCTTTTAGAAGCAAAATAGTTGGTTATTTTGGAGAATTGCATCCGAGTATATTGGATTTTTTTAACATCAAACAAAAAATTGTAGGCTTTGAGTTGATATTAGAAAATATCGAAAATTTACCTATAAGTAGAAAAAAATTTATCGATTATAAATATCAAAGTGTAAAACGCGACTTTGCATTTATTGTAAATAAAGATGTAGCAGCAGGCAGTATAATCAATATGGTGAAAAAAAGCTCAGAGCTCATCACAGAAGTTTTGATATTTGATGTATATCATGGAAACAATATAGAATCGAATAAGATGTCTATAGCATTTTCAGTTACTTTCTGCTCTCCAACTCACACTTTAACTGAAGAGGAAATCCAAAAAGAATCAAATATGATAGTCAACTTAGTGTGTGAAAATACTGAAGGAACTTTGAGAGCTCATCATTAAGCCGTAATCGCCGTTTCCTGATTTT
Source organism: Wolbachia endosymbiont of Laodelphax striatellus (assembly GCF_007115015.1). Classification (NCBI taxonomy): domain Bacteria; kingdom Pseudomonadati; phylum Pseudomonadota; class Alphaproteobacteria; order Rickettsiales; family Anaplasmataceae; genus Wolbachia; species Wolbachia endosymbiont of Laodelphax striatellus. The sequence continues at coordinate 603,559 of NZ_MUIX01000001.1, forward strand.
GCTGTGTCACGTTTACTTCATCCAATTTATTTCCTATCTTGAATTCAATATCCTTGAAAAACCTATCCCACATTCCATGCAAATGCTCTTCTACTTTAGGCCATACATCATTTTTAAATGTCGTTCCATCATCAGAAAATAAATTACCAAAAAAAACTCCTACTTCCTCATAACTTGATTGAAAATGTTGAAGAAATGTTTCTACTTCCTTATGAGTATCATGTGCCACACTCAACGCTTTTCCTTCTGTGCTCTTATCCCCACGCATTGCAACGGCAAGACCTGTTTGAATATATCCCAAGCCTGTCCTAATAGCTTTTATAGGCTGCAGCCATGAACTCTTATCACTTTTTGGTACATTATTTACTATATTTTCCACCAACCTATTTATTAAAGGAGACAATAAATCTTGACAAAAATGTTTGATATTGTCTTTTGTCTTAATCACAGGACTTTTTATGCACTTTTCTGCCAAATAGTACTCAAGTTCTGCTCTCTCTAGTAACTTCTTAATTGCTTCTTCGTTAAAAGTTTCATGCTCGAACGCCTTCAGTAAATCATCTTCTATTATTGCAAATTTTATTTTTTCACGAGATTCTAGTTCTTCTCTATAATCATTTTTTGTTTTTTTATTTATCAACAATCCTTCTTTTTCTAATTCTAACTGTTTTAATGCTTTTAGAATTTCTTGGTTATTTTGCAAATGCTTCTCTATTAATTTTGTACTTGGATGCTTTTCTCCTTTTCTCTTTCGCTCATCTTCTAAGTACTTATTTAAATCCTCACTTTCTTCTATTACTTCTCTTAACGATATAGGTTGATCTAAGCATTCTGCAATTTTCACTCGGTGCACATTAATCCTCTGTACTAAATCCGGCTCCTTTTCCTCTAACAGCTTACATGAATTCTCTATACCCTTTGCTTGACTTTTAAACAAATCTTGCGTTTTACGTTTCGTTATTTCTAAATACATCTTTGCTATAAAATCATTCACTTCATCTAAAGCTTCTTCACTTAAAGAAGCTTTTATCTTGTTTTCTAAATTTACAAACTGCTCCTCTATCAGGCTTAATATACCTAATCGGCTTAACTTATCTTTGGCTTTTCTCATTACTGATTTTACTAGCCTTTGCTTAACCTCTTGATTATCATACTCGAACTTAAAAAGACCTTCTAATCTTCTTTTTAAATTACCCTCCGCTAAGCTATTCTTTTTTATAATCTCGTACATTCCTTTCAATTTTGCATGTATCCTAATATATCTTTCCTGTCCTTCTTTTTTTAAACACTCAATCTCTCTTTTAGTGTTATCTAGAGCTTTCTTCGTTTCTTGAGGATATATATCCTTATAAACATCAATGATTGTACTCTTAGCTATTTTCCCTTCTTCTTTAAGTCGTTCCCACTCTGCTTTAAATACAGGAAGTGCATCATCACTTATATCTCTTGTTATCCCACCTACTTTTCCCAATGCTTCTAATCGATCATCTTCATCAGCTAAATCAAGTGCCTCTTTATTTTTCAGTTTTTTTATATCTCCTATTATCATCTCTTTCTCATTTGGTAATTCCTTACCTTGACTTTCTAATTTCTGTTTCACTAAAGTATTTTTTAGCTCATCCTCCAGTGAAAAATCTTCTCCCCGTCTATTTTGCTGAAACTTAATTGCTTGTATGAAGGCAACTTGATAAGCATTTTCTATCAAATGAGTTGTCAATTGATGGCCTATACTATCTACAACTTTCAGCCTGAATTCGTTCAACAATTCCTTCAGTTTATCATGTGTAATATCTTTCTTTTCTAGCTTCATCAGCTTTTCCATAGTTCTTGCGCATTCTTGAATCGAAGTTGCAAGCACATTCTTGATTTCACTATGTAAGGGCTTAAGACCATTTTTTAAATTGATGTTAGTTGACAATTTCAGTACGATATTGCGCTCTGAATCCCGCGTTACACTAAACCACTGATTATTTTCATTATCGCATAAATCTCTAAGTAATTGTTTAAATTGCGGTGGAAACTTTATTTCCATATCATATTCAATGCTTGGCTCAGGAACTTCTGTTTCATGAAAAGATACCTCAATATTGTGGTGCTTATTAGAATACTGCCCCGTACTTATTTTAAGAACAGTAACTAAAGAATGGACTAACTCTCTATTTAAAAGATAAAAAGTAGCCAAAGCAACTGTTGCAGGAATAACTAAGGCTGTTAGCACAGCCACATTAACAAAAATTGCTATTGCAGCAAGAACGCCATATGCCAGTCTTTTTGGTACACTTGCCTCACTCTTTTGTGTCTTATCTTCACCTACATCAGCTTGTGTCTTGCTGTCTGCTTTAAATCTACTATATATGACTAACCCCATTGCAGTAAAAGCAATATAAGGAAGCATTAAAACTGACAGAGCTAAATTTAATACTTTCTTCTCTGGGCAAGCTCTGTTTATCTCTTTCAATATTTTGCTTGACATATTATACCAAGAGGTAAAAAAGTCAGAGTTGTAATCTTTATAATGAAATATACTGAGTGGAATATCAAAAGTAGCAGCCTTGCTATCAAAGAATTCTTCCACTTCCTCTAAATCAGAAATAAATTCTCTCTCTTCTGAAGTAACAACACCTAAATCATTCCCTTCTTCTACATTAGAAACATCTTCCATAGCATCAAAAAACTCTTCTTCCTCTTCCAAAGCAACATTGGAAATAGATTGTACTTTATCTAAATCATCATTATTGTTATTTAAATCAACAATTTCTTTACAATCATCTGCAACAATCTGATTCATACTACAAACCTACCTAAAGCAGTCTCAGTATATCATAAATATTACTAACTTTGCAACTTTATTAACTTAATACCAACTATCAAATCTTGATATTCTTTAGAATAGAAATCGGCCTCGATCTCTTTATTAGTATCCAAAGATAAGGCAAGGGTCTGTTCTTTTATATATTTATTCCATGTAGTTATTGCTTCCTTAATTTTCTCATCTTCTGCTTTAATTATTACTCTGATTCTATCTGATATATGGAAATCAGCTTGTTTTCTAGTTTCTTGAATAAGCCTCACAACATCTCTTGCGAGTCCTTCTAGAATTAGTTCATCATTGAGCTCAGTACTCAGAACAACAATCCCTTTATTGTTATCAAATACAGAAGAATATTCACTATTTGCTTTTAATAATAGTTCATACTCACCTTTTTCTATAGTATAGCTCTCTGTTTCATCTCCCAGAAATATTTGCTCATTCTCAATTTGTCTCCACTTTTCTTCTTTGACATATTGAACTAGTTTCTTGATTTTATCTGCAACCTTCTTACCAAGTAGCGGAAAATTTAGTTTTAGCTCTAGTGACGCAACTTCTTTCAAATCACTTACTATTTCTAGTTCTTTTACATTCACCTCATCTCTTATTATCTCTTGATATTCATTTTTAAGGAAATCGCAGGAAGACCTATGATAAATGGTCATACTGCCAAGTGGCTGCCTGATGCGCATGTTAAACGTATTTCTGATGGATAATGCAGAGTTACATATCTCTCTTACCAAATCCATCTTGGCAATGAGTTCACTGTCATATCTATCTGATTGTGGAAAATCAGCCAAATGAACAGATGTTTCTTTGTACTCAAGCCCTTGCCATATAGTCTCTGTTATGAGTGGCAACAAAGGAGCTGCAGCCCGTAGTATGTAATAAAAAACTGTGTATAGAACATTATAAGCATCAGTTTTGTCTTGATCTAAATCATTTTTCCAAAAACGCTCACGACTACGACGAATATACCAATTATTTAACACTTCAAAGAAATTCATCAGGGTTTTACAAGCCTCTTGGGAATTATAGTTGTTCATAGAAGCTTGTATACTTTCCACAGCTTCAAAACATTTGGAAATCATGTAGCGATCAATGGTACTCTGATAATCTTTACAAACCTCAGCTCTAATTCCATCTGCATTTGCATACATGGTAAAAAAGTGATAACTATTCCAAATAGGTTTTATTACGTCCTTCAGAATATCTCGTATCGATTTTCCTTCTTTGTCGAGTAGTAAATTACCACCGCAAACAATGGAACCAGATAGCATAAGAAAACGCAGCGCATCAGAACCACATTTGTCAAAAACCTCCATTGGATCTGCATAATTATTTAAACGCTTGGATAATTTCTGACCTTTCACGTCAAGAACCACACCGTGGCATATGCAATTCTTAAATGGCTCACTATCAAATAAAGCAGTGGAAAGCACAAAAAGCGTATAGAACCATCCTCTTGTTTGTGCTATATATTCAGTGATAAAATCCGCAGGGAAATTTTTCTCGAACCATTCTTTATTTTCAAACGGATAGTGAACTTGCGCGAACGGCATCGAGCCAGACTCAAACCAACAATCAAACACATCAGGCACACGACGCATAACTGATTTTCCTGTTGGATCATCAGGATTTGGTCTTATCAAAGTATCGATAAATGGTCTGTGCAAGTCATCTATTTTAACATTAAAATCTCGCTCTAGTTCTGCTATCGAACCATATACATCCACTCTTGGATATTTTGCATCATCTGATTTCCACACAGGAATTGGCGTACCCCAAAATCGATTGCGTGAAATAGACCAGTCATGCGCTCCTTCAAGCCATTTTCCAAATTGACCATCTCTTATATGATTTGGCATCCAATTAACTCTCTTATTTAGCTCTGTCATTCTTCCCTTAAACTTTGTCACAGCAACGTACCAAGAAGGCATAGTGCGATAGATCAAGGGAGTATCAGTTCTCCAGCAGTGAGGATAATTATGAATATGTTGCTCAGTCTTAAACCAACTCCCCTGCTCTTTTAATTTTTTTATTACTGTATCATTGGCATCAAAAACATGAACTCCTGTTAAATCTGAAACTTCTGCAGTAAATTTCCCACCGTTATCAATTGGACAAACAGCTCGAATATCATGGCTTTGGCAAAGGTAAAAATCTTCTTCACCAAATCCAGGAGCAGTGTGCACGACACCAGTGCCGTCTTCTGCTGTAACATAATCAGCAATGAAAACACGGAACGCATTCTTTGTATCTTTAAAGTAATCAAACAGTGGTTTATAGGAAAGACCTGCAAGATCACTCGCTTTAAGTTTTGTATTACAGTTTTCATATTGAATATTGCTTTGTTCACAGTGGCTGACAAATTTCTCTAAATAACTTTCAGCAAAGATGCAGACTTCACCATTTACTAACACCATACAATACTCAATATCCTCCCCTACTGCCAGTGCAAGATTGCTCGGCAACGTCCAAGGCGTTGTAGTCCAAGCAAGTAATCTACATTTTTGTTTAAATTGCTTTGGATTTTCTAAAAGTTCAAAAGCAACAGTTACAGCTTTGCTAATTTTTTCTCTATATGCATTATCAAGCCTTGTTTCAAAATTAGAGAGTGGAGTTTCGCACGCCCAGCTATAGGGAACAACGCGTATTGATTCATACACCAGACCTTTATCATAAAGCTGCTTAAATGCCCACATGACCGACTCCATGAATGACTTATCCATAGTCTTATAGTCATTGTGAAAATCTACCCATCTTGCTTGTCTATTTACATACTTCTCCCATTCTGATGAAAATTTCATCACAGAAGTACGGCAGTGATTATTGAATTTCTTAATCCCGAATTTTTCTATCTCAGTTCTGCCAGATATTCCAAGCTCCTTTTCTGCGCCCATCTCAGCTGGCAGTCCATGACAATCCCAACCAAATCTACGTTCAACTCTTTTTTGCAGCATAGTTTGATATCTTGCAAATGCATCTTTGATGAAACCAGTAAGTAAGTGTCCGTAATGCGGAAGTCCATTTGCAAACGGAGGCCCATCATAAAATACAAAACAATGATCCTTGGAACGTTTCTTGACTGACTGCTCAAAAATTTTATTTTCCTGCCAAAATTTTATGATTTCCTTTTCTAGTAATGAAAAATCAGGACTACTGCTTGTATCAGGATAATGCTTCATGTTCATTTTAACTGGATAAAATCAAAGAATATAGAGCTTTCCAGAAAATTACAAATTCAAAAACTCTATTTCTATAAACATAAAAAGGTATTGACATTGTCGTGTACAAGATATTAATTGATCAGATTTATTTACTTAAGTTGAAGATGAACAGAAACAATAACAATTGGCCTTATCAGAAATTTCATGATACCAGTAAAAGCAATAGTAGAAACAATCCTACTTGGAGCTCACGTTTTTATGAATACAATGATTCTGGAGAGATTAAAAAGTCACACCTTAAATGGGGACCAAAAACAGCTAATAGTCCTGGAAGTTATATAGATAAGGCTTCTTGCACTTGTAGAATAAAGGAATATAGCTCTTTGAGTATTATTAGCTTAAGTAACTGAAAAACTTTAAACAATAGCAACATAGAAGCGTTTTTTCTTCATAGAAACCATCTTCTATTAGACAGCGCATCCCAATAAACTATTTTGCCGAGCTTCCAATATCCTTACATTTACTATTTTATCTTTGTATTCATCATCAGGGTCATCAACGCATACTGATTGCATATACGTGCTTTTACCAATAATTTGATTGTGGTGTTTACCTTTTTTATCGCTGAACAAAACAGGAATAGTTTTCCCCACCATACTCTGATTAAATTCAAGTTGTTGCTTGCTAATTAATTCCTGTAATCGAAGAAGGCGCTCTGTTTTAACCTCTTCTGTTACTTGATCTTTTCTTTCTGCTCCCGGTGTACCTGGTCTTGGGCTATATTTAAAACTATAAGCCTGAGCATATTTTACTTTTTCTACTAATTTCATAGTTTCTTCAAAATCTTTTTCAGTTTCTCCAGGAAAACCAACGATAAAATCAGAACAAAATTCAATTTTAGGTTTCAATTTGCACAATCTGTCTATTATTTCCAAATACTCCTCTGCCGTATGCTTTCTGTTCATTGCGTGCAATATTTTATTCGAACCTGATTGCACAGGTAGATGAACAAACGGCATGAGTTTTGATTCCTCCGCATGTGCCAAGTAGAGAGATTCATGCATATCTCTTGGATGAGAAGTTGTATAACGAATCCTCTCTAGCTTCTCAATTTTAGCAATGTAACTAATTAATTTTCCTAAATCCCACACTTCTCCTTCGCACTCCCCATGATAAGCATTGACGTTCTGACCAAGCAAAGTAATTTCCTTTGCTCCATTTGCAACTAACTTCAATGTTTCGCGGAATATTTCATTTACTGGTCGTGAATACTCAGCCCCGCGAGTGTAAGGCACCACACAAAACGTACAAAATTTATCACAACCTTCTTGTATAGCAAGAAACGAAGAAGACCCTTGATTATTACCATAACATTCGTCTGGCAATTTATCAAACTTCGCAACTTCAGGAAAATCAGTATTTATTACATGACCTTTACTTCTACTTGCTTTGACTATCAACTCCGGTAAAGCAGCAATACTCTGCGGACCAACAACAATATCAACAAAAGGAGCCCTTCTGAACACTTCTTCTCCTTCTGCTTGTGCTACACACCCAGCCACCACTATGGTCATTTCTTTATTTTTTTGTGATGAATGAATCCTTCCAAGCTCTGAGTAAAGCTTTTCTGCTGCCTTCTCTCTAATATGACAAGTATTTAATATCACCAAATCAGCTTTTTCTGCATCACTTACAACACTGAACCCTAGAGGCTTAACTATATTCTCCATTAAAACAGAGTCATAAACGTTCATCTGACAGCCGTAAGTTTTAATGTATAGGCCTTTCATATTTAAAATTCTTCACACAAATTCTAGCAAATTATACGAAAAACTGGATTCTAGTACAACAGCCAATAAAGATTGCTTGACAAACCTTCTCGCTTTCCTTATTATAACAGCAGAGATATTTTAAGAGCTCAAAATCTATCTTCGTCTGCAGACTTTTCAGTCAATTTTTCAACAAAAAACGTATTCTTCAGCACACGTTCAAATTCTGTTGTATGTGCGCTGCATTTTTTTCTAATCTTCAGGAGGATTTTATGTCTAGAATTCCAGATACTTAACTTTTATTTTTAAGTTAAAAAAAAACAATAGGCGCCTATTGCTTTTATAAAAAAGTGTAAAAAATAGAAATACTTTAAAGAATATAAAATAAAGGTAGAAAAGGTTCGAGTAATTAAAAACCATTTCCAGGCATAAATTTGCCATGCATACCTAAAAAGTAATTACACTAATATAATATTCACACTTATATGCTAATATAGATATAATACTAATTAAAGAGCATGTTATGTAAGAAGAAGTATCAGATTTTGTAGATGCTCTTTGTCAAAATAAATGTGATTCCTTTCGGGTGACACCCTCCTATATCTTTCTTTAGGTTACGCAGAAGTCTAATACAATTATAGAACAAGCTTAAAAGTTCTGGTAAAGTAGTTTTATTTACAAAGGATATGCTACTTGATATTGAAAAACGCAGTATAACAAATGCACTGTGGAAGTTACAAGAAGCAGATCAAAGGGAAATTTTAACTCTTATACAGAGATTTGAGTTGCCAGAAATATTAGCAAGAATATTAGTTGCTCGTGGTGTTAACATCGAAAATGCACATGACTTCTTACATCCACTAATCAGATCGCTATTACCAGATCCCTTTCACCTCCTTGATATGGATAAAGCTGTTTCTCGCATAATAAAAGCAATAAACAATAATAAAAATATTGCAGTATTTGGTGACTATGATGTTGATGGCGCAACGTCATCAGCATTGATTAATAGGTACCTAAGAGCGATTGGGACACACTCTATAATCTATATTCCAGATCGTGTTGATGAGGGCTATGGATTGAACACAGATGCTTTATTACAACTTAAAAAGAATGGTATTGATTTATGTATTTCTGTTGATTGCGGTACGCTTGCATATCAACCAATAGAAGAGGCAAGGGTTTTTGGACTTGATATTATAGTTGTCGATCATCACCTTGGTATAGAAAAATTACCAAGTGCTGTAGCAGTTGTTAATCCCAACCGCCTTGATGAGAGTTCTCCTTATACTAATCTTGCAGCAGTTGGAGTATCATTTCTGCTAATTGTTGCCCTTAACAGAAGCCTACGTGAGCAAGGATTTTTTACCAACAAAAAAGAACCAGATTTATTTGATCTACTGGACCTTGTTGCACTTGGAACTGTTTGCGATGTTATGCAGATCACAGGCCTAAATAGGGCTTTTGTTTTACAAGGATTAAAAGTTATGTCAGCAAGAAAAAATGTTGGCTTACGTGTTTTGTTTGACGCTTTGGGAATCCTTGAAAAACCAAGTGCTTCACGGTTAGGGTTTAATATTGGGCCATGTATAAATGCCGGAGGAAGAATTGGAGAAGCATCACTCGGTGCAAGGTTGCTCTCCAGCGATGATGAAGAAGAGGCGCATTCAATCGCGCTAAAATTAATAGATTTAAATAATGCAAGAAAAGTGTTAGAAAATGAGGCTCTCTTAGAAGCTACAACACAGGCAGAAAAATTTACCTTATTAGGTGTAAATTTTATAATGGTAAGTGGCAATTGGCATCAAGGAATAATTGGTATCATTGCATCAAGACTAAAGGAGCAGTTTCACCTACCAACAATAGTGATATCTTTAAACAATGGAATAGGAAAAGCAAGTTGCAGGTCAATTTCTGGAGTAGATATTGGTGCTGCGGTTCTTTCTGCAAAATTTACCAACCTAATCATTGAAGGTGGCGGTCACAGTATGGCAGCGGGATTTTCGATTAAGGAAGACAAAATAAGTGATCTACATGATTTTTTTACTGAAAGATTTGCAAACTCTACAAATGACAAAATCATAAAAGCTGATGGTATAGTAACAGCTAAAGCAATAAACTTATCCCTGTGGAATCAATTGCAACGCTTAGAGCCATTTGGTGTTGGCAATCCTGAACCGAGATTTATCATCCAAGGAGCAAAGATAAGAAAGCCGGAAGTTATAGGAGTTGATCATATAAAATGTTTTATTGCTGACGATAATGTTATGGTCAAAGCTATTGCGTTTCGCTGTACAAATACTGAGCTTGGCTCTGCTATTATGCAGGGTAATGTTAAAGCCATTTTGGGTAAAATCTCTATGAATTACTGGAATGGCAATGAATTTGTGCAGTTTTTAATAGAAGATGTGCTAACACGTAATTAACATATCTCACAAGCAAATCCTGTTACTAAGCATCTTAACGTCCAAGGTGTTCATCGTAAAAGCTAAAAATCATGGACGATGAATTCATAGGAAAAATTAGTGAAAATGGACCTATCTTAGCTTTTTTTTGATAAGCTCCTATGAGCAGAGCTAACATAAAAAATGCTTGTCAGCTTTGCTCATTTTTTCTATCCTTTAACCTTTTGTAAATCTATAAAGTTTAACTCAAGGTAACATCAAGTTTAGAAGTCTTTCTATTAAATGAAATAAGTTTCAAGGATCTGTTCTGCCCACTCTAATGTTTCATGAGTTCCGCTATACATTTTAGAAAGTTTATCCACTATATTTTTAAATTCAGGATTTTGTGTACAAGAATGCTCTTCAATATCACGAAGTATTTCTTTTTCTAGATCATAGTTTATTTTATCTTGACTACGTATTTTCTTTGCAGTAGTGCCAAGCAACCAATATCGAAATTCTGAATCAATGCAGTGTAACCTTTGCCACATATTAGTAAGTTTAGCAGTACCTCCTGTTAAGTAATTCTCATAAATTTTGCTGATAATTTCAGGATGCTGATCTTGAAGAAAATTGAACATTACTAACCCAACTGAATAATTGTCACTTTCCGTGAGATCAGATGGGGAATTATTTATAAAACGTATATCTTTAGCAAAGACTGTCTTAATACCATCCATTATTCCTTTTTGACATGGAGTATTGCATACATTTTCATCTAAGAGCTCACATGAAATTCCCATTGCAGTACCCTCTTCCAGCAATTTTAACGGAGGTAAATCTTTATGCTTTGTCATCTCTTGCATACAGTGTACAAACTCATGAGAGAGAGTAAGATAGTTAATTTCAGACGAGGGAAGAAACTTCATTAACACATCAGGAAGTGCAAATGGTTCACTTAGTTTACTAATAGTAAGTCCCATCTCGTCCGATGTATCTTCCTCCCTTCCTAAATATACTTTACGTACATCGTCATATTGCTCACGATCTTCAAATAGAAATATACGGAAGTTAAAATCTGTATTGTTTGGAACAATTTTATATTTCTGACATAGTTTGAAAGTGTCATTTATAACTTTTTCAATTTCTTCTAGTTGTGCATCAGTGATATCTGAATGAAATAACTCTACCTTAATATTACTTTCTTCAACATTAATTGTATGTTTATATGGAAGAATTGTGCTTATTTTAGTTTTAATCTCATCTCTTACTTGATAGTCTGGTTTAACCTTAAAAAGGTCTATACTTGAAAAAAGATTAATCTCATCAATAAAAAAACCCATATTAGCCTATCATAAATTATTTAGGCGCAGCATAGAACATGAAAGTTAATATGTAATGAATAAGCGGGTTTATCTATCAATCTCACCAAAGACTATGTCGAGTGAACCGATAATTGCTGCAATGTCAGCAAGCATGTGTCCTTTTGCCATGAAATCTAAGGCCTGTAAATGCGCAAAGCCAGGTGCTCTTATTCGGCATCTGTAAGGTCTATTGGTACCATCTGAAACTATGTATACTCCAAACTCGCCTTTTGGTGCCTCAACAGCTACGTAAGCCTCACCCTCTGGCACGTGATATCCTTCTGAATAAAGCTTAAAATGATGAATCATAGCTTCCATGGATTCTTGCATTTCCTCTCTTGGCGGTGGAGAAATTTTTCTATCTTCAGTTTTTATTGGCCCTTCAGGTATCTTCTCTATGCATTGCTTCACCAAGCTGATAGATTGCCTAATCTCCGCCATTCTTACTAAATAACGGTCATAACAGTCACCATTTTGACCGATTGGTATATCAAAATCTAGCTGATCATATATCTCATATGGCTGGCTTTTCCGCAAATCCCAAGCGAGACCAGCAGCACGCAGCATCGGTCCACTAAAGCCCCAATCAAGAGCTTCTTTAATTGATATCTTGCTGATTTCTACAGTGCGTTGCTTCCATATCCTGTTTTCTGTTAGAAGCTCATCAACATCATCTATATACTTTGGAAATTGCGCTATAAATTTTGCAATATCCTCAATCAAACCTTCTGGAATATCTGCTGCAACTCCACCTGGTCTTATATAAGCTGCGTGAAATCTTGCACCTGAGGCCCTTTCATAAAATTCGAGTATTTTTTCTCTCTCTTCAAAGAGCCACAAAAGAGGGGTCATTGCCCCAACATCAAGCGCTTGGGAAGATATATTGAGTAAATGATTTAGTATTCTTGTCAGCTCACAAAATAGAACACGCAAATATTTTGCCCTAATCGGAACTTCACATTGCAATAACTTTTCTACACACAATGAATATGCATGCTCTTGCGACATTGGTGACACATAATCAAGGCGATCAAAATAAGGAAGAGCCTGAAGATAAGTTTTATGTTCTATCAATTTTTCAGTGCCGCGATGCAAAAGCCCAATATGAGGATCTGCCCTCTCAATCACCTCTCCATCCATCTCTAAAACAAGACGCAACACTCCATGTGCGGCTGGATGCTGCGGTCCAAAGTTTAACATCATTGTCTTTAGATCAGGCATGCTTGGTAGTTTAAGGTATTGGAACTTTATAGGGTAAAATGTGCTTAAAGTCAATAGGCTTCTTGTACAAGCTATAACTCATCGTTACAATAGAAAAAACTCTCAAAAACTTCACCACTTCTTCATAATCTGATAGACAATGTTTATGTGTCACATACAATTATTGCACTTATGTTGATCAAGGCAGCGAAATTATGTATAGATAATTTTGATTGAGAAATAGTTTTTCTACTATATAAATTCTACTTTAGAGTAATCAAAATTAATGAAAAACAATAAATATAGTTTAGGCTTAAGGATCATTCATTGGTTAATGTCTGCTCTTATTATTGGTATGCTTTGTTCTGGGCTGTACATGAAAAATTTGCCGATTAGCAGTGAAATTAAATTCAGCATATACGCTATTCATAAGGCTTGTGGTATCACCGTTCTTGCATTAATTGTAGTACGTATATTTTTTCGCGTCTTTACTTATGTTCCGCCATTACCAGCCAATTTTTCTCGATTCGTAATCAATGCGAGCAAAACGATACACTTTTGTTTATATGCTTTGATGGTGCTAATACCGCTATCTGGTTATGTCATGTCTTCTGCTTCTAGCAAAGAAATCAAATATTTTTTTCATATCCCTTTATTAATTAACCATAATGAAGATCTAGCTAGTGCAGCTAATCAGTTACACTCGATACTTGCGTATTTTATGGTACTCTTTATAATCTTACATATAATTGGCGCTTTGAAACATACATTCATAGATAAACAAAATATTTTTAAACGTATGATATAGGCTATATGTTGAGCAGGCTTTGGAAGAAAGGAACGAATTTTCTCGGTAGTGAGTTTGCGATAATGGGTGGTGCTATGAGCTGGGTTTCGGAAAGAAATTTGGTTTCAGCAATCTCAAATGCTGGTGGATTTGGCGTAATTGCATGTGGTGCAATGTCTCCAGACTTACTGAAAAAAGAAATCATAGAAACACAAAAATTAACTCATAAGCCATTTGGTGTAAACCTAATTACTATGCACCCAAAGTTGAGTGAGTTGATAGATGTGTGCATTGAAACGAAAGTAAGCCACATAGTGCTTGCCGGTGGACTACCAACGAAGCCTAATATAGAAAAAATCAAGAGTGCAGGCATTAAAGTTATATGCTTTGCACCAGCATTAAGCCTTGCGAAAAGGTTAGTAAAAATGGGAGTAGATGCGTTAATAATAGAAGGTATGGAAGCAGGAGGACATATCGGTCCTGTTAGCACTTCTGTTCTCGCACAAGAGATATTACCTCATTTTAAAAATGAACAAATACCAGTGTTTGTCGCAGGTGGAATAGGAAAAGGCGAAATGATAGTGCAATACCTAGAGATGGGAGCAAGTGGCTGTCAAATAGGTACATTATTTGTCTGCACAAATGAGTCAATTGCCCACAAAAATTTTAAAGAAGTGTTTATCAAATCAGCTGCGCGTAATGCAGTATCTTCTGTGCAGATCAGTGCTGATTTTCCTGTAATTCCAGTAAGAGCTATAGCTAACAAAGCAAGTGACGATTTTATGAAGCATCAAAGAGACATTATCGATAAATATCAAAATGGACAGATCTCAAAAGAAGAGGGGCAACTTGAAATAGAAAAGTTCTGGGCTGGAGCCTTAAGAAGAGCAGTAATTGATGGAGATGTTGAAACAGGATCTTTGATGGCCGGTCAAAGTGTTGGCATGGTTGATAGAGAAAAGCCTGTAAAAGAAGTGATAGATATGCTAGTTCAACAGGCAAGCAATTATGTTGAAATGTAAAATCAGTAATCAGCAAAGAAAATAGTTAGCAAATTGCTATAATTATCCGCAATAAGGCATAACTGCCCAGTTTTAATGTAAAATTAACGCTAAAGAGGTATTCATACATTTTATTTGTATGAGAGGAATGTTATGCTAGGTACTTTAAAAAAATCTAGAAGTAATGATTTACCTTATAAAATAGAAGAGCTTATTCAATCTTTGAGTAATGAAGAAGATCGTAAACTGTTCACCAATATATACAAAAAGGTCACAAAAAAAAAACATAATAATGAAAGTCCAAAAAAGGGAGATGGGACTATCACAGAATGCATAGAATTGTTCAACAAAGGAGCTGCTCCCAACGTATTAATTGAATTAGAAAAGTCATTGAGAAAACAAGAAGAATATTATAATTATTATACCAAAAACTTTCTTCCAGTATTGGAAGAAGAAGTAATGAAATTAAAGGTCGAACCTTCAGTATCTAACAATGAAATAGAACAATCACAAGGGTCACCAACAAGAAGAGGAAAAATATTAAAAATAATTTCAGAGATTGCTAATAAAAGCAGTGACAAAAATCATTCTAGTAGCACTATTCAAAATCAAAAAAGTCATCAAACAGATAGACAAGATAATGCTACAGGATTATTTAAGAAAAAAAATTTTCCTAGTGAAGTTGTAATTGCTGAAAATTCGGTTGTTAATGCTCTAGAAAGCGATTCTTTAGCTAAGGGTGTAAGTGGAAAAGGAACCCCTGGAATATATAATCCCTTGAGAAGTTTAGATCGTTATGATGCTTCAACAGCTCTTATATCAAAACAACTGCAAGAAAGAAAGGAGATCGCACAATCACAATTGAGTAGTCAATCTGATCTTTCGATTGATAGTAAAGATTTAAAAAATGAAAAGCCTAACATAACTGTGAATGCTGTAGAAGTGCCAAGCGGTGCAAATACTTCTAAACTCAGTAGTGGCAATGACTCAGATAGTGGAATAAATTCATCTGGCTTGGCATCAAGTAGCAGAAGGAGCAGCTTAACTTCAATTTCATCTGAGGAAAGTGTACACTTAAAATTAAACCCTGCTGAGGAAGATAATGGTTTGCAACTAGAAGATGAAGGAAAAACAAAATTAGCACATCCGAACAAAACAAGGCCCAAAGGGCCAAGCGGAAGAAGATCCCCTTCTAAATATTATAAGAAGACTGAAGAAGGGCCTCATTGTGTGATCTCAGTGACAGGCAGTAAGGTAGAAGATACAATGCAATCCAATAATTATGAAAATAATAGTAAAATCAAAAACAAAAATCTTCACGTCGCACTTGTAACAAGTTCTGCTCTCTTAGCAATAGGGTGCATTGTTGCAGGAGCAATGACATCAGGATTAGTAGGAGCAGGACTGTTTGTGGTGGCTGCAGTGTTTGCTACAGCAGCTGCTGCTGAATTTTGTTCAAATATTCTGTCAAGTAAATTGACATCCATTAGTGTGAGTCCTCTTGTTGATAATAAAGAGCTAACACGGTGATAAAAGTTAAATATGAGTTACTTATGGTGAGCAAGTGAATTCGGTTCTTGCCTATTGATGTAAAAATTGTTACATTTGAGGAGTATCTTAAAGGTATTTAGCTGATGCATATTCAATTGGGTAGAGTTTTTGCTATTGTAGCCCTGTTAAGTTTTATCTTCATGTCATGTTCTAGCAAAGCAAGTGATGAATTGAAAAATATACCAGGAACGTTGAAAGAACTTATTTCTTCATTTTCAGTTAAAGACACTGTAGAAAATATGAGTCCCTCAACAATTATAGGTTTATGTATAGCTACAGTGATACTTGCAGTAGTGTTCAGAGGCCTAATTTTTTTCATGATAATGTTTGGCGTACTGGTCATGATGTTTGGAAGCACAGAAAAGGCAACAGATTACCTGAAAGAAAAATTCAACTTTGCAAAGGACATACAGTTACAATCCAATAACAAAAAAGAAGATAAGGATTAAGTAAGATAGATGATTCTTTATTATCTTTTTATTGAATACGAATGATATTGTATGCAACCAAAAGTACCAGCCACTAGCTCTAATTCTGAAAAAAAGAACAATTTAGCGTTACTAGAAAGTATTAATTTAGATTTTATCCCTTATGCTTGCCACTACGATGAAGAAACTATACTAACAAAACAAGGGGAATTGTTAAAAATAATCAAGTTAGAAGACTATTCTTCAGTTGATAACTATGGTGATCTTAGAACTGAAATTAGAAAAAGTATATCAAAAAATATCCAGAGTTTATATTTTACAGTTTGGATTCACACTGTCCGTAAGCGCAATAAACTGAGCTTACAGTGGAATAAAACTGCAGACTTTTCCGATCAGCTACACTCAACGTGGTTTAATAAACTAGTTGATAGTAAACTACAGTATATAAATGAGTTATACATTGTGGTGTTACTTAGTGATTTTGGCAAACATATTAATAATGCATTTTTTTTTGGCAGGATAAAGAATAGGCACAAGTTATTTTTACAAAAAAATCATCAAGAATTACAAAAAATAACTGACCTGATTCAAAAAGATTTAGAACCTTTTGGAGCTAAAAAACTGGGCCTTAGGTCTAGTGAAGGCAAAATATATTCTCAAATGATGGAATTTCTCCATTACATTATTACATTAACGCACAAAGATTATCCAATATGTGAAAGGGATCTATCGCAGCATGTGAAAAACCTAAAAGTAGCTTTTGGTTTCAATAAATTTCAAACATCGTTTGAAGGTCAACAGAAGTTTGGTTCTATTTTTTGCATAAAGGAATATCGAGAAATCCCCTTAGAAAATATAGATAGGTGTTTGCAACTTGACTCTGAGCTTATCATCACAGAAATAATAATATTTACTAGTAATAATAAAGCAGTAAAAGAATTTAAAAAACAAATTAATATACTGCAAATCAGTGAGGACAATACCTTACTTCAAAACTCAGGAATAAATGAAATAATAGAGCTTGAAAAAATTTCTGCTATGGATTTTTGTCAACAGAAAATTATTGTTACAATCTTTGCAGATGATAAGAATAGGTTAGCTAAAAATATCAGCGATTTATCCTCTGTAATGTCGTTAATCGGGTTGATGATGTTTAGAACTGATCTGCACATGGAAAATCATTTTTGGGCACAGCTTCCTGGAAACTTTGCTTTTGTTACACAACCAAAAAATATATTAGAAAAATATGCTTGCAGCTTTGCTATGTTGCATGATTTTACATCAGGTACGTTAAAAGGAGGAAGATGGAAAGAAGCAGTAACAGTTTTTTTTTCAAAAAAAGGCAGTCCTTACTTTTTTAACTTTCATGGAAAGAAAAATAATGGTCATACCACAATACTTGGAGCTCCAAATTCAGGTAGAACCTCACTGATCAATTTCTTACTTTCGGAATCAAGAAAATTTAACCCTAGGATTGTTATATTGGATAATACTGGAAAATCAATAATATTTACTAAAGCAGTAAGCGGCCAATATTACATAATTGATCCAAAATATAAAGATAAAAGTCTAAAATTTAACCCACTGAACATTGAAGATAGTGCTTCTAATCGCAATATGCTTGTTGAATTGATCAAAAGGATGGTTGCAGATGCAAGTTTGGTAGACGTAGAAGAAAAGACAAAAAAAATTGTAGATTCTATATTTGCTATACCAAGAGAATCGCGATCTATTTCTCAAATTTCTGAAGTGCTTTTACTTCTTGGAGGCAAAATAAGTAAATGGTGTGGTGAAGGTGAATTTGCTTACTTATTCCAAGATGGTGATGAGTCAGATATTGACTGGGGAACAAAAACTATATCCCTTAATACTGCAAATCTCACTAAGCAAAAAGAATGTATGTCCGTGATACTTTACTATTTCTTATACTCTTTCGAAGCAAAATGTGATGGCTCACCTGCAATACTTGTTTTGGATGAAGCATGGGAGATAAGTAATATTTTTCCTACAGAGGGAGAGTTTGACGACTGGATGCAAAGAATGACAAAGTTAAATGTTGTAGTAATTCTAAGTACTGAAAACTTAAACCTAGCATTTGCTAGCAAGTTTACTCAATATTTAGATAAGCATGTCGATACGAGAATCCTGATGCCGAACATAAATGCAAACAGGTTATACATGAAAGCATTTTCTCTGTCGAAAGAGGAACTGAATGTCATTTTGCAAACACCAACACAGGAAGGTTTATTTTTGATAAAGCAATACAAAGGTTTAGTAACTTTAAATCTAGATTTGAAGAATATAAAAGAAATACATGTACTTTCAGCTAATAAAGAGACTATAAAGTATATGTATGAGGCGATGAAGGAAAAAGGCGAGAAAGTGAGTAAGTGGTTACCGGTGTTCTATGAAAAATGTAAAGCTTAATTTTTTATTGATATTCTCCTTGATATTTTGTCTTTCTTATCAAGGATATGCTGATTGTCCGCGTTTTGTGGAAAGTAATACTGATATTGAGGCAAATGCAAGTAAAGTAGGTAAAGGCTTTTGGAACTTCTTTACTGGCAAGTGGGGTAGCCTGGATTTTGATCCTCATCTATTAAAAGAAATCAAAGTAACAATGGTGAAAGATCAAGGAGTAGGCGGTTACTTCGATCCAAAGATTAAGGTCTGCGATTACGAAGGGAACGACAACTGTTATATATTATCCAGTGGAACATTCTGCCGCCAGATATATGGAACGCAGAGTACAGGAGCTGGAGTTTCTGCAGCAGCTTTTATAGATTGGGAAGGAGATAAAACAAAAGCTGGAGGAGAAATTGCCCAAGGTCTTGGATGGGAGTGGGCAGATGGTGTTACTGATGAAGAAAAAGTAAAATTTGCTAACGCCCCTAAAATATGCGCTTGTAGTCAAAAGGGGGCTTGTATGTCAGGAATTTCTTCATGGGGCTCTAGAGTATTTTCTGGAGAAAATATTTTTCGTCCTGGAGAGATGGAAAAAGTTTGTGATACATGCTATCAAACAAAAGTAAAGTGTGCCCCTGTGCCACTTGCACCTGGTCCACCTCCATTCTGTGAACAACTTGCGATGTCACCACCGCAAGTTAGAATTGTTCCTATAAGAAACCAAGATAATGATTACTTTAATCCAAGAGTTGGAGTCATTATTGGTGAGCTGAAGGAAAGAAGGGAGATATATGTTCCATCTGCTGTTTCAAATCACAATAATATTCCAAGTTGGACATATCCTATTCCAGATAAAGATACCCACCATCACTTTAAAACTTATAGAAAAAAAGGTCAGCTCTGCGCTGAATACTATGGTACTGAGGAAGAAGAGTCCGAAAGAAAATTACAATTTCCTGCTCGCTGCTTCCCAGCGCCACCTGCTCCAAAGATTGAAGAAGTGAGCATACCAAAGCCTAATGAGGGTAAAGGCGAAAATACGCTAAAAGTAAAAATGAAGATGAGTGAGAACGTTTGTACTTATGACGCACGTGGAACTCACAGTAATGGCATCTGTACTTTTTATGTTAATAAAAATTCTCCTACATATGTTGGCCATCTACCTTTAAAAGTAGTAAAGCCAGCAATAGTGGCAAAAACAACTGATAGCAGTAACAGTAAAAGCGACATCGATAGCGTAATAGAAGGTATATTAAAAAATAATTCGCAATTTGAAGTTCTAGAAAAATATGGGTATGTTCCCGATATCGAAGCAGAATGTAAAGAGCTTCAGAATGGTAAGTGCAAACTAGATGGCTCAGGATATCCAAAAGTAGAAATAAAATATAAAGAAAATTCTAAAAGTAAAATGCTCTGCCTTTCTGGGTGGCAACCAGAACCAGAGGAGTTTGTTCTTGAAAAAGAAAGTAAGCTAATATCGCTAAAATCAATGGGGGCAAGATACAATAAATACAATACTGTTTATTCAAAGGAGTCTGATCAGCTTTATTATTTTCCCTGTAACGAAACAATTGAGGTTTTAGCAAAGCCACAAGATGCACTGAATGAAATAATATTTAATAAAAAAGGATATATTTCCATTCCTGCTGAAAATAAGTCTAGAGATAACTGCATGGCAAAAGAGGATAAAGAGGTAGATACAAAACAAAATTGTGACAAATGCAAAATAGTATATGAGTTAAAAAATGGAAAGCGTGAAGAAAAAAATTGTAATCAAGTCGATTATGGTTGCCTTTGCTTTGATGGAGTATGTAGTCGCTCAACACAGTATGTAGGCAAGGATAATAAGCCTTTTTACTTAAGAGTTTCACAAGATAAAAGTGGCGTTGTAACGAAGTTAGATAATCCAATTAAAGCAAATAGAACAGAAGTCTTTTTCGCTGATAAATTATGCAGGTTCGATTTAGACGGTTTAAAAAAGAGATTGCGTGAAATAATAGTAACGCAATTGAGAAATAAGAAGCAGGAGCTTGAAAGGAGTAATAAAGAATCTTATGAGCTTGGAGATGGCTATACAGACAACTTATTGGTATATGATTACGTTGAAATAGAAGCATGGGGAGGTGGTGAAGCTGGTCATATAATTGGTAAAGCTCGGTCTACTGTAAGCAAGCAAGGAAGGCCAGGTGATTACATTAAAGCTAAACTAAAAATCAACCCCGATTATCCCTACATTAAAGTAAAAGTAACAGAAGGTGGTGGTGGGCAAGAAGATTATAAATCTAACAAAGATGGGGGACCAACTTTAATAAAAATGTGCAAAGACCCTTCAGAAATAATTTGTAAAGATTTAATTACTGTTGCAGGTGGTGGTACATACAGAACCTATGGAAAAATAGATTATAAAGAGACAATAATTCATGAAGAAAGTTTAAAATTAGAAGAAAAAGTTACAAGAGGAGATAAGCTAAACTCTGGGGAGGATAATAAAATAGCATACATAAGAAATGGTGAAATTGGGTATGAAAATGTAAAAAAATGTAGTAAAAACTATGTGAATAAAAAATACGGTGCTGGCGGTTGTATCAATCAAAACACAGGGACTTATAGTAAAGGTGCTCCTGGTTATGTGAAGATTAAACCTATGTTTGAGAAAATTAATAAAGGAAGAGTAAAAAAAATAGATGATGCTATTGAAAAAATGATACAAAATCCAGATGACATCACAGGTATTGATGATTCCTTAATAAATAAACTTGATAAAAAGATTATTGATACAATTAAGAAAGAAATCGAAAACGAATTGTTAGGATCATAGTAAAAGGACCCTGATGGTTGCAAATGGGGTAAAGTTGAATTTACATCACTGAGACAGATGCATGTGAAAACAGTGTTTCTTTTCTTGTCATCACAGCTTCCATAATGTCATCTCAGTGCGTGATGCACAGCTGTATAGAAATTGAAGATGTCATTCCAGTGCGTGACACCCACTTCTTTCTAGTGCTTCCTTCCTTGTCATCACAGCTTCCATAATGTCATTCGAGTAGCTGACACTGGAATCCATGTAAATTTAACTGGACGCCAATGTCACAAACTAGTTTTCTCATCTATCTTATTTTGCTACTCTGCTGAACAGATACGTCAATTTTATCTACTGATGAGCTAGGTTTGTTGTTCTTCACATGTTGTGACAAAAGCTCCTTAACTCCTTTTTTCACAAGAAGTACTGAATTTGTATCCTTTTCAAGCATAAAAACTGTAGAGTTTTCAATTATCTCAGCTATTTGTAAAGGAGTATCTCCTGAATGGTTTTTAATATTAGCATCAGCTCCTTTTGCTAATAGTAATCTTGCTATTTCTTTGCGGCCTGTTATAGCTGCTATATGTAGAGGTGTATTGCCAATCTTATCGCCAATATTGACATTTATTCCTTCTATACTAAGTAATAACTCAACTATTTTCTTATGGCCATTCTTGATAGCTACACTTAAAGGATCTCTATCGACATTACAGCCATTGACCTTAGCACCATTATCAAGAAGCAACTTGACTACTGCTTCATGCCCATTCTGAGCAGCTAGATACAAGGGTGTGACATTATTTTTTTTATCTACTATGTTAACATCAGCATTTTTTGTGCTAATTAATAGTTCAACTATTTCAGTATGTCCGTTCTGAGAGGCTAAGTACAGAGCTGTTATACCAAATTCATTGTCTTTAGCATCAATCTCAATTTCTTGAGTATTAAGTAACACCTTTACAACTTCTACAAGTCCATTTTGAGCAGCAATATGTAAAGGTGTCTTACCATCAGTACAGTCTTTTATATTGGGATCAGCTCCCGCTTTAATTAACTCCTCTACTATAGCTTTGCTTTTAGCTGCAACAGCAAAGTGTAAAACTGTACTGCCTTTAGTAGTTCTTGCATGAATATTAGCTTCTTTACTGATTAGTAACTTTACTACGTCTAAATGTCCTGAATAAACAGCAAAATGCAAGGCTGTAAATCCTTTTTTATCCTTGATATTGATTGACCTTACCCAGAAAAAGTAGACAGAAAGTTAAGACGTTTTTGAAGTAAAATAAAACGTTTTTTCAAAGAGGTGTGGTATGACAAAAAGAAAAGAATATACAGCAGAATTCAAAATTGAAGCTATAAGACTAGTAAAAGAAACAGGTCAATCATCAGCAAAAATAGCAAGAGATTTGGGTATTAGCGGTAAGCAGATGGGTAAAAACATACAATGATAGAATGTCTGGAGTAGATGCGTTTCCAGGAAAGGGGAAAGTAGCTCATTGTGACAAAGAAAAGTTTGATTTAAAGAAAGAGCTGGCAAGAGTAACGAGGGAAAGAGACATTTTAAAAAAAGCCCTGGGATATTTTGCAAACCAAAAAGAGTAAAATATTCTTTTATAAAAGAACATGAAAACTGCTATAAAATACGGGAATTATGCAGATTTTTGAACGTATCTGCTTGTGGTTATTATAAATGGATTACTAAGGAAAAAAACAACAAAAAATCAATAAGAGAAGAGCTCATACAAGATATTCAGAAGGTATATCGATCATCACAATGCAGATACGGAGCTCCTAAAATTCACGCTGAATTAAAGGCTTTAGGTAAAAATTATAACATCAAAACAGTGCAAAATATTATGCAGAAAAATGGCATTCAAGCTAAGCTTAGACGAAAGTTTAAAAGTAAAAAACCACAAATAGACAATAGAGTTATAACTCCTAACATATTAAATCAGAATTTCATCGCTGATCAACCTAACAAGATATGGGTAACTGATATTACGTACATAAAAACTAATGAAGGATGGTTATATTTGGCAGCAATAATAGATTTATATTCACGCATGGTGATTGGGTGGTCAATGAGTAATGCAGTAAATAGGCAATTAGTTATAGATGCGTTATTCATGGCTATTGGTAGGCGCAAATCTCCTAAAAATCTACTATTTCATAGCGATCAAGGATCGCAATACACCTCTAAAAATTATCAATTTTTACTAAGTACAAAAAATATTACTTCTAGTATGAGTCACAAAGGTTGTTGTTATGATAATGCTGTTTCAGAGAGCTTTTTTAGTTCACTTAAGAGAGAGTTACTCATTGATACTTCACAACACTCTGCACAACAAGCTAAAACCGCAATATTTGAATATATAGAAATTTTTTATAATAAACAGCGTAGACATTCTACTATTAACTATTGCATTCCTGAGCTTTTTGATTCATCATTCTCATAGCAAAAACGTCTTAACTTTCTGTCTACTTTTTCTGGGTAAGGTCAGATATCAGTTTTTACATTAAGTAATAACCTAACTTCATTTATGTTACCGTTATAAGCGGCTTGATTTAATAGAATATTTTCAACCGGGAGCGATTGAGTGCTGAACATATTTACCTCTATATAATAGTATGCCTAGTGGTACTGCATCAAAACAAGGAACATTCAAGAAAATTTTTGCATCTGGCAATCTATTTTCTCTATTCTAATATATACAAACTCTTTAAACCCAACTTGTAATCAGGATAAACTAGAGAGACACCAAGATCTTTTTTAATTTTAGTATTGCTTACTTTTTTTGACCCTAAATAAAAACCCCGTGCGTAATTTGGTACGGAAGAAATCTCAACTGGCTCTGGAGGGCTAATATTGAGAAGCTCGGCTGCATACGTGACCACTTCAGATTGCGTAGCAGGTAAATCATCTACACAATTGTATATCTCATAAGGCTTTATATTTTGCATGGAAGAAAATAAAATATTCGATATATCTTCAACATGAACACGAGAAAAAATTTTTTTCACATTTCTTGCTTTGCCAAGCTGCAGGTCAATTAGCGCATTTCTACCAGGACCATATATCCCAGCCAAACGAAAAATATGTACAGGCAATTTGCTACTTAGCCACTTCTTTTCAGACTCAAGGCGCTTTTCTCCTCTTATTTCTATAGGCTTTGTTTCAGATTCCTCATTCACCCAATTACCACAGTGGTCACCATAAACATTAGTTGCAGACAGATAACCAAGCCATTTAATATTCTCCAGACAATGACCGTATCTCTCCATAACATCATCGCCGTCTGGAGGAATAGAAACTAAAACATGCGTTACGCTTTTAAGCAGATCTTGATCAACCTTGTCATAATCAAAAAGTTGTATATCTTTCTTTCTTGATGTACCGTTAACTTTCCAGCCTAAGTTTAGCAATTTTTTCGATAGAAATTTAGCTACATATCCGTAACCAAAGCAAAACAAGTGCATGGAAATTAATTTCCAAAATTCTTTTTGATAAACTCAACCCCTAACCTTATTCCTTCTTCATTAATAATATGGCCTAATCCATGAATTGGGTATCCTTGAGCGTTTACTCCATTTTCTTTCAGAGCTTTAACCGCTAAATTAAGGGAAGAAAAAGGTACCACATCATCAGCGTCACCATGAATAACACATATGTTAGGTTTCGATTTTATCTCTGGTGCAGTTTTTGCAGGAGAAAGAAACCTACCAGAATATGCAACAACCGATGCACAAGACTGAAGCCGGGTAAGAGCTACATGCATCGCAAGCATTGCCCCTTGAGAAAATCCAACTAAAGAAAGCTGAGTATCTTTTAAATTAAGCTCCTTTAATTTTGTATCAATAAAATGATTTACAGTTGATGCAGCATTTTTCACTCCACTGTATAGTGCTTCCTCACTACGATCCTCTAAACTAAACCACTGATAACCATCACCTATTTCTCTTTCAAATGGAGCATTGGGAACTACTAGATATGAATCAGGCAAAAACTTGCCCATAACTTTAGCAAGATGAACGAAATTATCGCCACTTGAACCCCAACCATGAAAAAAAATAATCAAATTTTTCTTATTTCCATTTGGGCAAATTTCTTGGCTTTGTAGTTCAATCATCTCTTCATCCCTTTATGTTTATATTTACGGTAATACTAAATTTGAGGAACAAGACCTCACTACTGCTATAGCTCTTTGATATGAATAAATACTACTTAGCTTCAACTTTCTCTATCAATTTCTTGACCATGCCTCTCAGTCTTCTGCTAGAATCATCAAGCTCTTGAATTTGTGAAGCATCTTTTCTCATGAGTTCTTTGTGATTACTCTTTATGTAATCATACATTTCCTTCATCTGAGCGATCATCTTGTTGATATCCATACCACCCATATCAGGTATCATGCTAGGCATATTTCCTTCTAACATTCCACCAGCCATAAGTTGCTGAGACATTTGCATGAATGGCTTTAAGGTCTGTTGAAGCAAATTAGGATCGCTTGCCAATTTTTCTATTTGCTCCTTGCAAGTATCCATGTACTGCTTCATAAATTCATCATCTTGCACTTTATCTGTCATAATTACACCTACTTGAAACCCATATTATATATTGTTTTCAAGTCAAAAACAATACAAAAACAGCCATATTAATACTTGATTAAATGACAAATTAGCTATTTTAAAGGGTCACACATACTCTTTAACCATTCCTTATCTTTTATGCTATTTTCTAAATTTCTATAGACAAATTGGTGGTAGCTATTTATCCATTTAATTTCATCTTCAATAAGCATTTGTACATCTATTAGCTTTTTATCATAAGGAACAGAGGTCAATTGTTTAAAGATTAAGAAGCTATTTTCTTGCTTTTCAACATACATAAGATTTTCAATCCTTATTCCATACTTTCCTGGAATGTAGTAGCCAGGTTCGTTGGAAAGTATCATACCTGGCATGAGTTTCACTTTATTTCCTTTTGATATTGCTTGCGGTCCTTCATGTACCGAAAGATAACTTCCTACTCCATGCCCTGTACCATGCATGTAGTCCATTCCAAAATTCCATAAATGTATGCGCGCTAATATGTCCAACTCCCCACCAGTAGTGCCAGAAGGAAAGACTGCACTTGCTAAAGCAATGTGAGCTTTTAGTACTATTGTGTAGTGAGCTCGTTGCTCATTAGTTGGATCGCCAATTGCTACAGTTCTTGTAACATCGGTTGTACCATCAAGGTACTGACCACCAGAATCGATCAAATATAGTCCATCTTTTTTAATAGCTTTATTTGTCTTATTGCTTGCACGATAATGAATGATTGCTCCATTCTCGTTGAATGCTGAAATTGTTGGAAAACTCGGTTGCTTAAACAAATTCTGCTCTTTTCTGTATTCTAAAACTTTTTCTTCAGCTTCAAGCTCAGTAATTTCACTGTCAATATTGTTTTCAAGCCAATATAGAAAATTTATAACTGCTACTCCATCTTTGATGTGCGCACTTATAGCTCCAGTTATTTCAGTTTGATTTTTTACTGCTTTGTGAATCAAACAAGGATCCTCCTTCTCAATTATCTGCTTATTTTCTATTAGACCTCTTTCATTACTTATTGTCATCCCAGTGCTTGACACTGGGATCCATGCTTTTTTATTTCTGGTCAAGCACTGGAATGACACCGAAGCTGATTTTTCATTTAAATAATGGTTATACAAGGGATCTATTGCATTCATAATGCTCATTGGAGTCGTGCTTGGATCTATCACCACCAAATTTAACTTATGTAGTGAATTTTCTAGCTCACTAATATCAAAAACATTTATATGGTTATCAAAATTTGCTTCTATAGTTGAATGTTCTTTATCTTGAATAAATAAATCAACATTGGCATTTTTATACAATATAGCACGACCCAATATACAAGGAGTATATTCAGCACTTTCATTTCTTAAATTTAATAACCACGAAATTGAATTTGGATCAGTCAGAAGCACTGCTTCAGCCTCTATGTTTTTAGCTACTCTTTCACATTTATCCTTACCACTCTCACCAGATACATGTGAGACTATTGTTTGTGCTTTATGACTACTATCTTTTTTAATTAAGTATGGTACTAGTTTACAAATGCCTTCATATTTTCTTATGTCCTTCATAGTAAAATATTGCGGATAGTAACCCAGTGAGGTAGTCAATGTTAAGTTTGCTTTTACCCATTTGTGTGGATCCTCTTCTTGTATATTATATACTCGAAAACTGCCCTGATCGAGCTGACTGCGAGCTTGTGTGATATAGCGTCCATCTGTAAAAAATGGGCACTTATTACTCTTTGTAACGATAAGTAGCCCATTTGTTCCCGTGAAGCCACATAACTCTGCTAACTCTTTTGAATATTCATTTAAATACTCGTCTTTAGTATTCAAAATAAATGCATCAACATTTATTTCGTGCATAAAAGAGCGAAATTCTTCGATTTTTGACATGTTACGCAGAATTAGCAGCTATTTTCGTTTTCTTATTCCTAAGGTACACTAATATGCTAACTATCGCTGCTGGAGTGATACCTTGTATTTGCTTCGCAATACCAATTGTTGCTGGCTTTATTGACTGCAACTTTTCTATCACTTCAGTTGACAAGCCTTTAATCTGTGAGTAGTTGAAATTAGTTGGAATTTGAGTATTAACTTCCTCTTGTAGAAACTTCATATCTGCTTCTTGTCTTACTAAATAAGGCTTGTATTTTGCTTCAATTGCAACTGCTTCATATATTTCATTCTTGGCTATGCTATCAGTTATAGTGTTATTCCAGCACATGACGCTGGAATCTACATTTTTTTCAGTGTCAACTGCATCCATTCTATCATCATTCAAGTACTGGATCCCAGTGTCAGCTACTTGGATGACAGGAAGAGGTGCTTTGGTGTTATGCAAGTAGCTGACACTGGAACCCATGTTTAACTCTGGCCATATTTCTCGTAATTTATTCCAGTCAATATTTGGATAACCGAGCAAATCTAATGCTGTTTTTCTTATTCCATCATAAGATATTTTAATGCCATAGGACCTGAGCTGCTCAGGAGTAATTGTTAGGCTCTCTAATTTCTCCTCAAGTTGCTTAATGGATTTAAGTTTACCCTGCAAAACAGAGTATCTCTCATGCGATACAAGGGAAATGTCATAACCTTTTTGTGTCAATCTTCTATCTGCATTATCTGACCTGATTGCCAGTCTATATTCTGCACGCGAGGTAAATAATCTGTAAGGCTCGTCAATTCCCTTAGTGACCAAGTCGTCTATCATTACACCGATATATGAGTCTGTACGATGAAGAACAAAACTTTTTTGAGATAAAGAGAGTGCTGCATTGATTCCGGCAATAATTCCCTGCCCGGCTGCTTCTTCATATCCAGTGGTACCATTAATTTGACCAGCAAAATATAGTCCTTTAATTTTCTTAGTTTCGAGAGTATGAAATAGCTCTCGTGGATCGATATAATCGTATTCAACTGCATATCCAGGTCTTAATATTTCTGCATTTTCAAGCCCTTTTATACTCTTTATCATTTCATACTGCACTTCGATGGGCAATGAATTTGAAATTCCATTTGGATATATAGTGTTATCATCAATCCCTTCTGGTTCTAGAAATATTTGGTGATTATTTTTTTCTGCAAATTTTTTAACTTTAGTTTCAATTGATGGGCAGTATCTTGGTGCAATAACGTTATCTAAATATGAAGAAGCTGATCTGTGAAGATTCTCTCGAATTACTCTGTGTGTATGTTCATTAGTATGAGTAATAAAACATGAAACCTGAGGCTGGTTAATTTTCTCTGTAAGATAAGAAAATGGTGTAGGTGGATTGTCACCCACTTGTTCTTGTAATACCGACCAGTTTATAGTGCCACGATCAAGCCTCGGTGGAGTTCCGGTACGTAATCTGCCCAGTTTAAAATCATACTTCTTTAGCGTGTTTGCAAGCTCTATTGCAGGTTTATCCCCCATTCTTCCAGAAGGAGTTGTTTGCTCTCCTATATGAATCACACC
Source organism: Wolbachia endosymbiont of Laodelphax striatellus (assembly GCF_007115015.1). NCBI lineage: Bacteria > Pseudomonadati > Pseudomonadota > Alphaproteobacteria > Rickettsiales > Anaplasmataceae > Wolbachia > Wolbachia endosymbiont of Laodelphax striatellus. Next base: position 633,268 of record NZ_MUIX01000001.1, read on the forward strand.
ACGTAAAAAAGTCCCTGTAGTCAAAACAACTCTGCTTGTCAGTATACGTTCACCTGAGTCTGTTATTACAGCTTTTATATAAGATTCTCCATTGCTATCACTTTCGATAAGAAAATCGTCAACTGACTCTTCTTTTACTGTCAAGTTGTTATAATTTAGAATAATTTCCTGTATTGCTTTTTTGTATAATTTTCGGTCTGCCTGTGCACGTGGGCCCCATACCGCTGCGCCTCTGCTGCCATTTAAAACGACCGAGTGTATGCTTGCTCGGTCGATAGCTCTCCCCATTATTCCATCAAGGGCGTCTACTTCTCTAACTACAACACCCTTTGCAACTCCTCCAATTGCTGGATTACAAGACATCTCTCCTATAGTTGAAATTTTGTGAGTTATAAGTAGTGTGTTTGCACCAAGGCGAGCTGCAGCTGTAGCTGCTTCACACCCGGCATGACCGCCACCTACTACCACTACATCGTACTTATGCATCTTCTTGAGTAATTCCTACTCTATAATATTCCAACTATCAGTGATTGATGTCAAATTTTACAGATTACAACATTGCACACTAACTTAGCTCAAACTGCCGTCTCTCTCGCAGAAAAAACTTTTTCAACTTTGGGAAAGATGATACTTTTATTAACTTCTTCTTCCGGAAAGGTAATACATTCATCTACTTCTTCTTCCTGAGATATTTTGACATATGTAGAATCTGTAATCGAAATTGCACTTACTGCAGATGTAATTGCTGTTTTATCTGCACAATGCATTATAGCTACAGTTGCAAAAAGCCCTAAAATAGGTGCTATTAGACCTATTGTTGTACCTATAAATGTAAATCCTATTATTGGATTAGGAAAAATAGAAGCTGCACCTGCAGTAAGTGTAATTCCAATTATAGCACTTGCAGATATAGTAATACTCAAAATAATTGCTGCTTTTTCATGCTTTTCCCCAACAGGATCTCTTTTGCAAAACTTATATAGCAAACATGCTACGTGAAAAATCGCAATCAATGCTGGAGCTATACAACCAGCAATTCCACCTATGGCTAAAGGTGATGAAGTGTCAAAACTTAACCACCAAGCTAATACTCCTAGTGCTGACACTATACTATAAGCTAACAAACAAATATACATACAATCCCTCTCACTAATTAATAGGCATCATTTTTACTTTAAATCGCAAACTTCCCCTCCGCCATCTAAATACTAAAGCAACAAGGAATGCTAACGGACGTGCAAAAATATCTAATGTTTATATCTATGTAAAGTGGAGATTTTTAGTGGGGCGAGCGACCAGGATTGAACTGGCGACATTCAGTACCACAAACTGACGCTCTACCAACTGAGCTACGCCCGCCAAGGTATAAAATTTCTAACACACAAGCATAAATAGTCAATTAATTATTTAAGCTACCTACTTTTGCATAGAGTTTTAAGTTTAGCGAATAAACATTTTCATTTATGCTTTTAGCATTATAGTTAATCGTATTGAAATCGTGATATGTTTAAAAGTATTTTCACATTTAGTTTTTTTACAGCTATTTCAAGAATTTTAGGGCTAATAAGAGATGTATTGATTGCTACAGTTATTGGTGCAACTTCTCTTGCAGATATATTCTTTTCCTCGTTTCGCTTTGCTAATTTATTTCGATCGTTTTTTGCAGAGGGAGCATTTACTACCTCATTCATACCATTATACTCTGCAGAGTCATATGATAATAAAAAGGCATTTAATTTCGCAAGTAGTGTAATATCCATTACGTTTATTATTCTAGTAATTTTTTGCCTTATCACACAAACCTTCTTCCCTTACATGATCAAAATCTTCACTCCTGGATTTGACCAAAATAAATTTACCTTTACTGTAACTTTGTCGAAAATTATGATGCCCTACATAATCTTCGTGTCAATCACATCACTTATTGGTGGAATGTTGCAAGTAAAACAGCATTTTGCTTCAACAGCTATTTCACCAATCATTTTGAACCTCTGTTTAATCATCAGTTTGTTTTTACCTTACATTGAAACACCGGCTCATAACCTTTCTATAGCTGTCCTGATTGGAGGGATTTTGCAGCTACTTTTAATAATATTTAGTGCATACAAATTAAAGGCTTTCTTTTCTTTTAGTTTAGAATTAAGTAACGAAGTGAAGTTGTTTTTCAAGCGTGTGATACCTGCAATTATCAACAATTGTGTAATACAAATAAGTGTATGGATTGACACAATCATGGCGAGTTTTATACCAAATGCAGTTTCTTATATATATTATGCCGATAGACTAAATCAACTACCGCAAGGAGTAATTGGCACTGCAATTGGTACAGTACTTCTTCCTCTGATTTCAAAACGAATAAATGATACTGAGAATATAGTCAAAATACAGAACAAGGCCCTTAATATAGGGTTAATATTAATTATGCCAATAACTGCTGCTTTTATCATTATTCCTGACATAATTTTACTTACGCTTTTTTCTTACGGCCGATTTGATTATTATGCAGTGCAGCAAACTGTTCCTACATTAGTAGCATTTTCTCTTTCTTTACCCGCATTTATTATAAACAAAGTATTGCTACCCACATTCTTTGCTAGGGGAAAGCTAAAAATACCAACTATGTTCTCATTAACGTGCCTTGGAATTAATGTAATACTAAATCTCATATTAATGAACAAATACCAACATATAGGAATTGCTATTGCTACTTCCATTTCCACTTGGATAAATTCTATTTTATTGATTAATTATTTAACAATAAATAAGATGTATAAGATTAGCCAAGCATTATTACTAAATATTGTAAAAATTCTCACTGCAACATTGGTTATGTCAATAGTTCTTTATCTCTCTAATTACTTATCAGCAGGGTTGTTTTTCGATAGAGGGCTAGCTCGTATTGTTTATTTAGTAACTTTAATAGCTTTGAGTGTTATTATTTATTCTAGCACTCTTTACCTAATTTTTAGAGGAAATTTGAATAATTTGAAATATGTATAAATTACACCCTTTGTATTGCTATATGTCATTTCAGCTACTATTCCAATATCCACTCCTTTCATCCCAGTGCTTGACACTGGGATCCAGAAATTTTGTTGATTATATAATCTGGAAAACCTTATTTAAGTCACACTGGATCACAGTGTCACACACACAACTGTATAAGTGTTGTGGTTTGAGAGCAATTTCCACTGGGAACCCAGTGCTCATCAGACCAGCTTCTCATGTAAAAATGCTGTGTTTTAACATAAGAATAGCTACTTTTTTGCTAATTAACTTAATGTCTAATCAAATTTCCTGGATCCCAGACTGGGATGACAAGAAGAGAAGGGATGCTGGAATGAGAGGTCTATTATGAAACTTTCTTTATACGCCATATTATCAATCTCGTTGCTATTAATTCTCATGCACGTTGCTGCAACTTTTAAGGATTGGAGTGGCTACAGAGAATATATCGTAAAAGAGTTAGAGAAGACGTATGATGCTAAAGTACATGTTGGAGGAAAAATTGAAGTTTCGCTCATTACTCCAAAACTTACTATTCACAATGTATATGTACAATACAACAAAAACAAGGAGCAAAAATTATCAGATTTAATTAGTGCAAAAAAAATTGAAATAAGGCCATCGTTGTTTTCATTTTCATTGCAACCAAAGTCAATCTCATTTTTGGGCATGAAAAGCAACAAAGAAAATTTACTTAATATTATAAATACGAAAGCCAATGATAATATAGTTGATATATTAATAAAGGACAGCCAAATAAGTTTTAACGCCGATACTATTAACATCAAGGAAGTTGCTATAAAAAAAAATAAGCAGTTTTTTGGTGAAGTACAGATTGGTGACAACAATTACGATTTTTCTGGAAAGGTTAATGTCACAAAAAATAATGTACACATTAGTGTTGATTCAAATTTTGCAAATTTGCTATTTAAAGGTAATAGAAATCAACAGGGTAATTTAATACTGACAATCAATAACAGTTCCGGTTCTGTGAGCAATTTAGCAAAAATCATTAATCTTAGCTTCCTTTCTTATGTGATTCCCAGCGAAAATATTGAGATATCATCCAATATCAATCTCAATGAAAGCGAGTTTACGGCAACTGATTTAAAAATTGAGTCCAAAAGCATGCAAGGCACTGGTATAATACAAAATGATAGAAAAAGTGATCATACTAATATCAATATTAGTTTTAGTAAAGTCGACCTAAAAAACGGCTCACACAAAACAACAGATATGAAGGGTCTTTTAGAATCTTTTAGAGAGGTTGTGCCAAAGAACCTGAGCTTGGATTTTAATATGGAAGCTTCAAATATTCAATATCAAAACAGGATATTGGACAAATTTCATGCTACGCTAAAATTTGCTAATGGCGAAATAAACGTTGATACTCTTCTTCAGTTTCCTGGAACCAATAATATATCTCGCTTATCAGGAAAAGTTTCAAACAATGGCAACTTGTCTGAATTTAATGGTGATATATTGATAAAGGGTGAGTCGTTCATTTCACATATTTTACCTTCTATCAAGATGCAAGAAAGAGAGAAAAGTCAATTTACAGCAAGTTCTAAACTATATTTAGCACCTAGAATATTATCTCTTTCAGATATCAGATTGCTAAATAACAAAGAATCTTGGCAAGGATCAATTAAGGTAAATCACACAAAAAAACACAATATGATCGATAGCAAATTTAGCATACATAAAATTAATATAGATAAATATGATTATTCATTATTCAGCAAAGTGCAATGGCTGAAAAATCTTAAGTATGATGTAAATATAAGAACTAGTGTTAAAGATTCTATATTCAATGGTACAAAAATTGAAGATTTGGATTTTTCATTAAAAATACAAGAGAACAAGCTAGTTGCAGATAAAATAAAGTTATTCGGAGAAGATTTCGACATTACCGGTAGTGTAAAAATATTAGTGGATCAAAAATACACTAAGCCTTTATTAGACGTAAACCTTACAGGTAATAAATTTAATGGAAATATCTTTAAATTACCAAAACTATTAGAGGTAAAAAGAAACTCAAGAAATGAAATAAATCAAATTCAATGGTCAACAAAGCAGCTTAATTTTTTAGATGAGAAAGGAGATTTTGATGCAAACGTGCAAATCAAAACTACAGAATTTAAAATTGGGCAAAACGTCTTAAAAGATTTTAACTTGGATACAGTGATAAGAAACAACACTATCACTATCAAACAGATAAGTTACATACTAAAACATGGACAAATGTTTTTTCAGGGTTATCTAAAAGCAGGCTTAATTCACACAAAATTTTCTATTGCAAATTTGGACACCAAGGAAGTTATAGGAGTTAATAACATAAATGGCAAGATAAGCTTAAGTGGTGAAATCAAAACTCAAGGGACAAGCTTTGATGATTGGGCTAGTAACTTATCAGGAAATGTAAACTTTCAAGCACAGAAAATAGAGTTTACAAATGTGGATTTTAATTCATTCATCACTAAGTTGTTAAGCAGTAAGAATAAACCTGAAATTTCCAAGCTTGCTTACGTTGATATATATAATGGCAGTACGCTTTTTGAAAATATTAATGGAAAAGTAAGTATTAACAGTGGTGTATGTTCAACTAGCTCACAGTTTAGTATCGATCAAGCATCAGGTTCTATCTCTTCTAATTTAATCTTATCTAATTTCTCCTTAACTTCTATATTCAGACTCTTTTTCATACTACCAAATCATAATAGTCCTCTTTATATCGAGGCACACTTAGATGGCCCTATTTGGCACCCTAAGATGAGTTTTGATGTAGATCAAATCTTTACCACTTTATTAGTTAGCAAGAAAAATAGTTAACTCATTTAGATATAGGATTTAAGGGACCATCTATCTTTAAGTTAGACCTTAGTAAAAGATGTTCTACTCTCACCAATGATAAGACTGATTGATTGTTTGTACATTCTCAATGCTTGCGTCGCTGCAGCTTGTGCTTGGACTCTCTGTCTCTCCAAGCAATAAACGTGTTATCTCCCTATAGTCTTCGCGAACAGATAAATGTAAAACAGTAACATAAAAATTACTTGATGTATTAATATCTGCTCCTTTTTCAAGCAATAATTTTACCATACTTGTGTGGCCTGAACGAACAGCACAGTATAAAGGAGTATAACCGAAACGATTTTTTATATCAATATCTGCTCCTTTTTCAAGCAATAATTTTACCATACTTGTGTGGCCTGAACGAACAGCACAGTATAAAGGAGTATAACCGAAACGATTTTTTATATCAATAACTGCTCCTTTTTTAAGCAATAATTTCACTTGCTCTAAGCGATTTCTTTTAGCAGCATAATGTAAAGGAGTTTCACCATTACGATCTGCTGCATTAACATTCGCTTTGCATGGAGTTTCACCATTACGATCTGCTGCATTAACATTCGCTTTGCATGTCGATAACAATTCTATATGAGGAAGAGTAAATCGAGAATTACTTACTGAATTTTCTTGTTCTTGATACATAAAATACCTCTAATTTCTTACAGCTTAGTATAAATATCTACACTATATGAACATCAATTCAACTTATCATCAGGGTAATGGTAAAACTTTCTCCTTTTATAATGAGCATAGGCCTGTGTACATTACTCTAATTATGAGCTTGAGCAGCTGCTTGAAGTTGTTCAGCACTTGGATTATCCAAATTCCGACTTGGAAATGCCTCTATAATGTTCTTTAACTCTTTATCTGTTAAGTGATAAGTTACTTCGTCAAAAACTTGATGTAACACCCACAAATTAGAATTCTCTATAGCTGCTTTACTTTTATCCAATAAACCCCTTCTGTCCGATGCCTTATCAAATTGGCTTACTATCGTATCAACGTGTTCAGGAAATTCTGATATATACTCCAATGCGTCAGAACACCTTATTTCATCATATTCTCTACCAGAAAAATAACCTGCTAATTTATTCTCATCAGTCTCTCGCAGAAACTGATATAATGATATAGTGCTGTTACTAAGTTTAACGTCCTCCATCCTCTTCTTATAAGAATCCCAAAATTCGGACAATTCACTATTGTTAACAATACACTCTGGTTTCGTTGTGATACCACTATGTACCACAGCATATGCAATTATAGTTCTTACTACAATCGGTTTATCGCAATACCCTATGTGGTAATCATCACTAGCTACAATAGATAAAGGAGTCCTTCCTTTCTTGTCCACTGCATTAACATTTGCTCCTCTATCAAGCAGCAACCTTACTAATTCCTCCCGATTATACTTAAGTGCAAAATGTAAAGGAGTCATATCCAGATTATCTACTGCATTAACATTTGCTCCTCTATCAAGCAGCAATTCTGCTACCTCCACCTTGCCACTTTTAACTGCAGTATGTAAAGGAGTCCACTTTCGCCTTTCTACTGCATTAACATTTGCCCCTTTATTAAGCAGCAACTCTGCTACTTCCTTATGAACATACCTAACTGCAATATGTAAAGGAGTCTCCTTTTGCACAGTTGTTACTGCATTAATATTTGCTCCAGCTTCTATCAACTCCGTAATCTGCTGTATATTCTCTCCTTTAGAAGAATTCATTAATAGTTCATCCAATTCTCTTTGTTCCCTTTCATTCATAATTTACCCCACAATTTCATTGTAGTTAATTTAATATGCAAAAAAATAATATCAACCCAATTTATCACCACCGGGTAACGGTGGCAAGCCAAAAGCTTCTCTTTTTTCATTAAGTGTCATGAAGCTTGCGTTTTCCACGTATTTCCACATCTTTTGTCTTTTTTCCATTAGAATTTCTATCGCGTCTTTATCATATGACAAACATAAATCTTTACCAAACTTGGGCACTAGCCAAGAATTCAGGTGACAGATAATATTTTCTAGCGTTGGTAAAATCGTCTGTTCCCAAAGGGAAAGACGTGCTTCGATCAAATTGCTATAAGTATTATCACCTGGTATGCCAAGCAACTGCGGCGGAACGCCAAAAGCTAGCGCAATATCGCGAGCTGAGCTATGCTTGGATTCAATAAAATCCATATCCCTTGGTGATAAGCTCATCTCCTTCCACTCTAAGCCTCCTTCAAGCAATATAGGTCTCCCAGCGTTGACAGGACCTGAATAATGATCATTTATCTGCGCTTTTAAGCGTTGGTACTGCTCTTGACTTAAGTTTCCACCGCTTCCATCCTTTTCTGATTTCACAACTATTGCACCACTTGGTCTTGCTCCATTTTGCAGCATTGCCTGATTCCAAGCTCCCGCTTGGTTATGCTGATCTATACTATATGCAGCTGCCTCAATTGGTGATAGTCCATACCAATCATTCAAAGGGTTAAAGGTTCTAAGATGCAGTACTGTTGAACGCCCAGTCAATTTATCAACTCTAAAGTCATAACTGTTGTTATTTACGGTATAACGATAGACATAAGGAACGTTATTTCTTCCTGGAATAATTTCAACTCTATCGGGGCGCAGAAGATAAAGCTCTGTTGGTTTGTTCTGCGCCTCAATCATCAATACATAAGAATTGCCATTAACTAATCGATAAGTCACAATCCCTTCAATAAATTCCGATTTTGATGTCATTGGATTAGGAGAATAAAGTAACTTCAGTAATGGATGCGCTTTTGTGCGACGTGAAAGTCGTCTATTGAACTGTTTAGCTCTGACTAAACCGAGTGTTTTGCCACTCGTACCCTACTAAACTGTATAAGTACAGTAATGTCTTATGCAAAGCGTTTAGGACAATGAACCCGCCTGAAAAGGAGAAGTTCGGTCTGTGAAGAAGGACGATGCTATTAGTGTCAAGTTGGCACGGGGGCTAGGGTGAACGGTATGGATAACAGAAGTGAATGATCGTAAGCATCGTTAAGTCGAACAAGCCAAAGACACTGACAGGCTTGGACCAAAAGGTATGTGGTAGGTTATCGGAGTGAACGCATCTGATACGCAAACATAAACACCACCGGTGTATAGATCAATCCTAACCCGCTCGTTGTTTGATAGGTGGAACACGGAAATCCCATATATCCCTAGGAATTCAGTAAGGTTGATCGTGAGAAAGACCGATGGATATGTGGGTTTGGGAGTGTGGAAAAAGTGAACGCTCATCTGTAACGGATGAGATACAGGTTTAAACGTTACCTGGCTCGAAAGAGAACTGACGTCCACTACGGTCATCTTGAACAAGATTGTTTGTAAAACCTTTTAAGTGAGGAAAGCAGATGGTTACAGGTAAAATTGTAAGTGCACCTTCCGGTACGGCAGAACACTGGAATCAAATTAGCTGGTTTCAGTGCAGAAAAAATACTAGAAGGCTACAAGCTCGTATTGTTCAGGCAACAAAAGCTAGGAGATGGAATAAAGTGAAAACTTTACAACGCCTCCTAACACGTAGTTTTAGTGCTAAAGCATTAGCAGTCAAACGCGTAACTTCAAATAAAGGAAAATGCACAGCAGGTGTTGATAACCAGTTGTGGCAAAGCCCTTCAGCAAAATCTCAAGGAATTGCAAGCCTGAGGCAACGAGGATACCGCTCTCAACCTTTGAGGCGAATCTATATTCCTAAACCTACAGGCAGCAAGCGACCTCTTAGTATTCCCACTATGAAAGATCGAGCGATGCAAGCATTATATCTTATGGGACTTGACCCTATTGCAGAAACAATGGGAGACATTCACTCATATGGATTCAGAAAGTATCGCTCAGCGGCTGATGCAGTAAGTCAAATACACACAACTTTGGCAGGACGTAGCAGACCGCAATGGATCCTAGAGGCGGATATTAAGAAGTGTTTTGATGAAATAGACCACTGCTGGTTAGAAAACTCAATCCCAATGGAAAAGAGTATTCTCAGCAAGTGGTTAAAATCTGGATTCGTAGAAAAGCAAATGTTCCGTTCTACAATAGCAGGAACTCCACAAGGGGGAATTATCTCTCCTGTACTTGCCAACTTGACCCTTGATGGTCTCGAAAATGTTATCAGTAAACATTTCGGGAAGAAGGGTACAAGAAAACGCAAGAAATATGGTGTGCACGTGATCCGCTACGCGGACGACCTTATAGTAACTGGAAAATCAAAAGAAATCCTAGAGACTAAAGTCAAGCAGCTAGTAGAGGATTTCCTCAGCGACAGAGGGTTAACTCTATCCACAGGAAAAACCAAGATCACACACGTAGAACAGGGATTTGATTTTCTAGGTCAGACAGTACGTAAGTACAAAAAGAAGATAATCATCAAACCTTCAGCAGAAAGTACAAACCGACTTCTGAAGCGCATCCGGTGCTTGATTCGTAAGAACTGCGCAGCAACCCAAGAAAAAGTAATAGAACTGCTCACACCTCAAATTCGAGGTTGGGTATATTACCACAGGGGAATATGCGCAAGAAAAGCTTATGAGAAAGTGGATTCTGAGATTTTTAGAGCCTTATGGCAATGGTCAAAACGCAGACACCCTAACAAAGGCTTACGTTGGATTAAAGAGAAATACTTTAAAACCAAAGAAGCCAGAAGATGGTGCTTTGCAACATTAACTAATAAGGAAGGTACAGTTGAGTGGAAGGAACTCTTTCAAGCAACAAGCGTACCAATTCGTCGCCATAAGAAAATTCAAGCTGAGGCAAATCCCTACGATAAAGAATGGTATGCCTACTTTGAAAAACGTAGATCAAATAATCCTTCTCTTCATGAGGATGATAAGATATGATTAACGTTAATCCTAGTAAGGAATTTGAAATGCCAGAATATTTGAAGGAAAATGTTGCCGGTTCTCAAGAAAAGGACTTAAGATGGCTCGAGCCGTATGAAGGGAAACTTTCAAGTACGGTTCCTAGAGGAGGGTTTAGTGGAAGATATCTTAGTCCACTAAACTCTTACTCGTTCAGTTGTGATTTTCCCTGGTCAGTAAGCTGGCAGAGAGTAAAAGGTACCGAAGATGCAGCACTTGCGATCATATTAATTGCTCGAAAGGCAATGACATTTTTTATGTAGCCTTCCTCAGCAAAACTTGCATAATCGCGCCTACTCCAACTTGGTTCCATCATTAGTTGCAAAGCAGAGTATTCACTGCTTTTCTTTCTTTGAAAAATGTTAAAATTCATATGTGCCTCCTGAAAATTTTGTTAAAAATTTGAAATTATAGTTGAATTAATATGAGCTGTTAGAATAGCTGAAACTGGTTCCTTTATGATGATGTCATCCCAGTGCTTGACACTGGGATCCAAGAATTTAATTGTAGATAGCGCACTTAACTGGTGAGCATAGCTGTTTTATTCTAGAACGAACATCTTTGACTAGATTGTATGAAAAACTGGATCTCAGTGTCAGCTACTCGGATGACAAACATGGACTACTTCAACTACACCATCGTTAAAGAAACCAGAAAAGCTGTTATCAAAGCTGAAGCTCTCCTTGAAATCCCTCAACTTTTGGGTCGTTAATTTTGCTATTGCAGCTATTGTATGCATAAACAGAAAGGCAAATGCTTGTCACTATTCCAATAATCATACACATTCCTGTTACCGCTGCAGCTACAGTAAAGGCTGTGCCTAAAGTTCCACTTGTAAATATAGCTGCTATTAACGTTGGAACAAATAGACAGAATGAAGGTTTGGTTATGTAGCTATGAACCTTGTCAGCTATTATGTAGCTACAAATCTTGTCAACTCTGTTTAATTTCTTCAGTAATTTAGCAAGGTTTCTTACCATTCCAACTTGGGCTTCTAAGTTCTGTTTAAAGTAATCACTCAAACTAGCACTTGAAGAGTTACAAGCAGGAGTTGAAGAATGTATCTTCTCCTGGTATGTAAATTCCCCATTCATGCACTTAAAATTCCTAATATTAAATTTAGATCCATTAATATACCTAAGGTCAAACTGCATATTAGGATCCAATATATGATTTAAAGTGCTTGCCTTTCTATCTATCAAAGCTTCAAATTTTTCTTTGCTTTTATCATAGTAGTCAATGAAATCTTCCAACTCTTTTGATAGCTTTTCTAGATCTATTTTTATGCCATAGCTTCTCAATATGATCAGAAAGGTATAAAAGTTTTGTAAATAACTTTTGGTGCCACTAAAGCTCAAATAAAATGATCTACCATGATCAATTTTTGCCCATAGTTTTTCTTTTACTTTTTCACCTTTTGCATTTTCATATTCCTTCTCTATTACACCAAAATTTTCTGATTGTATAATATCAACCTCTCCAAGTAATATTTGAGCAGCTAATATTTTCTCAAAACCTTTTGCATCTTGGTAATTTTCACCTTTCTCTTTAAGATCCATTAATGTTGTAAATTTGTCCAAAAACTTTGATCTCAAATGAAGTTGATCTTGACCTTTCTCTTGCTCAATATGCTCTTTAAATTTATCACTATCATCAGCGAATCTTTTTTCTGGTAAATCTTTATTTATCACCAATTCAACAATTGGAGCTCTGTCATATAAAAACAGCTTATATAAATCACCAGCAACATATTCCCTGATAAAATCAGCAATATTGAGGTCATCATGACATATATTGCTTTCTACGTTCTGCCATGATAGATCAATAAAAGAATCTATTTCATCATCTGACAAATAAGGATTTTGCAATTTTGCAGCTTTTCTTGATCCTTTGTAAAAAGATTCTTTGAACTGTTCCAACTTAGACTGTTTTTCCTCTTTTGTCAGAGCATGGTTTAGAACAGACTTAATCATGAAAGCTGCCTTGTCACCTTCATTGTCGCTATACTCGTGCTCTGCTTGAAACCCTGAGCTGTAGCCCGCTTCTTTCTCTCCTACTTTCTTGAACTCGCTTATAGGCTGAATTGTTCTATCATGGAAATGTTTTTCCAGAGTTTCTATATTTTCCTTTTTATTTTTCTTAAATTGTGTTTCTACACTTTTTATTTCAACTTCTCTCTGTTGAGTAAGTTTTTCGTAAAATATTCTTGAGTGCTCTTTACTCATTTCTTTAATCACCTTTTGCATAGCTTCCTCGTATAAAAAATTTTAATCTAAATATTAAATATTTATTAATAATAGTGTATTTGATAGCATATGTCAAATTTTTCATCGCCACCAAGCAGTGGCAAGTTTTTCGTTATGAAAATTACATGACTTTATATGGTAAGCTTTAAAAGCTCACTAACAACCTAAACTTGTTTGAAAATCAAGCCGTTTGTTGAGTAATATAAAATTGAATGAAAAAATTGAATATGACAAAATGGCTAATATCTAACCAATTTATTGATTATAACCATGCTATAAAATTCATGGAAGCAAAAATTCAACAAATTTACAATAATTTATCTGACGAGCTAGTATGGCTGCTCCAGCACCCTCCACTTTATACTGCAGGAATCGGTGCAACAGATGATGACATTATTGAAAAATTATTTCCTATATATAAAACAGGTAGGGGTGGTAAATATACATATCACGGACCAGGGCAGCGCATTATATATTTAATGCTAAATCTTAAAAAAAGAAACAAATGTGACATAAAACTATATATCAGAGACCTAAGTAATTGGATCATAAATGTTTTAAAACACTTTAATATACTTGGGGAATTTAAGGAAGATAGAATAGGCATTTGGGTGAACAACAACGGAGTAGAAGAAAAAATAGCAGCTTTTGGCATTCGCTTGAGAAAGTGGGTAACTTATCACGGCATAGCGCTTAATGTCTCTCCGAATCTTTCTCATTATAAAGGTATCGTTCCTTGTGGACTGAAAGATTACGGCGTTACATCAATGGAAAAACTAGGAGTAAAAGTTTCTCTTTGCGAATTAGATGATATATTAAAGCAAGAGTTTCATAAGATATTTTAATGTATTCCTTTATTCTTTATTTTCTATGCCTTTTACTCACTAATCCTGGAAATCAAGTTGATATTATTGCTCCTTCTTCGAAGGGAAAAGAATCGGATCTGCCCACTATAAAAGAATCCATAAAAACTTTAGGTTTTAGTCCTCATATTTCGGAGAAAATATACAGTAATGACAATCCATTTTATTCCAATTCTGATGAGTTTAGAGCGAATGATTTGGTTAATGCTCTCACTGATGATAGCAAAATAATTTGGTGTATCAGAGGAGGAGAAGGGGCTTCTCGGCTAATTCCTTACCTAGAAAAGCTGCCCAATGATAAAAAAGAAAGAATTGCTCAAAACAAAAAAATTCTCATAGGTTATAGTGATATCACTGCTTTACATATTTATCTGCAAGTTAAATATGACTGGCAAACTCTACATGGCACCATGTTAGAAATGATAGTAAATAACTCCGTTGCTGAAAGCTCTGTTGAAAAATTAAAAGAATTAATTCTTAACCAACGCAACTCTATCAGATTTGACAACTTAAAGATGATAAATAATGGAGTTAGACTAAAAAATGGCAGATTAGAGTCTAAAATCATCGGTGGTAATATGACTTTGGTTGAAAATAGCATAGGAACTGCTTGGCAAATAAACGCAAAAAACAAAATTCTATTTTTAGAAGACATAAAAGTTTATCCATATTCAATTGAGCGCAGTCTAGATCACCTAAAACAAGCTCATATTTTTGATGGAGTAGATGCAGTAATATTCGGTGACTTTATTAACTGTTATAATGATAATCTTGTCGAAATTGTAAAAGAAAGGTTTGCAAAAAGTGTCAACTTTCCAGTATTTACAATGAAAGGAGTAGGCCATGGACATACAAATGACCCTTTACCTTTCAACACTCACGCTACCATTAGCGTTCAAGACGAGAAGGAGTTTATGGATGTGCAACAGTTATACAAGTAGCTTTATCTAACACTCCTTTCATTCCAGCACCTTCGTTGTCATCCGAGTAGCCCTTTCCTTGTCATTCAAGTAGCCCCTTTTTTGTCATCCCAGTGCCCAGACACTGGGATCCAGGAACCTGCATCACGCGCTCTACTATAAATCAGCTTCTTGCTGTTCATTTGTTGTTAAGACGGCAGATGGTTTTTCTGCTCCATCAACTTTAGTACTAGGCTTTAGTAATGCATATGTAGCACAACCAACTACCAGTGCTGCTGCTATAACTGCAACCACTGCTATAACTATAGGTATCAACTGAGCTGCAATTGTTCCAGTTGTAAAAAGTGCCACTGCTATAGCAGTGCCTAATAATCCAGTTACTCCACCGGCAATCATTGATTTATTACGCGCCTTCACAAAAGAGCCACCTCTTTCCTCTAATAGAGCTTCTTTTACGTCTCTCTTATCATAATCTAAATAAGTCTTTCCATTTTTATCTACTGCATTAACATTTGCTCCTTTTTTGATTAAAACCTCTACTGTGTCTACGCGGCCATTCAAAGCAGCATGATGTAAAGGAGTCCTTTTATCTTTATCCACTGCATTAACACCTGCTCCTGCTTTGATTAAAGCCTCTACTGTGTCTCTGTGGCCATTACTAGCAGCACAGTGCAAAGCAGTCCACTCACTTATATCTTTCTCATCAACATCTGCTCCTGCTTTGATTAAAGCATTTACTATATTTGCGTGATTATTTAAAGCAGCACAATACAAAGCAGTACTACCATTGCAATTTTTCGCATCAATATTATCTGCTTTATTTTCGATTAAAACCCCTACTATCTTTTTGTGACTATTCTCAGCAGCATTATGCAAAGCAGTCATTTCATATTGATCTACTGAATCAACTTTTGCTCCTGCTTTGAGCAAAACCTCTACTGTGTCTACGCGACCATTCAAAGCAGCATGATGTAAAGGAGTCCTTTTACATTGATCCACTACGTTAACATTTGCTCCTGCTTGAATTAAAGCATTTACTGTCTTTGTGTAACCATTCCGAGCAGCTATTATTAATAATGGAAGCTTTGAGTACTCTATCCCTGAAATATTTAAGCTAAATCCATGATTTACACCAAATTCATCTTTCTCCCACTCTTTATATAGACCTTGATCCTGTTCCTTTAATTCTTCTTGTATTTTCTCAATTATATTATTTTTATTTAAATCTTCCTTAGCCTCAATCGTCCTCAGTACTTTTTTCAGTGATTCATATTCTCCTGTCATGATTTTACCTTCAATATTAAAATAGTTATTTAATTATTACATAATTATGATAAAAAGTCAATTAAAACAAGCTAATAACTGGGATTGTGAATAGTAAATTAGATTCAAGTAGCCTCTTTGGTGTTATTTCAGTGTTAGACCTTTTCATATCCCTACGAGTAAATTAATGTTATCCTTTTTTTGCTAATCTAAAGTTTTTTATGTTCATACATTTGCGTGTTCATAGCGTTTATTCTCTGCTTGAGAGTTCGGTTAAAATTGAGGAGCTGATTGGTCTTTGTTTGCAGAACAAAATGCCGGCAGTTGCAGTTACTGATTCAGGCAACTTATTTGGCTCACTTGAGTTTGCAGAATATGCAGCAAATAAGGGAATACAGCTAATAGTAGGATGCAATATTATAGTTAAACATTCAGAACAAAATTTACCAATATTGCTACTTGCAAAAAATGAACAAGGCTACACTAATTTAGTCACTTTGGTGAGTGAGTCTTTTAAAAAGCGCAAAAATAGCAGCGATATTCCCTACGTTGATTTTGATGAGCTATTAAGTTTTAATACAGGTCTAATCGCCTTAACTGGTGGATGTTTGGCTCAACTGTTATTGGAGCAAGACAAAGAAACGGTTGAAAAACTGCTTTCAGCATTCGATGGTCATTTATATGTTGAATTGCAGCGTCATGGGCTGAATAAAGAGCTAGAGCTTGAAGAAGCTTTAATAGATTTTGCTTATCAGCGCAATATACCACTAGTGGCAACGAATGATGTGTTTTTTTCAAATAGATCTGATTATGAAGCTTATGATATATTAACGTGCATATCGGAGGGCAGTTATGCCCTGGAGAATAACAGAAAGAAGTTAACTACCGAGCATTACTTCAAATCTGTGGAAGAAATGGAGGAACTGTTCAGCGATATTCCCGAAGCAATTTATAACACTTTAGTGATAGCTAAGCGGTGCTCTTACATGCCAAGAAGCAGGCAGCCTATCTTGCCTAAATTTCCTTGTCGAGAAAATAAAACTGAGAATGAAGAACTGAGGGAGCAGGCAGTTGCAGGATTAGAATTCCGCATTGCAAATGAAACAGACATAAACCTTAAACAATACTACGATCGGCTGAATTACGAACTAAGCGTAATAACTTCGATGAACTACGCTGGCTACTTTTTGATAGTTTCTGATTTTATTCGTTGGAGCAAAGCAAATGGCATTCCAGTTGGACCGGGAAGAGGTTCTGGTGCTGGATCAATTGTTGCTTGGAGCTTGCAGATTACAGATCTTGATCCAATAAAATTTGGTCTGATCTTTGAAAGATTTTTAAACCCTGATCGTATATCAATGCCTGACTTTGATATCGATTTCTGCCAAGAGAAAAGGGACCTGGTTATTGATTATGTTCAGAAAAAGTACGGTTATGTTGCTCAAATAATCACTTTTGGAAAATTGCAAGCAAGGGCAGTATTGCGTGATGTTGGTAGAGTATTGCAAATGCCTTACTCTCAAGTGGATAAAATATCTAAAATGGTTCCATTTAATCCAGTAAATCCGGTAACTTTATCACAAGCAATAGAATTTGATCACAATCTGCAGAAAGAACGAGATAGTGATGAAGTAATTGCAAAACTCCTTGATATCTCTTTGAAGCTTGAAGGAATATACCGTCACGTTTCAACTCATGCTGCTGGAGTTGTGATATGCGATCAAAAGTTAGAAAATTTTGTTCCCGTCTATTATGATCCAAATTCGGCTTTGCCAATCACTCAATACAGCATGAAATATGTGGAAAAAGCTGGACTAATAAAGTTTGACTTTCTAGGACTTGGTACGCTAACGCTGATAGATCATGTATGTCGTTTAATTAATCGTGATGAAAAAAAATTTGATATTTCCTCGGTTTCTTTGGCTGATCAAAGAACCTATGAAATGCTCTCAAGAGGTGATTCAATCGGAGTGTTTCAGCTTGAAAGTTCAGGGATGAGAGAAGCTTTAATCAAACTAAAGCCAGACTGTATTGAAGATATCATCGCTTTAATTTCTCTTTATCGCCCAGGGCCTATGGATAACATTCCAACTTATGTTGCAAGAAAGCATGGACTTGAAAAGCCAGATTACATTCATCGATTGCTTGAGGAGGTGTTAAAAGAAACATTCGGAGTAATAATCTACCAAGAACAGGTAATGGAAATAGCGCGTATTCTCTCTGGATATAGCTTAGCAGAGGCGGATTTACTCAGACGTGCCATGGGTAAGAAAATTAAGGAAGAGATGGATAAACAACGTGAACTTTTTGTTCAAGGAGCAACAAAAAACGGTGTTGATTACGACAGGGCAAGTTATATTTTTGATCTTGTTGCAAAATTTGCTGGTTATGGATTTAATAAATCCCACGCTGCAGCATATGCGATTATATCTTACCAAACAGCTTACCTTAAGGCTAACTACCCGCTAGAATTTTTTACGGCCTTGATGAATCTCAACATTGATGATAGAGACAAACTGAATTTGTTTTATCATGCTGCAAAATTCAGTGGAGTTGCTGTTCTTTCGCCTGATATCAGCAAATCTAAGGCTGAATTTTCAATAGAGGGTGAACATATACGCTACGGCATTGCTGCTTTGCGTAATGTTGGGTTTTCTATAGCAAAAGGGATAGTAAACGCACGCTCAAATTCTTATAAGGACATATGGGAATTTATTCAAAATTCAGGACATATAATAAATAAAAGGGCATTAGAAAGTTTAATTAAATCTGGAACATTCGATAGTGTGCACAAAAATAGAAAGCAGTTATACGAGTCAATAGACACATTGATTTACTTTGCAAATAAAAATAGGCAGTCAAATCAAGCTGTTTTATTTGGCAATCTTGATGTCCTCAAGCCAAAACTCGAGAATGTGGAAGATTTTAATGAAGAGGAAAAATTAGAGCATGAGTTGTTTTCACTAGGGTTTTATTTAACTAATCATCCGCTTAAAAAATTTAAAACTCTTTTGAAAAAATTAAATATTGGGTTTATCGGAGAGAGTAAGACGATAAAAACTGCTGGTGTAATATTAAATGTGCGTATGAGAACCTCAGAACGTGGAAGATTTGTTATCCTAACACTTTCTGATCCCCACAATGTTTCTGAAATAGCATTCTACAATAATGAAATAATAGAAGAAAAAAGGAATCTATTTTCACCTGGAGCATTTGTGATAATTGATCTTGAAATTTCAGAAAACACAACGAGACTATCAGGAAAGGACATATCTGAATTTACAGAAAAGGTTACTTCTCTAATGAAAGGATTAGTTTTAACTGCTGTATGTGCAGACTCGCAAAAAGTTGCTGAGGAGTTGAATTTAGTGTTGAAAAATGGAGGCAAAACCAAAATAATGCTTGAGCTTCTTCTTGAAAAACATAAAGTCAGCATCTTGTTGCCAGGTGCATATTCAATCACTCCCCAAACTATTTATGAAATATCTCACTTAAGTTGGATTCAAGGCGTAGAAATTAATACAAATAACTTGCTTATATAAAAAAGTTTTATATAATTAAAGTGTTTAATTGATATTAAAGGAAGATATAGTGAATCTCTATG
Source organism: Wolbachia endosymbiont of Laodelphax striatellus (assembly GCF_007115015.1). NCBI lineage: Bacteria > Pseudomonadati > Pseudomonadota > Alphaproteobacteria > Rickettsiales > Anaplasmataceae > Wolbachia > Wolbachia endosymbiont of Laodelphax striatellus. The sequence continues at coordinate 652,892 of NZ_MUIX01000001.1, forward strand.
AATTTACTTTTATAGCACAACCGAACTTATTGCAGCAAGAAGTAGAAGAAATGGTCCAGGAATTGGCTATTTTGTTGAAAAATATAAAAGCAGATGTTATTTCTCAGGAGGTTAAAGGTCTTATAGAAAGAGACCATAGCACAGCTACAAAACAAGAGCTAGAGGCAAGCACTGAAAGCATTAAAAAAAGCCTGATTGTTTACTCTGATTTTTTGGAAACTCTGACAAAAATTTTATGGGTTGAATTGGAAGAAGATTTTTCAAATTTAAAAGAAATAAAGTCAAGAATCGATAAAGAATTGAAAAATGAACTAAGTGATACGGGAATAAAACAAAATTTTATGGACCTTCCAGGAGCTAACACTAAAAGTGCATTTATCTATAATGTAGTAAATGCTTTTAAGGAAAATGTTTCACAACATCTAATAAAGCCCCTTCAAGAGGTTTTAAAAAGTTTTAAAATAGTAGACTCAAATCAATTGAGTAAAACTCTGGAAGTGCTTTTGAAAAATATTGAAGCTTCAGGATTGATAAAACATGAATATTGGGGTCTATTGGATTTTGCATACCCAATAAATAAGATGAAAAGTGGTCATTACTGTATGATGTGTATAAGTTTTACTTCAAGCATTATGGATGAATTTGAGCGTAGAGTAAAACTGAATGAGAATATTATTCGCCACTTGTCTGTACGGGTTAATGAGTTTTTTAAAGGTAAATCTTACATGATGGATAAACAAATTGAGGAGAAAAGTGCATAATGATGAAAAGACGAAATAGTTTTAATAATTCTTACGTATCTGTAAATAACAGAACTGGCTTTAGGCGTCCTAAGGTCTGTCCTCTTGCTGCATCTAAAGATGAGGACATAGACTATAAGAATATAGATTTATTATCCAAATTCACCTCTGACTATGGTAGAATATTACCTAGAAGGTTAACAGGTGTGTGCGCAAGAAAACAAAGAAAGTTGCGCTTAGCAATTATAAGAGCACGCTTTTTAGCTCTTGCTCCTTACTGTACTAAAAAAATTAGGTAATTTATGTTAATAATCTTAAAGGAAAATATAACAACTTTAGGTAAGATTGGTGAAGTTGTCAAAGTTAAACCAGGTTATGCACGTAATTTTCTTTTTCCACAAAAAAAGGCGATGAAAGCTACTAAGGAAAATTTAATAAAGCTAGAGGAACAGCGTTTGTTATTGGAAGAAGAAAATATCAAGAAATTAAATTCAGCAAAAGTGCTTGCATCATCATTGCATGATAAGTTTGTTATATTAATAAAGCAGGCTTCAGAGGATGGAAAGATTTTTGGTTCTGTAACAATACGTGAAGTTGCAAAAACTTTATTACAAGAAGGATATGAGATAAGTCATCATAGTTTATCTTTTGGTGGAATAAGTATCAAAAATTTGGGCGAGTATCAAGTGAATATAGAATTACATAGTAAAGTGATAGTGCCAATTACTATATACGTTGTCAGATCTGAGAAAGATGCACATGAATTGAGGCAAGTAAAGTTGCAAAATCAGAAATCTGAGCAACAAGAAGATACAAATAACGAATAGCAGTGAATAAAATATTTCAACTACTCCTGTCATTCCAGTGCACTTTTTTTCTGTCGTCCCAGTGTTACACACTGGGATCTAGCATGTTCAAAGATAAGACAGGGATCATCTAATGATCCCACGCTATAGCCGCAAAGAAATCTCTTCCATTTGGGAAGAAAAAAATAAGTTCAACATATGGCTCAAAATAGAAAAAGTAGCATGTGAAGCTCAAGCAAAATTAAAAGTTATTCCAAATGATGTTGCTGAAAAGCTCTCTGGTGCTATTGAATTTGATATTGAGCGTATTAACGAAATTGAATCCATTGTAAAACATGATGTTATAGCTTTTTTGACATATATTGCTGAAAAAGCAGGAGTTGATGTTCGTTATCTCCATTACGGAATGACAAGTTCTGATGTTTTAGATACATGCCTTGCGGTTCAGTTAAAGGAATCATGTGATATTTTGCTCGAAAATTTAAAAAATATACTTGCAGCACTGAAAAAAAAGGCTGAGGACTATAAAAATATTGTTTGTGTTGGGCGCAGTCATGGAATGCATGCAGAATCAACAACTCTTGGATTAAAATTTGCTAGATTTTATGCTGAATTTAAACGCAATTATCAGAGATTAATTAGCGCGAAAACAGAGATCTCAATTTGTAAAATATCAGGTGCAGTAGGTAATTTTGCAAATATTAATCCATTTGTTGAAGAGTATGTAGCGAAAGAAATGGGACTCATACCTGAAACCATATCGTCTCAAGTCATCCCTCGTGATAGACATGCCATGTTCTTTTCAATTTTGGGAGTAATTGCAAGCTCAATAGAAAATATTGCAATTGAGATTCGTCATTTGCAAAGAACTGAAGTCAGCGAAATCTCTGAATATTTTTCCACTGGGCAGAAGGGAAGTTCTGCTATGCCGCATAAGTGTAATCCTATTTTAAGTGAGAATTTGACTGGGCTCTCACGCTTAATACGCAGCTATGTTTTTCCTGCATTAGAAAATGTTGCACTATGGCACGAACGAGATATATCGCACTCGTCTGTGGAAAGGTGCATTGCTCCTGATGCTTGTATAGCAATGGATTTTGCTTTAGTACGATTAACAGATTTGATAGATAAATTGGTGATCAATAAGGAAAATATTGAAAAGAACTTAAATTCTTCAAAAGGCTTGGTTTTTTCACAACGTGTATTGCTTGAGTTGGTAAGTAGTGGTTTAACTAGGGAAGAGGCATATAAAATTGTTCAGAGTAATGCAATGAAAGTAAAGCAAGATAACAGTGATTTTCTGTTCGAATTGAAACAAGATAAATCCTTGCATGGAATTATTGACTCTGAAAAACTTGAGTCTTTGTTTGATTTGAAGTATTATATGAAACATATAGATTACATATATAGCAAGGTTTTTAATTAGGCTGAGTAGCTCAGTGGTAGAGCAGGAGGATCATAATCTCTTGGTCGGGGGTTCAAATCCCTCCTCAGCCACTCAAGCTAAACTATGGTTTGGCAAGAGCAGCGCATTTGACAAAATAACGTGATTCATTGTCCAATTAACTGAAGTTTTTTTTCAGTTGTTCATATAGTATATGGAATAATGTATGTGAAGTGATAAAGATACAACATTTGTTGTATCTATTCAAGGGAATGGCTAATGGTATCCGTTCAAGAAAGTGGTAAGGTAGATGAGAAAAGACAACTAAATGAATTTCATCCAAGTAGCTAACACTGGCATCTATATAAAAACAATCTAATGCACTCATTTAAAGTGAAGTTTTCTGGATCCCAGTGTCTAGGCACTCGGATGACAAGAAAAGAGTTGACTTGAATGACACTGAATAGGCACTGGGACAGAGGCTACTTGAATAATATTTCACCATGTCATTCCAGCACTTGATGCTGGAATTCAGAAGTTTTTTGAGCACAAAAGTCATGCTAAGTTTTTGTTGTTAAGAAAGGCTGGATAGCTAGTCGAGTAGACCAGTGGAACTTCCCCACCAGCCCCTCACAGAACTGTGCATGAACCTCTCGATTCACACAGCTCCCATTATTCAGTACTTTGATTACCATACCAACCTCCAGTGGTAAAAAGTATTCGGATTTTCTGTTCTCATTTTTCCTAGAAGTTTCCTTGCTAGTCTTTTTCCAATCAGATATTTCTTACTTACCCACTTTTCTAGATGCCGCTCTACATTATTAAGAAGTTTATACATCTCCGTTTGGTAAAACCTGCCATAATACTGACACCAGCCTCTGACTATTGGATTTACTTCCTTTGATATTTCCTCCAACTTCTTTCCTGTAAATCTATGTATTTTCCATGACCTTATGGTTTGAGTGATCTTTTTCTTGGCCTTATTGCTAATTGCAGGTAGAAATCCAACAAAATATTCCCCTATTTTGCTCTTTGCTCCTCTAGGTCTAAAGGTATATCCTAGAAAATCAAAGCTTTGTATAGGAAATGTATTCTTCCTGTTGCTATTCTTACAGTACACTATCCGTGTCTTTTCAGGATGCAACTTTAGCTTATACTCAGCCAATCTTTCTTCAATCTTTACTCTCATAAAGTCTGCCTGTCTCTTAGTTTTGCAGTGCAGTATTGCATCATCAACATACCTTTCAAATGGTATTGTGGGGTAGTTTTGCCTCATCCACATATCAAACGCATGATGCATAAATATGTTAGAAATGATTGGGCTTACAGAACCTCCTTGCGGAACTCCCTTATTCCTCACTTCCCTAGTGCCATCTGCTTGTTGAATAGGGGCTTTCATCCACCTCTCAACATACAGTATGACCCATTTGCAGTTTGTATGTTTCTTGATAGCTTGTAAAACTAATTCGTGATCCAGATTGTCGAAAAATCCGGTTATATCAAGATCTATCGTCCAATCGTACCTCCAGCATCTCTTGCGTGCTGTATCTACCGCATCCAGTGCAGATTTATTCGGTCTATAACCATATGAATCCTCGTGGAATTTTGGCTCTACTAGCGGCTCAAGATACATAGAAGCTGCCGTTTGCCCTATCCTGTCGAATACTGAAGGAACACCTAAAATTCTTTGTCCTCCTCCCGTATCCTTCGGTATTGCCACAGCTTTTACTGGCTCTGGAAAATAACTTCCGGATGACATCCGATTCCATAGTTTGTACAGATTATCTTTTAGATTTTCCTCAAACTTTGTTATCGAAACCTCATCTACACCTGCAGCACCTTTATTTTTCGATACTTGTTTATAAGCTCTCCAAATAAGTTGCTTCGGTATATCAAAAGACTTTGTTTTATTCATTAACTCCTCCCTTTCGGTTGATAAATAATTAAAACTAAATAACTCAGCCCCTTCGCTCCATTTCCATTACAGAAACTTCTTCACTACTACGAGCCGATCCGCCCCTGTTTTCCGCATCGGTACTCTCATCCTTAGAGTTTAGCTCCTCGAATTTCTCCCTTATCATCGAAACGACAGGTTCCCGCAGTTCCACACAATAGCCTAAAATAGATTCACGCCACCTCTATGCCGGACGCCACCTATCCAGTAAACAAGTTCCTGATAGGTTTATCCCAAGAGATTCAAGAGCCCATGGTTTTGACGTCGTCTTTGGAATTTCGACACTTCATCAGTGGTTCATTTTCATTCGCCTCTCTATTTTACACATGATGCATAATTGCACCTTTTCCATAACGCTCACTACCATAGCTCTTTACCACAGCAGCTTATGGCTGTTTGAAGCCTATTCTTGCAAACCGACTTCGAGGGGCCCACCCTCATCTATTGTGCAGCTTTGCACTTAGTTTGCTCATTTTTAAGCATTCTTTGTGTCTCTACGGCACACCTTGAATGACACCATTTGTTACTGTGTTTTTGTCTATCTTATTTTGCTACCCTACTGAACGAATATACAAAATCTAACTTTTTTCTATACAACCAGCTAGGTCAAGAAAGGTGAATCTATCTCTTGTTGCAAATGTAAGATTGACTACCTTGCAATATTGCTCTTTGTTCCAATTAAGATGCTCCGGTAAGTATGGAATTGATAGATCTTCAAATACTTTCTGCAGGTGTTTTGCAGATAGTAAATTTTGCTTAATTAAACTAGAAATATTACTCCATTCTTTGCAAATAATCTCTTGAATTTTTTGCTGCATCATTTGCTTCTGCTTTAGAATTTTTATAAATTCGGTATTACCAAAGCACTGAGTTATATGTTTTACATCTAAAGTGATCGGTTTGGTAATCGGGTTTCGTATTGACAATATCTCCTCTTGCAAGTTAGCCATAGTAATCGTTGTAACAGCAATTTTTTCGCCATGTAACGAGGAGGAATAATCTTTTGTTACAGTCTCCATTGCATGAGCTATCATATGTTCTCCTTGGCTTGCAGAGTAGCTGCCTTTTGACATCACCATTCCAAGTCCTGAAATCAATAAGGCTTCCATAAGTAATAAAACTACTCTTTTATCTTTTTTAGCAAGTGCCAAGTGTTCTCTGAGCAAAATTTCCTCCAGATTGCGAACAAGTTTAAAGGGGAGTTCATTATATTCTGTGCCAAGTAATAGATTAGATAATAGCCAATCGGCTTGTACTGTTGAACGGCAGATGAAATCTGCAAATCCACTTAATGTGAGGCGTGGTGGTGCGTTGGCAATTATATCGTTATCAATGTATATTGCCTTTGGAAGATGTGCTCCGAACGATTTTTTATATCCATCAACTAATATTGAAGCGTTTGCAGAGCTATACCCATTCATGGAAGCGGCTGTTGGGAACGATATATAATCTTTTTTCTCGAGGTAGCTTGCATATTTGCAGATATCATTAACAGTGCCACTACCAAATGCAACCATTAAGTCACTATCTTTTGCTTTATTTCTAACTAGGTTTACAGTTTGGAGGGAAGCAGCGCTGTTCAGTCTATTTGGTGTCATCCAAGTAGCGTGACACTGCGATCCATCATAGTCACGCGCTGGAATGACAGTTGTGGCTGGAATAATTAAATGAGAAACTTTATTAAGTATGTTTTTGTTTAAAAGTTTTGCTGTATTTTCATCTGCAATCAGAAAAATGTCATTTCCGTATTGTCTACATATTTCATAGATATTATCAGCAAGTACTCTTACTCCCCTAATAAGAACTTGTTCTGTGTGCTGTAATATTTGTTTTAAATATCGCATAGAATGTTTACAATACGGTAATGTTAGTATTTCAAGATTGATATGAAGATTGACCCTGTAGAACTAACTAAGAAATTAATTTCTTTTAAAAGTATAACACCAAAAGACGATGGAGCAATAGAGCATATAGCAGCCATTCTTAAGAAAAGTGGTTTTGAATGTGAGATTTTAGAGTTTGGTGATAAAGTTAAAAATCTTTATGCGAAATATATAAATGGAGTACCAAACTTGTGTTTTGCTGGACATGTTGACGTTGTACCACCAGGTGAGTTAAAAGATTGGATATCTGATCCATTTAAGCCAGAAGTTAGAGATGGAATGCTATACGGAAGAGGAGCAGCTGATATGAAAGGCGGAGTAGCTGCATTTATTGCTGCTATCGTAGATTCAGTTGCAGGTAAGTTTCGATTCAGTGGTTCAATCAGTGCATTGATTACCGGTGCTGAAGAAAGCACGGAAGAACATGGAACAAAGGCCGTTTTGGAATGGATGAAAAGTAAGCAAAAAAAGATAGATTTTTGTATAGTTGGAGAACCAACGAGTAGTGAGAAATTAGGTGATACCATAAAAATAGGTAGAAGAGGTTCTGCAACATTTAAATTGATTTGCCATGGTAAACAAGGGCACGTTGCCTACCCAGATCTAGCAGATAATCCAATATATAAAATGGTATCGATACTAAGTAAGATAAAAGATACCACTTTTGATACTGGTAATAAATACTTTCAGCCTTCACATTGCGAAATTACTACTATCGACGTTGGAAATAATACTAATAATCTAATACCTAGTTCAATAGCAGCAGGTTTTAATGTTCGATATAACAATACACAAACACCGGACGTTTTATATAAGATGATTGATACAATATGCACCAATGTGACTAACGATTATAAACTGTCTATGCAGAGCAGCAGGGACGTTTTTCTCTCTACTCCTGATAGAAATACTGATATTATGCTTGATGCGATAAATAAAATTACCGGTATTGATGCTGTGCTGAGTACAAATGGTGGCACATCTGATGCTGCGTTTATTAAGGATATTTGTCCAGTAATTGAATTTGGTATGATCAACAAAACCGCACATCAGGTAAATGAATGCGTATCAATAGACGATATACATAAATTAACAGCTATATATAAGGAGTTTATAAAAAATTATTTTTACCCCACTAATAAAATATTAAACCAAATCAATGTAATTGGTAATACGCCTGATGGTCCATTATTAGCTTGAGGTGCAGTTGCATAGAGAAGAAACTTACTAGACGTCTGGTAGAGACTTATGACCTTGAAAACCAGCGATTTGGTCTCTTAATCATAGTCCCCCCAAAAGAACCGTGCTTGCGGATTTCCCGCACACGGCTCCACAATACAGCGTTCACACTAGTGCTCCTGTGTACAAAGAAGCATATATCTTTGGCTTTGGTAGTGGATTTATTTTTAAATAGTATGTAAACTGTTCCCAATCCATACTTTTCTTGTGACTACGTCGGTTTATCCACTTAAATGCTAGCTTTGTTATCGGTCGATAGAATTGAATCAAACACCGATAATTTCCGCTAACTCCGAAGTAGCTATAGTGTCCTGTTACTTTGGCTTTAAGTTTCTGCCACCAATCTTTGAGACAGATACGACTTCGTACCATCTTCAACCACTCTTTGATTTCTTTAATCTTTCTGGCTAGGCTTATTTTTGAAGTTTTCTGCTTCATCATAAGTTTACCATTACGACTTTTTCCACAATAATGTGTAAATCCTAGAAAGTTGAAGCTAGCCGTCCTACGTTTCTCTCTTTCTGCTTGATACCATTCTTTCTTACCAAACTTTACTATTTTTGTTTTATTTTCAGCTATTTCCAACCCAAATTTACTTAGTCTTTGTTTCAGTAATTCTAGAAATTCTTTTGTGTCTTCTTCCCTCTCGCAGCCAACTACAAAATCGTCGCAAAACCTTATTAGCTGTATATATCCTCTGGCTTTTGGCTTAAATTTCTTTTCAAACCATAAGTCCAGCACATAGTGTAAGTATATATTAGCTAATACAGGACTTACTATACCACCTTGTGGTGTGCCTTGATCGGTTGCTTTATAACATCCAACTTCGACTATTCCTGCCTTTAGAAATCGTTTTATTAACCACAATAAATTTGGGTCAGCTATTCGTTCCCTTAGACAATTCATTAGCCATTTATGTTGAACATTATCAAAGAACTTCTTGATATCCACTTCTACAATATAGTTAATTGGTTTGTGCATAACTGCTTTATCTAGAGCGTTTATCGCCTGATGACAATTTCTTCCTGGTCGAAATCCATACGAGCTGTCCATAAAGTTTGCTTCATAAATATTTTCTAATATCTTCTTTAGCATTACCTGTACCAACTTATCTTCAGTTGATGGTATTCCGAGGCCGCGCTTCTCTTTGCTCCCGGCTTTGGGTATGTATACCCTTTTCACTGGTTGCGGTTGATATTGTTTTCTCTTCATACTATCCACTAGTGTTTTAAGTTTCTCTTCTAGATTTTCTCCATAAGCTTCCACTGTCACACGATCTATACCACAAGCCTTGTTGCGTTTTAGTTCCTTGTAACACTCTGCAAGATTCTCTTCATTAATCAAATGAACTAGCGATGTAAATTTTACTCGCTTATCTTGCTTAGCCCTTACTGCTATCTGGTTTAGTTTTCCTTGCATACTCCTCCAATCTCTGTTGTATTGGTATAGCAATCCCTATACCAGTCACTATATTGCTAACCGCTTCCCCTTGTATGTGGCTTTCCCACACTCCGAGTACTATCAGTTAGTCCGACTTCCTTTGCATCTTCCTCCAGTCCTCGCCTTTATTGACTTGTTCCAGAGTACCCTTACAGGAATACAAAGGATCTCCCAAGTTCACGTAAGGTCCCTCTCAACACATGACGCGGCCTTCGATCCCGACGGGGTGAGTAATACCTTGCCTTAGCGTTATTACCCATGCTGCCTTCCACCAAATGTAAAGTGTCGGCCCCCATGACGCGTGAATTACGGGACTCAATACCTTCACTTTCGTTGCACCCTATGTTGTCCATTCCATTAGCTTTACTACGCTCGTTACCTTACGCAGCATAATGGTTTGTTCCAGGCTGCTGGCTAAGCTTTACCCGTGTTGGATTTTCACCAACTGTTCCTTACGCACTTCTTGGCGCACACATTTTGCCACCCCCTTATTATAATATTAAGGGTATTTTTGACTCAAAACTTGTCTTTGATCTGTGCGAGCTTAATAACAAAAATTCAGTAGAAAGCTTATTGGCGAAAATTATCTGTTCAGCAGAGTGACAAAATAAGATAGACAAAAAGGGTGTAAGAACAAATAGTGTCATGCAACACTGGCTTTTGTACACAAAACGTTGTAAAGCGCTTTTGTCAACCTGGATCCCAGCTCGGATAACAAGAAAAGAAGCACTGGTTTCACATAGATCTGAACAGATATAATTTCTTAAACATTTATAGCTCACATAAAACCCGGTCTGACTGTCATAAAGGCTATTCATTGCAGCAGACAACTTTCGCACTACTTCAAATTCTAATTTTCAACTTAAAGAGGTACGTAATGTCAAATAACTTCAATTTCAAAGAATTTTTTCACCATCACGAAGCAAATAGCACTTTAGATGATATACAAAGGTACTGCATACTGTGGCAATCAGTGATATCACAGGCAATGATTGATGCAGCAAGTAACTGTAAAAAAACAGAAAGCTTGGTAGAGAAACGTAAAGCAACTTCCTGGCTATCAGACTTCAGTCAAGATTTTGTTGAAACATGTATACTGGCTGATTGCGATCCATTATACGTAAAAAACAAAATACAGCCAACTCTAAAAAAGATAAAGCCCTTTTAATGAGGTTTACCCCTCTCACCAAGAAAAATATCATTTAATCTTTTTTCTATAGCTTCATCTATATCTTGGATTAATAGCTGCTTTATCATATTCACTTTCCGTTCTGCCTCTTGAAGATTATTGTTACCGTAACTGTTCTTATTACTATAACCATAACTACTGCCATTTGGTTTATTACTCATTTTTCTTCTTGTGCTGAGTATCTGAACTATCTTCTCCTTGAAAAAAGACTTCCAGCCTGTGCCAGAAAATAATTTGTAGAAAAAATGCGGAGTAAGAAACGCTACTAATATTCTAATAGAAACTCCATAACCCAAATCATCTCTATTTTCATAATACCATTTTAAATATTGATACAAATGGTAAAATGCATTTTTGAAAGAGCTAAACTCTACAGCATACCAAAAGCCACTGGTGAGAAACATGAGCATAATGCTCGATGTATAAAGATACAGAGTGAAAAGAAATAGCTTGACAACTATATCTTTCAAGCTGCCCAGTATATAATTAAATAACCTTAATTTATAAAAAAGTGATATCATTTCACGCACACTTTAATAAAGCTGGGGTGGAAGGATTCGAACCTTCGCGTGGCGGTATCAAAAACCGCTGCCTTACCACTTGGCTACACCCCAATATTGTTTATATCAATAACATTATTAACCCAATTAGTAAAAGATTTATTCGCTTTTCCTATGGGTATTATCACAACGGCTGGTTGATCATAAGAATGCATTGCCTCGATTTTTTCTACAATCTTATCAGTCTGATCATTCCTGCTCTTCATAATTGCCACTATTTCACAATTACTATTAATTTTACCTTCCCATAAATACAGAGAATTTACTTCGGGAAATATATTTACACATACAATTAACTTCTCGTTTAACAATTCTTCAGAAATAGTCTTAGCCTCTTTCAGGTTTGAAAAAGTTATATAGACTAAAACTAAATTGCTCATTAACCGCTACATAAATGCATTTTTACTATACTCTACTTAGATTTATTCATCAAGAGAAAATAGGAGAGACCTCTTCAGTGCTTGACACACAGCTGTACGAGCATTGTAGCAATTTGCGCACAGATATTTGTTTGACAATGGAATTTGGTGAGTATACAAAGTAGCTAATAAAGCAGCTCTTTGCGCTGGAAAGAGTTGTAACTAGCTTGTTGCAAGGAGACATTATGAATAGTGGTCAGGAAAAAAAAGCTATAGATTCAGGAATGAGATTATATTGGCAGAATATATTTTCATACATTAAACAGGGTGATAGAGAAAGTGCAGAGAGAACAATAGATAATCTTATAAGTAACAATAAATGGAAATCTAAAGAAGTATATAACTGCTTATTGGTTATTGCTGCCACTCAAGGTGATATTCAAGTTGCTGAATTTTGTAAAAATCGCGGAGCGAACCTTGATTATGTAAGTGATGATGGAAGAACACCTCTCTGGCTTGCTAGAGAAAATGGAAAAAATCAAATGATTGAAACTCTTGAAAAATGGGGTGCGCGTGGAGATACTGATAAGTATTGTGGTAAACCTTCTCCCAAACTAATAAAGCCAGATTATCGTGATGAAATAGAAGATTTTTATTACGGTACACTCTCTAGCTGCTTTGAGAAAGGTTTAAGCAAAGAAAACTTAGTAAAAACAGTAGAGGATTTTGTGCAAAACAAGGGGTACTGTATTAAGGAAACATACGGAGAATTTCTCCTGTGTTCTGTTGCTAAACGTGATATCAAAATTGCTGAGTTTTGCAAAGAAAGTGGAGCAGATCTGAATTATAAAGGCTACTCTGGAAGAACGCCATTGGAGGTATCTGAGAGATTGAAATATTGTAAAATGGTTGAAATTCTTAGAGAATGGGGGGCACATCAAGACAATAAATTTTGGAGTAAGTTACCTTTTTCCAGGTTAAAAGATCCTAAGCAAGAAAAACAGAGAGGATGTACGGAACAAATTTCATGCAACTTGATGTAAGTAGATTTTATGATCTAGGAGAGCAACAACTAGAACATTTTCTGCTGCTTTTTTTTGGCTAAGGTCACATTTCATTACGCATTAAGTTGTATGCATCTGTTCAGGGAATTTGCTAATGTGAAAGCCAGTGCTTCCTTTCTTGCAATGTAGCTGTACAGAAATTGAAGATGTCATTTAGTAGTTCTCCCCTGTCATTCCAGCACTTGATGCTGGAATGACACCACCATAAAGGAACCAGTGTCAGCTACTTTCATGACATCATTTATTCCTCTAGTCGTCTTTTCTCTTTTCCTTATTTTACTACTCTGATGAACGGATACAAAAAAACTCATGCAACTTGATGTAAGTAGGTCTTGCAAGCATTTTAAGATTGCCGTTTCGCTAGTTAACATAAAGAAAACTTGGCGAAATTTTAAAAATAGTATATGGTTGGTAATATCTTATAGGAGGGGCAATGCACAGTACTCAAGAAAAAGAAATACATCTTATATTCTTTCATGGATTAGGGGATAATTATAAAAATGCAACTACATTCTGTAAAGATATGCAATCTGAGCTCATGCACCACCATGATATACTGACCTTACCCAGAAAAAGTAGACAGAAAGTTAAGACGTTTTTGCTATGAGAATGATGAATCAAAAAGCTCAGGAATGCAATAGTTAATAGTAGAATGTCTACGCTGTTTATTATAAAAAATTTCTATATATTCAAATATTGCGGTTTTAGCTTGTTGTGCAGAGTGTTGTGAAGTATCAATGAGTAACTCTCTCTTAAGTGAACTAAAAAAGCTCTCTGAAACAGCATTATCATAACAACAACCTTTGTGACTCATACTAGAAGTAATATTTTTTGTACTTAGTAAAAATTGATAATTTTTAGAGGTGTATTGCGATCCTTGATCGCTATGAAATAGTAGATTTTTAGGAGATTTGCGCCTACCAATAGCCATGAATAACGCATCTATAACTAATTGCCTATTTACTGCATTACTCATTGACCACCCAATCACCATGCGTGAATATAAATCTATTATTGCTGCCAAATATAACCATCCTTCATTAGTTTTTATGTACGTAATATCAGTTACCCATATCTTGTTAGGTTGATCAGCGATGAAATTCTGATTTAATATGTTAGGAGTTATAACTCTATTGTCTATTTGTGGTTTTTTACTTTTAAACTTTCGTCTAAGCTTAGCTTGAATGCCATTTTTCTGCATAATATTTTGCACTGTTTTGATGTTATAATTTTTACCTAAAGCCTTTAATTCAGCGTGAATTTTAGGAGCTCCGTATCTGCATTGTGATGATCGATATACCTTCTGAATATCTTGTATGAGCTCTTCTCTTATTGATTTTTTGTTGTTTTTTTCCTTAGTAATCCATTTATAATAACCACAAGCAGATACGTTCAAAAATCTGCATAATTCCCGTATTTTATAGCAGTTTTCATGTTCTTTTATAAAAGAATATTTTACTCTTTTTGGTTTGCAAAATATCCCAGGGCTTTTTTTAAAATGTCTCTTTCCCTCGTTACTCTTGCCAGCTCTTTCTTTAAATCAAACTTTTCTTTGTCACAATGAGCTACTTTCCCCTTTCCTGGAAACGCATCTACTCCAGACATTCTATCATTGTATGTTTTTACCCATCTGCTTACCGCTAATACCCAAATCTCTTGCTATTTTTGCTGATGATTGACCTGTTTCTTTTACTAGTCTTATAGCTTCAATTTTGAATTCTGCTGTATATTCTTTTCTTTTTGTCATACCACACCTCTTTGAAAAAACGTTTTATTTTACTTCAAAAACGTCTTAACTTTCTGTCTACTTTTTCTGGGTAAGGTCAATACCTAATTTTCACACTCATGCACACAAATACCCGGCTGCATTTCAAAATTATATAACTTATGCCTTAACCAGCTTCGTATGCTTACTAGCATCAATATTGCCACCTACTGTCATACTGCTTACTAATCCAATAACAGCTAGAACAGTTGGATTGGCAGTCTTAGCAGCTTTAGCTTGTGTTTTTTTATCTATATTGCTACTCATGATTCCGTTTCTAAATAAGAATCAAAACTTATTCAAGTCTTCAATAGAGAAAATTAATCAACTAATAAATCAAGGTGTGAAACCCGAAAATATTATACTTTTCGGTCATTCTTTTGGAGGAGCAGTTGCATCGGAAGTGTTAAAGCATTTTGCGAATAGAGATGTTAAACTTGGAGGAATTGTCTTCACTAGCACTTTTAGTTCTTTTCATACAGCAATAGAGCATTTTCCAATGCCTCAAACGAAAATTTTGAGTATACTGCCTTCATTCCTACTAAAAAGAATACTAAAAGCCTTCGATTTAGACTTTGATATAGCAGATAATTTGCAAAAGTCACAAAATGAAAAAACGCTAATAGTAATTATTAATCACGCAAGAGACAAATTAATACCACTTCCTGCACAGTTGGCAAATGCAATAAGAGATGATCGATTATTAAATGGTAATCCGATTAAGATTCGTGATAATCTGTTTATATATGGAGATGATCCTCATAACAGTGTTTTGGATAGTGTCACACTGACTGAAGAATTAAGAGAAATGGTACTTAGTAAAGTTACGTCTAGAACGCGTTAACTTTTCTGCTGCTTTTTTGGCTAAGGTCACACTTCATTACGTATTAAATTGTATGCATCTGTTCAGGGAATTTGCTAATGTGAAGCCAGTGCTTCCTTTCTTGCAATGTAGCTGTACAGAAATTGAAGATGTCATTTAGTAGTTCTCCCCTGTCATTCCAGCACTTGATGCTGGAATGACACTACCAAAAAGGAACCAGTGTCAGCTACTTTCATGACACCAACTTTTAAATTCCAGTTATGTAAGAAATCTAATGCTTTCAATACGATAATTACTTCAATAGTTTGTATATAGTATAATCTTCTGTCTTGGTAAGAATAGTTTTATTCCATCCATCAAAAAATGCTAAATTGAAATACGTATCACCTTTATAAGTTTTATGCATTTCAGTCATAATAAATTCTGAGATTAGGTTATGCTCTAAAAAAAGGTGTACTATTTGTGCCCCACCAATCACAAAGACTTGAGAACTACTTTGAATTGACAGAAATTCTTGCATGGAAGAGACAACAGTACATTTTGGGCCTCTATTAAAACACTTGTTACGGGAGAAAACAATAGGTGTACGATTCTTTAGTATGCTTTGAGGCACGGTTTCAAATGTCTTTCTTCCCATCACAATAACTTGCTTGTCGGTTACTTGACAAAAATGTTTAAACTCACTTGGATAACGCCAGGGCAAATCATTATTTATTCCAATTACCCCATTAGGGTCAACAGCCATAATTCCAATAATCTTCATCCCTTTAAGACAGCTTGGGCTACAAAAAATCTCATGTGGTCACGTACATTATGTACTCTAAGGAAATCAACCTTATTTTGCAGTATAGCAGATGTAGCAATTGTTTCTAAATCTCTATTAGAGGGAGATTCTATGGAAAAAGAGGAAATAAATGACTTTCTGGAATGACCAACTAAAACCTTGCAGCCAAAATTTTGTAAAGTTTCTATACTGCGTAAAATCTGAATATTCTGATACATAGATTTGCCAAAACCAATACCAGGATCAATAATTATTGAATTTTCATCAAAACCAAGGTCAAGTAACCTATTAATGCTCTCCTCTGCCCAATTATTTATGATATCAATTGGGTCAATATCATGTGGAATAATATTGTCCTTATGTGGTGGTATCGAAAGTGAATGCATAATAACGACATTACACCCACTACTAGCAACTTCTTTTAAGGTATTACTACTCAGATCTCCCTTCTGATCATTTACCCAGGCAATATTGTAGTGCTTCAAAACGTTTAAAATAACGTCTGGCCAAAAACTATCAATGCTGACTTCAATATCACCATTTTTCATATAGTCGCTAAGATTATCAAGTACTGGTTTTAGACGTTCATACTCTTCCTCTGGCGTCTTTATTGAAGCTCCAGGCCTTGTTGATTGAGCTCCAAGATCAACTATGCTTGCACCATCTGATACCAGCTGCAATGCCTGCTTGGTTGCTCGATTCGCATCATAATAAAGACCACCATCTGAAAATGAATCAGGGGTAATATTGACGATACCCATAAGCTTTGGTGAAAGCGTAAAACTCTTTGAAAAACAGTCTTGAACATTGAAAGCAAAGGTTTTGTTAACCATTGCCATCAAGTGGAGCAAAAATGGTCTATTTACTAATTCTGGGTGAGGAATTTTAAGGTCAGGTATATCAAGCGTTAGATCATCCCATAACAAAATATCTAAATCAATAACACGAGGTGCCCATTTTTCGTAGACTTGTGGACGACCAATATCACATTCGATTTGTTTTAAGCCTTTTAGTAGCTCCTCAGGAGAAGAAGAATAACTTCCATAGACAATCATGTTGAGAAATGGCTTGTTCCAATCAGGTGGAGCATCATTTGGTAAAATAGCCTTAGTTTCTAGAATGATCGAAGACTTTAAGTCTTTTAAATAGCGCTTCTTTAGTAACTCAGTAGCTCTTTGTAAATGGGAAAGGCGATTCCCTATATTTGATCCAATAGAAATATAGATCATTCTTGCAATTCATTACAGTAAGTAAAAAAAACGCCCCCATGCACACCAGGAACTGGTGGTGCGATTTTGTGAGTAGTCACCCTGACAGAAGAAATAATATGCTTCTTTCGCAGCAAAAGGTTATTAATAGCTCTGTATATCTCATGAGTTAAATGCTCGATTAAATTAAATTGCTTGCCCTGAACAAGAGATTGAATATTTTGCACTACTTCCAAATAGCAGATAGTATCTTTAAGTTGATCAGTTGTAATCCCTGAAGGAGGAGATTTAAAAGTGAAATCAACGTCAATACTCACCAATTGGGGAGAAGACTTCTCTTCTGCACTACATCCCAAATGAACCCAAAGCCGTAAATCAGATATAAGAAGATTACATGCTACCACTGAATTTAGTATCTACTTATAATTAATGACAAACATCAACATTCATCATGCCATCAAGAAAACCCCATAAGAGTTTTGCTCCTTTTTCAGCGCCTTGCATAACTTTCTCTTGTTCTTCTTCGTTTAAATCTGCAATAAGGTTTGCACATTCTTCAGAATGCCACTCATCAGCTTCCATATGAACGGTAAAAAATTTGAGAGAACGCTCATCATTTATTGAATAGTGTTTTTTCAGACCTTCAATTTTAGACTTAGAAACCTCTGGAGTTTGACGTTCATAAGCGTACAGAGCTCCAAGACCTGCTGCAAAATCTGATTTTACAATGTCAAAATAACCATCAACTAATTCTCGTGTCTCCTTAATTTGTGCATTTTCACAAAGTTCTGAACGTGCTACTCCCAGTCCTTCAGCAAAACGCTGCCATAATTCTGGGTGATTATCGTCGCCTTGTTCTTCCTCTATTAAATTACCAAGTAAAACTTGCCGCATTTTCAAATTCGTACACAAGGAATGTATACCGCTGATATAACGAGGAAAAGCAGCAACATGGTGATAATATTCCTTAGCGTAGGTTTGCAGAGCCTGCAGGCTTAAGCTACCTTCATTCCATGACTCGTAAAACGGGTGTTTTAATAAGTGTAAACTATCTAATTGACTATTAAGTGATTGAACAAATGTCATAAATAAACAGTAAATTGTTTTAGGCTACGTTTAGGTTTATCAAATGTCAAGAGGCATTTCTCACTACTACTTTAATTCCAATAAATATAAAGATAGATACGCTATAAGTTAATTTTTTTAGTAAAGTTGATTTTTTCTAAAATTTCATGTATTATTAAATTAATATAGTGAAAAACGCAAAATGAAAGTAACAGAAGAAAATACAATAAAAATTAGGGAAGAGTTCGTAGAAGTTCAAAATGGAATGCGAATTCAAAAGATAGTGATGTCAAACTCGAAGAGCAGTGCAGATAGCAGAAAGAAAAAGCATATAGTTTACTTTCCAGGGCTTACATATACTTTTGAAAAAGAGCCAGATGAAGACAAAAGTGAATGGAATTGGGCAGCTGAAGCAGGTATGGATGTTCACCTTATTAATTTTCCTGGTTCTGGAAAAAGCAAAGGTCATTCTTTAAACGGTCGAAATCGAGTAAATGCAGGAATTGCAGTCATTTCAGATCTTCTAAAGCAAGGCATTCACCCAGACAATATAGTACTGTATGGAAGCTGTGCTGGAGGACCAATAGCTGCGGAGGTTTATAAAAAGTTTAAAAAAGATGACAATATTCATTTAAGATGCATTATCAATAAATCCTTTAGCTCATTCAAAAAACTTGTAGTGAAATTACTACACATATCAAAACCTAAATGGCTATTTCCTCCTATAATAAAATTCATACTCAAATGCTTTGGTTGGCACTTTAAGCCACATACAATAGTAAACGATATTACTCCATACACAATTTGTTTTAATCTAGAGAACGATGGCTTTATTAGTAAGCAGGCAAATATAGGTACTAAAATTTCTGATATAGAAAAAAGTCATAGGAAAAAAAACTATCAAAAAAAAGAAACTTTTGAAGGTTTTGAGCAATACAAAGAGTTTTTCATGGAGCATACCGATTTAGCTAAAATAAAAAACCTTGAATCTGAAGTTGGAATAATGAGAAAATGCTGGAATAAGTTTCTATCGTTACTACCTATTAAGGCAGATGATATTCACTTTTCTCCGATTACAGAATTGTGCTCATCAAGTGAACACAAATACACTCTTCCTGAGCTAATTTCACTCTTTTTAGAATTCACAGATGATTATTTCAAAAAGAAGGGCTCGCTCAACCAAGAGATAAAAATAGAAGTGATATTTGAAAAGAATAGTGAAAAAGAAATAGAGGAAAAGAAACAGTATTTTACCAATTTAAAGAATTATTCAATAAGTCAGAGTATATCTAAAAAGCTAACATCTCTTCAAATATTGAAATAAGTGTTTCTTTTGTGATTAAAAAAACATTGCATCTTGATTGTGTATTTCATTTGCTATAAGCAATAATTTTTCGCTTTCATCATAGAGATTGTTTTCACTAGCTAATAATTTCTCACTAATTTGTGGATAAAGTTTAGAAACGTACTTCTCATAGCATTTATCTAGGCATTCTTGGTCTATCCGTTTTGTTTTGTAGGAATGGCATTTCTCCTTACATTGATTATATCTAAATTCAATCCCTTTCTCTTTGTGTGATGCTTGTTGTTCCATAATATTCTTCAATTTAAATAATGTTCATATTAGCATGCAAATATGAACATTATGCTAATATCATTACTTTTTAGGTATGCATAGCAAATTTATGTCTGGAAATAGTTTTTGGTTATTTCCTACACTTTCTTTATAAAAACCATAGGCGCCCATTGATTTTTATTAGCTAAAGTAAAGGTCAAGTATCTGGAATTCTGGACATAAAATCCTCCTGTATAAAAAGATTTGGTAGCGCACATACGACAGAAATTAAGTATGTGTGTGCACCTACATACACTGAAAAAGATACACTACGTTTTTTATTGAAAAGTTAATTGAAAATCTGCAGACAAAGATAAATTTTTGAGCTCTTAAAAATATCTCTAATTGTAATTATAATTAGATTGAAAGTATGCGGAAGTAATTTTAATGAAATTTTACAAACACTAACAACCACGTACTATAACAAGACAAGAAATTTACGTAAGAAAGTAGATTTTGTAATTGTATCAACAGTGGTGGGATTGGTAGGACTCGAACCTACGACCAATTCGTTATGAGCGAACTGCTCTAACCGACTGAGCTACAATCCCTTTTATCAACACTTATAATACACACAAAAGGAAATTTGTCTACTCGCTTATTTCACTATCAACCCAACTTTGCAAATCATTTGGTGCACCAATTTTACGTGCAATTTCCTTACCATCTTGAAATATAATCAAAGTAGGTATAGATTGAATCCCATACTTACTTGGTATTTCTGTTTCTCCATCTATGTCAAACTTACAGATTTTGATCTTGTCTTTTCTATCCTTGGCTAATTGCTCGACACGTGGCATCAGATTTTTGCATGGCCCGCACCATTCTGCCCAAAAATCTACCAGCACAAACCCTTTATAGTCAGCAACCTCAGATTTGAAATTTTGATCATTTACCACTTTAATATCATCACTCATAAAATACCTAAATTTTTATAAATATAGCGTATCAATTAGTAGCTGATCAACTAAATTTTTCTGGATTCAAGTGAAGTGATTACATCTGATGGTTAAAGATATCCACGTTTCCCCAACCCATTAAGTCTAGCTCAATACGAGTAGAAAGAAATTCAAAGCACTTTTCGGCTAATTCTTTTCTATTTTCACGTTCTAGCATTAAATCTAGCTTTTCCTTTATTTTATGGAGATATAAAACATCAGATGCAGCATAACTTTTTTGCTTGTCTGTTAAATTTTCATTTCCCCAATCAGAAGATTGTTGTTGCTTATTTAATTTTATATCAAATAGTTCTAAGCACAACTCTTTTAAGCTATGACTATCTGTATAAGTGCGAACTAAACGTGAGGCTATTTTCGTGCAATAGCACGGAAGTGCCCAAGTTTTTAAGTAATAATGTATTATGCTTACATCAAACCGCGCAAAGTGAAATATTTTGGTTATATTTTTATCCTCTAATATTTTTCTCAAATTTGGAGCTGTATAATCGTTTTTGAATTGAATCAAATGAGCGTTGCCATCATCAAAAGAAAGCTGTACAAGGCATAATCTATCTCTGCTATGCAGCAGCCCCATTGCCTCTGTATCAACAGCTATAGATTTTATATCATTCGGTATTGCACTGGCTGGCAGGTCGTCTTTATATATAAATATTCTCATAAATTTAATATGTTTTATGACACATACAATAATCAAAAATGAGTTTTAAGTATACGAAAAGATCATAGAAAATTGGCTCTCATGATTTTCATGTATGTAGGGTTTACAAATTATGATATGCATCTATAATAAGAATAAGTAAATTTTCATTGCGGGAGTGGCTCAGTTGGTAGAGCGCAACCTTGCCAAGGTTGAGGTCGAGGGTTCGAACCCCTTCTCCCGCTCTTCTTTTAACGTAAAAAAAATTGCTTCCCCGGTTCAACTAATCTAACTATACTAAAAGTAGTTAAAAGCTTTTTAGAAAATTAATTATGGGGATTATATGAAAGATGGTACTAAAGATATGTTAATTTCCTTAGGTACAGTTGCAACAATAGGAGCACTTACAGGTTTGGGACTCAGTTTTACAGCTTTATCACCATTGGTGATGGGTGGGATTGTTGGTTCTATAGCTCCAGCATTGATTACAGCTCTGCTTGCGGGACGTATACTATACCAATTTTACAAAAAAGATTCTATTGAAAAAGATGATAAAGATAACTTTGTTTTTGGGAGTATTATTACACCTGCAAGTGCTGCAATTGGAGTTGGTCTTGCTGCAGCTGCAACTGCTGTTTTCCCTGGTGCAATGCTTGGAATGTGATCGGCAGCTTTAGCAGGTGCAATAATAGCGCCCATAGCAGTAATTGAAGGGTTACTTGTAACATTTTGTATTATTGAACCAACAGCTAAAAAAGTGAATGAGTATATTGTATCACCTATAGTTGAGCGTTTTTCTTCAAAAGAGGAAGAGTGCAATCTACCTGCAAAATAATCAATTGACGTTAACGTTTAGTTTTCTTTATAATTTCCTTTGTGAAAGAAGAAAAATGTTTATTTGTAACGATAGCTGGTTTGCCAAATGCTGGAAAGTCAACGCTAATTAACAGCATCGTAGGCAAGAAAATTGCAATTGTCACCCCTAAAGTGCAGACAACAAGGACGCAGGTAAGGGGTGTTGCTATATGCAACAATGCGCAAATTGTTTTTACTGACTCTCCAGGAGTGTTTTCAGCAGAAACAAATCTTGAAAAAGCTTTAGTCAAATCTGCATGGGAAACAGTTAAGGATGGTGACATTACTTTGTTGCTTGTTGATGTAAACAATTACCTAAAAAATATAGAAAGAATAAAAACGATATTTGCACGACTGGAGCGCACAAAAGGCAGATGCATTTTGGTTATCAATAAAACTGATTTAGTAAAGAAATCAGAGCTCAAGATGGCACATGAGCACCTAAATTTGCTTTATAAGTTTGAAAAAATTTTTACGATATCGGCACTGAAGAATGATGGACTTTCTAATTTGATGAATTACTTATCTGAAATTGCACCGATAAGCCCTTGGTTCTATGAAAAAGATCAAGTAACCGATTCCTCAGCTGATTTTTTATCAGCAGAAATTACAAGAGAGAAGTTATTCTTGAACCTACGTGAAGAATTGCCATACTCTACAGCTGTTATAACTGAACAATTTGAGGAAAAAAAAGATAAGAGTTTAGTCATAAAACAGATCATATTTGTATTGAAAGATAATCATAAGAAAATAGTGCTAGGAAAAGACGGCAGTAGCATAAAAAAAATTAATATCGAGGCGCGTACAGAATTGGAAAAATTATTTGAGTGTAAAGTTCATCTCTTTTTGTTCGTAAAAGTGCGACCTTGGACTGATCGCCCTGAGGAATATATAAGTAATGCTTAATTCTTTGTTGGTATTTGATATTGAAACTATACCAGATGTAAATTCCTGTAAGAATTTACTCAATATTAGTGATGATAGCAGTGTAGAAGAAAAGAGGGATGCATTAACAAAATATCATCTTGAAATAACAAACGGGCAAAACTCTTTTCTGCGTCAGCCCCTCCACCTTGTTGTAGTTATTAGTTTTTTACTTTGTAATATAACACGCCAGAGCGGTTATGAAATGTTCACACTACAAGAAATAAGATCTGGAGGCACATTAAACTCCAATGAAAAAGAGCTAGTAAAGGGATTTTTTAACTACATATCAGAGAAAAAGCCAAGACTAGTTTCGTTCAATGGACGCACTTTTGATATACCGGTACTGAAGTACCGTGCTATGGTTCATGGCATTCAAGCAGAATATTTTCACAAAGCTGGCGATAAGTGGAATAGTTACAATCAGAGGTACAGTAGTGATTGGCATTGTGATTTGCTTGAATCTCTCTCTGATTTTGGAGCTTCTGCAAGAATGAAGATGAACGAAGTTTGCGCAGCATTTAATCTTCCTGGTAAGATTGGAGTCGATGGGTCACAAGTTATGGACTTATATGATAGTGGCAAAATACAAGAGATTCGCGATTATTGTGAAACAGATGTGATTAACACTTATTTGATTTATTTGAGGTTTATGCATCATCAAGGAAGAATTACTACAGAAAGCTATAATAAGAGCATAGAAGAACTGCTTTTAGAATGCGAAAAAAAAGAACACCTAAAGAAATTTAAAGAAGAATGGAAAATAACTTCTGGTGAAAATTTTTATATTGAATTTAAATGAATAGATGCTACAGAGCAATCTAATGATTGCTCTGTATAGTAGTTATAAACTCCTTGTAGTAGAAAAGACATTTTGATGTGCCCTTTGCTTAACTTCTGCTTGTTCAAGCTTAGAAAAATTTTCTAAGTTTTTATCTTGGTATTCCTTTTTTACTTTCTCGAAAAAATTTTGCCCACCAAGAATATAATCACCTAAATTAGCAGCATAATATTGAGCATTACCTAAAACTGCACAGTTAATTCGGCTTAATATTCTCGAAGGGTAATAAAAGAGAGAAACGTTATTGTTCGATCGGAAATCCTTTTCATCCATTATTTTAATGGCTTCATGATAACCATCTATTTGATGAACAAAATATCCTTCAGGTACTGATATTCTCAATTGTGCACCTACATGAGCATAACCACAAATACCAGGTAATACCGCTGGTACTGGGTCTTGTCTATGTTGAGTTACTCTAATGGTTTTTTCTTGAAGAACATCATTATAAAATTCACTAGCAGTAAGATCAAAAACTCGTGGATCGCCAAAAGTTGCAACATGGATATCTTCAGTTCCTTCTGTTTTGTTTAGGCATAAAGCAGCTATCTTAGCAATCGCTCCCTCCATACTGTGACCTGTGAGATTAACTTTAAAATCCTTGACTTCTAATCCCTGTTTTTCAGCATGAGATTTCAAAATGCCATACAGATTAGGCCATGAATCCGCAAATGAATTATAAAATCCTCTATGCATTCTTCCACCGTTAGGTAAAAGTTCTGAAGTAGTAAAAACTGCATTTATATCAGTGATTCCATCGTTTACACTATGGCTCAGACGAGTACCATGGTAAGCTATTGTTATTTCTTTACCTTTTATAAAAACGTGACCAGCATCTTTTTCAAAGCTATTACCAAATGGAATAATTTCATAACCTTCGCTGATAAGTTCAGCTCTAGTTTTATACATTTTTTCAGTAGATGGAACAATTTCAAAATCTTCTACAATTTCAAATTCAGTTTTGTATACTCTTTGAGCTAGGTTGTTACATCTTTTTTTACTTAATTTACCATCATCATCGCCATAGCTTATCTTGCAGAAATTACCCATTTCTAATAATTTCTCTCTATCAAATCCTGCAATTTTTACAATACTTTCATCTATTTTATAGTCAAAAGGTAAAGAACATGGCTCATTTGGATCAGCACGATTTATAAATTCATAATCTTCAATGATCTCAAATTCATCGTCATATTCTTTCATCTCGTATTTGCCATCATCTACTGAAATAGAGTCTGGCTGTTCAGTATTACCTGGCTCTGAGCCTGTAGCAGCACCTGTAATGCTAAACCAATTTCGTAAAAAACTAAAATCCATAAATACCTTAACTGTTAAAAATTAAACAATAACTCACTAATTATAATATAAACTAATATTATTATCAATAATTATGTTACTATTTTAACCTTTATGTACTTTCACTTGAGTAAGTTTTACTTCCATAGAATAAGTATAGAGTTATAATACACTAACAAGCAAACCTCTGTACTAAATTTTGGTTAATATACAAGTTGAGCGTATTAAGAAAGTTGCTTTTAAAGTATTGCATTTTACTTTTATTTTCGCTATAAGGTTGCTTTAAGTTGAATTTTCAACATTTTTATACTATTTATGTTATGATTTTGAAATTTTTTGGGGGCACTTCATGAAAAAATCTATTTATACTAGAACTGCTCTAGTTTCTCTATTAACTTTATGTTCTTTCAGTGGCTTTGCTGGTGACTTTTCTGACGAGAGTATAAAGGAAGTAAAAAAGCAAGAGAGTAACGAGTCAATCAAAGCTTCTGGAAAGATGGAAGTGATGAAGATGTCAAATAAGAAACTAAAAGAAAAAATGGACAGGATATGTAATGCTGATCCAAGAAAAAAAGCTGAAGAGCTTAAGAAAAAAGAAGAATTAAGATTAGCAGCTGAGCAGAAGAAAAAAGAGGAGTTGAAATTAGCAGCTGAGCAAAAGAAGAAGAAAGAAGAACTAAAATTAGCAGCTGAACAAAAGAAAAAAGAAGAAATTAGGCTAGCAAATGAGAAAAAGGCAAAACTTATAGAAGATTCAAAAGCGAAAGCCCTGAAAGTTAAAAATTCTAATGTAGAAAAAGCAAAAAACAAAAGCGCTAAAGCTAAGAAAACCAAGGTTAAAGAGAATATAAAAGTTGTCAGTAAGGATATAGAGAAGGCAAATCCTGTTGTTTCAGTTGGTGGTATCGATATTATTGATACCAATCAAGGGGATGGTTTAAGAATAACTTTCGGTGGTGTTGTTGATTCTCAAGGTTATGGTAACTATGGACTAAGTGGCTATAAGCATTATAATGTTATGCCAGGTAAGTCTACAGATTATTTTAACAATACTGAAGATAGTATAAAAGGAGCAAATCCAATATTTCCTAAAGGGATAGGGAATATTGGTGATTACAGTGAAAACATGGGCATGATTTCAGATGCAATATTGCACTTAAGAGCTGAAAATAAAAATGAGGATATTGGTCTTCGTTATGGTGCCGATGTACAATTTCATGTTCCAGTTACTGAAGGTAAAGGAGCTTCACAAGGCGTGAATGCTGCAAGAGGTAGAAGTGCGCATGTATTCTTAAATTCACAATATGGTGATCTGAAACTTGGCTATCAGTTTGGTCCTGAGTCTCTGATGAGACTTGATGCAACAAGAATTGCAACTGTTGATGGAGCTGCAGATAGCGACTGGTTCAGAAAAGTAAACTTAGAAGGAAGTGCTGCAAACTTCCCATTTTACGTAACACCACGTCTTTACACTGAAAGCTTCTCGAGTGAGAGCGAAAAACTCTCCTTCCGTATGGCAGGAAAGTATAACAAAGAGGTTATGACCACATTGCCGTTTAGAGCTGCTTACTACTCACCAAATTATATGGGTGCAAGATTTGGTCTTAGCTACTCACCTCGCTATGATAATAGTTTATCTATTGTGAAAGATGAGACTGATATAAGACATGTTGGGCCAGACTATGAGCACATAGTAAGCGCCGGTGCATCATATGAATATGACTTTAGTAAACATAATATAAAAGTTAAAACTTCCGTAGTTGGTGAGTTTGGCTTGGCAAAAGAGCCAAGTAAAGATAAGCATCTTTATAAGGAATTCATAGAGTACAATAACTTGATGGGTGTTAATTTAGGTGCAAGCGCTGATTATAAGATTGATGAAGATCAAAGTGTAAAATTTGCTGCCTCTTTTGCATACTTGGGCAAGTCAGGGCAACCTAAGAGTATTAAAACGCTGATAAAAGGTACTGGTACTAACCCTAATGAATATAAATCTCTTCCTGATACTGATAAAAGAGTAATAGGGCTGAAAGCTCAGTTTGATGGGAGCGGTAAAGACACTATGTATTGGACTGCAGGTGCTGGTTATCAATATGATAATATCTACACAAGCTTGACATACTTTGGTAGCAGAATGAGCGATAAAGATATGCTTCATGACGTTGCACTTGGTGTTCAGTATGATCTATCTTCTTGCAATAAAAGCAAATTTGTTCCTTATGCAGCTCTTCACTACTTTACAACTGATGAAAAAGGTGCACTGGAAGATAAAAATAACGATAAGATACCTTCTAACAAAGGAGTTCTTCTCCTCACTGGTGTGAAGTTTTCTTTCTAGTTATTTAATAATACACACCACAGCTTGAATGTGGTGTGTGTTTTCTCTGTTTAGTATCTATAAACATTTATTTTAATTCACATAACAAGTAATGTCATCCCAGTGTCAGCTACTTGGATGACACCACTTACTACGCAAATTGCCTACAATGTTCGTACAGTTATGCATCGCGTGCTGGTATGACCATCATAAAGAATCAGTGTCAGCTACTTTAATGACACCCTATGGTTACCGGAATGGCACCTTATTAGCTACTTAGATAAATAGCTTTATTCTATTGCTACTTTCAAATTCAATCAAGCAGGAGGCAACTATGCAAACCAAATTAAAAAGTCATTTAGCTGGAGAATTACTTACCATCGCTACTTACTGGAAATTAACAACTGTAGGTGGAGAAGTAATGGGATTTACTGACTATGATGAAGATTTAAATCTCAATAATATACTCTATAAATCTTCAAGCAGTTTTATAGCCAGCAGTATAATATTAAATAGCGATTTGAGAACTGATAATCTAGAAATTGAAGGAATATTAAATAGTGCTGATATTAAAGAAAAAGATGTTTTATCAGGAAGTTATGACTTTGCAAATATTGAAATATTTCTTGTGAATTATAAAGATTTGAGTCAGGGAATTATGAATTTGCATGCAGGAACTTTTGGCAAAGTAACATTAAATAGTGGGAGGTTTATCGCTGAAATTAGAGGTCTTGCGACAAAGCTTGAGAGAAGCATAACAGAGCTATATTCTCCTGTATGCAGGGCACAATTTTGCGATGATAGATGTAAAGCTGATGCTAAAAAGTTTAGTAGAATGAGCACAATTACTAAAGTGATAGATGAAAGAAGATTTGAAGACACTAATTTGATCGAAAGTGATGGATATTATAAGCACGGAGTGGTAAAATTCTTTAGTTCAGCAACATTTGAAGTTGTAGTTAAAGAATACAAGAATAAAGTAGTTACATTATTTGCTTCTCCTCCATATCAAATTTCTACCGGAGATAAATATTCGATACTTGCAGGTTGTGATAAAGCGTTTTTAACGTGCAAAAACAAGTTTAACAATACTGTGAATTTCCGTGGCGAACCATATATACCAGTTGTTTAGCAGCATAATTTTTAATATTATGAATAAGTATGGAAAGGTGGCTGAGCGGTCTAAAGCACACGCTTGGAAAGCGTGCACATATGAAAATATGTCGGGGGTTCGAATCCCCCCTTTTCCGCACATTATTTCTAGTGTAACATAGGATTTTCCGTTTTGTTCTTAAACGTAATAACCATAGCACTTCAGCTCCGCAATTTTTCAGAGTCATCTACGTCAATAAAAGAATAGAGTTATCAAGTTGCAGAGCCTTCTTGATTTTTGATGACGAAGAGTAGTTGTTATCATAGAAATACGATCCAGTAGCCAGCATACCTTCCCTATTCCTAACAATATCTTGCAATACTATACTTAGTATGTGTCATTTCTCACGAGCATCAGCAAACTGCTATATACTTAACCTACCATAATATGTCAATACAATTCTTTATTGAAAATTTCATGAAAATATTGTATAATTATACAGTGGTAAAACTTATGGCAAACGCTAATTTAGCTTTCAGTAAAGAAACTTTACAGCATCTTGCTGAATTATCTGAACTTACTTAAGCAACCTGCTCAAGCATTAGCAGAAAAACTACTAAAAGAAGCAATAGATAGTGAAATGGAAGATTTTTTATTATCTGTGGTTGCTGATCAATATGATATTGAAAATGAAAAAAAACTAAAAGTGAGGACGTGGATTGGAATACACTATTATCTTCCTAGACAGTGTTCTTGAAAAAGATCTTCCAAGTCTTCCAAAAAAAGTACGGTCAAGAGCTGTAGATGCAATAAATGAGCGGCTTACAGTCAATCCAGTGAATCTTGGTGAGCCTTTATATCATAGCTTTAAAGGGTTCAAAAGACTAAGAGTTGGCGATTATTGTATCATGTACTGTGCAGACACCACAAAACATGAAGTGTTACAATAGGACATAGGGATACCATTTACGAGAAAGCTTTGAAGGTACTTAAGAACTATGTTTTTCAATAAACTCTGTTTCGTTAAGTAAGTAAATTATAAATATTATATTATACAGCCCTCCTTGCTATCCACCTTAGGTGGCTTTGCTCAGCTCAAAAATAACTCATTTTTTTGGTACACCCCACTATGAGTTATATATATAACTCATTGGGAGAGGCGACGAAACAAGATCTTGAGTTTGAGGAGCCTCCGGTTTAAGGTGAAGAGGAAGGAGGACTCAGGGTCGATGAAACTAATATTTGATTATCTCAAAGACTACAAAAACTATATCAATAAACTACTCAGCAATACGAGTGACATCGAAGAAATGACAAAAGAGCTTGATAGAATAACAGGTGGCTTCAAAGAAGGAGAGCTCTCCGTGCTTGCAGCACGCACTTCAATTAGTAAAACCTCAATAGCACTATACATAGCTCTGCAGGCCGCAAAGCTGCTAAACGACCATAAACATATCTGTTTCTTCTCACTCAAGATGTCAGCAAATCAATTGAATAATCAGCATTGAAGTCAACAAGACAATAAATAACATTCTCAAGAGCCAAAATATGGACTTCTTATATCGAGGGAATAACATTTTTAAACATTCTCATCGATAACTCAGGCAATATGAATTATAAATGTGCTGAGGAGAAAGATTGCATCAATTTTGTAGGCTCTGTGAACAAAAATTTATGCAAGCCATATCAACAAAATTGAGAAAACCAATAAAAACTTCAGCAGTCTTATCAAACCTGGAAAAAATACGCCTAGAATTTTTGATTTTACTGAAAAAACATTCCCGTTCTTTATAAATATTCTTATCATAGAATCTCTGCACTTTTCGATTCCTTTTCAGCGAAATCACAACTTCACATCCTTTGCTCTCAAACAAAAGCATATATCCTTGTATCAGCCACTATAGTGGAGTTATAGATATTTTTCATTAATGCTTCAGCTTGTATTCCTCTGGCCAGATAAATTTTAAAGGATTTCTCAATGCATCAACAAGTGCATGAATTTTAGTAGCTTTATTCCTTCCTAACAGCTTTGGAATCCTTTTTGTATCAGGCAGAGCAAGCATGAGCTCGAACTATCGTTCCATCGATTACCGCAACTTCTAAATCTGGATTTTGTTGCATATATTTTGCCAAAACTTCCTTTTCACACCACTTTTTAAACCTCCTATGTATACTCCTCTAATTGCTGTAAATTTCTGGCAAAAAACGCCACTGACAGCCACTCCGCAAACCGCTTCCATAAATATTCTCAACTTCTTCTCATTTTTGCTGTGTATTCCTTTGACTCCCTTTAAGAATTCAAAAGTTTGTTCCCATTTTCTTTTTTCTATGTAATATTCCATTGGGAGTTTCTCTATATTATTCACGGTCTCTTTTTCCTTATTTCTCCTACTTTTTCTTTACTTTATTTTCTCACAGCACCTAGATAAAATTCACGAATTTCAATGCTTTAGCTATTTTAAGTAGAATTAAATTTACTAATACAAACAATAAATTACTATTCTTAAATTTGATCAGATTGATTGCAAAAAATAAGATTTTCAATACGTTGCTTGTATAGTTAGCCTTTCATAGGTAGTGATGCAACAAAGCCATTCCAGTGTTTGGTCACTAGGGTGAAACTGGGATCCAACTAAGTTGGTAAACACGTTACAATGTTTTGACGAAGAAAAGACTGATAGCTACTTGCATGACAACCATTTAGTTGTCTTTTATCGTCTATCTTATTTTGTTACTCTGCTGAACAGATACTAAAGTACTAGCTTTTTTGGGTTCATGAACAATTCTATCAGAAGTTTTGTGACTATAATTGCAGAAAACATCGAGCATAAAACTCCTATCGATAAAGTGATAGAAAATCCTCTAATTGCTCCGCTACCAATAATGAACATTATTCCTGAAGCAATTAGTGTAGTGAGGTTTGAATCAAGAATTGTTTTTATTGCGTTTTTAAATCCTTCTTCAATGGCACGAGCTGTTCTTTTTCCTGCTCTTATTTCTTCGCGGATGCGTTCAAATATCAAAACATTTGCATCCACCGACATGCCAACAGTTAGTGCAATTCCAGCAATTCCAGGGAGAGTAAGAGTTGCTTCAAGTAAGGTAAGAATGAGTAGTATAGAGATTACATTAAAAATGAGTGCAACAGACGCTAACAAGCCTAATTTGCCGTAAGTAATGATTATAGATAAACCAACGGCTATGATAGAGATTATTGCTGCAATTTCTCCTGCTTTTATTGACTCTTCTCCAAGACTTGGACCAATGTTTTTTTCTTCAATTATTTTAAGTGGTGCGGGTAGTGCACCTGATTTTAAAAGTATTGCAAGTTCACTCGCTTGTTTTTCAGTGAAATTACCGCTAATTTCTCCCTCTCCATTTAGAATAGGTTCACGTATTGTTGGTACAGTTAAGACTGTGTTATCTAAAACAATTGCAAAAGGCTTTCCTACATTTTCTTTAGTAATTTTTGCAAATTTTTTGCTTGCTATGCTGTCGAATTTGAAATGTACTGTTGGTTTACCTAAATTGCCAAATCTAACTGATGCGTTAACTAATGAATCACCGCCTATTTCAGTTTTGCGGAATATCGGATAGGAATTACCCAAAGAATCCTTGAGCATAACCGTAGTTTCATGGTCCATATCTTGCAACTTGGTTATGTTAGTGTTTGCCAAATGGAAAGCCAGCTTGGCTGTTTTGCCAAGCAGAGATTTTATCTGCTGAGTGTCTTCTACTCCAGGAACTTGGACTAATATCTTATTTTGCCCTTGTTTTTGTACACTTACTTCCTTTGTACCAAGCTTATCTAGGCGTCTTTGAACATTAATTATTGACTCTGAAACTACTTCATTGATTAATGAATTCTTATAATGCGGTTTATATGAAATAAAAATTGAAGTATCTTTTCTATTCAGCTCTAAGTTTGGGTTTATTTTATGAATTAACATCGAAACTTTTTTGTAATCATCCATATTACTTAAAGTTACAACTACTTGTTTATCGTTTTTTATGCTATTTTGTGTTAACAGACCTTCTTTTATTTCATCGGTTAGCATGCTTAGTTTCTCTTTGAAGTAAAAATCTAAGTCTACATTTAGAAGCAGAGATGATCCACCTTTCAGGTCGAGCCCTAGATTTATCCTCTTTTTTGAGGTAAAAAACTTATTATCAAAGAAGTTTGGCAGTATTATATATAAAGATAGCAAAAAAATTAGCAATACTGAAAGAGATTTAATTATGAGCTTGTTTGGCATAAATTTAAACTATATCAGGTGCATTGTAAACTGAATAGTTGCTAACCACAAGCACCTAAATGAAAAGATTCTAAAGCCTTAATCTATAATTGATTGTACTTTATACTATACTTTGCTCCTCTAAAACATCATTTACTAAAGTGTTATAAATGTATGAATTAGGTTGCGAATTAGCTTTAAGATTCTCTATTTGTTTGTTTTTTCTAATGTTATCAATTGAAAGGTAAGTATATAGACCTCCTATTGAAAGACTAGCTATTGTAGCTGGTATATGAGTAGCAAGAAATTCACCATAACTTTCATCTCTCCAATGAGGCTGATCAGATAGGGAAGGGTGAGTGAAAAATGCGTGAGTTGCTTCTGCTGCACTTAGTACTGTTATAGTACCAATGAAAGCGGTACCTACAATAGGTAAAATATTCTTTTTATTAAACTTGCCGTTACAATCTTTTAAAATATCAAACATAAACACTTCTCAATATGTATGATACTATATGCTTATTGCAGAATGTTCAATAACTAAATTGGAGATAATAAAAAATGAGCATAGAATATAGACATACAACATGAAGAATATATGCTAGTTAAAATAGGTACGAGGGAGAGCAACCTTGCGGTTGCTCAAGCTTTGGAAGCAAAACAAAGATTATTAGAGTCTTTTCCTAATCTATCCGTTGAGATCATTAAAATCAAAACTTCTGGTGATAAATATGCTAATGTAACCCTTGCTGAAATAGGAGGTAAAGGACTGTTCCTCAGGGAGATTGAGGCTGAATTACTCAAAAATAATATAGATATGGCGGTTCATTCGCTAAAAGATGTGCCTGCGTTTTTCTCGAAGGACTTAACAATTCCTTGTGTTTTAGAGAGGCTAAGTTCATATGATGCATTTATTTCTCATAAATATGAAAGCCTAAAATCTTTGCCACAGCAGGCTACAATTGCAACTTCTTCAATAAGAAGAAAAGTTCAATTACTAAATTTTAGGCCAGATCTGAATATAGTACCACTGCGCGGAAATGTTACAACTAGACTGCAAAATCAAAATTTTGACGGAATAATTTTAGCCGAAGCAGGGCTGGTGAGATTAAAAAAACATCACTTAATTACAGAAGTATTGCCACAAAAAATCATGTTAAGCGCAGTAGGACAGGGAACAATTTGCATTCAATGTCGAAAGAATGATGTAAAAGTTATCGATCTTTTAGAGAAAATTAATAATAATATGTCTTTTATAATGGCAAAATCAGAGCGCAGTTTCATGAAGACAGTAAATGGTTCATGCTTTACACCGCTTGCAGCCTTAGCAGAATATGTGAGTGAAAACATGCTGAATCTTTGTTGTATGTTAGCAGATGAGAAAGGTATATACTTCACTGAGCGTACTTCGTTTGTAGAAGATGCAGAAAAAATGGGTATGGATGCAGGATTAGAGTTAAAATCAAAATGCTTATAAGCTTACCTAAAGTATGTGGAATCTACCGTTATAATGTTTCAATGTCTAAAATGACTTGGTTAAATATTGGTGGCCAAGCTGATGTACTATTTAAGCCACGTGACATTGAAGATCTAATGTGCTTGATAAAAGATGCGGAGTTACCAATTAGCGTTATCGGTGCAACATCCAACATAATAATTCGAGATAGTGGCATTCGAGGAATAACGGTGAAATTAGGCAAGGAATTTGCATATATAAAATGTAAAGATAATAACTCCATTGTTGCAGGTGGTGCTGCATTGCTTAGTAACCTTGCATACTTTGCCGGAGAACAGCAAATTAGTGGGCTTGAGTTTCTTGCTGGAATTCCAGGAACAGTTGGCGGTGGGATAGAGATGAATGCAGGTGCATATGGTAGTGATATTGCGAGTGTTGTAAAGTTTATAAGGGCAGTGAATCTAGAAGATGGGAATTTATATGAATTTTCCAGTGAAGAAATGGGATATTTTTATCGTGGACATAGTCTAAAAGGCAGGTGGATTTTTATTGAAGCTGAATTTAAAGGAGTAAGTTCAGAGTATGAGCTTATATTGCAAAGATTGAAAGAAGTTATTGATAAAAAAAATAAAAGTCAACCAGTAAGAGGAAAAACTGCTGGTTGTATATTCAAAAATCCAATAGGCTGCAAGGCATGGAAACTGATTGATGAGTCTGGCTGCCGAGGATTAAGTAACGGTAGGGCTAAAATTTCTAAGAAACATTGTAATTTTCTGCTCAATTACAATAACGCAACTGCACTTGACTTAGAAAACCTTGGCAACAGAGTAAAAGATGCAGTAAAAGATAAATTTAACATTGAACTTGAGTGGGAGATAAGGGTTTTGGGTGGGTAGTTACTGCTGATTATTTTAACCTAATTTGAAAAATTGTTGTATAGTATTAATTTGAGGTTTTATTTTCAGTGCATAAGTTCGCAATACTTTTTTCTATACTGTTTGCGGTAATTGCTTACTATTTTAATAATGAAGTAATATTTGAAATAGCAAAGCTATTTAGCGATATATTCATCAGTCTGTTGAAATTGATTAGCTTACCTTTAGTTTTTCTATCTATAGTATCCACAATTTCCGGGCTTAAAGACTCAATTGAAATTAAAGTCTTACTTAAGAAAACACTGTTTTATACGCTGCTCACAACCATTATAGCTGCATTTGTTGCACTGTCTTTCTATTTACTCATGGATCCAGTAAGAAAAAATTTCATAAGTAGCACGATAGAAAGCGTGAGTGATAGCAACCATGATTACTTTTCATACTTAAAATCACTCATTCCATCAAATTTTGTGCAAGTTTTTCTTGAAAATAACGTTATTGGCAGCATATTGATTGCTTTTTTGATGGGTGGAGCTATTATTTCGCTCTCAAAAGAAAAACAAGATATATTACACCAAATATTTTCTGCACTATTTGATACACTTCTTAGAATTGCTCAAGGGTTATTAAAGTTTATTCCTCTTGCTGTATGGTCTTTTATCACATGTTTTTTATACGAGTTAAAAGGTGGCAGCGAATTCCATAGTCTTTTTTGGTATTTTGCTTGCATAATGTCTGCAAATTTCGTGCAAGCATTTGTGATTTTGCCACTACTCATGTGGTATAAAGGTATATCACCAATTCGAACGATGAAGGGAGTTATGCCAGCACTCACACTTGCATTTTTTTCTAAGTCATCTAGTGCAACGCTGCCTACAACTATAGAATGTGTGCAAAATCAGCTAAAGGTACCAAAGAAATTGTCATCTTTTATTCTACCAATATGCACAACAGTCAATATGAATGCGTGTGCTGCATTTATTTTAATCACAGTGATGTTTGTTGCAGAGATGAATGGGCACACATTTTCCTTAAGTGAAATGTTCATATGGATTTTTTTAGCTACAGGAGCTGCAATTGGTAACGCTGGAGTGCCGATGGGGTGCTATTTTATGGCAACTAGTTATTTGGTATCAATGAATGTTCCTTTGTACATTATGGGATTGATTTTACCTATTTATACAATCATTGATATGTTTGAAACTGCAATAAATGTGTGGTCTGATATCTGTATAACGCAGATAATTAATAAAGAATTTCAAACTCAAGAATGATATTAGATAATACAATAATAAAAGAATTTGAAGAGGCTGGTGCGATTTTGCAAGGACATTTTGTACTCTCGTCAGGGCTGCACAGCAACACTTACATACAATGCGCTAAAATTTTTGAAAATCCAAGCAGAGCGATTAAGGTTTGTAAGCTATTGGCAAATAAAATAAGGAAAGAGCTTGTTGAACACATAGACTTAATACTATCTCCTGCAATTGGTGGAATAATCGTGGGTTATGAGATTGGCAGACAGCTTGGAGTCAGAACAATGTTTTGCGAGCGTGTTAACGGTAAGTTTGAATTACGCCGCGGGTTTGAAATTAAACAAGATGAAAAAATATTACTGATTGAAGATGTGATTACCACAGGTAAGTCTTCACTTGAAGCTGTGAAATGTGGAGAAGGGGGGGGAGGCAAAATTGTTGCTGAAGCTTCTTTAATAAAGAGAAATAGTGAAGCAAAACTGCCCTTTCCTGTAATATCTTTGATTGAACTAAATATCAAAAACTATAGCGAGGAAGAACTGCCAAGTGAATTAAAACAATTACCTGTAATGAAACCTGGGAGTAGAGGATATTTAACAAAGTAATCCTATATAGTATATTTTCTCTTCATTTAGCTAAGGTTTATGGGCTTTTTAAATTTCGCCCATAAACCTATTGTGATTAAAAATACACTAAATCTTGGTTTTCACATGTTTCATCTTGTGCAGCAAAAGACAATAATTTTGCGCTCTCAAGAAAACTTTTTGCACTAGCTTCTAAGAGATCAGATTTTACTTCTGTGAGTTCACATGTAATCTGATCTATTTTCCCATTCAAATTTTTATGTGCATCTTCGATTAAATTATTCATTTCATCTTCTAAAAGCTTCCTTACTTCTTTGTTTTGTGAAGTGACAATATAATCTATTTTGCTTGTGATTTCAGGTTTGATAAGGCTTTCAATTTTTTCTTCAGTATATTTTTTTACTTCTTCTTCTACCTGAGTTTTGATTTCTGGCTTTAGCAAATCTGCAACTTCTGGTCCTACTTTTTTCACTGCTTTTTCAGCTGCATTTTTTGCTGCTTTTTCAGCATTTGCTTCTACTGACTTTACTGTCTTATCAATTGAAGTCGATATTTTTTTTTCTATTTGATTAGCTTTTTCGGTAGCTATTTTATTAGCTTTCTCTTCAGCTAAAGTTAGCATTTTTCCTTCTATTTTTTTTACTTCATCTTGAGCTGCTTTTCTAGCTTCTAGTTTTAAATCGTTACCCATTTCAGATATTACTTGTTCTGCAGCTTTCTTTGCTGCTTTATCTACGCCCAACCAGCCTCCTAATGTATCACTCACACCATATGCTAAAGTTTTAGAACTCAATTGACTTTCCGAATTTTGTGGTTCGTTTAGGTGTATTTTCCTTACTGTATTCTGTGTGTCGTAACTTGGTTGATCGTTCCAATTTTTGTAATTGTATTTTACCATAATATACTCCTTGATTTAAAAATAATTCTAATATTAGCATGTGAATATGAACTTTATGTTAATATTAATATAACTGGTTTTCAGTTTAGTGTCCCCCTTCGGGGATTGTCTCGCCTTGAGGCGAAGGACAAATTATAATAGTCGCGTATGCGACGTTATGGGTATAATGCACACTCTAAGTACGATATGAAAGTACACTTGGTATGGATTCCCAAATATCGCAAAAGGGTGCTAATAGGCCAAATTGGTGTTAGAGTTAGGGAGCTGCTAAGGCAGGTTACTATGGAAAATGAGATCCAAATTATCTCAGGCAAAGTTGCAGTAGATCATATTCATATGTTTATATCATATAAACCACAGCAAAGTGTTAGTAAAATTGTACAACTTTTGAAAGGAACAAGTTCAAGGTTGCTGATGCAAGATTTTGCAAGTCTAAGAAAGCACTTTTGGGGCAGGCACCTTTGGGCACGTGGATATTTAGCCGTAAGTTCTGGTACAATCACAGACGAGGTTATACAAGAGTACATATCTACCCAGGAAGGCGAGCCACTTCATGACAATGATCAATTTCAAATTGATTGAAATTTAACCCTTCACCTTGTAGGTGATGGTTGTTGAGTAGTATAAATTTATAGTACCTTTTGAAAAAATTCATGACTTGACGACAAAGAGTATTATATTGGTATCATGACTAACTTGGAAAAGATGAGAGAAAAACTGCAGAACCAAATTAATTACCATAATATCTTATATTATCAAAAAAGTAAGCCAGAGATAAGTGATGCTGAATATGATGAACTGAAAAAAAAGTTAGCTGCAATAGAGCCAGAAGCTTATGCAACACAAGATAGTGTTGGTGCTCCGCCTGATGAGAGATTTTCTAAGGTGGAACATCAAGAACCTATGCTTTCTCTTGAGAATGCTTATGATGAACAAGGTGTAGAAAAATTTTTGTCTAAAATAAAGAGATTTTTAATTGCAGATGAAATAGAGATATTATGTGAGCCAAAAATTGATGGATTGTCATTTTCTGCAATTTATGAAGATGGGAAATTTGTTAAAGCTGCAACTCGAGGTGACGGTTTTGTAGGAGAGGATGTAACTCACAATGTTGCAACAATAAAAGGCTTTCCTAAGTTTTTACAAGATGTGCAAGGAAGACTAGAAGTAAGGGGTGAAATATATATCAGTAACAGCGACTTTTTAAAGTTAAATGAAAATAATGAATTCGCTAATCCTCGAAATGCAGCTGCTGGTTCTTTAAAGCAATTGAATGCGAACATTACAGCAAAAAGGCCTCTTAGATATTTTGCTTATTCTTTAATTGGTGGAATAGAGAAAAGTCAAAGTGAGGTACTAGATAGACTTGAGGAACTTGGCTTTTATGTAAATGAGCATCGCTTCTTAACAAGTAGTTTGAATGGAATGCTAAAGTTCTATAACGAGATCTATGATTATCGTTATAACTTGGATTATGATATCGATGGGATAGTCTATAAAGTGAATGATTTGGTGCTACAAAGTCGTCTGGGAAGTACACACAAAGCGCCACGCTCAGCGCTTGCATATAAATTTTCTGCGGTTTATGCAAAGACAAAGTTAAATAAAATATTTATACAGGTGGGTAGAACGGGGGTTTTAACTCCAGTTGCAGATTTAGTACCAGTCAATATTGGTGGAGTATTAGTTAGCAGAGCAAGTCTACATAACCAAGATGAGATAAAACGTAAAGATATAAGAGAGGGAGATGTTGTAACAATTAAAAGGGCTGGGGATGTAATTCCTCAAATTGTCAAAGTAGATGAAGGTTCTCGTCATGCAAATATGCCTGAATTTGTGTTTCCTGACATATGTCCTGAATGTGGTAGTAAAGTGCAGATTGAAGGAGTTGCAGTAAGATGTCCTAAAGAATTTAATTGCAAGGCTCAAATAGTAGAAAAACTAAAACATTTTGTATCAAAAGATGCATTTGACATTGTTGGCCTTGGTGAAAAACAAATAAAGTTTTTTTATGACCTGGAACTAATAAGACAAATTCCAGACATTTTTATTTTAGAGGAAAGATTAAA
This sequence comes from Wolbachia endosymbiont of Laodelphax striatellus, assembly GCF_007115015.1. Taxonomy (NCBI): domain Bacteria; kingdom Pseudomonadati; phylum Pseudomonadota; class Alphaproteobacteria; order Rickettsiales; family Anaplasmataceae; genus Wolbachia; species Wolbachia endosymbiont of Laodelphax striatellus. The sequence continues at coordinate 693,065 of NZ_MUIX01000001.1, forward strand.
AGAGTTTTCCTTAAAAGAGCATCATGGTTGGGGCGAGAAGTCAATAGCTAATCTATTAAGTGCTATACAAAACAGAAGAGTAATCACTCTAGATAGGTTCATATTTTCTTTGGGTATCAGATTTATCGGCCAAGTTGCAGCAGAATTGCTCGCAAATTATTATGTATCTTATGATAACTGGTATAATTCGATGTCATCAAATGATGTTGAGTTGGTAGGTATAGATGGTATAGGAGAAAAAGTAGCTGAATCTTTAAAATCGTTTTTTTCTCAGGAACGTAACATTAAAATGTTAAATGATCTTACTGCATATCTGCAAATTCTTCCCGTGAGCTCCAACTCTAGCGATTCTTTTTTGAATAACAAAATTATAGTGTTTACTGGTAAGCTACGTGCTATGAGCAGAGGGGAGGCAAAAGTAAGAGCTAAAGTTTTAGGGGCAAAGATCAGTTCAAGCCTTTCTACTAAAACTGACTATTTAATTGCAGGAGAAGATCCGGGTTCAAAATATAAAAAAGCAATGGAATTGGGTGTGGAAATTTTAGATGAAGAACAGTGGAACAAATTGTGCTAAACACAACTTAATCTGACGGGAATGAATTAACTGATAGAAGAATTGAAAACTAATATCAGACTCTTATTTAATACAATTGAACACTCCCTGCTCTTTATAAACAGTTATGCAACAAAGCCAGTTAAATAGCTAAGCACCCCTCTAATATATGATTTCTCTTTAACTTTTTCTAAATATGGACTAGGTAATTCTTCCTTATCTACAAATTCGAAATCATCTTTCTCAAGAAACAACTCATGTATTATTTGTGCTAGTATCATAAAGTCTTTCTTTTTAGGGGACTGAACAAAGCCTGGATATTGCTCATCATGTGCAGTTTTTTCATAAACAGATTGAATGAAAGTAGATATTCTTTTTTCTAATTTTCTCAAATTTTTTACCAATTGCTTTTCCCCTGGTAAAGGTATTTGAAGCTTTTTTTGCTTTAATACCTCCTTTTCTGATATGTGACCAGAATCGTTAATAAACTTACGTGTTATTTGCTCTAACCTTTCCAAGTCTATTTCTGTATTATAATAAGAAAGAGCTGGATAATTTTCATCTTGGCACAGCTTATTATGATAATCAGAAGCTTCAATAAACTTATTTACTATTTCTTTTAATTCTTGTAAAGCATTTAGCTTTTGATTGAAATCAAGATATTTTTTCAACTCCATCCACCACTCATATTTAGCAGATTTTTCTTGTTTTTCTATTTTATTTTCTAGCTCTTCTACTACTTTACTATCTGCAAATGCTTTTATATATGTTCCTCGAATAACAGGACAAAAAGTTTGAGAGAATCGTCTGTGACATATATACTCAATAGTCTGAAAACACTCATTTTTTATCGAGTATGTTAGTATATTAACTAAACTCTTTAAAAGAACTTGCTGCCCTTCCGGATTGTTTTTTATATTCTTTTCAACTAAGTTCAACATTTTTTTTATCAGTCGTTTATTATCAATTAATGAGACTATAGCCAAAATTGTTTCGATCTGCCCTACTTTTCTACTAATGATCTGATTAAGATTTTTTTCATTGAGCTTGGCAATATCATTGCTTACAAGTATAAAGGCATTTTTATATATTTCCCGAATAATTGAGAATTGTGAATCAGGGTACTCGCGCCTATTTCTAGTAGGTTTTTGTGTAAAATGTTCGTATAGGTTTGTAACAATTGAAACATCTGGTTTATTTATAGCTTCCCTTAAAGAAAGAACTAACATTTTCTTTAAGTTAGCTTGTTTATCTATATCAATTAAAAGTCTAGGATCACTTTCTACAGCTAATATCTTTTTCCACCATAAAAGTCATAACTTTTTATTAGAACCCAGTTGGGATTAGAAGTCAGTGAAAAGCCAGGAAATAGGGGAGAGTAGACCAGTGGAACTTCCCCTACCAGTCTCTCGCAGAACTGTACATAAACCTCTCAGCTTATACAGCTCCCATTATTTAGCCTTTTTGACCCTAAACCTAGTGTCCAATGATAGAAAATATTTGGAGACCTATCTCTCACCTTTCCTAGAAATTGTCTTGCTAGTCTTCCGTGACTCCTGAGTCTCTTATATTTCCTTTTGACCCACTTTTCTAGATGCCGCTCTACATTCTTTAGAGATTTGTAGACCTCAGTTCTGTAAAATTTGCCATAGTACTGATACCAGCCTCTGACTATTGGATTTACTTTTCCTGATATCTCCTCTAATGTTATATGCGTATTTCGTAGCATTTTCCATGATCTTATGGTTGTAGTAATCTTTTTCTTGGCCTTGTTGCTAATTGCTGGGAGAAATGAAACAAAATGCTTCCCTATTTTATTTCTTGCTAACCTGGGTCTGAATGTGTAACCCAGAAAATCAAAACTTTGTTTAGGAAATTCATCTCTCCTATTGTCATCCTTACAGTACACTATCTGTGTCTTTTTAGGATGTAATTTCAACCTATACTCAGCCAATCTCTCTTCGATCATTACTTTCACAAATCCTGTCTGTTTCTCTGTTCTGCAGTGCACTATCGCATCGTCCACATATCTCTCAAATGGTACCGTCGGATAGTTCTTTTTCATCCATATATCAAACACATGATGCATGAATATATTAGAGATGATTGGGCTAACTGAACCTCCTTGCGGAACTCCTTTATCCCTAACTACTTTACTGCCATCTGCAAGTTGTATAGGGGATTTCATCCACCTTTCAACATATAGTATGACCCATTTGCAGTCTGTGTGTTTCTTGATAGCTTGCAAAACTAATTCGTGATCCAGATTGTCGAAGAACCCTGATATATCAAGGTCTACCACCCAATCGTACTTCCAGCATCTCTTACGCGCTGTATCTACCGCATCCAATGCTGATTTATTCGATCTATAACCATATGAATCCTCATGGAATTTTGGCTCCACTAACGGTTCGAGATACATTGTTGCTGCTGTTTGCGCTATCCTATCTGATACTGAAGGAACACATAAAATTCTTTGTCCTCCTCCCATATCTTTCGGTATTGCTACAGCTTTTACAGGCTCTGGAAAATAACTTCCGGATGACATACGATTCCATAGTTTGTATAGATTATCTTTTAGATTTTCCTCAAACTTTGTTATCGAAACCCCATCTACACCAGCAGCACCTCTATTTTTCGATACTTGTTTATAAGCTCTCCAAATAAGTTTCTTTGGTATATCACAAGACTTTGTTTTATTCATTAACTCCTCCCTTTCGGTTGATAAATAACTAAAACTAAATAACTCAGCTCCTTCGCTCCATTTCCATTACAGAAACTTCTTCACTACTACGAGCTGATCCGCCCCTGTTTTCCGCATCGGTACTCTCATCCTCAGAGATCAGCTCCTTGGATTTCTCCCTTATCATCGAAACGACAGGTTCCCGCAGTTCCACGCAATAGCCCAAAATAGATTCATGCCACCTCTATGCCGGACGCCATCTATCCAGTAAACAAGCTCCCGATAGATTTATCCCAGGTTAAGTCTAACCCCTGGTTTTGACATCATCCAATTCCTTTCGACACTTTATCAGTGGTTCATTTTCATTCATCTCTCTATTTTACACATGACGCATATTTGCGCCTTTTCCATAACGCTCACTACCTTAGCTTTTTACCAAAGCAGCTTATGGTTGTTTGAAGCCTGCTCTTGTAAGCCGGCTCCGAGGGCCCACCCCCGATCTATTGCGTAGCTTTTGCACTTAGTTGCTCTCTTGAACATTCCTGTGTCTCTCGGCACACTAAACTCCGGAAACATATATTCAAAAAATAGAGAGGTTACCCATGAATAAAAATGTAACAGAATTATTTTGCTTTGTAGACGATTTTTGCAAGGCTATAAACAAAAATTTCGCAGAAAAACTCCTGCCAAACAGTAAAAAACCTACCAGAACGCCAGGGATTACGCATTCTGAAATTCTTACTATAATTTTACTTTATCAACAATCTAGATGTGAGGACTTTAAATCTTTCTATACATATTATTTGAAAGCACTACATGGATCTGAGTTTCAAAATTTGCCAACATATAGTAGATTTATTAGGCTAAAATCTAGGGTTTTATGGTATTTAGTGCTCTTGTTAAAGTGGCTTTGTGAGCACTCAAAAATGACCGGAATTTCGTACATAGATGCAACTTCTATCGCTGTTTGCCATCCAAAAAAAATCTCAAGAAACAAAGTTTTCAAAGGATTGGCAAAGCTTGGAAAGACTACATATGGCTGGTTTTTGGGTTTTAAATTGCATATGGTAATTAATGAAAAAGGTGAAATTCAAGGAGTTACAATGACTAAAGGTAACGTTGACGACAGAAAACCAGTACCAAAATTAACTGAAAAACTGACTGGTCTTTTGTTTGGTGATAAGGGCTATATAAAGAAAGAGCTCTTTGCAAAACTCTTCGATAGAGGAATAAAACTCGTTACCAAAGTAAAAAAAGGTATGAAAAACACATTAATGCTTCTTGAAGAAAAGATTTTTTTAAGAAAAAGGTCGATTATTGAAACAGTTTTTGGTTACCTCAAAAACAGACTTGATCTTGAGCATTCAAGACACAGGTCTCCAATTAAATTTCTTGGTGCACATCTTTTCCACATTAGTTTCATATTCTATGAAGACCTAAAAAGCCCTCTATTTCTAGTATTTTACTGTATTGATTAATCCGCAACGTTCGGGGTTTTTCCCCACTTTGTAGAGTATAGAATCAGTACTAAATTTCTTTCTCTATATCATCATATTACGTAAATAGATAAGCGAGTCACTTTGGAAATAATATCAACTGAAACTCCTTCTTTCACTAGATTCTTTGCTACTTCTATTTTCGCTTCTTCTTGACCAATTTTCTCGCTAATATATACAAACCTTACTAAAAGGTAAAATTGAAGTAGCCAAAAACTCACTCAAGGCCGATGTCTCTATTGATGTTATCGCTGAAATCACTGGCCTTTCGGTAGATGAAATTAAACAACTTTAGGAAGAAATAGCATAATATGACCTTTGTAGCTGTTTGTCCACTGTTGTATTATTTAAATAGCTTCTAGGTTTATTATCAACAATGTCGTGAGGTTGAGATTTACTATTCACTATCTGCTGCTCATCAAACATTTTTTCAATATTACCTTTAAAAATACTCAGAAACTTCTCATTTTTCGGATAAGCTTCTTCTACGACTGAATATAATGTACTTGGCATTTTAGAATATCTTTCGTTCCTTACATGACCTTCTATATCTGAATACACTTTAAAAAAGTCAAAATCTTTCACTGATACACCAGATTGTTTAGCTGTTTCTTTAAGTGTCTTTTTAAACTCTTCCATTATATTAAGTGTATCAGCCAGAACTTCTTCATGAGTAGCAGAACAAAACTTAGGCAGAGGATATTTTTTATCTAGGAAACTTTGTAGTAAGAAAAATCCTAAACCAATATTGTTACTGATACAAACTTTACTGCTAAATTGGCTAGTACCAGCTGTATTAGAATAATTTGCTGAGATCTCAGGCAGAGCAATTCTAAACCTACCTATAGAGTTCTTTACCCAACCAAATAAATCATTTATCCACGAAGATGGTCTTGTACTACTACTAACCATTCTACGATTTCTAATGTGCTGCCTGCTATGTTCATGCCTATGTCTATGAGGCTGGTCAGATAACATAACTTCTGTGAAAACATCATTATATACTTGATCTTCATATTCTTTTCTCACAACATCCACATCTCTTGCCGTACTTATTTCCTTATCATAATCCTTTAACACTATTTCTTTATCAGCATATTTTATAGATAACGTTTTCATCTTAGGTGTTGTATAGAATTTATTAAGTGTAATACTGCAAAGATCATCTCTAGTAATAGTCGAGTCAAAAGCATTCGTTATCATTAGATCGTTACTATTACTGCGAACAAATGTATAATTTCCTTCTTTTCTAGGTGTAACAAGCTCAGTACCTTTTTCTACATCTTGACCCATTACCACAATAATTTCTTTATCCTTTTCAAACATTAAAGGTTGTGGTTTTAAACTCCACTGATTATTATCAAAGTTGATTATCATAGGAGCATTTTCTACTATCACATGAGTCTTATTATACCTCTCTACTCCATCTTTTAATCTCACAGTAAAATATTCATCTTTTTGCTTTTCTACTGTTGCTCTTAATAACAAATCATTTTCAAATTTAATTACTTGTAATTCAAAATTGTCTTTTGCTTTTTTTACTACACTTCTTAAATCAATCGTATCTATTGAATTCTCTTCATCAATGTCATGAATAACAACCTCTGGAACGTTATCAATCTCAGAATCAATTACATACACATTTTCACCGCCATTACCTACTAAATGACTCTTATATGCTGGATTATTATGTATTACTTCATGATTTCCACTTCCTATTACCACTGTCTCATTACTTAAAAGTGATTGTATAAAGAATGACATTTTATTTAGTCTATTTGCTATAGGTAAATAGTTCTTGATAATTTCTTCAGCAGATTCATTACTACTTTGTAGCATATACAAATTATCTTTATTACCTATTCTTATTTCACCATTATTTTCTAATCTGTAAGAAGGATTTTCTGAATAGAAGATCGTTACATAAAACTCTTTATCTGACTCAATAAAATTGAATTTTACCTCATGTTTAGTTCTATTGAAAACATTTATATATTTCACATCGATACTTTTTATATCAGCTGGCTCATATGCAAACCAAAATGTATTGGTTACATTAAACCTTTCAGGTTCATAAATAAAACTAAGCTCAGCACTTCCACTACAATTCAATGGTACTAGATAATCAAAGCTTCTTAAATAAACATTCACATTTACAGCTTCTTGAGCAAATTCAGTCAGATCTAAGGTATCTATTCCATCTTCTCCATACAAGAATCCTTCTATAAGATCTCCCTGTAAAACAAATATATCATTCCTATCTCCTCCATAGTATCTCTTAGATCCATCATTCACTACAAATATGTTAGGACTATCCTTAAATCCTCTTGCATAATCTTCACCTTCTCCTAAGTTAATTAGAGTATGTTCTTCTTTCTTATTATTAGACAAACCAACCGCATTTTCACATAAATATGATCCATAACTTGGAGCAGGTTCGTCATTTCCCTGCGAGAAACAAAACAATTTTCCACCACTTGGATTATCTGGCCTTGCTCTACTCCATTTTATATCGGTTCTTTTTCTATCAAGCAGTACTTTACTGTCTAAATCCATTCGAAGTTTAGTTGTGCATTCTTCTTTATACAATGTAACATTAATTCTTCTCATACATAATTCTCCAAATCCAGCACCAACACACTGAAGCACTTGGTATGGTACTGTACGACAAGAACCTAGAAATGATTGACTAGTAGGGAATACATAACTTTGAATATCATTATGCTTCTTTAAATACTCAAATCCTTGCTTAACCAACTGGTTATAAAGTTGTTTTTCCTCCATTAACTCTTCTATATATCCTTCAGGTTGCATACCTATAAATGAACGTAACCCTTCAATAAAATTTTCTCCTCTAGTTAAGTGAATAAGTTGATCAATCTTATCTACTCTCTTTACTGCCGTATAAATATCAGTACCAACAAATACTACAGCTCCAATTCCTGCTCCAATTGGTCCAGTAACACTTGACACTCCTTCTAATACTTCAAAACCTTCAGCAACTTCTATACCAATCTCTGCGCTATCCACTCCAAGATAAATACTATCTCCTATTACGCCAACTAGTGCTTCTTCAGTACCATTTGTAAATGCTTTTACCTGATTTACTAGATCATAAATAACAAACGCAGAAGTACCTCGAGCAAGAAAAGGTGATGCAACCCTTAAAAACCTACCAAGTAATGCCTTTCCTTCTGAGAGTAAATTTAATCCTTTACGAGATGCAGCTTCAGCAACTTTAGCAAACCCTTGACCAACGGCTATAAAACCAAAATTAATTACTACACCTTGATAATCTCCGTTTAAAAAGTCAGCTAAAACATTTTTAGCCATCATTCCATGCATAGTTATGCTAGAGATTTTCTTTACTCTATTTAAATGATTCATAACCTTCTGATTACTGGTGAGTTTATTGATTAAGTCGCAAAACCTACCCGTAACTTCAACTTTATCCGCTAGCTCAATTAGCTGAAAATACTTATCTTCCGGTAAATCTTTTATGTAATGAAGAAACTTTTCACTATCTATTTTAATTTTACTAAAATCTCTTTTTGCATCCTCTTCTGTATTAAATTCATCTACATCTTTCCAAGACAGTTCACATTCCCCAATCTTTACTTCTCTTTTCCTTATTACTGGACTTATACTCGGCAAACATTCTTCAACTTTACCTCTTTGATATATCGCAGAAGCCCTTTCTAACAACTCTTTTGCTCTCTGAACATCACCTGAAGCTAGATACGCAACAGCTAAATCTTCTAAGGCTATAGCTACTTCAAAATGATCTGCTCCATAATGATTCTCTAAAATAGGTAATGCTCTTTCTAACAACCTTTTTACTTCTTGAGCATCACCTAACTCTGCATAGGCGACACTAAGATTTACTAATATTTTAGCTACTTCAACATGATCTCTTGCATAATTTTTCTCTAAAATAGATAAAGCCCTCCCTAGCAACTCTTTTGCTTTCTGAGCATCACCTAAAGCTAGACAATCAGTACCTAAACTTTCTAAAATCATTCCTATTTCAAAATGATCTTCTCCATAGTGCTTCTCTAAAATGGGTAAAGCTCTCTCTAGCAACTCTTTTGCCCCTTGATAATCAACGGAATCTCTATAGACGACACTCAGCTTTACTAACGCTTTAGCTACTTCAAAATGATCTGCTCCGTAATGCTTCTCTAAAATAGGCAAGGCCTTTTCTAGCAACTTTTTTGCTTTTCCATAATTACCTAAAGCCATGTAATTGATACCCTGTCTTGCTCGAGCTATAGCTACCTGAAAATGATTTTCTCCATAATAATTTTCTAAAATAGGCAGCGCCCTTTCTAGTAACTCTTTTGCTCTTTCATAATTACCTGAATTTTCATAATAAGTACTCAGATTTACTAGAGCCATAGCTACTTGAAAATGATCTTCTCCGTAATGACTCTCTAAAATAAGTAAAGCCCTTTCTAGTAATTCCTTTTGTTTCTGATAATCACCTAAAGCTCTATAAGTGATACTAAGATTTACTAATATTTTAGCTACTTGAAAATGATCTCCTCCATAATGATTTTCTAAAATAGGTAAAGCCCTTTCTAGTAAATCTTTTGCTCCTTCATAATCATCTAAAGCTCCATAAGTGCTACTCAGGTCTACTAGTATTTGAGCTACTTCAAAATTCCCTATTCCATAGTGATTTTCTAAAATAGGCAAAGCCCTTTCTATCAACTCCTTTTGTTTCTGATAATCACCTAAAATCCCATAAGGAATACTTAAATTTATTAATATTTGAGCTACTTCAAAATGATCTTTTCCGTGATACTTTTCTAAAATAGGTAAAGCCCTTTCTAGCAATTCTTTTTGTCTTTGAGGACTACTCAAATTAAAATATCCATCATTTATCAATATCAACAAGTTCTTAAGGTAATCTTCTTCTATTTTTTCTTTATTGTGAGGATTCTTTTTTAACCAATTATCTACATTTGATAAAAATACCTCTAAGTGTGGCAATAATTCTCGTTTCTTTAAATAATCTTCTAATTTATCACTACCATAAGGAAAACTTGCTCTGAGTAGCGCGAAAGTCTCTTTCATAACCTCCTCACTCCTACCTTCCTCTGCTAACGCTATCCTTGTTACTTCTTGAACTAATTGATGGGTACTCAACACACTTTGCTTTTGTTCACCATTCACCATAGAATATTTCATAAGTAAACGAACAGCTGACCTTAATTCCTCCTCACTACTCTTTGTCAAACCTGAAAATACTTCTCTACTAATCTTCTCAGGTGCAAGATAAGATATAATATTAAGAACCCTTAAAGCTAATTTTCCATTCTCTCTATAACTTGCTATTTTATCGGTTGTAATCTTCCAAGTTGTAAAAGTTGTTTTGGCATAGTCATTATCAATTCCCCTGAATACTTTGGAATCAAGCAAGTCTTTTGTCTTCTTTTCATATTCCTTTAGATAATCATCTATATCAAATTCTCCTGTGAATTTTTGATCTTCAATATATGATATCGCTTGCTGTATAGCTAAAGGAAAGTGTTGTAACTTTTCTACTAAAGCTTTTATCTTTTCATTTTGAGATTCATCTTCTATACTCAAGCCCTTTTTTACAAATTCTATTGCTTCTTCTGACTTTAATTCGTTTAGATTAATAACTTCTATTCCTCTTTCCCACTCTCGATTACGAGAAGTAATTAAAATATATGGTCTATTACCATCCGGTAATAAATCATGCAGTGGTAAAAATTTATTCAAATAATTACTTTTTTCGGCATCATCAAAAATAAATAAGCTCTTGCTATCACTGAAAAATTTGTGAACCTCTTCTACAATAGCTTGTATATCCTTTTCTTTTCCATCTGTATCTCTTGTATCAATTTTTAGCTTATTCTTTGCTAATCGAGTAAATGATTCAACAAGAGTTACCTCACTCTCAGCATTAATCCATATAACATCGTTATAATAATCTTTGCTATAATCTTGAATATACTGTTTAGCTAGCTCAGTTTTTCCTATTCCCCCTAAACCGCTAATTGAGGTTATTTGTGATATTACTGTTACCTTTTCTGAACTACGTTGTATCTTGTTATGTAGATCAATCAACTCTTCTTCTCTCCCAGTAAATAAATTTACTGGCTTTTTAACATCAAACCAAACAGGTTCCCTTACTTGTTGTCCTGCTACAATTAGACTATGTATTTCATCAAGCTTTTTATCTACTTTCTCGAAGCTTTCTTTACTTTCTTTCCTTCCCTCTTTAATAGAATCTTCTATCTTTTGACTAGCTTGTCGATGTTGACTAATTAACTCACTAAAGACTCTCTTAATCTCATTTTGATTACCTTCTACATAACTTGATAGCTCATCAAAATTCTTAGCTATATAATCCTCTAATTCATTGAAGTTTTTTTCAGCTTCCTCTTTGAAATTTCGTAGTAACTTCTCTTCGACTAACTTCGAATCTTGCTTATTAATCTCATCCAATAATTCACCTTCCCATTTTCCCTCATCTGACTTTAAAATATACCTATACTCTTCTCTAGGAGGATTTTCTTCAATGTATTCTATTGTGAATTTTTTTATCTTCTTTTCTACTTCCCATTTAAAAAGAAGACGATAGCCATATTTGCTAGTATCACTCTTTCCGTCTATTCTTTCGTAGTATTTATCAGCACTACCATCACGCTTTATCGTTACTAATCCCGCTTTATCAAATAATTCTGCCGTATTCCATGAATTTTTACTTTCTAACGTGTGTCCTGGCTTAATATGAGGAAAATTAGTGAAAGTTTGTTTATATTTTTTTGACTTTCCCAAAATAATACCCTTAGTAATTGAGTTAGCCTGAAACTCTTCTTCGGTATTTTCTCTATAGTAATCAATCACTCTGCTTACAGCATCTTCTGCTAATTTTGTCATTGCCCTCTGCCAACTCCCATCTGCTTTAACTTGCACAAATTGGCTCTCAAAACTTTGAAAGATTTCAATACCAGATTTTACTAACTCTTCCCTGACTTTGATCGGATTCGTTTTAAAGATATACAACTGATCTATCAGCTTTTTAAGCTCTGCTCTATTATGCTTAATGCCAATGCCAGATATTGCTAATTGAAGAACGTTAATTCCAACAAGAGAAGATGCCTTTATTTTTGTTATCTCCATTCCTTCTGTTCCACCTTTCCCTGTCCTCATTATCAAATTAGCAAAATCAGCCCATTTACCTGGCTTTCCTTTTTGACTTTCTAGTCTTTCATAATATTCTGATAAAGAGCGTTCATAAATAAATACAAAATCTTCAACAAACTTTCTGAGCTTTTCATGCACTTCCTTTTCCTGTGTAGAAAGTCTTTTTACTTGACCAGAAGATTTTTTTAAATGTTCTTCTAAAGTCTCAATAATCTTTTCCTTATTTGATTGCTTAGCAATATCGAGTGGAGTTTTACCATCCTTATTTTGAATGTTTACATCTATACCAGGCACATTCAAAAGAAGTTTGACAATGTCTTGATGATCTTTGCTTACAGCAACATGTAGTGGTGTATTACCACGATCATTGAGATCAATATCATTAATATTTTGTACTTGAGTAAGTAATCCTTCAATTTCACTAATTTTATTTAGCTGAGGATTACCCGTTCTATGCTCACGTATCGCAAGAAACAACTTAGCAATATTAATATCACTAGGATTATATTGACGCTTTATTCTATTTTTAAGCTGCAAAGATTTCTCTTCTTTCTCTAACTCAACTGATTGTGGATCAATATTTACCTTTGGCATAAAATCCCTCTCTATTTCACATAAAATCTAAGAGCGTATTAGATCTTGTTACATGCTAGTAAATAAAATTGGCAATACAAGTAGTTTTTATATATAATTTAATATTTTATCTTCAGGCTATTTTATTTAAGTTTTTGACTGTTATATATATATTTGGCCTAGCAATACATCCTACTAAAAATTTAAATAAAATAACCATTTCCAATCACCCAAAATCAGCTGTTGTGAGAACAAGTTTTCTTGGAATGCGTTGGTCTACCATGTGTACCATACCAACTTTTCTTTATAATAATTTTACTGTACGATAAAATCAGCTATATTGGCTTACTTTCACTAAATTTACATATGAACCAATTTGCCTAACTTTGTTGCAATGATTTTAAGCTTCCATTTTTACAACCATATTTTTATAGGCTTGTTTTCACAAAGGTAGGTACTTTTTTTGCGTTTTTGGAAAAATGAACATTAAAGATTTTTATGACTCTAATTTGCAGTATGTTTCTGAAACTAAAGTGAATATTAATAATCCTATATAAAATATAAAAAAATACATAATTCTTAATTTTCTCACAGATATAGTTAACAATTAAGCTATATTATTCTAACCCCAGTTGCGGATTAATCAATACAGTAAAATCTAGAAATAGAGGGCTTTTTAGGCTTCATAGAATATGAAACTAATGTGGAAAAGATGTGCACCAAGAAATTTATTGGAGACCTGTGTCTTGAATGCTCAAGATCAAGTCTGTTTTTGAGGTAACCAAAAACTGTTTCAATAATCGACCTTTTTCTTAAAAAAATCTTTTCTTCAAGAAGCATTAATGTGTTTTTCATACCTTTTTTTACTTTGGTAACGAGTTTTATTCCTCTATCGAAGAGTTTTGCAAAGAGCTCTTTCTTTATATAGCCCTTATCACCAAACAAAAGACCAGTCAGTTTTTCAGTTAATTTTGGTACTGGTTTTCTGTCGTCAACGTTACCTTTAGTCATTGTAACTCCTTGAATTTCACCTTTTTCATTAATTACCATATGCAATTTAAAACCCAAAAACCAGCCATATGTAGTCTTTCCAAGCTTTGCCAATCCTTTGAAAACTTTGTTTCTTGAGATTTTTTTTGGATGGCAAACAGCGATAGAAGTTGCATCTATGTACGAAATTCCGGTCATTTTTGAGTGCTCACAAAGCCACTTTAACAAGAGCACTAAATACCATAAAACCCTAGATTTTAGCCTAATAAATCTACTATATGTTGGCAAATTTTGAAACTCAGATCCATGTAGTGCTTTCAAATAATATGTATAGAAAGATTTAAAGTCCTCACATCTAGATTGTTGATAAAGTAAAATTATAGTAAGAATTTCAGAATGCGTAATCCCTGGCGTTCTGGTAGGTTTTTTACTGTTTGGCAGGAGTTTTTCTGCGAAATTTTTGTTTATAGCCTTGCAAAAATCGTCTACAAAGCAAAATAATTCTGTTACATTTTTATTCATGGGTAACCTCTCTATTTTTTGATAATATGTTTCCGGAGTTTACCCTATTTTCCTGGCTTTTTCACTGACTTCTAATCCCCAACTGGGGTGGAAAAGGATAAAAGAGCAGAGATTAATACGGAAATATACTCAGGAGAACTTGGCAAATAAAATCGGTTCAACACCTAAAGAAATACACGACTATGAACGAGGATATACAGACATTCCAATTGAAATATTATATAAGATAGCAAAGACATTATCAGTTAACATTAAAGCTCTTGGACTAACAGAATATGAAAATGAGCCAGTTTTACGGTTTGTAGGTAAATGCGAAAAAATTGAGGATCAAGAATTACTGGATACGGTAGCTAGATGTATGGTCCCAGAGTGTGATGGTATGATAGAATGTGAGAAAAAATACCATCAAAGGAGGAGTTATGGTTACACGGGTGCGCCAGAACACCAGAGGCAGTACGTAAGACAATACAAAATAGTCAAGAGAGCATAGCAAAACTTTCTCAATGCTATAATCTTAATCCAAAAACTATTGTCAAATGGAAAAAACGTTCATTCATTAAAGATGTGAATATGGGACCAAAACAGCCAAAGTTTTAACCAAAGAGGAAGAGGCTATAATTGTTGCATTTCCGCTTCTTCCTCTAGAGGATTGCCTATATGCCTTACAAGCAACAATTCCATATTTGACTCGTTCTAGTTTGCATCGTTGTTTACAAGGGATAAAAGCTTCTTACTTTAATAATTTATTAAAGTAAACCATATATAGATTGCTATTTAGGAGCAGCTGTTGTACTTTAATCAGAAGGTACAGTAATGTAAGAAGGAGGTACTTTATGTCTTTAAAAAATGAAATTTCTGAGTTGATAGAGCAACAGCTTGGCATTAAATATCATGACAATTGCTTAGCTTACACTATCCATAATTCGGCTGCAGGTGAAATATCCGATTCTATTGCTCTTTGCATAGTTGGCTGTGGCGATTGTGAGATTAAGTATCAAGGTATTGCTAATTCATTTAACATAACGAAAGAAGAAATTAACCAAAGTAATATAGAAAGCATAAAAAATAAGATAGAAAGTGAAGCTAGAAAAGAAGGTAGTGAATTTTCCGAGTTGATTTCTAAAATGGATCAATCGCTGAAAGAACAAAGTGAAAAGTCTATTATACAAATTTTAAATTCATCTGCTGAAGAGATGTTAAGGAGTTTTTGTGGTAGTTCTATACAGAGAACAGAGGATAAAGAAGTTAGTCTGTCCTCTGCTTCACATGAAGAGCCTGCTACAGAAGATTCGGAAACTACTGTTAATTCTGATCTTTTATCAATTTAACCAGCTCCTCATATAAATTTTTTCTGTACCCAAGCTATATGCTTGTGAGAGGATAGTAAGCACTACATTTTTCTATTTCCATTATAACAGATTCGTCTATTTTCATGATGATCTTACTATTTGTACTCTGTCTAGGACTAAGCAATAGAAATAGTAGGATAACAGTAGTCAACCAAGATTCCAGCATCATGTACTAGGATGATATAAGTATCATAATTTACGATTAGATTGACATAGGGTAAAGAGTAAATTAAAAATTAAATAGATCTTTTAATGCAGAATAAATGCCTATAGAAATATTGATGCCTGCTCTTTCCCCAACAATGAGTAAAACCGGAGGAAAAATTGTAAAGTGGTGTAAAAAAGAACAAGATAAAGTTGAAATAGGTGATGTAATCGCTGAAATTGAGACTGATAAAGCCATAATGGAGTTTGAATCTGTCGATGAAGGAGTTTTGGCAAAAATTTTAGTGTCGGAAGGAACAAGTGGCGTGCCTGTAAATCAACTGATAGCTCTAATGTTAGAGGAAGGGGAAGATAAAAGCGCACTTGATTTAGCTTCTGCCATCAATACCAAGGTTGAGAAGGAGGTTGAAGCCGATTTTTCAGTATCATCCAACCCTTCGATTTCATCTAGCTCTTCAATGTCATCCCAGTGCGTGACACTGGGATCTAAAAAAGAGGATAGAGCAACAGAAAATAGAATAAAAGTAAGCCCCTTAGCTAAAAAAATAGCTCAAAATGAAGGTGTTGATATAAAGCGATTAAAAGGTACAGGTCCATATGGTCGTATCATCAAAGCTGATGTATTAGAATTTTTAGATCAAACTAAAAGCTATGAGAGATTTGAGGAAAATACAACAGTTGAAGTAAGTAATATGCGCCAAGTGATAGCGCAGCGCCTAGTTGAATCTAAGCAAAATATTCCACACTTTTATTTAACTGTAGACTGCCACGTTGATAAGCTAATATCGCTCAAAAATGAGGTTAATTCAGCAAATGAAAACAATAAAGTAACAATTAATGACTTAATTATAAAAGCTGTGGCTTTCAGCATGAAAAAATTTCCTGATATAAACTCATCGTGGATAGATACTAAAATAGTAAGATACTCAAATATAGATATCTCAATTGCTGTAGCGCTTGAGGATGGACTGATTACTCCTATAGTAAAAAATGCTGATGAAAAAAGTGTTTTATCTATATCAAAAGAAGTGAAAGATTTAGTAAGTAGGGCAAGATCTGGAAAACTAAAGCCCGAAGAATTTCAAGGAGGAGGATTTACTATCTCCAACTTAGGCATGTTTGGTATAAAAACTTTCAGCGCTATAATCAATCCACCGCAATCTTGCATTATGGCTGTTGGTGAATCTAAAAAACAGCCGGTTGTCATAGGTGAAAAAATAGAGATAGCAGAGATAATGACAGTTACTCTCTCTGTTGACCACAGAGCAGTTGATGGAGCACTCGGAGCAAAATTTTTAAATGCCTTTAAGTACTATATAGAAAACCCTACGGTGATGCTTCTTGAGCCTTTATTATTATAATAAAATTAATACCTCTTAATTTATACTTTTATTAATTGATAGGTTTAGAGGTAAAATATGACTGATAAAAAGATAGAAAAACGTAGTATATTTTTTGATGCTGCAAAATCAAAATTTTCAAACGATAGGTTTCAAATAGATTCCTCATCTAATGAGTCAATAGATACCATTGGTAAAAAATTTAAGTATGAAGTGAAACTTCCAGGTGTTATTCACACTACAACAAGAAAAAATAATGTTGGAAGCGGATTAAATGAGTTAGATCTAAAAAAGAAAAACGAAAACTCTTTCAAGACATCAATAAAGAATATTGAAGAATCAGATAGTAAGAGAAACCAAAGTCATTTGCTGTCTCAGGAAGACTCATTTCCAGAACTACCAGCATGTGCATATAAGCCAGCACTGCTGCCAAAACCATCAAAAGAAAAAATAAAGGAAGCTGTAGATAAAATGCGCAATAATAGAAAAGCTCATAATTCTGCAAGTGTTGAAAATGGTGTTAGTTCAGACAGGTTCAAAGTGCGCCCGTTCTTATGTAATGATATAGATGGATATGTAGCTCCTGACAAACGTGACCGTAATCTAGAAAGGTGTAGGGTTACACATGATAGCAGTAAGCTTGAAGCACAAATGGAAAGAAAGCATGGGTTTCAATCAGATCCAAGTGTTAAGCATGTAAAGGCTGATACTGTAGTGTGTTCTATTACTAAAGGTCATGACAAAAAAGGCGTTAAATCTGATGTCTCATATACACAAGAGCCTACATCAGAAATGTCTAAGGTTAATGTGAGAGAATTAGCAAATAGGTTCCGTGGCTAATCATTATTGGATTTTTCGAATAACAATTGCTTAAGATTTTATAAACTGTGCATATAGTACTCTATAAGAGAAAGAGAAGTGTGACAACTTCTCTCTTTCTTAACCACTTGCTGAAGAACGTTTATCTTCTGTGGCATCTGGTGATGGAGCAACTAATCTACTCAAAATCTCATCTTTTGGTCCCATAGCATAAATAACCCCATCTGACATGACGATCACTGTATTGACTACAGATAGTAGCTGTAGCTTATGAGTGATGATAACAGTGGTAGTATTTTGCTCTCTTGCAACATTGATTGCATTAATCAAGCGCGCCTCTCCATTACTGTCTAAGTTAGCATTCGGTTCATCAAGAACTAAAAGCTTAGTATTACCATAGAAAGCCCTTGCAAGTCCAAGAAGCTGTTTTTGGCCACCAGAGAGTATTACTCCTCCAGGTCCTCCTATTGTTGTATCATACCCATTTGGTAAGCTCAGTATTAATTCATGTATTCCTGCAATTTTTGCTGCTTTGATTATTTCTTCAGGATTTGGATCTGGTCTCATGCGGGCAATATTAGCTTTAACGCTCGTGTTAAATAACTCAATATCTTGAGGTAAGTAACCAACATAATTACCAAAGTTCTCTCGATTCCAAGTATATACATCAGCGCCATCTAGTCTGACTACACCTGATATGGGTTTCCAAACACCAACGGTTAGTTTTGCAATGGTCGACTTACCAGAAGCACTTGCACCAATAACACCAACAACATCCCCTGGTTCTATTACAAATGAGATTCCTTTTACTGTTGGCTTATTGCTCCCATAAGGAGTAAAAAATACCCTATCAAATTCCAACTTTCCTTCAGGCTCTGGTAGAGCCATAGTTTGCTCTCTTTTTGGGGATGTTAGGATAAGTCTTTGCAGCCTGCCATATGACATCTTGGCTTGATTTAAAAATTTCCAAGTATGAACTGCTGCATCAAATGGAGCCAATACTCTACCCATCAAAATCGAGGCAGCAATAATGCTACCGGCAGTTTTGTGAGCTGTGATTGCAAGTAATGCACCTGTTCCAATTACTGAAATTTGGAGAGTTGAACGTAAAAATTTAGTAATACCAGTAATTACATTAGAACGATTCTGTGCTGTGACTTGCATTGCACGATTTTGATCATTCCGTTTACACCAATCAGAAACTATAAATTCTGACATACCCATAGCCTCAACCACCTCTGCATTTCTTGTTGCAACATCTATAGCATTAATATTACGTATAGTTTCTTCATTGGTTTCTCGCAATATACGCTTAGTGGCAAGTTCATTCCATACTGCCATTGAAACTAATATAATGATCCCGGCAATAGCTATAAACCCTGTAGAGGTATGTATCATAAAGATCACAACAAGGTAAATTAGCGACCATGGAGTATCGAACAGTGAAAATATACCATTTCCTGTAATGAAATTTTTTATTACTCCAAGATCTCGTATTGCTTCACCACTTGAAGTTGAGCTTTGTACTGATGTTAACCTGATTGACCTTACTATTAGATCTGGTGTTGCAGTTTTATCAATCCAATCACCAATTTTAGCCATAGCTAAATATCGACAAGTTTCAAGCATTGCAGAACATGCAAACGCAGATAAAGTAATAATCGTCAGCATAACTAGTGTTGACACACTCTCGCTCGATATCACTCGATCAAGTACCTGAGAAGTATAAAGTGGCAAGAATAACATTAACGCATTAATCCCTGAGCTAAACCAGAAAATGAACCAAAACGCACTCTTGCACTTCTCTAGACAAGTATATAGTATACTTTGCTTTAATTCCTTTTTTATTGACGGAGTGATTTCCACAATCTTCCTTTTTATTTAATTACATGTACCATATATAGTTTTTATTTCAAAAGTATTAACAGTTATTGCCTTACCATATCATTAATGTAATAAAATATTAATGATATGTGAATATAAACTTTTTCATAGCAAGGCTATCTAATTTCTTCTCTACTATAACCTTATACGATAGCCTTGCCAATTGTTCTACGTTTTTCTTATCTACTACTCAATGACAGTTTAGTAGAATGCTTACTATCACTCCTCTGAAAGTCGATGTTATCAGAGTCAGTGACTACAATCTACATCTCTTTTCCTCTTTCTATATGATCAGGAAGTATTACATATTCCAATGATCTAGCTGTAATTGCTCTTTTTCTTACACAAGATGGACTTGAATATACCCTTGGTCTATATCTTTCGAATTTAAAACAATCAACAGTAATTCCCTCCTCAAAGTTAGAAAGTATTAGAGATGGAGATTCACTAACTTCCTTATCACTCACAGGGTTATTTGCACTACCATAACTCACATGACTCGCTGCACTATGATTGTTACCACACTCTTCTCTTGAGGTTGAACCGCCTGGATTAAAAGGAGTCGAAAATATTGAATACCTATTGGTATCACCAAATCGTTTTATCAATCCACAGTTTTCTTCATTCATTTTTGTAATATTCTCGTAATTAGCACCTTCTGATGAGCTTGATGAAGCAATAAAATCTTCTTTTGTCTTACTAAAGATATTGCCTATTTTTAGCTTGGTTGCAACATTCTTGAATTTGTTTTTCGGAGCTTTTGGGTTACTTTCTGAATGCTCATTTATAGTTATAAAACATGATTCATTGTCTAACTTGTCCATTGTATCTTGTGCTCTAATGGTGGGTCTTACATGTTGATCAAGCTTTTCTCCTAAATTGCCCCAAAAAGAAGAACTTCTTCTTTCTGCTAACACTGTACTACCACGCCTACTCATTCTCTGAGGAGAAATATTGAGTTTGTCTTTACTCTCTAATCTAGTTTCATGCATAAATTTGTAAAGTTCATTTTTCAATCGTGCAATATCTCTTTCACTCTTTACTACTAGTTCCAACATTGTGTTGTATTCTTCCAAATTATGAACTTCTACTTCTGCCTCGATTGATTTGCCTGTTATCTTTTCAATTGTTTTTATTTTCTCAGTATAGTTTTCTATTTCACTTTTAAGTGGTTTTTTTCGAAGGCCAACCAAAAAATTAGACAAGAAAGATATAAGTGATATGAAAGAACAGAAAATGGAGATAAAGGTAAAAATTTTCTCCACTGTAGATCCTGATTGATCAGATAGCATGTAAGATGAAGTAATGGTGCCTACTATTGGTGTAAGCACATTAGTGATACATAAAACTATTTCCCTTTTTTCTTGATAATCTATTTCAAATTTATCATATTTCCTTTTTCTGTCTTCCTTTATTTCATAAAAAGCATCTAAAAATAACCTTAAGATATTTGCATCACTATGTTCAAGAGCATAGTCTAAAGATGTTTTTCCTTCATTGTCTTTTATGTCAAAATTTAGTTTCTTATTTACAATTTTCTTTCCGTTGCTGATTCTTGGATATAATAAGGCTTTAGTAGCTTTTTCCCTTAAGTGTTCATTTTGTTTACGCTTTTCTAAAACTAAACTTTTCAAGAATTGATCTTGCTTAAAATCTTCATTTACAATTCTTGCAAAATCATTATCATTCATTACAAGATAGTGTAATGGTGTTCTTCCAGATTGAGATACAACATTAAACATTTCCTCAGTATAGGGATCATGATGATCTGTCATAGAATATTCTATTACCTCGGCATTAAGGATCATGGCAGCTAAATGTAGAGGTATAAGCCCTTGACTGTTTGTGTGAAAAAGTGATGCTGTGTTCCTAATAGTTGACTTAGCAGTACTTTCAATAACATACTGAGAGCATCCTATGCCGTTGGCAAGAGCAGCCATGTGTAACGGTGTATTGTCGTCTTCATCATATAACACTTTGATGCTAGCAGCCACCTTTTTATCTACAAGTTCTTTTGACACAAATTCAAGACATTCCTTATTGCCGCTCAAAATAGCTGCAAATAACAACTTTTTTTGTGTATTTTCTTCTGAAAAAACACTAATTGGGATTTTTTTTACCAAATACTTAACGCATTCTACTCTTCCACTGAGGATAGATAAGTGTAGTAAAGTTTGTCCATCCTTATTTTTCTTACTTAATATTTCTCCCACTCTCTCTTTTTTAAAAAGGTGCTCAAGGCATGATTTATTACCAACACGTGCTGCCATATGAAAGACGGTGTCATCGTTGCTATTCTTACGCAAAACCTCTTGATAAACGTCAAATTTCTTCTCTTCCAACTTTTTTTCTATCATGCTTAAAAACGATAAATCAAGTTGGGCAGCAAAATGTAAGGGGGTGTTTTTTTCGTTATTGCTCTCATTTATTTGCATGTCTCTATCTATTAACAGGTTTACACATTTTTTTCTTGACTCTAGCTCTGTACTTTTCGATAAAACTAAGTGTAGTGCTGTATTTCCTTTGCTTGTTTTTGTGCTTAAATCGTAATCAGGAAATTTATTGAGTAGAAATATTAGACAATCATACTTCCCGTACATTGCAGCTAAATGTACAAGATCTCTTCCATACTCACCTTTGGATTGAAGTATGCTATTTCCTATATTTTCATAAAATAGCTCTATACAATATGCATTACCATGTATAATAGCAATATGTAAGGGGGTGTTACCTTGTTTATTCTGAACAATTTTTGCACCTGATTTAATAAACAATTCTATTAGCTGTTTATTTCCATGTTTTGCAGCTATATGCAATGGGGTGTTACCATCTACATCTTCTCGATTAATTTCACTTTTTAGTTTACCTAACAATTTTAGATACTCTATAAGAAGATTTGTAGCATTATCTTGAGTTTTTGAGTTACCTGCAATCTTATGAAGGGGATTCTCATTATATTTATTTTTTAAAAATTGTACTTGATTATCAATGAAGAATTTCATGCACTCAGCATTTCCAGATTGCGCAGCATAGTGTAATGCGTTATTTCCATATTTATCTGTTTTAATTTTCTCCTTATCAAAAATTCCTTTTGCTGTCAATATTCCTTTTAAATACTCTAGGAGGTTAGGACTTCCGCTTCTGGCAGCATAGTGTAACTCAGTTTTATTATTGGTAGTGCAACTAAAATCTGCTTCATTTTCTATGAGAATTTTCAAGCATTCTTTATTGCCAGATTTAGCCGCATAGTGTAGTAGTGTTTTGCCATCTCTATCTTTATTCCTTAATGCTTCTTCAATGTCAAAATTAGAATTTTCTATCACAAAACGTAAAATATCTTCTTTACCCAACTCAGCTAAATAATGTAGAAGTGTTTTATCATTACTATCTGCAAAATTCTCCAATTTTATAATCAATTCTCTGCTCATACTAAGAATTAGAGATACAGCTATTTCAACATGAATATCATAATTCCTATTTTCCTCTTGTTCTTTCCCAATTCTTTCAATAGCCACTGTTAATAGCGAAAAACCATCATCACTTGTTATATTCCATCCATCTTGACAAAATTTTTCAGCTAATGAATCACTTATATTTTCTTCTAAAATCCTGCTTTTTATATAATCAAGATTATTAGTACATATATTATAGTTTTTTTCTTGAATTACTTTATTAATACAATCATATATGATTATTAGGTCTTGCTCACTTATCCCATCTTCTGAATTGCCTTGCAAGCTTTTTAACTCAGAAATATTTATGTTACTAAATGCCCTGGCTATACCAATGCTCCCTGCATCTAACAAAACTTCACCTATTATATTTGGACTTGCGCTGGATTTAGATTTAATACAACTAATAATATTGTTAAATTTATCTAACATATTATACCTCATAAATAATAATGCCGGTAGTGAATAAGGCTTTAGTAGATACCACTGTAATTTTTAAGCCTACAAAAATTCACCAGCGGCCGCATTATATAGTAGATAATTTTTTGTGCTAGTAATATTTTTCTAATTCCCACTTTGGCCTTGGTGCAAAGTCAAGAGAGTCTACATAGTGTCTCTGTAACCTTTCAATTCCTGTCCATCCAACCATCACTGCATTGTCTGTACATAAATTGCTTGGAGGAGAAAGCACGTTCAAGTCTATGTGCTTTTTCAACTGCTCTTTCAGAAAATTATTTGCTGCAACTCCACCGGTAATAACAAAATCATTGATTTTAATATTTAAAGATTTAGATATAATGATCGCATTTTTGACCCTATCGAGCAATATGTCACTAATACACTCTTGAAACGAAGCGCAAACATCACAAATATCTTGCTCGCTCATTATAAGTTCTCGCACTAAGTTTTTTACTGCTGTTTTAATTCCAGAAAATGAAAAGTCACATCCAGAACGTTTTATCATTGCTCTTGGCAGCTTAAATCTCATACCATCACCTTTTTTAGCTAACTCTTCAATTAATGGACCTCCCGGATAGCTTAGACCCAGCGTTTTAGCGACTTTGTCAAATGCTTCTCCTAATGAGTCATCAAGCGTTTCTCCAAGTTTAATATATTTACCTACATCCTGTGCAATTAAAAATTGGCAGTGACCACCTGATATCAGCAAGACTAAAAATGGAAATTCAACCTTATACAGCAGCCTAACAACTAATGCATGTGCTTCCAAGTGATTAACAGCGATAAATGGTTTTTGCGTTACATATGCAATTCCTTTAGCCATCATTGTACCAACTATTAGTCCGCCTATAAGTCCTGGTCCTGATGTTGCTGCAATTGCATCTAGATCATAAAAGTTAAGGTTAGGTTTTTCTATAGCGCTTTTTACTAGACCGCTTAAATGCTTCATATGAGCGCGTGACGCTATTTCAGGTATCACTCCACCATGTTTTTTATGCTCTGCTTGAGATAGAATTTCGTGCGCAAGAACCTGCTTGTTGCTATTTACAACCGCAACTGCAGTTTCATCGCAGCTTGTTTCAATAGCTAAAATGGTTTTCATATATATTTGAACTCTTTAAGTTGCGAGAACTATAACTTGAAATATTGAAGAAGTTAACTATATTCTGCTGAGCTAATTATCATCTTCAAATATGGAACCAATTTTTTTGCTTCCAGAAGAAAATTTATTAGTCCAACTGTTTTGTACTTTGTTTATATCTTTAAAAGCAGTTTTGTTGCTATACTCCTTTACTTCTTTATCTATTCTCTCCATTATTTGTGGATCCAGGCATCTCTTTTTCCATTGGTTAGTAGCAAGAAATACTTTGTTTAAATCTTGAGTGCGAATCAGATATTCTTTATCTTTAGGATAAACTTCTTGAGCCCAAGCAAATAGCTCAAAATAGCGTGCAAATAATTCAGATGCGCGTGATTTTGCAGTTTGATAAGCTTGTATCTCTTTAAATATGACTTGACCGATAATTTTCTGTACAAGAATATTTGACTGCTTTAAGTTCTGCTCAATATCCTGATAAACTTTATAGAGAAATTCTTGCTCTAAGCTTAAGTTCAGTTCATTTTCAACCATATGTGAAAGTTCATGTACTATGATGTAAGGATTTGACCTTCTTAGCACAATAACATACTTATTTAAACCAGAAGAACGAATTGTCTTACACACTCCCTCTTCCATATCCACTAATCCTTCTTGATATATTTCAAACGAGAGTCTATTTTGCTTTATTAGTGACAAAGTGAGGTTTAATGTATTTCTAAACTTCTCAAATTGATAGAGATATTTGACATATTGTATTACGTTTTCACTATTTCCTACTTGAGTTGCTTGTTTTATTAAGTTCCTGATTAGCATGCTTCATTATTAAAGGAATTTTCTTTATGCTCAAGAATTATAAAGTGTTTTCAGGAAGTATAGCTAAAAAAGTTTAATTTACTTACATTCCGCTACTTATTATTAGCCAAGAGATACCGTCTTGTTAGTCAACATAAAAATTTCCTAAATTGCATCATAAAACCAAAAAAAATACTTCCAATTCACAATCTGTGTAGCAGTACACAGATTATAGTTAGTGTATATGTTGATAAGTAAATTTCTGCTGTTGTGTATATGTAAAATCAATTTACTTATCAACATACACACTAACCAGCAACATTAAATAAATTTGTGTAAGATACTATTTCACATAAGATGTGATGGAGCACTTTTTGACTTTAAACTTCAGCTAATCTTCTAGCCTTATAATTCTTGATATGATCTGGATCAAAAGCCTTCCTTGAACTTAAAACACCAAAAACTATATGGAGTAACTTGCGCATTGCAGCTCCTACAATGGCCATGTTATGCTTGCCTTTCTCTTTTAACCTCTTACAAAAAGTCATAATAATAGGATTATGCTTTTTAGATACTATAGCAGGAAAATACATTGCCTTACGTAATGTTTGTGAACCTGATTTACTTAATCTGGGCTTGGCATATACAGATGAACCTGATGTTATATTCCGTGGTATAGTTCCAGCATATGATGCCAATTGCCTGGCATTTATAAAAACTTTTATATCAGAAATTTCAGCTAAAATAGCTACTGCTGATTCCTTTCCTATGCCTGGAACAGTTAATAGTAGCTGAAAATCTTCCAACAATTCTTTGTGTTGTTTTAATAGTTCATGTATGGAGTTTTTTATTGTTTCTATTGATTGCTCTATGTTCACTGAAAGATTTTCCCAAACATTTACAACTTTTTCAGGCAGTCTCTCTCTCTTTCTTTTCTAAATGATTATTTACTAATGTTAATTCATTTTTTAACGCAGCTGAACAACGATAAAGATGTTTTAATTTTTTCTTTTCAGAAGAAGGTGGTGTCCAACGTGTAGGTTCCTGTCTTTGACAATAATCTGCTATAATCTCTGCATCGCTCTGATCATTCTTTTGTCGCACAAGCTTACTCCTTGCATAAGATTTTATGCAATAAGGATTTACTACACTAACAAAATATCCAGCATTGTGTAGAAATTCAGCCAAAGCTTCACTATAACAACCTGTAGCTTCCATACAGATTGTTACTTGCTCCACATTATGTTTTTGTAAAAAATCAAGTAGACCTTGAAACCCAGAATCATCGTTTTTAAAATTCCTTTTCTTAGTTTCGCGTTTCCCTTTTTTACTTATGAAAGAAAGAAAAACATCAAAGCGATCTTTTGATATGTCTATACCTAAAAAGTTGTTGATCATTTATAACTCCATACGTTACCATTTAAAATGAAAAGTAAGGCTAACCTTGTGCATACAGAATTAGAACCATTTAGGTCTTTCTAAGATACCGTCCAACCTCTACTTTTGAGAAGGGAACTCTTTTCTCTTGGACAGATTTTATATCTAAGATAACACCCAGAGTTCTTCCCTTCTCCACCTAATGCTTAAGCTTAAAACATTAGATGCTTTTTTCAAGATACAAGGTATCACGTCAGTATGACTTAGGAATGTACTAGATATAAAAGTGCAATATCAAATATATTTTACTAAAAATCAATCAACTTTTCACATGTTTGCTCTTCATAAAAGAAGCTCAATGTTATCGTAGTACCAAGTTTTGCTTCACTTTGAATGTTGAAAATCCCACCCATTAACTCTACTAATTTCTTGCTTAGAGGTAATCCGATACCTGTGCCTTCGTTTCTATATCCCGAATCTGCTTGGCCAAAAACGGACATAACTTTATATATGTCCTGCTGCATTATCCCTATTCCATTATCATGAAACTCAATAGTTAATAAATTTTTTTCTATATTCTCTTTAATAATCATTCTTATTAAACCACCTTGAGGAGTGAACTTGATTGCATTTGATAACAAATTTATTATAACTTGCTTCATTCTTTTGGGATCGGCGATAACTAATAATTGTTTATCAGATATCTCTTTCTTTAAACTAATACCTGTTTCTTTTAGTTTAGGTGATAACATTTTTAAGCACGAATCTATTATCTTATTCAGATTAAACTTCACTTTCTCTACTGTTAAACTACTTGATTCAGCTTTAGAAAAATCGAGCACATCATTAATCAAAGCAAGTAAATGTGTACCAGCATTATATATATCGTCTACGTATTCCTTGTATTCAGAGTGATCTACCGAACCTAAAGTTTCATTTTTGATCAACTTTGCAAATCCAATAATAGCATTAAGAGGTGTACGCAACTCATGTGTAACACTTGCAAAAAATTTTATCTTATTTGCATTTTCTTGCTCTAATGCCTCTTTAACCCTTTGTAATTCAATATTAGTTTTATGCTGCTTGGCTAGCATTTGGGTGTTGGAAAAGTGCAAATAAAGCATTATTAGTATTAAGACAAACAGTAGTAAGCCCATTAATATTGAAAATAGACTATATACCATAATATAAGAGTCATTATAGCTTTGAATGATCTTCAAAAAAAATGAAGGCTTAATGTCATCTTCATGAAATATAGGGAAAGTAGAAGTTAATGTATTTCCTGTAGCGTAAAATATTTCTTGATTGCTTAGCAATTTATCAATTTCATCATTTGTAAGCAACTGCTCATAGTCATGACCTTGAGTATTAAAATTACTGAAAATTACTCTGGCATTTTGATCATACAGTATTAAGCTAAAATTTCTTACTTTGCTTACTGATTGTAACAATTCAGCACGCAATTTTACCAACTGGTTTATGTAATCAAAACTGTTATATTTAATATGATGTTTTTCTATTAGTAAATAATGGTATTTTTTTATTATACTATTTTCCAATAGATCTTTTAAGTTTGCATTTGAATTACGGTAAAGAGAAAGAAAATTATTCTTTAATGAATAATTGCGGTATATTGTGCCCAATAAAACCACAAAAATTAATAAGAATAGCGAGATAATTTTTGTATATCTATTTGTTTTTAGTGTAGTAAACATTAATTTACTTAATTTATACATATTCTTCTCATTGTGAAATAACGTCTTTTATGGTATTAATAAAAAATTAGCATATCATACTTTTATGACAATTTCTCCTATCTTGCCAGTTTATTCTCCTATTAACATAAATTTTTCTTATGGTAAAGGTATTTACTTGTATGATATCGATAATAAGCGCTATATAGATTTTCACTCTGGAATAGCTGTTAGCAGTTTAGGTCATGCCAACCCACGATTAACTGATGTCCTAAAATTACAAGGAGAAAAACTATGGCATATATCAAATACCTATAATATATCTACTGCCAACAAATTTGCAGAAAATTTAATAAACAACACCTTTGCTAATACTGTATTTTTTGCAAATTCTGGATCAGAAGCAGTGGAATGTGGACTTAAAATCGCTAGGGCCTATCAAAATGGAAAAGGGAATAAAAATCGCTATAGAATTCTAACATTTCATGGTGCATTTCATGGAAGGACATTTTTAACTTGTGCAACAAACGATAGACAGAAATTTTCTGAATTACTGAATCCTTATATTGACTGGTGTGATAACATAAAGCCCAATATTGAGAGTGTAAAGAAAGCAATTTCTAATGACATAGGTGTTATATTAATAGAACCAATACAGGGACAAGGTGGTATTAAAGTAATGAGTGAAGTCTTCATGAAAGAGCTAAGAGAACTATGTGACGAAAACGATATACTGCTATTTTTTGATTGCGTTCAGTGCGGTGCTGGTAGAACAGGAGAATTATTTGCATATGAACACATAGGAGTTAAGCCTGACATATGTGCTCTTGCAAAGGGAATAGGAGGAGGTTTTCCTCTAGGGGCTTGTCTTGCAACTGAAAAGGCTGCTAAGTACATGGCGGTCGGTATGCATGGTTCTACTTTTGGTGGTAATCCACTTGCAACTTCAGTAGGTAATGCTGTATTGGATGAATTGCTCAGCCCTGGCTTCTTAGAAAATGTTGAAGTTAGAGGTAAGTCTTTAAAAAACAAACTAGAGGACTTAGCAAGCAAGTTTCCAATGATAGAAGAAGTGAGAGGAAAAGGGTTGATGCTAGGAATAAAAGTAAAAATGAATAACCAAAAATTTGCAGAAGAGCTAAGTCACCGTGGTTTACTCACTGTTGGAGTAACATCAGATAACGTTGTAAGAATCTTGCCTCCACTCATTATCACTGAAAAAGAGATTGATGAAGGCATTGAAATCCTCACTCAGTATTTATCTGAAAAGTTCTAGTTAAAAACTAAACCTTCCTGCTCACTAGTTGTTTGCTGTATCAAAATTGCAGATAAAGCAGTAGCTACAACTTTATCAGCTACTTCATTTGTACACTTTACCTTTTCCTGCTCTCTTATCAGTGTAAGCGCATTTATATCACTTAGTGAGTCAAATTTTGTTATATCCTCAAATATAAACGATTGCACGATGTCTTTCGGAATATTGAAAAAAGTCGAGTTACCAAGCGATAATGTCATATCTAACACACTTTTCATTGAGCCGTTTCTCAAAACACATTTAGACAGTTCCCCTAAAAGAATTGGCACTCCAAAAATAAAAAATGCTCCTCTCACTAAATAGGTTGTTATTTCATATAACAATGCACCACACAAGAGTGCCAATGGTCCAAATACTATAAAACCGCAAAGTAAAGGCAATGGCATGGTCTGACCTGATGATATTCTACCTATAAGCTCCAAAGAATTGGCACTCCAAAAATAAAAAATGCTCCTCTCACTAAATAGGTTGTTATTTCATATAACAATGCACCACACAAGAGTGCCAATGGTCCAAATACTATAAAACCGCAAAGTAAAGGCAATGGCATGGTCTGACCTGATGATATTCTACCTATAAGCTCCATTGAAATTATAAACCCAATAAGTAACATAGCTCTACCTAGATATGTCCTTTCTTTAGAGCGTTTGTTAAAGTTTTTCTCACGTAACTTAGAAAAATCATTGTTAACTCTGACTTCAAAAATATTATGGTTGATTTTTAATTTTAGCTCTAAGTCCTCTATTCCATGATGCCACTTATGACACCTTACAATTTCATCAATTATCGTACTAACTTGATTATTGATTTTGTATAATTTGCTTTCTTGATATAAGTTGCCTTGATAATATTTTTCTCTCAAGTCTACACAATTTAAATTCTTTAAATCACATAAAAAATCTTTGATTTCTTGTGCCATTTTATTAGCATCATCTTTGTAGCCTACAGCTTTCAAAATTGTTACCAAGTGTTTATTTTCAATTTGAGCAATTGTTCTATCTAATGCACGTATATATTGCTTGGATTGAAAATATGAGATGATTTTTTCTTTACATCTATCCTCATTGCCTTCGTACAAACTATTTCTTTTGAAATTGCTGTCATGTTCTTTGGCAATTTCTAATGCATGAACCAATACATTTTGCGCCTTCACACTACTTTCACAGTGACAGTTTCTGATTATGTGTACATACGCTCTTGCACTCGCATCTCCAGATTTATCTATATTGTACGCTTTAGCCAAAAAGACTAAATAGTCAAACCCTGCCCAAAGATAATACATTACCTTTGTTATAGCACTCCCCACAGAAAATAAAGCTGAGCGTGTGCAAGATAATTTACCGTTGTTTTTAATTCTGTTCTCATATGAACGAAGGTATGCCTCTGTACTTTTTAAAATCCTATGTAAATCTTGTTCTGTCTTTTTGACATCAAAATCATTTATATCATGAACTTTTTCATACGTTTCTTTTATCAAATCACTAGAAAACTTCTTCAGAGCTGAATCATCAATATTTCCTAATGCATCAATATTTTTACTAATATAGATTTCTATTTTTCTTCCAAGTTCTTCTCCCATTCTATTTTTTAGCAACTTATTGTATTTATTAGTAGCTGGACACAAAACTTTCTGACAAAATTTCTGTGGTTCGTTTTTAAAATTTGCTAAGATCTTATTCACAAATAGCTCAACTTCTTCACCTGCAGCAGCGAAAAACCATGATTGTCTGCTCTCATTACGCTCTCTATTTCTTCCAAGATTCTGTAGGGCTTCAGATGGATTATTGAACTGACTAACCGAATCTGCAAATATTGATGCAACATGATTATATTCACTATCAAATCCACGACCTTTCGATCCATCTATAACCGTTGTTAACGCATATTTAGCTAATGCATCAAAATCTCTTTTTTCATAATCACAATAAATAGTTCGATATTTACCTATTTGATTACGTATTATCGCTGAAAAGAGTCTGTTTTCTCCAATACCAAGATCATTTTTCCCAATTCCTGCAAAGATACATTTATTTTGTTTGCAGAAATCAATGAGACTATGTAGTATACCTTCCTCTCTTTCCATGAGGTCATGGAGCTCTTTGCTTAAGCGCCAATTATCAACTATTAACCTGCATTGCTCATTATCACCTCGACGCAATGCTTTAATTACTAACTTGATTTGCGGTAAGAGCTTGTTTCTAGCAAATTGCTCACTAAAGCCTTTTCTCTCTAGGTAGCTTATAATATTGTTATCATTAGTGGTGCTAACATTCTTTTTAACATCTTCTATCAATCCACTCAAACCTTCTCTTCTTTTTTTATCTAAAGTAATATTATCATACTTCATTAAATATGAGAGAGTAAGATCGATCATTGAATGCATTACTCTATATTTTAGATATTCAGCAGTACTACTGAAATCCACCTTTTCTTTTAATTCAGATATCTGCTCTTCTGTCAGACTAGGATGTTGCTTTTTAACGCAGCTTATAAAGTTCGCTTCGCGTAACTTGAGCCTATAGTCTTGATAAGATATCCCTTCAGGCTGAAATTTATTATACACTTCATAACGTGTACTACCTTCATATACTAAATTATCTCTACCCTGCAACGCAAAGTTAAGATTAACTATACTATTTACATCATCAGCTAAAAGCAGAGCACTTTCTCCAATTGGGCTTTGCACATTCCATCTTATAGAAGTTAATAAATCATCGGTATCAACAAGCTTATTGTAATTAAAAACTTCTTCGCTCTCTTCAACATATTCATGAGCTGGGCTCGATTTTTCTCTAGTAAATAAGCTACGCACGTTAGCAAGAAATCTAGAAAGCAGTTCTTTTGACTCTACACCAGTTGCTTTAGTTAGTACCCACCAAATTGGCAACATTACTATACCAAATATAAACATAGAAATTGTATAATATAAGTTTCCAATCAAAGCAGAATACAGCCAATAATCTGAAGTTAGACCAATTACAGCAGCAACGTTACTATTTATAATAGGAAACAATATAGCTAAAGATATTATGGAGGTAGCAATATTCACGACTAATGCTAGAGTGAAATTTGCTCTCCTATTGGTTTTTGTAATAACACTTGCTGTTTCGATGGCGTTTCCAATACAACGTCTACTCAATCTTGTCGGGCTGATAACTTTTCCGCATCTATTTAAAATCCTTCTCTTTGGTGTTGCAGTTAGGTAAGTTGTAGGATACTCCTCATCAAGCTTGCACATATTCTCAAAATCCTGCTGCTTGTTAATACTGTCTGCTTCATCAACACTAATCCACAACTTGGTATTTTGGTCTTTAAATTTACGATTATTTTCTTGCTGCAATAACAGGTCATGTGTCACTATAATTGTTGTAGGTTTAGTTGCCTTCAGTGCATTTTTAATTTCCTCAGCAGTTTTAGGTGTCCTAATGTTTACAGTAAATGCACTACTCATCATTTTTTTAGCTTGATTCACTAGGTCACTACTTGGTACTGCAACCAGATGATGAAACCCTGCTTGGGCTAGTACATAACTCAGTATTCCAATGTCGTAAGTCTTACCAAATCCAGTTTCTGCATCTACCATAACATTACAGTTAGTAGTGCAAGGGTTGCGTAGATGTTCTAATACCCCTTCAACAACAGGTTTACGACGTGCTACTATTATAGATTCCCTTGTATCATCAAGTTTTATAGATTCACCTTTTAGCTTGCAGTTGATTTTTTCTAAGCTACTTATAATACTTTGCTTTTCTTGATTACTGATAGAACTCACACATTACCCACTATAATTATCACAATATTAATTGTATGTTAATTCAGTAAATTGTCAATTCTATGGACAAAAAGCTGATTTCAACTATCATATTAATATGAATATATGCCTCGGAATAATTACTTCTCCTCATGGAATCAAAGGAGCTGTCAAAATAAAAACCTTTACTGAAAAGCCCGAAAATATTTTCCTATATGGTGAACTAATAATCGGAAGTGAAAATTATAAAATAAGCTTGGTGTCTGTTGTCAGTAATAATTTAGTAATAGCAACAATTAGCGGTGTGAATTCCCGTAATGAAGCAGAGCTTTTAAGAAATAAAAAGTTATATATAGAAAGAGATAAGCTACCACAGTTAAATGATGAGGATGAATTTTACCAAGATGATCTTGTGAATATGGAAGTAAGACTAGAGAGTAATGAATTATATGGCTATGTGAAGTCTGTGAATAATTTCGGCTCAGGGGATATATTAGAAATTTTGGTTATCAGCACAAAAAAAAACATTATGTTATCTTTTACTAAAGAAGTATTTCCATACATCAACATGAAGGAAAGGTATATAGTAATCAACATGCCAGAATTCATTGGCCAATAAAAATTTTGATATTTGTATAAAGTTATTTATAATAACCAGACCAAATTAAAAGTGTAATTATGGCAGAAAGGGCTAATGATATCAGGCCAGGTCAGGTACTAGAACATAACGGTGGATTGTTTTTGGTTGTAAATATTATGCATACTCAACCTGGTAAAGGTGGTGCATATATACAAGCTGAAATGAAAAATATCCAAACAGGAGCAAAGTACTATGAGAGGTTTCGCTCTGATGCAACAATCAGAAGGGCAATTTTAGATGAAGAGGAATATGTTTATCTCTTTACTGAAGGGAATATCGTAAATCTTATGCATCCAAGTAGTTACGAGCAGATTGTTATAAATTTAGACTTATTAGGGGAAAAGAAGGCTTATTTGCAAGATAATATGAAAATTAAAGTAGTAACTTATCAAGATAAAATAATTTCTGCACATGTGCCTGATCACGTTACACTAACTGTAAAAGAGACAGAGTCTGTTATCAAAGGTCAGACTGTTACTGCTTCTTATAAGCCTGCAATTTTGGAAAACGGAATACGTGTTAACGTGCCTCAATTTATAAAAGAAGGGGATAAAATTGTATTACATACTCCTGATAACAGCTATTACGAAAGAGTAAAAGAGTAAATGGCCATTTCATCACCACGAATCAATGTGATGCTTGATTCTGTACGCAGTGCCTCCAAGCAGCTTATACGTGATTTTAATGAATTGCAAATTTCAAGCGTTAAGTCAGCAGACTTTATCAATAAAACTTATTCAAAATCCAAGCAACTTATATACGATTGCTTGAAAAACTACAACCAGAACTATGACTTTATTTTTGAAGACGATGTGGGCCAAGATCTAAAAGACGGCGGTTATACTTGGTTTATTATGCCTATAGAAGGCAAGGAAAACCTTTTTAGTTGTATGGTTTATTTTGCAGTATCAGTTTGTCTCATTCATAAAAACAGAGTTGTAGCAGCTGTGATTGATGCTCCAGCCCTTAGAGAAACTTTCTGGGCAGAGGAAAAGAAAGGAGCTTTTCTTGAAGATTTCAAATCTCGCCATGTAAAAATGCGGATGAAAGCTCGTGAAGGGGGAATAATAGACATAAGTGGTAATTTGTTAAATAAATTACCATTTGACAATAATAATCTGCGCTCCCTTGGCTCAACAGTTCTGGGTTTTGCATACCTTGCTGCAGGAAGATACAATGGAATAATTTACTCTGGAATTAACAAATATAAAACTTTACTCGGTAGGCTTTTTCTTCAAGAAAGCGGTGGGAGATTAAGGGAAGATAACGGGCTCGTCATTGCTGGAGATATAAACTAAAGTTCATTCAAAAGAGCAAAAGTCACGTAGTGAAAATAATAAATGGTCTTACCTACCCCTCATTGCAGCAGGGTGGCAAAATAAGATAGACGAGAAAAGACAACTATAGGAACAAATAGTCAGTGTGTGACAATGGCATCTAGTCCTTTTGCACAAAAAACGTTGTAAAGTAACTTAGTTGGATCCCAGTGTTAGCTACTTTCATGACAAGAAATAAAGCACTGATTTTGTACATTAACCATGCTTTTAAATAGATACCTTATTCTTGGCAACTTTAAACTCAACAACAGACACAAACAGACAATTTCTCAAAAACTTTTACAAGAGATTTTGTTAAATGCTCTATCATTTCATTTGTATGGTAAGGCGTAGGAGTAATACGGAAGCGCTCAGTCCCCTTTGAAACTGTTGGGTAATTTATATGTTGTACATATATTCCATACTCATCAAATAACAATTTTGATGCTTTTTTGGACAACTCAGGATCGCCAATTATGATTGGAATTATATGAGTTTCTGTTTGCATAAAATTCACTCCTGCATTTCTCAGTGAGTCTTTTACCTTTTCAACAGACTGCTTTTGCTTCTCTCTTTCAACATTGCTCGATTTTAAATGCTCAACGCTTGCCTTTGCTGCTGCTGCTAAAACGGGTGACATAGCAGTAGTAAAAATAAATCCTGGGGCTGAACTTCTTATTACATCCACCAAGCTCTTTGAAGATGCTATATATCCACCCATCACTCCAAAAGCCTTTGATAATGTACCCTGAATAACAGTTATTCTATCCATCAAACCTTCTCTTTCTGCAATTCCGCCACCGCGCGGTCCATACATGCCAACTGCGTGTACCTCATCCAAATAGGTAATTGCATTATACTGATCTGCTAGATCACATATCGCTTCAAGCGGTGCTACATCACCATCCATTGAGTATACAGATTCAAGTGCTATTATTTTCGGCGTTTTTATATCTATAGACTTTAGCAACTGCTCT
Source organism: Wolbachia endosymbiont of Laodelphax striatellus (assembly GCF_007115015.1). Classification (NCBI taxonomy): domain Bacteria; kingdom Pseudomonadati; phylum Pseudomonadota; class Alphaproteobacteria; order Rickettsiales; family Anaplasmataceae; genus Wolbachia; species Wolbachia endosymbiont of Laodelphax striatellus. The sequence goes on from NZ_MUIX01000001.1 coordinate 729,493, forward strand.
AAGTGATCAACATCATTATGCCTAAATATGTGCTTCGGTCTTTTTCCTGATTTTATACCTTCTATCATTGAAGAATGGTTTTTCTCATCTGAAAAAATTACCACGCCCGGAATAACAGACGATAAAGTACTAAGTGTAGTTTGGTTGGCAAGATAGCCACAAGCAAAAGTTAAAGCAGCTTCTTTTTGATGCAAGTCAGCCAAAGACTTCTCGAGCTCAACAACTTCCTTTGTTGTACCTGATATATTTCTTGTTCCTCCAGCACCAACAGATGAATTTTGAATAGCAGCAATGACACTATCATTTTGTGACATTCCCAGATAATTATTACTGCACCAGACAATAACCTCTCTATTTCTTTCATAATCCATAATATAGGGAAGTTTGCCAGGTAATGATGCAAAATGTGTGAATTCACGATAGCGACCTTCTTCCTTTATATCTTTGATTTTACTTGAAAATATCTTTTCGTAGTCTACCAAGTTTTTATCTATTAACAATCAATATAATTATAATAAATTATTAAATGATAGACTACTATATTTATTCATTATCAGCCACAACAAGGTGTACTTTTTTGTGTATCATCAACCTTTTTAACCTCATTATCCTCAACTAAGCTTTTAGGCCTATAGCAGTACGTAATTGTAGCTGCAATAAGACAACAAGCTGCAACTGCTACTCCTATTGCTAACATCTCTAAGTAAACTGCAACAGCTACTCCTAAGGCAATACCAGTTATTGCAAGCGCAGAAGCAGCTACAACATACTTCTTTGTATTTTGTGGATTTTTTTTGAGGCCACTTTTGCTGCTTTGCTCATTAATTCTTGGCAATTCTGTTTTTGGCTGTCCATTTCCGTTAGTAACTTGTTCTACATGCTCAGTAGGTTGATTAACGTTAATATCATTATTAACATCTTCAATTTCAATCGAAAGAAATTCATCTTCATCATCACTTGTTAATTCTACTCTTAAAGTACAAGGAACAGAATTACTAGAAACAGTACCATTAGCTGTTGCTTCAGCTTCCACTGTGTCAATTACAGATATTCTTGTTTCATGACCTTCTTCACTAATTTTTTTAAATGGAGAATTACTATTAGAGTCTGAGGAAGTTCCGGCAGAGCAATCACTTTTATTACCTTCAAGGTTAGAAAAATCATCCTCCTCAGAACTCAGTGATGGTGAGCTTTCTTTAGACTCTACCAAAGGAGCTTCTTGGCTACTTGCAGTAGCTTCTACATCATTGCCTACTGATAATGCATCAATGTGCTCGAACTCGTTTTTAAGCAATGCTATTATTTGTGCAAGATCCTCTTTCTGATTACCCTCTCCCAAACTTGTCATCTTGTCATTTGCTTGACCTAAGAGCTTCTGTAAAGTGGATTTATATACACTATCATCTACTTTTCTTAATAAATACATCACATCAGCAAGATCAATGCTACTGACAGCACTAGATAATTTTTCTTCTATATTTTTAGGCATTTTACCCTCCTCACAATTATTACCTATAGCTTCTTCTATTGAAGCCTCTTCATTATTCATAATATTCTCTACTTTATCAACAACGTTTCTTTGCGGCTGTTGATTATCAATATTTTTGGATTCTGGATCTTTTTTAATATTTAAATGCAAAGGTGTTTTATCATCTAAACCTTCAAGAAATTTTGTGATTTTTGATTCACTAGAAGATTTTTCCCTGTTTTCTTCCCTTACCAAATATAAACTTTTCGTTCCTACCAGATCTAAAGCTGTTTTGCCATCTCTATCTTTAATGTTCCGATCAGCTCCCTTGTTTACAAGTAATTTTACTATTTCAAATTTATCATGGTAAGCAGCCCAATGTAAAGCTGTTCTGCCATGCCTCTCATCTTGAATATCAATTTCAGCGCCATTTCCAATAAGCAAGCCCATTAATTCTAAATTATTACGTGCCACAGCCCAATGCAAAGGTGCATGCCCTGAATTGTCTATACTATTAATATCAGCAATTTTATGATTAATAATAGTCTTTGCTACATCTATAAAATCTTGTTGTATAGCATAGTGCAAAAATTTTTCTGACATATCAGAAACTCTAGACCTGGCTTCAGTATCTTTAAATTTATCTAATACCGCTTTCACGCATTCTTGATTACGAATAGACAACGCCCTTCGAAGTTTTTCACATATGCTATTCCAAGGTAGAATAGTACTTCGATTTTTTTCCAAATCTTCTAATAAAAGCTTAGTATAGCGCTGTCCACCAACACCAATAAGTAGCCTATCGAGACCTTCATCTTGCGTAAATAATATACTTTTATGCGTTTTTGCATATCTTTCCACAAGCGTATCATTAGCTGCAATGGCTAGTAGTGAAAGCTCTTTTACTGAATAATTATAATAACCATTTGTTTCATCATAACTATTATTCAACAGCACATTGTGCATATGATCAGTCAAATTAAGCTGTTGAGAGCAAAAATCCTTCAAATTACCACAATTCAAATCAGTAATAAATCTATCGCTTTCCTCTATATTATTTATAGTTTTATCTAAATCTGCATAATCACCATAATTTTTTGCTTTATTTATAACATCTGTCAATTCATCAAAGGTTAAATTTTTAGGAATAATAGTAAATTCTTCCTCATTACGTCTTGGCTCTACACGAATTTGATCTTGAGGCCACAATAATTCCGTTGCTATTCCTGTACCAATTTCTGCAGCACCTATAAATACATTTACAATGTTACCCAAAATGCCTGGATCAGCCACTGCTCTAGTTGTTACTTCACTATTATCAGGTGAACTTTCAGTAATAGACAAATCTTCAGCAGAAAATGACTTAGGTCCTTCATTCATATTTTTCTCAAGAGTCTCTGTAATTCTATTATCCTCATCTTCGAAATGCCTATTTATTTCATCTAACAAACTTTTGCCATCAGCTTTGTAATTCTCTAATTGTTCAGGAATGATAAGTGTTACTTTACCATTTTCATACTCTACTTTACCATCCTGAGATTTAAGCGTAAACTCTAGCTTACTATCAGATTCATATTGTTCTAGTCGATCTGAATTTTTTATAACTATAGTATCACTATACTCAACATTGACAGATTCTGCACTATTACAATAAAGACTTATTATTTTTTTAGGGATTGTTGGTACTAGACTATGTTGACTAAATATAGGATGAATGTGGCTATACATTGCAAATTCATAACCAGCCTGATTGCAATTAGTAATTAATTCTTCTAGTATATTATCATTTGGAACTTCTGCTTCAGCATATTTAAACATTCCTGTGAAAACTTGTTTAGCAAATGTGCGATAATTTTCATTTAAAATTAAGTAGTTGTGCTGATAATATAACTCGCGCACATACTCTTTACTTATTGTTTGCCCATTAATTGCAAAATCCATTCTTTCTAGATCAAGTTGTGCTTGCTTGCCAGAATTTGCATTCCTATTATTCTCACTTGCCTTTACTTGACTTAGCAAAGATTGTGTTAGCTGAAATTCCAATTCAATTGCTCTGTTAGTATTTTGTCCTTCCTCAACCTCTGAACAATTGCCTGAATCTCCAGAATGACGATGCTCCTTAATTTCTTCTTGTTCTAAAATTTCGAATTCTTCTTCAGCACCTGAATCTCTGGAATGGCGACGCTCTTTTTCTTCTGCATGATTTGTTGTTGGCGGCATGAGCCCACCAAGTAAATTCCAACCACCCATGATTTACCCCCCTGACCATTAGCTAAGTTCATTATAGCATTAAACAGAAATTTTGCCAAGCAAATTATTGAGTCTTTTAGCAAACAGACTTACGTCTTCCATCTCTTCACCTTCCACTATACAAGCTTGATAGAACAATAAGTAAATCATATCTCCAAGTGTTGGATTTTCACCATTTTCAGCGTGAGATTCCATTATGTTTCTTATCAAAGGATGCTTAATGTTAATTTCAAGTACTTTTGGCGTGCGGTAATTTAGCTGCTTCTGTTCACGTAAAAAACGCTCCATACGGAGATCCATAGTTCCTTCATCAACTGCTAGACACACAGGACTATCGGTTAATTTCTTAGAGATCTTTACACTTTTTACTAAGCTTCCAAGAACCTTGGTGAAGTATTCGAGTATAGAATCCGCGTTTTCTTCGCTTTTGTTTTCATCTGATTTATTTTCTTCATCTTTCTTACCTTCTTCTGAAGAGAATTTTTCTAAATCAACATCAGCGCGAGTTACAGATTTAAATTTTTGATCTTTATATTCATGAATCACGCTAGTCCAAAAATCATCAACTGGATCAACAAATAGAAGCACTTCCAATCCTTTGCTGACGAATCCTTCAAGTTGTGGACTGTTTTTTACTGAATCGAGACTATTTCCTGTGAGATAGTAGATATGTTCCTGTTCAGGCTTCATTCTGCTTATATAATCATCAATACTAACTAGCTTATCACCACTGGTGCTATGAAATCTGCAAATGGAAAGCAATGCTTCTCTTTCATCAGTTGGCATAGCTTCGCAAAGACCTTCTTTTAACACCGCACCAAAATTGCCCCAGAATTTTGTGTATTCCTCTAAATTATCTTTTGCTTTTTTGCCGAGCTCTGATACCACGCGTTTAGTTAGGGATTTCCTAATCTGCTCAACAACGCGATTATTCTGCAGTGTTTCTCTGCTGATATTGAGAGGCAAATCTGGTGAATCAACCACACCTTTCAAGAAACGCAGGTATTGTGGTATAATTTGTACATTATCTTCAGTAATAAATACTTTATTGACATATAACTTTACAGAGCAGCGTCTATCTGGATGAAACAAATCATAAGGCTTGATAGAAGGAACATAAAGCAAATTCGTATATTCTATTGCTCCTTCATTTTTATTATGTAGTATCATCCAAGGCTCACCGCCGACATGCGCAACACCGCGAAAAAAATCATTATGTTCTTCTTGAGTAACATCATTTTTTGGCTTAGTCCAAATTGCAGCTTTGCTGTTTAATTTTTCACTTTTTCCCTCTTCATTTACAAACTCAACGGGAAAATTTATGTGGTCAGAGTAAGTAGTAACAATGTTTTCAATACGGAATTTGTCTAAAAATTCGCTTTCTTCAGGACGCATGATGAGCGTAATTTTTGTGCCACGAGAGATTTGACCATCTAATTTGCTAATTGAATATTCCCCATCTCCTTTAGATTTCCATACCCAAGACTCTTCTTCTCCGGCTTTCCTTGACTCTACTATAACTTCTGAGGCAATCATGAAGCTTGAATAAAAACCAACACCAAACTTTCCAATCAGTTCTACAGCTTGGTTTGAATCTTTATTATTCTTAATTGCATCCAAGAATTTTTGCGTACCAGAACTTGCAATCGTGCCAAGATTATCTATTAAATCTTGCCTGTTCATGCCAATTCCATTGTCGGTTATATACAGCTCATTCTTATCTTTACTGGAGCTAATAGTAATCTTCAACTCATCACTTGAATCTAATAAATCAGCATTTAATTGTGATTCATAGCGCAATTTATCACATGCATCTGATGCATTTGATATTAACTCACGCAAGAAAATATCCTTATTAGTATAAAGTGAATGAATTACTATATTTAGTACTTTGCCTACTTCAGCGTCAAATTTTAAACTTTCAGTTTCTTTTATGTTGTGCATTTTGAGCTCCATTATTAGCCTGCTATTCTAGTAATTTAAGTATTGCACAGCGATCTTTCAAGGTCATATATGCTAAAATTTATGTGAGCCAATTTGTCATGCAAGCTGAAATGATAAGAAGAGGGTTCTGTTCTACAATTATCTTTATTCTTAGAACAAGAGATCTCTTATTTGCTTCAAAGATTTGTGAGTCTTTGATTCTTTTTCTTTAAAAGTAGTCTCAAGAGAAGTTTTAAGCTTTTCCCATTCTTCCTGAACGTTTAGAATCAAAGCGCTCTCAATCTCCTCCAGTGCTTTCTGAGGTGATGAATATAATTCCTCATACAAATTAGTGTTTACTGACTGTAGTATTACTAAAAATGTAAATAAATTCGGATCAATTTTCGCATAACATAGCTTTATTTTCTTTACGCAATATTGTATTGCCTGCAATGATAATGAGAAGCTTTTTGCGTAAAATATAAAGCTATCTATAATTAAGTTTTTTGATTTTTTCGGTAATTCAACATTTTGAAATAGCTTTCTTGTAAACTTCTCTATTGGCTGTTTTGGCAAATGCAGAGAGAGATCAGTAAAAGATTTTAGGCTAAAACTTGGTCCAAGTATTGTGCTGATTGCTCTTTGCACGTTACTTTTATCTTGACTAACAGAGATAATGAAAACCAGTCCCTCGACATCAAGCATGTACTTTATGGATTCTAAAAAATCGACAATGAATTTAGGGCGACATATATCAAGGTCATCCACCATTATATAGATGTTTTTGTCTTTTCTAATTTTATTAACCACATCTGCTAGTTGTATCTTAAAATCTCTAATATTCTCTTTTCTCCTTTGGAGAAGATTTAATTCACCCAAGACAAAACCTATGTCTTTCTTATCAGCCTCTTTTGCAGCATCGAGAAATACTGAAAGCATAGCAAGTGGAGATTTACTGATCAGCTTTCCTAATGTATTGAGAGAAAATAGTTCTTGGTTTATGTTTTTGAACTGCTGTATAACACTCCTTTTTACTTTGTATGATGCAAATAGATCCTCAAACAGAAAATGCAAAAAAGAAGGCAATGGCTGATCTAGCGCGCTAATATCCCATGCGCTGTAATAAGCTGCAATTTCATTTTGCTGCTCTAGATCCTTTACCCATTCTTTCAAAAAAAATGTCTTACCCCACTCATTATATCCTTCTAAGGATACGATCGAAAAAGACTGATCAATTGTCTTAATTATATTACTAAATCTACTTGCAACTTGTTTGTAACCCAAGCAATCATTCTCCCAAGTTATTACCTTAGGCAATTGCTCCTCTTCTTTTTTTTTTAATGTTATTAGCGATATAAGTTTTTTTAAGCACATGCCTTACTTTATATTTAACTCATACTCTTGTCTTGAAGTAAGTGCTATTCTCAGCGTTCCCTCATCTAGGTAGTCAATTTCTCCACCGATCGGTATGCCACAAGCAAGTCGTGATATCTTTACGTCCAAGTTTTTTAGCAATTCAATTATATATTGTGCAGTGACTTGGCCCTCTAATGTCGGATTAATTGCAACAATAACCTCTTCAATTTTAAATTCTGTAACTCTTTTATGAATACTCTCAAGATTGAGTTCTTTTGGACCTATACCATTTATTGCTGATAATCTGCCACCTAAAACATGATACATACCTGAGTATATATTTCCTTTTTCAAATGCCCATAGATCACCCAATTCTTCTACTACACACATTAACTTGGTGTCACGCTTTGGGTTAGTACAAATAGAACATGGTGATTTAGTATCTAGATTTCCACAAATCTTACACTCTATTATAAGATTCGCTAATTCTCTCATTAAAGATGCAAGTGGTAGCATGACTTTCTCTTTATTTTGGAGCAAATGTATAACTAACCTTCTTGATGACGATGGCCCTAAACTTGGCAATTTAGAAAAAGCATGAACTAAATTCCTTATATTAATGTTCATTCAGTAAATTCAAGATAGTTCAAAAATGATAACATCAAACCTTTCGTAAAGAAAGTAGTAAGTCTTTATATTGATTAGCTATAGAAAAATTTTTCCACTTTTCTCAGAAGTTGTCTTGAAAAAAGTAATGTAATCATAATCTACTGTAACCTAACTCTGGTTCAGGTATAACTGAAATTATCTCAGACATTTGAGTATTTGTTCTAGTATTTCTTTTTTGAAAATGACGCAATTTATTTTTCAACATATTTCTTCCTTCTACATAACTGTCTGATTCTTTCTTCAAACTAGAATTTTTTTCTTCATACTTGGAAAGTATTGTATCGATCAAATAATTAAAAAGTAATATTAGACCTGTAGCTTTGGAAAGCAATTCAAGAGAATAATATAATACACCTTCATTCACTTTTTCACTTATTATGTCATGAAAATTTCTATATATTCCAAAACAAGAGCCACAGGCTGCTAAGCATATACAAATAAATTGTGTTTTGCTTAGGACGCACTTAATTCGCGCTAATTTTTTATTATTATCTTCTAATTTTGTACGTAACTCACTAATTTTACTACTATAGTGCTTAATAAACAATTCTATTGCCTCTTGGTTATTAGTATAATTATATGCTTTGTAAGATTCCTTATCTATGAGTTCAGTATCTATATCCTCTGATTTTAGAAGCTCTTCGATTACTTCATTTTTGTTAAGAAGCACAGCTTCGTGTAGAGGTGTATACTCATTTTCAACATCTTTTCTTCTGTTAATATTTTCACGAGTTAAGTAGTTAAAAAGAACTGAAATGCATTTTGAATTATTGCTTTCAATAGCCAGAGTAATTACATCTTTTTTGTCCTTGTTCTTAGTATTAATAACTTTGAAAAGCGGCTTTTCATTCTCTTGCTTATGTTCAAAATATTTGCGCTTGTAAAACCCATTCGCACGGTATGGCTCCTTAAGAATATCCAAAAGCTCTTTTACAAAATCAGCATGATTTTTTTTAATAGCCACATGTAAAGGTGTGTCCTGACTTTTTTCATCTTGGAAGAATAAGGCATCATACAACAAACTATCTTCATATAGGGAGTAAATCTCTTGCTTAAAAGAGATATCTTCTTCTCCTTGACAGATATTTAGTAGCCGTGACCCTATACTTTCTGTAGCACTATAATCAATTGCAGGGCTACGTCGCATTTTAGGTTGATAAGGGGTTACGTCCATACTATCCCTACCTTTAAACAACCCAGTTATACCTCTAAATATTCCAGCTATACCTGATTCACTCCGAGCAGCACAAAGTGTTTCATCTGGAATGTTAATCTCAACATTTTCACTAGAAAAAAGTTCTAAAACATGCGAGCTGCTTCTTCTACTGGAAAAAGGCACATCGTTCTTTTTATCTTTAATCTCAGCACTCTTTGCATTCAAAGAATTTAGAGAGTTAGCTAAACAATCAAGATCTGTAGCATTTTTAGACTCAAGGTCTTCTGCTTGAAAATTTGCTGCAGCGTTTATTTTACCTTTCATATTTTTATAGGATTTGCCTCCCAGGCAAGGTAACTCATCTTTAAAATTTTTCAATCCTATTTAAGGGTTTTGAAAATAGTTTTTGATAAAAATACTTATGAAACTAACTTCTGTGTTAATTTTTTAGAAGATTTTATAGCTAAAAAATTACTTCCGCATATTTTAAATCTGATTACAATTACAGTTAGAGATATTTATTGAGCTCAAAAATCTATCTCCGTCTGCAGACTTTTTTATTAAACTCATTAAAAAATGTAGCGTATCCTCTTCAGAGCATATCTGTCGTATGTTCACTGCATTTTTTCTAATCTTTTTTATACAGGGGGATCTTATGTTCAGAATTACAGATACTTGACCTTTAATTTAGCTAATAAAAACCAACTGGTACCTGCGGTTTTATAGCTACGTTTTCTCAAACAGATTTCAAATAGATAGTTAAAAGAAACTCACAGTTATCCTAGTACTGCTTTATTATCTACAGTCTTTTCATGCTCGACAGAAGAGAGTTGAGGGTTAACAGCTTTTTCTATCGATTTAGCCTGTTTATAGTCTTGACCTAGGAAATATATAGACAGTCCAACTGCTATTCCAGCAACAAGAGCAGATACTGCGAGTGCGCATAATATAATAGTCATTGAAGGGACTAAAGCACTACCAACACCGAGTCCAATGCCAAGAAAAACGCCAGGTATAATGCCAATCAAACTACTACATCTAGCACTTTCTTTTTTCAATTGAGCTTGGTCTTTCATACATTCGATGAGTACTTTTTTTGTATCTCCATGAGCTAAATCTAATGGAATTTTGTCTTCTTCATTCTTTAACAAAGGATTCGCACCATATTTTAAAAGGGCTTCTATTGCCTCAGTGTTATTACTTATAACAGCTTGGTGTAATAATGTATTTTTACTACTTTGATCTTGAAAATTTATCAATTTGTAGAAATACTGAGGAGTAATAAACCTATTCACAGTTTCATCTAAAATCTTCATCACGTCTTGAAATGATAATTTCTCTTTTTTCTCAGATATTGCACTATTGTATTCAATGCAGTGGTGCAAAATAAGATACACCATCTTTTTTCTTATATCTACAGCATCCTTTATAGATAAAGCTGATTTAAATAACTCTTTGTTAATTAATATTTCGTTATTCTCACCAAGAAACCCCTTCAATTCTCTAGTTTTGTCTTCATACCCTATCCCTTTCTTACAGACGATTTCAAGTAAAGTAGTCATATTATTTACCCATTCTAATTATATCAATAATACAATAAATTCTAATAAAAGTCAAATTTTTAATTAAAAAATTAATAGAACTTATTAGCAATCCCTACAAATGTCAAATAAATTCCGACCGCATCAAAAGAAACTCACAGGGTCAACATCTATTGTTACTTCAATATTTGAACTCAAGTTACAGCAATGTTTCAGCTTTTTCTTTACAGACAGACTGTATTTATTGTGTATTTTGAGTAACACTCTATACCGATATTTATTATTTAAGAAATTTATTGCTGCTGGTGATGGGCCAAAAATTTCAAATTCTTTCAATGTCAAGTGCTGAGAGGTAGTTGAAAATTGATTATGCAAAAAGTTTGTTATCTCATTTGCTGCTTTTTGTGTTGCAAATTGATCCTTACCGCAAACTATAAGCGCTATTAATCTACTAAATGGGGGCATTTTAGCTTTGCTTCTTGACTCAAGTTCAATTTCATAAAACAAATCCCTTTTTTGCTGCTGCAATGCTTTTATTATCAAACTTTCAGGATTATTAGTTTGCACTATTACCATTCCTTTTTCATTAAACCTTCCCGACCTTCCTGCAACTTGATGCAATAATTGATATGTCTTTTCTGCTGCCCTAAGATCAGAATTTTCAAGTCCTAAATCTGCATTGATCACTCCAACCAAAGTTAACTTAGGGAAATTATGCCCTTTAGCAATCACTTGTGTACCGATTATAATATTCACTTCTTCTTTGAGCACTGAGTCAATGACGCTACCAAGCGATTTCTGATCGCTGCTGATAATTGCAGTTTTTGCATTTGGTAATAGTTTTACTATCTCTTCAAGTAACCTCTCAATTCCTATACCACAAAGGGATAATGACTGCTCACTTTGACAATTCGAGCATTTTTCTGGAAGTTTTGATTGGTAAGAACAATGGTGACACAAAAGGACGTTCTTTTTCTTGTGGTACGTAAGCCATACAGTGCAATTTGAGCAGGAAATTTTATATCCACATTTTTTACAAACTGCAAGTTGCGCATACCCCCTGCGGTTTAGAAAGAGCATAACTTGCTGTTTTTTCTCTATGGTTTGTTTTATCCCTTCGAAAAGCTCATTTGAAATCCATTGTTTATTATTCACTACTTTTATGTGCGGCAACTCTGCACCACCGAATCGTTCGGTTAGCTTTACATGGTTGTAATTCCCTTTTTTAACATGATAAATTGTTTCAAGCAGCGGAGTAGCGGATGATAAAATAATCGGAATATTTTCGAGTTTGGCTAAGATAATTGCCATATCTCGAGCATTATATATAATTCCTTGTTCCTGTTTAAAGGATGAGTCATGCTCTTCATCGACGATGATTAATTTTAGGTTTTTATAAGGTAAAAAAAGTGCTGACCGTGCCCCAATAATTATCTGCGCACTTCCATTTGCGATACTGAGCCAATTATTTCGGCGAGCTTTAGGAGTAAGTCCTGAATGCCACTCAGCTATATTTCCAGATGTCTGACTGCGAACGCGATTTACCAATTGTGAAGTTAGGACAATTTCAGGCAAGAGGATTAGCACTTGTGCATTACCCTCTTCTGGTGTCATTCCAGTGTGTAACCTTTTGGTGTTTAAACATTTGCAGGTAGTTTTAGTAGTAGATGATGTCATTCCAGTGCTTGACACTGGAATCCAGTCTTTATCGTACAACTGCTTAGTGTACTGATTTGAAATTAAGTTCCAGTGTCGGGGCACTGGCTTTTTGGTAAAAATTACTCTTATATTGTAACATTCGTCTAGTTGTGTATTGAACGCTGGAATGACATAACGTTTATTTTTGAAAGTAAATTGCATAGCAAATGGTGTCATTCCAGTACATGGCAAAAGCAGTATGCTAAATGTTACAGAGGGTTTTGCCTTAAATGCAAAGGTGTCATTCCAGTGCTTGACACTGGAATCCAGGAATTTTGATTCTAAGTTGGGTATTGGTCTTAAATTAAAATAAACATTTGTGATGAGATTATATGAAAAACTGGATCCCAGACTGGGATGACACCTTACTCGTAGACCCAAATCACAATGTTCGTAAATACTATGATTCTTAATCAACTGTGAAATTACAGAGAGATAAACTTCCGTTTTTCCAGACCCGGTTTCACCGTCAAGTAAAGTTACTGAATACTCATTCAAATTACTTATTATCTTATCGCGAGCTGCTTGCTGCTCAGGGCTTAATTGGTAATCTATTTCACTTATTTCTTGCTTTTGCTTAGTGCAAACTAACTTATCTATTTGATTTACCTTTAATACTCCTCCCATTATCACTTTGGCAAGCATACCAATAGGTATTACATTATATTGAGCAACCCATTCTGCAAATTCGATCAGTTTTGGTCTGATGCTCGGCAAATCGACCTTTTGTTCAATAAATTTTAATTCTCGATCGCTTTTGCTACTTTTTCTCCAAACTATTCCAATCAAGCGTTTTCTACCAAACGGTACTACTACGTAATCTCCAATTGAAATTTCAGTGTTTTCTTCAACTATATAGGAAAATAGCTGATCAATTGGAAGTGGTAGTAATACATCAACTGCTTTCCTCATAGTAGCCTAAACTATTTTTGTAATTTTCAAATGAATCAGAAAAATCAGATACACAAAAAGACCTTAATGCTTTTTTCATAGTACACAATTTATAATCATAAATATTGGAAATGTGAGGAAATTCTGTATGTTTAGCGATAAAATAGTCCTAGACTTTGAAATAGAAAAAGGTGACCGAATAGATCGGTGTTACTTCTCTACACGCATCAAACTTACAGATAAGAGCAAGAGTTTTCTATGTGAAAAGCTCGGTAAACTTAACAATTTAGATGATTACTTTAATCTTAATCCTGAGAATTTTTATATTTATTACAACAAATATAGTGGGCACTATGGTATAAATGAGCTATATGTCAGAGATGATAATGGTAGATATTTAGCTACTAAACTTCCACTTGATCAGAGCGGATTTTCAATAGAGTTATCACCTGGTGAGACAAATTATGGTTTTTATCCTCTTTATGCGATCTATAACCCCAATCAATATGACAAAAAGCAGGAAAAGAGCTTTGAAGATAATGGTGAATTGCAGCCACTTGTGTCAAGTGTATTGGATTACTTTCTAAATGGCTTAACCGTTCAAGATATGTTTTTGCAAATACAAAATGAGCTTGTTGAAAAAGAAACAAAATTAGAAGAAGACAGAAGAAAAGCAGAGGAAGAATTAAATAAAAAGAATGAAAAGTTAAGGGAACTCATAGAAAATGATGAGATTAAAGTACTTAAAGTAATAAAAGGCCATAGTATTGGGAATGGACGTTCAGCGGCAATTTTGCAGCTTGATGGTGATCTTGATGCAAGTAAGTACTACATAGCAGAGTATGAAGGCAATGAATACTTACATTGCACGAGCTCTGGTTATGACATACTGCTTGACCAGAGCGATTTATTTTTTGTTCTGAATAGCAGCTCTTATCTTGAACTTGCAAGCGGTTTTTACTCAATACCTGCTGCTGGCAACTATGCTAAATATCTCGATACTAAGAATCTGCTTTTTCGCGATGATCAACTATCTAAGCAGTTGTGTAAAAACAAGGTAAAGGCTGAATCTACAGTTAACGCATTTTTCTCAAGACTTATTTATAGTGAAAATTTTTAAGAGGTGAATATGAAATTTAAAACAAATTCTGAATATGATAAATCACAAACTTTGATTAAAAAATTATTTCCAAATAAAGAAAGTATAGTAATAAACGATCAGCTTACAATAGAAGTAAAATATGGGGGATTAGCTAGTTATACCCCTGAGTATATAAAACAAACTGTAAAAGATGCTTACGGAGCCTGGTCTGATAATTTCTATTCACAAAAAAGCGTTCATTCTGGTCCAGTAAAATTGCAGCTTTATGTGCTGAAAAATTACGATGATTACAAAGCTCACATCAAGGAACTTTCAGGTGGTAAGGACCATAGAGAATTATGGGGTGGTGGAACAGTAAGAGCACACGAAGCTGACGGCACGATAGCAAAGACTTTTATTGTTGGAGATGTAAATGGTTTACTTTGCGCAAAATCTAAAATTTTAATGGAGAAAATGAGCGATGCATTTCTTGAGTACTCTACCGGTAATATGGATACAGTACCTGAAGTTTTACGTACCGGTATGAAGCTTTTCATGTGGAGCTATGATGCAGCTAAAAAAGAAAGCACTCGCGATATGCATTATACAAAAGAAGCATACAATAAAATGCATGAATCTGGGCATGATACACCATATAAAATAGCAAGTATGTCTAACGACTATAGAATATCAGATTGCTTAGTGACATTCCTACAAGAAAAACATCCTCAATTCATAAAGCAATTGCTTACTGAAATGTCCTTCGATAGAGTACAAGCGATATCAAAATTCAAACATCTTTTGAATAACTCAGAAGTTGAAAAAGAATTTAAGCAGTGGATGGATGTAAAAAGTGGCAATAAAATTGTAGCAGATCTTGTGCCAGATAGTGAAGTTATGACTTTCGGCGAACACAAGCTTCAAATAAACATAAAACATGATGATGATGAATTAACTCAGAGCAAATTGAGTAGTGTAAAAAATGCCATCGAGAGTACTATAAAAGATTTTGATTCAGCATTTGGCATTAATAATTCTCAGCCTTGGCACAACATACCAAATAAAGTTAATGTTTTCGTATTTAATACAAAGAGTGACTACGAAAATTATCTTAAGGAGTTGAACGTTAACTATAAAGGTGCTTCTGGCTTAACAGTTCAAGGGCGTGGCTCAGAAGTTCATGTTTATTTTTATCTACAAGACCAATTTGATGACTCGTGTAAAACTTTAAAACACGAATTGGGGCACGCCTTAACTATCATTAATTCCTATTATGGTACAGGTGAAGTTTTGTCTAAGGCTATGCATGAAGGAATTGCTAACTATATGGCAAGTTTGGAAGATGGTCAGCATGTCAATGACCATGGAGATAAAGAGGCCTTGATTGCAATAAGAAATAAAGATCTCAAACCAGATGAGATACTGCGCAATAATATTATAAGCAATAAAGGTGAACATTATCACTCAGATGCTGAACAAGTGATCAAATTTCTTGAAGATAAATACCCAGATATGATTGATAATTTGCTCAAGAGCCTTTCTAAATCTGGTACGAATGGGTCTAAAGGTAATAAATTATTTGAAGATTTTTTGGCTGAGCTAAAAGGTTATACTCAGGAGTTTAAACAGTGGGTCAAGGCTGAGCTGAATGGTGAACAACAT
Organism: Wolbachia endosymbiont of Laodelphax striatellus; assembly: GCF_007115015.1. NCBI lineage: Bacteria > Pseudomonadati > Pseudomonadota > Alphaproteobacteria > Rickettsiales > Anaplasmataceae > Wolbachia > Wolbachia endosymbiont of Laodelphax striatellus. The sequence goes on from NZ_MUIX01000001.1 coordinate 745,188, forward strand.
ATGGAATATAATGTTGTTAAATCTAACAGTGTTGAAAATTCAACAAGCCAACAAAGTGCTGGCAAGGGTCTGTATGGTTATAGTCCAGTAAATCATGTAGGTAATGCTAAAACTAAGGCAGAAAGTATCAGTAGAGAAGATTCTATGCAACCTGCTAAAAAAGCGAGTGAAGACGAACAAGGAAAAGCTGTTACAACAAAAGTTATGAAGTATAATAAACAGCCTTTCTTAAAGGTGAATATTGATGACAATAATGTAGAAAACACTATAGAAAAAGTAAACGAGATAAATAAGGTGACTAGTTTACATTTTGCTGCTTCATTGGGAGATTTAAGCAAAGTAGCAACGCTACTAAAACACAATTCATATATTGATACAAGAGACCATAATGGACAAACGCCACTACATTATGCCATTCAGTCAGGAAATACGGAAGTAGCAAAATATCTTATTGATCATGGAGCAAATCTTAATGTTCATGACAATTATTATCAGAAAACTAATACTAAATATGTGTATTATAAGACACCTTTACACTATGCTATTGAGTCTGGAAATATAGAGATAGCTAAATACTTAATAGATCGTGGTGCAAATACTAATATTCAAGATGCTTATTCCAAAACGCCATTATACAGTGCTATTTATTCAGGTAATACAGAAATAGTGAAGTATCTATTAGATCATAACGCAGATCCTAATAGTAAAAGTTATTATACTTTTCCGTTACTTGCTGCTATTAAGCTAGGGAATGCGGAAATAGTTAAGAGTTTAATTGAGTATGGCGCAGATCTTGGTATCAAAAACACGTCAGCTCAAACACTGCTGCACTATGCAATTGAGCTAAAACATACGGAAATTGCTAAATACTTAATAGATCGTGGTATAGATGTTGATACCCGTGATATTAGCTCTGGTAAATCTCCACTACATTTTGCCATGTACATGAAAAATATGGAAGTAGTTAAATATCTCATAGAGCATAATGCGGATATTGATATTCAGGATAGCTACGGCTTAACACCTTTGCATCTTGCTGTTGATCTTGGGAATAAGAAGATGATAGAGCAGTTAGTTGAAAAAGGTGCGAATATTAATGCTCAGGATAATGATGGTTGGACACCTTTAGTTCATGCAGTGAGGCATGGAAAGTTAGATACAATAGAATATCTAATAAAAAACAAAGCTGACGTTGACGTTGTAGGCAAAGATGGCAGGACACTTGTTGAACATGCTGAGTTATGGGCAGAAGAGAAAGGACTAGCAAGAGATGTAATAGATAGCAAAGGCGATAATGATTCTTATTATCGTGAGCTTTCAAAAGAAGCTGCAACTTGGGAAAAAGCTGGAAAGGATATGCTTAGCTATCTCAAAAAAATTACTATGCAAGAAGAAGAATCTAACGATATAGACCAAATGCCAACTGCGAGTGAAGAAAGGAGTAAAAGATCGATAAGAGGAGACGAAGAGAAGCAAGAGGAAACAATTGTTATAGATAATGTGAAACAACATCCTTTAAAAATCAAAGTGGGTGAGGCTATTGGAGATGGTAAATATAAGGCGGTGCTGCAAGCTCAAGGTCAAGACATAGATAATTTTTATCAAAACTTAAGTAGTCATTATACTGCTGGGAAATACAATTATAATCAAATGATAGCTCTGTATAATAAAGTTTATGTGCAAGATTCCAATCTTGATGGAAAGCCGATCACTCTTTCTGAAGCTTATGTTACAAATGATCATCTATTTATTAAAAATCAAGATTTTGGAATTTTGAATGATTTTAATGAGATGTTCTATAAAAGTGATGGGTTTATGTAACATAAAAAGTGGATGAGAATTAATTGATATAGGAAATTAGGGTTTTTGCATGATCTTCTATCATCCCAATCAGAAAGGTGTCATCCCAGTGCTCCGACACTGGGATCCAGTTTTTCATATAATCTCATCACAAACGTTTATTTTAATTTAAGACCAATACCCAATTTAGAATCAAAATTCCTGGATTCCAGTGTCAAGCACTGGAATCTACTATGCAATTTACTTTTTTATATAACAAATAATATTAATTTATTAATTTACAGGTGGCGTGGATTATATTATTATTAAGATATATAGTTAATATCTTAATAATCAATATGCCAAAATATATTAATCGCATTGCTCAATCTATTGTATTAAAAGTCTATACTGACAAGAAAAACGCTAAAATTAGAGTATTTTCTAAAACTAAAGATGGAGAAGTTGAAAAAACACTTTCAAAACAGCAAATTGTAGAATTTTTAAATCTATTAACTAATATAAGGAATCAAGGAAATAAAGAACTTGCTATCAGTAAAAATGTAGAACGTGGTATCGTTGAAGATATAGAAGGTATACGTAGAGAAAATGGTAGATATGTATATAAGGCGCCAGATTTATCAGCTGAAGAACAATACAATAAATTATTTGAAAGTGAGCAAGCCATTCAATTTCATTTGAATGATTTCATGTCAGATAGCATATCTGGAATTGAACAATTAAAAAGTAGATTTGAAGAAATTTTAGATTTTGATCCCGAAGAAGGGTTATGTCACCCATTGAATTACTTTATTACCTTTATAAGATTAGAGAATAGGCAAGATTTTGTTCAATTCCTCGAGTCTGGTAATATTATATCTGAACAAGATTTTATGGATTATATTGATGGAAGAAAAGAACAAACGATTGAGTTATTAATGATGCAGTTTTTATTGCAATTCTTGCCTATTATTGATGTTCAGAGCATTGAAAGACGAGAAGGAGATTCATTTTATGATGAGACGATATATGAACAAGCGTGTAATGATTTATCTTCAGCAGAGGTATGGGTCTATACTAATCAAGAACAAATCAAACGTGCTTTAAATGGTGTAGAGATAGGATGCTACTTAGAATTTAGTTTTTCTTGTTATGCTTGTAATGGAGCAGATGATGAAGATGATGAGAATATTGCTCATTCTATGTTGGTGTATAAAGCAGAGAATGATAAATACATATTTTTTGATCCTAGTAAAGGAGCGGTTGGCTTTTGTCCTAATACAGGAGTTGCTAATTTTACATTAGAGGAAGTTTCTAGGACAATAGAACTTGCTGTAAACCATTATTCGTATAATATGTATGTTGAAAATTCTCCAGATTATTGCGAAATTTTTATTACGCTTAGAAATGCAACACTAATGTTAAAGAAAGCCGAAAAGCTTTATGAAACAATGGAAAGAATAAATTCAAAAATAATTGATATATCAGTTGATAAAGGTATGAATAAATTGTTGCTCACACCTGCAAGTCTGTGAACGGACATAACTCGATCTTTTTGGTTATTTACAAAGTATAGACATCAACTCATCCCATTCTCTTTTACCAATACCACTTTCTTCTCTCGTAACATTTTCTCCTTTTATTAGCTTGCGAATTATTTCAAGACCAGTTTTTGAAATACAGGCTGATTTTAAGGAGTATTCAATGAAAGCATTATAGGCCAGCGGGACCCATTTCTTTACTATGTCCAACATAACTTCTGCATAGACTCTAATTTCATATTGGGCGTGCTTATCAGCTCTAAGCCTTAAAAAGTGAAGAAGGTTGTGTAAATCTATTTTCCAATAAAACTGAGTATAGTAATTAAGTGTTAGATTAGTTCGGGCAATTTCTCTTGCAAGGCCCTGCTCAATAAATTTCTCATAATGAGAATATACTAAATTAGAATCCTTTGTTAGAGAATCTATTATTTCTTTTGAAGTACTTGAGTCAAAAGCTTCACCGCTGCCTTGTTTATTATTATCAGATTGTTTTGCAACCTGTTCTGGTATATAAAATTCATTATCAAGTATCGAATACCTTCCGGAATATTCATTCACATTTGCAGTTCTATGTCTTATCCACTGTCTTGCAATAAAAATTGGAAGTTTCACGTGAAACTTAATTTCACACATTTCAAATGGAGTTGTATGATGATTTCTCATCAAATATTTTATAAGCGCTTCATCTTGATTTATCTGTTTCGTTCCTTTTCCATAAGAAACGCGAGCAGCTTGAACTATGGCGCTATCAGAGCCCATATAATCAATCACTCGAACAAATCCATGATCTAACACCTTATGTTCTTCGTATAGAACTTCATCTATTTCTTTTACTGTAGTTCGCTTAGTTGTCTCATTCATAATATATTCTCAAGATGAAACGAAAATATCAGCCCCGCATGAATTGAGTTTTTCGTGCATTGCTTCATAGCCTCTCCATAAATGATGTGAGTTATTTATTGTAGTTTCTCCTTTAGCTACCAAAGAAGCGAGAATTAAAGCTGCTGTTGACCTTAAGTCATTAGCATGCAGATTAGCTCCAGATAAGCTCTTTATTCCACTTATAGTAGCTTTACTTTTTTCGATGCTAATATTAGCACCTAATTTTCTTAACTCATTCGCATGTGCAAATCTACTTTCAAAAATGTTCTCTTCAATGATTGATATTCCATCTGCAATGCACATTGCAGACATTAGTTGTGGTTGCATATCACTGGGAAAGTTGGGATATGGATTTGTTGCAACGTGAGCAGATTTAATAGAGCCATTTTTTCTGGAAATAATAATACCATCGTCATGTAACTCAACTCTGGCTCCTATAGTCTTCAATTCATTTGCAATACATTCTACATCAGACAAACTTACTCCTTCTAACTTTAGCTCGCCGTCGGTAATGATAGCAGCCAAAGCATAAGTACCGGCCTCTATGCGATCTGGTATTATTTTATGCTCACACCCATTTAATGCTTCAACACCTTCTATTGTGATTTTTGTATTATTAACTTCAATATTGGCACCCATAATCTTCAGAAACTCTATTAAATCAAGAACTTCCGGCTCGATTGCAGCATTGTTTATTATTGTTACTCCCTCTGCAAGTGTTGCTGCCATTATTATATTTTCTGTTGCACCAACACTCACTTTTTCAAATGTTATTTCTTTGCCTTGCAATTTCCCCTTTGTTGTTGCAGTTATATTACAGCTATCAATTTCAATTTTAGCTCCCATTGCTTCAAGTGCCTTAATATGAATGTCAACAGGACGTTTTCCAATATTACATCCACCAGGAAATACTGTTGAAACTCTACCAAATCTGCTGAGCATTGGACCTAGCATTAAAAAAGATGCTCGCAGTCTGCTTGCAATTTCATGTGATATTAAATGGTTATTGATATTGCTACAGTCAATTTCCAAAGTATGATTTGCTTTATAGTCTTTATTGCATATAAAATTTACTTCTGCACCAAGACTCTTAAGCAGCTCAGACATCAAATGCACGTCAATTAAATCAGGTACGTTATGCAAAGTTATTGAAGAATTACTAAACAAGCTTGCCGCCATTATTGGCAAGACGGCATTCTTTGAACCATTAATCTTGATTTTTCCAATCAAGGGCTTATGGTTACTTCTTACTAATATTTTATGCATTTAATCAAGCGATAGAACTTATCAAGTAAGTATAATAGGTTAGCGGTAAAAGGCAAAATTTTGCTTTTTCTTCTTCTGTCATTCAAGTAGCTGACACTGGGATCCATTTCTTCATCATCAAAATGTTATATTTCAACATTACTTTTATGCTGACCAATTTAACTGGATTCCAGTTTCAGCTACTCGAATAACATTTTCGTAGTCGATTCAAAATAGCATAATTAACTACACCTTTCCAAAGATGAGAGACGCGTTGGTACCACCAAAACCAAATGAATTAGAAAGCGCATATTGAATTTTATGCTCTTGAGCTTTAAGTGGTACAAAATTTAAATCACACCCTTCTGAAGGTTTGTGTAGGTTTAAAGTTGGTGGAACAATTCCATTGTTTAATGCAAGGATACTAAATATTGCTTCAACACTTCCTGCGGCACCAAGTAAATGTCCTATAGAAGATTTAGTCGAGGAAACAGGTATTTTATAGGCATAGTCACCGAATAACTGCTTCATTGCTATTACTTCAACTTTATCCCCAAGTGTTGTTGAAGTACCATGTGCATTGATATACCCAATTTGACTTGGGCTTACTTGTGCACTCCTTAAAGCAATTTCCATTGCCTTCAGTGCGCCTCTTCCTTCTGGATGTGGTGCTGTGATGTGGTGCGCATCTCCTGTGAGTCCATATCCAGTGAGTTCTGCATATATTTTTGCTTCCCTTTTTTTTGCATGTTCATATTCTTCCAGAACTAATATACCTGCCCCTTCGCCCATGACAAATCCATCGCGTTCTTCGTCCCATGGCCTTGAGGCCTCTTCAGGCTTATCATTGAATTTAGTTGATAGCGCCTTCATCGATGCAAAACCTGCAATTCCAACTCTGCATAACGCACTTTCTGCTCCGCCTGCAATCATAATGTCAGCTTCACCGAGTTTTATAGCTCTTGCTGAATTTATAATCGCATGCGCACCTGTTGCACATGCAGTTACCGCTGAGTCATTTGGACCTATAAATTCGTATTTAATAGAAATATGACCAGATATCAAATTTATTAGACTTGCAGGAACAAAAAATGGGCTAACACGTCTAGGCCCCTTCTCCTGCATGGTAATTACATTTTCCTGAATTGACGGAAGACCACCTATACCAGAACCAATAGCTACACCTATTCGCTCTTTATTAATATTTTTATTTTCCAAAATTAGTGAATCTTCTACTGCCTGAATAGCTGCTGCAATGCCGTAGTGAATAAAACGATCTATTCTTTTTAGGTCTTTCTCAGGAATATAATCTAGCGGATTGAAGTAATTCTCAATATCGTCAGATTGCGTTGGAACTTGCCCTGCAACCCTGCAAGTAAGGTCAGGAGAATCAAATCTGTCTGTACTGATTGCCTTTATGCCAGATTTTCCTTCTATCAGCTTTGACCAGGTGTTATCAACATCTGCTGCTAATGGAGTAATTAAGCCAATACCGGTAACTACTACTCTTCTGCTCATTCAACATCAATTGTTTGCTTTGTTTACTACATATTCAACTATCTGTTCCATAGTTTCCATTTTTTGCGCATCTTCATCAGGAATCTCTATACCAAATTCTTCTTCAGCTGCCATGATTATTTCAACTGCATCTAAACTATCTGTGCCATGATCTGAAAGCTTTGAAGAGTTACCAAATTTCTCTACATCCTTACTGATGTGCTCTAGTATAATCTTCTTTACTTTTTCTTCTATATCTTCCCTAGTGCTTTTTGCTAATTCGCTCATTTCTTACTAAAAAATAACTTATTCTCTGATGTTATAAGAAATTTTGATGTTTGCAATAGCTTTTATGATTATATAAACTATTAAAAACTTCCTATCTCTTAGCACTCGATAGTTAATAAATTTAAAAATGCTAGACGAAACAACAAAAAATTTGCTTGTTGTAGAAGTGAATAAGCTCTTACCTGAAAATAGCGAGAATAAACTTATATCAGCTATGCGTTATGTGCTTCTTGCTCCTGCAAAACATATACGTTCTTTTTTAGTTATAGCATCTTCGTCGATATTCAACATAAAGGTTGAAAAAGCAATAACAGCAGCAGCAGCAATTGAATTTATTCATGCTTACTCCCTCATTCACGATGATCTGCCATGTATGGATAACAGTGACACCCGCAGAGGCCAGCCAAGCTGCCACAAAAAATTTGGTGAAGCAACAGCAGTACTGGCCGGAGATGCATTACTTACTTTGGCTTTTGAGGTATTATCTTTGTTAAATTGTGAGATCATAAAAGTGCTCTCTCAAGCAATAGGAATGAAGGGAATGGTGGGAGGGCAGATTTTAGATATAGGTGCAGATTTTGACAAAATAAAAGAAATTCATTTGATGAAAACTGCAAAACTATTTGCAGCTTCATGTGAAATAGGGGCTATAATAGGAGGCGCTACAGACAAGGAGCGGGAAGCATTATATAACTATGGAATAAATCTAGGGCTTATTTTTCAAGCCAAGGATGATATCGAAGATTATGGGCAAGATAAAACAAACAATTTAATGTCCGTGCTTGGCAAAAATGAAATGGAAAACTATATAGATAGTCTCTTTAAACAGGCCTCAGATAATTTAAGTACGCTTTCAGGTAATACTAATGACTTATGTGATTTATTGAATCAAGTAAAAAAAGATGGTTAGAAAAATTATATTACAAATGTTTATCTCTGTAGTAATGATTCTCACTTTAGCTTCTGCTTTTATAATTACGATTGTTTATATAAACAAAGATAAACCAGAGAAAAGGGAAAAGCTTTACGAAATAAATGCTACACATGGTGGTTTGACACAGATGATAGCAAGTTATTTGGTCAGGCCGATACTTGAATCAGCTCTTGATCGTTATATTGAAAAGCATGGGTTAGCAGAATATTTAGAAGAAATAACACAGCAAAAAGAAGAAGAGATGATAAACTTTTATGAAATTACTGAAGGCAGTGGCAGTAAAGTTTTCTGTGGCCAAGAAGTCCTGCTACAAATGTACAAAGTCTCCAACAACCTAGCAACGCTACTTCCGACTGATGTCAATTTGAAAATAGGTCAGGATTACTTAAAAGAAGTGAGTTTAGGGGTAATAGGTATGAAAGAAGGTGGAGAGCGTGTAGTTACTATTGCTGCTGATGACAACAAAATGAGTTTTAACTCTTATTACATCAAACTGATTGAAGTAAAAGATAAATATCCTGATTCAGTAAATAACCTAATGATTTTTAATGACTTAATTAACAAAACTAGAAAACAAGTAAAGTGTGGTGATGAGATATCGGCTCAATATAGCATAAAGAGATATAATGGTGAGTATATAGTCAAAGATCAAACAGTGCAGTTTAAAGTTGGTGACAGAAAAATGCCGCTTGCTATAGAACTTGGAGTTGTGGGAATGAGAGCTGGTAATAAAAGAACAGTTCTTTCTCCACCTGATCTTTTAACTGATGTGTTAACAAAAGGCATAGATTGTGATATTGCAATAATTGATTTAAGCTTGAATTCTACTATTGGAAAATAGCTTGAAGAATTACGAAGTAAGAAAAAATAAAACCTCTTGAATGCTCTATATTACTTAAAGTAGGCTTCCTCTAAAGTATAAATTTAGATAAATCAAGCTGCTTTGAAATTGACTCTAGTTTATCTCTTACGTGCTTGCTATCTATAACAAATTTCTCATTATTTTTTTCAGAAGCGATAAAACTTATTTCATCTAAAAGCTTCTCCATGACAGTATGAAGTCTTCTTGCACCTATATTTTCTACTTCTCTATTAACTGTAAAAGCTATTTCAGCTATAGTTTCTATACCATCATCAGTAAACTCAAGTGTTACATTTTCCGTTTTCATTAAAGCTATGTACTGTTTTAACAAACTAGATTCTGGTTCCTTTAATATTTTTATTAAATCCTCTTGAGTAAGTGCCTTAAGTTCCACTCTAATTGGCAATCTACCCTGTAATTCTGGTAAAAGATCGGATGGTTTAGACAAATGAAAAGCACCAGATGCAATAAATAATATATAGTCTGTTTTTACGGTGCCATACTTAGTTGAAACAGTTGTTCCTTCAAGTAGTGGTAACAGATCACGTTGCACTCCTTCTCTGTTGACTTCACCTTTTATTTCTGTACGTGCTGCAATTTTATCTATTTCATCCAAAAACACTATACCTTCATTGCTAACAAGATCAATCGCTTCTTTGATTATCTTGTCTTCATCCATTAACCTTTCGCTTTCTTCATTAATCAATATTTCACGCGCTTCTTTCACTTTAACTGTAATAGTTTTTGTTTTTTTGTTCCCATTAAACATCTTACCCACTATTTCTGTTACGTTCATCACGCCAATTTGCCCACCTGGCATACCAGGTATATCAAAAGTGGGTAGCATACCCTTGCTCTCCCTGACGTTAATAGAAACTTCTCCATCTTCAAATTCCTTATTTCTCAGTCTTTCTCTGAAAACTTTTTTGCTTTCCTCGGTTGCATCTTCACCAACCATGGAGTTGACTATTATCTTTTCAGCCAAACCTAAAGCTTTTTTAGTTAAGGCTTTACGTGCTTTTTCCTTAACTAAAACTATTGCTGCGTCAACTAAATCACGTATTATCGAGTCAACATCACGTCCAACATATCCTATTTCAGTAAATTTCGTTGCTTCAACTTTTATAAAAGGTGCACCAGCAAGCTTTGCTAAACGGCGAGCTATTTCAGTTTTACCAACTCCCGTATGGCCTATCATGAGTATATTCTTAGGTATAATCTCTTCACGTAGTGGAAGTGGGACTTTATTTCGACGCCAACGATTTCTGAGTGCAATAGCAACAGCGCGCTTTGCATCATTCTGCCCGATTATAAATCTGTCTAATTCTTTAACTATCTTCTGTGGTGGTAGATCATCTAATAAAGCTTGTGAGCTTTGAATGCTGCTACTTCCTGTACCTTCATTTTCATAGAGGCTATTTTTCTCATTATAGTCATCATTATTATCAAATTGACCTACTACAGATTGACTAGAAAAATTAGCACACAAAGTTCTTGACATATTACTCCTCTATTTTTTCGATAATTAGATTATGGTTTGTATAAACACATATATCGGCAGCTATCTTCATAGCCTTTTTTGCAATCTCCTCTATTGATATTCCTTCAACGTCAATCAAAGCTTTTGCTGCAGATAAAGCAAAATTTCCTCCAGAGCCAATGGCTGCAATGCCATCTTCAGGTTCAAGAACATCACCCGTTCCTGTAATGACCAATGAAATGGACTTGTCTGCCACGATCATCATAGCTTCTAATTTTCTTAGATATTTATCCATTCTCCAGTCTTTTGCAAGTTCAACACATGCCCTCATTAACTGTCCTGGGTGCTTATCAAGTTTAGATTCTAGCCTTTCGAAGAGAGTAAATGCATCAGCTGTTGCTCCAGCAAAACCGGCAATTACGGAATCACCAGAAAGACGCCTAACTTTTCTTGCTCCAGATTTTATAACGGTATGGCCTAGCGAGACTTGCCCATCACCTATTACTACTACATTTTTGTCTCTTCTAATTGACAGTATAGTAGTACCATACATTTTACTGCTGTCATGATGAATCATTTTTTTGTTATTTTAATTCGTTATATTATATTAAGATTATAACTTATAATATAGTACTTTTCTTATAACATTTAAAGTGTAGATGCAAAACATAATTCATCCAAATCTGGAAAAAGATATAAATAATTGGTTCAAAACAAAATTTAATGGTTTTACATTACCATTTTATAGCTCCATAGATCTTAGGAATTCAGGCTACAAAATTGCTCCAGTAGACGCCAATTTATTTCCTGCAGGGTTTAATAACCTAAGTGAAGTGTCAAAAGCGATAGCAGCAAAATTGATAAAAAGCTACTTCGAAACAAAACAATATAAAAAGGCCCTTATAATACCGGAGAATTACACACGAAATAAAATGTATATAGAAAATGTATTTGCCATAGAAAAGGTAATGCAACTCGCAGGTTTTGAAACTAGAATTGGCCTCTTTCATAATGAAACGTACAATTTAATAGAACAGTATGAAACTGTTGTGAAAGAAAACTCTTTGCTGAAGACAACTTCAGGATTTGTGCCTGATATTATTATACTGAACCGTGATATGACGAGCCACATTCCAGACACGCTAGAAAACGTAAAACAAGAGATAGTGCCAAGTCCATTATATGGCTGGCACAGTAGGCAGAAATTTCAATATTTTGAAATCTATCAAAAATTAGTGTCCGAATTTTGTGGCGAATTTAAAATGGACCCATGGCTTATTTCTGTGCTTACAGAAAGCTGTAATGGAGTTGACTTTAATGATGATTCATCACTAGGAGCAGTAGCGACTAAAGTTGACCAAATATTATCTCTAGTGCAAAAAAAATATGAGGAATATGAAATAAAAACACAACCTTACGTTTTTATCAAAGCAAGCAATGGCACATATGGAATGGGCATTATAACAGCAACAAGTGGAAAGGAAATATTAAATCTCAATAAAAAAAAGCGTCATAAAATGAAAAAGATAAAAGAAGGAATAGCAATCAATAGTGTTATTATACAAGAAGGTGTACCAACTATTGACATATTTAAAAGTAGTTCTGCAGAACCGCTAATATACTATATAGGAGATACTCCAACATGTTACTTATACCGATGTAATAGCAGGAAAGATGTATATTCTAGCTTGAATTCCACTGACTGTGAATTTTATGATATCAGCCAAGAAAATAAAACTTTGCCACTTTGGAATATTGTTAGCAAATTAGCAGTGCTAGCATTGGCAGTAGAAATTAAGTCTTTTCATCTCTAATAATTAATTTCTACAATGCTGCCATTATGCTGAATATGGTGAGCGTCATCAAGTCCAGTAGAAGGATCAGTACCATTATTAGGTTGATTGACAAACTTATCGATGTTTGATACTAGATATGCTATACTTAGTATCAAACTAACCGTAACAGTTAAGTTGAAATTATAGATTATGCCACCACCCAAGTCTATTGGTATGGTTGGAAGTTCCATTCTTTTTAATATGAAGCTTAACAAGCCCAATGACAAAGTGAATGTGCTAAAAATAACTTCTTTGCCATATTTAGCAGACTTTTCAGAATCCTTATTATCTAGATACTTCTTCCATGTATAATAACAGTTTATGCATTCTGAAAATAGAAATAGAACTGCTGATGTTAAGCTAATATCACTTATTACATCCTTGTTGTTTCTAGCTAAGAAATGAATGATTTTTGTCTGCATCAATATTCCTATGACACAGTTTGCCAAGAAGGCTAAGCTACCCACAACCTGTATTGGTTTTTCAGGTTCATTTCCCCCTTTACCATTCTGAAGTTTTTTAGATTTATATCCAGCTAAATTGAGACCAAAATGAAGAGCAAATATTATTGATGTTGGTAGTTTTATGAACTTAGAAATATCTAATACAGTGCAAATATTGGATCTGTTGTTATCAATAAACTCGCAACAGAATTGCAATGAAATTTTACACAATATGCCTGTTAAACCTACTGCAATACAATACATCTTTCTAATATCATGATTGTGAGCATCATGTATATTTTCTATAAATGTATTTGGCTTACCTTTTGGCATAAGTAGATAATAAAATAATAACTTTTTAATATTATACTATAAAAATCTAAAAAGAAAAGTGCTATAAATCAGTACTTTGAGAGTGATCTAAACATAAATCGGCCAAGCACTTGATAAATAAGAGATCAGTACTGAGAGTTGGTACGCGAAAGTAATATCCGTCTTTGATAATTGCTTTATACTCTATATCAAGTTCAACCAGTGTTTCAGAATGCTCAGAAACAAAAGATATAGGTGATAAAACTACAGGTATATTATCGTCTTTTGCGCGTGATAGCTCACTTTCAGTGCTAGGCTCCAACCATTTTACAGGGCCAACCTTACTCTGATAACATATTCCCCAATCAAGATCTTCAATATTCAATTTTTTTACTATTAATTTTACTGTTTTTTCTATCTGTGAAGCGTAAGGGTCGCCTTTTTTAATGATACTAAGAGGTAAGCTATGAGCCGAGAATAGGACTCTTGGCTTACCGATTTTGCTAGCTAATTTATAATATTTAGACGTCAGATTAACATGAGCTTCAATAAAGTCTTCATTGTCATAATAATGGTGAATTGTTTTTGTGTTACATTCCAGTTTGGCATTTTTTTGCCAATTCTCGATGGATGATAGAGTTGTGGTGGTTGAATATTGCGGATATAGTGGTAACAGAATGATTTCGTCAGGGTCGAATTGCTTTACGCTTTTAACAACTTCATCAGCAAATGGATGCCAATAACGCATGCAGATGAATATCTTATATACATGGTTTCCATTTTCATTTAATTTTAGTTCTAAAGCATCAGCTTGTGCTTTCGTATTCTCCAAGATTGGCGATTTACCTCCAATGTGCTCGTATATTTCTTGTGCAGTACTTTCTCGCCTTTTGGAGATAAACTTTGCTAAAAGGAAGCGAAAAGGATTTGGTAGATTTATTATTCTTTTATCGTAAAAAAGATTAAATAAGAAAGGACGGACCGCACTTAGTGAATCAGGTCCGCCTAGGTTAAATAAGATTACTGCCTTCTTCACTGACAGCACCTTTCTTCAGGTTTGCCTATAAAATCAGCTACACACTCATCAAGTTTAGTTACAGGCACTAAATTTCTCACACTAGCATACAATAGATGGCCAGATCTCTTCACGTTACTCTGTGTAGATACAAAGTTTCTATCAAAAACCACATCAACACAAAAACTTGGCACTGCTTCAAAAAGTTCAACAGCAGCCAAAGATATCATTATGCAGCTTTGTAGAGCTTTCAGAAAAATCGTAAGGGGAAAAAGTAAAACCCTAACAAAGAGAGAGGGAGGACTTTCATTCATTAGTTGTCCTGGATTAGGAGAATTATACTCAATATGCTGTCTGTTTTTATCAAAGATAGGAAATTTTATAATGTCTTTCTTAAATTCCTGCTCTATTTGTTCCTCGGTATAATTTTCATTATTAGTCATTTTTTTCAATAACTTTTCACGCAAGTGAAAGGTTCTTACAACAAAACATGTTGCAACCATCAGTGCAGCACATATAAGTGCGCACTCGATAAGGCTTATGTTGCCTACCATAGCTGGTAATACAAAGCAAAAAAACAGCGGTATGGCAATCATTTCACCAAATGGAACAACGTTCCTTTTCATCCCAAAAGCGGCACCTTCTTTTAATTTTGTATTATTGTGTAAGCTATACTCTAAATAACTTAAAAATGCCAAATTAAAGGTTAAAAAACCTTTTGTTCCGCAGAAAATTGATGATTTAAGATTATTCACTAGTTTCTTACGACGGTAAACCATAAACTACCCCTTGATGTTTTATTCTTGACTATAAATAAAAAATCTCTTTGATGGAACAAAAATTCACAATAAAGTAAATATACGATCTTAACATAAGGAAATGATATGGCAATTGAGAGAACACTTTCGATATTAAAACCTGATGCAGTAAAAAATAATATTACAGGCAGTATAAATTCTTACATTGAAAAATCTGGACTAAAAATTATAGCACAGAGAAAGATGCTGCTGACAAAAAAACAAGCAGAGCTGTTTTATGAAATTCATAAGGATAGGCCTTTTTTTGAGGAGTTGGTGGAATTTATGACTTCTGGGTCTGTGATAGTTCAAGTTTTAATTGGTGAAAATGCAGTCAGTAAATACAGACAAATCATGGGTGCTACAGATCCAAAACAGGCAGATAAAGGTACAATTAGGGGTGATTTTGCTAATGATATTAGTGAAAATAGAGTGCATGGTTCTGATAGTCTAGAGAATGCTCATAGAGAAATAGCTTTCTTTTTTGCTGAATGTGAATTGGTGTAGTTTTACCTCTTTACATATTAAATTTCTGAATTTTATGTTGAACTGTATAATACTAGCCCAATTTTTAGTTTAAGCAATATTAAGGGAAAGCTTTTTCATGCACAGTATAGATAATATTTAAAATGGATCATGTTGTTAACGCTTATAATAGATCTGAAGCTTCTATAGTTAGAGGAGAAGGAGTATATCTCTTCGATAAGGATGGTAAAAAATATTTAGACTTTGCTGCAGGAATTTCTACAACCTCTCTAGGGCATTGTCATCCATACATTACAGATAAACTGAAGGAGCAACTGGATTCATTATGGCACTGCTCTAATATTTTTACTATTCCCCAGCAGGAAAGGCTTGCTCAGCGTTTAACAGAACTTACCTTTGCCGATAAAGTTTTTTTCTGCTCAAGTGGACTTGAAGCAACAGAAGCTGCAATTAAATTTATTCGCCGCTATTTCTACTTAAATGGACAAGAAAAGCGCAGTCACATCATTACAATTGAAGGAGGGTTTCATGGCCGCAGTATTGCTGCAATTTCCGCTGGGGGAAATGAAAAATCACGCGAAGGTTTTGCTCCACTCCTTTCTGGTTTTGATAAAGTTCCAAGAAATAACATTGAAGCATTAGAAAAGAAAATCAATAGCGAAACAGCTGCCATATTTTTAGAGCCCATACAAAGTGAAAGCGGAGTACATCCATTGGACGTAGAGTATCTTAAAAAAGTAAGAGAGATAACAAAAGCTCAAGGAATAATTTTATGCTTTGATGAAGTGCAATGCGGATATGGAAGGATTGGCTCTCTATTTTACTATCAAAATATAGGAGTTGAACCTGATATGCTCACTTGTGCGAAGGCTATGGGTAATGGATTTCCTCTGGCTGCATGTTTAGTAAAAGATTATATAGCAGAAGCAATCACTCCAGGAACTCATGGGTCAACTTATGGAGGTAATCCACTTGCCATGACTGTTGGTAATGCAGTACTCGATGTAATGCTAAAGGAAGGCTTTTTTGACCATGTTAAGAAGGTCAGTAAATATCTAAAAGAAAAGTTGTTGCCTTTGACTGAAGAATTTCCGAAGATCGTTTCAGAAGTTCGTGGGGAGGGTTTATTGATAGGGATAGAGCTTAGATTACCTTTGGCTGATAAAATTGTTAAACAATCTCTTGACAAAGGCTTAATAATGACTAAAATTTTAAATAATAGAGTAATAAGAATAACTCCTCCACTTGTTGTTGAGAATATGCATGTGAATGCAGTGTGTGATATATTTCATGATTTATTTTTTTATATTAAAGATATATAGACTTGCAAATGCTTCTTACAACATATAAAATCAACTCTGTTTCTATATCGCAATAACATCATACTTTAATGGATTGGTTATTGATTTCAGTATTATCAGCAATTTTTTTCTTATTGATTTTATCGTTTTTGTTTTCAGGAGCAGAAATAGGATTAACTTCAATTAGCCGCTCCCGAGTTAATAAACTAAAGCTAGATGGAAATAAAAGAGCTAAGATAATAGACCGCTTATTGAATACAAAAGAATTAACAATAGGAACAATACTACTGTGCAATACAATTATTAACATTACTTGTTCCGCTTTATTTACAGCAATATTTATAAATTTCTTTGAAAGTGAGGGCATCTTTTTCTCAACAGCTATGATGACGTTTTGTATTTTGCTGTTTTGCGAGGTGTTACCAAAAACTTACGCCATGCAAAATCCTGAAAAATTTACATTACTTTCTACTTATTTTATGCTGTTTTTTGTCAAGATTCTTTCTCCATTGACATTAGGCATTCAGTTTATTGTCAATCTCATTCTGAAGTTATGTGGGCTTCATAAGAATAGGGAGGTAATATCTGCAGCAGATGCAATGCGTAATATGATTACTCTTCATCGCAGTGAAGGAACTATGTTACAACAGGATTTAGATATGCTAAGTAGTATACTTGATTTGGCTGAGACGGAGATATCGCAAATTATTACCCACAGGAGAAACTTATTTTCTCTTGATATAGATCGAAACAAAGAAGAGTTAATAAAAGAGATTTTGACTAGTAGTCATAGTAGGGTACCTTTATGGCAAAAAGAACCAGATAACGTTGTCGGAGTGGTTCACGTAAAAAATCTAATAAATGCCTTACGTGAAAAGGGTGATAAAATAGATATTACCCAAGTTATGTCAAAGCCTTGGTTTATACCAGAAAGTACACCGCTTAGTGTGCAACTTCACAACTTTCGTAAAAATAGGAAACACCTTGCATTTGTTATTGATGAGTACGGAGCCCTTCAGGGAATTGTTACTCTTGAGGACATACTGGAAGAAATAGTTGGAGAAATTTCAGATGAACATGATTTGATCACAGAGAATTTTATAAAAAAGATATCCGATAATATGTATCACATAGAAGGAAAATCTACTATTAGGGATATTAATAGACAGTTACATTGGGATCTTCCTGATGAAGAAGCTACAACTCTAGCAGGTATGATTGTAAACGAGATAGAGCGCATTCCTGAAGAAAATGAAGAGTTTTCCATGTACGGTTTTTACTTTAAGATTTTAAAAAAAGATAAAAATATTATTACTATGATTGAAGTACAAGTAAAAACTGATAATACTGTAGTAGCAATTAATTAGTTGGGTTCTATGGAAGATACAGTAAAAATAACGGCTGAAGATTTGAAGAGCTATATAGAGAGAATCGAAAAACTTGAACAAGAAAAGAGGGATGTGCAAGATCACATTCGTGATGTATATGCAAAAGCTGCAGATGAAGGTTGGGATATAAAAGTGATGAAACAGATTATTAGGCTAAGAAAGATGGATGATGATGACAGGGAGGAACAGGAAATATTACTTGATACCTACAAACGTGCATTGGGAATGAATTACGAAGGTGAATAGTAGGATTGTAATTGGAATAAGTGGAGCATCTGGTTCTATTTACGGTGTACGGATTCTAGAGGCACTAAAAAATACCAATCATGAAACTCATTTAGTGATCAGCAGTGCTGGAAAAATAACTATAGCTCATGAGATTAAAGAAAAACTTGAAGATATTATATCGCTTGCAGATTTTTACTATTCTGAAGAAAAAATAGGAGAAAAAATAGCAAGCGGCTCATTTAAAACCTCAGGTATGGTTATTGCTCCATGTTCTATGAAAACAATGTCTGAAATAGCATCGGGGGTGACTTCCAATCTATTAACAAGGGCTGCAGATGTAACTCTAAAAGAAAGAAGAAAATTAGTTCTTATGGTGCGAGAATCGCCACTACATCTTGGGCATCTCCGAAATATGTTAAAACTAACGGAGATGGGAGCAATTATTGCTCCGCCAATGCCTGCTTTTTATATTAAACCAAAATCTTTGGATGATATTGTAAATCATTCTGTTGGTAAAGTATTGAATTTGTTTGATATCGCATTACCTGATTTCAAGGAGTGGCAAGGAAATGTCAATTATTATTAACGGTAAAAAAATAGCAAATGATCTCTGTGAGGAGCTATCACAAAAAATTGATGTTTTAAAGAGAGAGCATAATATTTTTCCTTGCCTTAAAGTAATTCTTGTGGGTAGCAATCCAGCAAGTCAGGTCTACGTTCGTAATAAACAAAGAAAAGCAGAATCAATAGGCATAAGTTCTGAAACTATTGTTTTGCCTGATAGTATCTCAGAATATGAATTGATTGAAAAAGTTAATACATTAAATGAAGATCCATCTGTGCATGGAATTTTAGTTCAGTTACCTTTACCAAAGCACATCAGTGCAAGCAGAATAATTAATACAGTAAGTGTTGAAAAAGATGTAGATGGCTTTCATGATGAGAATGTTGGCAGGTTAGTTAAAGGTGAAAAAAATTGTCTGATACCTTGTACTCCCAAAGGTTCTTTGCATTTAATTAAGTCAATTGAAAATAATCTGTCCGGTAAAAATGCGGTAATCATTGGCAGATCAAATATTGTGGGTAAGCCAATGTTTCACCTATTGTTGCAAGAAAATTGCACTGTTACCATCTTGCATTCACAAAGTAGGGATTTAGCTGATTATTGCTCTAAAGCAGATATAGTAGTTGCAGCAGTTGGAAAGCCAAATTTTGTTCAAGCAGATTGGATAAAAAAAGGTGCAATAGTGATCGATGTTGGCATAAATAGCGTTAACTTGGGAAATCAAAGTAAGCTTGTGGGTGATGTTGACTTTGAGGGAGTAAAAGAAAAAGTCAAAGCTATTACTCCAGTGCCTGGTGGAGTTGGCCCGATGACAATAGCATTTCTTATGATAAACACTGTAGTTGCTGCTTGCTTACAGCGGGAAGTTGATCCTTCTGATTTTATTGCTTAAGGTTTAGCTTAATGTTAGCATAAACAGAATACCTTTGCAAATAGCACATATATAGCACCGAGCATACAACTGTGTATAAGGATTCAAAGTGTTCATAGCTTAAAAATTATAACGTATACCTATTTCTATGATTGCATCTGGTTTTTTCATCGGTGGTTTAAAGCCACTTAATTGACCACTTGCAGCAATAGCAACTGTGCCAACTATCTGCGGAATAATTTCACAATCAACACCTAACTTTACTTTATAGGAAATAGCACTCAGTATTTTATCTAGTGTTTCATTTTGAGATGTATCTGCATTACCAAGACCAAAAGATGGTAATATTCGAATATATCCACCCATTCCTATACTAGCATATAATTTAATAGGATCAATTTCAAGATCAGGATAGTAAAGGTAATTTGCCAATAAACTAGCTCCTACTTTTCTTTTTGCTTTATCAGTTATATCACTTATGTCAGCAAGAACCTCAAGTTCAAACTTAGAATTTTTGTTATGATGATAACCAAAGACAACGTTAGGGTTCAATTTAAAGCTTTCACCCCATCGAGTCCCAAAGTTTAAACCTACATAGTAATGATCTTCGTACTGGTCTTCATATCGATCTTCATATTGATCTTCACAATGATCTTTGTGTTGATCTTCATACTGATCTTTGTAATGGTCTTCATACCGATCTTCTAACTCACTTGTACCATTACTAGCTGTACTTGCTAAAGCAATCAACACAGCGAACACTTTCATCGTTCTCATATAATTCATACACATTACTTCCTTGAAACAGACTGGAATAAGTGTTCAAACATGCTAGCAGCAAGTTTTGAGCATTGCTTGTGGTTACACCTAAACATTAAAAATGTACTCAATGTTATCCAGCATTAAAAATTATAGCGTACTCCTACTTCCAGCATCATATCCGGTACTGCCATTGCTTTTACACCACTCAGTTGCCCACCTACGCTTAAAGCAGCCGTACCAACTATCTGTGGAGCAACTTCATAATCAACACCAACCTTCAGTTTGTACGAAATAGCACCCAGTATTTTATCTAGTGTTTCAGCGCCAACAATCTCAAAAGGATATACTTGTAGATGTCCTCCTAAACCTCCACTGACATATAGTTTCACAGGATCAATGTCAACGTCAGGATAATAACGGTAATTTGCTAATAAACTAGCTCCCATTTTCTTTACTTTATCTTCTTGTGTTGATTTTCCATCTGCATCTACAACTTTACCTCCAAACATATCACTTACGTCGGTGAGAATCTCAAGTTCAAACTTAGAGCTTTTATCATAATTATAACCAAAAACTAAGCCAGGTTTTATTTTTAATCCAGTACCCCATCCACCACCAAAGTTTAAACCTGCGTAATACTGCTCTTTTGCACTATTACTAGCTACTTTATTACTAGCTGCACCTGCTAGAGATGAAGTGAGCAAAACAGCTAAAACACACAATCCTTTTATTTTCATATAACTACCCATACAAAAAATATATAATGCACAAGTATATATCCTTTATATTAAAAAAGATATAATTTCATATTAAAAAAAGCATACCTACGAAATTAGCGACATGCTACTCAAAATTTTTATATAACTATGTTTACTATCTTATTTGGTACAGCATATATAGTGCGAATTTTGCTTTGATCGATTTTGTTAGATACAGAATCTGTTGCTATTTTCTTCAATTTTTCTTGAGGTAAATCAGTTGCCACTTCAATGGTCGCACGTAACTTTCCATTGATCTGCACTGCTACAGTCACCATATTATCAATTAGTAGTGATTCATCAGCTTTTGGCCAAGGCTTTAGATATAGCATACCTTCGCCTCCTATTTCTTGCCATAAATTTTCAGCCAGGTGTGGCATGAATGGCTCAATTACTCTGATTAGTATGCATATACCTTCATCAATAAGAGATTTTCCAGTTTTTACGTCTATTTCAGCTATTAAATTTGTCATTTCACGAAACTTTGCTACCACACAGTTTAATCTGCAGTTTTCCAAGTCATCTGTAAGTCCTTGCAATAGTTTATGGATTTTTTTTCTGTACTCTAGGAGTTTACCTACAATGTTTTCATTATCATAGTGTATGTTTACGGGCCTAAGTTGCACTACCATACGCCACAATTTATTTATGTAGCGAAAACAACCTTCCACTCCATCATCAGACCATTCCATATCTTTTTCCGGAGGAGTGTCAGATAATACAAACAAACGAGCAGTATCAGCACCGTATTTTTCTATGATAAAGTTTGGGTCAACTGTGTTCTTTTTCGACTTGCTCATCTTTTCGACTTTTCCAACTTGGATCTTAGTACCCTTCGCAATCAACTCTTTTGCTTCTTCGGGAAAGAGCCATTTGCCATTCTCATCTTTATAAGTTACATGACAGACCATTCCTTGAGTGATTAAAGTAGAGAAAGGCTCTTTAATGTCAAAATAGCCACATTTAGTTAAAGCACGGCAGAAAAACCTTGAGTAAAGCAAATGTAGAATTGCATGTTCTATTCCACCTATGTAATAATCAACAGGCATAAAACGATTACAAGTATCTTTATTAATCGATTTATTTTCACTGCAAAATGCAGCAAAATACCAAGAAGATTCAAAAAAAGTGTCAAATGTATCAGTTTCACGTTCTGCTTGCTTTCCGCACTTTGGACAATCAACAAATTTCCAGGTTGGGTGCTTGTCCAGGGGATTACCACCACTTGTAAATTCTACATCCGTTGGTAGAACAACAGGGAGGTCTTTTTCTGGAACTGGAACAATTCCACAATCTTTACAATATATAACAGGTATAGGACATCCCCAATAACGTTGCCTTGAAATTCCCCAATCGTGTAGACGATAGTTTGTTGTTTTCTTACCTATTCCTTTTTCTTCAAGTTTTTTTATGATTACTTTTTTTGCCTCGCTAACCGTTAGTCTGTTTAAGAATTCAGAATTGAATATCACTCCATCACCGACGTACGGTTCTTTTAATATCTCTGTGGTCTCTTCACAAATTACAGGAATAATCGGTAAACCATACTTCTGTGCAAATTCAAAATCACGCTGATCATGTGCGGGGCATCCAAAAATTGCACCTTCTCCATACTCCATCAACACAAAATTCGCTATATAAATTGGTAATTCCTTGTCGAGAAATGGGTGCCTGACGTTCAGTCTAGTGTAAATTCCAATTTTTTCATCATTCTCCCCCTTTGCCTTCACACTGTCGATAAAGCCTTGTATGTCTTCGTCCTTAAGGTCTTGTACAATAGGGTGCTCTGCTGCTACTGCAAGAAAAGAAGCTCCAAATAAAGTATGAGGAGAAGTTGTAAAAATCTTTAATTTCTTATTCAGGCCAACTATTTCAAAATCTATAGTTGCCCCTTCAGATTTTCCTATCCAGCGCTCTTGCATAGTTTTGACTTTTTCTGGCCAATTTTTTAAACTTTGCAAACAATGAAGCAAATCTTCAGCAAAATCAGTAATCTTTAAAAACCACTGAGATAACTTACGTTTTTCAACAACTGCACCTGATCGCCACCCTTTTCCATCAACTACCTGCTCATTTGCAAGCACTGTTTGGTCCACTGGATCCCAATTAACCCACGACTCTTTTCGATAGGCAAGACCATGCTTTAAAAAATCCAGAAAAAATTTCTGTTCGTGTTTGTAATAATCAGGCGCGCATGTGGAGAGCTCACGATCCCAATTGTATGAAAGACCTATAGATTTTAGCTGCGCGCGCATATTATCTATATTATCTTGTGTCCATGCTGCAGGGTTAATGTTATTGTCCCTTGCTGCATTTTCAGCTGGTAATCCAAACGCATCCCAGCCAATTGGGTGCAAAACCTCAAATCCACGAGCTCTCTTGTAACGTGCTATAACATCTCCTATTGCATAGTTACGCAGGTGCCCCATATGAATCTTACCAGATGGATATGGAAACATTTCCAACACGTAACATTTCTTCTTTTTACTATTTTTGCTTACAGAAAAATCCCACTTATTTTGGTAGAATTTTTCAACGTTTTTAAAATCATATTTCATAAATTCAATCACAGTTTATATGTATTAAAGGATCGACTGCTTGACCATTATGCCGTATTGTGAAACACATCTGCGGATCTTTATCTTGTGTGCTTGATTTACCTGCAGATCCAATTACTTGACCTTGTTTTACTTTATCACCAATTTCAACTTGTATGTTTTTTAAGTAGGAGTACATAGTCATGTAATTATCTTTATGTTCCACTATAATTAAATTTCCGTACCACCTCAGGCCTTTGCCTACGTATATTACTTTGCCAGGTGCAGAAGCAATAACCTTTGTTCCACTTTGAGCAGTAATTTTTATGCCATCTTGACATATTTTATCAGAAGAGATAACTGCACCTTTAACCGGTATTACAAATTTACACATGCTTTGTGCATTATTGTTATATACCTTATCTACGAAGGCTTTTCTACTTTCTTTTTGCAGCGAAGAATCAACATTTTCTTTAATCAAATGATACTCCCTTGTGTACTCTAGGTCTCTTTTTCCATAAAATTCTTCGCCTTTAAGTAGTACAGGTGCAGGTTTTTGCAGGCCACAGCTTATCAGTATTGCTGATAATATAAAGAACAAGGCTATACGACACATAAACTTATCTCTAGATATATCAACTTTCACGAAACTTTATAGTGTTTTCCGTCTATTTATTACTTTCTTCATTTATTTTATCAGTCAAATAGTCTCTTAAATCGGTAAGTTCTTGCAACAAATTTCTTGAATAATGGTCAATTCCTACATCGTTACCAAATTCCTTTTGTACTCCTTTTATTGTATATCCTTTTTCATATAGCATATATTTTATTTTCTTTATTGCCTCTATACACTTATGATCATATAGTCTTCTTCCCTTCCGTTTTATGGGTTTAATTTGATGGAATTGACTTTCCCAGAATCTTAAAACATGCTGCTCCAAATGTAGTTCTTCAGCTACTTCTCCAATTGTGTAAAATAATTTTTCCTTATTCATCGGTTATTTATTAATTTCTTCATCATTTTTGAAGGTCTAAAAGAAATTGATTTTCTCGCTTGAATTACTACCCTTTCCAATGTCTTTGGTATATTTCCTGGTCTTTCTTTCTTGTTTTTAACCAAAAATGTTCCAAATGAAGATATTTTTACTATCCCATCCTTTGCTAAGCTCGTTTTTATCTCATCCAATATATCATCTATTATTGCAATAGAGTCTTCTTTCGATAATCCAATTTTCTGGTTTATACATTCAGCTATTGTTGCCTTAGTTACTGTTGTGTCTTTTGTTGTCATAATTTATTATAGTATGTTAATATAATATAACAGTCGACTCAAGATTCAGCTACTTTATTTTTATAGTATGTTTCTTTTGTAGCATAATTAAAAATACTAGCAAATGTTAACATTGCAAATATTGTGAAAAGCGCCATTTGATGATCTGAAAAAAGTGCTAAAATTGACACTAAAATTCCACTCATAACAAACATAAATCCATTGATAATGGATGATGATGTGCTAATATACTTCTGCTCAACAATCTCACTACCAACAGTAAAATTAAGCATATGTCCTCCTGCAAAAAAACCAAACATTAACATACAAAAGTATATAATATGAACTGTTAAATTACCGCATAGTAAAATAATAGCTGAAATACTTTGCAATGTGGCAAAAGCAGAGATTACGTGCCTTCTATTTTTAAATAGATTTGAGATTAGATCTGCAATTGGAGCACCAACTGCAAGACCAAGCCACAATATTGCAGTTGCCACACCTAACTCCATTGTATTGAGTTCTAAGTTGCTTAGTAACCTTGGTGCCCACAGCATATTAAGCGCTAAAAATGTTCCAAAAGTAATAGCACCCACTATTGAGGTTATCCAGATATCTCTTAATTTTAGCACTGTTAGTACAGAACATATTACTGTTTTTATAGAGCTCTTTATTGTGTATTCCCCCAAATTTTTTTTTGAAAGTCCTTTCGGATAAAAAAACATAAGTACGAATATTGATACGCCAAATAATATTACGCATACAATAAGATTTTTCCAATCTGCACCTTCGGCAAGCAAGCTAGAGAAGCACATTTGAATCATCAAAGCAGAAAGACTTGAAATTGTCTGCACTAGTGAGAACATCAGTCCAAATTGAGTAAGGGGAAAATATGTGCTACTTACATGAGCAGCGCCAACAAAACCAAACGATGCTCCAATTGCGATCAAAAATTGAGATAAAATTAAATGGGCAAAATTGTCACTCTTGATAAGGACAAAAAAACCAAAGAGCATGATTGACAACGAGAAAAAATAAATTTTTTTGCTGGAAAAAACATTAAACATTGCCCCACTAAAAAATTGTGAGATAGCAAAAGTCCAAGTATATGCTGAATTAGCTAGTGCAACTTGCGCAATCGTGAGCCCAAGTTCTTTTTCAAGATTCACACTTATAAAGGTGTAGATTATCTGCATATTGCTGAATATAACAATTAAGTTGCTGATCAGCCAAATGAACCAAGCTCTACTTTCCATAAGATTTTATAAGTAATCCATTAATAACAAGCCTCTTTTAGTCTCTGATTAATGTTAAAACAGTTGCAATTATAGATTATATAAAAGCTATGAAACAACAAATTTGTTGTGAGATTTTAATTGTTAGAATCTGTATATGATCTCAAAAAAAGAATAGATTTTTGCTTTTTATCCCCTGTTATAAAGGAGTATACAGCGTAGGGTGAAAGGCCTGGGTAAAGATGATATAATTCCAACAAGAGAGATACCCTTCAGATCATCTTCCATTGAATGTAATGGTTGATGTCACAGTTGAACAGCACAAGCAAAGACAATTAGAGTTATAAAATCTTGTTTAATACACATTAAAGTGGACCTATGTTTTGCCACTCAGAACCTGTTTTGAAAGGAAAAAAAAGAATAAAGCAAGAAATAGGAGGGTAACAAGTGATATAAGTTACAAGGCTAAATGTTGCACAAGGAGCAATAGGGAGAGCAAAAACATAACAATTATTAATGCGATAAAATATATAATGAGGAGTAATTGCTGGTGCTAACCTTTAATATAGTTATGCAAGAGGCCTAATTTAAAATATTAACGTAAAAAATTGCTTCCATATATTTTAAATCTGATTATAATCACAGTTAGAGATATTTTAAGAGCTCAAAATCTATCTTTGTCTGCAGACTGTTCAGTCAAATTTTTAATCAAAAAGCGTAGCGTATCTTCTTTAGTGCATATCTGTTGTATGTGTGCTGCACTTTTTTCTAATCTTTTTTACACAGGGGGATTTTATGTCCAGAATTCCAGATACTTGATCTTTACTTTAGCTAAAAAACAATAGGCGCCTATAGTTTAACGCTAATTAAAATAAAAACTTTTCTAATATATAGAAGAATTACAAAATCACTGTTTACTGAAAACGGGGCAAGAAAGCTGCTAATGTTACAGAATTTTAGGTAAACTTGACGTATAGTGTGCTCTCCTTACTTCAAGAACTCTTTAATATTTAACCACTTAAGTCCTTTCAAGATATGTTCTTAGATAATAGTTTTTCAAATCCTTGGTAAATCAAAGTCAGCTTAACTATTAATTATTTATCTTTTTTTCTAGTTATGTAACGGGTCTGTTATTAAATTTTTCAATAATACCTTTTATTTTCGCCGCCTCTTCAAACTCTAAATTTTCAGCATGCTTCAACATTTGCTTTTTCAAACTATTTAGATCATCCTTGCTAAAATTCTCAACTACCACTTTTTCCTGTAAAGTATTTGATATAGGCTTTATTATAGTTTTTGGTACAATATTATGCAGTGTATTATGCTCTGTCTGTTTCTTTCTTCTCCTTTCAGTTTCTTTCAGTGCACGATCCATAGAATTAGTAATTTTGTCTGCATATAAAATTACTCTGCCTTCAACATTTCGTGCAGCACGACCTATCGTTTGAATGAGCGAAGTCTCTGATCGTAAAAACCCTTCTTTGTCAGCATCTAAAATTGCAACCAATCCACACTCGGGAATATCAAGACCTTCCCGCAACAAGTTAACGCCAACAAGAACATCTATTTCTTTAGATCTTAATTTGCATATAATTTCAATTCTTTCCAGTGCACCAATATCTGAATGTAGGTAAGTTACTTTCATACTGAGCTCACTCATATGCTCAGCTAGCTTTTCAGCCATTTTTTTTGTCAATGTGGTAATTAGAATACAAAATCCTTTTTTTATTGTTACTTGCGCCTCGTGAATCACATCATCAACCTGACTCTCTGTTGGTTTTATGGTGCAGATGGGATCTGTCAGTCCTGTTGGGCGGATAACTTGCTCTATAAATGCGTGATTAGTCTTTTCTAATTCATATTTTCCTGGAGTAGCCGAAACGTAAATAGTCTGTGGCCGTATTGCCTCCCACTCTTCCAATTTTAATGGACGGTTATCAAAAGCAGAAGGTAGCCTAAAACCATAATCTATCAATTTCTTTTTACGTGCTTCATTACCGCTATACATTGCACCTATCTGGGGAACGGTTACATGGCTTTCATCAACAAATAAAATTACATCTTTAGGTAAATACTCAAACAATGTAGGCGGTGGATCTCCGGCTTTCATTCCGTAAAGATAACGCGAATAATTTTCAATACCTTTACACACTCCCGTTGCCATCATCATTTCAATATCAAAATTAGTACGCTGCTCAAGGCGTTTTGCTTCAACAATTTTGTTCTGTGAATAGTAATAATCCAGGCGTTCATGTAGTTCTTTTTTAATCAATTGAACTGCTTGCAAAAGAGTCTCACGTGATGTAGTGTAATAGCTATTTGGAAAAATGGTGACTGTATCTATGCGTCTGATAATATTGCCGTTCATGGCATCAATCTCAGAAATTTCCTCTATTTCATCACCAAACAATGATAAACGCCAAGCTTTATTTTCATAATAGGCAGGAAATATATCAATAATATCGCCGCGCACTCTGAAATATCCTCGCTCAAATCTGACATCAGAACGTTTATATTGGAGATTAACTAAATTATTCAGAAAGTCATTAACATGAATCTTATCTCCAGCACTTAAAGTCAAGGTCATGCTGAGATAGCTCTCAGGCGAACCAAGACCATATATACAAGAAACACTCGCAACTACAATCGTGTCCCTACGCTCCAAAAGAGAGCATATAGCAGAATAGCGTAGCATATCAATTCTTTCATTTATTAAAGAGTCTTTTTCAATATAAGTGTCTGTTTGTGGTGAATAAGCCTCAGGCTGATAATAATCATAATAAGAAATGAAGTATCCAACAGCATTGTGAGGAAAAAATCCTCTCATCTCCTCGTAAAGCTGCGCCGCTAAAGTTTTATTATGTGCCATAATTAACGCAGGCCTGTTTGTTCTTGCAATAACATTTGCCATAGTAAAAGTTTTTCCAGAGCCAGTTACTCCAAGTAAAACCTGATCTCTTTTATTACTATTTAACCCTGCAACTAAGTTGTCTATTGCCTGTGGTTGATCTCCAGCTGGCTGAAAATGTGTAACTATTTGAAATTCCATACCTTTATATTTTCATAATGTATTTATTACTATACAATACATTTGCTAGTGTAAATAAGGTATGAAAGAATGAACATAAAAAACTCTATTTTTTCTTTTTATAGAGCCTGCTCCAAATCCTGTTGTTGGTTAATACAAAAAACACCGTCAAAATTATAAAATATGTCACTATTTTTAGCCCAAGTTTATGTCGGCGCTCCAGTTCTGGCTCTGCTGCCCATTGTAAGAAATTTACCACATCATATGCCATATTTTCAACTGTGG
This sequence comes from Wolbachia endosymbiont of Laodelphax striatellus, assembly GCF_007115015.1. Lineage (NCBI taxonomy): Bacteria > Pseudomonadati > Pseudomonadota > Alphaproteobacteria > Rickettsiales > Anaplasmataceae > Wolbachia > Wolbachia endosymbiont of Laodelphax striatellus. Next base: position 774,812 of record NZ_MUIX01000001.1, read on the forward strand.
CTTGCCTTGTACCATCATATTCTACCATTCCTTCAGAGAGTGGTGGTGCCATAGCTAACCTGCCTGTTGAAAAATATGGATTAAAATATAAACCGTTCTCATCATGTTCACCGTTTTGATAACCAATTAGTAGTGAATAGACATAATTTGCACCATCATGTCTTGCTTTGACAATTAATGATAAGTCCGGTGGAATTGCTCCATTGTTGCTTGCTGCAGCTGCTTCTTTTGTATCAAAAGGTGCAATAAAATAATCCGAAGACACTCCCGGCCTATCAAACATTTCACCCAAATCATTCGGACCATCTTTAACTTGGTAAGAGGCTGCAATTTGTTTTACATCCTCTTCAGAAAAACCAACATCTTGCAAATTACGAAACGCTATTCTATTCATTGAATGGCAAGCAGCACAGACTTCCTTGTATACTTTATAGCCACGCTGAATTGACTCTCTATCGAAAGATCCAGTAATTCCATCAAAACTCCAGTCGATTTTCTTATTTGGTAAAGGTTTAAACTCCTCTGCAGACAAAGAATTAGCGAAAAATAATACACAAAACACAGCAACTTTAACCAATAGCATCACTTCATCTCCGGCACGGAATCGCTTATTGTTTTTGGTAATTTTTTTGGTTTCTCATACTTACTAAGTAAAGGTAAAATTATCACAAAATATGAAAAATAATAAAGAGTTGAGAGCCTACTTAAAGTAATGTAAGGCTCCTTAATTTCTTGTCCCCCAAGCCAGGCAAGAAATGCAAAATTTATTGCAAAAACCCAAAAAAATTTCTTAAATAATGGGCGATAAGCACCACTTTTAACCTTTGATTTATCAAGCCAAGGCAAAAGAAACCACACTAAAATAGATCCAAACATGGTAAGTACACCAATAAGTTTATTTGGAATTGAACGCAGCATCGCATAAAAAGGTAAGAAATACCACTCTGGCACTATATGTACTGGAGTTACCATAGGATCAGCCTCTATATAATTATCAGGATGCCCAAGATAATTAGGGGCATAAAAAACAAATGCAAATAAAATTATAAAAAATAAACCAAAAGTTATGCAGTCCTTTGCTATATAGTAAGGGTAAAAAGGAATGGTATCCTTATCTGACCTGACTTCTATTCCACTTGGATTATTAGAGCCAAACCTATGCAGAGCAACAACATGCAACATAGCTAAAGCGATAATAATGAAAGGCATAAGATAATGCAGCGCAAAAAAACGATTGAGCGTTGGATTATCAACAGAGAAACTTCCCCATAGCCATATAACTATTTTATCACCAATTAAAGGTATAGCCGAGAATAAAGTAGTTATAACTGTTGCACCCCAAAAACTCATTTGTCCCCATGGAAGAACATATCCCATAAAGGCAGTTGCCATCATTGCAAAAAATATAAATATGCCAATAAACCATACCATTTCTCGCGGTCTCTTATAAGATCCGTAATATAATCCACGCATGATATGAACATAGACCACCATAAAGAAGAGTGACGCCCCAACAGCATGAGTATAGCGTATTAACCATCCGTAACTTACGTCACGCATTATACGCTCCACGCTATTAAACGCGTAATCAACATGCGGAGTATAGTGCATAGCAAGAAATATACCTGTTATTATTTGTAAAATCAGCGCTATACCAGCCAAAGAACCAAAATTCCAAGCATAATTTAAATTTTTTGGTACTTGATAAGAAGCAATATGTTTTAGAAAAGAAAATATAGGCAGTCTATATTCTATCCAACCTAATATACCTTTTTCTTCTATTATTTCTTTTTTGCTATCATCTTCCATAACTTAAAGCTTTGTCATCTTAACTCATTGTATTGTAACAATTTAACGCTAATAAACAATAAAAAGTTTAAGTTTAAAGAGTAGATTTCACAAAAACAAGCACTCAAATTTGAGTGCTTGTTTTAAAGGGACTTTTGATGATATACACCTTTAGATATTGTTGAATTGCTTAATGAACTTCGAGGACATTGATAAAGTTTTTCACAATTACTAAGTGCCATCTTGACATTTCTTTCTATAGCACTAACCTTTCTTTCTTTAATTTGCTCCAATGTCAAAAGTGAATCATCCAATGGTCTTGAATATTTTCTCCCGATAAACTTTCTGATTACCACGTCAGCTAGCAGAGCTGTTCCATTAAAATCAACTTGCGAAAAATCAATTGGGCTTCCAGTCAAATGTGCAACAGATTGCTTTGCAGGAGGTAAAGCAGGGGCACTCTGAAATAGGCTACTGAGTGCAGCAGTTGTTGAAGTTCCCATCCAACTAAATACACTATTAATAAAAGAAGAAGGTCTTACTGCACTACTTGGTGCAGGATCTGAGTTTACATTGGCACTCTCTGCTTCTGCAGCAATTTCTTTTATCGTTTTGCCGGAATAAAATAACTTAACATAATCTGATGGTGTCTCGTTCCTTATATTCTTAACATTATCAATGTCGGCACCATTATCATATAACAGCTTAATTATTTTGGGACGTTTTGAACTAATAGCCAAATATATAGGTGTTTCCCCCCGTTCGTTTTGAACATTGACATTAGCTTTATATTTAACGAGAAGTTCAACTATTTTTTTGTAATCTCTTCGGATAGCAGCATGTAGACACGAATCTTGTGAATCATCGTAAAAGTCAAATTTGCTATTTGGACTAGCACCATGCTTAAGCAGGACCTCAACTTTTTCCGGACTATTTTCATCTATAGCCCAGCCTACAAGAGTGCGTTTTTCACCAGCATATGAAAAATAACCACTAATGCTAGCCTTTTTATCGATTAGAAGCTCTATCATTTCTGTCGTGCCCTTTGTAACAGCATAGTATATAGGAGGCACACGAAAAAAGTCCTCAATATTAACATCTGCGCCATTCTCAATTAAAAAACTCATCATTTTTAAATCTTGTTTACTAACAGCAATCGATAAGGGTGAGTTACCATTTCTATCTTTAGAGTTAATAACGTTAGTAGTATGTGTCTTTCCTTCTCTAATATACTCCTCAGCTTTTTGAAAATCACGTTCCTTTACTGCAGAACGTAGCCCATCTCTCCATTTTTCAACTTCTGTTTTTGTAACCATAACTCCCCCCTAAAGGATAAAATTTTTACCTTTATACCACATAATTTGGGCATATGCTAGTAAAATTTATATGTAAAATTAAAAAAAATTTACAACGTAAGAGATTGTTATTTCATCACGTGCTACATTTAGTTTTTGTACAAAATACCATAAGCCTCCTTAATTTACTTAAATTTCGTAGCAGCTTATTCCCAACATATAAGAGCTTTAACTTAAAGAGGATTATACGAAAATAAGCACTCAAGCTTGAGTGCTTATTTTAACTGATTGAAAGGGATTTTTGGTGCACGCCTTTAGATATTGTGAAGTTGCTCAGTGAGCTTTCAGGATACTGATAAAGTTTGTCACACTTGCTAAGTGCCATCTTGACATCTCTTTCTAGAGAATTAAGTTTTCTTTCTTTAACCTGTCTTATCGTTAAAAGTGAATCATCCAGTGGCATTGAATATCTTTCCCCTGTGAATTTACTTATTGCTATAGCAGTTAGGAGAACTGTTCCATTACAGTCAATTTGTGAAGAACCAATAGGGCTAACAGCCAAGTGATCAACAGATTGCTGTGCAGGAGGTAAGGCAGGAGCACTGCTGAACAAGCTACTGATGGTAGTAGTTATCCCACTAAATATACTATTAATAAAAGAGGAAGGTTTTACAGCATTGCTTGCAGTGCTGCTAACTTCTTCAAAATTTTCTCTGATAAGAGTGGAGGAAGAGTTCACTGTGCTACTTGCCAAGTTTTTGGTATTACTAACTTCCAATTCTATCTTAATTGCTTTGGTAGGGGATAATTGAAGACTCGCTGCACTACTTACAAAATCTGTGCTGTCGTTAGCGTCTTTAATACCTGCTTTTATAGAAGTTAATTTTGCTTCACAGTCAGCTTCAGTAGCACTGCTCAATACAGATTCTATTTTTTGAATTTCACTACTACTACATTCATCTTTTCTAGCATCTCCAACAACATCTAATGCTGTTTTGCCGTAACGACTTTGAATACTAGCATCAGCACCTCTACAGAGTAGGAGTTTTACCATATTTAAATGACAATCGTTAGATGCTAAGTACAAAGGTGTACAGCCTTGATAATTTTTAGCATTGATGTTAGCACAACTATCAAGTAAAAACTTTGCTATTTCTAGTCTGTTATGTCTAGCAGCGATGTGCAAGGGAGTACTCAAATATCGATTGCTAATAGTAGTATTAACATCAGCACCGTTTTTACATAAAAACCGTAATATCTTTAAATTACCGGAGAGAGTAGCATGATGTATAGGTTTCATATAGTATTTTTCATAATTCAAAACCTCATTTTTTATTTGTTTATGCTCTATCTCTTCAATACATTCTTTAACTTTTTGAAAATCACCTTTGCCTATAGCAGAAGCTAATTTTTCCCCAAATGTCTCAATTATTTTTTGTCTTTCCATCAAATACCTACTAAAGTACAACATCCTTGGCTTTATATCACACAATTTAGTATGTGCAATTGAAATTTACAGGAAAAAATTTCAATAGTGAAGAATTAGGTCTTCCAACAACCTATCATTTTAACTTTCGTACAAGACATGCTGAGCTTCCTTATTCAAATTTTTTTGCTCTTAATAAGAAGCAATCTGCTTTAGAAGAGGAAATAAGGGATAGAAAAATAAGCACTTAAATTTGAGTGCTTATTTTAACTGATTTAGAGGGACTGTGATGATAAAAACCTAGATATTGTTGAATCGCTAAATGAACTTCGAGGACATTGATAACGTTTTTCACAACTACTAATTGCCGTCTCGAGTTTTTTTTCTATAATATCAAGTCTTGTCAGAGGTGGATTGTCCAATAGCCTTGAATACTTTTTCCCTGTGAACTTTTTGACCACTACATCAACTAGTAGAGCTGTTGCATTAAAATCAACTTGTGAAGAACCAATTGGGCTACCAGCCAAGTGATCAACAGATTGCTGTGCAGGAAGTAAAATAGGAGCACTGCTGAATAAGCCATTGAGTGTGGCAGTGGTTACCCAACTAAATATACTATTAATAAAAGAAAAAGGTTTTACTGCGTCGCTTAACGCATTTGTACTATTATCATGATAGCTAAAGTAATTCCTAGCTTCTATTACCTTAGGATTTGCTCTAGAAGCTAATGTCTGACAATTAACTTCTTTATCAGCACATTTTAATGTAGATATTATTTTTTGCCTTGTATTGCTAGTACATATAGATTTTGGTAGGGTCGAGAACTGGCGCGCCTCTTTAGGGCTTGGTGGCTGATCCATTATTTTCATGTTGGGCCTCAATCCAAAATTCCCATGTTTACGTTTCCAGCTCCCGCCTCGTCAAACGCAGCATGCAGTTTTCCCGCACTACGCTTTCCTAGCAGATTCTTACCAAAGTTTATAACATCTTGTACTGGGGCTGCTTTCGGAACGTAATATCTTAATCTATAGTCTTTATATAGACCTAGTGTTTCGTATATCCATTCGCTACTCCACCTCTCCCAGCCAAATCCTTTTGCTTTTCTAGCTTTCATTAATTTGCGTCTTACTTTCTTCTCTACCCATAGTTTCACGTAGTTAAAGTTTCGACCTGAGTTTCCTATCCTAAAGTAGTTTGTCCACCCTCTCAGTATTGGATTAATGATATTTATCACTTTCCATATTGGTTGCGATTTGTGGTCGCGAAATACCTCCTTCAATTTTTGAAGTAAGTTTGTCCGCGCTTTCATCTGTGGTGTTGTTTGTACCCTCCACTTTCCTTGTTTTGTGATCTTCTCTCGAAAATCAAATCCTAGAAAGCTGAATGTCTCTCTTTCCTTTAGGTTAATTACTTTTGTCTTTTCTTTATTTACTTCTACCTTTAGTTTTGCTAATTCTTCTTGTACCCTTCTATACACTAATTTTTCTAGCCATTCCCATCTCTGGTGCCCATCTATCAGTATCACTAAATCGTCTGCCCATCTGGCGTATTCTATATGTCGATATTTTCCCTCTTTTGTCACCTCTTTTGCCTTCTCTAGCATTTTATCTACCTCATTGAGGTATATATTGCTTAATAGTGGTGAAAGTGGTGATCCTTGCGCTATTCCTCGTTTCCCTCCTACTTTGAGGATTAGCTTGATCAAGTGCATGATTTCTTTATCATTTACTCTTTTGGAAATCTTTTCCATAAGAATATGGTGTCGCACATTGTCGAAGTAGGATTTCAGATCTATGTCAATAACTTTTGTATTGCCTTTGATTGCTGCTTTCGATACTTTATCAATTGCTTCATGCGCTTTTCTCCTAGGTCTATATCCATATGATCCGTCCTGAAAGTTAGATTCAAATATTGGTTCAAGTATTAGCTTCAGTGCTGTTTGCACTATTCTGTCCCGGATGCAGGGTATGTTCAACGTTCTGAGTTTTCCCCCAACTTTTGGTATTTCCTTCCTCCGGTTCCTATTTGGGCTATAGGTTTTGGTTATTAGTTCGTGTCTTATTTGTTGAAGATACTTTTCTAAGCCTTCTGCCTCTATCGATTCAAATGTCACCTCGTCTATTCCTGGTGCCCCTTTGCTCTTCTTTGTCAGCTTATATGCTTCTTCTAGTGTCTCCATCTTGCAGATGTGAACATAGATTCCCCAGAATCGCCATTCCGGTTCTGTTTTCGCTTTGGTATATATCTTTCTTCTCAGGTCTTGTAATTTTATTGGCATTTTTATCATTTTTACCTTTACCTTCCTTTTTGTTAAAAGATTTCTACTAGTAGGGTGCCTTTGCTCCATGAGAGTTACCTCACTTCTTTACTACTACGCACCCATCCGCCACCCTCTCATCTTCGGTTCTTTTCCTGTTTTCCAGTTATAGAACCTACCACTCCAAGGTATTTCTCCTTGGGATGAGGAGGGCTTCTCCAGTTGCTTTGTATGTCCTCATTACCATGCTATCACTACCACCCCGCTGAAGTAGAACAATTGTATCAGTCGTTTTTCAACTGCCTATTCTGCTTTCGCCCATTGACCGCTGGCTCAGCCTTCAGTTCTTATCGTTTTCGAGGCCACCTATATGTTTGCTTTCGCTACGGCCTGGTAATTCGCCATTATCCTATGATAACGTTGTCGGTAGGCTTCAACATTTTGCTTTCCCTCCACATTGCTACCCTAGCTACAGGACTTCGACTTTTATCCTGGTGGGTCTACTTCCCACTGAACATACTTGCCTTCTCTGGACACACGATCATCTCCAACAACATCTAGTGGTATTCTACCACCCGCATCTCTTATATAAATATTAGCATCATGCTTGATAAGAAATTCCACCATTGCCACTTGGCAATGGAAAGACGCTAAGTGCAAAGGCACCTTACCCGTTATATCTTGCAAATTGATCTGAGCATAACGACTAAGTAGAAGCTGTCCTGCATCTTCTCTGCCATATTCAGCAGCGATGTGCAATGCAACTCTCAAATTTTCACTACTAGCAGCATTAACATTGGCGCCGTTATTAACCAAAAACCTCAATATCTTGAAGCTATTTTCTTTCACAGCAAAACTTATAGGTTTCATACCGTATTTTTCACCAATAAAAACCCTACTTTTTAAATTCATGTTCACTGCACTTCTGATACATATGTTAGCTTTTAGAAGACTATGCTCTTTTATGGCAATAAATAACTCATCTATAAAGTTCTCAGTTTTTATCCGTTCTTGCATCTCTTTCATCACATACCTCCTAAAAGACAACGTTCCCGATTTTGTATCACACAATTTGATATATACAAGTGAAATTTACAGAAAAAATTTCAATAGTTAAAAATTAGGTCTTCAGCAATCTATCACTTTAACTTTCGTACAAGACATGCTGAGCTTCCTTATTTAAATTTTTTTGCTCTTAATAAGAAGCAATCTGCTTTAGAAAAGGAAATAAGGGATAAGTTTTGTAAATACAAGCACTCGAACTCGAGTGCTTATTTTAAAGGGACTTTTGATGCATACCTTTAGATATCGTTAAATTGCTTAATGAACTTTCAGGAAATTGATAAAGTTTTTCACACTTACTAAGTGCCGTCTCGAAGTTTTTTTCTATAGTGTTAAGCTTTCTTTCTCTAATTTCTTGTATTGTGAGAAGGGAATCTTCTAGTGGCTTTGAATACTTTTTTCCTGTTAACTTTCTAACAATTACATCAGTTAGTAGAGCTGTTCCATTAAAATCAACTTGTGAAGAACCAATAGGGCTACCATCTAAGTGGTCAACAGATTGCTGTGCAGAAGGTAAAGCAGGGGCACTCTGAAATAAGCTACTGAGTGCAGCAGTTGTTGAAGTTCCCATCCAACTAAATATACTATTAATAAAAGAAGAAGGTTTTACTGCATTGCTTGCAGTGCTGCTAACTTCTTCAAAATTTTCTCTGATAAGAGTGAAGGAAGAATTCACTGTTCTACTTGCCAAGTCTGTGGTGTTACTAACTTCCAATTCCATCTTAATTGCTTTGGTAGGGGATAATGAAAGACTCGCTGTGCTACTTGCTGCATCTGGAGTATCACCAGCTTCTAACTCTAATTTAGTATTTATTCTAGCAGAAAGTAATAGTTCTGTACAATTATTTTTATGAAATCTTAATACAGCTAAGAATATTTTTTTTATGTCACAGCCATCACTGCAAAGACTTTCATAACCTGGGATAACCTCAAATGCTATTTTGCCATTTGCATTTCTAATATTAACATTAATAATGTTATTATCGAGCAGAAGATTCGCGATATCTAATCGACAATAAAAAAAGGCTAAGTGTAAAGCCGTAAAACCTTGCATTACTTGGGAATTGGTACTACTAGTACAATGATATATCATTTCTTTTATTTTTTTTTTGCTATTCATGGCAGTAACGTGCGAGTAAGGAACAAGACATCCATCACTAACAGCATTAATATTAGCATTATTTTTAAGCAAAAACCGCACTATCTCTAAGCTACCTTTATAAACAGCAAGATGTATAGGTGCCATACCATCTTTTTTACTATTAATAATCTCTTTTTCTTTATTTATATATCTTGCCTTTTTAACATATCTTTTAACTTTCTTAATATTAAGCTCATCTATAGCCGCAAATAAATTCTTTCTCAATCTCTCAAGTTTTTTCATCAAATACCTCCTAAAGAATAATGTTTCCGGCTTTATATCATGCAACTTAATATGTACAAGCAAAATTTACAGAGAAAACAATGGTTAAAATTAGGTCTTCATCAACCTATCACGTGCTGCGTTTAACTTTTGTGCAAAATATTCCGATCCTCCCTTGTCTGGATGGACCAGTTTCATTAAATTTTGGTATGCCTTATTGATTTCATTTTGGCTTGCCTCGGAATTCAGCCCCAGTATTTTTAATGCTTCATCTTTGGACATATTATCACCAGTGTAATTTTTGGTGTAACTTTTACTGCTGTTAAATTCGTTCAAAAACTTACTTAATATAGAGTTCATCATAAAACTTATGTTATTTCTCTTTGTCAAAAAGAGAAAAAATACAACAACGCTAGGTAAAACAAACGTGATTATTGTGAATATCAAAAAAAGGAAGAAGATGAATGACATGTATATTTTTTTACCATTTTATGATTAAATAGTAACAATTATAATTGTCATGGTAAATAACATGTTTATCCAGATTGAAGAAACACCAAACCCAAACACGCTGAAATTTCTTCCTGGTTTTGAAATTCTGAGCGAAGGAGAAACAGCTGATTTTTCAAATGCAGATGAAATAAAGAACTCTAAACTAGCAGTAAATCTTTTTCAAATAGAACATGTTGTAAGAGTATTTTTTGGTCATGATTTTATTTCGGTAACAAAATCAGATAGAATGAATTGGGATATAGTAAAAGTGGAAATTTTAACTACAATTATGGATCACTTTACTTCTGGTGGAAAAGCATTTGATAAAGAAGGAGTAAGTGATAATAAAATGCTAGAGGAAGAATTCTTTAATGAAAATGATATAGAAATTGTAAATAGAATAAAAGAATTGATGGAAAGTTATATTAAACCTGCAGTTGCTCAAGATGGTGGTGATATCAAGTTCCGTGGCTATAAAGACGGAATAGTTTACGTTGAACTGCAAGGAGCTTGCTCTGGGTGCCCAAGTGCTGCAATTACCTTAAAACAAGGAGTGCAGAATATGCTAAGCTATCACATACCAGAAGTTTCAGGTATAGAGACTATGCTATGACTAATCAAACAGTTAAAGGAACGAAAGATCTTCTGTTTGATGAATGGTATAAATTTAAATACATAGAGCAAACAGCAAATAGAATCTCAAGTTTATACGGCTTTTTACCTGTTCAAACTCCGATATTTGAATGCACAGAAGTCTTTACAAAGACTTTAGGTGATAGCTCAGATATCATAAATAAAGAGATGTATACTTTTATTGACAAGGGAGGAAAGAGCATAACTCTGCGTCCTGAATTCACTGCAGCTATTGTTAGGTTACTCATTGAAAAAAAACTGCAAACACCGATAAAATTATTCTCAACAGGACCTGCATTCCGCTATGAAAGACCACAAAAGGGACGACAAAGGCAATTTCATCAGATAAATTTTGAGATTTTTGGCATAGAAGATCCGAAAGCTGATATTGAATTGATATCACTTGCTCAGCATTTACTAACTGAATTTGGCATCAATGAGAATGTAAGACTGGAAATCAACTCTTTGGGTGAGAGTGAAACAACAAGTAAGTATAGAGAAGCTTTGATATCGTATTTAAAAAAGTTTCAAAATGACCTATCAGAAGATAGTCAAAATAGATTGATTAAAAACCCACTCAGAATATTAGACTCTAAGGATAAGACAGATAAAGAAATAATCTCTGACGCACCAAAAATCAGTGATTATTATACAAAAGAATCTTCATATTTCTTTGACCAGGTGTTAAATGGACTGCAAGCTCTTGGCATACCTTACACTGTAAATAGCAAATTAGTTCGAGGTCTAGACTATTATTGTCACACAGTATTTGAATTTGTCACAGAAGATTTAGGTTCACAAGGAGCAGTTTTTGCCGGTGGAAGATACGATAATCTAGTATCTTCAGTAGGTGGAAAACACACTCCAGCAATAGGATTTGCAGGAGGTATTGAACGCATAATGGAGTTAATCAATTATTCTCCAAAAGAAGAGCGACCTATTTACCTAATTCCAATTGGTGGAGAAGCTGAAGAACATGTTCTAACACTTGCAAGTGAATTACGCAGAAATGGTTTATATGTGATTTACGAATATAGTGGAACTCTAAAAACCCGAATGAAAAAAGCAAATCAAGCAAATGCAAAAGTTGTATTAATCTTTGGTGATGAAGAGCTAAGCAGTAAAACTTTAAAAATTAAAAACATGGACACGGGTGAAGAAAAAATGATTGCTCGCGATAAAATCGTAGAAAATATCTAATCAGAAGCAATAGGAGTGTTAGCTATAGAAGAAAATTCCTCTGCACAAGAATTTTTCATAGCATTTAATATATCATAATCTGTAAAATCTAATTTTATCGGTGTAACAGTAATAAAACCTCCTTTTATTTTATTTATACTACCACTGCCTGAGTGCTCTCGAGACCAATTTAAGCTCAAAGAACCATTCGAATTTTCAGTAAAAGTTAAATCCCCATCAATGTTATATTCACCTTGTTCAGCAAATTCGACCCCTTTCACTTTTTCTGTAGCAGGAAAATTTATACTCATCACTATATCTTTAGGCCAACCAACTTTCATTAGCTTGGCAATAACCTTTGGTGCAAAAACTTTTGTATTGTTCCAGTCTATTTTATCATGATAAACTTGGCTCAGCGCAATAGAAGGTATAGATCTTGCAGCACCTTCCATTGCAGCACCGATTGTGCCTGAATAACAAATATCATCTCCAACATTTGATCCAATATTTACTCCAGATAATATTAAGTCTGGTTTTTTATTCATAATTTTATTTAACGCGATAATGACACAATCTGCGGGAGTACCAGACACACTAAACTCCCTTTCGCTATACCGATTTATTTTAATAGATTGCTTCACTGGATAATCAAGAGATCTTGCAGCTCCACTCCTATCAGTATCTGGTGCCACTATCCATATTTCTGATGCAAAACTATGTGCAATCTTTTTGAGTAATCTTATTCCTTTACTTTCAAAGCCGTCATCATTTGTTATCAGTATTATCATATGCAGCACTCGACTATCGAAGTATACTAATGAGGTTTAAAGTTTCTTTTCATAACCATAACAAAGAATCTGCTACAAATCAATAAGGAAAAATTAAGAGCTACTAAGCAGCAGAAGACCTTGCATGACCTCCAAAAAATGCTTTTACTCTTTCAAGGCAAGTGGATGGTTCTGCAGGTATTGCTACCTCATCTATCTTACCAAATATTGCTGCATCTACGACTTCACCTGTGATTAATTCCCTTAGCTTTTGTTTTATCTGTCCTCTACGAATATGTTCTCCATAGTCATTATAAAACTTCACATATAACTCTTTAAATACAAATTCTTTTATAGCACTTCTCATATGAGAAATTCCATCCTTTACTTCATCATTTGCATTGCTCAAATCCACTTCAGAACCTGGCGAATATAAGTTATCAAAATTTTCTTTTAAAATTTTTATTTTAAAGTAGTGCTTATCTACAGATCTCTCAAGAAATCTTTTAGTAGCATTACCGGCCAATTCTCCTATTATCTGAGGTTCTAGTTGAGCTGCAAAATTATTTTCTGCTTCAAGTCCACTTAATGCATAAATGATACGGTTAAGCATTCCAGGACCACACTGGCGATTACTTTCCTCAAAACGAACCAGCAATATGGATTTCAACAGCTCTACATCTGCATTTTGCTTTGTTGCTGCAATTAAAACTAAATTTATGGCTTGTGTTAATGTCAGTCCGATTTTAGAATCTACCCATCTTACCCATTCTCCTTCTCTATAATTATCTACCTTCAAATAAGGTGCTATCAGTTCTTTCTGAGGATTTGTCAAACCTCTTATATAACTTTTAAATTCTTCATTCAGCTCGTTTGACGGACTACCATATTCTTCCTTTAATTTTTTGGCACACTCAATAACGCTTTGCTCAAAACTTCTAGTATGAACATTCTGATTACCAGTACCTACATCACTTACATTAAACAAAAAGCTCATTTGCTTTACACTTAAACCCAGAGGCGAGAAGAGCTTTATTAATGGATACTTTATTAACTCAAGAAGTGCTACTGGGATCAATAATATAGTATTAATAAGCACTAAACATATTCTAAGACCCAACGCTCTACTATTTGATAATGCTCTGCTAAGGATGAACAATACAAAAATGGTAATTGGATACAATATATTGAGTATATAGAAAAAAATAAAATCTTATCTTTCAACCCTATTGTCGGGTCATTATATACTTCAGAAAAAATGTTATCATCACTATTTTCATTTTTGAAAGATTGATAGCTACTTGTAATCTTTTCTGTAAAAATAGAACAGAGCTTATGCAGTCCGTAGCACAAAACACAAGTGGCAAGTAAAACTGCAAGTGTTCCAAAAACAGCTAACACCTCACTTGAAGTTTTGGCAAGAAGGAATGCATAAAGCGCATCAATAAAGATCTGAAGTAAGTAGTCAAATAAAAAAATTGCTCCAATAGCAGCACCAACTAATAGAACATACCCACAAACAACCAAAAATGTTTTTAACCTCGGATTCATAAACCACTTCTTAATAATCTATTAATATACTTCTCATTATATGCTTAAATTAAAAAAATGCAAATTTTTATACAAAAAAGATCAATTGAAATTTTCGAGCTTCAGCTATATTGTTAATATATTCAGATAAAAATTAAACATTGTCGTGTCAAATAAAATAGGCTTTTTGGCTATTTTCGCCTTGGTGATCAGTAGCCAAATCGGCTCTGGAATTTTTATGCTCCCAATTAGCCTTGCACCATACGGCGCTTATAGCCTCATAAGCTGGGTTATATCAGGATTTGGTGCTATATCTCTTGCTTTAGTTTTTGCTTCACTCTGCGCAAAATTTCCAGAAACGGGTGGTCCTCATATTTATGTGAAACATGCCTTTGGCTCTACAGCAGCTTTTTTTGTTGGCTGGACATATTGGGTAAGCTCGTGGGTAAGCTCAACAGCTGTGACAATTGCAAGTATCGGTTATTTAGCCCCGCTTTTTCATAATGATATACAAGATATACGTTTGCTTTTAGAAATAACATTAATTTTAGCTATTATGCTAATAAACTTAAGGGGAGTAACTACTGCTGGGCATGTTGAGCTTTTGCTGACCATTGTTAAAATTATTGCACTTCTCGCAATACCTATCGCAGGGTTGTTTTTCTTTGATAAAAATAATTTTATTGTAAGCGAGGAAGTATCAAACTTTACAATATCACAAACTCTTGCTCGTTCTACACTCCTTACTCTATGGTGTTTTATTGGACTTGAATCAGCAACGGCACCTGCAGGATATGTCAATAATCCCTCTAAAACAATACCAAGGGCTATAGTGCTTGGAACAGTCTGTGTTGCTGTGATATATTTCATCAATAGTCTTTCAATTATGGGATTGATAAGTTGTAATGACCTAGCTAGTTCAAAAGCACCATATGTTGATGCGATAAAAATTATGTTTCCAGGTAATTGGCATTTAATTATTTCTGTTGTTGCCTTTATCGTTTCTGTAAGTAATTTAAATGCTTGGTTTTTAGCTGATGGACAGGTCACCTTAGGCCTTGCAAAAGACAAGTTAATGCCGCAATTTTTTGGCAAAAAAAATAAGCATGATGCTCCATTATGGGGAATAATACTCAGTACTGTGGGGGTGTTAGTTTTACTTATCCTAACGTCAAACAAAAGTTTTGCTGAGCAAGTAACTTCAATAATTGATATCTCTGTGGTGTCATTTTTGTTTATCTACTTAGCATGTAGCCTTGCTTTTCTCAAAGTTAATATACAAGACAAAAGCTACTGCAAATTTTTAATTGGAGGTGTGGCTGTATCTTTTTGCTGTTGGATAATATACGAGACTTCTATAAAAACATTGTTAATATCAAGTCTATTCCCTTTAAGCGGAACACTTATTTATCTACTTTGGTATCATAAACTAAAAACTTAACTTAAATTTTTTATTTGCTAAAATTCTTAAGCTATACTACTGGCTTACATTAATAGAATTAAGAGGTATTGTGTCAAATAAAATAGGTTTTTGGGCTGTTTTTGCTTTAGTCATTAGTAGTCAGATCGGCTCTGGGGTTTTTATGCTTCCAATTAGCCTTGCTCCATATGGCGCTTATAGCCTTATAAGCTGGATGATATCAGGAGCTGGTGCTGTGTCTCTTGCGCTAGTTTTTGCTACGCTATGTGCAAAGTTTCCAGAAACAGGAGGTCCTCACGTTTATGTGAAACATACTTTTGGTCCTGCTGCAGCGTTCTTTGTTGGTTGGACGTATTGGGTAATCTCATGGGTTAGTACAACAGCTTTAATAGTTGTGGGTGTTGGCTATCTTACACCATTTTTCCACGAGGATATCCAAAGCATGCGTTTATTTTTAGAGCTATTGTTATTTACAATTATTACATTAATAAATTTAAGGGGAATAGCTACTGCAGGGCGCGTTGAGTTTCTACTCACAGGTGTGAAGGTTGCTGTATTGCTTGCAATACCTGTAGCAGCATTATTTTTTTTCGATAGAAATAATTTTATCATAAGTGAAGAAATATCAAGTCTTACAACATCGCAAATTCTCGCTCGTTCTACGCTCTTGACTTTATGGTGTTTTATTGGACTTGAATTGGCAACAGCACCTGCAGGGTCAGTTGATAATCCAGCTAAAACTATACCAAAAGCTGTAGTGCTTGGAACAATTTGTGTTGCTGTTATATATTTCATCAACAATTTTGCGATTATGGGGTTGATCAATGGCAATAATTTAGCAAGTTCAAGAGCACCATATGTTGATGCGATAAAAATTATGTTCTCTGGTAATTGGCATTTAATTATTTCTATAGTTGCATTCATTTTTTGTATCGGTAGTCTAAATGCTTGGGTTTTATCTAGTGGACAAGTTGCTTTTGGTCTTGCAGAAGATAGACTTATGCCAAAATTCTTTGCTAAAAGGAACAAGCATGGCTCTCCTTTTTGGGGAATAACAGTTAGTTCAATTGGAACTGCAATTTTACTAATTCTCACTTCAAACAACAATTTTGCCCAGCAGATTACGTCGATTATTGACTTTTCTGTAATTTCATTTTTGTTCGTTTATCTTGCGTGCTGTTTTGCTTTTCTAAAGGTTATTATACAGGAGAGGAGTTATTATAAGCTTTTAATTGGTAGCATAGCAACAACCTTTTGTTGTTGGGTAATATTAGAAACCCCTGTAGGTACTCTGCTGATTTCGAGCCTTTTCACTGCAAGTGGCATACCCATTTATTTATTTTGGTACTGCAAAACTTCTGTGCAACAAATTCAGTAGTGAGAGATACACTTTAAATGGTTAATATTTATGGGCCAAGATTTTTTTTCTCTTTATCTACTTGTTCAATATTACCATTCTCAAGTTTACTACCTACTTCTTCTGTGCGTTTATTATCTATGTAGATCTCATTTTTTGCTTTATTAGAAAGACCTATTTGCGATTGCAGTTTTTTATACTCTTCTTTTTCAGGCGTGAAAATTTTCACTAAAAATCTTCCTATTATTGGTATTGAACTTAAAAAATCTCTTAATCCAAAAGATTCTTGCTTCTTGTTTGAAAGATGCTGGTCTATCTTAGAAATTTTCACACCATACTTTTTATCATCAAAATTTATCGCTGGCTTGCTTTTTTTCGAAAGAACATTTTGAATCTCTAATCTATTGACTTTTTCAGGCTTTTGAAATTCAGATACTGCAGGTTTGACCTTAGTGTCATCATGTTTTTTACTCATTTCATTCTACCATGCAATATTACTAGTATCTTATAATTATAACTAAATTATGGTTAATTGCAAGGTAAAAATATTAAAGTAATTGTAAATTTTATCAGTAAAAATATAATATAGCTTTAAAATCAAAGGTTTATTTATATGGGATGTAAGATTGCAGTTATTGGAGCAACAGGAAGAGTAGGGCGTGAGGTATTAAGCACGCTTGCCGAGTTTCAAGACGAAGGAAAAATTTCAATAGATTCTGTTGTTGCTTTTGCATCGAAAAAATCAAAGGGAAAAAAGGTGAGTTTTGGTGACAAAGAGTTAACAGTTTTATGCCTTGAGGATTATGATTTCGTTGGAACTAATATAGCCATTTTCTGTGCAGAATCTCATGTTTCTGAGAGATACGTACCAATTGCAACTGAGGCTGGGTGCGTTGTGATAGATAACACTTCCTATTTTAGGATGAAAGAAGGCGTGCCACTAGTTATTCCAGAGATCAACAAAGATAAAATTACGGAATATAAAAACCATAACATAATATCTAATCCAAACTGTACTACAATACAAATGTTGCTGGCATTACATTTATTACACAAAAAAGCAAAAATAAAGAGAATCGTTGCTTCAACTTATCAATCAACTTCTGGTGTAGGTAAAGCAGCAATGGATGAGCTTTACAATCAGACAAAAAAAATCTTTATGAATGAAGCTAAAAAACCTGAAATATTTCCTAAGCAAATAGCATTTAATTGCATTCCTCATATAGGAGAGTTCATGGAAGATGGTTCTACAAAAGAGGAGTGGAAAATGCAAGAGGAGACAAAAAAAATTTTAGAAGAGGATATAAAAGTAACTGCAACTTGTGTACGAGTACCTGTTCTTGTTGGTCATGCTATAGCAGTAAATGTAGAATTTGATCAGCATATAACTGAAGAAGAAGCTCGTGAAATGCTCAGTGAAGACGATGGAGTTTTAGTACAAGATAAGCGCGAAGATGGTGGATATATGACTCAGATTGATGTTGTGCAAGAGGATGCCGTATACATATCGCGTATTAGACAAGACGATACCGTTAAACACGGATTAAATATGTGGATAGTAGCTGACAATCTACGCAAAGGTGCAGCACTAAATATAGTGCAGATCTTGGAGATCTTGATCAAAGAGCATTTATAGCTCAATAACTTAAATCTATATTGACATGTCCCATTTTACGCTTGTCCCTAACCTCTTTTTTCCCATATATGGTTAAACTGGCTTTTTCGTTGCTCAAATATTTGTGAGAATTATATATATCATTACCTATTATATTTTTTGTCATGCAAGGAAAGCGTAATACTACTTCCTGCATAGATAACCCGCATATTATCCTAACTAGCTGCTCGAATTGACTAACGTTGCATGCATCCAAGCTCCAGTGGCAAGAATTGTGGGGTCTTGGGGCCAGTTCATTAACTAGTAATTCATGATTTTGAGTGATGAAAAATTCAATAGCTAGAATTCCTACTACATCAAGCGCAGTTGCTATTTTCTCTGCAGTTTTTTGTACCTCTTGGGCTAATTTATTATCTATTTTAGCTGGTGCTATTGAAGTATTAAGTATTCCGTCAACGTGGTGATTCTCTGCTATAGGAAAAAAAGCTACTTTACCGTTTTTATCTCTTGCAACGACTATTGAAACCTCTTTCAGTAAATCAACACTTGCTTCAAGAATGTACTCTTTATTCCAATCGAAAGAAGCAAATTGCTTCAGTTCAGAATCATTTTCAATCACATATTGTCCTTTTCCATCATAACCCATTTCTGTTGTTTTTAGCCTCACTGGATAGCTAAAAGTTTCACTACTTTCTAGTAGCTGATTATAATTTTGTATACTTTTGTAATCAGCAGTTTTTATGCTTAAATCTCTAATAAAATCTTTCTCTCTCAGCCTATTTTGCGAAATGTGTAACGCCTTTTTACCTGGATAAAAATCTGTATGCTGCGACACAATATCAATTGCACTACATGGAATATTTTCAGACTCAATAGTGACTAAATCCACACTCTGTGCAAAAGATTCAAGTGCCCTCTTATCACAGAAGTCTGCTATTGTTAAATCATCAGCAACAGAACAAGCTGGATCGTTTTTAGTACTGGCAAAAATATGCGTTTTGTGCCCAAGTTTTATTGCAGCGATAGCAGTCATTTTACCTAATTGCCCACTTCCTATTATTCCTATCACTTTTTTATCCAGTGGATCTGTTTTGTTCATCATGTAGATTAATATTTCCTAGTTAGAGTACTATAATATGCTTGGAAAATCTATGAAAAAAGTGTATAATTGAAGTGTGTTAAATTTTTATCATGAACACTTTACGATGACCATGAAATACACACTTATTACTAATTCTGTTGAAGTTACAGTTTTGCCAATTTACATTGAAGAGCAATCCATTCCTTATGAAAATTGTTACGTATGGATGTATAATGTTAAGATAAAAAACAAAAGCTCATCAACCATTCAATTATTAAGTCGCTATTGGCAAATAATAGATCATAAGGGCAAAATAAATGAAATTGCCGGAGTTGGTGTTATTGGAGAACAACCTGTAATAAAATCTGGAGAGGTATTCAAATATACAAGTGGAACATACTTAAATACACCATCAGGAATAATGCAGGGTAAATATGAATTTCTGAACGAAGAGAGCATAAAAACCTTTGATGTTATGGTACCACCCTTTTCCTTAGATAGTCCATACGTTAACGCTAGACCTCATTGATCATCAAGATAGTGTATTTGTTTAAGTGCATCTGAAACCAGTGCTTCTTGTTTTGTCATTTGAGCTTCCATAATGTCATCCGAGTAGCTGATACTGAGATCCAACTAAGTTGATAAACACGAAAGCACCGACCATTTGCTTCTATAGTTGTCTTTTTTCATCTATCTTATTTTGTTACTCTGCTGAACAGATGCAAAATAGTTTATTTTTGATTCTTATCATCAAGTGTGAATAAGATTATTGTAGAGGTTAAACCTATAATAACTATCATTAACGAAAATGGGGCAGCTTCTCTGTAACGCTCATCGCTGACAAGTTCATATATTCTAGTTGATATAGTTTCAAAATTAAATGGTCTGATAATTAGTGTTGCCGTGAGTTCTTTTACCGTATCCATAAACACGAGCAGAAATCCCGATAGTATACTTTTCTTGATAAGGGGAATATGAATATTCAGGCACGTGGAAATAGGCCCATGACCCATAGTATATGCAGTCCATTCAATTTCATTTGGTGTTTTTTTGAGTCCCGACTCTATCGCCTTGAAAGATATAGCAAAAAAACGAAATAAATATGAGTAAACTAATGCGCCAATAGTTCCTACCAAGCTAATTTCTACAATATATTGAGTAATGAAAGAAGATATTCTGCTTAAAAACATTATTATGCTAATTGCAATAATTGCATTTGGAATTGCATATCCAAGAGAAATGAGACGTGCTATATTGCTTATTACCTTATTTTTACGTGCTGTATATCCAATAATTATTGCAATGCTGATCGAGATTAGCGCGGTAATAAATGATAAACTAATACTGTTTGTTATTATATTGTAAAATCTTGCTTCGTATATGAAAAAGCCTTTCTCTATGCTCCAATATATAAGTGGAATCATTGGTAAAATAAAGCCTATTAATATCGGCAATAAACACATAAGATAAGAAAAGATCAACGATATAGAACCGTTTATACTACGTTTATTGTGATAATCTGCATTAGTATTGATTGAAGAGTAAGATATTTCTCTTTTTTGTAGTTTTTTCTCGATAACTATTAGTGTTGCAACGAAAATCAGTTCTGCAACTGCCAAAACAGTAGTTGAATATTTGTCATGCAATAAAAACCAAGTACGGTATATTCCTGTCGTGAAAGTATCGATAGCAAGAAACTGTGGTGTGCCGAAATCTGTAATTACTTCCATTAGTACCAAGGATAACCCAGCTATAATTGATGGACGTATGGAGGGTATGATGACAGAAAACAGACTCTGTAATGAGGAGAACCCAAGTGTTGATGCAATAGTGACTGAGTTACTAACGCTCTTTAGACTTGAGCGGACCAACATATAAACGTATGGATATAGACTAAATCCCATTACTAGTATTCCACCACCTAGGGATTTGATCTCGGGAAACCAATAGTCACCTCTGCCCAATTGAAAAGTATCTCTTAACAAGCTCTGAATCGGACCTGAAAACTCTAGCGTATTTACATAAACAAACGATACTATATATCCAGGAATTGATATCGGAAAGAATAAGGCAATCTCAAAAATTCTACTTCCGGGAAACGAAAAAAATGTAGTAAGCCAAGCTGGAATTACTCCAAATATAAAGGATATTAACCCTACTCCTACCATCAAAATTAACGTATTGAGTATATATTCAGGAAAAAGTCTACTAATTACCCATCCAGAGTTTGCTGATTCTGTAAATAGAATCGATATTAACGATAGTATAGGGCAGACAAATAATACACTTACTAAAAACAAGAATATATTTTTAAATACTCTCAGAAACATTAACTTGAATCTATATTTGATATTAAAATGTTATATGCAAAAACTAAAGATATCCAGTAATTAACAGCCGTCCTATTGAATATCTTCATAATTTTATATATTATGTTTTAAATCGATAAACTAATTAATTATGAGTTTTGTCATTGCAACTTTCTATCATTTTGTAAAACTCTCTAATTATTATGACATGAAAGATGAAATAAAAGTTGCATGCGACAATGTCGAATTAAAGGGTACTATACTCCTTGCAGAAGAGGGTATTAATGCAACCGTATCTGGTGAAAGAAACGCGATTGATAAAATATTCGATTTTCTACGTTCTGATTATAGACTAAGGGACCTTACATGGAAAGAGAGTGCAGCAGAATATCAACCATTTAGTAAGATGAAAGTGAGATTAAAAAGAGAAATTGTGAATCTTGGTGTAAGTAATCTCGATACTTCCGTTAGAGGTCAGTACATTGATCCAGATTATTGGGATGATTTTATCTCTCAACCTGATGTTTTAGTGATAGACACACGAAATGATTACGAAGTAAAACTAGGCAAGTTTAAAAATGCAATCAATCCACATACTCAGCGTTTTCGAGATTTTCCTCAGTGGGCAGAGTCTTTCTCTGAGAGTAAAGATCTGAAAGTGGCTATGTACTGCACTGGTGGAATCAGATGTGAGAAATCTACAGCATATATGAAAAGCCTTGGATTTAAAGATGTTTACCATCTTAAAGGCGGTATTCTTTCCTATCTTGAAAAAACTGGTAATAAAAGTGGTAATTGGGAAGGCGAGTGTTTTGTTTTTGATGATAGAATTGCTGTTGATCACTCACTCGCCCCAAGTGATAAAATAAAATGCATATTCTGCTCAAGTAAAGTTTCAACTGATGAGCTGAAATCAGTTCCACGTGGCCAAGTGGTTTGCTCTGATTGTAAATCTTTAAGTATTGAAAGAAATTCAAAATATAACATGAACCTTTAACAACTTCTTTCTCTTTGCATATTTGTAACCTTAATTTTGTCAAGGCATTTACCTGAGACATAGCCTGCTCCAGCTCCAAGTAACGCACCAACTACAGCAAATGCAATCAACACCACACCATAAACGCCGATAAGAGCTAAAGTTTCTTGCCCTAAATAACATGCTGCAACTAGACCAGCAACTAAACCGATTGCTGCACCTATACACCTAAGTTTCATATTATTACTAATATTTCTACCTTTTCTATATTGTATAGATTGTATACTATGATCAGTATCATCATCTTCAAAAGCAAATTCTTTGATATCGTCTCTTGTTTTTAAACAATCGATAAGCTCACCTATTGTGTTGTTAGGAAAATTATGTAAATTTATAACGCCATTTTTTATAGATTGTTCAGGTATCATTTTATTTTTCCATACTATTAGAATATGTTTTTACTACACTGATTATCTTAATAATTGGTAAATTCCCATACAATAATAAGTAGATAATCTTACTACTATAGGTGGGACTAAAGCGCTATAAGAACCTGTTTAAAATCTTCTTAATAGGAGAGAAACGAAGGAGAGAACAATCACCTGTAGGCTAGTATTAAGTTTACGCTCACAATTTTTCCACAATCGTCTACATTTTTCTAACCAAGCAAAAGAGCGTTCGACAACCCATCTCTTTGGAAGCACAACAAAAGAATATAACTCACTGCGCTTTATAACCTCAACAGTTGCACCGATAATATCTTTTATTTGAGTTGCAAATTTTTCTCCGGTGTAACCTGCATCAACAAGTACATTTTTGACCTCAGAGAGATTTTCTTGCGCACTTTCAACCATTTTCATAGCACTGCTGCGATCAGTTGTGTCTGCTGTTGTTACATAAATTGCATGTGGTAAACCCTGCGTATCAACTGCAATATGGCGTTTTATGCCTGAAATCTTTTTACCAGCATCATAGCCTTTACTTTCAGCGGTATCTGTATTTTTAACACTTTGGGCATCAATTATACAGAAACTGGTTTTCTCTTTTCGACCATTGTTGCTCTCCAACTAATTTTTTTAACTAGTAAACTTGATTCCTCTCCATTCTTTTTATTCCAAGCTTGAAAATAGTAATATATAACTTGGAAAGTTCTTTGGTCTACTGGCAGCCACTTTTTAGGACGTATAGCACTCCATAAAACACATGATATAAGTCAAGTTTTCTTGGTTTTGTTCTTTTTCTACTATTTTCTAAAATTGCTCTGATTTTTTCAAATTGCTTTCGACTTATATCACTTGTTTTGAATAGATATACCTCTTTCTTAAATCTATGCCTATTTTACCTCATCTCTCCAAGATTCTTAACAGGTTCTTAGGCAAAGCTACTATCCAATGCTTTTAAATTGCTGCAAGATTCTACAATCAATTTGCAGGGTATTTTAAATAAAGCCATTGTACATTCTTTTCATAAATTCTACTGCTTCTTTAGTAAACCTGAAATCTAAACCCTGTTTCGTTATTATCACAGATTCTTCATTTAATAATTGGCACATTATATCTATGATTCAGTTTGTAACCCCTATATTACCCAAAATTATAGCTTTTATGAATCATCAATTACTCAATTTTCTTTTCCTTTTCTGTTTCAATTATTTGCCATTTCATTGAAAAATTTGTTGAGGTAATTTGATAAGCAAGTTATTTTATTCATCATTAGTTCTCTCACTAAAATATATCCGAGAGAATTTTATATCTTCTTATCCTATCTTCTTCATACCTTTATTTCCTTAACTTGATGCCTATCCTTTTTTAAACGTTCCCGAATAGATCCCTACTTTTCCATTTTTAATCTAACACACATCTCAGTAATTATAATATCCAATTTTTGATCGTGTTTTTCCACAGGTAAATTTTTACAATATTGCTTCTCATAGGCTACACCTATAAATATTTTTCCAAGTGGCCGTAATTTTTTTATCATTGTATCATACCAACCACCGCCAAAACCTAACCTATTAAAATGATCATCAAAAGCAATAACAGGAGTAATGAT
Source organism: Wolbachia endosymbiont of Laodelphax striatellus (assembly GCF_007115015.1). Taxonomy (NCBI): domain Bacteria; kingdom Pseudomonadati; phylum Pseudomonadota; class Alphaproteobacteria; order Rickettsiales; family Anaplasmataceae; genus Wolbachia; species Wolbachia endosymbiont of Laodelphax striatellus. The sequence continues at coordinate 799,414 of NZ_MUIX01000001.1, forward strand.
TGTATCGGGGATTATATCTTCATCTGCTTTATTCCATTCCTCAAATTTTAATAACTTATTTTTATTAGGAATTGCTATTTTATAGTCTAAATCAAGCAAACGATGCATCAAAGGCACAACATTAATTTCTCCGTCTGTTGGAATGTACGCTGCTATTGTTTTACCTTTAACGCAACTTAAGTTTTGACTAAAAAGATTAATAAGAGAATTTGCTGCATAATTAGAATAACTTTCATCAATATCTTTTCTTATGGTTCTATATTGCTTCCTTAGCTCCTCTTTGTGCTGTTTAGTGTCTTTGAACATGTTCTATCCATTTTGCAGTGAGCTTTTCTTGTAAACTATTTTGCTTCAAGCGCTCACTTAAAAAATCAAAGTCAACAAGCTCCATATCCTGGTCTTGATTACTGCAACTATAAACAAAACTTATTTCTCCTGTTTCCTTATTTATGTGTTGCTGAATACATTGAGCGCAGATTTCTTTCATCATGCACTGCATAGGAGAGTTAACAGATGATATTGCTACGTGATTTGGTTTTAGGTATGGTTTTAAAATTGTTTTTCTAGCTTCATTTATAGCTTTCATCATTTTATCAGAACCAATAGTGATGATTTTATCTATAGTGTTTAAACTAATAGTAATTTTACCTAACTTTCCTTGCTGATATGAGATTATTGCATCAACTATATTACCATGAAAGGATTTATCCTGTTCTCTGCTTGTTTCTATCAATCTTTCTTCACATGCCCAAACTGTCACGTTTGATGCACGTTCTATCAGTGCTCGTTTAAATACATCACTTAATTTCTTATAGCCAGCGAAATATAAAACCTTATGATTGTTTTCAAGACAAGCTTTGCCTATCGAAAATAACACTGCATTTCCAACTCCACCGCCAATGAGCATTATATTCTTCATAAACTTTTTATGGAGTAGAAAACCTCTCTAACTTCAATTAAACTGATAACTAACAGCTGCATTTTTACGCATATTATCCAATAACAGGTTGCTTTGTATCATAATCTTTTGTTGATACATTTCCTGTTTGATTGCTTCTATATCCATTGCATTATTTTTGATATCACATAACATCATCAACTTTGCAGTGCTATTTTCTCTTAATTCTACTATTTCATTCATATTTGTTTTACTAAATAAAATCTGTAAATCAGGATTTAAATTTCGCATTTTTATTTCAAACTCTTTTACGCTTGGCAACTTGAAATCATCTGCTAACTTTTCAAAATTTAAACAACTGACCTTTTGCTCCTTAAAATTAGAGAGTAAACTTTCTGAACCTTCAACTACAACCTGTTTCAGTTTTAAAGTACTTTTCAGCAGTGTATGATCGAGCTGTACCTTATCTATGACTTTTATAACAGAGTAACCTTCGCTTAAACTAACCGGACCTGCTACATCACTGATTTCTAATCTTTCCAAAACGTCCTTGAGAGTACCTTTTAGCTGACTTAAATTAACTGTTGCTTTGCGCATCTTTATTGAAGATTCTGGATTATTACTGGTACGTAATTTTTTTATTAAGTCTTCAGCCATCTTCTGATCAGGAATTACAAACTCCTGAAACGTAATAAGGTAATCAGACTTCTCTTTTTGCTTTCTTGCATCATCCACTTCTTGATCGCTGATATTAATAAGCGGTACAACTCCTACTTCAATAATCTTGTTCCACAGTAGCTGACACTTTACTTGTTTTTTTAGGGTATTGAGATCTATATTATGCTTTTTTACGTATTGATCAACTTCATCAGCCTTAAGTTTTAAACTTTGAGTTAAGAATAACGTGACAGCATTATTTAACTCCTCGTTACTCAATTCTATATTCATCTTCTGTGCTTCGCTGACAATGATAATTTCGTCTATTAACTGTCTTAGAATTTGAGATTTTACCTCTTTTTGATTAATCTTCTGAGTGCCAAGCAATGAATTTATGAAGTTTATACGTCTTTCGATATCTAAATTTGAAATTGGCTCACCATTTACATCTGCAACAATTTCAATCTCAGTTGCAAGTAACCTAAGCGGCAGCATTATTAATATCAAAATTAGTATTTTATGCATATAAAATTATTTAGCTAATAACTAATTCTATAATAAATACTGAATAAACGCTAGCTAACTTTTTAATAATTAAAAAAGAGGGTAAAATTACTGTAATGAATACCTAAACAATAATATACGGAAGGAGAGGGATTCGAACCCTCGATACGACTTTTCAATCGTATAACGGTTTAGCAAACCGCCGCCTTCAGCCGCTCGGCCACCCTTCCAAATTATTACTATAATATCAAGACCTTTACTGCCTGTCTAATGCTTTTAATTGCAATATTTGTATCTGTTCAGATGCATGCAAATATTGAAACCTGTACTCCCTTTCTTGTCATCAGAGTAGCTGACACTGGGATCCAACTAAGTTACTTTACAACGTTTTTTGTGCGAAAGGACTGGATCCCAGTGTCAAGCACTGGGATGACACCATTTGGTGTAAACTCACTTTTACTCTATGGTTATACTACCTTGCCGCTATCCTAAACGGATACCAACATTTACCCATTAAAAACAACCACGTTTTTCCGAATAACTGTAATTCCAGGCTAAATCAACAAAAACTAATTTCCGCTTTTAATAGAGCTTGCAATAATTTTTTTTGCTTTTTCCACATCAGCCCATTCTCCAACTGTCACCGTTTTTCCCTTTTCTAAATCTTTATAATGAGAAAAGAAATGAGCAATTTTATCTAGTAGATTTTTAGGTAAGTCAGAATAGTTCTTTATATTGTCATAATAGCTATCAACACTGGAAATAGGTACCGCTAATATTTTTTCATCCTCTCCTTTTTCATCCTGAGTAAGTAATGCACCTATTAGACGCACCGATATCAAAACCCCAGATGCTAGAGGAAATTGAGTTAGCACTAAAACATCCGCAGGATCACCGTCACCTGCACGGGTATTTGGGACAAATCCATAATTGCAAGGGTAAGTCATTGAAGTAGACAAAAATCTATCAACTTGCAATAACCCGAGCTCTTTATTAAATTCGTACTTTATGGGATGAGCATTTGCACTTATTTCAATTACTACATCTAGTGCATCTGGCCTTATCGTTATTTTACTTAAATCCATAAATTACCTCTTATCAGGAGTAAGTATTATACAATATGTACCTTGAAGTTGCTACATTTATAAACTTATCTTACATGACTCTGCATCAAATTCTCATGTACTGCTCCGTTAACTGCTGAATGTGGCGGATCTCGCGGTGATTTCAATAATTGAAATAAAACATATGTTACTACAATAGTAAGTACTGCAGCAATTATTAGATTAGCTTGTGGTTTTATTGAGTTGAATAATTTTTGCTCCATAAAGAAATAATCTGCAGCATATAATCCAACAGACAATATAAACATACCTAAAGCTAGTTTGCAGAACGTGTTTTTATGGTCTTTTTCTTTTTGTGGCACTGAGTAGTGTATATTCTCAGAGCTTGTTACTAACTGTTCAAATTCATCACTGTTTTGGTTTTTTAACAGTTGCTCTAGAGTATTTTTTGTATTTATAGGATATAATTTGTATCCATACTTCAAGCTCTCCTCTTTCCTATCTACACTATCATAATCGATTGTATACTTAGTTATTCCATCTTCATTTGTTAGATTAATTTCGTGGTGTAGTATACTGGATAAAGACACTTTATAACCGTTTATTAACGAATTCCTATCTAACTCTAGTACTTCTCTTTTTGCTATTTTGTCAGGTGATAAAGGTTTTTTATAACTACCTACAAGAGAATATAATAGAGAAAACAATAAAGCCACATCTCTATCTACTTTTATCTCTTGATGAATAGAATAGTAACAATCGATAACAAATTTATTGAAATAAAACTCTTTATCGGATTTTTCATTTAATAGTTTTTTGACGTCAGTAAGTATCTTACTTTCAAAATCTCCTGCTGTTTTAAATACTGGTTCTCTCTTTGGATTTGCTAAGATGTTAAGCAAGTCTAATTTTCTTCCATCTACTACTTCATTTATATCTTTACCTAACTTAGACTCCTTAATAACTTTATATATTTTATCTATAACATCTTTAGTGCTCAGTTTATTGTTTTTACTGAGAATTTCATAAGCTTGAGCATAAATTAAAAACAGCCCTTGTAAGCTGAATTTTAAATTAAAATATTTATCTAATGATTCCTCTTTTTTTCTAATGAATGCAGGCAAATTAAGATGATTTCTGCAGTCCATACTGCAATGTAAGTCAACATGTTGAAAACTGCCCAAACAAATGAATAAAGCTTCTAATAAATTGCCCTTACCAACAATTTTTATTAATTCTTCAACTTCTTTAACCATCCCTCTAATCCACAACAATTACTTTTATAGCATAAGGGATATGTGGTAAAATGGCAATAAGTATTATTGTATGTTTACATTTTACATTAAAAAATTAAGTCGCCAAGTTAAGAGCATATCCATCCGCCACCAATAACTTGTTCACCTTTATATGCTACGCAGGCTTGACCAGGACTGATGCCAAAGTAATCGTCGTTTAAAATTACACAGGCTTTATTTTTTTCTTCAGCTAAATGTATTGTTGCTAAGCTTCCTGCATGTGATGATCTGAGCTTCACAGTTACTTCCATGCCTTCTTTTGGCTGTTCTAGCCAATTTAACTCTTTGATCAATATCTTTTTTTGCATTAATGCGTTGATCGGACCTACTATAACCTCGTTATTTTCTGTATTAATTCTTACTACATAAAGAGGCTTATTGTGTGCAATGCAAAGGCCTTTTCTTTGTCCCACTGTAAAATTTACTATGCCATTGTGCTCACCTAATACTTTTCCATTAATATCTACTATTTTACCTTTTCGTACAGATTGTGGAGCTAGTTTAGCTATTGTCTCACTATAGCTTTTGGAAACGAAGCATATATCTTGGCTATCTGGCTTTTCAGAAATTTGTAAGCCAAAATACTTTGCCAATTTTCTTATATCATTTTTATAAAACCCACCCAGCGGAAACCGCAAAAACTTTAACTGCTCCTCAGTAGTTGCAAACAGAAAATAGCTTTGATCTTTACTTTTATCAATGCTTCTGCATAACTTTACCTCACCATCTTTTTCTAACCTTCTCACATAATGACCAGTTACGAGCACATCTGCATCAAGATTTTTTGTAACTTGCAATAGATCGCGAAATTTTACTGTTTGGTTACATTTTATGCATGGTATGGGAGTTTCTCCACGCATGTAGGTATTCGCGAAATCCTCTATTACTTCCTTTTTGAATATTTCTTCGTAATTTAAAATATAATGAGAAAAGCCAACACTTTCAGCAACACATTTGGCATCATAAATATCTTGTCCAGCGCAGCACGCACCTTTTCTCACATTAGTATTACCGTTGGTGCCATAGAGTTGAAGAGTCACACCTATCACTTTGTACCCAAGCTTATGTAGCAGTGCCGCAGCCACGGAGCTATCAACTCCACCGGACATTGCAACAACAGCCTTGGTTTGGTGCGGAGCTTTATCTTTTAACAAAGGTTCAATTTTAAATTCTTTTAGCATGGTTATCCGAGTGTATTAAATATAAGCCCTACGTCATACTGCTGCGGCATCTTCAGCCGGCTAACAAGTAGTGGAATGACGGCTTATCAAATTGCAGGTAAGCCTAATTGCTTTAACTATAGGTATTGTACAGAACAATATGAAAATTGAAAGAGTTAACGCAATTTATGCACGATTTCATTATAAGAAATGTTTCTTGAGAATCTTAAAATTGAAAAATTTCAACAACCAAAATCGTGATCAATCTTGCTTGAATAAAACATGACCAAAATAATCCATATTTTCAAGCACTTTTCCACTGCCCAAGGCAACACAACAAAGTGGGTCATCTGCAACACGAACTGGTAATCTTGTTGTGTCACTAATAACTTTACCCAAGTTACGCAATAATCCACCACCACCAGATAAAATTATTCCTCTATCAACTATATCAGAAGAAAGTTCAGGTGGAGTACTCTCCAGTGCAGTCCTAATAGCAGAAATTATCTGATGTACAGGCTCTATTAGACTTTCTGCAACTTGGTATTCTGATAAAAGCATTTCCTTTGGCATGCCACTCACTAAATCCCTGCCTTTAATTATCATTCCCTCTTTGTTGTTTTCATTTGGCAGACTGGCTGAACCTACATTTTTCTTAATTTTTTCAGCAGTTGTTTCACCAATTAATAACTTATGATTTTCGCGAATATATGACTTTATTGCCTCATCCATAATATCGCCACCTACTCTAGCAGAACGCGAATAAACAATTCCACCTAAAGAAATAATTGCAACTTCAGTTGTACCACCTCCTATGTCAACAATCATAGAGCCTTCAGGCTCGGTAACAGGGAGCCCAGCGCCAATTGCTGCAGCCATTGGTTCTTCAATTAAGAATACTTCGTTTGCACCAGCACTTTCTGCTGCATCTTGTATAGCACGCCTTTCAACTGGAGTGGACCCAGATGGAACACATATAATAATATTAGGTTTATTGACAGTGAATTTTGTGTTTGCATTACGTATGAAATATTTTAACATTTCTTCTGCACTTTTAAAATCAGCAATAACTCCATCTTTCAAGGGCCTTATTGCTTCTATTTCTCCAGGCGTTTTTCCAAGCATCATCTTAGCTTTTTTACCAAAAGCATAAGGAATGTAGCTTCCTTTTTCTTTTATTCTTGCTACAACAGAAGGTTCATCAAGCACTATCCCCTGATTTTTCTGATAAACTAAAGTATTTGCAGTACCAAGATCTATAGCAATATCGCTAGCAAACAAGCCTTTGAAAGTAAAAAGGCTATAAAACTTTCCGGTTAATTTCTGAACAAAATCCATATACAACTCAAGAAAACCATTTATTGAGACAAATTATACTTTTCAGATAAGTAGCTAGTATAACACTCAATGTCTAAATCTCTTCCTGTTACCTTTTTTAGCTGCTTCAAAAAGTCACACTTTGTACTGTATACATTTTGAGAGAGCCAGCTGATAAGCAAACTAAAATCTCCTTTTACTATAGCATCTAAAAATTCGTGATGATTCTTCTGAATGAAAGAAAAAATCTGCACAGCAGCAATTAACGCTATAACTTTGATAGGAAAATAGCCTATAGTACCACTTACCCAATGATCATCTTGAAAATAAGTGTCTAGCTCATTTTTAGATTTTACTGAAATTTTATAATGCTTCATACCTTCCAACCATTTATCGTGTAGATCTTTAACTTCTAACGTACCATTTATTAAATCTTGTTCTAATTTAGTTCTTAGCATAATGTGAGCCAATAAACTAAATTCATCCGCATTCTTCAAAAAAGATGAAAGATTTACTTTATTGAAAATCAAATACAAATTTTCAACACTACTATTAATTTTGCCTTTTGTAGAAAGTTTCTCCTTTATGTGTGGTTGAATGAACTCAATAAATTCTCTGGATGTTCCAATGATCCTTTCCATGAATAACCCTTGAGTTTCATGCATAATATGTTTCGTAATTGAGCTCTTTATAGAATTTTGCGCTAAACATTTTTGATGAATTGCATAACCAGTATGCCGTAAAAGTAAAAATAAACCATAACAAAGGTCAGATTCATCATGATCGATAGGATCGTAATAAGAAATGGAAATCTCATTTGGTGTAACACTCATTTGCTGTAAGAATAAGGAACCAAGTTCAATCTGTCTCTGAACCGTAACTTTTTGTATATTAGTAACCTTATCCTTCTTCTGCTTTTGAGTTACTTTCTCTACATTTTCACTAAAAAATTTACCTAGCTTAGGAAATATTTCCTTTATGTTCTTTTCTGTGATATTAGAGTCATAGTCAGCAAGCAATGACTCATAGTTTGAGCGCTTTAATTGCTGCGATTTTATAGAAGCTGCTTCACGAGTAAGCTTAATTAGGTTAGTAAAGCATTCTTTCAGCTTTTCTAAGTTACTAATTTCAGAATTAGTTAGCCTCCATAAGTTTTGGCATTCAATCTTAGCTTTGGACAAAGATTTTACTAAATCAACAGGAATAGCACTATTGCTTTTATGTATTTCCTCTATTAACTTTAGCTGTGGAGTGACCGCATTCTTATTGTTACTAAGAGCATCCGCTAATGATTCTTTTATTACATCATGGGAGATAATTTCATGTCTAATTTCCTCTAGAAGACACATTTGTTCGATCTTATCCTCTATATCCAATTGGCTTTTGCTTAGTACTTTTAGTGTATTTTCAATATTCCTTACCTTATGTAATACTTCTTCTAAAAACTTATAAGATCTCATTTTTATTCATTGTTTTGAAAACATCTGTTTAATATCGTAATAGATTAATAATAAAGTTAAAAGTATATTTGCTTAAAGTACAATAAAAAATTGTACTTTATTACTTTATTGGACTTTTTGACAAGAATCGAGCATCTTATCAGAAGATTAATTGTCAGGTTGTATTGTAAAGGAAATATTTAGTATTTTATTTTTCTTGACTCTATTCTAGTATAGAGGGATTATTAGTATTAAAATTAAAATTACGCACTATATTTTAAATTTATGGAGGTTTAGTGATGTGGAGTAGACTGATTATAATGTGTTGTTTTTGTTTACTGCTTACTGGTGTAAGTTCTTGCCCTAAAAAAGGAGTAAATACGACAAATAAAATGAATGCTGTTGTTAAGCAGATAGGTGATAAAAGAGTTTTCTTTGGTTATGATGAATCTAGTATCAGTGAAGTGAGTGCAGATGCATTACTTGACGTGATGGAAGTGTTACAAAATAATCCTGACGCAAAGGTCACTTTAACTGGTCATACTGACAATCGTGGTTCTCACGAATATAATCTTGCACTAGGAGCTAGAAGAGCAGATGCAGCTAAAAAATTTATGGTCAGCTGTACACCTTATCTAGAAAATAGAATAAAAACTGCTTCTAAAGGTGAAACTGAGCCTTTGGTTAATGTAAAAGATGATTCTAGAAATTCCAAATATGAAAAAGAGCATGCTAAAAATCGTAGAGTGGAATTTTCATTTTCTGGAATAAAGAAGTAGTTTCTTGCATTAAAACCTGGATCCCAGTGTCAAGCACTGGGATGACAAAAGAGAGCAATTCCGCTGCTTGTTAGCGGGATCTATATATACCACAAATAAGTCGCTGTATGACGTAGAGACTATCTGGCCATCAAGAAACATAATGAAATTAGAGTTATTATTTCAAAATATAGCTAATAGTTTTGCTTTCCATAACCAAATCGCAGTTGCAGTATCAGGTGGTGTAGATAGTATAGTCTTACTGCATTTAATGACTAACTGGGCAAAAAAAAACAAGCTTTCACTTCCTATAGCATTAACAGTAAATCATGGGTTACGTTCAGAATCTCAAGAAGAAGCTAATTTTGCTGTAAGCTATGCAAAAGAACTTGGGGCAAAGGAATCGTTCATATTAAATTGGGAGAAGCAAAATATTAAAGGTAATATTCAGTTACAGGCACGAAAAGCACGATATAAGTTACTAGCAGAGTGGTGTAAAAACAATAATGTTAAATGTTTGCTCGTTGCTCATCACAAAGATGATCAAGCAGAAACGTTCTTATTAAGATTGGAGCGAGGTAGTGGAGTAGATGGATTATCATCAATGGATTACAAATCTTTCTTAAATGGTATTTATATATTTAGGCCGTTGTTAAATTTTAGTCGTAGTGAAATAGAAAAGTACGCTAATCTTCACCGGCTAAAATGGATCGAAGATAGAAGCAATTATGACTTAAAATACAGACGAACTTTATACCGTAACTTACTGAAAGCAAGTGACAATCAAGAGATTTTAACAGAGCGAATATGCCTCACAGCCCTTCATATGAAAAGAGCTGCAAAAGCGTTGATGCACTACACACGCCTTGCACTTAATGACTGCGTTAATATTCATGATCTTGGTTATATTGAAATTAAACTAGATGAACTTTATAAACTGCCAGAGGAAATAGCTTTAAGGCTTCTTCTTTATTCTATAATGGCAATTGTCAACAAGCACTATAAACCAAGGTGCCGTAGCCTTATCGCAATATTTAATAGAATATTGCAACAAAATAGTGATGTTAATTGCACACTCTATGGATGCAAAATAAGAAAATATGGAGAAAGTATTTTGATAATGAGAGAATCGTCAAATATACAGGAAATTACTGTACACTTACCATTAAATGGTTCTATTGAATGGGATAACAGGTTTAGCTGCACAATATTTGGAGATCAGAAGTGTTCAGTAACTATTGCTCCGCTAAAAAAAACACAAAAAATCCCTGAATTTCTAAAAAATTATGATTATTGCTCTGAAGTTTACTATTCTTTGCCTACAGTACAAAAAGATGGAAAGATGCTTGCTTATCCATGTATGAAACATAATAGTAAGAGCACTAGTGATGATGAGATTAAATATTTTATTTCTAGTATAATAAAGGAAAATTTGCTAAAGTTAACTGATATTTAATTAAGGATTACAATGAGTGGGGCAAGATTTTTTAAATTTGTAATTATTTTTCTAAAGTTTACTACTCTTTTCCAACAGTGAAAAAAATGGAAAGGTGGTTGCTTATCCTGATGTAAATTATAACGGAGAAATACGGTGATGATAAGATTCGATGCATTATTAATAGCACGATAAAACAAAATTTGGTAAGCTTGATTAGTGTTTAATTAGAAATGTAAATGAAAAAATTTTTAGAAGGCTTATTGATCTGGTTAGTGATTATTGTTCTTATTTCAGTTGCTTATATTCAATTTAGCGGAAGTATAGGTAAGAGTAAAACAACCATACCTTTTTCAGAATTTTTAACTAGACTAGAAGATAATGATATAGAAAATATTACAATAAGAAACCAAAGTATCGAAGGGAAGTTTAGGGATGGGTCAGCCTTTAACTCAAGTGGTGTTATATATAGTGACTTAATAAAAAGTTTGCATGATAGGAAAGTGAAGTTCTCCTTTTCAATTGGAGACTCTGCAATAGGTATAATTGGTGGATTACTTATTCAATGGGTTCCGACCCTTATCTTTATCGGTTTATTACTTTTCCTTTTTAAACAAACGCAAGCAGGAGGTAATAGAACTATAAGCTTTGGCAAATCAAAAGCTAGGCTTATGACTACTGGAAAAAAAGTGACATTTGATGATGTTGCTGGGATTGATGAAGCAAAAGAAGAGTTGGTTGAAATTGTTGATTTTCTTAAACAAAGGCAAAAATTTCAAGTGTTAGGTGGGAAGATACCAAAAGGATGCCTTTTAATTGGTTCCCCTGGAACTGGTAAAACTCTACTTGCTCGTGCAATTGCAGGTGAAGCTAATGTACCGTTTTTTAGTATTTCTGGATCTGATTTCGTTGAAATGTTTGTCGGTGTTGGTGCAAGCCGTGTCCGGGATATGTTTGATCAAGGTAAGAAAAATGCTCCTTGTATAATTTTCATAGACGAAATAGATGCAGTAGGTAGGCATCGCGGCATCGGTCTTGGTGGCGGTAACGACGAAAGGGAACAAACATTAAACCAGTTACTGGTTGAGATGGATGGTTTCGAGTCTAATGAAGGTGTGATAATAGTTGCTGCAACTAACCGTCCAGACGTCCTAGATCCAGCACTACTTAGACCTGGTCGTTTTGACCGACAGATTACTATTTCTTTACCTGATATAAATGGGCGTGAGAGAATATTAAATACGCATATAAAGAAAATATCGATAGCACCAGATGTAAACGTAAAAACAGTTGCGAGGGGAACGCCAGGTTTTTCAGGAGCTGATCTAGCAAATTTAGTGAATGAGTCTGCGCTTATTGCTGCAAGAAGAAATAAGAAAATTGTTACCATGGATGATTTTGAGTATGCACGTGATAAAGTGATGATGGGCATGGAAAGAAGGTCCTTAGTCATTACAGAAGAAGAAAAAAAGCTTACTGCTTACCATGAAGCTGGTCATGCAGTAGTTGCAGTTAATATGCCTGCTTCTGATCCTATACACAAAGCAACAATTATTCCACGTGGTAGAGCACTTGGTTTAGTTATGAGACTACCAGAAACAGATAGAGTGTCCCTCACAAGAGAAAAGATGCTAGCAGATATAACTGTTGCAATGGGTGGACGTGTGGCAGAAGAGCTAATTTTTGGCTATGATAAAGTCACAAGCGGCGCATCTTCAGATATAAAACTAGCATCAGATTTATCACGTGCTATGGTGACAAAATGGGGAATGAGCGACAAAATAGGGCCAATATATCACAATCGTGAACAAATCACACATGATTCTGAGACAATTTCTGAAGATACGTTAAGACTTATAGATGAGGAAATAAAGAAAGTTGTATTTTCTTGCTATGAAAAAGCAAAAGACATTTTAACCAAGCGTAGGAAAGACTTAGAGCTCATTGCTGAAAATCTACTGGAGTTTGAAACTTTAACAGGAGATGAAATAAAAGACATATTAAGTGGAAAAAAAATTGTTAGAAATGAAAATGAAGGTAAAGAAGAGATAAGAAGATCCTCTCTCTAATTAGATCTGACTTTGATTTAACTGCTAGAATAAAAATCTCTAACCAGAACCTAAACTACAAAGCTATAATTAAACCTCTGTATTTTACCAATGAACTTCCTTGAACATTTTTCCAATTTTTTTCTAAATAACTCTTTGCCTATTTAAATAAGTATGTTCAGTATTAGAGCTTTCCAGACCGCTACTAGGAGAAAGCTTGACCTTTAAACATCTCTATTAGCTTTAATACAGGAGCAGTTCCTGCTACAATAGCTCCTATAACAGCAGTAGCACCCATGATGAGAAGAATCGGTTCTGCAGTGGTGATTACACAAAGCTCAATACATAAACCAGCAATGACCATACCAACCATTATACCAATGAAAGCACCTACAATTATGGATGAAACTACACCAATTAATTTTCCTATTTTTGAACTAAGTGGTACTTCTCTTGCACGTCTAACAAGATTTGGCCGCATTTGTTGTTCTCCTGCCCTTCTTCGTTCTCTAATTATTATGTTTTCCTCAAAGAGATTTAGTGGTACTTCTCTCTCACCTCTAATTCTAACATGATTTAGCTGTTCTTGCGCTAGTAATAACCTTACTACTTTCTATTTCATTTTCATTTATTGGCTGCGGTGCTCTTCCCTGTGATCTCCGTCCAACATCCTTAATTGCTTTTTCAAATTTTAATAGCGACTTGTTCTTTAGTCTATAGCTAACCGAAGTAAGATTTCCTCAAAGGGTGGGGTAAAAAGGTATAATACTGCTTTAATGAAGGTAGAATGATGCCAAAGCCATATAGTGAGGACCTGAGGGAACGAGTTTTAAAAGTGGTAGACGAGAAAAAAATGACTATGGAAGAAGTAAGCAAGATGTTTAAAATTGATAGAAAAACTATATACTGGTGGAGGAAAAGAAGAGAAGAAAGAGGAAGTATAAAACCGTCTTCAGGCTATCAAAAGGAACATAGTCATAAAATTAAAGACTTAGATAGCTTTGTCAAATTTCTGGATGAAAACCGAGATATTACGGTTGAAAAAATAATTGAAAAATTTGGCAACATGTGCAAAGATACAGTCTACAATTATCTTAAAAAAGTAAACTATACATATAAAAAAAACTTTTCTTTATCAGGAAAGGAATGAAGAGAAACCCAAGGAGTTCATAAAAAAATAGAAGGAATAGAAAAAGAAAACTTGATATTCATAGATGAGTCTGGAGTAGAAGACAACAGATTTTATGAATATGGGTGGTCTCAAAAAGGCAAGAGGTTATTTGCCAAGGGTTTAAAAGAAAGGGGGTAAGCATAATTGGAGCACTAAATGAAGGAAAAGTTAAAGCTTCCTGAAGGCTACTGCAACAGCGAGATTTTTGATGCTTATGTAGAAAATATACTTGTTCCTATATTAAAACCTGAACAGACTATTGTTCTCGATAAAGCAAGCTTTCATAAATCTGCAAGGACGAAAAATTTGATAGAAAATATTGGGTGTAAAATTTTGTTCTTGCCTCCATACTCGCCAGATTTAAATCCGATTGAGAAGTTCTGGTTTGCCATTAAGCATGTCATAAGAAAAGTGCTGCCAAGCAAATATTAATTCGGCTATTGATTTTGTCTTTCAGTGCTCGGGCAAATCTTACTTCAGTTAGCTATAGATGCTTGTATTGGGCAGTATTCGTTTGCTATACTAAAGTTTCACTCTCAACCGAGTTGATAAAAGCTGCGATATCTCCTTGTAGCATTAGGTGTATATTTTTTGCTATTTTTTCCACTAAGAGGATAACATTATCAAAATTTTCAAATTTTGATAATACATAATCTGCTAAGCTTTTCTGATCTTCAGGCCTGCCTACTCCAAATCTTAAACGCCAATAATCATTACCAATAAGGCTATCTATAGACTTAAGTCCATTGTGTCCGGCTGAGCTACCGCCCTTTTTTACTTTTATTCTTCCAAATTTCAAGTCAGCATCATCATGTAAGACAATAATATTATCTAGCGATAATTTGTAAAAATTTTTTATTTTTGCAACAGGAATGCCTGAATTATTCATAAACGAATAAGGCTTTATCAGTATGGTTTTATTATTATTAATTATGCCGGAGGTTATCAAGTAATCGGCTTTCTTAGAAAATGACTGAAAATTCCAATATTTGTAGATTGCGTCAATAACTATGAAGCCAATATTATGGTGAGTTAATTCATATTTACTACCAGGATTACCAAGCCCAGCTATTAAATGCACTACTCCTCTGTTTTTGTTTGAGACTCTTCAACATCACTATCAGCAGCAGAGATTGTTACAATAGTGAAATTTTCTTCCTCATGAGCTACAAATTTAACACCTTCTGGCAATTTTACATCATTGATATGTATAGACTGACCAATCATTTTGCCAGACAAATCAATTTCTATGACTTGAGGTATTTTCTCAGGAGAGCATTTGACAGTAATAGAACGACACAAAACATTAAGCACTCCACCTAATTTGATTCCTGGTGATTTACTTTCATTGATGAATGATAAAGGTATATCTATTTTAATTTCACTACCTTTATCAACAAACTGAAAATCAACGTGTTGCACGGTATCATGCACTACATGCAATTGAATATCACGAACAAGAGCATATTCTTTTTTACCTGAAAAATTCAGCTCTATTAAATGTGCAGAAAGAGCGCCAGATTTATATTGTTTAGTAAATTCCTTTGCAGACAGCGTCAAATTTACGTTATCATGCCCTTTACCATATATAACCGCAGGTATATTTCCTTCTTTTCTTAAAACTTGCATTGCTTTCTTTTTTGTCACATCACGTAATTCTGCATTAATTGTTACCATTTCTTGCTGTGCCATCGGTTACTCCTATTCAGCTGATCCTTTTAATATAAATAATATAACATAAAAATATTTATTTCAAACTTCATTCTTTCACACTAATTCTTTGTGAAAGAATTTATTTAGATATATATTTAGAATGACTTAGTAAGAATTATGAGTATTGACGATAAAATAGTTTTTAGGATTTATAAACCAACAAAAACTGCAACACAATCCGGTTTAGGTAATACAAAGCTCTGGTGCCTAAAAATTGAACCTTGTTCCTACTATATTGAACCTTTGATGGGGTGGGTTGGCTCAAAAGATCCACAAAAACAGATTGTATTAAAGTTTGATTCTCTTGAAAAAGCAGTATCTTACGCAAAGAAACATAACACAAAATACATAATTGAAATGCCAAAAGATTTTAAAAGGGTGCCAAAATCTTATGCAAATAATTTTATACTAAAGTAAATTTTATTGTAGTGTATTTACCTAAAAGCTAAGAACATATCTTGAAAGGACTTAAGTGGTTAAGCATATATTAAAGAGTTCTTGAAGTAAGGAGAGCACGCTCATACGTCAAGCAAATAATGTTTACCTAAAATTCTTTGACATTAGCAGCTTTCTTGGCAATCGTATCCCATTTTCAGTAAACAGTGATTCTTCTATATATTAGAAAAATTTTTATTTTAATTAGCGTTAAACAATAGGCGCCTATTGGTTTTTAGCTAAAGTAAAAGTCAAATATCTGGAATTCTGGACATAAAATCCTCCTGTGTAAAAAAGATTAGAAAAAAATGCAGTGCACATACAACAGAGATTAAGCATATTTACATGCACTAAAGAAGATACGCTACGCTTTTTGATTAAAAATTTGACTGAAAAGTCTGCAGACAAAGATAGATTTTGAGCTCTTAAAATATCTCTAACTGTAATTATAATCAGATTTAAAATATATGGAAGCAATTTTTTACGTTAATATTTCAAATTTCCCTTTCAAGATAGGTTCTAATTGTTACTCTAGGTTTTAAATTGTGCTAACGCACTACAGAGAGTCGAATCTGGCTAGCTAGTATCAAAGAGTTATTTTTTAGGTATTTCTCCGTAAGACTGCAAGTTTTTTTGGATTACTCAAATAACTCCACTCTGCTCGCAGGACTTTTATGCCGCTTTGCACTAAATTAATTTCACGTTTTATTTGTGTTAGCTATTTATTTAGTGAGTGGACATGTAATTTTACCTTAAATAACCCTATAATAAAAACATAGTTATTGAAATGATACAGAAGGTTCTCATGACAACCTCTGTATAGCTCTTAATTTTGCTGAACGCGCACGCGGATTTGCATTTATCTCTTCCGCACTTGCTTTCATCACTTTTTTGTTTAAAAGGGAGAATGTCTTGGTAGGCCCTGGTTCACACAAATCTTTAAAAAGGGTTTTAACTATACGATCTTCTAGAGAATGAAAGGTAACTACAATTAATTTGCCGTTTTCACTTAAAATCTCAGATGCAGCTTTAATACCCTTTTCAAGCTCTCCTAGCTCATCGTTTACCCATATTCTGATCGCCTGAAATGTTCTAGTTGCAGGGTCAATCTTGCTTTTCCCACGAAACACTACAGAACGTACAATATCTGCAAGTTCAAATGTAGTTTTGATAATTTTCTTCTTCCGCGCATTTACTATCGCTCTTGCGATTTTACGAGAATGACGCTCACCCCCGTAATTATATATAGTGTTTGCAATCTCTTCTTCACGTAAAGCGTTAACAAACGTCGAAGCATTAACATGAGAATAGTTATCCATGCTCATGTTAAGTGGGCCATCACGTAGAAATGAGAATCCTCTATCTCCATTATCAAGCTGCATAGATGAAACTCCAACGTCGAAAACTATTCCATTGATACCTTTAATATTATTACTATATAATAAATTTTTGATATTACTAAACTTTTCAATAAATAACTTTATTCTATTAGGGTATTTAACATTTAGATCATCATAAAATTTAGTAACTGTTTCATCTCTATCAACTGCATACACTTTGCAATCAGCGGATTCCAATATTGCTTTGCTATATCCTCCAGCTCCAAACGTGGCATCCACATATATACCACCACTGTGTGGTGACAATTGCAGTAGCATCTCTTTTAACAAAACTGGAATATGTGTCATATCAAGAGACTTTGTGCACTTAAATTAAACTCGCCAAAAAATATATGGAAATATATAGGCATAGTATAAGAATATTTAAATATAATCAACGATATAAAAATTTAATAAGATAATATTATTAATATAACATTTACATAATTCACATTTGAAAAAGTAAGTAATATTACTATAATATCAAACAAATTACGGAAGATTTTGTGCAACAAATAACAAAAGTAATACTATCAAGTTTAATTTGTAACACTTTATTGTGGTATGATCACATGCTTTTCAGCCATCTAATAAGCATAATCGGAGATGTGTTTTTTCCATCAGACGACAAATTAGTCAGCATACTTAAAGCTTTTGGAGTGTTTGCAGTGGGTTTCTTAATAAGACCAATTGGTGCTGCTATATTTGGCCACATTGGAGATAAATATGGAAGAAGGATTGCTCTATTTCTCTCTATCATATTGATGACTCTATCAACCGTACTTATTGCATTTGTTCCAGGCTATCAGAACATTGGGGTACTCGCATCAGTACTGGTGGTATGTTTAAGATTATTGCAGGGTATATCTCTTGGAGGAGAGGCAGGAAATGCCCCATTTTTAATAGAGCATGCTCCTAAAAATAAAAGAGGATTCTTTGGCAGTATTGAAGTATTGAGCGCAATTCTTGGCTCAATATTAAGTCTTATAGTGGTGCTTATATGCAAAAAAGTATCCGATTTTGAATCTTGGGGATGGAGATTGCCTTTTATTTTCAGTTTTGTAATAGGATTAATCAGTATATATATGAGATATATACTCGATGAAAGCCCAGAATATAAAAAGCAGGAAAAGCCACATGAATTACCGTTAAAAGAACTGTTAAATGGCTATAAAAAACCTTTTCTAATATCAATTGGAATTGACATAGTTGAGAATGCATCTCTTTACATATATTTAGTGTTTTTTAATCTACTTGCATCAACAATAAACACTCACTTTAATCACGCAGTAGAAATATTGAATCAGGTTGCACTTGGAGGATTGACTATACTATTTGCAATACTTTCTGATAAGGTAGGGAGAGAAAGAGTCATGAAATTTGCATTTGTGACTTTTATAGTAGTAAGTTATCCAGTTTTTTCAATGATACTAAGTGGTAATAATTTGCTCACCATAATGGCGCACGTTCTTTTTATAATCCCAATAGCTGCTTCTCTTGGTCCTGTTAGCGCGTTTATGTGTGAATTATTCCCAATAAAGGTACGATACAGTGGATTTGGTTTATCAAGAAATATAGCTTCGGGATTTTTTGGTGGTCTTGCACCATTTATATGCACAACTATTATCAAAGTTACAGGACAAGGAACTTTAGCAAGTTTTTACATGATTTTCTGTGCACTAATTGGGTTAGTTGCTATATCACAAGTTAAGAGTTAGATTTTTTCAAAAACCAAGTGTTTAAAAAATCTAATCATAAGGTGGAAAATGCCAATTTTTAGGTGATAGTGTAAATATTTCAACTCCATCTTTTGTGACTCCAAGCGTATGCTCAAACTGTGCAGAAAGTGAAAGATCACGTGTTGTCACTGTCCAGCCATCTAGCTTGCTGAGCAGAGTTTCATGTTTTCCAGCATTGATCATTGGTTCTACCGTAAAAAACATGCCTTCTTTTAAGATAAGATCCTCACCTTCATCGTAAAAATGTACGACATTTGGTGGAGCATGAAAAACCTTTCCTATGCCATGTCCACAATAATTGCGTACGATAGAATATCCAAAATCTTCAATATATTTTTCTATAGCAAATCCTATTTCATTTAACTTATTGCCGGGCTTAACTTGTTTTATCGCTTCCATTAGCGCATTATAGGCAGCATTACACAAACGCTTTGCTTTTATTGAGGGTTTACCAGTCCAAAACATGCGACTTGTATCACCATGCCAGCCATTTAAAATCACTGTAACGTCAATATTTAAAATATCTCCATCTTTAAGAGGTTTATCATCAGGAATACCATGACATACAACAGCATTTTTCGAAGTACAAATTGATTTCGGATATCCCTTATAATTCAGTGGTGCTGGAATTGCACCTGCATTGATTATAAAATCATGACATAGATCATTTAATTCATTAGTTGTTACGCCTACTTTGACGTATGGTGCAATAAAATCAAGGGCTTCAGCTGCAAGCCTGCCAGCTTTACGCATAAAGTCAAAATCTTCTTGTGAATGTATAGTTATGTTCATGTTTCTTACGTTTTTATTGTAATTTTCTGCTTCTCTTACGGATACATCAGTGTAATAATACTATAAAAATAAGCTCCTAGATCAAGCCATTTGTATATTAAGAGATAAAGACAAAAATCTAGACTGTGACTTTTGACTTAACCCAATGGTATAACTTACTTATTTTGCCATCGTGACCAAGCATTCCAGAATTATTTCTATAAAAGGTGTCAACTATTAGCTTTATAGAGCCTAAAGCAGCAGAAAATACAGGATTTTTGTCGTATTCGCCATCAAGACCGCTACAAGATTCAGGGCATCCGATACGGACTTGTTTATTGAATATATAGCTTGCAATTTCTTTCATGCTTGTGAGTTGACTGGTTCCACCTGTGATCACTACTTTATTAATTGGATCTTTCTGTTCTTGAAATTGTTCTCTTATCAGCTCAAGTATTTCCTCAATCCTTGGTCTTATGATGTTAACAAGTTCAGACTTGAGTACTCGAGTCGGTTCATCATTTTCATTGTTTTGCACTGTAATATATTCATTTTCATCTATTGAAGTTACAATAGTGCTACCGTATAGTATTTTTATGCGTTCAGCATGCTCTATACTTGTGCATAGTCCATAAGCTATATCTCGGGTAATGTGAATGCCACCAATTGGAATGCTGCTTGTGTACACAAGTTTTCCTCTCTTAAAAATTCCAATTGCAGTGCATCCACCTCCTATGTCAACAACGGCAGTTCCTAGCTCTTTTTCATCTTTACTTAGACAGGCAAGGCCTGCAGAATATGCAGAAGCAACACAACCAGCCATACTTATCCCACTATTATTAGTTATACAATTTTCGATATTGGTAAGCGCTGGACGCGAAGCAGTGACAACATTAACATCAGCAGACAATCTTTTTCCATATAATCCACTGACTTCCTTTATGTCAGTCATATCATCTAAGTGATATTTCAGTGGTATATTGTGAATGATGACATTTTCTTCGATATATTTCTCAAATGTCTGAAAGACTACACGTTTTATGTCTCGTTCTGAAATTTCGTGATTAGCTGCAATTATTTCGTTATGTACGTAAAAAGATGAGATTCCACATCCGGCTACATTCACATATATC
Source organism: Wolbachia endosymbiont of Laodelphax striatellus (assembly GCF_007115015.1). Lineage (NCBI taxonomy): Bacteria > Pseudomonadati > Pseudomonadota > Alphaproteobacteria > Rickettsiales > Anaplasmataceae > Wolbachia > Wolbachia endosymbiont of Laodelphax striatellus. The sequence continues at coordinate 820,330 of NZ_MUIX01000001.1, forward strand.
TGGTCTATAGTCTCTTCTGATACTTGTTCAGCTAAACCTACAGTTGATGAAATAGAGTAACTTGCATGCTTTGCGTCAGTTATTGATCCACCATTTATACCTTCTGCACTTTTATAACCCACTCCTATTATTTTATAGCTAAAATTGCTATTGATTTTAACAATGAGACAGATAATTTTTGTTGTACCCACGTCTAAAACAGCAAAAACATTCTGCTTTGGTTTTGTTATTACTGCAGAGTACATTGGTTGACCTTATGATGCGATTCCATTTAAATTGTAGCTTCCCTGAATGAATTTATATTTCTATCATAAATGTAGCAACATTTTAATATACCTAGACAAAAAGAAAAATAAAACACAGAATTACAATTTTTATGTCTAAGTTACCAATTGTAATTGCCCCTGACGAAAGATTAACTACACGCGCCAGTGAAGTAATAGATATAACCGATAAAATTAAAGAATTAGTAAACGACATGTTCGAAACTATGTACGATGCAGAAGGTCTTGGTCTTGCTGCAGTACAAGTTGGAGTGCTGAAGAGAATTTTTGTCATGGACGTTCAGCCAGAAAAGGCTGGAGATGAGCTAGCAGGGTATGACTCAGTTGGAAAGTTTTGTATGATTAACCCTGAAATTAAGGAATTATCTGATGAACAAGTCATTATGAGTGAAGGATGTCTTTCAATTCCGGAGCAAAGCCATGAAATCAAGCGTCCAAAATATTTAACTGTAAAATATAAAAACTTAAATAACGAAGAACAGACGCTAAAAGCTAGTGGTTGGCTTGCAAGGTGTATTCAGCATGAATTGGATCACTTAAATGGTATATTATACATTAGACATTTATCTAAGTTGAAGTATGATTTGGCTATGAAAAAAGCACAAAAGGTTAAGAGACACTATGAGCAATGAAGATCTAGAATTGTTGAAGTTCTATCATGAAGTGGGAGTTGATTGCACACTAACTGAAAGTGAAGAGGAAAAAAAAATGGAAAATGAGAGAGCTGTACAGTCTTCTGTCATCGAGCAGAAAAAAGCCATGTTCCCAAGTGACTGGATCATTGAAGCAAGGAAGCTTGCAAGTGAATGTAGTAGTGTAGACGAACTAAGAAGTGCAGTTAAGTCATTTGAGGGTTGTGAAATAAAAAAAACTGCAACTAATACTGTTTTTTCTGATGGTAATCCGAATGCAAAAATCATGCTTATTGGTGAAGCACCAGGAGCAAATGAAGACCTGAAAGGCATACCATTTTGTGGTGCAAGCGGAATGCTGCTCGATAAGATGCTCGGTGCAATTAATCTGGACCGCACTAAGGTATATATAAGCAACACCGTGTTTTGGCGTCCACCTGGTAACAGAAAGCCAACTGATCTGGAGCTTGATATGTGCAGACCATTTGTTGAGAAGCACATTGCTCTTATTTTACCACAAATTCTGATTTTTGTTGGAGGAATTGCATGTTATAGCCTTCTTGATAACACAAAGACTATATCGAACTTGCGTGGCAGATTTCATACTTATACTAACCAATATTTATCTCATTCAATTACTACAGCCGCTATATTTCATCCAGCTTATCTACTTCGTCAACCAACACAAAAACGCTTAGCTTGGGAAGATTTGAAGAAGATTAGGGAATATCTTGATAATACCAATAACTACACGGATATTTAGATTACTATTCGTTATCATCTTAGTACCGGCTAATTGAATTAAATATTGAAAAATCTACTCCTAAGAAACTCCATTAATCAACTCTTCTTGTTGAACTAGTGTGTAGCCAAACTCCTGCGCTTTCTTGATCAAATTTTTCACAATTTTCTCTTTGTAGCGTGTTTCATAATAACTCATTCCTTTTTCCACATACTCTTGTCCATACTTCAACATTTGGTAAAAAATACATGCTAATTTTCTTGCTGTGGCAGTAATTGCTTTTATTGCTCCTAGCCGTCTTTTTAATCTCCTACAATATGCACCTAATGCACTTGTGCTATTTCCCACAGCATAAGCAGCCATTCGCAGGGCATTTGTAGCGCGATTAATGACTTTACGAGTTTTTGTCCCAAATACTTTTTCTCCTGTGATCTTGTTAGCAGGGCTAAGTACTAACCATGAAGTAAAGTGCTTTTCTGATTGCCACTTATTATGGTTAATGCCAACTTCTGAAATAATAGTTTGTACAGTTAGTATATCAAATCCAGGAATTTTAGTAAAATCTATTCCGGTTATCCTATACAATTTCTCACGCAAGGTGAAGTTTGGTCTGCCTCTTCTAGACTTGTTTTTTTCCTTACCTAACTCTCTACTCTCATCGGACTTTGTTTCAAATGTTTTATAGTAATTTTCTATGCTTTTATCACATTCAGTTATTTGCTCTTGAAAAAAAGTATATGCTGTATATTCTTGTTTCAGTACAAATAAATGTTCTTCTCTATAATCGCCTGTTAATGCTTTTGCTATAGTAGCTTTGTCGTTCTTCATATTCACACTTCTGAATTCAGCTAGCTTCTCGGGATTCTTTTCACCTTCTACTATTGCTTTAATAATTTGCATTCCTGTGACGCCAGTGATATCGCTTATTACTTTATGTAAATGAATATTCATTTGTACCAACGCCTTTTGCATACGATTAATATGTGTAGCAGCATTTTCAATTAAGTTTTTACGTTGCCGCACATAACTACGCAATACACACATTTGATTATCTGGCCTAAATGATCCTTCGATTAACCCATAACTGTGTAGTTGTTGAAGCCATTGGCAGTCCTGGACATCTGACTTTCTTCCAGGTACATTTTTTACATGTCTTGCATTTGCAAGTTTTACTTCAAGTCCATATGATTCAAGTACTTGAAACAAAGGAATCCAGTACACTCCGGTTGACTCCATGGCTACTGTAGTAACTTCACACTTTTTTAGCCATTTTGCTATGTTATGAAGGTCCTCTGTAAAGCAGCTAAATTTTTGTATATGCTGTTCATCACTTCCTTCTGGTACACACACATAATGTATAGCCGAACCAACATCTATTCCTGCTGCGTTAGGGTTCATTATTTCTAATTTACTTTTTGTTTTTTTCATGGTAACTCCTTCATATAATTTATAGCAGGGAAACGCTTCAGCTTGGGACGGTTGATATAATACAATCTCCTGACCGAGGTAGTCTAAGGACTCCATCAATGATTTGACCGTTCCTCCAAAACCATGCTAAACGACGGGCACTTATGGCACCAGTGAAGATTCCGGTTATAACTGCATGAGGCGCTTCCTTCACAACTATACTTAAAACTACTAGAAACTTAAATTGATGAGTTTCTTCCTGGTTTGACAGATTCATTTTGTTCGATGCTAAACAGAGAAAAAGGCAAAAGAAAATCTATCAGCTACTACCTGTTTTTTTAATTGGCGTTTTTTATTGTATTAAATCCTTTGATAAGCGCATTTTAGCTTATGTGGGTAAAAGTTTTATAAAGACATAGAGTACACATAGTGCAAAAAATTAAATATCAAGTATATTGAGCTTTTTGTCGTTTTATCTGCACAGACTGAAGATAAATAATATATCTTCACCCTTATTTTAAGGAGAATGGCGAAGTCTGTCAAGTAACTCTTGCCATTGCTATAGCTGCTTGAGTTTCTGTAATCACAATGTTGGTGCAATGCACGCATGGAATTTTATTTACTCTATAATATGTTGGTTTATAGTAGTACTAATGCAGAAATAAAGGGAGGAGACATTGGAAAGCAATATAAAAAAATTGAAAGGAAATTTTTTAGAACAAGCAATTAGAGTAAATCATGCTGGCGAATATGGAGCCATTTGTATTTATTCTGGTCAAAAATTTATTCTTAAAAAATCTTCCATAATTGATAAAATAATTGAAATGGAGGAGCAGGAAAAAAAACATTTCCACTATTTTAATGAGAAAATCAAGGAGCAAAGAGTTCGTCCTACTGTTTTGTTGCCAATTTGGCGTGCTTTAGGGGTGTCACTTGGTGTTGTAACTTCTATTATGGGTAAAAAAGCCGCTATGGCTTGCACTGCTGCAGTTGAAGAAGTGATCGGAGAGCACTACAAGGAGCAAGTCTTACATTTAGAAGATGGGGAATTAAGAGAAACCATAAGTAAGTTTCGTGATGAGGAGTTAGAACACAGAGATATTGCAATTCAGCACAATGCCGAAAGCGCACTTGGCTACAACGTTTTATCTTTGTTCATAAAAGCAAGCTGCAAAGCTGCTATTTACCTCTCTAAATTGATTTAATCAATCACTATTTGACAACCAATCACATTTGCCTTTAGTTCTTGTGCTAATTACTGCCCCATATCCTCTACTCCAATCGAATGCGTATGAATGTTTATAATTAATTTCTTAATTATTATCCTAAAAATACATTAATTTAATTCCCTATTAGAGTTTTCTTGTTGTTGTAAACATATTTGCATAAGACTAGTAGATAGAACGTTTTTAATAGTCTGAGTTAACTCCTCAGGAATATTTTCAAAACTCTTGCCCATAACTTCTAAAACACTTTTCCCCTATATAAGATAATTCCCTCCAAAGCTTGATTTGTTTTCTAACTTGCTAAACCTTATTTTGCTTTTCTCATCAATTTCTACTACCATTTTGTTACCATCTTTCCGTAGATAAATACTAATCTCTCCTATTTTAGTAGTAAAAAATATTTCAATACCACCTTTTAAGATATCTGTGTAATTTCTTTTTCCATCTTCTGTAATTTCAACTTTTACTATACTTTCCTCAATCTGAAATATGCCAACTTCTAAATCCTTAGCTTTTTCATTATTTAAAGTTCTTGCAGTTTCAACAATACTACCTTGTGGATATTGAATGTAAAAATATTTATTATCTACTTCTACTTCGAGGTCATATTCATCAATTTGCTTATTATCTTTTTTCACAATACCTTCATATGCTATACTCTCTAGCATTTTTTTCTTACTCTTACATTGTTCGTTAAGATCATTTAAATAATTAGAGTCATAGTACCCGACTTCAATATCGCTATAAAAAGATAATCCTTTTTCTACCCCACCTTTTAACACTAAATTACGAGTGATCTTTTGTATGATATTTTTTGTAGTTGAATTGTGTGGATTTGCATGAAAGCGATTAATTAATTCTTCCATTTTTTCAAATATAAAATTTGTTACAGTCTTATTATCCTTACCGTAATATGAGTTTAATCTTATTCCTTGATTTAAATAACCCTCTATTATGCGTTCCATGTACTTTAAAACGCTTTCTTGCTCATCGTGTTCTGTTATACTCTTTATCATCTCATCACAAAATTTTTTAACTAGAATTTGTTCATCTGTAGTCAATGGTATTTGCAATTTCGTAGAAGATGGGTCTCGCTCAAAAAGATAAATTATTGACAATTCCTCTGCTCTTTTAATAAATTCATAACTCCTTAGATATTCTGTAACATTTTTGTTTTTTGCGTACCTTTTCTTGATTAAATCGATATGCCTATCTTTACGACTTATAGTCGGTAATTTTGGATTTGATGAACTACTCTGTTGACTATTGAAGAACCTGTTAGAGAACTGTTCAGCCTCTAAAATAAGATTACTTTCACCTTGTTTACCTACTTGCTCAGGCATATTATATACCATAATCACTAAAGCTTTTTAGTGATTACTTCAATACATAGATAAGTCAATAAAAATATTTTTTTTCTTCAGTGCTAAAAAATTGTCGAAAATCTCAAAATTGGTTAATTGCGTATAACCTACTTTCTGGTATACATCAAAACTACCGTAGCAAGCTTCAAATTTGAAAGGGATTAACAAATAAAATTCTTGTACTTTGCCTCTACTAAAGTACAATCAGGCTTTATTTAATATTTTTCATGCTTGATGAAGTACATGAGGAGTGTGGGGTATTTGGCATAAGTTACAACCAAAGTGCTGCTTTTAACTCTATACTTGCTCTCCACGCTTTGCAGCATAGAGGTCAAGAGTCTTTTGGCGTAGTAACCAGTAACAACGATAAGCTGCACTCTTATCACTTTCAAGGCCAAGTGAGCAGTGTATTTGATGATATAGATGAAATAAAGAAATCCTTACCTGGGGATTGTGCAATAGGTCATGTTCGATACTCAACAAGTGGTAGTAAATTTGGAGTGCAACCCATGTTTGGCAAAAGTGGCAAATTTGGGGATTTTGCCATAGCACATAATGGTAATTTAATTAATATTTCTCCGATACGCGAACAATTAATTAAACAAGAGTGCGTTTTTCAGTCAGATATTGATACAGAAGTAGTAGTGCATCTGACAGCAAGCAGTGAAAAAGATAGCTTTTTAGAGAGTTTTATATATGCATTAAAGCAAATACAAGGTGCTTATTCTTTTGTGGCAATCAATCAAGAAGTAGTTATTGGAGTACGTGATCCATCTGGAATCAGGCCTCTTGTTTTAGGAAAGTTAAACGGTTCTTACGTTCTTGCATCTGAAACTTGTGCTCTTGATATAATAAATGCAGAGTTTATTAGAGAAATAGAACCAGGCGAATTAGTTACCATCAGTTCGGATAGTAAGCTAGCCTCAATGTTTCCTTTCCCACAGCAAAAATCAAGTTTTTGTATTTTTGAATACGTTTACTTCTCGAGACCAGACAGCATAATGGAGAAGAGGTCCATATATGATATAAGAAAAGAAATAGGAAGAATACTTGCAGAAGAGAGCCCACCAAAAAACAATGTAGATATGGTTGTACCAATACCTGATTCTGGAATACCTGCAGCTATTGGATATGCAAAGCATTCAGGATTACCTATGGAACTGGGGATAATTCGTAATCATTACATAGGAAGAACTTTTATACAACCCACCGCTGAAGTACGTAAAGTTAGAATAAAATTAAAATTCAATGCTAATAAGCACACTTTGAAAGGCAAAAACATAATTTTAATAGATGATAGTATAGTGCGTGGTAGTACATTAACAAATATAATAGTTATGTTAAAGGATGCAGGAGTAAAAGAAATTCACCTCAAAATTTCAAGCCCACCAATTAAGCATTCTTGTTTTTATGGAATAGATACGCCAGAGTGCAAAGATTTAATTGCTGCAAATAAATCTGTAGAGGAAATTAAGGAAGTTATAGGAGTGGATAGCCTAGCCTTCTTGAGTATTGATGGACTATACAGGGCTGTTAAAGAAGAAAAACGTAACAACGCTACACCGCAATATTGTGATGCTTGCTTCACTGGTGACTACCCAATTGGTAAGTAATCTATTATTAATGAAGGTGAGGTTTTTTCTATGTTATATTAACAGTTTTAAAAATAGATTTTTTGCATAACCATATAGTTTTTGCCTGGGCGTCATTTGAGTGAAAACTACTTTACAAATTTCGTCATTCCCTTTACTATGATACTAAGAGTATTTATACTTATTTTTGACCTGCAGGCTCAATCACAAAATCAGTAAAAAACTCAAATATTTATTGGCAAATTACACAAAAATTATAGCGGCTGCATGTCTTTTTTATTTTTTCTACATTCAGCCAAAACGCGCTTGTTAGGGCATTATTACAACGCCAATTTAAATTATTAAAACTCTTCACACGGGGATTCTTTTGCCTTTTGTCTTCATTTGGTAAATTTCTTAATATTTGTAACTAAAGTAATTTTAGAGAGGCGTTATGTAAGTAGTTGACACACAGCTGTACGAGCATTCATTTTTGAAGATAGCAAAGGTGTTATTCAAGTAGCTGACACTGGGATCCATCTCTTAATACAGCCTCATCAAAAATGTTGTGTTTTAACATAAAATTAACTGCTTCTATGCTCATAAACTTAATATCCAATCAAAATTTCCTGGATCTCAGTGTCAGCTACTTGAATGAAAAGTAAAGGTACTGGGATGACAGGAGTGTGGGTAAGGTTACATCCATACTCCAACAGGTATGACGGTATCATTCCAGCACTTGATGTTGGAATCCAGGGATTTTTTGAGCATGAAAGTTATGCTAAGTTTTTGTTGGTAAGTAAAGGCTGGATCCCAGTGTCAGTTACTGGAATGACAGGAAAGGGGCTACTCGAATAACACCCCTCATGGCGAAAATTGCCCTTAATCACAAGTTCGTGCAGTTATGCAAACACAAAGGCAGCGCGTAATACTGGATCCAAACTTTAACTGATATGGTTACAGAAAGAGAATTTATTAGGTAATTATAGATACTGAAAGTGGCCATTTTAGCCACTTTCAAGTGAAGAGAATCTCAACAAAGATTTATGTTATAATGTAAAAATAGTTCTTAAAAGAAAGCACTATTTTTACTCTACTGTCTCAAATCACTAAGCACAACTCCCGCTTCCATCACGTCGTTTACCTTGAGGACATTTTGCAACACATGCACTACCGTACATTTCCTGACCACTAGGACAACTCATGCAAGCTCCTGCTACACCTGGTGCTATCACGTTTACAATTTTGGGTGCACCAAAAAACACAGCAGTGAATGCGCCGAGTGCAAAGAGTGCTGGCCATGGCATTCTGCCAAATATTGCAAGCAATGCTGCACCTATTATCACTACCGTGATCATTGGCCCACCTATACTTTGAGTATAGTCCACTATTTTACATATCACTGCTGATGTTTCATCAGCATGTACATCAAACGCAAAGGAAAGAATTAAAGCTACAAGTAGAAGAAAGTTTTTCATTATGCCTCCGTATTTAACGCTGGATTATCTATCATTTTGATTAAATTTAAGTAAATGGTGAGGATTTTTTGCTTAAAAGTATGCTTTATTTCATTTAGAATACTTTTCTTAGTTTATTTATATTACAAGTGCTACAGAAATTTTATAGCATCGTTTATTGCCTTTATCGTGCTTTAATTGACACAATTTACAATGATGGAGTGGAGCACGCAGGGTATCTATCATTTTTAATCCTGTTATCAATATTTCCTTTTCTTATTGTTTTAATAGCCGTGGCATCAACATTCGCAAATTTCTTAGATCAATACAATGTCGGCTGGGCATTTATTATTGATAACATGCCACAGGATATTTTATCATCTTTAATGCCACGTATTAGGGAGATAATATCAGGTCCGCCACAAAGTTTGTTAACTTTAGCAGTTGTAGGTGCTGTTTGGACTGCCTCATCAACAATTGAAGGATTTAGAACGATACTCAATAAGGCCTATAAAGTTCCAGTTTCATCGCCTTATATATGGAGAAGGGTGCTCAGTATATTACAATTTTTAGTAATTACGCTTGTTACAACTCTGACTATAGTATTTTTTACATTAGTGCCAATGTTAATTGATTTTTCTTACCAAGGGCTAAGTTATACTAGATATTTACTTATCGAGTTTGTACTTTTTACTATAGTATCTTGGATGTATTTTACATTGCCAAACATAAAACAAAGCTTATCAGACGTATTCCCCGGATCTTGTTTGGCTGTTATTCTTTGGACGATCTCTGCTTCAGCTTTCAAGCAGTACTTAAAAGCTTCCTTTGACCAACTGAATTTGATATATGGAAGTTTAGGTGGTGTGGTAGTATCGTTACTATTTTTTTATGTGTTAAGTTTGATTTTTATATATGGAGCAAAATTTAATTTTCAGCTAAAATATTTCAATAAATCTTGCTAAAGAGAAAGAAATGGGTAAGTTAGAAGGTAAAATAGCTTTAATTACCGGAGCTTCAGGTGGAATAGGCTCTTCTGTTGCAAAAAGATTTGTAAAAGAAGGTGCATGTGTAATTCTGATTTCCAGATCTCTTGATAATCTCAAGCCACTATATAATGAAATTGAAGAGCTTGAAGAATTTAAAGAAGGCTCTGTGAAACTAATTCAGCTTGATCTTTTAGACTTTGAGAATGTAAAGATACTGACAAACATGATAGAAAGCCTGAAATTATCAGAATCTGGAGCACTTGATATATTAGTTGCGTGTGCTGGAATTTTAGGCAAACTGAACCCCATTCATGACTATGAGATTGAAGAGCTACAGAACGTAATGAATACAAATTTTACTGCCAGTTGGTACTTGCTAAAAAATTTGGGTCCAATACTAAAAAAGTCTAATGCTGGAAGAGCTATATTCATAACCTCAGAGATAACACTTTCTCCTTCCTCTTATCCATATTGGATGCCGTATGCTGCGAGTAAAACTGCACTGGAAATAATGGTGCAGATATATGCATCTGAGACAAAACATACAAAATTATGTGTAAATGCTGTATACACGGAAGGACCTGTGGGTAGTGAGCAGGCATTTCCGGGAAAAGATATATCTAAATTAGTATCGCCCGAGAAGTTAACAAATAAATTCGTAGAGTTGGCTTCTGATGACTGCAATATATCAGGACAAATCTTGCCATTAAGTAAATCTCTTGAATAAGTTTGTACACTTTTTAATTACCTATAGTTCTTAGTCTGAACTCAATAAAAATTCACATATACAGGAAAGATTGGTAACATTACTTTGAATAGAAACTGTTATTGTAATTATGCCAAAACGCACAGATATAGAATCTATATTAGTAATAGGAGCAGGCCCAATAGTTATAGGTCAAGCGTGTGAATTTGATTATTCCGGAACTCAAAGTTGTAAGGTGTTGAAGAGTGAAGGTTATAAAGTCATTTTGGTTAACTCCAATCCTGCAACTATAATGACAGATCCTGAATTCTCTGATGCAACTTATATTGAGCCGGTACTGCCTGAAATCATAGAGAAAATTATAATTAAGGAGAGGCCAGACGCAATATTGCCAACAATGGGCGGGCAAACAGCACTCAATTGCGCAATAAAACTTGCAGATGATGGAGTGTTAGACAAATACAACGTAGAATTAATAGGGGTAAATAGAGAAGCAATAAAAAAAGCAGAGGATAGAGAGTTATTCCGTCAGTCCATGGATAGAATAGGACTGAAATATCCCAAAAGTATCATTATAAAAAATCAAGAACAAATAAGAAAGGCTTTGGATTACATTGGATTACCAGCAATCATCCGTTCATCATTCACTCTTGGTGGCGCAGGTAGTGGCATAGCATACAATAAAGAGGAGTTTTTCAATATCACAGAAAGTGCTCTAAAAATTTCACCAATAAATGAAGTTCAGATAGATGAATCAATTATCGGCTGGAAAGAATATGAAATGGAAGTTATCCGCGATTGTAAAGATAACTGCATAATAGTCTGTTCGATAGAAAATGTTGATCCGATGGGAGTGCACACCGGAGATAGTATCACAGTTGCTCCTGCTTTGACTCTGCGTGATGCTGAATATCAACAAATGAGAAATGCATCTATAGCAGTGCTGAGGGAAATTGATGTTAGCGCCGGTGGTGCAAATGTGCAGTTTGCAGTGAATCCTAAAGAAGATGGAAGCCTCGTTGTGATTGAAATGAATCCAAGGGTTTCTCGCTCTTCTGCACTTGCTTCAAAAGCAACAGGTTATCCTATTGCAAAAGTTGTAACTAAACTTGCTATCGGCTATTCACTCGATGAGATACGTAATGATTGCGCTCCAGTTATACCTGCTGCATTTGAACCAGCGATTGATTACATCGTCACTAAAATTCCTCGATTTGAGTTTGAGAAATTTAAGGGGACGAATTGTGAACTATCAACTTCCATGAAATCAGTGGGGGAAGTAATGTCTATAGGCCGCACTTTTAATGAGTCACTGCAGAAAGCTTTTCGTTCACTTGAAACTGATCTTACAGGACTTGATGAAGTATTTCCTGAGAACATTGATATTGATCACGTAAAATCTCAATTAGCAAAATTGCTACCAAACAGATTACTGATTGCTGCTGACGCAATGCGTCACGGAATTAGCATAGAAGAAATAAATTCGATTACAGGATATGACTTATGGTTTCTACAAAATATACAGCAAATCATCTTGGCTGAACAAAAAATCAAGGAAAACGGCCTTCCTGAAACTGCATATGAAATGTTAGAGCTGAAAAAAATGGGATTTTCAGATGCAAGATTGGCGAAATTAAGCAATAAGAAAGTAGAGCAAATCGAAGAAACAAGAAAAAAATTTGGCATCAAACAAGTTTATAAGCGTGTAGACACCTGTGCAGCTGAATTTGAATCGAGCACTGCTTATATGTATGGCTGCTATGAGGGTGATGTTGAAAATAAAACGGAATGTGAGGCGAATATTTCGGATCGAAAAAAAGTTGTCATTTTAGGAAGTGGTCCAAACCGCATTGGTCAGGGTATTGAGTTTGATTATGCATGCGTACATGCAGCTTCTGCCGCCAAAGAAATGGGGTATGAAACAATAATGATTAACTGTAATCCAGAAACCGTTTCAACTGATTATGATACCGCTGATCGTTTATATTTCGCCCCACTGATTGTAGAGGATGTGCTTGAAATACTAAGCAAAGAGCAAGAAAATGGTACACTGGTTGGTGTAATAGTTCAAATAGGTGGTCAAACACCTTTAAAGTTAGCCAAAGTGCTTAACGAGAGAGGTTTCAAAATTCTGGGAACTTCGTTTGATTCTATTGACCTTGCAGAAGATCGCATGAGATTTAAAAACCTTGCTTTGCAACTTAATTTAAAACAACCTGAAAGTTCTATCTGCCATTCAGTAAAAGAAGCGTTAACCAACGCAGAAAAGGTGGGGTTTCCACTAGTAGTTAGGCCATCATATGTCCTTGGTGGTCAATCCATGTCGATTAGACACGATACTCAGAGCTTTAAAGAGTATGTCTTGAATCAAACCAAAATTTTTGAACACGGGTCACTGCTTCTTGATAAATTTTTAGTCAATGCAGTTGAGGTTGACGTTGATGCTGTATGTGATGGGAAAAAAGTTTTCATTGCAGCGGTCATGGAGCACATTGAAGAAGCTGGTATCCACTCTGGCGATTCAACATGCTCAATACCGACAAATACATTGAGTGACGAAGTAATAAAAGAGATCGAGCTCCAAACTGAAAGAATAGCTCTTGCACTAGAAGTGAAAGGTCTGATAAACATTCAGTTTGCTGTTCAAGAGAGTGATGTATACATACTTGAAGTGAATTTAAGGGCTAGCCGTACAGTTCCTTTTATTTCCAAGGTAATCAATATTCCTATTGCAAAGCTTGCCACTCAGGTTATTTTGGGTAAAAAATTGAATCAGGAAAACAAGCCTTTCAATCATTTTGCAGTTAAAGCTGCTGTTTTTCCATTCACGCGTTTTTCGGGAATTGACACTTTACTTGGTCCTGAAATGAAGTCAACAGGAGAAGTGATGGGAATTGACTTATCTTTCGGAGCTGCACTTGCAAAAACGCACATGGCTGCAGGATACAAGTTACCAACAGAAGGAACAGCTCTGGTTTCAGTAAAAGATGATGATAAAGAGTATATATTGCCTGTTGCACGAATGTTGAAAGAACTGAGTTTTGAAATATATGCCACCAAAGGCACAGCTTCGTACCTGAACAATAACGGCATTGCTGCAAAAGCTGTAAATAAAGTGAGAGAAGGCAGACCCCACATAGTTGATATGCTCAAAGATGGAAAAATAAATCTAGTGATCAATACCTCAAAAGGTGTAAAGTCAGTCTCAGACAGCAAAGATATCAGGAGAACTGCTATTTTGCAAAATATAGCTTATAGCACCACAGCTTCTGGGAGTAAAGCGTTAGCGCTTGCAATTCAATATGTAAAGAATAGCAAATTGGAAGTGAAATCATTACAGCAGATACAAAACGTTTAAATATCAAGACTATAATAAATTATTACTTATTTCAAAATGAGGATCGTGTAAGCTAAGAGGGAATGTGTAAATATATAAAACCAGTCCTTCTTCTTGTCGTTCCAGCTTCCATAATATCATTCGAGTAGCTGACACTGGGATCTAGGAATTCTGATCATGTATCAAAACGCTGTCATTCAAGTAATTGACACTGGAAACCATTATGCTCTGTAAATTTAACTGGATGCCAGTGTCTAGGCACTGGCATGACACCTATTTCTTTCTAGTTTGTCATTCAAATAGCCTCTTTAGTATCATCTACTTTCACGACATCATTTGTTCCTATGTTTTTGCCTATCTTATTTTGCTACTCTGCTGAACAGATACTCTAGATTAGAACACTGATTCTTCTAGAAGTTGTTCGCGTTCCTCTTCTATTGCAATAGAATCATCGTGATTTTTAAATAAATCTCTGATTTTTGTTTCTATTTCATTTGCAATTTCTTTATTTGCCTTGAGGTAGCTTTTTACATTTTCTCTTCCTTGTCCAAGACGTGTATTGTTATATGAATAATAAGCACCTGCCTTTTCAAGCACACCAAGTTTTGCTCCTATATCTATTATTTCTCCAAGTTTTGATATGCCTTCATTGTACATTATATCAAATTTTGCCTCTCTAAACGGAGGAGCAACTTTATTTTTTACAACTTTAACTCTCGTTTCATTACCCGTAATATTCTCCTTATCCTTTATCGCACCAACTTTTCTTATATCAAGTCTTATAGAAGTATAGAATTTTAACGCATTCCCACCGGTGGTAGTTTCAGGATTTCCATATACTACTCCTATTTTCATACGAATTTGGTTAATAAATATCAATATACAGTTTGCTTTTGAAACCGCAGAGGTGAGCTTTCGTAGCCCATGACTTAGAAGTCTTGCTTGTAGTCCCATGTGCTGGTCGCCCATATCTCCTTCAATTTCAGCTCTTGGAGTTAATGCTGCAACAGAGTCAATGACTATCACATCAACTGCACCAGAACATACTAAATACTCAACGATATGTAACGCTTGTTCCCCAGTGTCTGGTTGTGAAATCACCAAATCATCGGTGTTTACTCCAAGTTTACGAGCATATATAACATCCAGTGCGTGCTCCGCATCGATAAATGCACATAATCCTCCTTTTTTCTGTGCTTCAGCAATTACATGCAAAGCAAGAGTAGTTTTACCAGAACTCTCAGGGCCAAATATCTCAATTATACGTCCTTTTGGCAATCCCCCAACACCCAGAGCTGAATCAAGTGCAATCGACCCTGTAGATATCGTGTCTATTTTTTCTACAGGGTTTTGCTTTAGC
The DNA here is from genome assembly GCF_007115015.1 of Wolbachia endosymbiont of Laodelphax striatellus. Lineage (NCBI taxonomy): Bacteria > Pseudomonadati > Pseudomonadota > Alphaproteobacteria > Rickettsiales > Anaplasmataceae > Wolbachia > Wolbachia endosymbiont of Laodelphax striatellus. The sequence goes on from NZ_MUIX01000001.1 coordinate 835,405, forward strand.
TTCATTATTGCACCTTTACCGAATGCTTTTTCAATTTGACTTATTGCATTATCTAGTGCTTTTTGCTTATCATTATTTCTTTCTTCTGGATTATGTGCCATGGATCATTTATTAACTTGTATAGTCTCCATGGTAATTGAACGCAACCAACCTGCCAAGGGTTTTTTAATAACGAAGAACGTTAGTTACCTAAAATTAGATAGATAGACTTTGTAGTGCGATACAAAATAACGATAGAATACAATGGTAGTGGTTTCTCTGGCTGGCAAAAGCAACAACACTCTGCTAACTCAATTCAGGAAACCATAGAAAACGCTATATTTAATTTCAGTGGCGAGAGAGTCTCTTTGCATTGTGGTGGCAGAACTGACACAGGGGTTCATGCTTTAGGGCAAGTTGCTCATTTCAATATGGAAAGGCAATTTGAGCTTTACAGAATAAGAAATGGAATAAACTATCACTTAAAAGCGATTCCTATAGTTGTGCTTAGTGCAGAAGCTGTAGATGATGCATTTCATGCACGATTTTCAGCAAAAAAAAGATATTATGAATATAGAATAATTAATCGCTACGCTCCTGCAGCTCTAGAAATCGGTTATGTGTGGCAAGTATTTAACCCACTTGACGTAAACATCATGCGTGAAGCTGCTAGACACCTGCTTGGAAAACATAATCTTTCAAGCTTTCGCTCAAAAGATTGTCAAGCTACAAATCCGGTCAGAACAATCGATGATATTGATATAGTACAAAACGGAAGTCACATATACATCAAAATATCTGCGATTTCCTTTTTACATAACCAGGTGAGGATTATTGTTGGTACTTTAGTTGAATTTGGAAAAAATAGAACTAATCCACAAGAAATGCTAAACATATTAAGTCAATGTAAAAGAAACGCCGCTGGGGTCACTGCGCCGTCTCACGGCTTATACTTAGTAAAGATAGATTACTAGCTTAAGTCCTCATTGGCATTACTATATATAGTGCACTTGGATCATCTTCATCAGTGATAATTGTAGCGCTATTACCATCTGATAAGCTGACCTTACATTTGTTTTTTATACAAGATAAAGCATCAAGCAAATAACGAGAATTAAATCCTACTTCCATAAGAGCTCCATCGTAATCCACCTCTATAGACTCAGTCGCATCACTGCACTCTTGGGAATTTGAATGTAGAGTTAATAAATTCTCTTGCAATGAAAATTTAATTGATTTTATTTTATCGGACACAACAACAGAAACTCGGTCTATAACACTAGCAAGTTTGCTACTCTCAACAATCATTTGTTTATCTTGAGACATTGGAATAACGGCTTTGTAATCTGGAAAAGTCCCATCTATCAATTTTGATATTAGAATATACTCACCACATGTAAATTTGATTTTTCTATCTGAAAGTTTTATATTTATCTCATTACAATCACCCAATACTTTCAACAGTTCCATGATAGTTTTACGTGGAATGATCACCCCAAATTCTCCGTTGATATCTTCAGATTTAGGCCTCTTTATACATGATAAACGATGACCGTCGGTTGCAACACAATACAAAAACTGCTCATCTGTATGCAGATATATCCCATTTAAATTATACCTTGTATCATCTAGCGACACAGCAAACTTTGTTTTAGTCAATAAGTCTACCAAATCTGCACTTAGTAGAGTGAAATCATATTGATGATCACCTTCTTCAAGGACAGGAAAGTTATTTGACACTACATTTGGTAAAGAAAAATTTGCATTTCCACAGGATATCAATAATTTTCCTTGATTATTCATTTCGAAATGGACATCCAAATCAGTTGGCAACTTCTTCACTATGTCATGTAAAGTATGTGCTGAAATTTTCACTTCTCCTTCTGTTGATACATCTGCAACAAGTGAGGCAAATACTGAAATATCAAGATCAGTAGCCTTCAATTTTATGCTACCATATTGTGCTTTGATATTTATACACGCTAAAACATCTATCGCGTTGCGCCTTTCAACCACTCCACTTACCCTGGATAGCGTATTTAAAAGGCTTGCACGACTTACACTAAAACGCATTTGTTCACACACAGAACTTTGTTCTTTGATTCCTATATCTACAATTTTTGACATATTAATTCTCAAAAATATATTTTAAATGATATTCATATTCTATGTAAAGTGATATCCATATTTTTGTCTGAGAGACAAAACAGCCTATCTTATACTTTAGTGATCAATGATTTACTTTGTATGGCATAAGTCATGCATTTTTTGGTACGCTTTTTGAAAGCCAAGCAAGGAATAAGTATCATCAACATTTGCTGTTTTTACTTTTCCATTAACTACCATTGATAATCCCTGCTTCATTTTTAGAATCAAATCTTGGTCCATTTTTGTATCATCTGTCCACGCAAGACTTCCCTGTATTATTGGCAATTGATATTTAATTTTTTTATCGATATTGAGAACTACAGGCTCATTATTATACTGAAAGCCAGAAGTGACGCTCACCTCATCTGCTTTTTTATCAACGTAACTGACCATTACATACGGCTTGCGGTCAGCTGTATAATGTTCACTTTTTTTCTTAGGATGAGATACAATGTAACACACTTTTTCACCATCTTCCAATGCAGTGTACACAAGCCAATCTTTATATTTTTCGCTCAGTTGTACGTTATTAACCGATGCAAGAGCACCTGCTGAGAGAAATATTAGAAGTACGAAAAGACTACGCATGTAACCCAAGTTTCAAACTCTCTGATTTTATGTATTGTTTTACCTTACTCATCGCTTGCTCAGCCAGCTGTCTTATTCTTTCTCTTGAAACACAATATTTTTTGCTAAGCTCATCCAAAGTCTGAGCATTCTCAGACAAATATCTGCTAATGAAAATGTCTCTTGATCTTTCATTAAGACTTGCCAGCGCATTGCTTAAAATTGTTTCTTTTAATGCCTTTTCTTCATGATTCTGGTAAGCTACTTCTTGACTAACTAAATTACACGGAATCATATCTTGTAACTCCTTTTTAGAGTCATCACCTATTTTTATACAATTATTTAACGACTGATCCTTACAAGCCAGACGATAGCTCATCTGTACAACATCTTCTTCAGATACAGAAAGCTCATTTGATATTGCTTTTATTTCTTCTTTACTCAAAGTTTCTCTGTTTGTGTATTGTAAAATTCTTTTTTTTATTTTACGTAAACTAAAAAACAATCTCCTTTGTGCTTGCGTTGTACCTATTTTTACAAGTGACCAAGATTTTAATATAAAGTCTTTCATTGAAGCTTCAATCCACCATACTGCATAAGTTGAAAAACGAAATCCCAAGTCAGGATTGAACTTTTTCACTGCATGCATTAAACCCATATTTCCTTCCATGACCAGGTCCATCAACAATAGACCGTAATTCTTAAATTTCATTGCAATTTTTACTACCAAATTCAAATGGCTAGTAATCAACCTGTGAGCAGAAGAAATATCCTGGTATTCTTGCCAATTTTTTGCTAATCGCACTTCCTCTTCTTGGGAAAGCATAGGAAATTTTCGCACTTCAGCAATATATTGCATGAGATTAGTGCTACTATTAACACATAAATTTGCTACTGGGGTCAACATAATAACTTAAATTAAAACTCTGTACATATAATATATTGATTTTCAGTGAAAAATTCAAGCTTTAATTAAAAAAGCATAACTTTATATCTAGTTGAGATCTTAACAACAGCTACCTAAATGTAGAATTAAAATTGCCAGCGTGTAACGATAAAAACTACATTAAATAAATAATGTGTTATTCCAGTGCTCAAACACTGGAATTCACATTTCTTTTTTCTAGATCCCAGTGTCATGCTACTTGAATGACAAGGAAAACCCACTGGGAGAATAAGACAAAGATAGACTAGAAATTAAACGCTACTCCAGCTTCTGCACCAACAGTGCTGTAAACAACATTTTTGATACCAGCATCATCCTTAGCTGCCTTATCAAAACTAGCACCATAAGAACCGAAGTAACGAGCTCCAGCAAAGAGTTTGATTTCTGGAGTTACATCATAGCTAACACCAGCTTTTGCTTGATAAGCAAAACCAAATCCTTTTTGATCTTTAACTACACCAGCTTTTGAAGGATTGCTGATATATGCTGCACCAACACCAACACCAACGTATGGAGTGATAGGCATATCTTCAATCGCTATATCGTAATAAACGTTAACCAATCCTGAAAATGCTGTTAAACTGTCTGCAACATTTGTTTCAGAAGTATTTACTACATCTGTATCTTTAGCTAATTGTGAGTAAAGCCCTTCAACATCAACTCTAATGTCATCCATTTTATAACCAAATGCACCACCACCAGCTATAAAAGATCTTGTTAAGGGACTATCCTTTTCTTTACCTGTTGCATTTGTAATACCATCAACTTTTGTATAAAAAGGTAAAATTTCACCGTTGTATTGTAAACGAACGTAGTAGCTAGTTCCTTCATCACTTATTGGACCAATAGGATCTGATGAAAAAGCAGAGTTTGATAGGCTTAGCAACGTCACTAAAGCAGCTGCCGAAAAAAACTTTTTATAATGCATAATTGCCCTCGTTAAAAAAATTAAAATTCCACTCTAGCAGTCTAAATAATAACTAAAGTTAAGTCAAGTGCTAACTTAATAACACAAAACCTTCTTTATCTTAACTAACTTTTAGGAAAATACAAAGATTTTATTAATTAATAAATAGAGTTACTCTACTTTTTTTACTCTTGATCTTCTGACACCTATTTCACTAGTGTCTTTTTATCTTCTGATCTGCATTCACCATTGTGAATTGCTGCATATTCATGCAGTAATATGAATGTACTTCATGGGAGTACTAGTATAAAAGAAAAACACTTAGTTACTGCATTAAGGCAAACTTCAGTAGTAAATTTAAAAAGGAAGTTTAAATCCAGGTGGTAACCCCATCATACCTGCAAGATCAGAGGTTGCATTTGCCATATCTTCTTCTGCTTTTTTAATGGCATCATTAAACGCTGCTGTCACTAAATCTTCTACTATGTCTTTTTCTTCATTTCTCATAAGCTCTAAGTCTATGTTTACCTTTTTAGCTTTATAGCCACCTATTTTTATAACTTCCACTAATACAGAAACTTTGCCACCACCAGAAATACCTTGAAACTCTTTTCCAATATATTTTTCTTGGGCTTCCGCAAGCTTTTTTTGCATTTCTTGCGCTTGCTTCATTATTTGACTGAAATCCACAACCTACTCCTTATTTTCTATATTAACTACCTTTGCACCTTTAAACGTATTTAATATATCCTTAACTACAGGTGCATAATTTAAATTACTCACTTCCCTATTCATATAACTCGTATCAACTATAATAACCCACTCCTGATTAGTAGCTTGATTTAAGTAATTTTTCAAATCATTACAAAAATTGCTATTCAAATTAGATACAGCTTTTAATTTTAAATACCCAAGTTTACAATCTATTAACTGTAGATTACTACACAGTTGTTTGTAAAGATAAATTTGGTTACCCTGCCTTAATAATTGCAAAACTTTGTCAAAATCATAATTTTGTTGCTGTTTATTTCCTATATTATGCGTATTTCCCTTCTGTATACTCTGCGAAAGAACTTTCTTAATCACCTGTTCCGGAGAAGGGAGATCAGAAAGATAACAAAGGCTAATTAACATCATTTCAGCAGCAACCTCATTGCATGTTGAAACCTTTATATCTTGAATACCCTTAAGCAACACCTTCCACAATCTCGAAAAAAATATTAAAGACTTCTTTGCACTCAAATCTTTTACTCTGCTCTTCTCATATTCTGTATCAATCTCTTTTGTAATTAAAAAACGGCATATTAACTGAATTGTTTGCAGCAGATCTTCAAAAATATTGAGCGGATTTGCTGTTTTTACCACATTGTCGAATACTGACAAAGCCTTCTGTAAATCACTATCTAATACTGCTTCCAGTAGGTCAAATATAACGTTTCTATCTACTAGACCAAGTATGTCTGTAACACTTTGAGTGGATATTGTACCATCTTTGCTATATAGCACTGCTTGATTCATCAAAAATAAAGCGTTACGCATTGAATGATTGCAGTGGTGAGCAATTAATTCCGATGCTTCTTTTTCAAGAAAATAATTTTCTTTTTGTGCAATATCATTTAAACGTTCCACTATCTTAGCTGCAGGAATGTTATGTAAGTCAAACCTTTGACAACGTGCAATAATAGTTATTGGTATCTTTTTTATTTCTGTAGTTGCCAGAATAAACTTTACGCTAGATGGTGGTTCTTCTAGAGTTTTAAGTAATGCATTAAATGCACTGCTAGATAACATGTGTACTTCATCTATAATGTAAACTTTGAATTTAGAACTTATGGGTAAATAACAAATATCTCCTAAGATCACTCTAACGTCCTCAACGCTAGTGTGACTTGCCGCATCGATTTCAACTACATCTGGATGACTTGAATTTTTTATCGCCAGACAATTTGCACATAATCCACAAGGTTCAAAAGTTGGCCCCAATGAACAGTTCAAACACAAAGCTATTATTCTTGCAGTGGTAGTTTTACCAATCCCACTACTGCCAGAAAGCAGTATAGATTGTGGAATTTTGTTAAGAGTAAAAGCGTTTTTTAATATACGCACCAATATATCTTGACCTACTAAATCTTTAAAGCTACTAGGACGATATTTTAATGCTATGTTCATAGCCTAGAATAAAACAAATAGTACAAATAGGTATGCAACCCAAAAAGATTCTGATATGGTTGCTTCATTTCTGACCTGACCAAGTTACAGAATTTTTGCCTGCATACCTTATAAAAGGTTATACTTTTTTTTTTATTTAGCAAGGTATATTCTATATCAACTCGATAGCTTGATATGTTAAATTTCGTACACTGTTACTTTCAAATAAACAAAAAGTTAGTTGTTATGCAAGTTATTATAAGATTGTCACTCCAATGTTTATTTATGCCATTTCATCGTTTATTTATGTCATCCCAGTGCATGACAACCTACAGGTACTGGGACAACAAAAGAGGAATATTATGATTTTATATCATTTTCCTCTTTTGTCCTTTTTCACGAAAAGTTAGAGCTCTTCTCAAGGAAAAAAAGCTGAATTGCGATTTGGTATACGAAAACCCATGGGAGAAGCGGAATGAATTCATGAAGATTAATCCAACTGGACAAGTACCAGTACTCATAGATAATAACCTTATTATAGCAGACAGTAATGCTATTTGCGAGTATTTAGAGGAGATTTATAGCAGCAACATCAAACTGCTGGACTCTTCTGCTATTATTAAGTCTAAAACACGCGCTTTAATTAACTGGTTTGACAACAAATTTTATAATGAAGTTACTAAATATATTATAAATGAGAAAGTGATAATTAACCGTAGCCCTGACTCTAGGTTTCTTTATGCAGCTCAACATAACCTATCTTATCATATAGAATACATTGAATACTTAATTAGCAAAAATATTTGGCTTGCAACCGATAAGTTCACTTTGGCTGATATTACCTTAGCATCGCATATTTCTATAATAGACTACGTCAATAGTTTCCCATGGCAAAAAAGTAAGATTTTAAAAGAATGGTACTCAATTGTTAAATCAAGGCCTTGCTTTCGCGAAATATTATTAGAGAGAGTTTTTGGCTTAATTCCTCCTGGGCATTACGCTGATCTTGATTTTTAACTTATGTTAGCTTTAAAGCTACAGTCATTCCTTCATCAGTAGGAATCAATATAGAAAAATATTTCTTTTCATCTGACAATCTATCATTAAACTCTCTCATAGCATACCATGATTTTTTTGATGCTTCTTTTGGAGGGAATTCTAAAAATACTGTATCAAATAATAGAGTGTTATCTGCAACGATTAGCCCATCTTGTTTAATGTATAACTCTGCCCAATCTAAATACTTAGGATAACTACTTTTATCAGCATCGATGAATATCATGTCAAATGGTGCCTTTGCTGATAATTCATTAATTTTTTCCAGTGCATCACCTTCTATTAGAGTAATTTTATCACTTAGATTAAAAGCACTAAAATTTTTTTTTGCTATTCTTGAGTGTTGAGGATTATTTTCTATTGTATATATATGACCATCTTTCGGTAAAGCTTTTACCATACAAATTGACGAATAACCATATAACGTGCCAATTTCAACTATGCTTTTAACTTTATGGATTTTGATAAATAAATTTAATAATTTTCCTTCTTCAGGAGTGATTTGAATACGTTGTTTCTTATCAAGAGTACAATGTTCTTCTATTTTTTTATACTCTTTTGCAAATAAGCTTCTTATGTACAACGATTTTCTGCTAAAGTTATGACGCATTAAGTTTTATAATATAAACTAAGGAGGTTTAATCTATATAAGATTTATAAATATAACAATAGGGTTAAGAATAATAAAATTTTTTATTTTAAGTTGTTATTTTATAAAGTAAAATTTTAAGTGACAAAGATTATTATATATTTTACTATAGTTAACTAGTATAATAACCAATTGTTATACTAGAATTAAGGGATCGTTTATTTACATCTCTCTTATAAAATGTAATTTTTATAATCAATTAGAGGGGGTTATATGTCTTATAACATTGCTAACGAAGTTGAAACGTTAAGCAAGAAGTCTAATAATAATGAAGGAGTGAAATTACTGCACAATCCAGCTTATCGCGAGAAGTACAAAGAACGCTTTAACGAAGCTCAGAAAAAAGTTATGGATATGGTCCAATTTTATGATGGAACGATAGTATTAATAGAGAATAAAATTGCTATGTATTATTATGCTTGGCACAGTAAAAAAAGAGAGTTTGAGCGTAAAAAGCAACAAACAGTATCAAAAAATAATGATTCAGCATAGGGTTTTTATATGGTAAGCTACAGTGTTATTACTTCACTATAGCTTTTCCATATAACTCATCTATTACATTAGTGAAATATTCCAGCTCTCTATATCCTTCATGTTTGATTTTACCATTCTCTACGTATGATTTGTCATCGTTAATCTTGATGATGAATACAGGAGTAGCTGTGATATCAAGTTTATTAATTGCAAGTGATTTATCATTTATAATTTTGTCCATCATCTTTTTATCATTAATGCATTGGTTAAATACATCTTGCTTCAAATTGCTTAGTGCAGCAATTTTTTGTAGTATAGTTAAATCACTAAAATTAGAGTAGTTCCACGAGTCTATTGCATTAAACACAGCTTTGTTCAAATTAAAATAGTCTTCTTCTTTTTCATAGCAATAACTTAGCATTGCAGCTTTTAATCCTCTGTAATCTAGAGGAAAATGACGGAATATGTATAACATCTTACCTGTATCTATGTACTTTTCTTTGATTTTAGGAAAAACTTTCTTATGAAAAAGAGAACAGTGATAACAAGTGAGCGAAGCATATTCTATCATTAAAATTGGTGCTTTTGGATCACCTAATAATTTATCATCAGGCAGTAGTGACAGTAGTTCTTTTGATGTTATTTCATCAGTTTTTTGAGTGTTGGGTAAGTTTTGTTCAATAGCTGCATAAGAACTAACACTTATAAAAATAAGTAAGAACAATAATCTAAAAATCATTACAATGGAAACACTTAACTTATTAAAGAATTTATGCATTTATATAAATGATGTCAAGATAACTTTTTCTCGGCAACACTTTCTACTCTGTCTTTAAATGCAGCAATTATTTTACTTTGTGTGTATTTATAAACTGAGTTTAATAAGGCGGAAAACAAATTGGATTTAAATTCAAACTTTATATAGAACTCTACCATAGTTTTACTTTCATCTATAGGAGTGAATTTCCATTCGTTGTATAAATGTTTAAATATTCCATTTGACGACACAGCTTTTATCCAACTTTTATTTGCTCCATTTGGAGAAAGAAAGGTCACTTCTGATGTGTAACTTCCTTTAATGCCATGAAAAGCTGCAAGGAGGTCCACAATCATTTGGCTATCAGTTTTTTCTTTTATATAAACAGCTTTGCACCAAGGAACAAAATCAGGATACTTCTCAACGTCAATTACAACTTGAAATATCTCATGAGATGAACAGAAAAAAACACCTTGTTCTTTATATTGGTGTAACATAAACCTAAATAATGGAAAAGGGATCCATATCTACCGTCAGTCTTAGTAGATTCCTGAGACCTAAAGTTAAGGTGGGCATCACGTACTAATTTCAATGAAATTAACAGAGGCAATTCCCTTGATCAGAAATTATCGCTCGGGAAATTTAACTTAACCCATAACGCATAGCACAGACCCCTAAATTAATTATAGATTATTTATATAGAGTATGTCTATAGATATATTAAAACTAGCGATCATTATTTTGCCTTTGTTAAATTTTGCATTTTAAGTATCATAGCTAATAAATATATCTTATGAATGTTATTAAGTTCTTAACCATTTTTATTGTAATCTCCTCAAGTGCTTACGCGAATTGTATAGGGCACAAAACTTTTGTGCTTGCCATGAAGCAGCAAGTAGACAACACGTCTATGAAAGGGAATAGAAAAAATCTAGAACATGTACAAGAAGAACTTCTGAAAATTATTCAGAATAATGTTGACCTCAAAGGAATATCTCGATTTGTCATAGGGAAATATTGGAATTTATCTACTCAGAAAGAAAAAGAAGAGTTTCTAAAAGAATATGAAGTATATCTCGCGCGTTTGTGCGCTAAAATTTTGTATAAATACATAAATAATAGTGAAATGATCATAATGAGTACAAGAGCAGTTGACGATGAAACTTGTCTGATAGGAACAAGATTTTCTTATGGTGATGAGGAATTTACAAACATTGACTTTAAAGTGACTAAAAGTGACAATTCTTTCTTAATAAACGATGTTGTAATGAGTGGAATAAGTATTTCTATTAATCAACGTTCTCAATTTAGTGAAAAGATCGACACGAATGGCATGGCAAGTGTAATAGATGAATTAAAACGTAACAATAATTTATGATATACATGCCTCATTGGCCTAAGCCGATTGGCAGTAGGCCAAAGGATTTTTCTCTTGATCGCATAAAAAGTTTTCTAAATAAACTGGGTAATCCCGAGAAAAAAATACCGCCAATAATTCACATAGCTGGCACTAATGGCAAAGGATCAACACTATCCTTTATAAGATATATAATGCAAGCAGCAGGGTATAAAGTTCATACGTACACTTCTCCACATTTAGTGAATTTTAATGAGAGAATAGTTGTTGCAGGCAATGATATCGATGATAGTGAATTACATAACTCACTGGAAGAATGCCGTATAGCAGTCGCAGAACAACCCATCACTCTATTTGAAGCCGCAACGACTGCAGCCTTCTTAGCTTTTTCTCGTCATAAAGCTGATATTACTTTAGTTGAAGTGGGTCTGGGTGGAAGGCTTGATGCAACAAATGTTATAGATAATCCGATTCTAACGATCATCACTTCCATTGCACTTGACCATACAGAATATCTTGGTCCTACCGTAGAAACCATAGCAGGTGAAAAGGCTGGAATAATGAAACCTAATGTTCCTTGCGTAATAGCACCACAAGAAAAATCTATAATGAACACGCTAGAACAACACGCAATAAACAAAAAATCTCCCTTATATAGAGGAGGATTTGAGTGGAATTGCGAAAAACAGAATAACAGAATAGTCTTTCAATCGACTATTCAATCAATAGAATTTTCTTTGCCATCTTTAAAAGGAGATCATCAAATAATCAATTCAGGAAACGCAATTGCAGCATGTAGCATTTTGAGTGGGAAGTATGGATTTAATATTGGAGAAGAGGACATTGCTTCAGGTTTACAGAGCACTTATTGGCCTGCGCGGCTAGAGTCTATAAAAGAAGGTAATTTAATTTCTTTATTACCAAAAGATTGGCAATTATTTCTAGATGGCGCGCACAACAATGATGGTGCCAAAGTGTTAGCTAAGTGGGTAAGAGACAATTTTGCTGAAGGTATCTATATGATCTTTGGTGTTACTCGTAACAGAAACGTCGCAGAGTTCTTAGAGCACTTAAAGCCATACATCAAACTACTATGCGCCGTTTGTGTTAAATCTGAACCTAAAGCAACAAGTACAGATTTAATTAGAGAAGGAGCTCATAATATAGGAATCAATGCTATCGAATGTGAATCAATCAGAGATGCTATATCAAATCACATACTAAAAGCTTCTATACAAAACGTCAAAACCATACTAATCTGTGGCTCGCTATTTTTAGCCAGAGATTTGAGTATGGAGAATAGCTATCAATTAATCCAAGAACAATAAATGCACTACACAACTTGCTCTCTTCCATGAGCGTGAACACTATCGGGATTTACAATGCTGCTTGGCTTTTCGGTTAATGCTCCTATAGGTACATTTTGTTCATCACCTCTTCCTTCAGTTTTTACAAGATTTACAACTTTTCTCTCGTAGATCTCACTTGCTAATTGTAATAATAAAATACAACCTAGTACTATAGCAAATCCAATGAGTACTTTACTGTCTACGCAACTAGATTGGTACTGCAACACCAAACCTGCTATTAATAAAATAGGAGGAAGATAATTTGAAATTTGGGAAGTAAGAATTAGATATTTAAATGCTTTACTTTTGAACATTTCATCTATATAAATAGTACCTTCAAAAATAAACGTTAGTGCGGTTGTGTGTCCCACGCTGGCTCTCTAAAATTACTTTAGCTACAAATATTAAGAAATTTACTAAGTAAAAAAAGACAAAAGAACCCCCGTATAGCGAGTTTTAATAATTTAAATTGATAATGCCCTAACAAGCGCGTTTTGGCTGAATGTAGAAAAAATAAAAAAGACATGCAGCCGCTATAATTTTTATGTAATTTGCCAATAAATATTTGAGTTTTTTACTGAATTTTGCTGTTAAATCCGCGGAGATTAAAAACAAGGGTAAATACTCTTGCTATCATAGTAAGGGAGATGGCGTAATTTGTCAAGTTAAATAAGCTAAGTTATTAACATGTAATAATTAGGCAGCTATTGCAGATTGAATGTTCAAATGATCACTAACTTTGAGGTTTTGGTTTCATCTATTTGCGGCTGACTAATCATAGTTCGAATGAAATTGGTTGCCATAAAGGTACAACCTAGAATAAAAAAAGCAACGGAAATAAAGGGGATAATAGGAAATTCAAGAGGTAATATAGATGTAATTCCTCCTATTAAAAATGAAACGTTAGATGCAATGTCGAGGCAGATCTTCATTAATTTCTCTTGCCGAGAGGTATCGAGTTGCTTATTAAGGCCACACCGCCTAAAATGATCAGTTAATGACCATATATTTAAAGCAAGCGAAAGTGCACTTAGTATAGTGCTGACAATAGTAAAATACAAGCTTAAGGAAGAAATATTTAGGGCTAATGCTGCTATGTACCCACTCAAAGAAGCAATAGATAGTGCAGTAACCAAGCGTTTTGAATAAGTTCTTATTTTCTTTCTGTAAACAAGCTTTTTTTCTTCATAACTCATAAACTTAGTAGTAAATACATTATATCATAGCATTAATTGACTCAAAAATCAATACAGAGTGCCCGGGAGAAGACTTGAACTTCCACAACTTGAAAAGTTACTAGCACCTGAAGCTAGCGCGTCTACCAATTCCGCCACCCGGGCTTTTTGTGATTTACTATGTTAAAATTAAATAATATACTTAAACAATTTTTAGCTCAAAGGTAATGCCAAATCTAGATCAAATATTTTTTGCTCAGAACAATGTTAATATTAATAATGTATATAAAATAGTCAACAACGCTTTGAGCAATAGTGATGGTGGTGAGCTATTTTTAGAGTTTTGCCAATCAGAATCCCTGATTTTTGATGATAATATATTAAAACATATGGATTTAAATATCAGAAGAGGATTTGGTCTCAGGTCTTTTTGTGAAGATAGTACGTCTTTTGTTTGCTCTTCTGAGATTAGCGAAAAAGAAATTAGTAAAGCTGCTTCTATGGTAAAAAGTTCAGCATCTTTAAGCAAAACAAATTCAGTAAACTTAAATGAGGAGGCAAAAAGCCTGTATTCAAAGATTAATCCCATAAATGAAATGGATCTGAGCTCAAAAATTAAACTACTCAATGAGATTAATGAGTATGTAAGGTCGAAGAATAACTGCGTGAAGCAGGTAAAAATAACTCTAAATGGAGAATGGCAAGTTGTACAAATAATAAAAGATGATCACAGGTTAAGCGATATCAGGCCTTTGGTACGTTTTAATGTACTAGTCATCGTAGAGAAAAATGGCCGAGCAGAGAGAGGTTCTGCAGGGCACGGTGGAAGAGACTCTTATAGTAAATTTGTTTCTGAGAAGAAGTGGAAAAAAGTTGCAAACCAAGCGTTAGAACAAGCGCTAGTAAATCTTGAGGCAATTCCAGCTCCGGCTGGAGAGATGACAGTTGTTTTAGGTTCAGGTTGGCCAGGAATATTATTGCATGAAGCTGTAGGTCATGGACTTGAAGGTGATTTTAACCGTAAAGGAATCTCGGCATTTTCAAATTCTATGGGTAAACAAGTGGCAGCCAGTAACATTACTGTAATTGATGATGGAACTCTACCTAATTTGCGTGGTTCTATTAGCATAGACGATGAGGGTACTTTACCTGGCTATAATGTGCTTATAGAAGATGGAATTCTAAAAGGATATATGCAAGATCATATGAACGCTAAACTTATGGGTGTAAATCCAACTGGTAATGGTAGAAGAGAAAGTTACAAAGAAGTTACTATGCCACGCATGACAAACACCTATATGTTGGCAGGAAAATATGCACCAGAAGAAATAATATCCAGTGTAAAAAGAGGCCTATATGCAGTAAATTTTGGTGGTGGACAAGTTGATATAACATCAGGAAAATTTGTTTTCTCATCTTCAGAAGCTTACCTAATAGAAAATGGTAAAATTACACAGCCAGTGAAAGGAGCAACACTAATTGGTGATGGGCCAACAGTGCTAAAAAAAGTATCAATGATTGGTAATGATCTAAAGTTAGATCCTGGTGTTGGTACGTGCTCAAAAGACGGGCAAAATGTGCCTGTTGGAGTTGGTCAGCCAACACTCAAGGTCGATGCAATAACTGTTGGTGGAACTGAATATGTAGATAAGGGCTAAGCTCATGGTGTACAACTGTACAAACATTGTAACCATTATTCAAGTAGCTCATATAGATGCAAAAACTACTTAACAAATCTCTCTGCCTTTCTTGCCATAACGTGTATAACAATCTCACAAAAAATAATATCATAGAATTCAATAGGTGATCTTTATTGCTAAATACCATAAAACTCGAGGTTTTAGCGCAATAAATCTATCATAAGAAGGTAGTCTGGAAAAGTCTGACTTATGCAGCAACTGTAAGTAACGTATGTAAAATGATTTAAAGTTTAGATTGCTGATATAACAAAATTATTGTTATAATTTCGGAATGCGTTATTTCTGGCACTATTGTAGGTTTTTTACCATTGGATAATAATCTACCTGCAAAATTTTTGTCTATCATTTTACAATAATCATCTACAAAACAGAATAATTCTGTTACATTCTTATTCAATGGGTAACCTCCTATTATGTCTAAAATACTGGAGTTTACCCTCTTTTAGATAAATTAAAAATTGAACGTTTGGTAATGACGACATATGTGGAGAAGGATGGCAACCACCACAATTCGGGAACATTTAAAAAAGCATAAGGGTCAAGTTAAGGAAATAAAGGTATGAAGAAGATAGGATAAGAAGATATAAAATTCTCTCGGATATATTTTAGTGAGAGAACTCAACAACCATCACCTACAAGGTGAAGGGTTAAATTTCAATCAATTTGAAATTGATCATTGTCATGAAGTGGCTCGCCTTCCTGGGTAGATATGTACTCTTGTATAACCTCGTCTGTGATTGTACCAGAACTTACGGCTAAATATCCACGTGCCCAAAGGTGCCTGCCCCAAAAGTGCTTTCTTAGACTTGCAAAATCTTGCATCAGCAACCTTGAACTTGTTCCTTTCAAAAGTTGTACAATTTTACTAACACTTTGCTGTGGTTTATATGATATAAACATATGAATATGATCTACTGCAACTTTGCCTGAGATAATTTGGATCTCATTTTCCATAGTAACCTGCCTTAGCAGCTCCCTAACTCTAACACCAATTTGGCCTATTAGCACCCTTTTGCGATATTTGGGAATCCATACCAAGTGTACTTTCATATCGTACTTAGAGTGTGCATTATACCCATAACGTCGCATACGCGACTATTATAATTTGTCCTTCGCCTCAAGGCGAGACAATCCCCGAAGGGGGACACTAATGATGAATAAAATAACTTGCTTATCAAATTACCTCAACAAATTTTTCAATGAAATGGCAAATAATTGAAACAGAAAAGGAAAAGAAAATTGAGTAATTGATGATTCATAAAAGCTATAATTTTGGGTAATATAGGGGTTACAAACTGAATCATAGATATAATGTGCCAATTATTAAATGAAGAATCTGTGATAATAACGAAACAGGGTTTAGATTTCAGGTTTACTAAAGAAGCAGTAGAATTTATGAAAAGAATGTACAATGGCTTTATTTAAAATACCCTGCAAATTGATTGTAGAATCTTGCAGCAATTTAAAAGCATTGGATAGTAGCTTTGCCTAACAGCATGGAAAATCTATATAAAGGTTATGGACAAAGGTTATGAGAGTAACACTAAGTGTGGAATAAAGTTAAAATTAGTTTTTGATTACCTAAATCAGACATTGGATCAACTTAACATAACGGAGGGAGTAAGAAGGTTATAGGGAAAAGTTGCTAATATCTGACCTTGGTTCAAGTTCTTTTAAACAGATCAATGGAACGGGAGCTTATTTTATAAGTCGTTGATACCAATGTATATTCTATAGAAACAAATCAAAAAATGGAATTATTGGAATGTTTAGGAGACAAGCTATTTTTAGAAATGAAGGTGTTGTTGGGAAAAGAAGCAAAGATTAGAGTAAGAATGATATGTCATAAATTAACTGAAGAGCAGTCTCTAGCCAGAAGAAGAAAAGCTAATAAATTGGCAAAATCACATGATCTTCCAAAAGGAATCAGAAATTGTTGAACTGGTCAAAACTAATATTCCAGAGGATAAAATTAGTGCTGAGCAAGTATTACAGAGTAAGGTGGCAAATTGAGTTGTTTTTAAACTATACAAGAGCTACATAAGACTTAAAAGGGAAGCCACACAGAGTATTGTGTGAATTATATGCTAAATTATGTGCAATTCTCATATTTCATGAGTTGTACAAAATTAAAAAAGAATACAGAACTCAGTTTAACAAAGGCATTTATTGAGCTAAAAAGGCGGATTAGAGAGTTATTTTTAGCACTAAAGAATAGAGTTAATAGTTTGAAAATTTTTCTTAAAAAGATTACAATAACTTGGTCATGATTTTCATTAAAAGACAAGTACAGAAAAACTAGAGTATCTACTTTAACTTCCCTAAATTTGCTCGCAATCTCTTAACTTGATGCTTATGCTTTTTTGAATATTCCCAGCTAAGGTAAGAGAAATTTAATTAAAGGATTTTTGTGTCAGTATCAATATATAACTGCCTTGAGCGTTTGTTGAAAGGCTTTGTACTAATTTTCTTGATTCAAACAATATGCTAGACTTTAACTTAAAAATCTTTGTAAGTGATCACGACTGAAAGGTGTTTTCATGCATCTTTTACCTGAGTGCAATAAGTGTAATTCATTGAGTTTCCAAAATTGATAATGAAGAAAAGCATTACTCGTCTAATAAAAGCAATTCAATACTCCTGTGAAGGAATAAAATCAGCTTTTGTATCAGAAGTTGCGTTCAGACAGGAGTTACTGCTTTTTATAGTATGTGTCTCAGTTTTATTTGTTTTGGATGTAAGTAATCTAGAACGTGCAGTAATGATAAGCAGCCTATTCCTGGTGTTAATTGTGGAAATTGTTAACACTGCTTTTGAAACGACAATTGAGCGTATTTCCAGTGAACAACACATACTTTCAAAAAAGGTGAAAGATCTAGGTAGTGCAGCAGTTTTTCTTTCATTAATTAACTTCCTGATAACATGGATGATAATATTGACAGGTTAATACGAATGTTATTAAGATATGTTGTCAAATTCACTGATTAGAGTTTTTATATCTTGTGGTAAATCAGAAGCAAATTCCATATATTCTTTACTTTTTGGATGATATAAGCCTAGCGTGTGAGCATGTAGTGCCTGTCTGTTGAAGTTGCGGATAAAGTCAGAATTTTTAGCATATTTTGCACTTTTACTACTATTTTTTCCGTAAACTTGATCACCTACTACAGAATGTCCTATGTGGCTCATGTGTACTCGAATTTGGTGTGTTCTGCCTGTCTCTAAAGTACATTTAACCAGGCTTGCTTGCCCTATAACTTTCTTCACTGAATAATGAGTGATTGCTAATTTGCCCGTTGTTTTTGTTACACACATCATTTCTTTATTACCGCGTTTGGGAGCAATGTTAGTTTCTATAGTTCCCTGCTGGGAAGATAATGCTCCCCAAACTACTGCTAAATATTCTCGCTTTATTTTACGATTTGATAACAATTCAGACAAAAAACCATGGGCTTCCTCATTTTTTGCAATTACCATTAGCCCACTGGTATCTTTATCGAGTCTATGAACAATTCCTGGTCTTACATGGGTATATGGGATTTTACCAAGGTGAGCGATAACTGCGTTCAAAAGCGTATCATTGTTTGTCCCAGCACCTGGATGTACCGTTAATCCACTTTGTTTACTCAGAACTATAATGTCCTCATCTTCGTAAATGATATCAAGCTTTATATTATAGTTAGGTTCAATTGATATGGATATGTCAGGTTGAACGAGATGTACTATATACTCTTCACCTAGTTTTACTATGTGGTCATTATTAATTATCGGTGTGCCAAATAATGTTACCCGCTCATTTTGTATCAATCTTTGTGCTTTACTGCGCGATATGTTGCACTTTTTAGCTATGTAGGTATCTAGCCTTTTCATTACTAACAATATCTAAGACTATATCTATAGTAGCTACCTTGAATAAGCTTCTTTAAATGCTTTGCGAACATCTGGATCCACAAAATCAATTTTTGTGTTAGGTTGAGCTTGAAGCCCATCTTGTTTCTGGATATCAAAAGTCGTTTGGGAACCATCTTTCCAGTGGATTATTACCTTATTATCAAAATTTCTTAATGCTACCTCACTTACTTTTTTTCCCTTATCATCTTTTTCTTCCAACTTAATAGATTCTAATAAATAGAAGAAAAACTCACTTGCTTTGCCGTTAATTTTTTCTCTCCACTTATCTGTTTTTTCTTGTTCAGATAATTCTTTTTCCAATTTTGCATTTTCTTTCTCCAGTTCTTTTGTCCTTTTTTTTGATTTTAATAGTCTATTTTTCTCTATTGCTTTTCTCTCTTCATCTCGCTGTTTTTCAAGAGAAGTAGCAGTAATACTGCCTTCACTGCTATTAGGTTCATTTGATTGAGTCTGTTTATTCTTTAATTCTGCTAGCTCATCTTTTACTTTTTTTAGTTCTTCTTCTAATTCGTTCTTTATCTTTTCCGCTTCTTCTTTTTGTTTTTCCAATGTATCTATGAACTCACGATCATCGCTAACTGTTTTTTCTCCAGATTGAAAAAAGCCAACTAATCTGCTTGGTTCAAATCGCTCAACCTTATCTTCAGCGATTTTAATAGTATTCTCTAAACTAGAAAAAATGCTTTCAATTTTTAGTGAATTTGTTCTTTTTGCCAGCTCTTTAGCTTCGCTTAAAATGACCATCATTTCCTTACGCAACTTATCTAAATCTTTTTTGATGTCTCCTCTAATTCCTTGTAGATGAACAAGTGTTTCTTGAATTTCATCATTTGCAGGTTTTAGAAGTTTGCTATCAAGTAGATCTTTAGCTTCATCTAAGCGCTTATCAAATGAGTCAACAATTTTATCTGTAAAATTAGTCAAGTGCTTATCTAGTAATTTTATTAATCGAGATATTGGATCATTTTCTTCCTCATCTTTTGTCTTTTTTTCCATTACCGATACAAAACCACCTCTTCTGCATGGAAAGAGAATATCTAAATTATTAAATTTTTTAATAATATTATGATTATTGTTTATCTCATTGGTTTTTAGCTTGCTGAATGTTATACATATTCCAACGATAGCAATGATACTAGCCAGTACAACTGGAACCCATTCCAAAGCCTGAATATTGGCAAAGCTCAATCTATTTTGTATTAACGCACCAACTATAATTACAGCACTAATTACATATGGTATGGTAAGAAAAATGGCCTTATTTTTATTCTCTTGTATTTGATTATCTAATATTTTTTTCTGATTTTCAGAAATTGGCAAAACTATTGAAAAGTTTGCTTTTTTGGAATCTATAAGACTTAAATTTGGTTTTATCTCTATTTTCAGAGCATTTTCAGCGATTTCACTTATCTCGTTGTCTTTGCCACCTCTAATTTTATCATTTATTAATTCCTCTATCAACTTTTCTCCTTCTTTTATCTCCTGCTTATGCATATATCTCATAGCAGAAGAGGCTACAAAAGTTGTTAAAAGAATAATAGAAACCAAAATGTAAATTGGCATGAATGTTGGGTTAAAAATATCTGTAATAAACCTTAGATCATTATGGGTTATTATTATTGCAGCTACATAAGCCAAAGAAAATTGAAGCCAAATATTTACAATCGCTATGGGTAGAGTGTTACTTACAGAATATTTCTTTGTTGCACGCCATAACCTAGGAAAAAAACCAATAGCATCATCTATTTTGGCAAAATTATGATCTACTTTAACATTGAAAGGATTTGTTGTATCTAAAGGCATAAATTTCCTTGCATCCTAATTAAGTAATTATATATAAATGATACTTTAAAAACAAGTTTTTGGCTTATGCCAAGGACGATTAGAACGGACTTTGCTAACCTTTATGCCACTATTTGCTAGCCAAACAGAGTGTGTGCCATATGCCTCTAAGTCAGAGTATTTGATGGTTTTAGTATTGCAAGCTGGATAGTTAAACTTGCTTAACTGAATTACTAGATCGACATTGTTACAATTTTCTAAAATATCTTCTCTTTTATGAGCTAGCAACACTGACTTATTATTTCCTTTATTATATGTACAGTCATAATCATTACATTTTAGCCTTTTGTTTGAATTACTGAATTTAGTATGATTCACAATTTGATTCTGCCCGTTTTGCTTTGCCCACGTTTTGACAACAAAATTTCTGTTTTTTCTAGTAAGGGAATATAGTAAATTGTCATCTTCTTTTACAGCAAGATTATCAGCACTGACTAGAATGTCAGGAGTTGTATACATAGCGCTAGAGAAAATACCTAGCACAATAAAGAAAATTCCAAAGAAACGCCAATTCCTTTCCCACAAGCATAACCATAATAGCCCAAGCGTTATTATAATAATTAATGAGGCAGGAAAAGTGCGAATAGGAATAACCAAATACTGAAGACTGGCAATTGCGTTTGTTATATATAAAACGCTGTCAATTGGGCGTTCCATGAGAGGCGTTATAATCCACTGAGTACCTAAAGGAATCAATAAAACATAGATTATTCCAAGTGGAATAATAATGAGTGTAACTATTGGTATAGCAATCAAATTTGTGATAATGCCACTGATTGAAAAATAGTTAAAATTGTATATTGTGTACGGAACAGTTGCTAAACTTGCTATTATTGAGCTGATCATTATCGATACAAAATATTTTATTATTTTTATTTTGAATAACTTATTAGCATTGATCTGATAGCTGGCAACTAGTGCCAAAACAGCAGAAAATGACATTTGAAAACCTGGCTTTAAGATTGCTTCTGGCTCCACTATGAGTATCACCGAAGCAGCAAACGCAATTGCTATTAATCCTCGATATTTCCTTTCTATGATTATTGCAATAAGTACCAAGATCACCATGATGTAGGCACGCTGAGCAGAAATTTGCATACCGGTAATCAACAAATAAAAGGTAGTTGGCAAGATAGTAAAGAATGCAGATATTTTTTTAGTGTTATATTTAAGAGTCAAAGTTTCAGATATTGCAAATAAATTACGGAATACTATAAAAAATAGACCAGCAACAAACGATAAATGTAAACCAGATATAGCGAATAAATGTGCTATACCTGAATCTCGTATCGCATTCATAGTTTTTTGATCTATCCCGTCTTTTTTGCCAATTAATAATGCAGAGATTATGTCCGCGTGTGGCTTTTTGGTATTTTGCTGTAGGTTTTCATAGATATATTGACGGAAAGATTCTATATACTCTTGAAATTTTCTTGCTTCAGCCTTTTTGTACAGGACTATTTTGCTTGTTGCAAAGCCTGTTGCACTTATTTTCTGATAATATGCTATTCTTGCAAAATCATATGCATATTCCGAAGGCGCAATTTTTGGAGGAAAGAGTTTTGCTGATAATTTTACTTGATCCCCTATTTTAATGCCTTCTTCCGCTTTGGTTCTAACTGATATTCTGATGTTATCCAGCTTGAACTTCGTGTTTTTTATTTCATAAAGCAAAAATTGCTCATACGAGCCCTTGTTATTAATATCCTTCACTGTAGCAACAATATCTTTCACATACCTTTCCTTATCAAGAATGTGAGTATTAACTGAATCTGTTCTGAATTTGCTGGCTGTAAATCCTATGAGCACTGCAATTAAAGAAATGCATAATATTGCGTATTTCCTGTATAATATTGCAATCAGAATTAGTATAGGTGAAAGCAAGAGAAAAATAGATATATAGCTTGGTTCAAAACTTAGGGAAAAATAGGTTAAGATCCCTATACACTGAAAAATAGGAACCCAAAGTATCAAGTTATATTTTTCATTGCACAGATTGTTATGTATATAATTTACTATCATGTTAAGAAAAGTTAATAGATATATAAATATATGTAATAGTGTGATTTTATTCTTTTATTTATTATTATTACGCATATAATAACAAATAAGCAACGACGCGGGATGGAGCAGCTCGGTAGCTCGTCAGGCTCATAACCTGAAGGTCGTAGGTTCAAATCCTACTCCCGCAACCATCTTTCAATTGTACAAACATCGCGATTTCTCTTATTATAATAGCAAGGGTATTTCTGACTCAAAGCTTGTTTTTGACCTGTAGGCTCAATCGCAACATTCAATAAAAAACTCAGGGTATTTATTGACGAAATTATAGCGGCTGCATGTCTTTTAATTTTTTCTATATTTAGCCAAATCGCACTTGTTAGCACATTATCAATTTAAATTATTAAAACTCGCTACTCGGGACTTCTTTTGCCTTTTTTCTATTTGGTTAGATAATTTTATAAATTAATGAAGATATTCATAATATTGATTTTTTATCACAACAATGCTATAATTAAGCTAATATTACTTTTAGTGAGGTGTGAGCAATGGTTGATGTAGCTTTTATTGGCGTAAATACAGTTATTGATAACGGATACAGAAGAAAAATAAAACTCGTTATGTCAGGATTATTTTTAGCTGTGTCAGCAGCAACTGCTATCTGGTTTATCTTTCCTGGATCGCAAAATGTACTTGCTCCATTCTTGCTTCCAGCTATATTCCTTCTCTTGACTCTGTCTATGGGATATTATACGTTTCTTTTTGGTTGTGAGAAAAAATCTGTAGTAGAAAATGTTCTAGGTATGGTTGAACCTGCTGAGTCAGTTAAGAGAGTGCGTTGCCAAGACGAGATCGAATCTTTGCTAGCAAAAACAAGAGATATCACAAAAAATAAGTTTTGTAACATACTGATTAATCTTTGTTTTGAGGATCGTATCAAAGCGCACAAACTTGCTTTATACGTAAAAGACATTGATGATATTGCATCTTTAATAAAGAATGAGGATCTTTTAAGTCACTTTGATCAATTTTTTACCATAACTGAAGTAAGCAATAAGAATAGTAGAAATGAGCTAATTAATCGCGCAAGAATATATAGAACAATAAGTGAAAAACCTAAAAATGAAATACAAAGTTTTTTAGCTAATCAAAAAGAGAGTCTTTCGTATGAAATAACGTCACCTAAAATTGACAACTTTTTGCTACAGGCTGGTATGGTAACTGTTTAAACTAGCAAAAGTTCAATGCGTGTAGCTAAGTTTTTGCAATATCAATAATTTCATTTTGTACGTGATTATCACTTTTTGTTTCAATTTTAGTAATAACACTGCACCTTTTGGGTTCTTTTTTAGCTATTTCTTGAAATCCTTCTCGAACTTTATTATAAAAATTAACGTTCATCTCTTCATATTTATTTTTGTCTTTTGCTCTGCTGAGTCCAACTTGAACATCAATATCTAAAATAAATGTGATATCTGGATATTTAATTTCCACTAATTTGTGTAAGTCTCTTATTAGACTTAAGTCAACACCTAGTCCATACCCTTGATACGCAACAGTTGAGTCAATAAACCGATCACAAATCACTATTTTCCCTTCTAAAAGAGCTGGCAATATTAATTTTTTCATATGTTCGTGCCTCATCGAGATAAGCAGCAAGAGTTCAGAAATAGGATCAATATTATCCTTAAGTAGTAATCCTCTTATTTTTTCTGCAAAATCAGTACCACCTGGTTCTCTAGTCAATACGACATTATTTTCACCGTGAATTTGCTTGAAATAATTTGCAAGTAACTCAGACTGTGTTGTTTTACCAGAACCATCTATTCCTTCAAAGGTTATGAACATAAATTTTATAATTACAATGCTAAATGCAAACAGTTTACATAGAAACCATTTGACATTTAAGCAATAAGATCATAAATTATGGTATACAATTCTCTATGAGCTATGGTTACGCTAGACACTCCTAAGATAAATTTAGACTTTACTGCAAAGAATTTCAATCTCCTGGGAGTGGATAACAAATATTATACATTAAGTGACTGCTATGGGGAAAATGGTTTCATTGTAATGTTTATATGCAATCACTGTCCTTACGTTCAATCAATTATTAGCAATCTAGTAAGCGATGTTAATTTGTTAAAAAAAGATTATCAGGTAAACACCGTTGCAATCATGCCAAATGATGTAAATGAGTACCCAGAAGACTCCTTTGAAAACATGATTAATTTTGCCAAGGAAAATAAGTTTACATTTCCATATTTGATTGACAATAACCAAGAAGTAGCTAAAGAGTATGGTGCTGTTTGTACCCCTGATTTTTTTGGCTTTAATTCCAAACTAGCCCTCTGCTATCGCGGGCGTTTTAACAACACAAAAAAAGAGAAAGTTCAAAATTACGAAGTAGGAAGTAGTGATTTATTTCAAGCCATGAAATTTATTGCAGAAACTAGCAATCCTCCAGTTGACCAAAAATCAAGCATTGGTTGTTCAATAAAATGGTCTAATTCTACAGGTTGAATATTATGCACAGCGGCTCTCAGCATTTGTTTGATATTATAATTTTACTCTCTGCTGCTGTGTTTATAGTCATAGCGTTTTGGAAAATGAATATTAGCCCAGTACTTGGTTACTTTGTTGCAGGTGCGTTGATTGGTTCTCATGGGTTTAATCTGATAAATTCAGTTGAAGTAATGGATAATTTTGCAGAGTTTGGCGTAGTTTTCCTATTGTTCATTATAGGTCTTGAATTGACATTTGAACGCCTTATCGCTATGCGTAGGCATGTGTTTGGGTTTGGTTCCCTTCAAGTTATAGTTACCATGATAGCAATATGGTGCATTGCTCTTGCCTTTGGAGTAAATACAAACATGGCAGCAGTTATCGGTGGTGGACTTGCACTATCCTCAACAGCAATAGTGTTGCAGGTTCTGCAAGAAAAGGGTTCTCAAGCAAGCCAAGTTGGTAGATTGTCAATAGCAGTGCTACTAATGCAGGACTTTGCAGTGGTACCTCTAATAGTACTAGTGCCTCTGCTTACTGGCAATTCTGAACACAGCTTAATAAGCTCGTTGGCAGGCTCATTAGTGCAAGCAGCTATTGCATTGGTGTTGATATTTGTAACTGGTAGGTTATTACTGAGGCCATTGTTTTCGGTTATTGCCAAAATGGAGAGTAATGAGATCTTTATATCAACAACACTTCTGATAATATTAGGATCAGCATTTATTACTGAACAATTTCATTTATCAATGGCATTAGGCGCATTTGTTGCTGGGTTACTAGTTGCAGAAACAGAACACAGGAATTCGGTAGAGCATGCAGTATTGCCATTTAAAGACTTATTTCTTGGTTTATTCTTTATGACTGTTGGCATGTCTATTGATATTGACCTTTTACTCAACAAGTTACCACTCGTTACTTTATTATCAATTATCCTTATCGTTTTAAAGACGTCCATTATATATACATTGTGTAGATTTTTTGGATTTAGAAGTGCACCTGCAATACAAGCTGGATTACTGCTTGCACAAGGCGGTGAATTTGCATTTATTTTATTCCGTTTAGCAGATGAATTAGATGTACTATCAAGTGAAATCGCTCAAGTGCTTATGATGGTAACTACAGTAACTATGGCTTTTACTCCTCTTTTATCGGGAATAGGAGACTGGATAGCAAATTCATTTAGCACTGAAAAAATAATACTAGACGATGAAGCAATCGAAACAGACACACAAGATCTTTATAACCACGTAGTAGTTGCCGGGTTTGGTAGAGTGGGATATATGGTAACGAAAATGCTTACTGCAGAGCATTTAAGTTATGTTGTTGTAGATATTCAATCAAAAATAGTGAAAGAAGGAAAAAATGACAGTTTCCCTATATATCTTGGAGATGCTACAAGATATGAAATTTTAAAATCAGTAGGAATAGAAAGAGCTCAAGCTCTTGTGGTTTCAATAAAGAACGAAGTCACTATAAAGAAAATAGTTTCTCTAGTTGCAACAAACTTCCCACATGTAAATATTATAATACGTTTACCAGATTTGAATAATGTGGAGGTTTATAAAGATCTAGGGGCTAGTAAAGTTATTCCCGAAACGTCTGAAATTGGATTGCAGCTAGGTGGAGCAGCATTAAGTTTAAGTGGTATTAGCGAAAGCGGGGTTACATCTTTAAAAGGTAAATTCAGAAAAGGCAACTACAGTATGTTAAAAGACCTTGGTAGTGATAAAGATGAATAATCCTCTATCACTTTAATTAGTGACCAGAAAAACACATTTAATTAAGCAACTATACTCTCTAGAAAGGTGAAATTGACCTTATTGTAACTATGAACAAAATAATAATAAAAAAATTTGGTGGTACTTCGCTAACTGACTTAAATCGAGTTGCAAATCTAATAAAAAACGATATTAAAAAAGGTTATAATGTAATTGCTGTTGTATCTGCTGCTGCAGGATTCACTGACCAAATGGCTTTTCAAGCCAGGCAAATTTCAAATTTAAATTGTAGACAAGAGTTATCAGAGTATGATGTCCTGCTTTCAGCAGGAGAACAAATCTCTTGCGGGTTATTAGCTATCACTCTTCTGTCTGTTGGAGTTAATGCCAAATCATGGCTCGCCTGGCAATTACCAATTCTAACGGATAATTTTTATTCTGAGTCTAAAATAAAAAAGATAAAAATTGACCATGTAAAAAGATCTTTTGCTGAGGGTTATACTGCTGCAATCATTGCTGGTTTTCAGGGTATATACGATGATAGAATCACTACTTTTGGTAGAGGAGGATCTGACATCTCAGCAATTGCCTTTGCTGTAGTCTTTGGTATTAGGACTTGTGAAATTTTTACTGATATTGACGGAATATATACAGCAGACCCAAAAATTGTTCCAAGGGCACGCAAGCTTAAATCTATCTCTTACAATGAAATATTGGAGATGTCGTCATCTGGTGCTAAAATATTGCATAATCGTTCAGTACAACTTGCAATGAAGCATAATATTAAGGTGCAAGTGTTATCCACTTTTGAGGAAGTAGAAGGCACTACAGTACTACACGAAAAGGATGTATTGGAAAGATACTTAATTACTGGAATAACTTATAGCACTCACGAAGCTCTTGTAACTTTTACTAACTTTGCAAATACTCTGGATACTTTAAGAGATATAGCAGGAGCAAACGTTAAAATTGACATGATACATGGGTCAAGCTTTTTGATTTCCAAATTTGATGTTGATTTAATGACAAAGTTATTGAACAAAAATGAAAATTATGTCGTAAACAATAATATAGCTAAAATTTCAATAATTGGTATTGGTGTTATGTCTAACACTGAAGTGATGTACCGCACACTCAAGGTTTTAAGCGAAAAAAAGATAGAAATACTTGCTGTCACAATGTCCGAAATCAAGATCAGTATAGTTGTTCAAAAAAAACACGCTGAGGCTTTAATTAGAGATTTACATACTGAATATGAGCTTGATGCATACCAGCACGCTTGAAATTTATTTACTTGATAATTCAAAAAACTTGAAAGAGCAAAGGTAGTTATTGAAATTATCTTGATTTACATCAGTTATCCAAGTTTGACATTGAATGCTTAACACCTCCTCCATTAACGCCTTTCTGTAATGTTTATCCAAGTGCGACATTATATCGTCAAGCAGAAGAAGTGGTGCCTTATTATAATAAATACACCTTGCTTTTACACTGGATAAAACAATAGAAAGCAACAATAACTTTTGCTCTCCAGTGGAGCACAGATTTATTGGTATGTCTCTCTCTTGGCAAAAAACTCGAAAATTATCGTTATGTATAGAAAAGGTTACTCTACCAATTAATGAGTCTTTTTCTCTGTTTTCCTTTAGACGATTCTGAAAATATTCTGCAGTATCGTTCAAAGTTAGCTGACTGCTAAATTTCAAACTTGCCTTTGGAAAAAACTCACAAGAATGGTTATCAATTGTGCCCTGTAGTATTTTTAAAACAGACAAACGCATACGTAAAATATCAACTGCATTGGTAGCCATGACATTTTCAAGGCTAGAGAGCCAATTTCCGTCTAAAATATTCTCTCTAAGCAGTTTACTTCGCTCATGTTTAGCTTTCCTGTATTTCATATAGCAATAAGTGTAATTTTCTTCAAACAGTGAGACGATACGGTCTAAAAATTTTAATCTGTCGCTCGGAGAATTAAGAAGAATATAGTCCATTTGTGGAATTAGCCATATTACATTAGATATTCTATACAAAGATGAGTAGTTTGACTGTGTTTTCCCATCAATTTGTATTAATTTCTTATTAAAATTCTTTCCTATACCAATTGAGCTAAGCTCTGCTCCATTAAAAAAATCATAGTACACTACCCAATCTTCATTGCTGAGTCTATTTTGCATCTCACTGATTTTTGCTTTTTTCATTCCGTTGCTTTTAGCAAGCAATGAGATTGCTTCAAGTATATTAGTTTTTCCAATACCATTTTGGCCAGTTATCACAACTGGTCTATCGTCTAAATCCAGTTCAAAATTTGAATGACTACGGAAGTTATATAATTTCAGTTTTTTTATATAGCAATGGGTAGTCATTCTTTAATTTATATTCTGCTTACTTCCTCTAAAACCTCATCAACATGTCCACTCACTTTTACATTTTTCCAAATCTTTACTACTTTACCTTTTTTATCTATTAAAAAAGTAGTACGCTCTACTCCCATATACTTTTTGCCAAACATACTTTTCTCTACCCAAACACCATACTTTTCCAACATTTCAGCATTTTCATCAGAAACTAAAGAAAATGGCAGAGAATATTTTGCTTTGAAGTTAGCGTGGCACTTAACGCTATCTTTTGATACACCAATTATCACTGTGTCAAGAGAAGAAAAATTTTCTATATTGTCTCTAAAGCCTTTTGCCTCCATTGTGCAGCCCGGAGTATCGTCTTTAGGATAAAAATAAAGAACTACATTTTTTTTATCAAAAAATTCACTCAGTGATAAAATCTCACCAGAATCTGTTGGCAAGCTAAAATCAGGTGCATTATTTCCTATTGTTAATTCCATACTTTGCTCCATTATTAACACTTTTATGGTACTATATTATATTGTAATAGGAAGGGAGGATAAATGAAAGTAGCTTTTCAGATGGATGAAAGTATAAATTTTGAAGCTGATACTACATTTTCATTAATAAAAGAAGCGCAAAGAAGAAGGTACGAAATTTTTGTTTATGTACCTAATAATTTAGCACTCAAGTTAAATCAGCCAATTGCCCTTGCTCAGAAAGTCAGCGTTGATGATTGTAGCTTCATTTCAAAAGAGGATGTAGTAATCAACCTAAATGAAATGGATATCATATTTATCAGACAGAATCCACCATTTGATATGCGGTACATTACAACAACCTATATCTTAGAAAAGACTACTGCGTTAGTAATAAACAATCCAACAGAAATAAGAAACTGTCCTGAAAAATTAATTACTTCACTATTTCCAGAGCTAATTCCTCCAACTTTGATCACTGAAAATATATCGATGATTAGAAATTTTTGTCACGACTATCAGGATATCATCTTGAAACCACTATATAGCTATGGAGGAAATGACGTAATAAGAATACAAGACCAAAATAGCATTCAAGTGGTAGTCGATCTCATGATTGCAAAATATGAATGTCCTGTAATTGCACAAGCATTTTGTAAAAAGATAAATACAGATAAAAGAATACTGCTACTGGATGGAAAGCCAATAGGAGTAATGAAGCGAGTTCCAAAGTTTAGCGGAGAAATCAGAACAAATATGAGGCTTGGAGCAAGTTTTGAATCTATTGAAATGAATGATAGAGACACTGAAATATGTAATAAAATTGGTCCTGAGCTAAAGAAAAGAGGGCTAATATTTGTTGGTATTGATATTATAGATGACTTCCTTCTCGAAATTAACACGACTTCACCCACGGGAGTAGTTTACATCAACAAATTATATAATATATCACTAGAAAAAGCACTATGGGATGCATTTGAAGAAAAAGCAATTCGTCAACTAAGTTCTTGAGCTATTGCCTTAATAAATTCAGTAACTCCATTCCTTATTCTTGTTTTCTTAGTATTATTAGCCATATCACACAATTTTTGACAATTTTGCAATAAATCAACTAGCAACTCTCCTAGATTCTTTTTCGCGTTACTATTTTGCTCGACCATTACAGCTGCTCCCGAATCTTCAATATGTTTTGCATTACAAAATTGATGATTATCTTTTGAGTAAGGGTAAGGAATATATATAGCAGGGCGCTCAGCAAGAGTAATCTCTGCTATTGAAGTTGCTCCCGCTCTGCTAATTACCAAATGAGCATTGGCCAGTCTGCTCTCCATATCATCGAAAAACTCACTTAACTCACAATCAATCCCTTCACTTTTGTATAGACTCTTGACCTTGTTTATATTTTTCTTCGTACATTGCTGCGTTACTCTAATCCTCTCTTTTACTTCAACAGGTAGATCACAAATTACGCTGCTCACTACATCATCAAAAAAATTTGCACCCTGACTGCCTGCTATTATTAACACGTTTAAAACTGTTTCATCTCTAGAATAGCCTTGTGCTTCTATATCGACAAAATTTCCTGTAAAAACGCATTTACTACCTTCTGCATACTTAGTCTCTGGAAAGCTAATTGCAATTAATTTTGCACTCTTGAAAAAGAATCTATTTACTCTCCCTAAAATTGTATTTTGTTCATGTAAAATTATAGGTATAGAAAAAATCCCTGCTGCAAGAAGAGTTGGAAAAGAAGCGTAGCTACCAAAACCAATGACTAGTTTTGGTTTCAATTTTCTGATTTTATATATTGTTAGTACACAACTATATGTTAACAAAAAGAGAAACTTCAATTTGTTGCTGCTTGGCTTGCACAATGGTAAAATATAACCCTCTACATTGATGATTTTTTGATTAGTGAATAATATACAATTGTGCCCTTGTGCCTTTAGTGCTTTTGCTAAGGTTATAGCTGGAAAAATGTGTCCACCTGTACCACCTGTTGCTAGAATAATAGTCATCTGTAAGTAGTAATTTGATAATAGATTGTCAATTATTTTTTAATAATTTGCATGTAAAATTTTATTAAGCTTTATGATAGTGAGTTAAAAATGCCTAAAAGTAGTGACAGCAAAAAAGAATCTAACGTGAAAAATAAGCCTCAAGAGCAAAGAGAAGGCAGAAGCGGAGGTCTTGTAAGATTGTTAAAAAGCATGATAAAAGCTCTTTTTAACTCAGTTGTTGATCTACCTCAGCAAGAACAACTCAATAAAAATATTGATAGACAACAAGGTTTAGATAGTAAAAGAAAAAGCCCAGAGGATCTTAGTCAGGCAAAAAAGCTTGAAGTGAAAGAAGCCGCTGAAGGGTTAAAAGAAAAGTTAGAAAAATCTGATATTGGTAATCAATCTATTAGAATTGAATCGCCTAATCAGGATAATTGTAGCTCTAAAACAATAAGTTAGCTTAACTATTTAACGATTCACCATCTGCGGCAAGTACTGATTCGTGTATAATTTCCGAAATAGTTGGATGAGGAAAAATCGTAGATTTTATGTAGCAGTCTGTTCCCTCTAGTTGCTTTGCAAGAGCGAAATTGCTAATTAACTCTGTTACTTCCGCTCCTATCATGTGAGCTCCAAGAAGTTCGCCTGTTTTTTTGTCTATAATTGTTTTCACTAAACCTTCAGTTTCACTTAGTGCAATAGATTTACCATTAAAGTTGGAGTGAAATTTTCCTACTTTTATATCGTATCCACTTTTTATTGCCTGTTCCTCAGTAAGGCCAACGCTTGCTACTTGCGGATGAGAGTAAGTGCAATTTGGTATGCACTCTTTTTTTAACTTATGAGCATTTTTACCGGCAATTTTCTCAACACAGATTACAGCTTCATGACTTGCTTTATGCGCTAAACATGGGGGACCAGCTACATCACCTATTGCATACACACTTGATTCACTTGTTTCATACCACTCATTCGTTTCAATGAAACCAGAAGGACTCAACTTAATTTTTGTATTTTCTAAACCTATATTTTCAGTGTTTGCTTGCACGCCAACTGCAACAATCACCCTATCAAATTCTTTGCTCTCACCACTACTTAGTAACACTTGAGCAAAGTCTTTATTTTTAGTCAAAGCTTTTACGCTACTGTTTGTATATATTTTTATCCTTTGTTTTGTGAATATTTCTTGTGCTAAATTTGAAATATCTTTATCTTCCAGCGGCAAAATAGTGTCTTTTACTTCTATAATTGTTACATCAACTCCCAAAGTACTATAAAAACTTGCAAACTCTATTCCTATCGCACCAGAACCTATGATTAGTAGAGATTTTGGTAACTTCTTTGGAGTCATAGCGTGCTGCGCATTCCATATTAAATCTCCATCTACTTCGATTCCAGGAAGATTTCTTGCCCTTACACCTGTTGCTAAAATGATATGCTTAGAAGAAATTTCCTCCTCCTTCTTATCATTAAGAATTTTTACAACATAGTTACCTGCAAGTTTACCAAAGCCTTGATGAACTTTGATGTTATTTTTTTTCATCAAATACTCAACACCACTTGATAGCTTATCAACAACGTTCCTTGAATATTTCACTATTGATTGTATATCAAAACTTGTATCCTTTACTTTTATGCCAAATTCTTCTGATCTTCTTATTAATCTATAAACTTCAGACGCTCTAAGTAGCGATTTTGTTGGTATACATCCCCAATTTAAGCATATACCACCCAAATTTTCTTCCTTTTCAACAATTGCAGTTTTAAGTCCAAGCTGCGCCGCTCTAATTGCTGCTATATAACCACCAGGACCGCTGCCTATAACTGTAATATCATACTCATTCATCAGCTTTCTTCGTATTCAAAAAGATTATATATAACAGATGGAACCCGTATGATCAATGCTCAGGTGCATAGAAGCGGCTTGACAAACCTTCCCACTTTTCTTCTTATATCAATAAGAGTATTTATCCTTGTTTTTAATCTCCGCGGATTTAGCAACAAAATTCAGTAAAAAAAACTCAGATATTTATTGGCAGATTACATAAAAATTATAGCGGCTGCATGTTTTTTAAATTTTTTCTACTTCAGCCAAAACACGCTTGTTAGCACATTATCTATTTACATTATTAAAACTCGCTATATAGGGATTCTTTTGCCTTTTTTTTTACTTAGTAAATTTTATTAATATTTATAGCTAAAGCTTCAGGCCAGCACTTGATGCTGGAATCCAGAAACCTTTACTACAAATAAGCATATTGAGCACAAAATTATGCTAAAACACAACGTTTTTGGTGAGATTATGGACAAACTTAATCCCAGTATCTGGGCACTAGGATGACAAGAAATAGGTTGCTTGAATAACAACGAAAGGTTATTTGGATGATAGCCACACTTCCAGTGTCAGCTACTCGGATGACAAGAAAGAGGGCACTGGCATGCTGAACCATAATGTTCGTACAGCTGTGCAAGAATCAGTGGGTATGACTTGCTAAATTTTTAAATTACGGACAGCACCAAGTAACGCACAAGTACAGCGTCTATACCAGTTACTGTTGTACCTTATTTCTTTCTTCACAATACATTTTACCTGATAAGAATAGAGCTACTATAAGATAAATAAGATTCCATGTTGCTAACGAAACACCAAAAATATAATGAGGTCTGTCACAAGACGGAGAGTAGTTAGGGTTTAATAGATTATTTCTTAGCTCTTCTATGCTAACGTTACCACTTGCTTTCTCTGTACAGCCTAAAACATCATGAAATAAGTGGAGTTCAAGACCTACATGATAAAAAGATATTATTGCACCAATGAGATAGCTGCAAAACATCGCATAGATTAGGATTTTGTTGTCTTTGAACATATACGCAACTGCAAGTAGCCCTGTAACATAGTAAACTACTCGCTCGTATATACATAACTTACACGGTATCATATTGAAAAAATACTCTAGCACATATGCAAAAATTAAAGCGACAGCGCTTGATAAGAGAAAAATTATAGAACTGTTATTTACATCTGACATAGTTAATGAATTACTACAATATCTGTGAAGAGTCAACTCTTGTTTGACAACGTTTCATGTAACCCACGTACCTATGTGCTACTCTACTACTTTTAACCTCTATACACATGCTCACAACTGGATACTGATTTGATTTGTATACTAGTTACAACTCTAGTAACACTATCTATTTTTGCAATTTCTTCTTTGGTATACAATTCATCCTTGTTTTTCGTCCAGCTATTGTCATATTGAATATCAACTTCTCCTCCATTGGTTTTAAACCCAAATGTTTCTTGCATAAGCAATCTTGCTTCTTCCAAACGTCTATTGTAACGTTTGTTAGAATCTTGATAGCTAGATATAAGAAGAAGAACGTCATTAGAAAGAGTGAAATATACTATCTCTTCCATAATTTTGTAAATCTCATGTTCTGATAACTTAAACAAAGGATAATCTTTTTGAAACTTATTCTTTACTTCATTGTAAATTTCCATAATTTTTACTCTACCAGCATCGCTTAGAGCAATGATAGCATTTTCAATACTTGCTATACCATCATAGTCATAACCTTTTCTGTCATTTTCAGCAACCAAAAAGCCATGCACAGCCTGAATCTCACCAACTTTCTTATCTTCTTTAGGTAAAATCAAAATAGATCATAGGAGACTTCAGTGCTAACAACATAAATATACGCATACTGTCTATCTCAACACCAAAATTTTACTTTCTGGAATAGAGTATAGATCTCTAAAATATTGAGATACAGTGTATAAAGGACATTTAGATAGTTCTGTTTTCTTATTTGGTTGTAAGTGAAAGCTAAATCCATACTCTCCTAAATCCAGCTCATTAAAGTCTATAATCTCTACATTTTTGTCTAGATTAAAAGGAAGCAAGATTACCTACTTTACATAGGGATTTTTGTTCTTTTTCAAAAGTAATCTGACTGGTACGCCTTCAACAAAGAAGTTTTTTCTAAGACCATTAGTCAAATAACGTTTATAACTCTCATCAACACTTTCCGGGACGTTGCATACCAAAGAAAAAGCTGGAGGTTTGGTGCCAATTTGAGCAATATACTTCATTTTAATTGCTCTACCTTTTATAAGTGGGTGAGAATGTTTTTCCACGGCATCTATTAGCCAATTATTCAGTTTTGCAGTGCTGATCTTCTTGTTTAAGGATTCACTCACTTCAAGACACTTATCTATCACATCACCACAGCGCATACCTTTCAACGCAGAAATTGTTACAGTTGGCACTTCCAAAAATAACCGAGTCACTTCCTGTTGTTTGACAAATTTTATTAACTTACTTCTGTCATCCTTACCTATTAAATCCCACTTATTTAAAACAATGATAATTCCCTTCCCCCCTTTAATTGCAGCTTCAGCAATTGATAAATCCTGCTGCTCAATGCCAAGCAAGGAATCTAGCATTAAAATCACTACATGAGAGCGCTTTATTGACTCTATACTTTTTTCAACAAATCTTGATTCTAAGTTATCAACAACATTTGCCTTTCTGCGGATTCCCGCAGTATCGATGAGAGTGATTAATTTCCCATTATGGTCGTATGAAATATCCACAGAGTCACGCGTGGTACCGGGTTTTGAGCTTACTATTAGTCTATTTTCTGCAAGTAAACTGTTTAAAAAAGTTGATTTTCCAACGTTTGGGCGACCGATGATTGCAATCCTCAGTCTAATGGACTCACTTTCAGGCAGCTCAGTTTTTTTGTTCAAACCTTCAATAACACCAGTTAATGCATCATAAAGATCTACCATACCAAGATTATGTTCGGCTGAGATATACACCGGACCCATGAAATCAAAGAACTGCAGGTAATCAACGTTTTCTGATTTATGACTTTCGCATTTGTTTGCTATTAGTATTACAGGTTTGTTCGTTTTTCTCTTCAGCCACTTTGCAAACTCTTTGTTCTGCTCGTTTTGCACTTTTGCATCAACAAGAAAAAAAATTACATCTGCGCTTAATAAAGAAAACTCTATTTGTTCAATAACTTGTAGTGAAAAACTGGTTTGGTCATTCCATCCTCCTGTATCTATAACTTTAAACTCTAAATCACTAATTCTTCCAATTCCTTCACGCCTATCTCTCGTTACTCCTGGAATGTCACTAACTACCGCTGCTTTTCTTCTTACTAGCCTATTAAATAGAGTTGACTTGCCTGCATTTGGAAGGCCTATTATGACTATTTTCAGCATAGTTTAAGAGCGTATTTTATAAATAGTAAATTATAATCAAAATTTTTTAATTTAACTATTGACTTGATAGATTATATACCTATCCTAAAATTAGGATATTTTACCTTAAGTTTATTATGTAAAATTGGAGGCGCTATGCATAATGCAAATGAAACTTTAATAATGAATTTCGATCAAGTTGCTCAATTAACTTCTCAAAATTATAAATTAGGGACACCTTATAACAACAGGACACGTATATATAACTATATAACTTTAGCTAAAGCATTGGAGAATCTCAATGATCCATCCCGGTCACATGCAAATAAGGAGCTTTTTTTGAGTGACAATGATGAAGAAACTAAGAAACTTCTGAGTGTAATTCGAAAAGGAATTGCTGAATATACAGGTAATGATTCTGTAGATGTGAGGTTGAGAGGAAAAGAAGATAAATCATTTACTGCATGGGTATCGTTAAAAGAAGGCAGAGGTGAGTTAAAATTTGATAACTCATTTCCTGGTAAAGCCTTAAAGGATAGTAATCTAAAAATTGGAGCTTTTACATTGGTATCTCCAGAAGATAAAAGGTTGGTGCGTGTTTCACAAAGTGATGATGGTGTAAGGCTTTATCAAATACTAAATGAGTCTTGTATAATTAAATTTAACTGGAAAGTGGGTGATAGAGATTGCAGTATTGCTTTAAATATTAGTGGAAATGGTAACATATTTTGTACTGATTTAAGTGATAATATAAGTCCTGAGGACTTCGAGGAAAACAAAGCTGTAAAAATAAAAATTGGCTATTATGAGAATAAGAAGATGGATAAATATAATGACATGACTCTAGCAAAATTGGTCTCATTGGCTTCAAACTTACAAGGAATTGAAAGAGAAGTTATAACAATCAATCCATCAACAGGTGTAACAAATGCAAGTGCACAGAATGTTAGTGAGTCTCAGCATTCTCAAAATATTAAATAGAAATTGCTAGCGCATTAATTATCGTACACATACACCGTTGCATGCAGTAACGGTGTATGTGTATAATCAATAGGATTTGTAAGCTCAATAAAGTTTGCAACCAATTTGAAAGTTATTTTACTACATGCAAGACTCTGAAATACTAGAAACTCTAAAGATCAAAACATTAGAAGCTGAAAAAGGAGGAGGTCCTGATAGAGTTAACAAGCAACATGAAAAAGGGAAATTAACTGCTAGAGAAAGGCTGAGTATATTGCTCGATGAAAATTCATTTCAAGAATATGATAAGTTTGTAAAACATCACGCAACTGATTTTGGCATGCAAAATGCTGATTTTTTAGGTGATGGAGTTGTAATTGGCCATGGTACTATTTATGGCAGAAAAGTTTTTGTTTATTCTCAGGATTTCACTGTCTTTGGCGGATCGCTTGGCGCATCACATGCAAAAAAAATATGCAAAATTATGGATATGGCAATTAATGCCAGGGTTCCAATTATCGGACTAAACGATTCTGGTGGAGCCAGAATTCAAGAAGGAGTAAATTCCCTTGCTGGTTATGGAGAAATTTTTCAAAGGAATGTAAATGCATCAGGCGTTATACCACAAATCTCTCTAATCATGGGCCCGTGTGCTGGCGGTGCAGTTTACTCTCCAGCGCTAACTGACTTTACTTTCATGGTAAAAAATAGCTCATACATGTTTATAACCGGACCAGATGTAGTGAAAAAAGTTACATACGAGAACGTAAGCCACGAAGATCTCGGTGGAGCAAAAATTCATACAAGCAAAACAGGAGTAGCAGATTTTGCGTTCAATAATGATGTTGAAATGCTACTGAAAATGCGTGAATTCCTTACCTTTTTGCCAGCCAATAATCAAGAATTGTCAAAGCCTGTACCAACCTGTGACTTAATCGATGATGTTGATGAATCTTTAAATACTCTAGTTCCTATAAACCCTAACATTTCTTATAATATGTATGAACTTATTGAAAAGGTGTGTGATGAAAGGAAATTTTTTGAACTAAAACCCGATTTTGCTCGTAACATCATAATTGGCTTTGGCAGAATTGGAGGAAATACTATTGGTGTTGTTGCAAATCAACCTATGCACCTTGCAGGATGCTTGGATATTGACTCTTCAAGAAAAGCTGCGAGGTTTGTAAGATTTTGTGACGCATTTAACATTCCCATCATCACACTTATTGATGTTCCAGGGTTTTTACCTGGCACGAATCAAGAATACAATAATATAATACAACACGGAGCGAAACTGCTTTACGCTTACGCTGAAGCGACCGTGCCGAAAATTAGCCTTATCACTAGAAAAGCGTATGGTGGTGCATATATTGTTATGAACTCAAAGCATTTAAAAGGTGATATAAATTACGCTTGGCCAACCGCTGAAATAGCTGTAATGGGCCCTGAAAGTGCAGTTGAAATTATATTTAGGCATGAAAAAGACCAGCAAACGTTAATCAAAGAATATAAAGAGAAATTTGCTAATCCATTTTTTGCTTCATCACATGGATACATTGATGACATTATAGTGCCAAGTAAAACAAGGCATCACTTTCACAAAGCACTAGAGCTGCTTAAAAACAAGAAAGTAGAAAGGATATGGAAGAAGCATGATAATCTTCCTTTGTAACTTTCCTCTCAGTCTTTATTGTAAGGTCTACAGTGACGTTACACCAAGTTGGATTACCAATAACGCTAACTTTTGGGTTCCTTTTTTCTATAATATATTCTTATAGCTAAAAAATTACTTCCGCATATTCTAAATCTGATTATAATGACAATTAGAGATACTTTTAGAGCTCAAAAATTTATCTTTGTCTGCAGACTTTTTTTTTATTAAACAATCAAACTCATAAAAAAATGTAGCGTATCCTCTTCAGCGTATGTGGGTGCATACACACATACTTAATTTCTGTCGTATGTGCATTGCATTTTTTTCTAATCTTTTTTTTCAAAGGAGGATTTTATGTCCAGAATTCCAGATATTTGACGTTTACTTTAGCTAATAAAAACCAACTGGTACCTGCGGTTTTTATAGCCTCAAAATTTCAATCAAACTTCAACTATCATTCAAAGAAACTTATAGTTATTCTTAGTGTTATTACTGTAGTAACAGCGCTATTGATAAGAATATAGAAAACCTCTATAACCTTGGTTCTTTTAAACTTTGTAGTTGATTTTAAGTAAAGATACTCGTAATTATACCAGCTAACTGTGCAAAAGACTTTAAATGGGAGTATATAAGTAGGATACTAACTACTAACAAAGATATACAAATATACAAAAGTTGTCTTTGTTTATTTTGCCAATTAGCAAAAAGCTTATCCAATAAGTCGTTTTTCCTGTCTTTTAGGGCTAATATTCCATCTTCTTTCGCTAACTTAAAATCTATATCCTGCTTCCAGTGCGATAAATCTACAATTACATTTTCTACCATTTGTTTTCCTATTTTAGACCTCACTAATTACTTTATAATAGATACAGGCAGCTTCAATGTCTCACAATCATAAACGTTGAATACATA
The DNA here is from genome assembly GCF_007115015.1 of Wolbachia endosymbiont of Laodelphax striatellus. NCBI lineage: Bacteria > Pseudomonadati > Pseudomonadota > Alphaproteobacteria > Rickettsiales > Anaplasmataceae > Wolbachia > Wolbachia endosymbiont of Laodelphax striatellus. The sequence goes on from NZ_MUIX01000001.1 coordinate 876,166, forward strand.
CAACAACATGAGTACAATTCAGTGTGCCGTTACCAAGACTCGAACTTGGGACCTCATCATTACCAATGACGCACTCTACCACCTGAGCTACAACGGCAAGTTCACGTATTATGATAATGAATAACATGAAAAAAAATAAGGAAAAAGAAGAAGAGAGAAAAAGATTGGCAAAAGCTTTAAAGCAAAATATTCTAAAAAGAAAAAAACAGCAACAGAGTAGACAAGATGCCAGAACTCCCAGAAGTGGAAGTAATCTCTAACTTCTTATTTGATAAAATCAAAAATAAGAAAATAAACAATGTGACAGTCAATAATTGTAATTTGCGTGTACCAATAACGAAGAATATTGATGATTTGCTAAAGGGCAAAGTTATAAACGATATCAAGCGTAGAGGTAAATATATAATCTCGAATATAGATGCTAGTATGGCTGTAATCATACACCTTGGCATGAGCGGAAAGCTTATATATGCTGAAGACAATCAAGCACAGAACAAACATGATCATGTGATATTCTTATTTTCTGACAACACTTCACTAATCTTTAATGACCCAAGAAGGTTTGGATTAGTGATTGTTTTAAACAGAGAGCAAGAACTAAATTTTTTTAATAACCTAGGAATAGAACCCCTCACAGATGAATTTGACGGACATTATTTACAGAAGTTGCTAAAGAACAGAAAAGCAAATATCAAATCAGTATTAATGAATAATAAGCTAATAGTTGGCGTAGGTAACATATATGCTTCTGAGAGCTTATTTAGAGCTCGCATATCACCACTTAGGCTAGCACAAGATTTAACATATATAGAGTGCGAAAAACTTGTTATCGAAATAAAAAATACTCTGAGTGATGCAATTGCTGCTGGCGGTTCAACACTGAAAGATTATGCACAGCCATCTGGATCCGCTGGATACTTTCAAAATAACTTTTACGTATATGGTAAAGTGCAAAAGCCTTGCAGAATCTGTAACAATATCATAACACTTATACGACAAAATGGTCGTAGCACTTATTTTTGCAATGCATGTCAGAATTAAATTTTATTTTTGCATATGACACTCTTACCTGAAAAAGATCCTTTTGATTTGTTTTCAAAGTGGTATCAAGAAGTACTTGATTCTCTGTCAACTGCAATGACACTAGCAACGTGTAGCAAAGACTGCATTCCATCTGCAAGAGTGGTATTACTAAAGGAATATAGTAAAGAAGGTTTTGTGTTCTTTACTAACGTAAACAGTAGAAAAGGAAAAGAATTGACTGAGAACCCCAAAGCTGCACTCGTATTGCATTGGACAGAATTTTCTAGACAAGTACGAATTGAAGGAGAAGTTAGGCTTCTAAGCGGCAAAAAGGCTGACGAATATTTCTCCTCTCGAGCACGTGATAGTCAAATTAGCGCGTGGTGCTCAAAACAATCGAGTGTTCTGAAAAATTGGCAAGATTTTGAGCAAGCTATAAAATTGAAGGAGAAAGAATTCCACAATACACAAGTTTCTCGTCCTGACTTTTGGGTGGGATTTTGCGTAATCCCAAAGGTAATTGAATTTTGGCAAGAAGGTGAATATAGGAAACACACTAGATTTAGATATACTCTTGTTGAGAAAAGCAATTGGAAAATAGAGCAGTTATATCCTTAATTGTAAAAAATAGCATCTGTTCAGATGCATATGAAACCAGTGCTTCCTTTTTTGTCATCTCAGTTTCCATAATGTCATCCCAGTGCTTGACACTGGGATCTAGGAATTCTGATCATGTATCAAGACGTTGTCATTCAAGTAGTTGACCTGGAACCCATTATACTCCGTAAATTTAACTGGATGCCAGTGTCTGGGCACTGGCATTACACCCATTCCTTTCTAGTTTGTTATTCAAGTAGCCTTTTTAGTATCATCTACTTTCATGACACTATTCATTCCTATAATTGTCTTTTCTCGTCTATCTTATTTTTCCACTCTGCTTGAACAGATACGTACGGAAAGCTCTACTGTGTAAGTGCCTCTCTCTTAACTAATATACATCACTTGCTAGGTCCGGATATATTAATTTTTGATAAGTCAACTTCATCTACTGATGAGCTAGGTCTGGTGTCTTTCATATGTTTTACCAAAAGCTCCATAACTTTTCTTTGCCCAAGAAATTGCTGAAATGAACGTAATGCATCCGGATCAGTTAACCCAAGGAATGTCTGGAATGCTTGTAGATTTGGGCTATCATTATACCAGCCACTATTTTTATTGCTCTTAGCAGTTGCTTGTAAAGGAGTATCTCCTGAATGGTTTTTAATATTAGCATCAGCACCTTTTTTTAGCAATAATCTTGCTATTTCTTCATGGCCTTTTATAGCTGCTACATGTAAAGGTGTATTACCAAACCTATTGCCAATGTTGACATTCACTCCTTCTGCACTAAGTAATAACTCAACTATCTCTTTATGGCCATTGTTAACAGCTACACTCAAGGGATCCCTATCAGTACTACAGCCATTGACTTTAGCGCCGTTACTAAGAAGCAACTTAACTACTGCTTTATGTCCATTCTGAGCAGCTAAATACAAGGGTGTGAAATTATCTTTGTTTGCTGTGTTAACATCAACCTTTCTTGTATTAATTAATAATTCAACTACTTCAGTATGTCCATTCTGTGCGGCTATTTGTAGAGCTGTTGTACCAAATGTATTGTCTTTAGCATCAACCTCAATTTTTTGAGTATCAAGTAACACCTTTACAACTTCTACAAGTCCATTTTGAGCAGCAATATGTAAAGGTATTTTACCATCAGTATAGTCTTTTATGTCAGGATCAGCTCCTACTTTAATCAACTCCTCTACTATAGCGTTTACTGTAGTTTTGTTTTCACTCATAATAGCAGAGTGTAAAGGTGTACTGCCTTCAATAGTTCTTGCATGAACATCAGCCCCTTTACTTATTAGTAACTTTACTACGTCTAACTGCCCTGAATAAGCAGCTTTATGTAAGGCTGTAAATTCAGCTCTATCCTTGATATTGATATCAATTTTTGCATTAAGTAATGACCTAACTTTGCTTATTTCACCGCGAAAAGCAGCTGTATGTAATGGAATACTCTCATCTAAAAGCCATTGATCTATACTGAACATGTTTACCCTCTCTATATATACAAGAGCGTACTATATCAGAATAATGAATACTCAAGCAAGTGTATTTATCCATTGAATTTTTTTTACGCTTGCTGTATTCACTAGCTTATTAAAATTTCTGAATCAGGTATTTTTTAGCTATAAATATCAAGAAATTTACCAAATGGAAAAAAGGCAAAAGAACCCCTTGGTAGTGAGTTTTAATAATTTAATGTGCTCATAAACACGTTTTGGCTGAATGTAGAAAAATTTAAAAAACCGCTACAATTTCACCGATAAATACTCTGAATGAATTTTGTCATTGAACCCACGCAGGTCAAAAATAAGGATTTATTGTCATAACAAGGAAAGTAACTTTTTATGGCTTGTTGTATGTAACGTATTGTAATACTTACGCAAAATATTTTAGTGCATTCTCAAATATGAGCATTCCATCACCATATTTTGGCATAGCCACTCCTGAACGTTTACATTTTTCTTTTTCAAGAGGCCAGTTGTCCTGCTGAGTAAAAAATATTCCTCTCTCTGGGTGAGGCATTAAAGCTAAAACTCTACCACTTTTGTCTGACAAAGCTGCCAGGTCGTATATAGATCCGTTTGGATTGTAAGGAAATTGTAAATTTGCATAGTCACCATTTTCATCAACGTAACGCAGTGCAACGGAATTATTTTCAATCAATTGATTTAAAATATCTTGATCCATAAAAAATTTGCCTTCCCCATGAGCAATAGGGAGATATAGTTCACTCAGGCCCCGTAGCCAAACAGAATTACTCTGCGGATTAACTCTCACTCTAATCCAACGACATTGGTAATTACCTATATCATTAGAGGTTAAAGCTAGATTAGAGAATTCTGGAACTAACTTTACTAATATCTGGCAACCATTACATATCCCTATAATAAGCTTATCCTGAGATAAGAAATTTTGAAATTCGTCTAACAAGTTGTTTTTTATACGCAAAGCAAATGCATTGCCAGCACCAGTGTCATCACCGTAAGAAAAACCTCCTGGAATTGCAAGTATATTACTTGATTTTAGTTCATCTGAATTACTTATAACTTCATTAATGTGAACGATTTTTACTTCAATATTATTAATACCAAGCTTTCTGCTGCATTCCATAAATGCAAATGCAGTTTCTTTTTCACAATTTAAGCCATAACCAGATAAAACAATAATTTTCATGAATCAAAAAACTCAAACTTTCTTTTTACAAAATTTGCTATTAAATTCAAAGCAAATAGCATTAACAATAAAGCTATAATTGCAATGGCAGCAAGCTCAATAAATGCAATTTCAGGACTACTTGACCATATGTATATTTGTACAGGTAAAACAGTTGCCGGATCGAAGAAGGATGTAGGTGTATCAGCAATAAATGCTACCATGCCTATCATAAGTAAAGGGGAAGATTCGCCTAAAATCCTTGCAATTGCAAGCACTGCACCATGTATTATCCGTGGCAACGCAATCGGTAAAGAGTGATCCAATATCACCTTGATGTGAGGTGCACCTAGCGCAAACGCTGCATCTTTTATTGCAATAGGAACGTTTGTAAAGGCATTTTTTGTTGCAATAATAATATTAGGCAGCATCATAAATGAAAGAGTCATCCCGCCAACAAGCGGTGAAGAACGGGGTAAACCAAATATGCCCAAGTAGAGAGTCAGTCCTACCACACCAAATATTATCGAAGGCACTGCAGCAAGGTTATTCATGCTAATTTCTACAATACTGGTTATTAGCCTATTTCTAGGCATAAATTCATAAAGACAGATACCTGACATAATTCCTATTGGCAATGCCAACGCTAAGCATACTATAATTGTCATTAATGAACCGATAAATGCCCCTAAAATACCTGCATTCTCAGGCTCACGAGAATCAGACTTAAGAAACAGAGACTTATTAAAAAATTTTCTTACTCTTCCCTTCTCTTTTAACCAATCAAGTAATTTAGCATAACGACCATTCAAACATTTATTTTTATATAGTGAATTGATCACACTCGATGCGGTAAACCAAATCTCATATTCACCACTATTTTTTACTCTCTTACGAAAAAATTTCTCTAGTTCTTTGTAAGAATTACGACTTAAAATTTCGTCACCGTCTTTAAAATCAGTTCCTTCAAACACCTTACGTAAAGAATTGTTGAGTAAGCCAATGGACTTATATCGTAAATCACCAGGATTATTAGTTAAAATAAGATCAGCATTTATTTCAACTGGCAATAAAATTTTCGTTACTGTTAAAGCACTGTAAGAGTTAACTAATATACTCAACAATATACACACAGGACAGCCAAGTGAGATAACTAGTGCCGTGAAAGAACAAAAGCGTAACGCTCTGTTCTTTTTATTTTTTCTTTTTACACGAGCATGTACGCGCTTAGATTGAAGTAACTTAAGAAAGTTTTTCTTTATACTCATTTACTTTTCTTTACATGAGGATTTGAAAAAACTTTCCCCTTTTTCCAGTGCTTGACACTGAGATCTAGCAGGCTTTGCCTGCAAATAATTTTTATATTTTCCATGAAAGCACAAACCAAAAGGAGAATCTGGATCCCAGTGTCAAACACTGGGATGACACCACAGCGGGAGGCAAAGTACAGTTGTGCGTCACACATTGGGATAATAAGAGAGGGTTTTGAGATGATACAATTGACATCACTCCCTATTGTATCTACTTAGATTTTTTTTTAACATAAGTAGTACGTTCTTTGATCCTTGCAGCTTTCCCAAATAGCTTGCACAGATAATATAATTTTGCTCTACGGACCTTTCCCTTTCTCATCACTTGTACTGAAATTAATGCAGGAGAGTAAACAAAAAATTGTGATACTATACTTTCTCCATGACTTACCTTTCTAACTGAAAAAGAAGAGTGTAATCCACGATTTCTTTTTGATATACATACGCCCTCAAATATCTGTATACGCTCACCCGTACTATCAACTACCTTAAAAGTGACCTTCAAATCATCGCCAGGACAAAAAACCGGCATCTCTTTGGCTAATCTTTGTATTTGTTGTTCGTTAAATTTTTCAAGCAAGTTTGTCATTTATCATCTCCATTCAACAATTCAGGTCGACGTTCCTTTGTTCTAACGTATGACTGTTCCCTTCTCCAATCACTTATTTTTCTGTGATTGCCAGACAACAGAACCTCAGGAACTTTGTACCTACTCCACTGCTCAGGCCTAGTATATTGAGGATATTCAAGCATACCACCACTATAACTAAAACTTTCTTCAGCAACGCTATCGAAATTATTTACTACACCTGGAAGAAGCCTAATACATGCATCAAGAACCACCATCGCAGCTGGCTCACCTCCCGAAAGTATATAATCTCCAATACTTAACTCATAAGGAGTATACACATCAATTACTCTTTGGTCAACACCTTCAAATCGACCACACAATATTGTTACATGAGGAATTTCTGTTAACTCTTTTGCAATTCTCTGATTAAATTTTGTACCAGATGGAGTCATATAAATAAATCTAGTATTTTTATGAGCAGAAAGCACATTATCAACTGCATTACCAATCACATCTGGGCGCATAACCATCCCTGCTCCACCTCCATATGGAACATCATCCACAGTTGAATGTTTATCTTTAGCAAAAGAACGAATATTTACTATTTCAAGATTCCATATTTTTTTTTCCAACGCTCTTCCAGCAAGAGAATAGTTCAAAAATCCGGGGAACATTTCTGGAAATATGGTTAATATTGTAACATTGAACGCCATTAAGGTTTATTTTAAGTTATTTGGGGCTATACTCTAAGAACAGTAAATTGATATGATACATAGTTAAATTAAATATGCCACTGAATAAAACGATATACGAAGGTAAAGCCAAAGTCATTATTGAAACTGAAGACTCATCAACTGTTATACAGTACTTTAAAGATGATGTTACAGCATTCAATAAGGAAAAATATGAAATTATTGAGGGCAAAGGAATAATTAATAATCATGTTAGTGCTTTTATCATGGAAAAGCTTGAAGAAGCAGGAATTAGCACGCACTTTATAAAAACTCTAAATGAAAGAGAACAGCTAGTCAAAAAGCTCAAGATAATACCTCTTGAGGTAGTGGTTAGAAATATTGCAGCTGGCAGCTTTTGCAAACGTTTTAATATCAAAGAAGGTGAGGCACTTACATCTCCTATAATCGAGTTTTTTTACAAAAATGATGACCTAGCTGACCCAATGGTGAATGAAAATCACATACTGTATTTTGATTGGCTATCTAGTAAAGAAATGGATGAAGTTAAAACTACAGCTTTAAAGATCAACAAAATCTTAGTCGACCTATTTTCAAATGCAAGTATATATTTAGTTGATCTCAAGTTAGAATTTGGCAAATTGATAAACAACAGCACTAAAATCATTTTAGCTGATGAAATCAGCCCTGATAATTGTAGGCTATGGGATAAAAATACGCATAAAAAGCTAGACAAAGATGTTTTCCGTTTAAATCTAGGAAACTTAAAGGAAGCATACTCAGAAGTTGCAAAAAGATTATCAGTAAAGTTATGCTAACTAAATACCACTCTATCAAGTAGAGGGTTACATGCTTCATCGAGTTTTCCAATAATCTCAATTTTTTCTCCACACTTTTGGAAATGGCTTTCCACATCCTTAACATTTGCGGGATCTAGAATCATCACCATACCAATACCACAATTAAATGTTTTTAACATTTCTCTCTTTTCTATTTTGCCTTTTTCTTTCAGCCATAAAAATATATCTGGCCATTTCCAGGAATTAATGTCTATGTTTGCAAATAAGTTTTTTGGAAGAATTCTTGGAATATTATCTATTAACCCGCCACCTGTTATATGCGCAACGCCTTTTACCTTTGGCATAATAGCCAACAAAGAATCAACATATATCTTTGTTGGCTCAAGTAATATTTCACCCCAAGGTTTATTATTCCATGGAGATATATCATTATAATTTATACCTAAGCTTTTGAAAATATGGCGCACCAAAGAAAACCCGTTTGAGTGAATTCCATTTGATTCTAAACCGACTACACAGTCACCTGCTTTCATAGCGTTACACTTTGGAAGAATTTTACTTTTATCAACCACTCCAACCACAAACCCTGCAAGGTCATAGTGACCATTACCATACATTCCAGGCATTTCTGCAGTTTCTCCACCAACCAATGCTATTTTAGCTTGCTCGCACCCCTTTGCAATGCTTTGGATCACAGATACCAAAACATCTTTACTCAAAACGCCTGTTGCAAAGTAATCAAGGAAAAATAAAGGTGTTGCTCCTTGTGCAAGTAAATCATTTACACACATTGCAACTAAGTCTATACCTATAGTATCATGCTTATTTACCTCTTGAGCTATTAATAGTTTTGTGCCCACTCCATCAGTTGAGGAAACAAGTACTGGATGGTCGTATTTCTTGCTCAGCGAAGAAAAGTCAAACAATGCGGAAAATGATCCTACTTCACTAATTACTTCTTCTCCTTTAGTCTTTTCAATAATAGGTTTAACTTTTTTTATTAGTTCATTATATAGTTTAAGGTCTATTCCAGATTTAGCATAAGTACTCATAGCGCCTTCATAAATCTTATAATTATTAATACTACATTAATGCTTTGACACAAAAAGCGCAACGAAACTTTCTCTTAAATTGACTACTACGTGCCTACCAATATAGGGTTAACTTAAATCATTTATACTTTTATCCAATGAATAAAAACATAATGTTAATAACAGAATGCCTATCAGGACGAATTCTTCATGATTTTGCTAGTTCTATGCAAGGAATAGTGGGTGGATTGGAAGAGCTTGAAGAAAACAACCCTAATATGCAAAACGAAGCATTGTCATTGCTTAAAGAAAGCTCCGATGATTTAATATATAAATATAAAGTTATGAAGCAAGCGTATTCTCGTTCATCAGATAATTGCAGCTTTGTTAAGACTAAATCCAATATAGAAAATTATTTATTAAAAAAAAAGTAAAGCTTCAGTGGAGAGTAAGTGAATGCCCTACAGAAGACTTAATTGAAAGAATAAATAAGATAATCTCCAATATGGTGATAACTATAGTCAGTGCAGTAGCACAAATTGAATTAGTGTCTATTTTGCTGGCTAAAACAGAAGATAAAACACTACTAACTATAAAAGTAGAAAATGAACATAGATCAATAAGCACATCATTAGTGAGCAAGTTAACAAAAAAAAATGATATTCCTTTGGATACAAAAGACATTATTATCTATATGACTTCTTTACTGTTAGAACAGTATAACACTAAAATCAATTGCACTTGTGAAAGTAATTCACTGAATATAGGCTTAACTATAACTTGAGATGGCTTCATATTTCATGAAAAGGACTCGATACTATAAATTTGAATCTTGGATAAGGAAAGGAAAAATTTTGTGGAGTAACCTAGACATAAAATCTGTAGTTAATTTCTTTTTGAAAGTTACAGATTGCTAAAAATACTTAAACAACTAATTTTTATAACTTTGTACCAATAAAACTATTCCTACCTTTAATTATCAAACAGTAATGTATAGAACTACAAATTTTTGCATATTAAGAAATCTCTTAAGCGCGTATTTAAGTTGCACATCTGGCTACTGCAATCTCTCACTTCCAAGATAAAGTACCTTATTACCAAAAAAATTAAATTTAATTTTTGTAATCACTTAAGTCTAGTATTATTTTGTTAATATATCGTTCATTTGCATCCTTGATGATAAATTTTATACCATTTTTATAACTTATGACTTCACCCACAGAAGGTATTTTACCAGCAATTGAAAGAATCAAACCACTAAGTGTGGAGTAATCTTCTTCAGAGTCACGCAACTCTATTTTTAGACTTTCTTCTATATCCTTTATAAGGGTCCTTGCCGACATTTCAAACTTGCTTTGAGATAATTCAGTAATGGTGTATTCTGAATTTACCTCATTCCCGTTATCAATGTTTGGTATTAATTCTTCTATAAGATCAGTCATTGAAATTAAACCATCAGTTCCACCATGTTCATCCAAGACAATAGCTAAATATAATTTAGAAGATTTCATCATAACAAAAAGATCTGTTGTTTTCATCGAAGCTGGAACAAACAGTATATTTTGTTTAATATCTTCCAGGTTAAAATTTTTATTCCTATTGAAAATAACATCTTTTACGTAAAAAAAGCCTGTTACGTTGTCAAAGTCATTTATATAAGTTGGTATTTTAGTGTAGCAAGTGTTTTTCACCTTCTTTATTAACTCATCCTTACTTGATTTAATGTCTACTGAGCATATTTCCTTACGTGGAGTCATTATATCCATGATACTACAATCACGGAATTTTAATAGACTATTAAGTATGTCAAGATCTGACAGATCACCCATTAATGCCTCAGTCGCACACTTTTTTAACACAGAAGTTTTATTGAAGAGGAAGAGAAAAGTTCTGTATACTATTTTTTCTACTAAGGTTCTTTTCTTATTCAATTTATTCCCTTTAATGGTGAAAATGTCTTTAGATCAGATCTATCAAGAAAACTGTTATTAAATGTTTAATAAGCATGTGAATAATGTCAAATTAATTTGTGAATTATTTGTTAATATAAAATACTAACAATTGATCAACAACTTTCTCAAAGACATATACATAATTGTGTAACAATATATGATAGTAAAGTATTTTCCGTAAAAGAAAATTACTAACATTATAAATATCTTACTTATACACATAAATTATAAGGCAAAATCAATAGTATATAGAAGTTATTAACATGTTTATCCACAAGTTAAGTAACACTAATTTTTACTGAATTTTAAGTTAATAACAATTTATTGATAGAACTATTATTACTACTATACTTTAGTATAGAAAAAAGTAGATAAAATAGATTGGAAAGCAACAAACCAACGATAGTAAGAATTATTAAGCAGAATAAGCCAAATGAAAAAGTACCTATTTGGTTAATGCGCCAGGCTGGTAGATCTCTTCCTGAGTATCGCAAAGCCGTAGAAAAAACGAGTAATTTCATGGAGATATGCTATAGCATAGATTTAGTGGTAGAGCTGACGCTACAGCCAATAAAAAGATTTGATATGGACGCAGCCATAATTTTTTCAGACATTTTAATAATAGCTGACGTTTTAGGTTGTGATGTGAATTTTGTTCGCGGTGTGGGTCCAATAATAAAACCTGTGAAAAGCTCTGAGGAGTTAAAAAATTCACAAGAATTTGAAACTAAAACCTTTCCAATCTTAAATGCCATCAGGAAAGTAAGAAGCCAATTATCAGAGGAAAAGTCCCTTATAGGCTTTGCTGGAGGGCCGTGGACGGTAGCTTCCTACATCATAGAGGGTGGTAGTAGTAAAACTTTTTCTAAAGTATTACATTTCTGTTCCCTAGAACTAGAAGAAGTAATTAAAAAAATAACAGAAGCGACAATTATTTATCTAATCAAACAGATAGAGTTTGGAGCAGATATTATTCAGTTATTTGACAGCAATGCTGGTATATTGCAGGGAGAACTGTTTGAAAGGTATGTAATCAAGCCAACAAAGAAAATTGTTTCAGCAATAAAGAATAAGTTTCCTGATTTTCCTATAATAGGTTTTCCGCGCTCTGCTGAAAATCTTTATACAGATTACTGCGAGCAAACAGGTATATCTGCAGTAAGTATAGATTATAATGTTCCAATAGAATGGGCGAAAGAAAATCTAAAAATTCCTCTGCAAGGGAACCTTAATCCTATTCTTTTGGCCTACAATAAGTCAGAAGCAATTGAAGAAGCAAAGCGTATAATAGATTGTTTTAGAGGGTTACCTTTTATATTTAATCTCGGACATGGAGTGCTTCCTGATACTCCGGTTGAAAATATTGCTGCATTAGTGGACCTGGTAAGAAACTACTAAAACTCTTGTATGAAAAGCCTTTATGAGGGTGGAATGAAAACCTTACTTGACAAACCTTCCCACTTTCCCTACCATATCAGTAAGAGTATTTATCCTTATTTTTGGGCTCAATAACAAAATTCAGTAAAAAAACTCAAATATTTATTGGCAAATTACATAAAATTATAGCGGCTGCATGTCTTTTTTATTTTTTCTACATTCAGCCAAATCGCGCTTATTTTAAGCGTTAGCACATTATTACAATGCCAATTTACATTATTAAAACTCGCTATACAGGGATTTATTTGCCTTTTTTCTTTGCTTGGTAAATTTCTTAATATTTGGATTAGTTAGGAGTCCTATAAAGATGTCATTCCAGTGCTTATTACCTGGTCAGTCTTCTGGATCCCAGTGTCTGGGCACTGGGATGACAAGAAAGAGGCTACTTGCATGACAGGAAAAAGGGCACAGGGAGTGCTTTTTCCTTTTTTACTATTTGGTAAATTTCTTAACATTTATAGCTAAAGCAATTTTGAGAACACATAAAAAGCCTTTTTTAGCTTACATAAAACAATAAAACTTCTAGCTTTTTTGTTGTGTAGAGTTTATCATTTTTATTTAACTTTAGTGAGATTATGTCAGACCTTGCAAAGAGGATGTCTCTGATAAAACCATCGCCTACAATTGCTGTGACCGATAAGGCAAACAGATTAAAAAGCGAAGGAAAGAAAATTTGCGTTTTAGCTGCAGGGGAACCGGATTTTGATACTCCAGATCATATAAAAAAAGTAGCTATTCAAGCAATAAATGAAGGCAAAACTAAATATACTGCTGTTGATGGAACGCATGAGCTTAAAGAGGCGATAATCAATAAGTTAAAAAAGGATAATAAACTCAACTACAAGCTTGAGCAAATCTGTGTTGGTACAGGTGCTAAGCAGGTGTTATTCAATTTGTTCATGGCAACAATTAACTCTGGAGATGAAGTTATTATTCCAGCTCCTTATTGGGTTTCATATGTTGATATGGTAAGTCTTTTTGGCGGCTTGCCAGTTGTAGTAGAATGTAGACAAAATTTTAAACTAACACCGGGATTATTGAAAAGCAAAATAAATGAAAAAACTAAGTGGTTAATTCTTAACTCACCGAACAACCCTGCAGGAGCTGTGTACACGTGTAATGAATTGAAAGACATAGCACAAATGTTGCTTGAATATTCACATGTGAATGTCGTTACAGATGATATTTATGAGCATATAATATACGACGAAAAATTTTTTACTATCGCTCAGGTTGAGCCGAAGCTTTATGATAGAGTTTTTGTGGTCAATGGAGTATCAAAAGCCTATGCAATGACAGGTTGGAGAATAGGGTATATTGCAGGTAGTAGTGATGTGATAAAAGCTATCTCTACGCTGCAGTCTCAAAGCACTTCTAACCCAAATTCAATAGCACAAGCAGCAGCAGTTGAAGCGTTAAACGGTGATCATAGTTTTTTGAAAGAAAGAACAAGAATCTTTAGGGATCGTAGAGATTTTGTAGTAAAAAAGCTAAATTCTGCTTCAGGATTGTCAGCATCTATTCCACAAGGTGCATTCTATTTGTTTGTCGCATGTGAAGGTTTATTGGGTAAGAGCACGAAAAGTGGTAAAGTAATAAATAGTGATCTTGATTTTGCTGAATATTTGTTGGAAGACCATTTAGTTGCTGTTGTTCCAGGAATTGCGTTTGGTCTGAAAAATTTTATCAGAATTTCTTATGCAACCTCTCAGGAACAATTAGAAATTGGATGTAATAGTATTATTAAAGCATGTGAAATGCTAAGTTAACTTTTTAATATTCTTATGTATAATATTTCAGTAAGATAGAGTTGATTTATGGCGTGGGTATATTTGCTATTAGCTGGTTTGGTTGAAATAATATGGACCACAGCACTGAAATATAGCAATGGCTTTACTCGTGTTATACCTGTAGTAATTATTTTAGTTAGCGGTTCTGTAAGTCTTTACTGGCTATCGTTAGCAATGAAGTCTATTCCCCTTGGTACATCTTATGCAGTTTGGACTGGTATAGGCTCTATAGGTGCAGCAATAATAGGAATAATGTTTTTTAATGACCCAGTAAATTTTGGGCGTTTATTTTCCCTTGCTTTGGTAGTACTGGGTATCATAGGATTAAAAGTATTTTCCAATTAGGAAAAGTTAGATGTGTCTATTTTACCATCTCAGGACTTTCTACTAAAGTTGCTTTGGATTTTTCAGTTCTCGAAGAGGGCATTCCTATTGATTTAGAAAGTACCTTTCTAATGTTCAATATTTCACTTTTCTCATTTTGTTGAATTAAGTTAATGTCGTTTATTTTATTCACTAAATCTTTTCCTTCCTTTAAAATTTTTAAATCACTTTCGTTGATATGATGTTCATTTTTAAATTCTGCAACGATTTCTTTCTTCTTTGGATGAGTATTCAGAAATTCTAATATCTGGTGTTTAGCAACAGCTTGAATAAATTTCTTATCGTGAAATATTGAATTATTACGTAGTTCTTCTAGGCTTTTATCATATTGTTTTGCTTCGTTTACGGTAAGTTTTATTATTTCTTCTGCGCTACTTAAAAGTTCCCTGTATAACTTGTCGTATCTATTGCCTGTGTGTGCGGCAAATGTTTGTTCAATGTATTTTGTTATATAGTTTTGTAGCGTATTGTCTATTGTATCTATGTTCATTCACTCACCTTGCTTTTATGTTATATTTTACACGCGAAAAGGTTAATATTAAGTTAACTTAGACGTCTCTAAAGCCAAGTTTTACTAAAAATTATACTATTTAAAATATAATTGTTATCACGAAATAAAAGCGTAAGTAAAATGAATTTTGTAACAAAACTAAAACTTATAGTAAAAAAAATAAAGCTTAAGATGAACAAGGGTAAAATTATAAAAATCCTTATCATCTGTGGTATAATTTTTTTCATATACCTTATCCATGAACCAGTTATAGATATGCTAAAAGGTCTCTTTTAAGAAAGATACTCGGATTAGAGTAGCTATTTACAAAAGTGTTGCTCCTTGCTGATAAAATACCTATAATTCTGTTTTTTAGGTAATATTAGCATTGCAGAGAAATTTTTTCATATGGTTGCTAGCATCACTATTTTATGCATACCAGTATATATTGCGTGTAATTCCAAATATAATCGCGCCTGAATTAATAACAAAATTTAACATAAGTATTACAGATGTTGGTCAATTTGGTGGGCTATATTATATAGGCTATACGCTTGCTCATATACCTGTTGGTCTTGCCCTTGATAGATTTGGGCCAAAGTTTGTTTTACCTGCATGTATTGTCTTAACGTTTGCTGGAACATTACCCCTAATATGCTTTGACGAGTGGTATTACTCAATACTTGGTAGAATGATTGTTGGAGTTGGGTCATCTGCTTCGGCAATTGGACTCTTTAAAGTTGCAAGTATGTATTTCTCACAAGAAAAATCAGCAAGGATGGCTAGTTTATCTATAATAATAGGGTTACTGGGAGCTATTTATGGTGGATTACCTCTAGACTTTTTGCTCAATAAATTTGGTTGGAATTATGTTATATATACTTTCTCAGCGTTTGGTTGTTTGCTTGCTCTGTTGTTGCTTTTAATAACGCCAAAAAGTAACATAGAGGAGAGTAGAAATGACAACATACTTCAAGATTTAAAGACTGTACTTTTCAATAAACATATCATTCTAATCAGCTTTTTTGGTGGCTTAATGGTTGGACCATTAGAAGGTTTTGCTGATGGTTGGGCAAAAGCGTTCTTATGTGAAGCATATCAAATGACCGGGGATCTGGCATCTTCGCTTTCTTCCCTTATGTTTATAGGTATGGGAGCTGGATCATTCTTTTTATCTTATTTACTAGAGAAATACCCAGACAAACATTACGAGGCAATTATTGCATGTTCTTTTGCAATGATCGTTAGCTTCCTCTTGCTTTTTATACAAGCTGGAGGTTTATATATTGCACTACCTGCACTTCTTGTTATCGGCTTTGCGTCTGGTTATCAGGTAATTACTATTTACAAAGCAATAAGTTATGTGAACAATAACTTGGTAGGCTTGGCCACAGCCATATCAAACATGATAGTTATGGTTTTTGGCTATTTTTTTCATACAGGAATTGCAAAAATAATAGATTTATGTTGGAATGGAATGGTAGTACAAGGAAATCCTGTGTATGGTACTGAGTTACTAGTAAAAGCAATATCAATTATTCCTATATGTTTGCTTTTAGCTGTTTTTGGATTTATGTGGTTAAAGAAAAGTTCTTATGACAAGTGTTTCAGAAAGGATTTGTGACTCTAAAAGTAGTCTGAAGTCTTTTGATGATGAAGTTTATCAATCTATAGAGAAAGAACTGCGGCGACAAAAATCACAGTTGCAACTGATTGCGTCGGAAAATTTTGCAAGTAAAGCAGTTATGGAAGCTCAAGGTTCTTTTCTGACCAATAAATATGCAGAAGGTTATCCCGGTAAGAGATATTATTGTGGTTGTGAGTATGTGGATGAAATTGAAGATCTAGCTATAGGTAGGCTTTGTAAGCTATTTGGTGTTAAATTTGCAAATGTTCAACCTCATTCTGGTTCTCAGGCAAATCAAGCAGTGTTTGCTTCACTACTTACTCCGGGTGATACAATACTTGGATTGTCACTGAACTGCGGTGGACATCTAACTCACGGTGCGAAGCCGAGCCTCTCTGGTAAGTGGTTTAAGTCGATCCAGTATACAGTTAATAGAGACACTTACCTGCTTGATATGGATGAGGTGGAAAGGCTAGCGCTAGAGCATAAACCGAAGCTAATCATTGCTGGTGCTTCTGCTTATCCAAGAGAAATAGATTTCGAGCGCTTTCGTGAAATTGCGAATAAAGTTGGTGCATATCTGCTTGCAGATATTGCTCACTATTCAGGGCTTATTGCTGCAGGTTGTTACCCATCACCTGCCAAATATGCGCATATTATAACTTCTACAACTCACAAGACTCTACGTGGTCCTCGTGGTGGAGTGGTAATGACAAATGATGAAGCGTTACGTAAAAAAATTCAGTCTGCAGTTTTTCCAGGATTGCAAGGTGGGCCACTTATGCATGTGATAGCTGCAAAAGCTGTTGCATTTAAGGAAGCATTAGCGCCAGAGTTTAAAACTTATAGTAAAAAAGTTGTGGAAAATGCGAAAGTGTTAGCTCAAGCGCTGCAAGGGCATGGGCTGAACATTATAACCGGTGGCACTGACTCTCATATAGTGCTAGTTGATTTAAGATCACGGAAATTGACTGGAAAAGACGTTGTGAATAGCCTTGAAAGAGCTGGCATTACCTGCAATAAAAACTCCGTGCCATTTGACACAGAAAAACCAACCATTACTTCAGGGCTCCGTTTTGGTACCGCTGCTGAGACAACACGCGGACTTGAGAAAAAAGATTTTAAAGAGATAGCTGATCTGATAAATGAAATAATTCAGGGATTAATTGATGGAAATAGCCCTGATGTTGAAAAAGCAGTGAA
This sequence comes from Wolbachia endosymbiont of Laodelphax striatellus, assembly GCF_007115015.1. Classification (NCBI taxonomy): domain Bacteria; kingdom Pseudomonadati; phylum Pseudomonadota; class Alphaproteobacteria; order Rickettsiales; family Anaplasmataceae; genus Wolbachia; species Wolbachia endosymbiont of Laodelphax striatellus. Next base: position 893,740 of record NZ_MUIX01000001.1, read on the forward strand.
AAATAAAGTTGAAAGTATTTGTAGTAATTTTCCTATTTATTAATTTATTTAGCATTGGAATTTCCTTCCTTTACTTTGGATTAAACTATTGTATAGTGATTTTATAGCTCTTTAATTTTATGATAAATGTACCTAGCATAGAGAGTTGTGATTTTCACAATAAAAATGTTCTGCTCAGGGTTGACTTCAATGTTCCTATAAAAAATGGAAGAATTTGTGATGCCACTCGTATTTTGAGAGCGCTACCTACCATTCAGTATTTGGCAAATGCGGGTGCAAAAGTTATTGTTATCTCACATTTTGGGCGTCCAAAAGCCAAAGATAGTAACTTATCGCTAAAAAACGTAGTTGAAACTTTATCGCGGCTGCTAAGCAAAGAAGTGAAATTTGTTGATGATTGTATTGGTGAGAGAGTACAAAGAGCAATAAATGCGATGGATGGAGGAGATATAATATTACTAGAGAATCTGAGGTTTTATAAAGAAGAAGAGCAGAATGATTCAAATTTTGCTAAACAATTAGCATCTCTAGCAGATATATATATAAATGATGCGTTTTCTTGCTCTCACAGAGCTCACGCTTCTATTTCACGCATTACGGAATTTTTACCTTCTTATGCAGGATTTTGCTTGCAAGATGAGCTAAAGTATCTTGAGCAAGCTATATCGTTTGACGCTAAACCTATTACTGCGATAGTTGGTGGAGCTAAAATATCAACTAAAATAAAAATGCTTATAAAGCTAGCAGAAAAGGTTGATTACCTTATTCTGGGCGGCGCAATTGCTAATAATTTTTTGTTATTTAATAAAGTTAATATAGGCAAGTCTTTTTTTCAAAATGGCGTTGATGATCTTCTGCACGATATTGTTGAGACGGCAAATAAAAACAATTGCAAAATAGTTGTGCCAGAAGACGTTTTGGTTGCAGTAAATTCTGATTATAGCACTGGCGTTTTAAGAAAAACCGAATCCGTTTTGGATGATGATATAATTTTAGATATCGGACCTCAAACTTTAAGCACAATAAGCGGTATAATAGCAAGCAGTAAAACTCTGCTGTGGAACGGACCTATTGGTGTTTTTGAACATTCAGCTTTTGCAAATGGTACAGTAGAGGTGATGAGAGTAGTAAGTGATTTGACACACGAAGGAAAATTAACCAGTGTAATAGGAGGAGGAGATAGTCTATCTGCAATAAATACTGCAGGTCTTGCCGATAAAGATTTTACATATATTTCAACTGGTGGGGGAGCGTTTTTAAGTTGGCTAAGTGGTGATGAGATGCCAGGACTGCGATCAACATTAGATTAAAACTTTTTTAAGTTGTTGCTTATAACCTAGCTTCTTTATGAATATGATTATGTCGAAAATAGCTAAGTTAATCTTGTGCTTAATAATACCAGTAATAGGATTTGTTTTTTACATTAAGGAGCATTATCTCAATGATGCAAATTCACAAATTGGCTTTGAGCCGTTTTTCAAAACAGATTCTTCAGATCCAGACTATATTCCACCACTTCCGGAGCTGACTGATTTTGATAGAGGAGTATTAAGAGTTTGTGGAGATTGGGGAACACACCCTGATCAAGAAGATTTTAGAATTTTGCTCGATTGTCCGCAGCATCAAGAAGTGGTGAAAAGGATATACGATAAGCTCGATCATCAAGTGGCTACACCAAATGCAGGCTTGGGGTTATTTAAAGATGAATTGACTAAGATTTGGTTTACAAATAGCGGAGTTGAGAAAGAAACTATAGGATTTGGACATATTTTTTGTGGTGAACCAGATAGATTGGGACTTGGTGGTATGCATTTTGTAGGTAGATATGTTGAAGCTCAAGAAAATAAGTGGGCGGGTGCAATTTGGGGTAATAAATCTCTGTGCAATAAATTAGATATTAAGCCACCTGTTTACACGTTTGGAATGAAATACTTAGGTAAGGGTGGAGAAGTAAAAGTTAAGTGCCCAAATGGGTATGCACATAACCTTCATGCTGATGATATTTTAGTTTCTGCAACTAAGGCGTTTAAGGAATTGGGAGAAGATGGAATGTGTCTGTATAAAATGGAAGATGCCAATTATCAATCAGTGTTTGTGAGAAAGAATGACGCTATACTTACGTTCTATCCTGACTTAACACCAAAATGTAATGATAAAAGTACTAATTGTAGCTGTAGCAAGCCTTGATTAGCTGAAAAAAAGTAAACATTTTATGCGTATTATGTTAATTTAGTTATATTGTGGGCAATTTGTAAAGCTGCATGAGACTTATAGTAAAAAAATGTTTGTCTGTTTTATTTCTGTTGCTGCTTGTAGCGCCTCTTGTATATGGACAGCAACCTTGCTTAATTGATATCGAGAACGATTTTCAAGATTTGAAAACATCATTAAAGAATCCAATATTTTTAGATCCTGCACCAAGTTCAAATTATGATGATAGAGAAAGCAAAAAAGTGTTGATGGTGGTAGTGCATCATACCGAATCTCCAACATTAAAAAGCACAAAATGCGCATTAAATTCTTCAGGGATATCAGTACAGCTTATTGTTGATAGAGATGGTAGCATTACTCTGATGGTTCCACTTGAAAAACGAGCATGGCATGCTGGTATAAGTTATGCGAAAGTTCAAGTAGATAATGTGGTTGAAGAGCTACGAAAACTGAATGATTATTCTATAGGTATAGAGATTGTAAACACAGGGCTTGAGCCTTTTCCAGAAGAGCAAATGAAATCTGTCAAAGATCTGCTTTTGTACCTAATGAAGCGCTTTAAGATTAGAAAAGATATGATATTTAGTCACGCTGAGATAGGTACTATAGTGTACAACTCAGCAATTGAAGGTTACGCAATGCGTAAGCCTGATCCACATAAGTTATTTGATTGGGAATTATTAGAGAAAAGTAGTATCGGATTGCATATAGGTGATAGAATCAGTCCTCAAGACGCAGAACAAAAAGTAAATGAGGTTTTGTATAAGGTAGGCGATAAGAGTGAAAATATTTTGAAATTAAAAAAAAGGTTAAACGGTTTTTTTTATAAAATACTGCCTTGGAATGATAGGGAAGGTAATATGGTTTTTCCTGACAATAATGCTAATTACTCAAATGAGTTTGATGAAAATTTTGCGTGGGTTATCAATCAGTTTTCCATGCATCACTTGCCGAAAGAGATTAGAAAAGACTTGCCTCTAAAATTAGAACAAGAAGATATTTTGCCTGAATTTTTAGTTAAGTATAGTAATCTTATTTTTAGTGAATTCTTATCTTTAAGTGATAAAACTAAATTAAGCTTAAAGCTACCATTTTTGAATGAAGAGGATTACAAGCGTTTATTATCTTCTCTTGCAGAATATGAAAATAATATTTCTTCTAGTGCATTTGCTACGCTCATGTACAAGATTAAGCTATATTACGACTCTTATCTAAGGTATAATATAAGATCCTCGCTTTATATTCCATTTAAGCTTAATTCATTTGAGAAGCTAGATGTTTTAAAGAATGAAATATTGTCTTTTAAGTCTATAAGCCCTGAAAAGGCTATAGAAGTCTCGAATTTAATTAATGGGTTTAGGTCAGAAGTTTTATCTGATTTCCAAAACTTTGAGAAGCAGTGGTTTCAAGAATTTAAGGACACTTGGAAACAAAAATTTATACCGAATATGGAAAAGAAAATGTCTTGGACTGCGCTGCATGAAACTGTGTTGGAATATTTAGAAAAGGCGAAGAAAGAAGTCTAATGAGTATTACAATGGCCAGATGTATGGGCAGAGAAAAATAAAGGACTGGTTTCACATGCATCTGGACGGATACAAAAATTTCTAAATGAGATTAATATAGTATTGGGATGACAGAGTTTAAAAAATAAGTTACTTTTTTTATTTTTGGTAAAAAGTAGTCTATGGGTATTAAAATTGCACCTTCTATACTTTCAGCAGACTTTGCAAAATTAGGGGAGGAAGTAAAAAGAATTAGCGACTTGAATGTAGATTATATACACATAGACGTTATGGATGGAAATTTCGTTCCAAATATTACAGTAGGTCCAAATGTTATCTCTGCAATACGTAAATATAGCAATCTTCCTTTTGATGTGCATTTAATGATTAAATCTCCTGGTGAACATATTGAAAGTTTTATAAATGCTGGTGCTGATATTATTACTATACATGCAGAAGCAGAGATACATCTTGAGAGGCTAGTAAGAAAGATAAAATCATATAAAAACAATACAAAAAAAATAATACAAGTTGGAGTTTCAATTGTTCCTTCAACTTCTCCAAGCGTGCTTGAATATATAATAGATGAGCTAGATATTGTGCTAATTATGACAGTCAATCCTGGATTTGGAGGACAGGAGTTTATTCATTCGCAGTTGAGTAAGATATCTACCGTGAAGAAAATGATACAAGAACGTAACCTTAAAACGCAAGTTTCAGTAGATGGTGGAGTTAACTTTTCTAACGCAGCTGATATAATAAAAGCAGGTGCAGATATTTTAGTTGCAGGGTCGGCAATATTTAAAGCTGAAGATATGAAAAAAGCTGTAAATGATCTTAAAAATCCGTTGTTATAATTCTATAGATAATACAAACCATTTTTATTATTTTGTTAGTTTAAAAAATTCCTGGATCCCAGTATTTGGACATACAACCGTTGCAATTTTTAGGCAATTTGCATAGTAACTCCCAGTGCGTGACACTGGGATCCATTTTTCTATCATCATCAGAAACGTTGTATTTTAACATAAACTAGCAAATTTAATAAAATTATTGGATGCCAGTGTCTGGTTACTGACATGACATTTTCCTACAGATATTAGGATGATAGAAAGTAACTCCATTCTCAATAAAAACCTGATGATGAATCATTATTACCAAATTTTGGCCTACTTCTATTACTAAAACCAGAACGAGGACGAGTAGGCCTATTATAATTCGCTCCAGGTTTTTTATTAAACGAGTTGTTATGATAATTATCCCTATTATTTAAACCATCTCTCCTTTCTTCATTGTAAAGCTTACCTTCAAAAAATTCGCCTGTTTCTTGATCAACACGACGTCTTGACAATTTTGGGCACCCACCTTTTTCAAAATCAATTACCAAAGCTTTGAAGGTATCACCCTGTTTAAGTATGTCCTCAATAGACTCTACATGTTGATTAGCTACTTCGCTTATATGCATTTTTCCTTTCCTTCCATTAGGAAGCTCAAGCTCTACAATAGACTTCTCTATATTTACAACCTTAGCATCAATTATAGAACCTTGTTCTAGTTCTGTTATTGAATCAATCATCATATTCTTTGCAGCTTCAGCTTCAGTACTACTAATGGCAAAAACAGAAACTTTACCGTCATCCCCTATTTCAATTTTTGCATTACTTCTTTCACATACACTGCGTATATTTTTTCCTTTAGCACCAATAGCTGCAGAAATTTTATCTTTATCTATATAAAACGATAACACTCTTGGTACATGATCTTTTATATCCTTACGATGTTCTGAAATTACTGCATTCATTTTTTCTAAGATATGTAATCTTCCGGCTTTTGCTTGTTCTAAAGATTTTTCAACAATTTCAAAGCTTATACCAGGAATTTTCATATCCATCTGCAGTGCTGTAATCCCTCCGCTAGTTCCTGCTACTTTGAAATCCATATCACCAAGATAGTCTTCATCGCCCAGTATATCAGAAAGTATTATATGTTCATTTTTGTCTTTGATGAGACCCATAGCAATTCCCGCAACGGGAGCCTTTATTGGCACACCTGTATCCATTAATGCAATGGAAGTTCCACAAACTGTTGCCATAGAAGAAGAACCATCAGATTCCATAATCTCAGATACTACCCTTATTGTATAAGGAAATTCAGATTTATCAGGTAAAACAGGATGAATTGCTTTCCAAGCAAGTTTACCATGACCAATTTCTCTCCTTCCTGGTGCGCGTATAGCAGAAGCCTCTCCAACAGCAAATGGAGGAAAATTATAATGCAACATAAAATGTTCACGTCTATCCCCTTCAATGTCATCCACAATTTGCTCATCTTGTGTAGTACCAAGAGCAGTAACAACTAGTGCCTGAGTGGTACCCCTTGTAAATAGCGCAGAACCGTGAGTCTTGGGTAGAATGTCAGCCTCAATTTCTATCTGGCGTATTTCATCATACTTACGGCTGTCTATCCTCACACTTTTCTTTCTAATCATTTCACGCACTAAAGATCTTTCAAAGCTTTTTACTGCATAAGTAATTAACTTTTCGTCTTTTCCAGCTTCTTTAAGAGTATTCAATATATTATTCCTGACTACTTCTAGAGCTTGAACTCGCTCTTGTTTTACTGTTTTTGAATATGCTTCTTCAAAGTCTTTGCGATATTTTTCAAGTTCTTGAGTTATATCTGATATATCAATAGGGGCAAAGCTTTCAGGTTTATTGCCTACTGTATCAGCAAATTCTTTTATAAGCTTAATAACAGGTTGAAGATATTCATGACCAAATTTTATTGCGTCAAGAACATTCTCTTCAGAGAGCTCTTTGACTTCTGATTCGACCATTAAGATCGAATTTTCATCACCAGACAAAAACAGATCCAAGTTGCTTGCTTTCATCTCTTGAACGGAAGGATTGAGTATATAATTGTTATTTTCATCACAACCGACCATAACTCCAGCTATAGTAAAGTGGAAAGGAACACCAGAAATTGCAAGAGCTGCGACGGTGCCTATCAATGCTGGTACTTCAGGAGAATTGACTGTATCGTAAGTTAATAGATTACATACTACACTAATTTCATCATGAAAACCTTCAGGAAATAACGGCCTTATACTTCTGTCTATTACTCTTGAAATTAAAGTTTCTCTATCAGATGGTTTTCCTTCTCTTTTAAAAAAACCACCAGGAATCTTACCCATGGCATAACTTTTTGCAATAAACTGCACATTCAAAGGGAGAAAATCAACACTTTCTTCCTTCTTTTTTCGTACAACAGTGACTAAGATAGAAGTATCTCCATAATTTACAACTGCTGAACCATCAGCTTGACGTGCTATTTTCCCAGTTTCTAAAGATAAGGTACGCCCCTCCCAATCTATAGATTTTTTTATAATTTTAAACATACAAAATTCCTCGATTATTTTCTAATGCCTAACTTCTCTATTAACTCTTGATAGGCTTCATTACCAAATTTACGTTTTATATAATTTAAGTGCTTGCGCCTTCTACCTATCAATATAAGTAAACCGCGCTTAGAATTGTGGTCATGCTTATGCGTTTTAAAATGCTCAGTTAAATTACTGATTCTCTCGGTTAAAATTGCACACTGTACAAAAGATGAACCTGTATCATCTTCTTTAATTGCATATGTACTAATCAAACTTTTTTTCTTTTGGGATGTTATTGACATCTAAACCTCATTTCAAAATATTAAAAACACGAATAGGCTTCACATAACCATGAGTAAAACTGCAAATTGCAATAGGTACATTACCCACTATCGTACAAAAAATATCATAATTCTTTAAACCACGCAAGTTATTTAATATAATTCCTTGACCTTTTCTGATTTTCTTCGCTTCCTCTAGGGAAATTTCAACTTTGAACATCGATTTTAAAGCCGATTCAATGGGGATGATGAAACTTTTTGTATTACTTCCTATTACTACATCATCTTCTGTCATCCCAATGCTTGACACTGGGATCCACTCTTCTTCTTTTTTTCTAGATTCCAGCGTCACGCGCTGGAATGACACCAAAGGATGGACTGTTGTATTTTTTTCAATAAGCCGTTCAATTGTCGCTGATTCAGTTTCTCTAAAATCACCTACCATACTTCTTCTTAGTTTTGTAATGTGTCCAAAGCAATTTAATGTTACTCCAAGATCCCGAGCAATTGATCTCACATATACACCGCTACCACACGTCATAGAAAAATCAGCACTATTGTTTGTGGTATCAACAGAGATCAATTTCAGTTCATGTATTTTGACTTGTCGAGGCTTTATATTCACCCTTTGCCCACTTCTTGCCAACTTATATGCTCTTGCTCCCTTAATTTTTACTGCTGAAAATTGAGGAGGAGTCTGTATTATCTCCCCAATAAAATCCTTAATTGCACAATTTATTTGATTATACTGAGGTTTTATAGTGCTAGTTCTAATAATATCACCATCTAAATCGTCCGTAGTTGTTTGCTTTCCCCATTTGATTGTGAAATTGTATGCCTTTAAGTTACAAGATAAATACGGTATAGTTTTTGTTGCTTCACCAAGAGCGATCGGTAATATACCTGAAGCCAAAGGATCAAGTGTTCCCAGATGACCAGCTTTTTTTATTCCAAAAATCCTTTTAATTTGAGTTACAGCTTGTGCAGAACTCATTCCTGTTGGTTTATCAAGATTCAGCCAGCCATTTACCATGTATCAATCTTACATAATTAGTAACAATTTAGAAAGTAGATAAAATATTAAGTTGTTAATAAAAATGCTTGACTAGTGTGCATTGTTAATATACAATTAACTTTTTATAAACCTTAATTAAGGAGGAAGTTATTATGCCTACTATATGGAAATTGAAAAATATAGCACCCATAACAAAAATGAGTATTGAAAGTACAGTTGCAACTGCATCTTTAGCAGCAGCAATAACAACAGTATTGATTGCTACTAAAGTAATTGCTGGACCTGCATCTTTAGCACTTATTGCTAGCCCTGCTGGAATTGCAGTTCTATTTATTGCCGCTGTATATTTTGCCGCAGCAGCTTATGCTTCATACCAGCAAATGAATGCAATAGAAAATGCTAAGGGTGATAAAGGACCAGTTGGCGATAAAGGACCTGAAGGTGATAAAGGACCAGTTGGCGATAAAGGACCTCAAGGTGACGAGAGTAAAGGTGTAGAAACATTACTTAATGGACTTGCAGATGATGCTGTTAAACAGCAATTTAAGACTGAGCTTGGTATCAGTGATCAAAAATAAATTAGCATAATCAGAGGTAGATTTTCTACCTCTTTTTTTCTCCTTTCATCTGGATCTGTAAAAGTTACAATAGCCTATCCCACACCTCAGCTACATCCTCATCAAAATCTATTACCTTTGCTTTTTTGAACTGATAGCAGTTGTTAATGAATTGAATCCCTAAATTCCCTACAAAAGGAGTTGCATCGTTACCTAAAATTTTACCACTACGGCAGATTATCAGCCTGTCGATTAAATTATACTTCAGTAGCTCTGTAATTAATATTCCTCCACCTTCAACTAATAACCTTGTTATACCAATTTCTGAAACAAGTTTTGATGCCATGTCCTTTAAGCAGACTTTGCCAATAACATCAGGTTCCGATGTCATTCCAGCGCGTGACCAGTTTTCATTATGCAATTGCTTGAAGTTTTCTGGTCTGGGCACTGGGATGACAGGAGGTGTATTAACTATCAAATAATTAATGTCTTTTATTTTTCTCTCTACTTCCTTATTTGTGATTACCCAAGTTATTACTTTGTCTGCAGTTTTTGCAATATTATGCTCTTCCTTCAATTTCCCTTGGCTATCGATAATTAGCCTTATTGGCGACCTGTCTTCGAGTCCTGGTAATCTGCAAGTTAAGAGTGGATCGTCATTGATAAGGGTACTACTGCCAATCATAATTGCATCATATTTTGCTCTGAGCTCATGTACCCAATTTCTCGTATTTTCGCTTGTTATCCATTTGCTATCACCTGTAAATGTTGCGATTTTTCCATCAAGAGTTGTTGCGATTTTGCAAGCTATGAATGGTCTATGAAATTCTTTAGTGGTGAAAAAACCGACATTCAATACTTCTGCCTCTTTTTGCATAATCCCTTGCTCAACTTCAATTCCTCCATCTACTAAGGCTTTTATGCCTCTGCCTAAAACTCTATTATCTGGGTCAATTGCTGCAATCACTACCTTTCTTATTCCTGATTTTATGATTTCTGTAGTGCAAGGTTCTGTAACTCCAAAGTGGCAGCATGGTTCGAGAGTGACGTACATAGTTGCACCATGAGTTAAGTCTTTAGCATTTTGTAAAGCAACTACTTCTGCATGTGGACGTCCACCGATTCCTGTGTAGCCTTCACCAATTATCATACCATCTTTTACAATGATACATCCAACAGCGGGATTTGGTGCAACACTTCCAAGACTTTTTTCTGCAAGTTTTAATGCGATCGACATGAAATAATCATCGGTCATTAGAAAGAAGTCATTTCGTATGAGGTATCAAAAATTCTTCTGTGCTCATGTATGGCAAATCTATCTGTCATACCTGAGATATAATCACATATTATTACTGAACGCTGAGATTCACAAGCAAGCTTGTTCCACTCTATAGGTAATAACCCTGGGTTTTCATAAAAGCATTGAAAAAGCTCCTGTACTATACGTTTTGCTTTGTTCATTGTTCTATTCAATTTATAGCTTCTGTATATTTTTTCCATGTTAAATTTTTTCATCTCTTTTGTGGCATTTGCAACTTCTGGTGAAAATGTGACTAGCATTGTATTTAGACCTCTTACATCTTCTACGCTTTTTATTTTGTAGTCTTTAATATTTTTTTCAGTCTGAAAAACGACATCATTTATCATAATCCCTATAGTTTTACTCAGTGATTCATGTATGAGTTTACTTTGGGCCAATTCTGAATATTCGCTTTTTACTTCTTTGAACATTTTGCCAATTAAAGGAACATCGAGCAAATCTTCGATGGTTACTAAATTTGCCCTGAGTGCATCATCAAGATCGTGAACACTGTAAGCAATATCATCGGCAATTGAAGCAACTTGTGCTTCAATGCTTGAAAATTCCTCAAGTTTTAGATCATATTTTTCATTATATTTTAATAACAGCTGATTATTTGTAGAAGACTCCGCGTTTTGACCAAGCAAGGGACCGTTATGCTTTGCAACACCTTCAATCACTTCCCAACTTAGATTCATGCCATTAAAGTCAGCATGTTTTTGTTCAAGATAAGTTAAAATCCTTATAGCTTGAACGTTATGATCAAACTTATACTTCTCGTTATCAATTTGAACTAGAGCATTCTCACCTGTGTGACCAAATGGAGGATGACCAAGGTCATGTGCAAGCGCTATGCATTCAGTGATGTCCTCATCTAATCTGAGCCTGCGTGCGATGGATCTTGCAATTTGTGCAACTTCAAGGCTATGAGTTAGCCGAGTACGATAGTAATCATGCTCATAATTGATAAAAACTTGTGTTTTGTATCCTAGTTTCCTAAACGCATTAGAGTGAATAATTCGGTCCCTATCACGCTGAAAGCAGCTGCGATTTTCATCTTCTGGCTCTTTAAATTTTCTTCCTTTTGTTTTATTTGGAAAGCACGCGTAACTTAATAGAAAATTATTGTTTGACATGTAAAATTTCTACTATAATAAGTTATCAATAATGAACGGTGGTTGTTATGTCAACAGATTACAATATTAGCTTAACTGACAATGCATTAAGGAAAATCCACTCCCTTGTAGAACAGGAAGGAGATGAGAGTTCTGTTTTGCGGGTTGCAGTTTCAGGTGGTGGATGCTCTGGCTTCAAGTATAATTTTCTTATGGATCAAATAAATAAGAAGATGTCTTTGGGTGACGATTTTGACGATGATGAAGACGACGATTTTGATGATGACGAAGATAGCGAGGATTATAGAAGCCACTTCAGTTTTAGTGAAAAAGGTAAAGATATAGTAATTAATGATGAGAATGGAAACCCTGTGTTAATGGTTGATAATTGTTCAGCGAAATTTTTAAATAATTCAACTATAGATTATACTGAAGATCTAAGTGGTTCTGGTTTTCAAATCAAGAATGCTCTCGCTAAGTCTCGATGTGGGTGTGGTAACAGTTTCTCGGTCTAATTCTCCCTCCTGGATCTTTTTATAATATGGACAGTGATGTAGCACTAGAGCTAGCTTCTGTGAGTAAGAGCTTCAAAAAAAGTCCTGCCATTGTAAAAGATATCAACCTGAAGATTACAAGAGGGCAAGTAGTTGCATTGATTGGTAGTTCAGGATCAGGAAAAACAACTATATTACAAATTGCAGGTCTATTGGATGAGCCAACTTTAGGTATAGTGACGATAGATGGAATAAATTGCACACAAGCCAGTAATAAGCATAAAACTCATGTAAGAAGAAATTTTCTTAGCTTTGTTTATCAATTTCACTATTTATTACAAGAGTTATCAGTGTTGGAAAACGTTATGCTTCCTCAGCTCATTGCAGGAAAAAGCAAAGCTGAAGCAAAAAAAAAATCGCAAGCAATATTGGAAAAATTTGGTCTGGAAAATAAAGCAAGTAGTATGGTATCTGAAATTTCTGGTGGAGAAAGGCAGAGGGTTGCAATTGCAAGAAGCATTGTAAACTCTCCAAAGCTTTTACTTGCAGATGAGCCAACGGGAAATTTAGACCCAACAAATTCTTTGAATGTATTTTTGCTGTTACATTCATATGTAAAGGAAAATAACAGCTCTATGCTTATAGTAACACACAACTATATCCTTGCAGAAAAAGCAGATCACATTTTTCAGTTAAAAAACCGATCATTAGTAAAGTTGTGAATGGAAGAAGCAATACAAAGCTACCTATAACTTGTACTTATTTAACCAATGATCATTAACGGAGTATAATTCGCACGAAATACTTTCATTGCTTTTTATACACGGACTCTTTAACTTACGCTGTTTACTTAGGAAGCATCCTGAAAGCATAAACATCGCTAAAACGAGAAATAATAATTGCCTAAACATAACAAGACTTTTTTTATTTATATTAATACGTTCATTTCTCTCATTTGTAAAGTTAGGCATATTCTTTTACCCTTATCTCTTTTTTAACTTTTTTGGAGGAAGTGACTGCACTGTTTAAGCGTAGTTTTATATAATTATCTATAATTTGAGCTACTTCCTTTTCTTTATCCCTTAAAAAGTGGTTAGTATCGTCTACTATATGGTATTCCATATGGTTATTTTTTACCGAATTTATTAACCTTTGTGCTAATTCTGTTACATCGCTTTCTTCTGAAATTGTATCATTATTACTTTGTATTATAAGTCCAGGAACTGGGCAAGGAGAGAGAAAAGAGAAATCGTACTTAGTTGCTGGAAGAGAAAGGGCAACAAAACTTACTATCTCTGGACGGCGCATTGTCAATTGCATAGCTACCCATGCTCCAAAAGAAAAACCAACTATCCAAATTGGAACATTGTTAGAGTTATGCTCCTGAAGCCAATCAATAGCTACTGCAGCATCAGTTAATTCTCCGATACCCTTATCAAAAGTTCCGGTAGATTTTCCGACACCACGAAAATTAATTGTCAATGCAGAAAAGTTATTATCGATAAAAGATTCATATATAGTATGTATAATCTTACTATCCATACTACCACCATATTGAGGGTGATGATGTAAAATTAGCACAACTGGTGCATTGGTATCTTTGCTTTGATGGTATCTACCTTCTATCTTTTTTGTTGAATTATTTAAAAAGACTTCTACCATGATAACTCCTAATAAAAACCTGTTTTGACAGGTGTTGATAATGTAAATTGTTTATTAATTATGTATTAATTTCCCTGTTTTTGCAATAAATTTTTATCGTGTTAAAGTTAACATACATAATTGGTTGATGGTAAGTGACAAATAAGCCTGTGAGTTTATTCTCTCTGGAAGAAAGTAGTTGCGTGTATGCTGATTATAATGCAACTGCTCCAGTGAGTAAAAATGTAAAAAAAAGTATACTTGAGATTTTGTCGAAACAAACACTAAATCCATCATCGTTGCATAAAAGAGGACAAGAAGCGAGGAAGATTCTTAAAGAGGTAAGAGATAACGTACGTGATGCTCTTAGCATTCCAGATGGTAAAGAAATAGTTTTTACGTCTGGTGCAACTGAAGCAAACAACCTCGTCATGAGAGGAATGAAAGGCTATCTGCATGTAATTTCAGCTATAGAGCATCCTTCAATTCTTAATTCTGCATGTAATCCACATATAATACCCGTTAATCAAGAGGGTATTATTGACTTTTTAGAGCTAGAGAAAATTCTAAGCGAACTTGAAGGGAATAAAGTAATAATTTCAGTGATGATGGCTAATAACGAAACTGGAGTTATCCAGCCTGTTAAGGAAATAGCTAAAATGGCACATAAATTCGGGGCAATCTGTCACACTGACGCTGCTCAAAGTGTTGGGAAAATCAAAGTAAATATGGAAGATTTAGGAGTGGATTTACTTACTTTATCTGCTCACAAATTTGGTGGTATAGCAGGTAGTGGAGTTTTAATATTTGACAAAAAGCTTGTAATAGAACCTACCATAATAGGTGGTGGGCAAGAAAAAGGATTGCGTGGTGGTACAGAAAACATTATTGCAATAGTAGGTCTTTCTGCTGCATTGCAAAACATTCCAGATCTTCTATCAAAGATGGATGAAGTAGAGAAGCTACGTGATCAATTGGAGTATGGGTTATTAAGTCTTGTCAGTGATATCAAGATCTTTGGCAGAAATTCTAAAAGATTGCCAAATACAAGTTTCATTTATATGCCGAGAGTGAAGAATGATCTGCAGCTCATGTGCTTTGACTTAAATAATATTGCAGTCAGCAATGGTTCTGCATGTTCTTCTGGAAAAGTTGGGCCTTCTCATGTTTTGCTTGCAATGGGAGCAACAAAAGAGCAAGCAGAATGTTCAATTAGAATCAGTATAGGTCCGGAGGTTAAACCGCGAGACATAGAAAAAATAGTGGATTGTTGGTATAGTATCTATAAGAAGAATGCTTTAGTAAATGCAAAAACTACTTTCACCATTCCCCTTAAATCATGATAGAGGGAATGGTGAAAGTAATTTCTATTGCCAGAGGTTGTTATAATAGTTAAATGCTGCTGAAAACCGATTTGCTTATAGTTATGGAAGAAATTCTCTAATTGCATACCACACCATTCAATTGTAGTATGTCATTTTATACTTGATAAAAACGCTGTATTGTATTATAATATATCATCAAGAGATGATAAGGAGTTACATATGTCTTATATGAAAAACGAACAGGATATTCGCTCTCAGGGCGTTTATTATAGTGCTGGACTCAGGAGTTACCTAACTAAAGTATACAATTATATGGCTTTAGCTTTAGGTGTTACAGGGCTTGTTGCGTTTTTAACAGTGTTTTCTGGTCTTTTCCAGGTGATTTATTCCAATCCTGTTCTATCGCTTGTGGTAATGCTATCTCCAGTTGCATTGGTGTTTTATATGTCTTTTAGGCTTCAACACCTAAGTGCTCAGTCAACACTTACTGTATTTTTTCTATTCTCAGTTTTAATGGGAATTTCTTTATCTCATATTTTTATAATTTATACTGCAGAAAATATAGCGAGAGCATTTTTCATTACATCGATCATGTTTGGTTCTATGGCTTTATATGGTAATACTACAAAAAAAGATCTTACCAGCATGGGTTCTTTTTTGATTATGGGAATCTGGGGGTTAATCATTGCATCTATAGTTAATCTGTTTCTTGGAAGCAGTCCTCTCTATTTTGCAATATCATTTGTATCAGTGATAGTGTTTACTTTAATGACCGCATACGATGCTCAGAGAATCAAAGATGTTTATTATAGATATAATGATGGCTCAGAAGTTGCAACTACTAAGCTGGCAATACTTGGTGCAACTAATCTTTACTTTGACTTCATCAATATATTCCTCAATTTACTCAGGTTACTTAACTTGTTCAACAATAAGGATTAGATGATTTCCTTTTTAAGGGGAAACAATAAAAGTTCTATAGTTTTCCTCCTAATATCTTTAGTGGTATTGATGCTGTGTCTTGCATATGCTTCAGTACCGTTGTATAGCATCTTTTGTAAAGCTACTGGATATGGTGGCACAACGAGAAAAGTAACTAATGCAACAATAAATGCAACTGACCAAAAAATCAGGATTTACTTAAATGCTGATGTAATGTCCGGTCTGCCTTGGGAATTTAAATCAGAAACTAACTACATCGATACAAATATAGGGCAACAAAGTTTAGTATTTTATTATGCAAAAAATTTATCTGATCAGCCTTCTTTTGGAATGGCAGTGTATAATGTCACACCTTTTAAAGCAGGTAAATATTTCAATAAAGTTGCATGCTTTTGTTTTGAAGAGCAAATGCTGCTACCAAAACAAAAAGCGGCTATGCCCGTATCCTTTTACGTAGACCCTGAAATAATGCGTGACAATAGTACAAAAGATTTAAGTGAAATAACACTATCATATACGTTTTTTAAGCTTAAATAACAAACCTTTTCCTATTGTAATCCGAACAAGGTTGTACGATACATCTATTGAATTGAGCAGGAGCTCTTATTTGCTTTTTGCACACTGACTACTTGTGTTTCAGTGTTCGTTGTTGCTAATTCCCATCCTTCATTATTTGCTTCACAAGCATTCCAACATTGAGCCAACTCCTTATTATTTTTTACAGAATCTGGTATTTCTATGTTGGGATTTTTTTCTAATGTATGCTTAATTAGAATCTCACAGCAATTTTTGCGTTCAATTGACTTATCCTTACAATATAATTCAGCAACACACTCTAAAGCAGTGTTTCCATTGTAGTTTTCATCTGGGCTATCATTCACTCCCGCTTTTATGAGAGCCTTTAATATGTCCGGAGAATGGGTCAAAACACAGGTATGTAAATATCCTTTTCGTTTTGCACATTAGTTCCTGCTTTTATTAAAACTTGCGCTAGATTTGTTAAAGTGTACGGTTTATAGTTAATGGCGATGGAAAAAAGACTATCTATTGGAAAGCCATCATAATCTTTCAAGTCAAATCTGTGATTAATATCAAATCCTTTTTTTCCCAAGAAGTATATAAATATTTACAATAGTCTCCTTTTTTATCTGATTTTTGCATTTTACATTTTAACCTTTCTTTTATTTTTATTATTAGTATCTAAATCGTCATCTTCATCCACTTCACACAACACATTGAATAAAACACCATAAAGCCAAGTTTCTCTGTTTGTCATAATTTGTGCCTCAAAACTATTAACAATACGCTTATGTAGTGTATAAACTCTAAATAACATTTTGCAAAATATTAATTGCTAGATAACATAATTAAAGTTTTTGTCTTACATTTATCATGGTTAGAGCTATACAAATTAAAAAAACTGGGGGGCCAGAAGTATTAGAATTTGTAGATAAGAGCATAGGTGAGCCAAAAGATGAGGAAGTCTTAATACGTCATACAACTATCGGCTTAAATCGTTATGATTTAGAACACAGAAAAGGTACACGCAAAATTAAAGATCTGCCATCAGTACTTGGAGTAGAGGCAGTAGGAGTTGTTGAAAAGCTTGGTAAAAAAATTAGTGATGGACTTAAGGTTGGAGATAGAGTTGGATATTGCACAGCTCCTCCAGGGGCATATTGTGAAAAGCGCATTGTACACCAGAAATATTTGATAAAGATTCCGAATGATATACCTGATGAAGTTGCTGCTGCAGTATTGTTTAAAGGTATGACAGCTCACTATTTAGTTAATCAATCTTATAGAATCAGGCCTGGTGCTTTTGTACTAGTTCATGGAGCTAATGGTGGTTTGGGGCAAATAATATGCCAATGGGCAAAGGATAAAAAAGGTGTAGTGATAGGTTCTATAAGCTCTGACGAAAAAATGAAGATAGCTTTACAAAGTGGCTGCACATACGCAATAAACTACAATGATAAAGACTTCGTTTCTAAAATCATGGAGATTACGAAAAATAGAGGAGTAGGTGCGGTGTATGACCCTATAGGTTACGCTACAAGCAAGCTCTCTTTTGAATCTTTAGGTAAGTTTGGCATATATGTTTCCTATGGGCAGATATCAGGTAATGCTCCTATTAATTTCTCTTTACTTAGTTCGCGTTCGTTATTTGCAGCTGGAACTTCGATATATCACTACAAGCACAATAGACTTACGTTAGTGCTTACTGCAATGGAAATTTTTGAAATGATAAGAAAAAAACTTTTAATTGTACGAATTAATAAAAAATATAAATTTGATGAAATAATAGAGGCTCATCGTGACATGGAAAATAGAAAAATAAGTGGGCTAAATATCATCAAATTTTCTTAAAATAAATTAGTAACCTAAAATAATTATTCATTAAGTCATATCAACAAGAATTTCATATGGTTAATTCTCTTTTTGGGAAAGTTAAAAGCATACAGCTATAGCTAAACTGACTGAGATTTTTACCGGACTAGTTTGAGAAACTTGTCATTCTGCTACTCGTTAGTGGCGTGGTAATGCGATGTTTTATCTATAGATATTATGTTCACAGTAGTTTCAAAAGAAGCTGAGTAAATAAGTTATATTTCAAATTAGATTTGGTGTCACATCTAACATTATAAGTATTATTACTTTAATAGTATATGGAGCTGTTATTTTTCTTTTAAATGAATGCTTTTTTCTGTTTTACAATAGTTTTAGAGTTGAGGTTATAGTACTTAGAAAGTTTACATTGCTTTATGAATTGTCTCTGTTGTTCTGATATATCCAGTAATCATAAGTTCTCCTTTAATGGTATTTTGTTCTCATATTTTATATACCATTACACTCTGGGACCATACATATAAGGCTAAAGTGTGCTGAAAGTCAATTAAAATTACTTAATACATTGACTATATAAACTCAACAACCATCACCTACAAGGTGAAGGGTTAAATTTCAATCAATTTGAAATTGATCATTGTCATGAAGTGGCTCGCCTTCCTGGGTAGATATGTACTCTTGTATAACCTCGTCTGTGATTGTACCAGAACTTACGGCTAAATATCCACGTGCCCAAAGGTGCCTGCCCCAAAAGTGCTTTCTTAGACTTGCAAAATCTTGCATCAGCAACCTTGAACTTGTTCCTTTCAAAAGTTGTACAATTTTACTAACACTTTGCTGTGGTTTATATGATATAAACATATGAATATGATCTACTGCAACTTTGCCTGAGATAATTTGGATCTCATTTTCCATAGTAACCTGCCTTAGCAGCTCCCTAACTCTAACACCAATTTGGCCTATTAGCACCCTTTTGCGATATTTGGGAATCCATACCAAGTGTACTTTCATATCGTACTTAGAGTGTGCATTATACCCATAACGTCGCATACGCGACTATTATAATTTGTCCTTCGCCTCAAGGCGAGACAATCCCCGAAGGGGGACACTAAAAATGCTAGTATTATATTATTAATTTTAAGTAAGAGTACATACTATGAGCTATACAAGAGAACAGTTAAAAGAGGCAATGCAAGCAAAAAGTAACCTAGAAAAGAAAATTGAATCAAAACTGGAACTAGGATTAGTAATATTAACAAGAGTAGTAGCAGTAACACTAATACTAGGAATGGCAGCTGTTACCGGGTCTCTTGCAGGTTTAGCTCTAAGTTATGTTAACTTGCCACCTCTCATTGCAGGTGGAATCATTGGTTCTGCAATGTTATTAGTAGGCTTAATCAAGGCTTGTTTTTTCTCAAAAACTACAAATCTCAACGATATACCAGAAGGCATGTCCAAAGAACATGAACAAATTTTGAGAGAATATAGCAACAGCGCTGAATATAAAATTAAAAATTATGCACATACTATCAGTAGTATTGGTGTTTCTTTTGGAGTTGGAGCAGGACTAGTTGCTCTTGGTTTTACATCACCAGCAGCTATAGGTGCTTTAACTTTTGTAGTGAGTATGATTCCTTATATTTCTTTAAGTTTCTTAATTGATAAAGCAATTGAGTGCTTTTTTCCAGAAGGAAATAAACAGCCAGGTAGCTCAGTTGATAGTGATGTGAAAATTGTTGGTGGGTATACGTGCAGGGAAGTATTTTAAGAAACGATAGATAGAAGTTTTTGAAGAGGATTTAGCTCATTTTTTTCATGTTAAGTATAATTGAATTATCCGCTCAAGTCCTAATCCTGCATAGCTAGTTGATTTTTCCATCCAAGAATCATTTTATTAGCTTGCCTCAATGTTTCAATAGAAGGCAAGTCTTCTGTGCTTAGTGGTAGACGAACAGTTTTGTGTTCTATAAGCCCAATGTCATGCAAGAGTGCTTTAGTAGGTATTGGATTGCTGGCAGTAAATAGAGTTTTGCAAGCTTGTTGCCAACTGTCTGCCTGAGGGTTCTCGCCACTCATGCATTGCTTAACATATTCATGTACTACACTTGGCCAAACATTGGCAGCAACAGAAACCAGACCAGCCGCACCCTTAGCAGCCATATCAAATATCATATTATCGTCCCCACAAAAGACCTCAATATTTGGTGCAACTTTCTTATACTGAGTTAAAGTATCAACGGTGCCACTTGAATCTTTGATAGCCCAAAATTTTTCGTGGCTGGATAAGTTGCGTACAGTTTCAGCGTGAAGACTCACTCCTGCTCTTGATGGAATATTGTAAAGCATGGCTGGCATATGTGCTTTTTTAAGCAGCTTTTCAAACCATAAAGTTTGCCCCATGATTCCAGGCTTTGCATAAATGGGAGTTGTCATTAGATAGCCATGAATAGGCATACCCTTGCAAAAATCAAGCCATTCAAGAGTCTGATATAGATTCACTCCTGGTACACCGATTATAATTTTCGTATTTAATTTTAGCTCACATACAAATTCAACTAATGTGCGCTTTTCAGAATCAGTAAGTGATAAGCTTTCACCTGTGCTACCTAGCAACACTACACCATTTTCAGCTTCAGCTTGCATTGTTAGTAAACGCTGCAAGCTTTGGTGATCTATACTATCTCCACTGCAATTAAAAGGAGTAACACAAGCAGTCCATAAAAATGTAGATTTCAATTGAAGTTATTAAAATGGTATTTCATCATCGATTAGTTCGTCTTTTATATCGTTGTCAAAACTTCCGTGTTTATCTTTTTGTTCTGTTTCATTTTGTTTGTATTCACTTGGCTTGTAATCAGAGTTTGACATACTGTTTCGTGAATCTAAAAGGGTAAGGGCACTATTAAAGTTATATAGCACCACCTCTGTCGTATACCTTTCGCTACCATTTTGGTCAGTCCATTTTCTAGTTCTCAGAGAACCTTCAACATAAACTTTACTACCTTTGCGCGCAAAATCCTTAACAATTTTTACTAATCCTTCACTAAAAATTACAATATTATGCCATTCTGTCTTTTCAGAGCGCGTACCAGAAAATTTGTCAGTCCAACTTTCAGATGTGGCTATCGAAAAACTTGCCATCTCTTTTCCATTTTGTGTAGTCCTAATTTCAGGATCTTTTCCTAAATTACCAACTAATATGACTTTATTTATAGTACCACTAGACATAATTATGCTTTAAAATAAATCTCTTTATTATCTTATGTGAGAGTATTATTGTCAAATTTAATTAAAAACGCGCTTGGAGGGATTCGAACCCACGACCTTTGCCTCCGGAGGGCAACGCTCTATCCAACTGAGCTACAAGCGCAGATGTATTAGATTATTTAATAGATAAACTATCTAAATCAAATTTTTGTTCTGGATAAAGCGTAAACATAATACCTCCATGTCCAAAATGTACATTTTTAGAATTGCTTATCCGTTCTTTTGTTATCTTTTGGTTTACAGCCCATGAAAAAGTTACATAATTTTCAGTTACTGAGTGCACTTTTAAATCCTTAGTATTTATAAACAACTTTCCATTTACCCATATTTTCCATGTATCGGGGGAAAAGTATAAAATTGAATCTAAACTGACTACTTTACAATTGAAATTTTCTTCCTCTGTAACTCCTGAAGACTGTAAGTTAAACTTTTCCATCTCACTAACTATTCTATTAACCTGCTCTTCATCAAAAAAAATGCTTTTTATGCTACCATATTGCGATAAAGTACTCTCTGCTGCCTCTTTTATTATATCGTCTCGATCTATATAATAATTGTTGATAAAAAAACACTCCTTCGCACGCAAATTTGCTATATCAATGAAGTCATTTATTTCTTGATTTCCAACTTTTAAAATACTTTTTAAGTACTTCTTTTCTATAATCATTCCATCATTAGAATGATGACAGACCATTTCATCATTGCCTTGTCTTTCTATATATACACATAAATTTTCACTATTTAACCCTAATATTTTATGCTCAATAAAATCTTCATTACTAATATGCTGTTGGCAAGAATATTTTTTACAAATCCCTATATTTTCTACAAGATCTTCGCAATTGCAATATGCACTAAAATTAAAAAATAGCAGCGTAAAAATAAAAAACAACTTTATATTCATCTACTTAATATGGTATACCAATCAAAAACTATACTAGCTCTCACTATCTCTATCATATTACCACTTAAAATCTGGTTTATAACTTTAGCATCTATATTTCTCTGCTTATTCAAGGTAAGAGATCTGATCATAACATAACCAGGAAGATTTGGAATAGACTGTAGAAATAAAAAAATATGCTTATCGCTAATTGAGCTTAAACTTAGAACCACTTCACTTCTTATTACTTTTGTATGTTCACTTTTATTGTGGAGTTCAGCTTCTTCAGGTATAGAAATTGATATTTCAGGTTCTAACATGTAGTGTTTTTTATATAGCTTGTTAAGCTCAAAATTTAAATTTGTAATGTATCTGCTACTATGTAAGTTTGAAGAAGAAATTCTTTTCCATAAATCTAGGTTTTTATTTAGAACGACTTCTTTATTTTGAATTTCAATGATCTGTAAATTAATAGAGCGTATTTCCTCAGCTGCAGTTTGATTTTTATTATAAACCTTTTTGTTATAGATAATAAAACACGTTGATAACCCTATTAATACAATAGATAACGATAAGTAAGATATAAAATGAATTGCGGCTTTTCTTTTTAATTGAGAGATAATCATCAGTTTACATTGCCTCTCCTATTTCAATATCAATAGATAGATTTTTCTCTTTAGTAGTAGGTAAGCTAGAAATACTAACATCATGGGTACGAAAATTATCGTTTAAGTTTTCCTGTAGTTTCTCGTATTGATAAGAAATGTCTTTACCAGATTGAAAATTAAACCTTAAAGTTGTGGTAATATAACTTTTTGCCTCATTATAATTCCACTCAAATAATTGAAGCTCTACACCTGATACTTTTAACTTTTCTACATACTTAACTTGCGTGAGAGGAGAGTACTCTATTTTTGCTAAAATATTATTTATATTAATAAAATCATAAACTTTATCTATCTTTTTTACATTATAGCTTTGACTAAGTTTTGCTAGTTTATTATTTAAAATGCTCTGTCTCGCAGATAAATTATCAGCAATATTGAAATTAGAATACAAATTTCGCAAACAAAAGGTGTTAACTATAACTAGAACCAAGACAAGGTATAGAAAAAATTGAGGAGAATTTAAATAAAGATAATTAAATAGATAAAATTCTTTAGTTTCTTTTGTATTAAAAATATTTATTGGCTTATCCTTAAAGCTATGGAACAAAATTATGGTATCACAAAAGCTATCTTTTTCGCTTATAGCTAATTCTGCTACCAATAGTTTACCTAGCTCATATGGAGTCAATATGTTCACACTATTCTCTGAAAAATTTATAACTGATAAACTAGATTTAATAGCTTCTGATACTATGATGCAAAGGTCGATAGGGTCATTTTTTTCAAATCCAAACTTAGTTAAAGATTGAATTGTATTTTTCACTTCTTGATATATTTCACCAGCAATGATTCCTGGTAAATTATCATCAGTAAATGGTATTAAACGTGTAAATATCATTTTGTTCTCTTTAAGAATCACTTGTCTATAGCCACCTGTTTTAGTTGCAGCAACTATAATTTTCCAGTTACTAGGATCTTTGTGTAGAATCTTTTTTGCTATACTGACTAGTTCTATAGGAAACATTAATATTCCTTTAAAGTTAGAGCCTATTTCAACAAACACGTCCAACCAATATTCTATTAAATGATTTGCTTTTGATGAAACAAATAGATACCACCAGTTTTGATTAAATTTATTCGGCTTTTCGACCAAGAGAATAGAATTTATATCGTTATTATGAGCAAAATGCTCTACTTTTGTTTTTGCTGATAGATAAGCACTAATCCTATTTACTCTTGGGATAGACTGTAGCAAATAGTTCTGATCAGTGTGATTGAGAACCAGATATAAGGGTGCTTTTTTATCTGATGAGAGACATGAAATTAAGTCAGAAACAGCTTGATTATTTTTGTCCTTAGCAAAATATCTTTTATTTAAAGTATTATTTTTAAAATATAGTAACATTGTGCCTTCTTTTCCTATAGAAAGCATAAACTTACTTTTGGGTTTTGACCCAAACATATTAACAAAGTGTATACTCATCTAGAATTAAAAAGGTAATTTATTGAAATTCATTAAACATTAGATGACAATATTACTTATATTATAAGTTTTTGATAAAATTAGTAGTAATATTAACCCTTTTGTATGATGAAGGTTTTTTATATTTGTGCTAGACACAACTTAACCTGACAAACGAGGATTAATTATATCTCAGCTTGATATTTTATTCTCCAACAGACTGAAAATTGAATTGAGCTAAAGACCTGATTTGACGCACTTTGTTGCACATTACCATTTAGTATACTTGAACTGAACATTTTCAGTGAATCCATCTGGCATGACTGAAACTTTTGTATTCATATTTATTTTTAAGTAATTTACTAGCTCATCAACTAATATATCAGGAGCAGAAGCACCTGCAGTAATTCCTATTTTTTCTGCGCCCTGCAACCAATTTTTGTTCATACATTTATAATTATCAATCAAATAGGCTCTTTTTCCTGTGGAAATGCACAGGTCTAATAAACGGTTTGAATTTGAACTGTTTTTGCTTCCTACAATTAACACTACGTCTGTAATTTTAGCCAATTTTTTAACAGCGTTCTGCCTATTTTGTGTTGCATAGCATATATCTTTTAAGTCGGGGCCTGTAATGCTTGGAAATCTGAGCTTCAGTGTAGCAATAATTTCTTTGGTATCGTCAATACTTAACGTGGTTTGTGTTACATAAGATAAATTATCTGGATCTTTGATTTGTAAATTGTATACGTCTTCCATAGTTTGAACTAGAGCTATAGGATTATTTACTCTTCCTATAATTCCTTTAACTTCTGGATGATTTTCATGTCCAATTAGAATTAATTCTTTACCACTATCCTCATACCTTTTTGCCTCTTTATGTACTTTGCTAACTAGGGGACATGTTGCATCAATCACTTGAACACCCTTTCTTTTTGCCTCATCCTCTATACTTTTCGACACTCCATGTGCGCTAAAGATCAATATTCCTCTATTGTCTTTAATGTCTTCTATGCTGCTTACAAAAACCACTCCTTGTTTCTTGAAGTTCTCTACTATATACTTATTATGAACGATTTCGTGTAGTACATAAACTTGGCGTTCATTTTTGTATTTCTCTAAAGTGATTGCTAATATGTCTACAGCTCTTTTAACCCCTGCACAGAAACCGCGTGGTTCAGCTAAGATAATCTCCATTTTTTTTCAAATCAAGTAAGTATGCAAACATTGCTAAAAAGTAAGCTCCGCTCACTATGTTTCATATCATGACTGCTTTACTATAATTTCAAATTTATCATTACCAAGATTCTTATTAATATACCAGGAACCGTCATCTTTAATTACAAATTCAGGACCCTTGAGGTCTCTTGTTATTGTCCTTCCATTTTGGTCATCCATGGCAATATGGATATCGAATGTAGCGATGTCTAGATTCATTATAGCTTTTTTCCCACTGTATGAATTTAGACTAAACTTGCCCAACATGACATCATTAATACTCACTTCTCCTGCATAAGTATCACACTGACCATCTACACAACACTCACTTTCAATATAAAAAAGGTCTAACATATTTACATCTATAAAAAAAAGAACTAAACTTACATACTAAATATAGCTTACTCTTAATAAGCAATTACAGATTACTTTAGCTACAACAATAATGCAACTGGAAGTATAACATAATTAATTGTATAAAGAAACTACACTTTAGAGAAATGGTTGTTTGGTTTTTTTATTAATTTTTTTCACCATACTGTCAATCATGTGTTTTATTCCTTGATATACAGAGTATGTACTTTCATCACTACGCATATAAGCAGAGCAGGAAAATATATTATGCTTTTCGTCTTCTATTGATAGCTTTGTATCGCATGTTATATGTTCGCCGCCGAGCTTCTCTATCAACTGGTCTTTGTCGTCTCCTATAGTTACCTTAATCTTACTTTCTTCTTTACCTATCTTGCTACTTAAAATTAAAACAATAATGGCTGGAGATATACATATAGTTCCTATTGGCTTTTTTGCAACAAAGAACTCTGAGACTAATCTTTCAAACTCAGGCATTACTGTTTTATTTTCAGCTAAGTCAGATAAATTTTTCGCAACTCCATATCCACCAGGTACGACTAGCATGTCAAAATTTTCAGCTTTAGCTTCTCTTAAATCATTTATCTCACCTCTTGCAATTCTTGCTGATTCTACAAGTACATTCCTTTTTTCTTTTACTGCTTCTTTTGTTTTGTGATTCATAACTTGTGTGATATCAACATCAGGAGCAAAGCACGTGACTTCAACTTCCTGCTGATCAAACACAAGCAGAGTTAAGACTGCTTCTCTCACCTCTGTGCCGTCGAGGTGGCCGCATCCTGATAAAACCACAGCGGCTCTTAATTTTTTCTCACCCATAAAATACCTTGATTTCATATAATCTAGGTATTGTAATACAAATTCCATATTTGGAAAGGAGTAATTGTTTTATGTCAATTATAATATAATTAATAATTAGTATATATAATTAGGTATATTTATAATTGATGGGAATTGAATATGGTACAAGGTGGTGCAGTAAACCCAACCAATTCGGACGAGTTCATTGAAAATATATTAAAGTATATTAGGGAAAAGCCAGATTTGGTGAAAGAATTGGAGACTCTATTAAAAGCAGAAGAACTTTTAAAGGAAGGTGAAACTTTAAATGAATCAGCTATATCTAAACTTCTGATAGAAAAAAAAGATCTTTTTGAGGGTGTAGTAAGTATTGTAAAGGAGTATATTGAGAAAGACGATAATCAATTAAAAATATTGCTTAAACAAGTAAATAAAGTAAAAGGCATGGAGAAAGAGCTTGAAACTTTAGGCAATCAACTGTTAGCTCAAGGATTGATAAGTGGAGCAGCAGTGACAGCACTAACGGGTGCACTAGCAGGTTTATTAACAGTAGGAGGAGTGACCGGTGCATTAATTGTTGGTGGAGCAGCATTCTTAGGGTTTGTAGCACTAGTTGCTATAGCTGCTATTGGTTATGTTATATATCAGCATAGAAGTGAGATAAAAGGAGGTGCGATTAACATAGGAAAAGCAGTGAAAGGTTTTGTGAAAGATATGATTGATAAATTGCCTACAGTTCAAGCAAAAGAAAATAATTTTACAAAACTAAGTAATGATTCATTGGAACAACAGCGTAAGAGTGGCACAGAAGAGCAAGCAAAGCTTAATGATAAAATAGAAGTAATAGGCATGCTTCAAAACAAAGAGCAATTAGCAGCTATAAAGGAGTTAATAGGAAAAGACAAGGCTGACCTTCTGAGCAACCTTGTGAGCAAAGGTACTAGTACCCATGCAGAAGATATGGAGAAATTGCGAAATTTTATGAACGATTTTCTACCTGCAATTATGTCCATTGGTGAGGGTAAAATAGAGAAGGTAGAAGAAATTATTAATGAGAAAGTTAAAGAAATGAAGCCAAGTCCTGAAGTGAAGAATCCAAGTTCTGAACGAGTGAGTGAAGAAGGGAAAGGAGTGCATTGATACATTTGAAGAGCGTTTTGATGTGAAAATTACTATCGAAAGGGTGGCACGCTACTTTTTGGGAGTGTTCAAACCGGATTTTTAGTTCAACTCAATTTTTAATCTATTAGGAAAGAAAATATTGAGCTGAGAGATAGTTAAAAGTCAAAGCTGTAGTCCATTTTTGCTCTGTCTTTTTATAGCACAATATACCAACTTGTACAAGCTGGTAAATGAACCTTTGGTTTTAGCAAATTTTCTTCCTCGATAGAATTAGTGGAGCCGCCTAACTGGCCCTGAATACTAGACAAATTTTTCCAATTGTTTTGCCACGATTTTATGACCAAAGGATATTTTTCACCCATCAGCTCAAGCAAATAATTTTCAGCGATTTCTTTACTTGAAGCACGATATATTTTTTTTAATCATTCATGAAAGTTTTTGCTACTTCAGTGAATTTCTTATCTGATGTACAATACATTTCTGCTTTAGCTATTTATAGCTGCAGGAAAACTTTTTAACACATGCAATCAGAATATCCTCTATTCCTCTCTCTCTTTTAGGTCGTTTAACACTTCTAACCAGAACCTCACTTTCAGCTTTTTCTTGCTTTACCATATCTCTTCCCCTCTTGTCTCTATCTTTATGTATTAAGCTATATAACTCAAAATCTTGATAAAATGCAGAAAAGTTTTTTTAATTTCAGCTCCATCCTCGAAGAGTTAGAAAATAACTTTAAGCAAGTTAGTCAGAATTTTTCTGACGCAAAGGAACAAGTTTTAAATTTAGCTGTCAACTCTGAAGATTTGGCAGGCAAGTTTCTTAATTATCACCCGAATATGTGCATAGTATAAAATTAGCTTGATAGACTTCAAGAGCTTTGCCCATGAAACCAGTGTGCTTCTTAAAATACAATATACTTTCGTTACTTTAATTATGAAAATCCGTTAAGCCTTCTTGCCAATTACTACAATATTTTCACTTGGAAAAAAGTAGTCAGGTATAGCCATGTTTTTTGGTGCAGGACCGCCAATTACTCGGCCTGATGTGTCATAATATGAACCGTGACAAGGGCAGAACCAACCGTTGCCGTCTTTTGTAGCGTGATCAACTGGTACACATCCAAGATGAGTGCATATTCCAATCATAATTAACCATTCATCTTTCCCTTTGTATACTCTTTTTTCATCTGATTCAGGATCTCTCAAATTTTCTGCATTTATGGCTCTTGCAGCCTCAATCTCTTGTTTTGTGCGCTTGCGGATAAATACTGGCTTACCTTGCCATTTTACTTTTTTTCCTTGTCCTTCTTGAATGTCAGATAGATTAACCTCAACCGTAGACATTGCTAAAACCTCAGCAGAAGGATTCATAGACTTAACCAATGGCCAAAAACCGCTTGCAGCTCCTATACCTGCCATGGCATACGTAGTTAATGTGATAAAATCTCTTCTACTCTTATTTTTGGCAAAATCTTTAACAAGAGATGTTTTTTTATTCTTCTCATTCGTCAATGATTTTTTATTTTTAGTTAACTTCTTATCCATCAATCTCTACTTGAACATAGACATATATTTTAATTTAAATATTATAGATTAATCAATAGAAATTTGCACTGTTTGCTTAGCCTTTGCTACATAATTAAGAAGAAGTAGCACTTTCAACCTCAGGCATATTCTCTTCAGTGGAGCTAGGATCTTCAATTTTTGCTACCGATACCACCTTTTCTTTATTTTCTGTTTTAAACAGAGTAACTCCCTGAGTGCTGCGTCCTGCAATTCTAATTTCATTAACCGAAATGCGAATTAACTTTCCTTTATCTGTAATAAGCATTATATTGTCATCCTGCTCAACTGGAAAACTAGCAACAACATTGCCATTTCTACTAGTAGTAAGGATATTTGTAATACCAACACCACCTCTACCTGTTACCCTATATTCATATGCAGAAGTTCTTTTACCAAAGCCATTTTCAGTAATAGTTAATATGAATTCCTCATTAAGTGCGAGTTTTGAGAATAATTCGTTCTTTATTCCTAAATCATTCAAAGTTTTTTCTGATTTAGAATCAATTGAGTTGTTGGTTGCAGCTTCCATCCTTTTTGCAAGCGGAACTCTTAAGTAAAGTTCTTTTGTTTCTGTTGCAATACCTATGCCGTTTAGTATGGTCGTGGATATCACGCTGTCATTTTTTGCAAGTTTGATACCTCTTACTCCATCTGAATTGCGACTCTTAAATTGACGCACATCGCTTACAACAAATCTAATGCTTTTCCCAAGCGTTGTTGAAAGTAGAACGTGATCAATTTCGCTACATACTTTAACTGACACTAATTTATCCCCTTCGTCGAGCTTTATTGCTATTTTTCCATTGCTTGGAATATAGTGAAAATCCGCTAAGGAGTTACGCCTTATGTTCCCATGAGCAGTAGCAAAAACTATATTTTGATTTTCGTCATTCTCACTTGGAAGCGGCATGATGTTAGTTATAGTTTCACCATCGCTAAGCGGGAATATATTAACAAGCGCTCTTCCACGTGCAGTTGGCTCTGCAAGAGGCAGTTTGTAAACTTTTAATCTGTAAACTCGACCGATATTAGAAAAGAATAAAAGGCTAGTATGAGTATTTCCAACAAATAATTTTGTGATTACGTCCTCCTCTTTTAATCCCTGTCCTAGCTTTCCTTTTCCACCACGATGCTGGGTTCTATAGTGAGAGAGCTTCACACGTTTGATGTAACCATTCATAGTTACGGTCACTACCATATCTTCTTGTGGAATTAGATCTTCAGCTTCAATGTCCATGTCTGATTCTTCTATTGAAGTTCTTCGAGGTACGGCAAATCTATTCTTTATTTCTTGTAAATTGTTTTTTATTTCTTGCATCAATTTCTCTTCTGAGCCAAGAAAAGCGATATATTCTTTTATCAGGCTAAGCATTGAATTTAACTCATTTTCTAATTTGCTTTTTTCAAGGCCTGTTAAGCGTTGCAATTTCATATCAAGAATAGCTTTTGTTTGCAGCTCAGTTAATCTATACACTCCATCTTTCAAAAAGCTCATACTGTCTGAGATTAATTCAATAATCGTGTTTATTTCAGCTGAGGTTTTCCATTCCTTGTTTAAAAGCTCTCTGCTTGCTTCTTCAGGATCTTTTGCACCACGGATGATTTTTATCACTTCATCTATGCTGAGGACCGCAATGTAGATCCCTATGTATATATGAGCTTTTTCTCTCGTCTTTTTTAGACGAAACTCTGTTCTCCTGATTAGTACTTCTTTTCTAAAGTCAATAAAAGCAGCTATGATTTCTTTCAATGACATCAAAGCAGGCCTGTTGTTGTTCAGAACTAAAGTATTAACACTAAAGCTACTTCTCAGAGGAGTAAGTCCTAGTATTTGATTCAATATAAAATCTGCTTCAGTGTTTTTTTTGAGATCAATTACTACTCTAATGCCAGACTTATCAGACTCATCCCTAATCTCTGTTATGCCCTCAATTCTTTTTTCTTTTGCGAGCTCGCCTATTTTCTCAATTAATTTTACTTTATTTACTTGGTAAGGTATTTCATCAATAACTATTGCTTGTCTATCTTGTGGCAGATTTTCTATATGAGTTTTACCCTGAACGACAATTGAACCTCGGCCTTTAGCAAACGCTGATCTTATTCCAGATCTGCCAAGAATTATTCCTCCCGTTGGAAAATCCGGCCCTGGTATTACTTCAAGCAACTCATCTAGAGTAACTTCAGGGTTATCTATATATAACATGCAAGCATCAATTATCTCACCAAGATTATGAGAAGGAATATTGGTTGCCATACCAACTGCAACACCACTTCCACCGTTTACCAACAGATTAGGAAATTCTGCCGGCAATACGACAGGCTCCGTTTCATTTCCGTCGTAGTTTGCCCTAAAATCAACTGTATCTTCATCAATATCATTCAGTAAAAAATGCGACACCCTGTGGAGCCTTGCTTCTGTATATCGCATTGAAGCTGGCGGATCTCCATCTATCGAACCAAAGTTACCTTGCCCATCAATAAGTGGTAAAAGAAGAGAAAAATCTTGAGCCATCCTGACCAAGGAATCGTAAATAGCTGCATCACCATGTGGGTGATATTTTCCCATTACATCTCCAACTATACGAGCTGCCTTTTTATATGGCTTACCTGCATCGAACCCAGCTCTTGACATTGCATATAATATACGCCTATGTACAGGTTTAAATCCATCTCGCACGTCAGGTATAGCTCGGCTTATGATTACACTCATTGCGTAGGAGAGATAAGAATCTTCTAGCTCTTTTACTATCGAAACTGGTACTATATTGTCTTGCATTTTCTATACTTTGATTGAAGATATTAACATTTAGTTAGACAAATGGGCAATGACAGACTTGAACTGCCGACCTCCTCGGTGTAAACGAGATGCTCTACCAGCTGAGCTAATTGCCCCTCTAGATACAATTCTATAGTTCAATGTTGTTATTGTAAACAAAAATAGCTATGAAAGTAGCTCTTATGAAATTGCTGGGTGCGCACTATGGAGTTGTATAAATTTTAGTCTTGCTGCTACCTTATATAAAGGTATTCTTTCACTTGCATTTTTTGACATGTTCAACAACTTTAAATAAAATGCTGTAGCATTTTTAAAATCTGAGAGTTTATCTAAAATAACAGCTAAATTATAGATATAAAAAATATTGTTTTGATCTAGAGAAATTGCCTCTGTCATATACTCTCTAGCTTTTACGTAGTCTCCTTTTTTCATATAGGTCAAACCCAAATTTGCTGATAAAGGGGCGTAATTTTTGTGTATATCATACAATTTCAACATTTCACTTAATGCCAAATCAGGATCATATTGTGAGATTATCGTCAGAAAATTTTTAAATATATAGGGGTTATTAGAGTATTCTTTTAACAGTCTTGTGTAAATCTCTATAGCCTTTTTAATTTCTTTATTAGCGTAATAGATATTCCCTAGTCCAATTAAAGCACTTTCATGATAAGGAAATTTTGCGATAATCTGATTAAGGAGAGAAGTAGCTGTCTCATTATCTCCTGATTCAAAGGAGTCTTTTGCTTTTTTTAAAATAGAGTATATATCAAGATTCTTGCCAGAATTCTGCGAAATTTTGATATTAAATTTGTCACTTTTTCTCTCAATCACATCAAGATCTTTATATTTTTTATCAGCTTTTATATGCTTGACAACATTATCGAAGGCCTTTTGTATCTCTAAATTTTTGCTAGCATAGGTAATAGAAGACCTACATAAAATCACAACGCAAATTAACATGCAGATAAACATAGGTCCTAGTGTTGTGGGATTAGTTGCAGCGCGTAACCAGTAAATCTTATTTCTTTGAACTATACGCAACACATTACAAATTCATAAATGCTAAATTACTTATCTAATATAATAATAAAGATATTATTAATTGGCAGACACTATTTAGAATGAGTTCAAAAGAGCGCTTCTGCACATTCCATATTTCCGCCAATTACACCCCTCACATGCGTAGTCGAATTTTTCTAAAGACATTTTCTCTCTAATTCTTTTTACTGCTTCATTCCAGGTTAAAGTCTCTCCAATTTTTATTCCTAAAATTTCCATATGCCTTCTATCTAGCTCTAAAACTTTAGCTTGTGTAGTGCACTCACCTTGTTTTGTCTGATTTGGGCAGGCACTACAGATACTATCAAGATTGCCGACTACTTCGATTTGAGTGCTAATTACTTTACTTGCTATCTTTTTATAATTTTCTACAAAACCCTGAGAATACCCATATCCCCGAAACGCGAGGGTGCACATGAAATGATGAGGGCGGAATTTTATCATTTTTTCAAATATTGCAAAACTGCCACAAGTAGAAAAATTTTTACCAAACCAGGAAGGATAAATGGTAAAACACCTACCATTATTGCTTGTTCCAGACCCAAGTAAACAGCAAGCCAACTAACACCACAAATAAAGATTACAACTGTACCAGCCAGACAACTTAAAGAATTACACACAAATGATTTATACTTAGAGTTCAGTAATTCATTTACTTTGCTCATTACCATAACAGCAGCTGAACAGCCAATTAAATATCCACCTGTTGGCCCTAGAAAAATGTGATAACCACCAGAAAAACTTGCAAGAATAGGCAATCCTGCTGCACCAAGTGATAGATATGTAAGTACAGAATAGAATGCTGTTCTGCAGTTAAATTTAAGCCCAATAAGCATTACCCCCAAAGTTTGCAATGTGATGGGTACAGGCTGCAATGGTACGTTTATTTGAGCCATCAAGAATAAAAGTAAAACGCAAGACAGTATTTCAGCCAGTGTTGATCTACTGCTAGATTGTGTTATAAACATACCTTTCCAATAAAAATAACTTATTAGATCTAATGTATGTCTATAGGTTTTGCAATTTAAATTTTGCTTATATTGTGCTACAATAAATTATTTATGCGCTATTAAAAATGAAATGACAAGTAAACAAGATCTATTATCGTTGATGAAAGAAAGACACAGCGGACGTTTATACGATCCTACAAGAGCAATATCTCAGAAAGAAATGGATATTTTAATAGAAGCTGTAAGGCTGACTCCCTCATGTTTTGGTGATGAACCTTGGAGATATGTAATATGCAACAAACAGAACAATCAAAGCGCATGGAAAAAATTGTTCGATTGCCTTGATGAATCTAATCAAAAGTGGGCAAAAGATGCACAAGTGTTAATCATATCTTTAAGTGCTAAAAACTTCCGAAAGCCAGACAAAGGGGGAAATTTTTGGGCTAAGCATGATACTGGTGCAGCAAATTACGCACTTATGCTACAGGCTACAGCTATAGGCTTAATGGCTCATCAGATGGGCGGATTTGACAAAGACAAAATAATAGAGAGGTTTAATGTACCTGATGATTTTAATGTAATGTCAGTGATAGCGGTTGGTTACGAGGAAGAAGGTGCCGAAGTTAAAGAAAAGAACAGAAAGCCAATAGAAGAAATATTTTTTTATGACGAATGGCCAGCGAGCTGACTTGACCATTCTTTTTTTAATATCTTAAAAATTGGATTATCTGGCAAATAATTTTTTTTCATCCTACCCTCTTCAATTGCTTGCCAATCTTTCCATGAAAGCTTTTTACTTCCCAATTCATAATCCATTCCATCCCACATATCTTCTCGAAAGCCATAAACAGCAAAGTGCCAATTATATTCATTAAAAATAGAAGTAAGATCTCGAAAATAGTGCTCTAATCCTTTTGAACAGCGATGTCCGCCAAACTCTCCAGCAAGGATCTGATAATCTGGTATATTATACTTCTCTTGGAAAATTTTTACAGGTTCTATATATAATTTTAACTTATCTTTATTCCAATACTCTACTTTTTTTCCATCAAAAGATTGAACATGTCCAGGGTAGGCAAAGTTATCCTGGTTTAATTTTAAATTTGTATAAGCAAAGGGCTCATACATGTGAAAAGAATAAAGAATATTAGAATCATCAACTGGTTTGAATTTATCAAAAGTATTAGAGTCAGCATAACTGCTGCTATCAAGTATTATTGGGGTCTCTGAGTCAACTTGGCGGACACTGTTTACCACGCTGCTATAAAAGCCAAATAGATTCTTCTGAACTTTGCTTTGTTCTACGTTATAAATAGCCGAATCTGCAGTATTATAAAGCCTTTCTGGATGTGGTTCATTTAAGATATTATATCCAACAATAGCAGGATGATCTTTAAGCTCTTTCGCAAGATCTTGCCAAAATTTTGCTGCTTGTTTTTGAAAAGCTTGATCTGACCATAAACGTAAATCATCTTTATCGTTATTATTTTGCTTCCATCTAGATCCAGGTAAGCTAAGCATCGTTAACACTACTGGTATTTTTTGTTGATGAAAAGCATCTAAAACATCTTTCAGAACTTTCAGGTCTTTGGGAATTAGGCCCTGATAACTGTCTGCATTACCTAAGAGGAAGTCACGTTGCGTAGTTTCAAATTTGTCAGGAGCAAGACGAATAAAACCAATTTTGTATTCCTTTGCTGCTTTGATTAAGTCACTATCAACTTTTCTATTGAAAACATTTGCTCCCTTTCTAACTCCAGTTTGCCAAAAGAGCATTTTGCTGTTCTCCGGTATTGACTTAGCACTCACATTACAGAAAACTATAGAATACAAAACAGCTGTAATTAGAAGAAAAATTTTCACTTATATAATTTTGCTATAATGGTAAGTAACCTAACAGACAAGATCCCGTTTGTAAAGATGCATGGTACTGGCAATAGTTTTGTTATCATAGACTCACGTTCAACAAATAATTTAGACTGGAATTATAGACAAATTGCTGATCAAGGCAGTTGTGATCAAGTGATAATTATAACAATGTCTAATGCTGCAAACTGCTTTATGCATATCTACAATGCTGACGGTAGTCGAGCTGAAATGTGTGGAAACGCAGCACGCTGTGTTGGATATTTGATAATGTTAGAAAAAGGTACTGAATATATCACTATTGAGCTGATAAATAATCGTATCTTAGAATGTTTTAAAGTAGGTGATAAATCAATAAAGGTCAATATGGGTAAACCACTGCTTAAATGGAATGAAATTCCTCTTTCTTGTGAATGCGATCCCCTTTATCTACCTATAGAGCTTGAAATGCTGAAAGAGCCAGTTGCAGTAAATATTGGTAACCCTCATATAGTTTTTTTTGTTGATAACATAAGCGAAATACCATTGCAGAATTTAGGACCAAAGCTAGAAAATCACGAATTATTTCCTCAGAAAACAAATGTTAGTATTGCACAAATAGAAAAATCTGGAGAAATAAACTTAAGAGTTTGGGAAAGAGGAACAGGTATTACTGCTTCATGTGGTAGTGCGGCTTGTGCAGCATTTGTTGCATCTATACTTCGTAAGTGTTTGACTACTAAACAAACTTCAGTGCATTTACCAGGAGGTCAGTTACTGATTGAGTGGTCAAAAAATATACTTATGATTGGGGATATAGGGTTTTTATAACCTAGGCTAGGCACTGACACTCATTACTTCTAACACCTTTTTACCAATCACAGCAGGGGTTTCTGCAATTGCAATTCCAGCACTGCGCATAACCTCTAACTTTGCACCAGCACTTCCGCCACTAGAGGAGATAATAGCCCCAGCGTGCCCCATACGTCTTCCTGGAGGTGCTGTTTGACCTGCTACAAAACCAACGATTGGCTTTTTAGTTTTTTCTGTTTTCACAAAATGTGATACATCCTCTTCTTCGTTTCCACCTATTTCACCAATAACTACAATACCATGAGTATCGTCATCTTTTAAAAAGAGCTCCATACAGTCAACAAACGTCATACCATGAACAGGATCCCCTCCAATTCCTATACATGTTGACTGACCAAGACCAACAGCGGTTGTTTGTGCTACCGCTTCATAAGTTAAAGTTCCAGAACGAGACATAATTCCTATATGTCCACGTCTGTGAATATGTCCTGGCATAATTCCTATTTTGCATTCTTCGGGTGTAATAACCCCTGGACAGTTTGGGCCAATCAATCGACTGTTTGAACCAGCGAGAGCGTGCTTTACCTTTACCATGTCAAGTATAGGAATGCCCTCTGTGATGCAAACTATTAATTCTATCTCTGCATCTATTGCCTCAAGTATTGCATCAGCTGCAAATTTAGCAGGTACATATATTACCGTAGCATTCGCATCAGTTTTTTCTCTAGCTTCTGCTACGGTATTAAAAACTGGTAAATTAAGGTGAGTGCTTCCACCCTTGCTAGGAGTTACACCGCCAACCATTTTGGTTCCGTAGCTAATTGCTTGTTCTGAATGAAATGTACCTTGTGCACCAGTAAAACCCTGGCATATTAATCTTGTATCTTTATTTACTAAAACAGACATACTCTACTTCACCTCTTGTACTATTTTCTGTGCAGCCTCGTCAAGTTCGTCTGCAGCAATAATATTTAGCCCTGACTCTTCTAAAATTCTTTTTCCTTCTTTAAAGTTAGTGCCTGATAATCTAACCACTAAAGGGACCTTAATATCTATTTCTTTTGCAGCTTCAACTATTCCATTTGCAATGATATCACAACGCATTATACCGCCAAATATATTAACCAAAATTCCTCGTACATTACTATCAGATAATATAATTTTAAATGCTTCAGTGACAGTTTCCTTACTTGCTCCACCACCAACATCTAGAAAGTTAGCAGGCTCTGCTCCATAGTACTTTACTATATCCATTGTTGCCATAGCAAGACCTGCACCGTTCACCATGCAACCAATATTGCCATCCATTTTGATGTAACTAAGTCCATGTTTTGAAGCTTCTATCTCTTCTTTAACTTCTTCATCATAATCACGAAGCTGCACGATTTCTGGATGACGATATAAAGCGTTGTCATCAAAATTAATTTTAGCATCAAGTGCAACAAAATCCCCGGAATTTGTTTCAACTAGTGGGTTAATTTCTATTTGGCTTGCATCAGTTGTAATAAACGCATCATATATATTTTTTGCAATATTTGTTATTCTTTCTATTTGTTCTGAATTCAAATTAAAATTATTGGCAAGTTTACTGCTATCAAGATTTGTAAAACCAGTAGCAGGGTCAATATCAAATTTCACAATTTTTGTAGGAGAATTTTTTGCCACTTCTTCGATATCCATTCCACCTTCTGAAGAAAATATAAATACTAGCCTACTAAGCTTTGGATCGACTACTAGACTCAAATAGTACTCTTTTTTAATGCTTGAACCTTCTTCAATGTATACTTTCTTTACCTGCTGTCCGCTTGACCCTGTTTGATGAGTAACTAAAGTTATGCCAAGCATGTCCTTTACAAGTTGTTGAGCTTCTTTAGTTGACTTTGCCAGCTTTACGCCACCAGCCTTACCCCTACCACCTGCATGAATCTGAGCTTTAACCACAAACACGTCAGATTTTAGTTGATTTATTTGAGTTGCTACTTCTTCTGCAGGTGTAGCAACAAAACCCTTTGGTACCGGAACATTAAACTTGTGTAAAATTTCCTTTGCTTGATATTCGTGAATATTCATAAGATAACTAATTATTAACCTTAGTAAAAACTACCAACCATAACGCTGTCTTCTGCATTCTTGCTGATATCTCTTTTTCCTTGCTTCAGCTTTTTTTTTAGCTGTTTTCTCTGATTTCTTTTCGTGATATTTTTTTTTCATTTTGAGCCCTCTTCCTTCCTTTTGAATTATTTTTTTCAACACTGGAAGAGCTCTATCTACATCACCATAATGGACTGATACTTCAATCAAACTCTATACCTCCTTCGGTAATCACTTCAAAATCCATTTATAAATTAGAAAATTAACATTGTCAATTATTTTATAAACTTGAGCGATAGAATATGATATGCAGTGATTTATATGAAAAAAGCTTCATTCTGCTGTCAATCATTTACTTGCTGATAAAAATTGCTCTTAGGTTACAGTGCTCTTGTAATTTTTCTAATCTCGGGGCGGAGAGATTTGAACTCCCGACCCTTTGGTCCCAAACCAAATGCGCTACCAGGCTGCGCTACGCCCCGACTTCTTTACTAAGAGTATCGATAGTTCGGAAAAATGCAAGTTTCATTTATTTCTTTTAGGAAAAATATAATGCAGATTTCTTTATATAGAGTGTCAAGTTGCACTAGCCATATTAAAAAATCTAGCTATACCAATTGGTGAAGGTTAATGCAGCAACTACAGCAGTATCAACTCTCAAAATTCTTTTTCCTAGACTCAGTTTCTGACAAAATTTATTGGCAGAATCAAGTTCGCAAGATGAAAAACCACCTTCGGGGCCAACAATAATAGCAACGTTTTTCTTGCCTTTTAGAACTTTGTTAGGAGGTTTTCCTTCACCTGTTTCATCACACAAAACAAAATTTTTATTCTGAGAATCGGGTAATTCATAAAAATCAATGGGAAGCAAAATCTCTGGTATACTTATCCTACCAGATTGTTCCGCAGCTTCAATTGCCTGTAATTTCGCTCTACTTAGGTTAATGTTTTTTACTACTGTACGTTCTGTTGAAATAAATTGAATGCAGGTTACTCCCATTTCAGTTGCTTGTCTTACTATGTTGCTTAAGGCGCCGCTTTTTACCAGAGCACAATACAAATATAGATTTTTTTCATGTTGTTGTTGTTTAGTGTGTTCTTTTATTATAATTTTTGTCGATTTACTTGATATATTCACTACTTCTCCTAACCATTCTCCATCCTTTCCATTAAAAAGATAGATGTTATCATGCTTCTTAAGCCGCATTACATTGTAAATATAGTGACTTTGTCGTGGATGAAGCGCCAAACTTACATTTTGTGATAAAGCTTCTTCAACATAAAGCCTAATTTTTTTCATTCAAAACTTTAGTTATTTGCATTCTGTTTGAGTGACTCTTACGGGATTTGAACCCGTGTTACCACCGTGAAAGGGTGGTGTCCTAACCACTAGACGAAAGAGTCGACTTGAATCTAACTGAGTTATATCGATTATACATATAAAGTCAATTCAATTATTTTGAATCACACAGTTAGAGTGATATATCAGTGATTTTATATCGACAGCCTCCTATTACCCCATGTTCAATGCTTACTGAACCTATCTCAGATTTAGGAGCTTTAGATCCTAATTCTAATTTTTGTTCAACTTTTGTATCTGAATCATAGCCAGAATCGTATCCAGAATCTCTACGCTCAAAATTTTGCCTTATTTCTTTTACGTTAAAGCCAGCCTTGGTCTTGATTTGCTGACTCGCTGGCTTATTAGCACTTTGCTCATTTAGTTTTACTTGCAAATTATTCACTTTATCCTGCACTAATCCATGATAAGTCCCAGAATTATCTTTTATATGTTTTGCTTGTCTTTCTGATCTCTTTTTCGATAAATCTACCTTAGCATAAATAGGCTCTGGTTGCTCTTTATTATTTAAGCTAGTGGGCTTTTTTTGCTCTGAGAAATCATCTACATCTTCATAAATAGGTTCTCCTGATATACTAGAACAACCACTATCTTTCAATGATAAATTTTCAGTAGATCTTTTATGCAAATCATATACTTCAGCATAAATGGATTCTTCCGATACGCTCAACTCTTCTAATGAGTTACTAACCTTAGCGTCATATACCTCATCATAAATGGGCTCTTTTAAAAGTAAAATATCATCGTGCTCAAAAATTCTAGGAGGTTTTTTAGGTGAGTTGGCCTTAAATTTTAGCTCTACTTCCTCTTTAAGCTTGTCACAACTTTCCGTTTGTTTCAAAATCTCCAATATTTCTTTTCTTTCTTTTTTTATTAGCTCACCAAGCACTAAACAACATTTTTCTTTACGATCTTTGAGACTGTCCTTATCTCCGTACTGCATAGCTTCTGATGCTCTTTTGTATTGAAGGATTACATTTCCTATACTATTATTTATTTCATTAATATTTGCTCCAGCACTAATAAGTAACGTCATTACATTATGATCAAGATTTGTTACTGCATACTCTAAAGCTCGATTTAAAGTTTGATCATTATTCAAGTCAAATGACCCCTTGTTCCTAAAAGGATTAATTCTAGAAAAGAGTTTTTCAAAGCTGTTTACTATATTATGAAGACTTAAAGCTAGCCTCACGCCTCTTATATTGCTATTTCTAGCGGATTTAATTAAAAAACTATCTACTATACCCATGATTGTACCCCTCTATATAAAAGCTCACCATTGTGGTACAATTTTAAACTATAATGATTTATTTTATATTAATAACCGCTTTTCACACCCACTTAACAAGAGGCGGCATCGACATCATAATTGCATCGGGGTTACCATTAGTCATTAAACCAAACCTTGTACCACGATCATAAAGAAGATTGAACTCCACATATCTGCCACGTTTTATCAATTGTTCTTCTCGTTGTTCTTTTGTCCAAGATTTCTGCATATGTTTGTGTATGATGTGTAAGTAAATTTCTAAAAAGGCTTCACCTACTGCTTTTGTGAACTCAAAATCATTTTTCCAGTTGCCAGAAGTTAGATTGTCATAAAAAATTCCACCAATACCACGTGGCTCTTTTCTATGTTGTAAAAAAAAGTAATCATCACATTGCTTTTTAAATTTCGGATAATATTCGATGTTGAACTCATCGCAAGTTGCTTTAATTGATTCGTGAATATACTTGCAATCTCCCTCATCTTTATAAATTGGAGTAAAGTCCATTCCTCCACCAAACCATTGTTTTGAGGTATATATCAGCCTTGTGTTCATATGTGCTGCAGGGATAAGGGGAGATTGCATGTGAGACACTAAAGATATACCGCTTGCCCAAAACTCTCCATTGCTTTCACTTGCACCAGGAATTTCATTAATGGCTGAGTCTGCGAGCTTTCCGTATACCCTTGAAACGTTTACTCCAACTTTTTCAAAAATATTACCAAAGATAATTATAGATTCACCACTTCCTCCACCTGGTCGGTTCCACTTTCTTTTTTCGATTTTTGGTTTTGTGAATGACTGTACCTCAATTGATAAGAAAGATTCGGTGATCTTGTTTCTCAGTGCGCAGAACCATTCAAATGCTTGTGTCTTTTGTTTTTCCATAATGCCTTCTGTTGGCTTATTAATATTATTGTACTCTATATTTACAGGACTTAATTAGATTGGGATAGTAACTACCCATCAAGGATGTTAATAAATCTATAATAATTAAATCAATATAGTAGAATATTTTTATATGTGCAAGGATGCCAAGCAATAATAATGAGTAAAAGATACATAGATAACAAAAAAGAGAACAGAGTTGACTTCATACTAAGAAATTATGGGATGTCAATTATTGTGATGGCAGTCATTATGTTCTTACCTCCAATAGCAATATCAGTACTCTATTTTTCTAATGTATATAGTCAGCATGTTAATATAGAGATTAATTTATTAATTAGCACTCTAATGACTCTCTTTGTGGTATATAATATAAAACGTTACAAGCATCTACTTAATATCATAGAGTTTCAAAATGCAATATTTGCAAATGCGCTGAATCATAATACAGAGTTTTGTCTCATTTTACATAAAGATGAGGGTATTATTTATGCTGATGCGAGGTTCTACGAAAGGTTTAAAGATCACATAAACGATGA
Source organism: Wolbachia endosymbiont of Laodelphax striatellus (assembly GCF_007115015.1). Lineage (NCBI taxonomy): Bacteria > Pseudomonadati > Pseudomonadota > Alphaproteobacteria > Rickettsiales > Anaplasmataceae > Wolbachia > Wolbachia endosymbiont of Laodelphax striatellus. Next base: position 936,750 of record NZ_MUIX01000001.1, read on the forward strand.
TGTTACGCTAGATAAAATTCTTGAAGCAGGAGATGTTTCAGAAAAAGACAGAAAATCACTCTATCATGCGTTAAGAAATAACACTTCTGTAAAAGTATGCATTTCCTTAAGCAAGAAGAGTAGAATATCTAACTTTCTTTTGCTCTCTGAACCAATACCGGATAATCCACAAATTGCTATAAATAGTAATAAGACTTTAAATTTATCATTAGCCCCAATAGCAAGACCGAATGGGTATTTTGTACTGAAGGCAACACAGGTAAACAAAGAGCAGGTATATGAAGAGTTGATAGAGAAACACAATATAGCAACTTACGTTGCAAATACAAAAGGAGGTATCTTATCTGTAAATAAAAGATTTTTAGACATGTTTGAACTAAAAAAATTGGAAAAAGGTAGCTCAATCAATGATTTTATATCTCAATCGAAGTATGACGATACAATAACCAAAAATGAAATTATGTTTTTTACTATAAGCGGTGCTCCATTTAAGGCTTATATGAGTACTGCTACATTTTGTGATAAATATAATCATAGCTATATACACGGCTTTATAACACCAACTGAATCAAATATTGTTGATTATCAACTACACCCTTGTTTTACAAATTCGTCAATTGCTATTGCACAATGCGACATAAATGGCAATTTTATAAAGAAAAATATAGCATTAGTAAAACTTGCGGGGTCAAATAATGGTTCTATCTTTGCATTGATATCAGATGGTTATCATATGAAAGTGCGTGAATATTTTTCAAGTAATAGGATAAATAATGCGTCCTTTGATGTGCAGCTCAATGGCGGTAATAACATGAAAATATATTTTAATAAGTTTCTTCATAATAAAGTGATGTTCATACTTTGTTATTTTATTGATAATACTGAACGTAAAAAACTAGAGATAAAACTTGAGCATTATCAAAAGGTGCAAGCTATAGGGCAGTTAGCAGGTGGTATTGCACATGATTTCAATAATATATTAACCGGAATAATAGGATTTTGTGATTTGCTTTTACTCCAGCACTCAGCTAGCGATCCATCTTTTGGAGATATAATACAGATACAGCAAAATGCAAAACGTGGGTCAAATTTGGTAAGACAACTGCTTGCTTTTTCAAGAAGACAGACTTTGCAGCCAAAGATTATGAATGTAAATGGTACGATAGCTAATCTTTATGAAATGATCAAAAGATTAATAGGTGAAAATATAAAATTTAATATTTATTATGGTAGCGATTTGGGTGCTGTTAGGGCTGACCAAGGACAATTAGAGCAAGTGATGCTTAACTTAGCAGTTAATGCTGGTGCTGCTATGGAAAAGGGGGGAGAGTTAACTATACGAACCTTTAATCAAAAGGTTGATTCATTAAATTCTACACCTCAAGATATGTTTTCTCCAGATAAGGAAACGATTGAACATGGGAATTATGTTGTGATTGAAGTGATTGATACTGGATGTGGAATGACGAGTGATATAATTGAAAAGGCATTTGATCCATTTTTTTCTACCAAAGATATTACTTCTGGTACAGGTCTTGGCCTCTCTACTGTATATGGCATTATTAAACAAACCGAAGGATACATCTATGTTGCTAGCAAAGTGAATCATGGAACTAAATTTAGCATATTTTTGCCCATAGTTTACATATCGGATGAAAATGATAAAGAGGAAGATAGTCAAGAAATAGAGAAACCGGTAGAGATTAAAGGTAATGGTATAATTTTATTAATTGAAGATGAAGATTCAGTAAGGGAATTTACTGCTAAGGCTCTTACAAGAAAAGGATTTAATGTAATAGAAGCGAGTATAGGCAGCGAGGCACTAGAGATCATTAGAAAAAAAAATCAACACATAGATCTAATAATCACTGATGTAATCATGCCAGAGGTGAGTGGTCCAGAAATAGTTAAAGAAACATTGATACATAGGCCAAACATCAAAGTTATTTTTATTTCTGGATATGCAGAGGATGCTTTTTTAAAGAGCGATGAAATCAATATAGAAGACTTCCATTTTTTACCCAAACCATTTACTCTGAATGAGCTAGGAAATAAGGTTCAAAGTGTGTTACACAAGACAAAAAAAGGCAGTTTACTTTGATCATTATTGGCAACAAAAAAAAATTCTAATGCAAAAATTTCTTGCATATATACAATAGAGTTATTTTATACATAAGATAAAAGGCGTGAGCAAGATCATTGCAATAGTAAATCAAAAGGGTGGAGTTGGTAAAACTACAACTAGTATAAATTTATCAACAGCCTTTGCTGCTGTGGGAAAAAGTACTTTACTGGTAGATCTTGACCCTCAAGGAAATGCTAGTACAGGACTTGGGATTTCTTATCGTAGCAGGGAAGAAAAAAATATATATAAAATACTGCTGAGCAGCGAAAGTGAATTGGTGGAATCTGCAATTTTCAATATAAAGGAAATTCCAAATCTATCGCTGATTTCATCAGTGGTTGACTTATCAGCTGCAGAAATTGAGCTATCACAACTTGAGCAGGGAAAATTCGTACTAAAAGATACGCTGGAGAAAGTACGTAATAATTATGAGTACATAATCATCGACTGTCCTCCATCACTTGGTCTGCTTACTATCAATGCCCTGACCGCTGCTGACTCTATTATTGTTCCTCTCCAGTGTGAATTTTTCGCTCTGGAAGGATTGAGCCATTTAGTTAAAACTGTAGAGCTAATAAAAAGAAATAACCTAAACCCTTTCCTGTTAATAGAAGGAATATTGCTCACAATGTATGACAGACGCAACAAACTTAGTGAGCAGATTAAAAATGATATTTGCCAGTATTTAAGTGATAAAGTATATAAAACTATTATCCCATTGTATGAGACCATTATTCCACGTAATGTACGGTTATCAGAAGCGCCTTCTCATGGAAAACCTGCTATTGTATATGATCTTAAGTGTCCTGGTGCACAAGCATATATAAGTTTGGCAAAAGAAATTTTAAAGAAACATATGAGCATCTGTAAAGAGAAAAAGCTGATAAGTGAAGGTGCAGCGTGAAGGACAGTAGGCGTTTAGGTAGAGGTCTTGCTGGCCTCATAGGCAATAATTATGATAATAAAGAAGATCGACAAGAGTATTTGCCTATTTCATTACTGCACCCAAGCAAATTTCAACCGAGAAAACATTTTGACGAGGAGTCATTAAGAGAACTTGCAAATTCGATAAGGAAAAGTGGCATTATACAGCCTATCGTGGTACGCAAAGATTCAAATGATGATGGTTACGAAATAATAGCTGGGGAACGTCGTTGGCGAGCAAGCAAGATTGCAAATCTTGATAGTGCACCCGTTATCATAAAAGATCTGAGCAACAAGGAATGCTTGGAAGTATCCATTATTGAAAACATACAAAGGCAAGATATTAATCCAATAGAAGAAGGTGAAGCATATAGTAGACTAATGGATGAATTCTCCTATAAACATGAAGAATTAGCCTTAATTTTAGGCAAAAGCCGCAGTCACATAACCAATATGATTCGAATGTTATCACTCCCTGATGGAGTAAAAACAATGATCAACGAGAAAAAATTGTCTATGGGCCATGCAAGAGCGCTGGTTAATGTTAAAAATGCGGAAAGTATTGCAAAGAGAATAGTTTCTCAGGGCCTGAGCGTTAGACGAACTGAAAAATTGATAAAAGACTTACAACAAAATAATGATCAAAAAGAGCATAAGTGTACTAAAAATCAAGATATGGCAGTACTAGAAGGAGCTATATATTCTCAGCTTGGGTTAAAGATCAAAATTAATGACAGTAATTCTAAGGGTAAAGTCATGATACGTTATAACAACTCAAATGAATTGGATTTTATATTGAAAATTTTGAATAGAAAACTTGAATCAGCTATTAATGTCGAAAGTAGCTCATAGGAATTTCTTGACAAACCTTTCCACTTTCCTTGTAATGAAAGTGAAACAGTGGAGTTTGTCAAGTAAGTTATTTCTTTTCTACCTTCAATAAAAATTTGCATGCAATAGCACAGAAGCATACGTTGCTATTCCCTCATTTCTTCCAATAGAACCTAATTTTTCTGCTGTGGTTGCTTTGATATTTACGAATTCATCATTAATTTCTAATATTTTTGATATGAATTCCTTCATTCCTGCTTTGTAAGGCGATATTTTAGGCTCTTCACAAACTATAGTAATATCTAAATTAGACACGCTATATCCTTTTTCCTGTGCTTTTTTAGCAGCAAAGTCAAGAAAGTGAGATGAATTGCAATCTTTCCATTCAGAAGCATTGGAAGGAAAATGTTCTCCTATATCGCCACATCCCAGCGCTCCAAGTATTGCATCAACGATCGCATGTATTGCAACATCACCATCGGAATGTGCTTCTACTACCATGTTATGCTCAATTTCTACACCACAAATCTTTATAAAACTCTTAGCATCATTTTGAACTTTAACAAATTTATGTATATCATAACCAGCGCCAGCGCGAAATTTTGGCTCTTCAAAGAGAAGTTTTGCCATATTGATATCCTCTTTTGTAGTTAACTTAAAATTGTTTTTCTCACCTTTAATAATCTTAACATGTTTTTTGTACTCCACCATTATTGATGAATCATCAGTAAATTCTTTGACTGACTGATGGCACGATAATAATTCTCTGAAATTAAAAATTTGAGGGGTTTGTATGGCTCTAAGTTTTTCTCTTGAAATCGTAGATTCAACGAAATTATTACTCACCAACGATATAGTATCCTCGACTTCTATTGCCGGAACTACTCCTGTATATTGACCATTAATCATAGATTCAATCAAGTTATCTATTAGAATATTTGACACAAAAGGCCTACAAGCATCGTGTATAACGACGAAATCTGGATTGATCTTCTGCAAACTCTCCAGTCCGAGTTTAACTGAACTCTGCCTACTTTCTCCTCCGTATATTGGACTTAGTAATTTAGTATCTATAGTTGATGACGTAACTTCTTTATAGAAATCTTTTTGACTTTCATTTACTACCACTCTTATGTAACTTATGTACTGATTAGCTAAGAATTTTCTAATTGTGTGAAATAAAACAGACTTACCTGCCAGTTTTATATACTGTTTAGGGATTTTGGCATTGCATCTACTGCCTACTCCTGCTGCAACTATTAATGCTGCTATCTTGTATTCCTCAAGTCTGTTAGTGTGCATTCTTATCATTTTCGTTGTTAATACAAGTTATCTAGCATTTTAAAAAAGTTGATCCAATTCTCAAAAAAGAATATTCTTTTACTAGGTGTAATATATGCTAGAGGGAAATAATGCACGTTGCTAAGTATAATAAAGAAAATAAGATACATCTTATATTTTTTCATGGAATAGTGATAATTATAAAAATGCATCCAGGTATATACAAGATAGATCTACATATCTCCATAGGTCTAATTTCTACACTCATGCACATAAATACCCAATTGCATTTCAAAACTATATAACTTACGCAATAGCTAGTTTCTTGTTTTTAGGAACATCAATACTATTACCAACTTTAATGTTACTTACTAATCCAATGACATCTAGGACAGCAAGTTTAGCCATCTTAGCAGCTTTAACTTGACCTTTTTATCTGTACCACCACTCATGATTCCGTTTATAAATAAGAATCAAAGCTTGTCTCAGCTTTCAATAAAAGAAATCAGTAAATTAATTGACAATGGTGTGAAGCCTGAAAACATTATCTTCTCGGCCATTCCTTTGGAGGAGCAATTGCATCAGAAGTGCTGAAATATTTTATAGACAGAGATATTAAACTTGGAGGTATTATTTTTACCAGCACTTTCAGCTCTTTTCACAATGCAATAAAGCATTTTCGAATTCCTCAGACAAAAATTCTAAGCATACTACCCTCTTGTTTGTTAAAAAAAATGCTTAAGGTCCTAAATTTAGATTTTGGTATAGTAAGCAATATACAAAAGCTACAAAATGATAATATATCAATAGTGGTCATTAATCATGAAAGAGATACCTTAATACCATATCCTGCACAATTAGCAAAAGGACTAGAAGATAATCAATCGTTAAATAGAAATTTGACCAAAATCGTTAATTTGAAAAGCTTTGAATATGACCCGCACAACGGGGTTTTATCTGGTTGGGAATTGGATGAAAATTTAGCTGATCTAATACTTAATAAAACAATGAATAGATAGTATTTACAAAAAACTGTATATTTTTTGGTAAATCGACTATGTTAAACATATGCAAAAACGTCATATAACTATTTGTTGTGTAATACTTTTTATAATAGGGGCATTATTTTTGATGCGTCCTATGATTGTTCCGTGTCTAATATCCCTTTTTGTTGCACATTTGTTTAACCCGCTAGTAACCAAGTTTGAAAAATATAGAATACCGCGTTCATGTTCTGTAGTTTTTATAACACTTGCCTTATTGATAGCTTTTATATTAGTTATTACATTTGTTTTACCTATTATATATTTTCAAATTACTTTAATATTAAATTTCTTAGTGAATAAGATACCTTCATTAAAGCTTAAAGTGATTCCTTCTGTATTAGAATTTCTTAATATAAAAACTGAAGATAGTTTATTTGATCACTTGTCTAAAAATCTAGTAGAAAATTACAGTGATTATATATCTTATTTTATCAATGCTCTTAGCATGGGCAGCAATCTTATAATTCAAGTGTTAAGTTCAAGCTTTAGTCTGATTTACATTACATCATTAATATCTATTACGCTTGTGGTGTTTTTCTATGTATTACGTGATTGGCCTTTAATTGTAGAAAAAGCTAGTAAACTAATTCCCATTAGTTACAGAGAAAAAGCTGCAGATTATTTTTTCAAAGTAGATTTCATTATATCTAATTACCTAAAGGGACAGTTAAACGTATGTATATTCATGATGATCTTTTATTCCGTAGGCCTTAGCATAATCGGGCTGAAGCATTCTGTATCTATTGGAATTTTATCAGGAACATTAACATTTATACCTTACATAGGGCCATTATTATACACTATTATCGGATTTTTGAGCGCCATTACTCAATTTAGTGGATGGTTTGAAAGTGCTGCTGTCTTGCTATTATTTAGTGTTGGACAATTAATAGACTCAAGCATATTAGTTCCTTTATTAATAGGAAAAAAAGTTCATATACATCCAACTATCATTATTTTGGGAGTTGTCATATGTACCTCATATTTTGGGTTTATAGGTATATTATTTTTTATTCCAATAATAGCAATGTTCAGTGTATTAGTAGAATATGCAGTCAATAAATATTTTGAAAGTGAGCTTTATAAAAATGGCTAATTAGTTCACGATAAAAAGAAAAAGGATCTCTGATACATTTGAGAAATGCAAGTAAATTCTTATGCAAAAATTATTATCAAAAAGTAGAAATGTTAGAGGCTTTACGTGCAATTAAATTTATTTAACAATAATCAAGTTGATTATTGCTGGCAAAACTATATCACCTTAGACGAAAATAAGCACGTATATAACTCAATAGTTAATGATTTATCTTGGAAATGCCTGATTCTTTTTGGACCTAACAGCTCTGGAAAAACTCACCTTGCTCATATTTGGCAATCAATAAACAATGCAATTTTTATCAATGTGAATAATTTTGTAAGCGAGATTAGGTATAGCAATGCGTTTATTTTAGAAGATGTACAAAACATAAAAGATGAGGCAATGTTGTTACATTGTTACAATTATATGAAAGAAAATGATAAGAGATTGCTAATCACTTCTTCAATTTCACCAAAAAAGCTTAACTTCAAACTCAAAGATTTAAGCTCTCGAATATTGTCAACTATCAGCGTAAAAATTTTACCTGCAAGCGAGGAATTATTAAGAATTATGCTAATAAAACAATTTTCAGATAAACAATTAAAGATTGATCTAAAGGTAATTAATTATATTCTAGCAAGGATAGAACGTTCTTTCCACAGCATTAATAAAATTATAGAAAAAATAGATAGTGAATCTATAGGATCAAATGTAACCATTCCTTTTATTAACACTTTATTAAAAAAAAGTCCCAAGTGATTCCTTTTGCTGCAAGACATTTGTTATATATATTAAAAATTTATTAATACCCATACAATAATGAAGTTGAAATCACTATTTCTTTATGTTAAAATTATAATAAATACTATGATGTAATAAGAATGAACAGACATAGCTAAGGGATATTTTATATGATAGTAAAACTTACTTTACAGGATGTTTTTTATAGATTTGATGTTATAATTAAAATATGGTAAAAATAAGATCAAATTTAAAAAAAAGGTTAAAACAAAGGTTTGTAGTACTTACTTTATTGGTAAATGTTTTATTTATCTCATATTTTCTTATAAAAAATACAAAAAATACTTTTAATCAAATTATAGTCAAAGAAATAAACGTAGGAGATGATAATGAAAAATAAACAACCACAAAATAAAAAAGAGGATCTTTACATAACGTATTACATAGATACTTTGGTTTCCGAAAAATCTTCTACACAAAATACTTTGGAAAGTTATCGTTCAGATTTACACCAACTTGAAAAATTTTTATTAGAAGGAGGCACTACCTTAGTTGGTGCAAGTAAAGCTAATATTAAAGATTATGTAAACTTTTTACGTACAAAAAAGAAATATAAAACTAGCTCTATATCAAGAAAAATATCTGCTATCAAAAATTTCTATAAGTGCCTATTTAATGATGGAATAATAGATTTTAATCCAGCACCGGCTAATGATAATGAATTAAGAAATCCAAAGGTTTCCCGTCCTTTGCCTAAGTATTTAAGTGTTCAAGAAATATTTTTGCTCATGGAAACAGTAAAAAAATCAGCAAGCGGATCGAATAAAGAGATAAGCAGTAAAAGGCTATGTGCAATTTTAGATATTCTTTACTCTTCCGGGATGCGTGTTTCTGAACTAATCAATATGAAGTTATGTGGAGTATCACATTTAGTAAACAGTAATGGTAAGGAAGGCTACATAATAATAAAGGGAAAAAGTGGCAGAGAAAGGCAAATCTTTTTTAATCAACAAGCATTGCAAAGTCTTAAAAATTATTTATCAATTCGTGACAATCTGCTTCCTAAGAACAAAAAATCTGATTGGCTATTCCCAGGTGATAAACCTAATAAACCAATTACAAGGCAAAGAGTTGGTCAATTAATAAAGGAATTAGCAAGAAAGTGCGATATTGATGAAAATAAAATCTCTCCACATGTGATTAGGCATTCTCTTGCTACCCATCTACTGAATAGCGGAGCAAATATTGTGCTGATACAAAAAATTCTTGGCCATACTAATCTTTCTACAACACAAATATATACTCATATTGCTAACGAAAAGTTAAAGGACAAATTAGCTGATTCTCATCCTATTACTCAGATGATCAATAATTAAACTTATTGCTTTTAGTGTCCCCCTTCGGGGATTGTCTCGCCTTGAGGCGAAGGACAAGTTATAATAGTCGCGTATGCGACGTTATGGGTATAATGCACACTCTAAGTACGATATGAAAGTACACTTGGTATGGATTCCCAAATATCGCAAAAGGGTGCTAATAGGCCAAATTGGTGTTAGAGTTAGGGAGCTGCTAAGGCAGGTTACTATGGAAAATGAGATCCAAATTATCTCAGGCAAAGTTGCAGTAGATCATATTCATATGTTTATATCATATAAACCACAGCAAAGTGTTAGTAAAATTGTACAACTTTTGAAAGGAACAAGTTCAAGGTTGCTGATGCAAGATTTTGCAAGTCTAAGAAAGCACTTTTGGGGCAGGCACCTTTGGGCACGTGGATATTTAGCCGTAAGTTCTGGTACAATCACAGACGAGGTTATACAAGAGTACATATCTACCCAGGAAGGCGAGCCACTTCATGACAATGATCAATTTCAAATTGATTGAAATTTAACCCTTCACCTTGTAGGTGATGGTTGTTGAGTTTTGTAGTAAAGTTAAATTCAAATAAGTTTACGTGTGTTTGTGATTGCAAGTTTATTGTTTAATTTACTCCTTATATTATGGGAGGTATTCTATACTTTAATTACTCTCCCTGTAATTTTCTTTCCTGAGTGTGTAATAACCATTTTCCTTGTTTGCTCGGTGAGAGTTGTATTATTCATGTTGCGTTTATTATGTGGCATTAAATATGAAGTGAGGGGAATGGAAAACATTCCTAAGCAACCTTTTATAATTGCATCTAAACACCAATCTCCATTTGAAACATTTATTTTTATACTACTCTTTAGAAAAGCAGTTTTTATTTTAAAACGTGAATTGAAATGGATTCCATTCATTGGTTTGCATCTCATGGCATTAAAAATGATTTTTATTAACCGCTCAGATGGTATTAGTTCTGTGCGTCATATCATTAAATTAGCAAAAGTGCGTATAAAAGAAAATAGAAGCATAATAATATTTCCTGAAGGCACAAGAACGACTATAAACCAAAATATAAAATATCAATCGGGTATTGCTGCTTTATATAGCATATTATCTGTTCCTGTGTTACCGATTGCTTTAAACACTGGTTTGTTTTGGCCAAAAAGCATACTTTCTCTGAGAAAGAATCCCGGAAAGGCGGTAATAGAAATATTACCGCCCATATATCCTGGGTTAAACAAAAATGAATTCTTGCAAAGTTTAGAAAAAATCATTGAAGAAAGAAGTAGTAGATTAATTGCAGAAAAAACTGATATTGCAAATTAACAAAAAAACTTTATAATTAAAAGAAAAGTACAGGTATTAATATATGGCAAATCATAAGAGTGCTAAAAAAATGATGAAGGTAATAGCAAAGCGTACTTTAGTAAATAAGATGCGAAAAAGCAAAACTCGTACTGCTATTAGAAGATTAGTTGATATAATCAAGTCTGGTGATAAAGAGAATGTTGTCTTGGCATTTCGGAATGCTGAATCCAATTTACACAAATGTGTAAATAAAGGTGTCATTCATAGGAATACCGCTGCGCGTAAAATAAGTCGCTTAAATGCAAAAGTAAAAGCATTGATGACCGCTTAATACGGTTAATGTAAAGTTAGCTGTATTAATATATACTCTTCAGTTTGTATATTCTGTATAAAATTTAAGTAGCTCAAGTGATGGATAAAAAAGCATTATTGGAACTAAGTAATGGGTCAAAAATTGATCTGCCCGTATTAAGTGGAACAGTAGGTCCTGATGTGTTAAATATTAAGGATTTATATAAGAAGACAGGATTATTCACTTACGATCCAGGGTTTGTTTCTACAGCTTCATGCTCTTCTACAATTACATTCATTGATGGAGATGAAGGAGTTCTTAAATACAGGGGACATAATATAGCTGATTTGGCAGAGAATAATAATTTTACTGCTGTGATTTATTTATTGCTCTATGGTGAATTACCCAGTTCAGAGCAACACAAAAAATTTCTTCTCAAAATACAAGAATCATCCAAAGTATCAGAGCAAGTTACAAATGTAATCAAAGCATTTCCAAAAACTGCTCACCCTATGTCGATTTTAGTTGCATGTTTTGCAAATTTGTCAGCGTCTTACCATGAAATGCATGGCAACAATGTCAATGGTGAAGATTTAGATTTTGGAATTTCTGCAATAGCAAAAGTTCCTGCAATTGTTGCAATGATTTATAGACATATCAACAATCAGGAATTCATAAATGCTAATAATAAATTAAGTTATAGTGAGAATTTCTTAAATATGATATTTGGCAGTGCTGTTAATAATACCCTTTTTGTAAAAGCTCTGGATAAAATATTTACTCTCCATGCTGATCATGAACAGAATGCTTCTACAGCAGCTGTCAGATTGGTAGGGTCAGCTGGTTCTAATCTATTTGCAAGCCTGTCTGCAGGAGTTGCTACACTTTGGGGTCCAGCACACGGTGGAGCTAATGAGGCAGTTATAAATATGCTAAAAGAGATAGAGCAAAGTGGAGATGTAGATAGATTCATTGAGAAAGCTAAAGATGATAAAGATCCATTTAAGCTAATGGGATTTGGACATCGTGTTTATAAAAATTATGATCCGCGCGCGCTTATATTAAAGGATGCTTGTCATGAGATTTTAAGCAAACTAGAACAAAATAATGAATTACTTGAAATTGCAAAAAAACTTGAAGAAATAGCTTTAAAGGATGAGTATTTTATTACACGTAAGTTGTATCCAAATGTTGATTTTTACTCAGGTATAATAATGAATGCTATCGGTATCCCTTCAAGTATGTTTACACCCATTTTTGCACTTGCAAGAACCACTGGGTGGGTTACCCAGTGGTATGAAATGGTAAACGATGAAGAAACCAAGATTTGTAGGCCAAGGCAGCTATACCTTGGCAAATAAACTTTCATTCACAATTCGTCCTCAAATAGTCTAATTTTCTTTAGCTATGAAATACAGCATGAGTTTTTACTAATTGATGTACGCTTTTTTGCAGAATATTGGTCAAGCTGTGATATAGAAGGTTGGTCAAATGTTGTTTGGGGATTATTAGATCGTGCTGAAGATCGTGCTGAAGAAGCGCCAAGGCCACTATCTTTAGCCGAATTATCATCTTTAATTCTTTGTGCATCTTCATCATAGTAATTGAGGCCAAGTAATTTTCTTGAGTTTTTAGCATGTATAGTGCGACCCTTAAGTGAACCACCAAAACCACTATCTCCACTTGGTCCATCTATCTCTACTTTTTCAGAAGGGGCAAGAGTTTGTGATTTCATAGCTTGCACACGCGCAGGATCAATGGATAGCTTATATTCAACTTTATCTTCATATTTATCTTTACCTGTATCTTTATCTTTAACTTTATTTCCGATGATTAAAGAGCTCTTCATGATCTTATCCATCAGGCAGTAAGCAATGTCTGGGTTAGCACAATCTATTGCATACACTCCTTGATTGTCCAATTTCTGTGAAACATGACCCTCAACATTATTTAATATAACCATACCAAATATATTATTAACGTGCTCCGCTTCTTCTTTTGTTAAATATCTATCACCATTACTACCACTTACAATAGGAATTAAAACTGAATCTTCGTCACTGTCTGAGTAAGATGCACGCTCCGTTTCAACAACTGATATGTTTGCTTTACGAAACAAATCAACCACTGCAAATTTCAGCATGTCAATAACTTCAACCTTGCCTTTTGGAGTATCAAAACAACGACATGTCAAGTATTCTTCATGCCTTACTATGTCTTTGACGAACTTAAGATCATCAAAAACGCCTTTCTTTAAATATACACAATTTCCTTTCTCTTCTAAAAAATCCTTAGTTTTTTTAGGACCATTTTCATAACCTGTTATACTCGATGAAAGCAATTTTACAAAAGAACTTTGCAAATTGCTCTCAACACACTCCGCACCATATAGATAAGATCCCTTATCAAAGACTTTATCAATTATATTATAATCTATATAATCTTCTATCTCCTTCTCTATCTCATCTGATAGATCCTTACAACCTAGTTCCAATTTTTTGTCTTCTTTTTTTTGCTCTTTAATAAGATCTGTTGCAAATCGCGCAATTTCACTGGCTAGTAAAAACTTTAGATTAAAAACCACCTCTTTCCTAATTGGCACCAAAAATTTATTATCTTCAGCCAATTTCCCTTGATCAAAGTTAAAAGGAAAAAACTTTGTATAAAAACGATCATCAAGAATACTTTCATCCGGACAAAATCTTTGTATTATTTTTTTTTTCATACTGCTCAAGTACTTTATGCGCCAATCAAGAGTCATATTATTATCAAACAAGATAACAATATGATCTTCTTTGGAAGAAAAAGTACCGTCTACAGTACAATTAGTAAAAACATCATCACCAAAACGAAGAATACTATTAAATGCTTTTACTAACTCTCGATTTATTTTACTTTTATTAGGCATAACGCCACCCCCTCTAAACTAATATAATTATTTACTGCTGCCCTGACCACTAGATTGATTTTTCTTTCTTTCCTCTTCACGTCTAATCATGTCTCTAAAATCATCTATTTTCTTTGGATCTACTTTGCTCCGATCAACCCTTCCTCCTCCTGGAGCAGTATTATCAAATACTCTTTTGCCTGAACCATTGTTACCATGCATATCAACCTCTTAATTAAGTTATTATGTAATCAGTATATTAAAAATCAATTATAAGCACAAGCAGTTTTTTAACATAAATTTTGTTCACCATTTTTATACTCCTGGATTCCAGACTGGGATGACAAGAGAAGAAGTGCTAGGATAACAACTTTTTAAATTAAGTTTTCTGGATCCCAGACTGGGATGACAGGAAAATAGGCACTGGGATGACAAGAGAGAGCTACTTGTCCGCCATGTCATTCCAGCACTTGATGCTGGAATCCAGATGAAAAATGGATCCTAAACTGGAATGACAACTTTTTTAAACTAAGTTTTCTGGATCCCAGTGTCAGCTACTTGGATGACAGGAAAATAGGCACTGGGATGACAAGAGAGAGACCTACACTGGAATAACAACGGAGGGGCCACTTGCATGACAGCCTTTTAAAATTGGTGTGACACCTTTGTGGTACACAACCTTTGGTGCATTATGCACTCAAGACAATGTCATTCCAGCACTTCCTCTCTTGTCATTCAAGTAGCCTCTTTGGTATCAAAGAATAGCCTCTTTGGTGTCATCAAGTAGCTCCTTTAATGTCATTCCAGTCTGGGATCCAGTAAACTTATTTACTATATATGAAAAATTATTATATTTATATACTTGCAAGTGAACGCAATGGAACCCTATATACAGGTATAACATCAAATTTGACTAAACGAATTTGGGAACACAAAAGCAAAGCCATCTCTGGTTTCACGTCAAAGTACAATGTTTGTAAACTAGTCTATTTTGAAAGAGATAAATTTAGCAATTAGTAGAGAAAAACTCCTAAAAAGCTGGCAGAGAAAGTGGAAAATAGACTTAATTGAAAAAACAAATCAAGAATGGAAAGATTTATATGATGAAATTGTATCTGGATGACAGTGTCTGAGTACACAACTTTACGAACATTGTAATATGGCACATAATAAACGATCAGTGCTTGATCATCCAAGACAATGTCATTCCAGCGCGTGACGCTGGAATCTAGAAGAAAAAATGGATCCTAAACTGGAATGACAACTTTTTTAAACTAAGTTCCTGGATCCCAGACTGGGATGACAAGAGAGAGATCTACACTGGGATGACATCAAGCCACTTGGATGACACCCTTTTAAAATTGGCATGACAAAAAGATGAGCAGCACACACTAAAAAAAAGCACTCCAAAATCACACGCAAATTAAAGAAAACCTTTACACACCTCTCTCTTTGCTAACTGAAGAAGCGTGGTTTTCAACTCTTACACCATCAGTTAATCCTCCTGGCAATTCCACAGCAGCATTAGACTTTTGCTGATCACTAAGCTTTCTCTTGCAGGAAGATCTATTTAGCTTTTCTTTCTTTGTTCTCATTGTATCAACACCACATTTTTGTCTTTTAACTCTCCTGTGTTGCTTTGGAGCAGGTGGATAGACAGCTAATTTTGGTTTTTCATTTTTCTCTTCTTTTGCTTCTTTCTTTTCTTTATTCATTTTTTCCAGTTTTTGTACTTCACTATCTTTGTCACTTATAACAGGTTTAGGTAGAGTGTCTACTAATTTTTCTATAGGCTTTGGTAAAATAGCACGTTCTTGCTTATTCAGAGTGATTGGCATTGGAACTTGAGATGAAAAATTAAAGAGGTGAACTGGCGCAACTTCATTCACTTTTGTTTCTATTTCTTGACGAACTTCTTTTAATTCTGTTTTTTCTGCTTTTTTATCTCTTTTTTCTTCAGTGACATCTTGCTCTACTA
Source organism: Wolbachia endosymbiont of Laodelphax striatellus (assembly GCF_007115015.1). Lineage (NCBI taxonomy): Bacteria > Pseudomonadati > Pseudomonadota > Alphaproteobacteria > Rickettsiales > Anaplasmataceae > Wolbachia > Wolbachia endosymbiont of Laodelphax striatellus. The sequence goes on from NZ_MUIX01000001.1 coordinate 952,603, forward strand.
CTGCTGCTAAATCAACTGCAAAAATTTCTGCAAACATTGCAATGACTGAACCCACTAGAAAAGTTTGCAGCTTCAATTTTAAATTTTGCAACGCTTGCAAACGTTCGAGTATTGCTATTTCCTCTTCCGGAGATAACCCACCACTGAGTAATTTCTCCTGCAATTCTTTTATCTCTTTGTCTAGCCTTTTATCCCAACTTAAATCTTTTTTGAAGATCTTTTTAACTAATTCCTTAAGCTTATCACGCAAAAACTTAATTATCGAAAGAAGCAGATTTTTCTCTTTCTTCTCCTTGAGCATTTTGTAGACTTTCGGATCTACATTTACTTCAAAAAGATTAAAGAGGGATTCAAAGAAATTTGCAAATGCTCCTTGACTATCACCACAAAAGTAATCCTCATCGTCTTTTATCTGTAGCTCTACTTGAGGTAATGTTTCATCAATGCAACTCGCAGCCTGACGCTCAAGCTCTATTCTCTTGAGCTCAGCTTTCCTAGCAAGCTCCTCCATGAATCCTTTTAATTCATTGAGCTTCTGCTCTGCAGAGAGATCTTGCTCCCTAATTGGACTAATGAAGATTGAGCTACCGTCCTCTTCGTTGTTATTGATTAAAAAATTTCCCATTGCTTTTTCTCCATTAATTAAATTACTGTTTCTATAATTGTTTAGAAAGCTTTTCACCATTTTATCTTAAGTCTATAAAACACAATAACTCAATCTTACAATATGAAGTATTTAATAAGTATTAATCTTAAAAAATATCAATAAGTTATTGATATTTTTTACATTTATGCTATATACAGCCTAGCATATATTACGTAATTTTTCAAGAACATATTCACTATAACAGAAGACTTTCTTATTTGCCTCTAAAACACCTGCAAATCATATAATAAGAGAATATTATAATGTTTAGTGTAATACTATACAATGTGTAAATATAGTATAATACTAGCATACCACTGAATTAATGCTGAGATATTCCTTTGCTTGATCAGTTAAAACACGTCCTCTTGGTGTGCGCTTTACGAAACTGACCTTGATTAAATAAGGTTCTACCGTTTCTTCAATATTGCCAACATCTTCAGATAGTGCAATAGATATGGTGTCAATTCCAACAGGTCCTGAGGTGTTAAACAAAAATCTCAGATAATCCATATCTAATTTATTTAGTCCCATTTTATCTATACCCAATTTTGATAGTGCAGAACCGGCAATTTCACAGGTAATTTTTTTATCATCTTTTACTTCAACAAAATCTCTTATTCTTCTGAGTAATCTCAAAGCAATTCTTGGAGTTCCACGCGCACGGCAAGCAATTTCCTGCACAGCATCCTTTTCGATTTCAGCACAAAGAACTCTTGCACCTCTTTTGATAATATCAATCAGTTCCTCAAAAGAATAAAACTCAAGATGCAGGGGAATACCAAAACGATCCCTCAGCGGTGCAGAAAGCAGTCCAAGCCGTGTTGTTGCCCCAATCAGTGTAAATGGTGGTAAATCTATTCTTAAAGTTCTGGTAGATGGGCCCTCACCTACTAATACATCTAGGCAAAAATCTTCCATAGCAGTATACAAAACTTCCTCAATGCTACGATTTAATCTATGGATCTCATCGATAAATAGAACATCTTTTGCATTTAAAGTAGTGAGCACTGCAGCTAAGTCCCCAGCTTTACTAAGCAATGGACCAGAAGTTGCACGAAAGCTAACCCTTAACTCCTTAGAGACAATTTGTGCTAAAGTTGTTTTACCAAGCCCTGGAGGACCATAGAGTAATACGTGATCCAAAGCTTCAGCTCTCGTCTGTGCAGCATTTATAAACACTTTTAAATTTTGTATTAAGTCTTTTTGCCCGACAAAATCATCAAGTTGTTCAGGCCTGATATTTAAATTACGTACATCTTCAGAGTATTCCTTACTACATGATATTGACTTCATATTGTTTTAAGCGCCATACGAATAATATCTTTAGTGTCCAAGTTTGGTGATTCATCTTCTATTTTTTTTATTGTATCATAAGCTTTTGTTCTTTCATATCCAAGATTGATCAAAGCTGAAAGAGCATCTTCACTAATTGAGTGAAAGTGATTGCTATTTGTCTCTAATTTACTTACTTTGCCACTCAGCTCAGTAATAATTCGATTTATGAGTTTCAGGCCAAGTCCACTCATCTTAAGTGCTAGTTTATCCTCATTTATAATTGCCAAAAACAGTTGCTCTGGAGTTAATTTGCTCAAAATTGACATTGCGGTTTTATAGCTGACACCGCTCACTTTAACTAATAAACGCAGACACTGCTGTTCTTCTTTACTTATAAAACCATATAGCTGAGTAACGTTTTCTCTGCTATTTGCATAAGTGTCGATAAGTAATTTTACTCTACTCCCGATCGAACAAGCACTTAAAGTTTTGGCTGAAAGATATACTATGTAGCCAACATCATTCACATTCAGGATTATGTGATCGCTACACACCTCATCAACTATTCCACTTAGATTTCCTATCATTTTTAGTACTTTATAAAGTTCAGTTTAAATGCTCCTGAATCTTAGGTCAAGCAAACGAACATTATAGCAGTGGTTCCAGTTTCAATCATTGCAGACAGGTTTGCAGGAAATCTATTTGAATATATTATTCCGGACCAGTATGTGACTGGACCACGGAGTTACTTTAGCATCAGAATTGCGATCTATTAACTAAGTAATAGAAATTTCTATCTTTGGTGGAATAAAGGTAATTGTTTGCTGTTTGCGAAAATATTTGCATAATTTAAGTAACATTACTTGATAAGAATTAACTATGGAGCTTAATAAGATTGCAGCATCGATTTTACTTTCTGGATTAATAATTATGATAGTTAGTAATGTAGTTGATATGCTCTATAACCCAGAGGATTATAAAATTGAACACCAAACAATAGTAGCAGCCAGCAATGAGCCTCAGCAAAAGATTGAACAAGTGGCATTTGATATTGGGGAGCTCATGCAAAATGCTAGCTTTGAAAAGGGGAAGTCAGCAGCAAAAAAATGTATAGCTTGCCACAGTTTTGAGAAAGGTGGAATGAATAAAGTAGGACCAAACTTGTGGAACGTAGTTGGAAATAAAAAGGCCCATCTTGGCAATTCGTTCAATTACTCAAAAGCATTGCTTGAAAAAGGTGGAATATGGGGATATGAAGAATTATTTACTTTTTTAAAAAATCCAAAAGCCTATATAAAAGGTACACGTATGGCATTTGCAGGCATTTCCAATCCACAAGAAATTGCAGATCTAGTCAGCTATTTGCGTTCGGTGAGCGATAGTCCGGTTGCCTTGCCAAAGTAGTATGAATTATTGTAAATTACTTAATGGAAGTAATGACCATATAGCATATCGAAAGCTACAAGGAAAGAAAGCTTCCATAGTTTTTTTTGGTGGTTTTGCATCCAATATGGATGGAACTAAAGCAACTGCCATTTACAAATTTTGCCAAGAAAATGATGTAGCACTTGTGCTCTTTGATTATTTTGGCCACGGTAATTCAAGCGGTGACTTCGCTGATTATACAATAAGTGATTGGCAAAAAAATTGTGCTAAAGTGATAAGCGAATTAACTAGCAGCAAACAAATAATTATAGGCTCAAGTATGGGAGGATGGCTGATGTTGCTCACTGCTCTTCAATTTCCAGAAAAAACTGCAGCGCTAATTGGTATATCGTCTGCTCCTGACTTCACTGAAGATTTAATATTTAATCAATTGTCGGGTAGGCAAAAAGAAGAGCTATGTTCTAAAGGTGTAATAGATTTTACTTCAGGGCACTGCGCATACAAAATAACTAAAAATTTGATCGAGGATGGCAGAAAGAATCTCCTTTTAAATCAAGAAACAATAGATATAAACTGTCCTGTGCGTTTATTGCACAGCATTAACGATAGAGATATTCCTTATCAAATTTCATTAAATTTAGCTAAAAAAATCAAATCAACAGACGTTGAAGTACACTTAATAAAATCAGCAGAGCACAATATGTCTGATAATCATTCACTGAAAATTTTATTTAAGACCATCAGAGAATTTTTACCAGAAGAAATATATAATTGAGGTAGCTCAGATTTGCAAGGTATGTTTATCTGGAATTATAGCTTCAGCAGTAAGCAATGTTACTCTTAATGACCTCAACATTTTCCCTTGGTAACTCTTTGATGAATCGAGAAGTGTACATTGGTTGCCATTGGTTATTCATTTCCCTTCTGTCTGCACATGAAATGATCAACCTTTCTTTTGCTCTGGTTATGCCAACATATGCAAGTCTTCTTTCTTCTTCTAAAGCTTTACCGCTTTTATCCTCAAAAGATCTTTGATGAGGGAATAATCCTTCTTCCCAGCCAGGTAAAAACACACAAGGGAATTCTAGACCTTTAGATGCGTGAAGAGTCATAACATATACAGTGTCATCGCTATTCATATTATCCACTTCCATCACTAAACTTATGTGCTCCAAGAAGGTTGTAGCGTTGTCAAAATTCTTCAAAGATGAAATAAGCTCTTTGACATTTTCTATTCGTGCTAAACCTGTTACTCCTTCATCTTCAAGCATTTCAATATACCCTGATTGACTTGCTATATTTTTTACAAACTCATAGAGTGGTTTCACATTTACCATTTCTTCCCAAGCTTTTATTTTATTTAAAAAATCATTTAGTGAGAGTTTTATTCTCTCAGTCACCTGATTACCATCAACTAATATTTTTGCTGCTTCAAAAAAAGAAGTCTTGTTATCTTGGGCAGTTGTGTATATCTTCTTGAGAGTTGTAGCTCCTATACTTCTTTTTGGACGATTTACGATCCTTTCAAAGGCAAGGTCATCGTTATTATTTGTAACAAGCCTTAAATATGCGATTATATCCCTTACTTCTTGACGTTCGTAGAATTTTACGCCACTTATAATCTTATAGGGAATTGAATACTTTATAAAATGCTCTTCCATGACTCTAGTTTGAAAAGTAGCTCTTACAAGCACTGCAATGTCACTAAATCTGTATTTATTGAGCTTTAATATCTGTTCGCTTATAAACCTTGCTTCAGCTTTTCCGTCCCACAATTTTATTAGACTTACCTTTTCTCCTTCAATATTTGTTGTCCACAACTTTTTCTCTAATCGAGTCTTATTGTGATTGATAATATATGATGCAGTTGCAAGTATATGTGATGTTGACCTGTAGTTACATTCTAATTTTACGATTTTTGCATTTTTAAAATCATCAGAAAACTTCAAAATATTTTCAACTTCTGCACCACGCCAACTGTATATCGATTGATCATCATCTCCTACACAACAAATATTTGAGTGCTCTTTTGCAAGGTATTTTAGCCAAAGATATTGTATTGCATTTGTGTCTTGATATTCATCTACCATGATATATTTAAACTTGTTTTGGTAGTAGGACAAAATTTCGGTCTTTTGATTAAAAAGTTGTATATTGTATAGCAGTAGGTCACCGAAATCGACAGAGTTAAGGAACTTTAACCTTTCCTGATACTGGTAATAGACTTTGAGTGCAGTTACGTACACTGGCCTAAATGATTGAACGTCTTCCACTTCAGACGGCAACAAACACTTCTCTTTCCATTGCTGAATAATATTCATAATGGTCTTACATTTTTCTGATAGGTAATCAGGGCTGATTTCATTCATGATGTTTTTTATTACCTGTAATTGATCATCCACACCAATAATTGTAAAATTGGAATTCAGCCCCACGACTTCAGCATGATGACGTAGAATTTTTGCTGCAATTGCATGGAAAGTGCCAAGCGATGGTATGTTTGTTCCTGTTAGCTCAAGTACCCTTGATACCATCTCATTTGCTGCTTTATTTGTAAATGTAACTGCTAATATTTCATCAGAATAAGCGTGACCGTTCCTAATTATGTGCGCTATTCTTGAAGTGATCGTTCTTGTTTTTCCGGTTCCGGCTCCTGCTAGTATCAAAACTGGTCCATTCACGTTAGTTACAGCTAATTGTTGCTCTGGATTTAACAGTGAGAGATAATCGTTCATTGAAGCTCTATAGATTATAACTTCATAAAGTTAAACCTATGATCCAAATATTGTAAAGGTCTTATTGAACATAACATTCAACTTATTCAAGTACTAGATATTTAAGCGTAGATCTATCTTGTTTTAGTAGCTTCAGGTGTATGTCGAGTAGCAACAACTTGATTTGAGTTATTGGCACCAAAACTTCTGCTTGTTGGGTGAGTAGGTGGAGTTTGGAATGGCTTATATGTACGATTTAGTTCCTTCATTTCTATTTCTTCAACTTCAACAAGGAGTTTTTCTTTTGGGGTATAGTGATTATGTGTTGCAGGTCGTTCAGTAAGACTTTCATATGTTTCTTTCAACCAAGTTCCGATATCATACATAAATCCATACGCTTTTTCTTTAAATTCTCTCAATGATCTACTGAAACTTGCTAGTGTGTTATTAAAGTAAATTGTCATATAGTCTCTTGTAGTGTATTGATAACTTTCTCCATCTAGTCTGCTACTTTGTGTGTTAGAACTATTGTTGTTTTTTAAATAACCAAATATGTTGTACATTTTGAGCTACCGCTGATTATTAATATACATATATTATATGTTAATAAATTAAAATGGTCAAGAGTAAGTTAAGTGTTTATTGTATTGATGAAACGCTTAGGAAACGCTCTATATAATCACTTAAAATGGAGCTAGGGTTTTATAGTACAATGTTTTCAAACGTTTAATATAATATTGACTTCACAACAATAGTCACTTTAAATTAGTAACTATTGTTGCAGTTAAAGTATCAATGCCTTTTTTCTTTTATTCTTTTGCAATTCTAAGCATCTTATCTGCTGTTTGTGTAATTAGCGTAAGGAATCCTGTGCATGCAGTGTTATTTTTAATTTTCACTTTCGTTAACTCTGCAGTGCTTTTTATTCTCCTTGAAGCTGAATTCATTGCTATGATGGTGCTAATAGTATATATCGGTGCAGTTGCAGTGTTATTCCTCTTTGTAGTTATGATGCTCGATATCGACTACATAAGATTGCATCAGGGTTTTGCAAAGCATTTCACTCTTGGTGCTATATTATGTGTTGTGTTTTTTCTAATCATCAGCTTTGTAATTCGCAGCTCAGCACCGAATATAAGTAATGTTATAAACTATAATACCAATAACGTGAAAGCTATCGGTAATTTGCTCTACACTGACTACATGTACGCTTTTCATCTTTCTGGTATTCTGCTGCTTGTTGCAATTGTTGGTGCAATCGCTCTTACTTTGCAGGAAAAGAAAAAAGGAGTTAGAAAACAGAACGTGTTAAAGCAATTGACACAATCTTCATCTGTAAAATTGATTAAGGCTAAATTTGGAAAAGGAGTGGAATGGAAATAGGATTAAATCACTTTTTGATAATTGCTGCTCTTTTGTTCACTATTGGAGTGTGTGGTATTTTCATTAACCGTAAGAGCATAATCAACATACTGTTATCAATAGAAATATTATTGCTGGCGATTAACATCAATTTAGTTGCTTTTTCTGCCTTTATGAATGATATAGTTGGGCAAATTTTTGTGATGTTTGTGTTGACTGTTGCGGCAGCAGAGTCAGGAGTTGGGCTTGCAATATTGGTTGTATATTATAGAAGCCGTGGCAATATAGAAGTTGAACAAGCAAATTTAATGAAAGAATGAAAGTATGATGGATATACTGAAATTAATAGTATTTCTGCCACTTTTTGGTTCATTGTTTGGAGCATTTTTTAGAAAAAGTCAGTTAGTTACAACGGCAGGGATTGGAATATCTGCAGTTTTATCTTGGTATGTTTTTCTCACCTTCTCTGAAAATTATCACTTGAGTTTATTTCCTCTATTTTCATTAAGTGTATTAAAAGTAAATTGGGCAATTAGTGTGGATGCTCTCTCATCCTTAATGCTTATTGTTATTACCACCGTTTCACTAGTAGTCCACCTCTATTCTATCGGTTATATGGAGCATGACAAAGGGAAGTCGAGGTTTTTTTCTTACCTATCGCTATTTACGTTTTGCATGATTGTGCTGGTTGTAAGCGATAATTTCGTGCAGCTTTTTTTTGGCTGGGAAGGGGTTGGCCTATGTTCTTATTTACTCATAGGATTTTGGTTCCAAAAATATTCTGCAAATAATGCGGCAATTAAAGCATTTGTTGTGAATAGGGTAGGAGACTTTGCACTATTGATTGGGATCTTTCTCATTTATTATACATTTCACTCTTTGAAATTTACTGAAATTTTTGACACAGCTGATTTTCTTGGCACGCAGAACATTAGAGCATTCTGCTGTGAATTTAAAATAATTCATATAATATGCATATTACTTTTTATTGGCTGTATGGGTAAATCTGCACAGCTTGGTTTACATGTTTGGTTGCCAGATGCAATGGAAGGGCCAACACCTGTTTCTGCACTCATTCACGCAGCAACGATGGTAACAGCAGGTATATTTTTAGTAGCAAAGTGTTCTCCATTGTTTGAGTTATCAAATGTGGCACGAGAATTAATAGTTATCGTTGGAGCACTCACTGCTTTTTTTGCAGCCACCGTTGCAATTACTCAGAACGATATAAAGAAAATAATTGCTTATTCAACCTGCAGTCAACTTGGTTATATGTTCATGGCATGTGGGCTTTCTGCTTACAATGTTGCTATTTTTCATTTAATGACACACGCTTTTTTTAAAGCTCTACTATTTCTTGGTGCTGGCAATGTGATTCATGCAATGCATCATGAGCAAAATATTCAGAAAATGGGAAATTGCTGGAAGAAAATCCCTTGCACTTACACTCTCATGTGGATTGGGTCTCTTGCACTTTCTGGAATATTTCCATTTGCAGGTTTTTACTCAAAAGACTTGATAATTGAACATGCTTATAGCACGGATAGCTTTGCTTTTGTAATAAGCTTAGTTGTTGCATTCTTCACAGCGTTTTACTCTTGGAGGTTATTGCTTCTTGTGTTCCATAGCCAAAAACAAAGTAAAATTAATATACATGAGGCACCAAAGATTATGCTTATACCATTACTGATACTTGCTTTTGGATCGGTATTTTCTGGAGTGTGGGGAGCAAATATTTTGAACATAACTAGTAATGCGTTTTGGAAATCAAGTTTAATGGTAATTGATGAGCATGGAGTTCATAATTTCTTTATAAAACTGCTGCCAACCTTAGCGAGCCTAAGTGGAATAGCTCTTGCGTACCTGATTTACCAATATCAAGTAATTAGGCAAATTAAGAGTAAATTTTTACTTAAGTTTTTGCAGAATAAATGGTACTTTGATGAGGTGTATGAGTTTGTTATAATTGCACCGATAAGGTTTATATCTAGGCTTCTATGGAAGTTTGATGTTAAGGCTATTGATTCATTTGGACCAAATGGTGTTGTAAGGTTGGTTAATGAATGTTCAAAAAGTTCTATAAAGTTACAAACTGGTTATATATTTGATTATGCATTTATTATGTTTGTTACTTTAATAATCGGTGCTTTATATATTATTGGAATTAAATAGAAGGTGTTGTTACTTAGTATATTCTTGCTTCCACTGATAGGAGCGTTGATTTTATCCTCGATCAGGATTAATCATCAATCTATACACCTAAGATTCCTTGCCCTATTTTTTACTATACTTCCATTTTTGCTTAGCATTGTAACTTGTATAGAATTTGATTATAACAATGCGGACTTTCAGTTTGTCAGCTATCCAATCAAGAATGTAGGAATAGGGATAGATGGTATATCGTTGCCTTTCCTTCTGCTTACAACTTTCTTGTTTGTAATTTGTATACTCTATAACTGCAAAATGAGTTATACGAACCTAAAAGCCTATATGGCATTATTTCTACTGCTTGAGAGTTTTGTAGTCGGGTTTTTCGTTTCACTGAATGCTATAAGCTTTTATGTGTTTTTTGAAGCTGTTTTAATACCAATGTTCTTTATTATTGGCATTTGGGGAGGAAAACACAGGGTATATGCAACGTTTAAGTTATTTCTTTATACATTAACTGGCTCATTATTATTTCTACTTGGATTAGTGTACATCTATAGCATTTTTGGGACGTTTAATATACAAAAATTAGCCACATTAGTGCCAAGCCTTGATCTTGGAGTACAGTCATTGCTGTGGATTGCATTTTTTATTTCTTTTGCAATAAAAGTCCCAATGTTTCCATTTCACACTTGGCTTCCTGATGCACATGTGCAATCACCAACTTCTGGGTCTGTGATTTTAGCTGGCTTGCTTATTAAAATGGGAGGATATGGATTTTTCAGGTTTTCTATTCCAATGCTTCCTCAGGCAAGTTTGTATTTTTCAAATTTTGTTGTTGTGCTGAGCATTATTGCGGTGATATATGCTTCTCTAGTTGCGTTTGCTCAAAATGATATAAAGAAGTTAATAGCTTATTCTTCAATAGCACATATGGGAATCGTTACCGCTGGCCTCTTTTCATTTTGTGAGGAAGGAGTGCTGGGTAGCGTATTTCAAATGATTAGTCATGGCCTTATTTCTGCTGCTTTGTTTTTGTGTGTTGGAATGTTATATACTCGAACTGGAACTTTGGAAATTGCAAAGTATTCTGGCATAGTAAATACAATGCCAAAATTTGGTTTTATGTTCATTTTATTTTCAATGGCTTCAATAGGGCTACCCGGAACATCTGGGTTTATAGGCGAGTTTTTGGCTATGGTTGGAATGTTTAAGAGCATAGGGTTTTTTACAGGATTTATCGCACTTGGCACTATTTTAAGCGCAGTTTATATGCTGAATTTATGTAAGCAAATAATATGGGGGGTTAGCTATTCTAAATTATTAAATGATCGCTTGGATAGCATAGAATTTTCTGTCTTAATTTTGCTTGCAGTGTTTGTTATTTTGCTTGGATTTTACCCAACTCTTGCACTGAATTATTTGAAGCCATGTATGGCAAATTTGTTAGTAAAATATAATGCGCTATGAATTATATACAGATATTGCCGGAAACGTTCTCTATTATCTCCTCATTAGTGTTGCTACTGCTTGGAATTATATTTAACCGCCGAACTATCAACTTATTAGCACTTGGCTGCACAGTGGTAACTTTGATTATTTTAATTATTTCGGCAGAAAATAATGAAATTTTTCTCTTTAATTCGTTGTTAAAACTCAATTTATACATCAGGTCAGCCCAAGGGTTAATTCTCAGCACAGGAATTTTAATACTTTTGCTGCTGAATTTATCAAAATATGACTATAAATATGAATTTTCAATACTGATTCTTTTTGGGCTATTTGGCATGATAACCTTAGTTTCAGCAAATAGCCTGATTTCTTTTTATTTAGCTTTTGAGTTGATGAGTATATCTTTGTATGTTCTTGCGAGCTTTAATAAAGATTCAGCTTATTCATGTGAAGCAGGAGTGAAATATTTTACACTTAGTGCACTATCTTCCTGCATTATGCTATATGGAATGTCGCTGCTTTATGGATATACAGGACAAGTTAATTTCTCTGAGCTCGGTTCATTCTTGCAAAACCATCAGATAACTTATGGAATAGTTTTTGGGTTAGTTTTTATCCTTATTGGTTTGTGTTTCAAGCTTGCTATTGCTCCTTTTCATATGTGGGCTCCAGATGTCTATCAAGGTGCACCTACCATAGTAACTGCGTTTTTTTCTACGGCCCCAAAAGCTGCACTTGTAACATTTTTAATTCGATTGATGAATGAAGAGTTAGTAAATGTAAAAAGTTATGTTCAGCCTATTTTCTTATACGTTTCAGCATTGTCTGTGCTTATCTCAGCTTTTGGGGCATTGCGTCAGCAAAACTTAAAAAGGCTGCTTGCTTACAGTTCAATTGGTCACATTGGTTTTATATTTGCTTCACTTTCTATTTTTACACAAGCAGGAACAGATAGTGCCTTAATGTATCTGGTGATATATATCATCACAAGCATAGGGCTATTCTCATATCTCGTACAAATTGACGATGATGATTGTGATGTTGCAAGTTTATCTGGTATAGGAAAGAAACGCCCAATTGTAGCATTTCATCTTTCTGTACTGTTACTTTCAATGTCGGGAATACCTCCACTTGCAGGTTTTATCGCTAAATTTTTTATATTCAAAAGTTTAATAAATTCTGGCTTTATCAGCCTGTCTTTGATCCTTGTAATAGCGAGTGTGATATCATGCTACTATTATTTAAATGTCATAAAAATTATGTATTTCGATAAAGCTAGTGGTAATAAGGTTGCTTATTCTAAGGGTCTATTCATGATCACTTCAGTAGCTTCAGTGATCAACCTCGTTCTTTTCTTGTATGTAGAAGATCTTTACTCATTGATTAATTCATTGACAAATTAACAATTTAGTGTTTATAATTAGTGATTAATTAATATGGTGTAGTGAACAATGAGTAAAGGAAAAACTGTTTTGAAATTTTCAATTGCCGCTCTCTTGCTAGGAGGATCGAGCACTGTAGCTGTTTTATATTTTCCTTATGTTGCTTTAGTAATTAAATTTGGTATTGTAATTTCTACAGCTCCTCTGGCAATTTTTGCCATTTCTGTAGTTTCTGCATTAGCTTCAGTAATTACATTAGCAGCATTTACTATTTCCGCCATACGCAGTAAGGGTAAATCTAATAAGGTTAGTAGCGAACCAAGAAGTAAAAATGAAGAAAAAGGACAAAGTCTAGTACAAGAAAAAGATGCACCTACTCCTACGCCACCGTTGCTTTCGCAAGAGTCTGAAAAGTCGGTTATTCCTATTCCACAACAACCACCAGCAGTGGAAGAAACAGAAACACCGCAACCTGAAAACGTTATGGTTAAAGGTGCTGATCAGCAAGCTAAACAAACAGAGGAATCGTTGCCACCATATCCAGAACCCACCTCGCCTCTAAATAGCATGGATCAACTCAAATCGTTTCCTGAATTGCCGTCAATTGTTGTGGATGCGCACAACAATTTGGGAGATGGTAGTAATTCCATCAAAAATTATCAAGAACATATGTCACTTCCAATATATTTGCCCCAACAATCTCAGACTTTACATAATGCAAAACTGGCCTTGGGGCTTAGTTATGCATTAAATGAAAGAAGGCAACAACCTAATCAGGCTAGTACAATAGATATTGACGTTTCCTGGGGCAGTGACTTTGAGGACTCAATAATTGCCAACAATAGCCTTCCTAGTGTTAGTATCACCCAAGAATTAGAAGAACGGTCAGGAGGAGTTAGGTTTTTTTCTGAACTAAATAATGTTCATGATATATTCGAGTATCGAAGACGGGTATCTCTTATGCGTAATTGCTCTAGCAGTTGTCATACTTCTATGTTTTCATCAATACAAGAATCAGAGAGTCTACAAGCAAGCTTAGGAAGTGATAATCCATCAGTGCAGTCTTTTCAACCAGAGAAGGAGCTTTTATATGATGTAAATAAAAAAATTTTTGATAGCGTTGATTATGAAGTAAATTATACTAGACTTTCTGAGAATGCAGGGGAAGCCCCTAATTACGAACGGGAATTTCCACTTACTGAAACAAATGTTAACAGCGGTCCTGAAGCAATGTCCTATGATGTAAATGATAATAGGGTTCCATGCGAACAAACTAGAGAGAACACATTATTAGATTCATTGCCTTCTTATCCAAGCACGTCTTCTCCTCTAAACAGTCTAGATCAAGCATTGACTAGCTTACCAATGTTTGCTAAACTACGGGTAGCACTTGATCAACGTAAACAGCAACAGCCTAATAGTATTGATTTTCACAAAGCTGATGATGTATGTAGTGTAACTTCAACTGACGTTTCAATAACTACATCTGCGTCTTGTTCTAATCATGCTAGTATGACAAATAGTTATACTTCTTGGGATACTAATTGGGGTGATTCAATTACACCATCACTAGCTTACCAATATAAACCATCTTTAACCTCAATAATTGAAGGTGTGGAAAGTGGTCCTGAAGCAACGTCCTATAACGTAAATGACAATAGGACTCCATATAGCAGTATGCAATCACCTGTATTATCAAGTTCTGCTAACCGTAGCAACAGTTTTTCTGGATAATTTTTGATAGAATTAAGAAAATGATCCCTGAAGTATTTGAGTGCTTTCATATTCATTACTACAAAGAAGTTTCAAGTACTAATAAAGAAGCATTGGATTTAATTGAGAAAGGGATATCTAATGAAACTGTCATTATTGCTGATAAACAAACAGAAGGTAGGGGGCGCACTAGAAAAAGCTGGATTTCTCTCGAGGGTAATTTTTATGCGAGTTTGGTGATAAATCTTTTGCAAGCTCCACGGTGTAATATTCAATTACTGGATTCCAGCGTCACACGCTGGAATGACAGAGAAAATTTAAGCAAATTAACAGAATTGACTTTTGTTACTGCTCTTGCTGTAGGGAATACTTTATTATCGTTAAATTTCTTGAATAATCAAACCCACTGCGGTGTCATTCCAGTGCGTGACACTGGAATCCATACTTTTTCTTCTGGATCCCAGTGTCAAAGCACTGGGATGACAAGAGATCCATTCATAAACGATCTCAATCTTCAATATAAATGGCCAAATGATGTTCTAATCGATGGCAAGAAAATAAGCGGAATATTGCTTGAAAAAAAATCCAATTCAAATTGGCTCATTATAGGAATTGGAATTAATGTCAATCATGCGCCACTTCCAGGCACAACGTGCATTAGCAATTACGGTGAATCTGTGTCTAACATGGATCTATTAAAGGAATTAATAATAAATTTTAATAAGCTAAGAAAGCAATGGCTATTTGATGGGTTTTATGCTATAAGAGAAATGTGGTTAAAAAAAGCATTCAAAATGAATGAGCAAATCAGTGTAAAGTTAGCTGACAAATTGTATGAAGGAATTTTTGCTGATATAGATAAAAGTGGTAAATTGGTATTGCAGCAAAAGGATGGAAGCTTAATTTATTTTGATGCAGGTGAGTTATTTATTGGCAGTGCATTATGAATACATATGTAATTTTTGCTTACCTTATTAGTTTCATACTGATTGGTGGAAATTTGATTTTTACCGTTTCTTGCTATATAAAAAGTAAAAAAAACTTAGAAAGTCTTAAAAGCAACAATGAAGAAGAAACATAAGCGATTACTTATAACTTCAGGAATTTTCTGCTTTTTAAGTTGTGCAGTTTTTTTTATTTTAACAACGCTCAAAGAAAATATCTCATTTTTCTATACAGTAAGTGAGGCAATAGTTTTACCAAATAATCAAAAGCCAATCCGTGTTGGTGGAATGGTTGTTGAAAATAGCGTGATACGGAGCGAAAGCGAAGTAGTTTTTCAGATGACAGATTTTAACAAAAGCGTTGTGGTGAAATATCAGGGAATACTTCCACCAATGTTTTCAGAAAAAAGTGGTGTTGTTGTGCAAGGTAAAATGTTTGATAATAGTACTTTTCTTGCAGATACGGTGTTTGCAAAACATGATGAGAACTATAAGCCGAAAGTTTTAAAATAGATTCCTTAACCTAGCTATATTGAAATGGTATGTGGAAAGAGTAACAGCCTGCTAGCAAGCTGTTACCTTTTTTATTAAAGCAATCTGTTCTCTTCGCCAGTAACATGGAATAATGGAGGAGCTTCTCCAGTCTCTGGTATATTATCAAGTCTAGCCTGAAGATCTTTAAGTTTAGCGTCTATCTCGCTTGTCTTTGTGCCTATGTTTTCTATAGTTGATGACAGTGGTCTTACTATGCCGCTTGTAATCACATCACTTACATCATCATTATATTTATTAATACTTTTCATCAGACCATCATAAAAATTTTTAAGATTCTTAACGCTTACCGTGATCGTCGGTATAGCATTAATCTCTTTTTCTTCCATAACCTTAGTTATATCAATTCCATCTGGTACGCTTTTAGTAGTAATCTTCTTTATTTCTGGTATTGCAACATTTGGTTTATTAAACGCCGGCTTCGAAAGTTGTAATGTATTATTTGATTCAACTTCTTCACTAGAATATAATTCTGTACTTTTACTCATAATAGTTACCTCCTATAAAAAACTACTTATCTTTATAAATCACTACTATACAAATAACAGTGAGTCATTATTAATGTCTACTATTGTGAAGTCTGGGGCCTGTCCGATTTCTGGGATATTGTCCTTAATTTGCTTGAGCATCTCAATCATTTCCTCGTTCTGTTTACTCTGCTCGTCAAGTTTCCCTTTTAATGCATCAATAATAGCTTTAGACTGATCTTGATTGCTGAGATCACCAATCACAGCTGTCACTTTCTCATAAGGCAGTTTGTGAATAATCTCTTTAAGCTCTTCTGCACCTACGTTATCCAAAAGTTCCTTAAACTGCTTATTAGACATATTGCGAGCAAAGGCTTGAAGTTTACCTGGATTGTCAGCTAAAGACTTAATAATAGTTTGAATCCTATTAGGATCGGTTAAGTCCTGAGCTATTGCTTCGAGTTTCTTATGGTCGAGTTTATTAACTAAGTCTTTCAGTTGGTCTTCCTGCAGGTTATTTACTAAAGCTTTTAACTGATCACCTTCTAATTCTTTGGAAAGTATTGTCAAGTGGTGCTCAGCCAAATCTTTTGCAAGCACTGTAAATTGCTCGTCATTTAAAGTTTTAATAAGTGGTCGAGTAGACCAGTGGAACTTCCCCACCAGCCCCTCACAGAACTGTGCATGAACCTCTCGATTCACACAGCTCCCATTATTCAGTACTTTGATTACCATACCAACCTCCAGTGGTAAAAAGTATTCGGATTTTCTGTTCTCATTTTTCCTAGAAGTTTCCTTGCTAGTCTTTTTCCAATCAGATATTTCTTACTTACCCACTTTTCTAGATGCCGCTCTACATTATTAAGAAGTTTATACATCTCCGTTTGGTAAAACCTGCCATAATACTGACACCAGCCTCTGACTATTGGATTTACTTCCTTTGATATTTCCTCCAACTTCTTTCCTGTAAATCTATGTATTTTCCATGACCTTATGGTTTGAGTGATCTTTTTCTTGGCCTTATTGCTAATTGCAGGTAGAAATCCAACAAAATATTCCCCTATTTTGCTCTTTGCTCCTCTAGGTCTAAAGGTATATCCTAGAAAATCAAAGCTTTGTATAGGAAATGTATTCTTCCTGTTGCTATTCTTACAGTACACTATCCGTGTCTTTTCAGGATGCAACTTTAGCTTATACTCAGCCAATCTTTCTTCAATCTTTACTCTCATAAAGTCTGCCTGTCTCTTAGTTTTGCAGTGCAGTATTGCATCATCAACATACCTTTCAAATGGTATTGTGGGGTAGTTTTGCCTCATCCACATATCAAACGCATGATGCATAAATATGTTAGAAATGATTGGGCTTACAGAACCTCCTTGCGGAACTCCCTTATTCCTCACTTCCCTAGTGCCATCTGCTTGTTGAATAGGGGCTTTCATCCACCTCTCAACATACAGTATGACCCATTTGCAGTTTGTATGTTTCTTGATAGCTTGTAAAACTAATTCGTGATCCAGATTGTCGAAAAATCCGGTTATATCAAGATCTATCGTCCAATCGTACCTCCAGCATCTCTTGCGTGCTGTATCTACCGCATCCAGTGCAGATTTATTCGGTCTATAACCATATGAATCCTCGTGGAATTTTGGCTCTACTAGCGGCTCAAGATACATAGAAGCTGCCGTTTGCCCTATCCTGTCGAATACTGAAGGAACACCTAAAATTCTTTGTCCTCCTCCCGTATCCTTCGGTATTGCCACAGCTTTTACTGGCTCTGGAAAATAACTTCCGGATGACATCCGATTCCATAGTTTGTACAGATTATCTTTTAGATTTTCCTCAAACTTTGTTATCGAAACCTCATCTACACCTGCAGCACCTTTATTTTTCGATACTTGTTTATAAGCTCTCCAAATAAGTTGCTTCGGTATATCAAAAGACTTTGTTTTATTCATTAACTCCTCCCTTTCGGTTGATAAATAATTAAAACTAAATAACTCAGCCCCTTCGCTCCATTTCCATTACAGAAACTTCTTCACTACTACGAGCCGATCCGCCCCTGTTTTCCGCATCGGTACTCTCATCCTTAGAGTTTAGCTCCTCGAATTTCTCCCTTATCATCGAAACGACAGGTTCCCGCAGTTCCACACAATAGCCTAAAATAGATTCACGCCACCTCTATGCCGGACGCCACCTATCCAGTAAACAAGTTCCTGATAGGTTTATCCCAAGAGATTCAAGAGCCCATGGTTTTGACGTCGTCTTTGGAATTTCGACACTTCATCAGTGGTTCATTTTCATTCGCCTCTCTATTTTACACATGATGCATAATTGCACCTTTTCCATAACGCTCACTACCATAGCTCTTTACCACAGCAGCTTATGGCTGTTTGAAGCCTATTCTTGCAAACCGACTTCGAGGGGCCCACCCTCATCTATTGTGCAGCTTTGCACTTAGTTTGCTCATTTTTAAGCATTCTTTGTGTCTCTACGGCACACCTTTGAACTGATCCACTTTTAAGTGAGGTAAAATTTCTTTTACTTGCTCTGGATTTAAGTCCCTCACTAGAGCTTCAAGCTGAGCATCATTTAAAATAGGAACAATTATTTGTAATTTTTCTGGATTTAGTTCCTGAGCGAGGGTTTGTAATTGGTGATTGGTTAGATGATCTACTAAAGCTCGGAGTTGCTTATTACTAAGAATATTGGCAAAAATCTTTAGTTGCTCATCTGTTAGGCCTTCAACAAGAACTTTGGTAAACGTGTTTGATAGTGTTATGTCTTCTGGTATATTAGATGATATTATATCCTTTATTGTTTGTTCCCTGCTGTGCAATTTAATATATTGAAGTGCTTCATTGTCAAGTGAATTGATAATATTTCCTTGATCATCTGAGAAATAATATTTATCGGTATCTGACTCTTCCCATGTTACATATTGATGTTCTACTGGTTGTATATCAAGGAAAATTCGACTGCGTTTTACGTTAGAAGAAAAAGTTTCTATAGCCTGGTTGGTCAGTGATAACTTCATTAGTTGGTCATTGACCTTACCCAGAAAAAGTAGACAGAAAGTTAAGACGTTTTTGAAGTAAAATAAAACGTTTTTTCAAAGAGGTGTGGTATGACAAAAAGAAAAGAATATACAGCAGAATTCAAAATTGAAGCTATAAGACTAGTAAAAGAAACAGGTCAATCATCAGCAAAAATAGCAAGAGATTTGGGTATTAGCGGTAAGCAGATGGGTAAAAACATACAATGATAGAATGTCTGGAGTAGATGCGTTTCCAGGAAAGGGGAAAGTAGCTCATTGTGACAAAGAAAAGTTTGATTTAAAGAAAGAGCTGGCAAGAGTAACGAGGGAAAGAGACATTTTAAAAAAAGCCCTGGGATATTTTGCAAACCAAAAAGAGTAAAATATTCTTTTATAAAAGAACATGAAAACTGCTATAAAATACGGGAATTATGCAGATTTTTGAACGTATCTGCTTGTGGTTATTATAAATGGATTACTAAGGAAAAAAACAACAAAAAATCAATAAGAGAAGAGCTCATACAAGATATTCAGAAGGTATATCGATCATCACAATGCAGATACGGAGCTCCTAAAATTCACGCTGAATTAAAGGCTTTAGGTAAAAATTATAACATCAAAACAGTGCAAAATATTATGCAGAAAAATGGCATTCAAGCTAAGCTTAGACGAAAGTTTAAAAGTAAAAAACCACAAATAGACAATAGAGTTATAACTCCTAACATATTAAATCAGAATTTCATCGCTGATCAACCTAACAAGATATGGGTAACTGATATTACGTACATAAAAACTAATGAAGGATGGTTATATTTGGCAGCAATAATAGATTTATATTCACGCATGGTGATTGGGTGGTCAATGAGTAATGCAGTAAATAGGCAATTAGTTATAGATGCGTTATTCATGGCTATTGGTAGGCGCAAATCTCCTAAAAATCTACTATTTCATAGCGATCAAGGATCGCAATACACCTCTAAAAATTATCAATTTTTACTAAGTACAAAAAATATTACTTCTAGTATGAGTCACAAAGGTTGTTGTTATGATAATGCTGTTTCAGAGAGCTTTTTTAGTTCACTTAAGAGAGAGTTACTCATTGATACTTCACAACACTCTGTACAACAAGCTAAAACCGCAATATTTGAATATATAGAAATTTTTTATAATAAACAGCGTAGACATTCTACTATTAACTATTGCATTCCTGAGCTTTTTGATTCATCATTCTCATAGCAAAAACGTCTTAACTTTCTGTCTACTTTTTCTGGGTAAGGTCACATTGATATATGCAAAGGAATGCGGATTATTTACATAATCTAGTTCAATATGTCTAACACTTCTCCCAATAAAAACCTTACAATTTGTGAATAGATCTTCATTATTATCACAATTATAATTTTCTCCTGCTAAATCTTCTTCACCTTCCTGTACGCAGGAAACAACTCTTGCATTCCCCTGAGGACCACAAAATTTTATAGGTAAATCTAGTGCTATATCACTTTCATCATCCAGTGGTATGAACCCAACTTTAGCAAGCTTATTCCAAGTTAGCCCTTTGCTATCCACTTGATCTTCAGGTATCTTATTGTTGTCCACCTGATCTTGCAATATCTTCCATTTGGTTGCGTTGAGCAATTTTTTCCCAGGCACCATCTTAAAAACATGTTTCTTTCCACTCATAGGCATTACCAATAAATTAATTGTTAGTATTCTAACATTTATTGATTAATTTATTGTTAAGTTAGTATATATCAGAATTATAATAACAAACATTACTTGCATAAAGAAAAGTTACAGAAAGAGGGATTTTTTAGGAAACTAGTATAAAACACTCCTAGATTAAAATAAGCTGTTTTGACAGGTTTTGTGGCGTGCTAGAGCTAATATAGACTGGTGGAGGCAAGCGGGATCGAACCGCTGACTTTCTGCGTGCAAAACAGATGCTCTACCAGCTGAGCTATGCCCCCAATTCTTGCTTAAAGCATAAATCACTCAGGCTGAAATGCAAGAAATATTTATCTATTGCTAAATAGTTCACAAATTCTGCAGTTATGTAAAATTCTCTATCTTTTTAGAGTTGTACGTCAGCTTTGCCAAATGAATCTGTGAATTGAAAATTAATAAGAAGTCTTCAAAAATTTTTAACTAAATTATCACTAACGCAGTACATTATATAATTTATTTAATCACGCATGAAAATTTTAGTTTGATTAAAACAGATAAAAACTATATTACTGTTTAGTGTAGCTGAAAAATAAAATGATCCCGTAGCTCAGCCGGTAGAGCAACTGACTTTTAATCAGTGGGTCACGCGTTCGAATCGCGTCGGGATCACTTAGAATCTTAAAAGCATGCTAAAAGAACAGGATAAAATATTCATAAACTTAAATGGTAGAGAAACACCACTACTTGAAGGTGCAAAAAAACGTGGTAGTTGGCAAAAAACAAAGGAATTACTGGATTTAGGATCAGAAAAAATCATTGATGAAGTAAAGAAATCTGGCTTGAGAGGTCGAGGGGGTGCAGGATTTTCTACTGGCCTTAAGTGGAGCTTTATGCCTAAAAATCCTTTAAAAGCGTATTTAGTAGTCAATGCAGATGAGTCAGAACCTGGTACATGTAAGGATAGAGATATACTGCGATATGAACCACACAAGCTAATTGAGGGGATTCTTCTGGCTGGAAGAGCAATCAATGCGTCAGCTGCGTATATTTATATTAGGGGTGAATTTTATAATGAATATTTAGTTCTAAAAAAAGCACTTGAGGAAGCCTATAAAGAAAACTTAATTGGAAAAAATGCCTGCAAATCAGGTTATGATCTTGATGTATTCATTCACAGAGGTGCAGGAGCTTATATATGTGGAGAAGAAACAGCTCAACTTGAATCAATTGAAGGAAAAAAAGGCTTTCCTCGCATGAAACCTCCATTCCCTGCGGGTGTTGGACTTTTTGGCTACCCAACCACAATAAACAACGTTGAAACTATAGCCATGGTTCCAGATATTCTAAGTCGCGGAGGAGAGTGGTTTGCATCTCTGGGTAAACCAAATAATACTGGCACTAAGGTTTTTTGCATTTCAGGGCATGTAAATAATCCATGTAATGTTGAAGAAGAGCTCGGAATTTCACTGCGTGAATTAATTGAAAAATACGCAGGTGGAGTGAGAGGAGGTTGGGATAATTTACTTGCTGTAATACCTGGTGGGTCTTCAGTCCCATTAATTCCAAAATCTATATGTGATACTATTGAAATGGATTTTGATTCATTAAGGGCTGCAAAATCAGGGCTTGGTACTGCTGCTGTAATAGTGATGGATAAATCAACTGACATAATAGCTGCAATAGAAAGATTATCACATTTCTATATGCATGAGTCCTGCGGACAATGTACACCATGCCGTGAAGGCACTGGATGGATGTGGAGAATTATGAGAAGAATGGTAGCAGGAAATATTAAACCTGGTGAAGTAGATAAGCTACTTGACCTTACAACTCAAATAGAAGGGCATACAATTTGTGCACTTGGCGATGCTGCAGCTTGGCCAGTTCAAGGATTAATCAGACATTTTCGTCATATAATTGAAGAGAGGATAGTAACTTAACTTATATTTTTAAATGATTTTACTACTTAGCAGCTAAAGTTAAAGAATATTGATTTCCTTCCCTTTTAGGTGCTAATTCTACTTTTGCAATATCTTCAGCATCTCTAATTAGCCGTTCTAATTTTTCCAGTCCAACTTCAGTGTTTATAAGCTCTCTTCCTCTAAATCTCATCGTGACTTTAATTCTATGTCCATTCACAAGAAAATCCCTTGTTTGACGCAATTTTGTTTCGTAGTCGTGATCACCAATATTAGGACCCAGTTTAATTTCTTTTATAGTTAATGTTTTTTGTTTCTTTTTTGCTTCACTTGCCTTCTTTTTTATATCATACTTTTGTTTGCTATAGTCCAGAATCTTACATACTGGAGGAGTTGAATCAGGTGCGATTTCTACCAAGTCTAAATTGACACTTTGTGCAACTTCTAAAGCTTGTTCTATTGGCACAATTCCGACCATTTCACCACTATGATCAACTAAGCGTACCTCCTTAGCTGTGATGAATTCATTAATTCTGTTTTTATTGTTCTTTTTGACTTGCAAATTTTATCTCCATTAATTCAAATTAATACTTTTTAACAGCAATTCAGTAGCTTTCTCCAAAGGAAAAGACTCTTGTTCTTCTGACCCTAAATTTCTCACTGACACAGTTTTACTTGTAACTTCATTTTTGCCTACAATCCACAATATAGGAACCTTGTTTGAACTATGCAAACGTATCTTATAACTAATTTTTTCATTGGTCAAATCAGTTTTGATTCTCACACCTTGTGCTTTTAAAACGTTGCTGATTTCTGTAGCATAACCGTCAGCTTCATTTGTAATGGTCAGAATAGCAAGTTGCGTTGGAGCAAGCCAAACTGGAAATTTTCCTGCATAATTTTCTATCAAAATTCCGATAAAACGCTCAAAAGTCCCAAGAATTGCCCTATGTAACATGACAGGGTGATGCTTGTGCCCATCTGCCCCTATATAAAAAGCTCCCAGACGTTCTGGTAAAATGAAATCAACTTGTAATGTTCCACATTGCCAATTTCTGCCTATTGCATCTTTTAAAACAAACTCTAACTTTGGACCATAAAATGCACCTTCACCAGGATTAAGTTCATAACTAAGCCCTGCTTCTTTAACTGCTTCAAGCAGAGCTTTTTCAGCTCTATTCCACACTTCATCATTACCTGATCTAGTATCTGGACGATCTGAAAATTTCACAGAAATTTCATTGAATCCAAGCTCTGAATATACTTCTTTTAAAAGGCCGCAAAACTTTACAGTTTCAGAATTCACTTGTTTTGCCATACAAAAAATGTGTGCATCGTCTTGCGTAAAACCACGCACTCGCATCAGTCCGTGCAATGAGCCTGAGCTTTCATTCCTATGGCACGTGCCAAATTCTGCCATACGTATTGGTAGATCACGATAACTTCTGGTGTGATAATTAAAAATCTGCACATGGCAAGGACAATTCATGGGCTTTATTGCTAACTTTTTATTCTCAGATTCGTCAACAATAAACATATTTTCACGAAACTTATCCCAATGTCCAGATCTTTCCCACAGCTCTTTACTTACTAAAATAGGAGTTTTTACCTCAAAATAGCCATTATTTATTAGCTTCTTTCTGATGTAAGACTCAAGAACATTATATAAAGTATATCCTTGTTCATGCCAAAAAACCTGCCCAACAGCTTCCTCTTGAATGTGAAATAAATCCATATCCTTAGCAATTTTGCGGTGGTCGCGTTTTTCTGCTTCCTCCAGACGTTTAAGATAAGTATTTAATTCATCCTTATTTCTCCACGCGGTGCCATATATTCTTTGCAACATTGGGCCCTTAGAATCGCCACGCCAGTATGCACCTGCTACTTTCATAAGTTTAAACGCTTTAACTCTGCCAGTTGATGGTGAGTGCGGACCACGGCATAGGTCAACAAAATCACCTTGCCTATAAACAGTTAGGTTTTCACCCTCTGGTATGGATGAGATAATATCAACCTTATATTTTTCGCCTATACCACTAAAGAAATCAATTACCTGCTTGCGAGTCCAAACTTCTCGAACAAATCTGTGGTTACTTTTTACAATCTCTTTCATTTTCTTTTCTATTGCGGTAAGATCGTCCGTAGTAAAGGTACGATCTGTAGCAAAATCATAGTAAAAACCGTCCTGAATTGTTGGGCCGATAGTAATCTGAGTATTAGGAAATAGCTCTTTCACTGCCTGTGCCATTATGTGAGCAGCATCGTGCCTTATTATGTCCAAACCCACTTCGTCACTCGGTTGTATCACCTCTATCTCTGCATCAGATTCAATTTCACGTGAGAGATCATACAACTCACCGTTTACTTTCAATGCAACTGCTTCTTTCAAAGCATCCGGTTGTAATATATCAAAGCCAGTGACTCTACCACTGTATTCTTTTACTTTTTGTTCGGTTGAAAAAGTAATCCTAATCATGAATAGACCTATACAGATATGTAGCTTGAAGGTGGTTTGCTATAAGTTTGAAACATTAGTAATACGGCCTATTCTTTTTTAACCTGAGTGCAATTGCGTCTTCCCAAACTTCACCATTATGCAATAACTTTTCTTTATTGTACATTAGCTCCTCTCTTGTTTCAGTAGCAAATTCAAAGTTAGGACCCTCCACAATTGCATCAACTGGACATGCCTCTTGGCAAAGTCCGCAGTATATGCATTTTGTCATATCAATATCATAGCGTGTGGTGCGGCGACTACCGTCTTCTCTTTCCTCTGCTTCAATAACTATTGCTTGAGCAGGGCAGATAACTTCGCATAACTTACAAGCTATGCATCGTTCTTCACCGTTTGGATACCTACGCAATGCATGCTCACCACGA
Source organism: Wolbachia endosymbiont of Laodelphax striatellus (assembly GCF_007115015.1). Lineage (NCBI taxonomy): Bacteria > Pseudomonadati > Pseudomonadota > Alphaproteobacteria > Rickettsiales > Anaplasmataceae > Wolbachia > Wolbachia endosymbiont of Laodelphax striatellus. Next base: position 978,148 of record NZ_MUIX01000001.1, read on the forward strand.
AACCTTGGACTTAAAGGGCCCTTCTCCATAGGATACCTCAAAGTAACCTTTGGCTTAAACATATATTTTAATGTAATAACAAACCCTTTAATTAACTCTACAAAAGACCAGTACCAAGCTAATTTCTTGAGCATAAAATATTTAAAACTTGTGTCAGTCATTATAAATGATATTATCAGTTTTCAAAATAAATATTTTCACCTGGGTGACTTTTTAGGTATTTTGGTTTCTTAAGTGTAATATTGCTAAGTAGTTTATATCAATAATGACAAACACAAATGAAACTATTTTCGCTTTATCGACCGTATTTGGTAAGTCAGGAGTTGCAGTAGTCAGAATTTCAGGCAACTACGCGCTTAAAGCTTTAAATCATTTTCATATTAAGAAAGAAATTAAACCAAGATTTGCTACTTTAGTTGATCTATATGATGATTCCAGTCAATTGATAGATAATGGAATAATCATCTATTTCCCTACTCCAAATAGTTTCACTGGCGAGGATGTTATAGAGTTACAAGTGCATGGAAGCAAGGCCGTCATAAAAATCATCTTGGAGGAATTATCAAAAATTTTCGTTATGGCCAGGCCTGGAGAATTCTCACTTAGGGCTTTTCTAAATGGTAAATTTGACTTAACGCAAATAGAAGGGATTGCAGACTTAATTGATGCTGAGACGAAAATGCAAGCTAAACAAGCGATTAAGCAGATATCAGGAGAATTGGAGAGACTATACAGCAATTGGAGGCAAAGATTAATAACGATACAATCCAAAATCGAAGCATATATAGACTTTCCAGAGAACATTTGGGCAGAAAAAAGTGAATTGGAAAAAATTAATAATAAAGTGCAATCCCTCGTGCAGTTGATACAAGAGCATTTAAATGATAATAGACGGGGCGAAAGGTTGCGTGAGGGTTTACATATTGTAATAACTGGTGAACCAAATGTCGGTAAATCAACTCTGTTTAATTTCTTAGCCAAGCGTGATATTGCTATTGTTTCTGAATATGCAGGCACAACAAGAGATATACTTGAAGCTCATATTGACATTGGCGGATACCCAATCATTCTCTCTGATACTGCTGGAATTCGTGAGAGTTCAGATCCAATAGAATCAGAAGGTATAAGTCGAGCGAAAAAAAGGTCTTTTGAAGCTGATTTAAGAATAGAACTATTTCCTTTTGAACAGCGTCATAATATCAATTGCAACGTTGTAAATAGCGATACTATTTATGTATTGAGCAAAGCTGACGATGTTATCAATGATCACAATATAAAAGTTAATGGCATAGATCTTTTACCCATTTCTATTCTAAAGGGAATAGGTACAAACAAATTGATCTCTCTCATAAAAGAGAAGGCAAAGGAAAAATTTGGGCATGATAGAGACACTCCTGTGATTACTCGGCAAAGACATAGGAATCACATGCAGAAAGCACTGGAACATTTAAAGCGTTTTAATATCTATAATCCAATTGAGTTGATATCTGAAGACTTGAGGCTTGCTGCATTTGAACTTGGTGCAGTAATTGGAATTATTAATGTTGAGGAAATATTGGATAGTGTGTTTAGTAGCTTTTGTGTAGGCAAGTAAGATTTTTATAGATTGCTTGAAATTAAATATTGTGGTAAAAAAGAGGTGGACGGATGGCCGAGCGGTTTAAGGCACCAGTCTTGAAAACTGACGTACGGAAACGTACCATGGGTTCGAATCCCATTCCGTCCGCACATCATCTCGCTACGATAGCTGATTTTTAGAGCTTATTTGGACTATGTGGTTCATAACGCTGGAAATCTTATCTAATCTAGCCACATCTTTTAAAAATACATCCCTTTGTAAATTGACCTTGTTAGCAAAGAAAGCTAATATCTATAAATAGATCACCATCTGAATATGGAAACCGATATCGTAATAATAGGTGCAGGGCCTGTTGCAATATTCACTGCTTTTCAAGCGGGAATGCTTGATATGAGATGTCATATAATAGATGTTTTGGATCAAGCAGGAGGACAATGCACAGCTCTTTACCCAGAAAAGCCAATATATGATATACCTGGTTATCCTGTAATTACTGCCCAAAAATTAATTGAGCGACTAATGGAGCAAGCTTCACCATTTGAGCCTGTTTACCATTTAAGTCAAAAAGTGGAAAAGATTTCAAATAACGAAGGTGAAAACTTTACTATCATAACGAACATAGGTACAGAGGTAAAATGCAAAGCCGTTATCATTGCTGCAGGTAATGGAATGTTTGAACCTAACCGTCCACCCTTAAGTGGTATATTAGAATATGAAAATAAATCTGTATTTTATAGTGTAAATAAAATTTCTGATTTTCAGGACAAAACTATAGTCATTGCAGGGGGAGGTGATTCTGCGGCTGATTGGACTGTAGAACTTTCTAAGGTTGCGAAGAAAATTTATGTGATACATAGGAGAAAGGAATTTCGCTGCACTCCTGAAACTAGAAATAAATTAGAATCACTTGAAAATGATGGAAAGATAGAACTGGTAGTGCCATATCAATTACACGAACTAGCAGGAGGTAATGGGCAGTTGAGAGCAGTGATAGTAAAAAACATTGCCTCTAAGGAAGAAAAAGAAATATCCGCTAATTTTTTGCTGCCATTTTTTGGACTGTCAATGAATCTTGGTCCAATAAACAATTGGGGTATACAGTTAGAACATAGCCGCATAGTTGTTAATTCAGCTACGCTTAGAACTAGTAGAGATAGAATATATGCAATCGGAGATATAGCTACTTATCCAGGCAAACTAAAATTGATACTAAATGGTTTTGCTGAGAGCGCCATGGCTTGTTATGACATATACAAAGTAATTCACAATTCTCCAGTTAATTTTCAATATTCAACTTCAAAGGGAATTCATGGAAATAAAGAGTAACATGAACCTACATGGAGTTATCTCAAGCATAAGGGAACACAAACGAAAAAGATTACTTTACAAATTTCCCCAACTCCCTTATCATATCAATAAGAGTATTTATCCTTGTTTTTAATCTCTGCAGATTTAACAACAAAATTCAGTAAAAAACTCAGGTATATATTGGCAGATTACATAAAATTATAGCAGCTGCATGTCTTTTTTATTTTTTCTACATTCAGCCAAAATGCGCTTTAAATAAGCGTTAGCACATTATTACAATGCCAATTTACATTATTATAGGGTCAAAACTCGTTACACGGGGATTCTTTTGCCTTTTTTCTTCATTTGGTGAATTTCTTAATACTTGTAACTAAAGCTTCAGGCCAGCACTTGATGCTGGAATCCAGAAATCTTTTGAGCACAAAAGTTATGCTAGGTTTTGTTGGTAAGAAACCAGTGTCAGCTACTCGGATGACACCAAAGGGGCACTTGGATAGAGGCTACTTGAATAACACCATCATAAGGTGAACCAGTGTCAAGCACTGGAATGACAAGGAAAGGGCTACTTGGATGACAAGAAAAAGGACGCTGATATGACACCAAAGAGGCTGACACCACCATAAAGTAAATTCCACTAACACTATAGGAGACTAACATGAACTTTTTAAAATTTATCGAACTATGCTTTCAAACGGTGATGCCGGGATGTGAGTATAACAATTATCAGTATATAAAAATTATAGCAGACAGGCTTGAAGCAGCAAGCACTGGTGAAGTGAAGCGAATAATATTCAATATGCCTCCGCGCTCGATGAAGTCTATGTGCGTGAGTGTTGCATGGCCCGCATGGATACTTGGTAATCAGCCAACCGCAAGAATAATAGTTGCAAGCTATTCTCAGCGGCTTAGCGAAAAGCATTCGCTTGACACCAGGTGCGTGACCTTACCCAGAAAAAGTAGACAGAAAGTTAAGACGTTTTTGAAGTAAAATAAAACGTTTTTTCAAAGAGGTGTGGTATGACAAAAAGAAAAGAATATACAGCAGAATTCAAAATTGAAGCTATAAGACTAGTAAAAGAAACAGGTCAATCATCAGCAAAAATAGCAAGAGATTTGGGTATTAGCGGTAAGCAGATGGGTAAAAACATACAATGATAGAATGTCTGGAGTAGATGCGTTTCCAGGAAAGGGGAAAGTAGCTCATTGTGACAAAGAAAAGTTTGATTTAAAGAAAGAGCTGGCAAGAGTAACGAGGGAAAGAGACATTTTAAAAAAAGCCCTGGGATATTTTGCAAACCAAAAAGAGTAAAATATTCTTTTATAAAAGAACATGAAAACTGCTATAAAATACGGGAATTATGCAGATTTTTGAACGTATCTGCTTGTGGTTATTATAAATGGATTACTAAGGAAAAAAACAACAAAAAATCAATAAGAGAAGAGCTCATACAAGATATTCAGAAGGTATATCGATCATCACAATGCAGATACGGAGCTCCTAAAATTCACGCTGAATTAAAGGCTTTAGGTAAAAATTATAACATCAAAACAGTGCAAAATATTATGCAGAAAAATGGCATTCAAGCTAAGCTTAGACGAAAGTTTAAAAGTAAAAAACCACAAATAGACAATAGAGTTATAACTCCTAACATATTAAATCAGAATTTCATCGCTGATCAACCTAACAAGATATGGGTAACTGATATTACGTACATAAAAACTAATGAAGGATGGTTATATTTGGCAGCAATAATAGATTTATATTCACGCATGGTGATTGGGTGGTCAATGAGTAATGCAGTAAATAGGCAATTAGTTATAGATGCGTTATTCATGGCTATTGGTAGGCGCAAATCTCCTAAAAATCTACTATTTCATAGCGATCAAGGATCGCAATACACCTCTAAAAATTATCAATTTTTACTAAGTACAAAAAATATTACTTCTAGTATGAGTCACAAAGGTTGTTGTTATGATAATGCTGTTTCAGAGAGCTTTTTTAGTTCACTTAAGAGAGAGTTACTCATTGATACTTCACAACACTCTGTACAACAAGCTAAAACCGCAATATTTGAATATATAGAAATTTTTTATAATAAACAGCGTAGACATTCTACTATTAACTATTGCATTCCTGAGCTTTTTGATTCATCATTCTCATAGCAAAAACGTCTTAACTTTCTGTCTACTTTTTCTGGGTAAGGTCACCAGAAACCCGCCACGATGATCAAGTAGATAGCGCTGTGCAATACCTTCAGTGGATGAGAAACAATACCTCTCGGGTTGCAGCTATACGAACATTGTGATTCAAGAGACAATAATAGCTTATTTGAATTGACTTCTTATCATGCAATTAATACATTATTGAAAATCAAAGGTAAGGTTATGGCAATGGAAATTTTAAATTGGTACGAATTATTGAATTTAGTTAATGATGACAAAAATTTAAGCAAAGATAACGTAATTGAAATAATACAAAATGAGCTAAAAAGGCATTCAAAGGAATATGAAGAGTGGGAAAAATCTGGCTTTGATATAAATTACGTGTTAAAAGATGGTGGAAAAGCGACTCTTTTGCATTTAGCTGCTTCCTGTAACCTAGAAAATATAGCGAACGCTCTCATAGAAAAAGGGGCAAATGTTAATGAAAAAGATGTAAGAGGAGATACTCCTTTACATAATACTACTTATCTTGATAGTATAAACATAGCAAAGGCCCTCATAGAAAAAGGTGCAGATGTTAATGCAGTAAATATATGGGAAAGGACTCCTTTACACTGTGCTGCTTTATATGGCCATATGGACCTAGTAAAAGCTCTTATAGAAAGAGGTGCGAATGTTAATGCAGTAGATAAATCAGGAAAGACTCATTTATATTATCTTAATCGTCCAGCAATTAAGAAAGGGTGGATTGCCGGTGGAGCAATTGCATTATTAGGTAGTGCTATATCTATAGCACTTTTTACAACCAAAACAGTTACAGCTGAGTTAATACTTATAGTTATAGCAGTGGTTGCAATCACAGCAGCAGCACTAATAGTTGGTAATTCTATATATGCATTTTCAAAGCCTGATACTCAAGTTGATAAACCAATCTTAACAAATAGACAGCAAGAAACCACTAGCGCGAGTAGAGTTTCCTAGCGTGTATTCGACCTAGCTAAACACTGATTATAGGGAATGACATTACAGGGGCACTGGAATAACGTAGGAGAGAGCGCTGACAACTTTCGTTTAGGCAAGATTATATCTTGAAAAAATTAAGCCTTAGTGCTACTAAATGTAGTAACTTCTATGCTGGAATCTGACTATGAATGTGGAAAAAATACGCAATGCTAAAATAAAATTACCAATATTTCTCGATTATCAATCTACTACTAAAGTAGATCCTCGTGTTTTGGAGGTGATGATACCTTATTTTGGTGAGTTTAGTAATGCACACTCTCGTAGCCATTCATTTGGTTGGACAGCTGAGGAAGCAGTAGAAAAAGCAAGGAAGCACATTGCTGATTTAGTGAATGCAGACAGCAAAGAAATCGTCTTTACCTCGGGTGCAACCGAATCAAATAACATGGCTATCAAAGGTGTTGCTCATTTTTATAAGAATAAGGGAAATCATATAATAACTGTCTGCACGGAGCATAAGTGCGTTTTAGATTCTTGTCGACATCTGGAAAATGAAGGCTTTAAAGTTACATATTTGTCCGTTAAGCAAAACGGAATTATAGATTTGTTGAAACTTGAGAAGGCAATCACTGATAAAACAATTCTGATTTCAGTGATGATGGCAAATAATGAAATCGGAGTAATGCAACCTGTCAAAGAAATTGGTGCAATGTGTAGAAAGCATAATATATTTTTTCATACAGACGCTGCCCAAAGCTTTGGAAAAGTTCCAATAGACGTAAATGAAATGAACATTGATCTTATGAGCCTTTCTAGCCATAAAATTTATGGACCTATGGGAATAGGCGCATTATATGTCCGTAGAAAAAATCCTCGTGTTAGGTTGACGCCACTAATTAGTGGTGGTGGACAGGAGAGAGGCATGCGCTCTGGAACAGTTCCTACTCCCCTTGCAGTTGGTTTTGGTGAAGCAGCACGTATCGCTAAAAAAGAAATGGAAATAGAAGCAAGCAAATTAGAAGAGTTGAGAGATGTTTTGTACAACAAAATAAAAGAGGCATTTCCTGATGTTGTTTTAAATGGTGACTACGAAAATAGGATTCCAGGTAACCTTAACTTAAGTTTTCCTTATGTTGAGGGTGAGTCTCTTATCATGGCAATCAAGGATTTAGCAGTAAGCTCTGGTTCTGCATGCACATCTGCATCCCTTGAGCCTTCTTATGTTATAAGATCACTAAACAATGGCCACGATCTTGAGCATTCATCAATTAGATTTGGCCTTGGCCGATTTACAACTAAAGATGAAGTTCTATACGCAGCAGATCTTGTTACTAAAAATGTTGGACGGCTAAGAGAGATGAGCCCACTTTTGGAAATGGTACAAGAAGGAATAGATTTAAGCACCGTAAAATGGGATTCTCATTGAAGAACGTTAACCATTAGCAGAGTGATGGTTGTCTAAGCTCTTTCTATGGGTGAAATCGGAAACTTAGCTTTAAGTTCTTTGTAGATGCCACGGAACTAAGTAGCAATCCTATACATATTAAGCTCGCAGCAGTTGTGCTTCCGCCATAGGATAGAAATGGAAGTGGGTCACCTATTATAGGTAATAGGCCTATTGTCATTCCAATGTTTATAAAGAAATGAGCACCAAAAAAGGCGAAAACCCCGATAGATATTAACTTAGAAAAGTAATTTTTTGACCTGTAAGCAATGGAGAATATTATAGCAAGCAATGTGGTATAGAGTAAAATCAAAGCCATGCTGACTAAGAACCCCCATTCCTCACTAAGTACCGCAAAAGCAAAATCTGTGCGTTTCTCTGGCAAAAATCCAAGTTGAGTTTGACTCCCATTAACAAATCCCTTACCAAACAAACCTCCTGAACCAATAGCTATTTGAGATTGCTGTGCATTATAACCTATTCCAAGTGGATCTACTGATGAATCCAAAAATGATAATATCCTTTGCTTGTGATAAGGGCGCAAAAAAGGCCAAATAGCTGGTATTGCGAAAATGCCAAGCGTTCCAAAAATTATTAAATGAGGTCTTTCCATTATTGCTGTGAATATAATTGATGCTCCTATAAACAATATTATTACAGCTGTTCCTAAATTAGGTTGCTTCAATACAAGGAATACAGGTAAGAAAATAATTATAAGTGGCTTAAATAAACTTTGAAATTTCATCATTTTATACACACTTTGTTTATTAAAATAACGAGCAAGTGCAAGTATTAAGCCCACTTTTACAAATTCTGATGGTTGTAAACTAATTGACCCAATTCTTATCCATCTCGTTGCACCCATTATATGCGAGCCAAAAAAATTTACTGCTAACAGCGCAATTACTGCTGCTATGTAAAAAAAATAAGCGTGCTTCAAATAAAAATCTATCTCTATAAATGACATAGCTATAGCAAGCAAAAGGAAGAAAGAGAATATGACCAATTGGTGAATTGCAAATGGAGCCCACTTTCCTCCAGCAGAAGAATATTGCACAACAATGCCAACGCAAAACAGAGCTATTACGTTAATGACTAATAATAAGTGAATTTTCTTCAGCTTATCCACAGCGAAAACTTTACAGACTTTGAGATACAATAAAACATAAGAAAATCAAAAAGCAAATTTATTAATTACCAACCGAATTGGACTGCTATATATCCCAGTTATTACCATTAAAATTGCCATAAATAATAGACAAAAGAGCATAAGCAATGGTACCTCATTAAGTGTCATTCCAGCGTTTGATGCTGTACTGTTTTCAAAATACATTTTCTCAACCATTTTCCAAATGTATACTAATGCAAAAAAAGAGCTAACAGCAAAAACCATCAGAGAGACCCATGCATGAGATTCAAGAATTGCTTGCATCATATACCACTTACTTACAAAGCCATTTGTCAAGGGTACACCGATTAATGCTAAACTAAGTAGAGTAAATGCGAGTGTTGTATAGGGCATTGACTTTTTTAGTCCTGATAAATTTTCTATTTTTGTCATACCAACCTTATAAGAAATACACCCTGCAACCATGAATAAAGACGTTTTTATCATGCTATGATTTACTATGTGGAGAACTGCTGAAAACAAACCTGATTTTGAATTTAAACCCAGCATTAAAATTATATAGCCAATCTGACTGATACAGGAGTGAGCAAACAGTCTTTTTATATCTTTTTCGATTATTGCAGATATTGATCCAAATACAATAGCGCAAAGTGCGAGGATAATTATCACATTATGCAGTGGTAAGAAAAAATTTTGCTGAAAAACAGTATAAAAGATTCTGATAAAAACATATATCATCACTTTTGTCACTGTGCCTGAAAAGAATACGCTAATGAAGCTAGGTGCTTCACTATATGCGTTAACCAGCCATCTACTGAGTGGAAACAGTGCCATTTTGATTGAGAGACCAACAAAAATGAATAATGTACCAAGTCTTATGATGTTATTATCGTATAATGGTACTATTCTTTCAGCCATGTCAGACATGTTGAGCGTTCCGGTCATAGAGTATAAAAGGCCGATGCCAAACAAGTAAAATGTTGCTCCTACAGTACCGCTAATTAGATATTCAAATGCTGCAACTAAAGCTTTCTTATCCCTTCCCATTGAAACTAAAACATAAGAAGAAAGAGATGAAATTTCTAAAAAGACATAAAGGTTGAATATGTCATTTGTGACTAAAATCCCTAGTAGTCCACTTAAGCACAGTAAAAATAGAGAGTAAAAACCAGTGATTTTGTTTTTGCTAATCTCTTTTTCATTAATATGAAAGCTATAAAGTACACTAATCAGCGCTATAAAATTCACCAAAGTTAGAATCAAGGAGTTCAATATGTCGATTCTCAATTCTATTCCGTATGGAGGAGTCCAATCTCCAAGATAATAAGTTATAATTTCACCATTGTATGTTTTCACTAGCAACGTTAATGAAATAAAGAAAGTAGCTGCCGTTGTAAAAAAAGAGATAAACCAGGACACCCTATGTTTCCTGGTAAGAAAGCAGAACATCGATGCAATTATTGGTATAATAACTTGTAGAATTGGTAATTGCATTAAACTGTTGTTAATACATCGTTAAAGTATTAGTATATATAATACTTTTTGTTTTAATACCTTTATGTTATCTAAAATTTATAATGCAGTAACAAACTTATTAAGGAGAAAAGGTAAATTTATAGGTAGGGATGAAAACGGAAATTCTTACTATGAGTCAAGTAAAGGGAAAAGATGGGTAATATATGGTAATGTTTCTGAGCCCACAACAATTCCTCCAGAATGGCATATATGGCTGCATTATACTAATAATGAAGTACCAGTTAATAATAACAAAAGAAAAACTCCTAACTTAACAGGTACGAAAGGTGCATACTACCCAAATCAAAAGGTGAAAAACTACTATGAAAGCTGGAATCCTAATCATTAAAGATGCGAAGGTCAAATATATTTGAAATAATTGCTGGATCATTTGTATTAATTTTCACTATTTTTCTTGTCTTCTTCGCTATTAATAAGCTATCTTACATAAAGAGAAACTATAAGGATTGCTATAAAATACATGGCCTTTTTACTGATGCTAACGGTGTAGGGGTTGGTGATAGTGTCAAGATCTCTGGTGTAGAAATCGGAAGCATAACTGGTGTATCGCTTGACAAAGCTACCTACATAGCACGAATCGATATGTGCATAAGCAGACAAATAAAGTTGCCAATTGATAGCTCAGCTCTAATCGCTAGCAGTGGAGTTGTTGGTAGTAAGTTTGTTAATATATCACCTGGTGCAGATCCTAAATTAATTTCACACGGTGGTAAAATAGCGCATACTCAAGCTGAAGCAAATATGGGTGGAATAGTGGATAAAATTATTGGCATGTTTACAAAGTGAGAATAAGAACACATAAGCCAACTTGGCCTATGTACAATTAAGGGATTTTTCTATCAATAGCTTGAAGTTGTTCAGCGTTTGAATTATCAAGATTTCTGCTAGGTTCTACATTCCTAATAATCTCAACAAATACTTGTACTTTCAGTATAAGAGTGTTTTTTCTTACATCACTTAGATCTATCAAGTCAATTAGAGATATTTGTGATTTTTTCTAAAATCCTCTTTATGAACGTCAAAAAAATTTCTGATATCAGTAAACGTCATATCTTTGAAGTTATATTGTAATGTTCTGACAAAGGGTCAAGTAGCAGCTTATTATTATATAGAGATATTTTTTTTCTCACTCCATCAGCGTTATTGATTAGAATGTCAGCATATTTTGAATACCGTTCTTTTAAAACCTCTTTTAATTCCTTATTTAAATCTCTACCAATAAATTGGTTTCTTATATATTCGCTTTCTTCCCACATTTTAACTAGCACATTAATGTTACTTTCTTTCAGAAAGGTATATAGCACACTATTCTCTTTCTTGAGCTTTGACACTTCTTTACTAAATTTTGAAAACCACCTTGGTAAATTCTACAAGAAATTGTTATTTCTTCCTCTCCAGAACCTCACTAACTCATCCATAAATTGAATATTTCGCTGATTGATAAACAATCCAGCAGCTTTTAGTTTTGTAATGTGAACTATCATCAATTTCATATCTGTACTAAGATGACTACTTCTTAAATCATAACTACTTAAAGGAGTATCTCCTTCTGCATTAACTAAATTAATATCTGCCCCTGCTTTAAGTAAAAGTTTTATTACTTCTTTATCGTCTTTACCGCCGCCCATACCACCAACGCAATGAAGTGGAGTATTTCTCTCATCATCTGCTAAGTTAACAGCAGCTCCCTTTTTAAGCAGCGCCTCTAACAAATAACTATGTCCTCCTTCTGCTGCAATATGTAAAGGAGTCTGCATCTGATGGTTCGCTGCATTAATATTTGCCCTTTTTTTTTTAAGCAACAACTCCACTGTATTTTTATGACGGAATTTAGCAGTCTCTTCTATATTGACCCACACACCATTATCTTTTATATAACCGCTATGCGCAGTAAATGCAAAGAAGTATTTCTAAAATTATCTACTGAGTTGACATCTGTTCCTATTTTTATCAAATACTCTGCTAGATCTACATAGCCACGCTGAGCAGCATGATGTAAAGGAGTCCTACCATGCTTATCTACTGAATATACACTCGCTCCAGCGTTTATTAATCTTTCAGCTTCTTCTATATTATTACTAAGAACAGCACTGAAAAGCTGCTCATTCAACTTCACTTGTTGTATTCCATTTATAATTTACCTCACAACCTATTTTAACATATATGAAAATAATGTTTAAAGAATTTTTTCCTGCAGTAATGAATTATTATGAAGCTTGCATTTTCTGTCGCTTACTACTGGGATAGCTTAACAGTTGCAGTGCATGTCTATCAATGATAAAATGAAAATCAGTTTATTTTGATACTATGATTAGGGTACTCTTTGTTACACTATTATTTTTTTGTGGTGGTTATGCACTTGCAAAACAGGAACCAAGACCAATAGCTGGTGATAACCACATAAAGGTAATGAATTATAATCCACAGGCTATACATAAGTACACGGGCTTTTATGGTTATCAATCCAGCATATTGTTTGAGCCAGGGGAGGTAATAGAGAGTCTTTCAATGGGTGATGCAACCGGTTGGCAACTCCTTCCTCAAGGTAATAGATTATTTATTAAGCCTATAGATGATATTGCCGATACTAATGCAACTATAATTACCAATAAAAGAGTTTATTATTTCGAATTTCATGCTGAAGAAGCAAACGGGCTAGATGATCCAAGGTTAGCATATGAAGTAAGGTTTCTTTATCCACTGTTCAACAGTGATGAAATTTATTCAACGAGTAACGGTGATATTCTAGAGCAAGCTATTCATACCACTATCCCTGATATAAGTGATATTGAGGTTATAAAGAAAGGCTTGAATTTTAACTATTCCATCTCGCACGTTAAAGGCAGTCAATCAATAATACCAATTAAGGTTTTTGATGACGGAAAATTTACATATCTACAATTTAATAAAATAAACTCTGATTTCCCGGCAGTTTTTATGGTTGATTCTGCAGGATATGAATCCTTGATAAATTTTCGTACAGTTGATGACTACCTGATAATTGAAAGAGTAAGCTCGGTATTTACCTTAAGAAACGGATCAAGCACAGTCTGCCTGTTTAATGAAAACATACCTTTCAAAAAAGGTAAGTGATTAAAGGCTATAGTATTCTTATAACCCCAGTTGCGGATTAATCAATACAGTAAAATCTAGAAATAGAGGGCTTTTTAGGCTTCATAGAATATGAAACTAATGTGGAAAAGATGTGCACCAAGAAATTTATTGGAGACCTGTGTCTTGAATGCTCAAGATCAAGTCTGTTTTTGAGGTAACCAAAAACTGTTTCAATAATCGACCTTTTTCTTAAAAAAATCTTTTCTTCAAGAAGCATTAATGTGTTTTTCATACCTTTTTTTACTTTGGTAACGAGTTTTATTCCTCTATCGAAGAGTTTTGCAAAGAGCTCTTTCTTTATATAGCCCTTATCACCAAACAAAAGACCAGTCAGTTTTTCAGTTAATTTTGGTACTGGTTTTCTGTCGTCAACGTTACCTTTAGTCATTGTAACTCCTTGAATTTCACCTTTTTCATTAATTACCATATGCAATTTAAAACCCAAAAACCAGCCATATGTAGTCTTTCCAAGCTTTGCCAATCCTTTGAAAACTTTGTTTCTTGAGATTTTTTTTGGATGGCAAACAGCGATAGAAGTTGCATCTATGTACGAAATTCCGGTCATTTTTGAGTGCTCACAAAGCCACTTTAACAAGAGCACTAAATACCATAAAACCCTAGATTTTAGCCTAATAAATCTACTATATGTTGGCAAATTTTGAAACTCAGATCCATGTAGTGCTTTCAAATAATATGTATAGAAAGATTTAAAGTCCTCACATCTAGATTGTTGATAAAGTAAAATTATAGTAAGAATTTCAGAATGCGTAATCCCTGGCGTTCTGGTAGGTTTTTTACTGTTTGGCAGGAGTTTTTCTGCGAAATTTTTGTTTATAGCCTTGCAAAAATCGTCTACAAAGCAAAATAATTCTGTTACATTTTTATTCATGGGTAACCTCTCTATTTTTTGATAATATGTTTCCGGAGTTTACCCTATTTTCCTGGCTTTTTCACTGACTTCTAATCCCCAACTGGGGTTCTTATAGGTGCAAAATTCTTTCTATGGTGCTTCGTAATTCCATGAAGGCCAATAGCGCTGAGGTGTTCTTTTGTTCCATATCCCTTATTTTTATGCCAATTATATTGAGGATGTTTATTATGCAATTCTTCCATAAGCCGATCTCTTGTAACTTTTGCAACGATTGAAGCAGCTGCGATTGATATACTTAAGCTATCACCATTCACTATAGATTTTACTTGCCATTTTACTTCAGGTGGTTGATTACCATCAACTAGCACATAATCTAGTTCTAGATTCAAGTTTGCCAACGCACGTTTCATTGAAAGCTTTGTTGCTTGCAAAATATTGTATGAGTTTATTTCTTCTACGCTTGCCATTCCTATACCAAATTTTGCAACAGACGTTATTTTTTCGTATAGAACTTGCCTACACTTAGGGGTTAGCTTTTTTGAGTCGTTTATTCCATCAATAACCGTATCTCTATCAGTAAATATTACAGCTGCAGATATCACTGGACCGGCAAGCGGACCTCTTCCTACTTCATCTACTCCTGCTATAATTCCTGATAATGTATTTTCTAATGAAAAGTCTGGATATTTCATAATTCCTATAATAAGAAAGTTAAAGCAAAAATCGAACAAGCAATAGAAATTATCCAAAATTTTATAACTATTGTATTTTCTGACCACCCTTTCTTTTCAAAGTGATGATGTATTGGTGTCATAAGGAAAATTCTTCTTCCTGCTCCATATCTAAATTTTGTATATTTAAAATATGATACCTGAATAATCACAGATAAAGTCTCTATTACAAAGATTATTCCAATAACGGAAAAAAGCATTTCTTTTTTAATTAGAACACTAGTGAGTCCTAAAGCTGCACCGATTGATAGGCTTCCAACATCACCCATAAATATTTTTGCTGGATGTGTGTTAAACCACAAGAAACTTAAAATAGCTCCTATAAATGCAATGCAGAATAAAGTAATGTTTACATCTGTCTGAGTGATGTATGCAATTAGCCCCAAAGAAGCAAAAGAAGTAATGACTTGAGTTGCAGCAAGGCCATCTAGGCCATCTGTGAGATTCACAGCATTAGCAGAGCCGACAATTACAAATGCAGCAAACGGAAGATATAGATAGCCAAGGTCGATTACTATTTCTTGAAATAAGGAAGTTTTTGTGAAACCTTCAGCAGCTTGTAGCTTAAGTATAAACATACCGACCAGAGCAACGGCAAACTGAACGAGTATTTTGGTTTTCGCACTTAAACCTCGGTGGTGATTTGTCTTCAATTTTAAACAGTCATCAATAAATCCAAGCAGAGCAAAAAATAGAGTTATAAATATCAGCAATGAAATTTCTGGTGTTAATTGAATCCAAAACAGAATTGGTAGTAGAGCAGAAGTGAGTATTATTATTCCACCCATAGGTGGTATATTCTTTTTTGTTATTAAATGACTTTCTGGTCCATATGATCTGATTGGTTGTCCATCTTTACTTATCTTTTTTAGAAGTTTTATAAAATAGGGAAAGAGAATAAACCCAAAAATAAATGAGATAAAAAACGTCTTTGTAGCTAAGATCACTTGCCTATCCAAATTGACTAGGTATTATACCAAAAGCTTTACCTAACCTCAATTTATACCTTTTTAGCAGCTCATTTTATTTATGATAAATTAGTTGTTGATGAATTATGACAAAATTTGTATACTAATATTTTGTTAATGGTAAGAGGTGGCATATGTTAGATCATATTAAAAAGCTTTTGTGGGCTACTACAGTACTTGATAATGAGAGTAGAGTTAAAAATTCTTACACGCATATAGTAGAGAAACCTTCTTTTGGTGATGCAGCTTCAAAGTTGAGTAAGGAAGAAAGGTCAGAAGAGCATCTTGTTCTGCTCCTAAGAAACTCCATTAATCAACTCTTCTTGTTGAACTAGTGTGTAGCCAAACTCCTGCGCTTTCTTGATCAAATTTTTCACAATTTTCTCTTTGTAGCGTGTTTCATAATAACTCATTCCTTTTTCCACATACTCTTGTCCATACTTCAACATTTGGTAAAAAATACATGCTAATTTTCTTGCTGTGGCAGTAATTGCTTTTATTGCTCCTAGCCGTCTTTTTAATCTCCTACAATATGCACCTAATGCACTTGTGCTATTTCCCACAGCATAAGCAGCCATTCGCAGGGCATTTGTAGCGCGATTAATGACTTTACGAGTTTTTGTCCCAAATACTTTTTCTCCTGTGATCTTGTTAGCAGGGCTAAGTACTAACCATGAAGTAAAGTGCTTTTCTGATTGCCACTTATTATGGTTAATGCCAACTTCTGAAATAATAGTTTGTACAGTTAGTATATCAAATCCAGGAATTTTAGTAAAATCTATTCCGGTTATCCTATACAATTTCTCACGCAAGGTGAAGTTTGGTCTGCCTCTTCTAGACTTGTTTTTTTCCTTACCTAACTCTCTACTCTCATCGGACTTTGTTTCAAATGTTTTATAGTAATTTTCTATGCTTTTATCACATTCAGTTATTTGCTCTTGAAAAAAAGTATATGCTGTATATTCTTGTTTCAGTACAAATAAATGTTCTTCTCTATAATCGCCTGTTAATGCTTTTGCTATAGTAGCTTTGTCGTTCTTCATATTCACACTTCTGAATTCAGCTAGCTTCTCGGGATTCTTTTCACCTTCTACTATTGCTTTAATAATTTGCATTCCTGTGACGCCAGTGATATCGCTTATTACTTTATGTAAATGAATATTCATTTGTACCAACGCCTTTTGCATACGATTAATATGTGTAGCAGCATTTTCAATTAAGTTTTTACGTTGCCGCACATAACTACGCAATACACACATTTGATTATCTGGCCTAAATGATCCTTCGATTAACCCATAACTGTGTAGTTGTTGAAGCCATTGGCAGTCCTGGACATCTGACTTTCTTCCAGGTACATTTTTTACATGTCTTGCATTTGCAAGTTTTACTTCAAGTCCATATGATTCAAGTACTTGAAACAAAGGAATCCAGTACACTCCGGTTGACTCCATGGCTACTGTAGTAACTTCACACTTTTTTAGCCATTTTGCTATGTTATGAAGGTCCTCTGTAAAGCAGCTAAATTTTTGTATATGCTGTTCATCACTTCCTTCTGGTACACACACATAATGTATAGCCGAACCAACATCTATTCCTGCTGCGTTAGGGTTCATTATTTCTAATTTACTTTTTGTTTTTTTCATGGTAACTCCTTCATATAATTTATAGCAGGGAAACGCTTCAGCTTGGGACGGTTGATATAATACAATCTCCTAACCGAGGTAGTCTAAGGACTCCATCAATGATTTGACCGTTCCTCCAAAACCATGCTAAACGACGGGCACTTATGGCACCAGTGAAGATTCCGGTTATAACTGCATGAGGCGCTTCCTTCACAACTATACTTAAAACTACTAGAAACTTAAATTGATGAGTTTCTTCCTGGTTTGACAGATTCATTTTGTTCGATGCTATACGAGAAGGAAGACCGTTGACAGGAAAGGAGGGAGCATTAACACCATTTATAAAAAAGCTGCTGGAGGCGAGTCTAGAAGGTGAAATAGAAAACCATTTATTAGCTGAAAGTGAAGAAAATAATCGCAGAAATGGGAGGAATGGAAAGACTTTACGTACAAGTGCAGGTTCGTTTGAGCTGTTAACGCCAAGAGATAGAGAAGGAAGTTTTGAGCCGCAAATAGTCAAAAAAAGGCAAACAACAGAGCTTGAAACGAAGATTTTGAGCACATTTGCCAGTGGTATGAGCTATAGAGATATAGCGTCACACGTTGAGGAAATTTATGATCACAAAATATCGGCAGCAGAGATATCAAGTATTACCGACAAATTACTGCCTATAATCAATGAATGGCGTAGTCGTCCACTGCAATCAGTATACCCGATAGTATTTATGGATGGGATGTTCTTTAAGGTCAAGGAGATTGCGTAAGTAAATGTATGTACAATATATTGGGCATAGACCAAAATGGCAGAAAAGAAGTCCTGGGCTTTTATTTGGCTGAAAGTGAAGGAGCTAACTTTTGGTTGGGAGTGCTAAATAACCTCAAAGAAAGAGGAGTAGAAGATATTTTGATTGCATGTGTAGATGGGCTAAAAAGCTTTCCTGCAGCCATCAACAGTGTATTTCCCAGTGCAGAAGTGCAGCTATGTATAGTACACCAAATAAGAAATTCTCTGAAATATGTATCCAGTAAAGATGTAAAAGTTTTCATGAATGATCTGAAAAAAATATATCGTGCTTCAAGTAAAGAAATTGCTGAGAATTATCTGCTTGAGCTGATGGGGAGAAAAGTATCCTTTAGTTATAAAATCCTGGCAGAACAATTGAGAAAACTTATCCAGTTATTTTAAGTATTCTGGGCCAGTTAGGAAGCTCCACTAATCCAATTGAGGGGTTGCATAGACAAATCAGGAAATTTACTAAAACTAAGGGTTCATTTACTAGTACAAATGCCTTGTACAAACAGGTATATTGCGCTATAAAAAAGGTAGAGCAAAAGTGGATTATGGCTCTCCCTAATTGGGCTTTAACTATGTCTCAACTTGATATTTTCTTTCCAGATAGATTGAAAATTGAGTTGAACTAAAAATGCGGCTTGACACACTTTTTTGAACATTCCCGATTTAAAAGTTGCGTTTTAGCAGAAATGCCTAAAATCACACTCGACAATAAATATTAGACCTCCTATATAACCTAGATAAAAAGGCAAATAGCCTTTTATGTTTACCAACAATAGACTTCTTGGATAACCTAAGGATATTTTTTGATCTTCTATGGGGGAGTTGAACATTTTTATAAAACTTTTGCATACCCCTATTTAACTTTAATAGCTCTTTATCTTCCTGAAATCTGGATGTTTTATCAATGCATCTTCTATTCAGCCGTTAGCAAGCACTTTCACTTATTCCATAGCTTTGCGCTATATGGAAATATGTACGGTATTTACACAAATATTCGAGTGCTATTAATAAATATGCATTGTTTATTTGGTTTTCCTCCTCTTGCCTTTTTCTTGGCCTCTTCCTCTATTAAAATTTCTATTATTTTTCCAATGTTTTTCTTTTTACTCCTCTTAGTCTTCGAAGCTTCTCTTCATCAAGTTTACTTACCTGCTCAAAATTCATACCTTCCCTAATATTGCTTCTACTACTTGTTTCTTAAGTTATCCAAGAAGTTTATTGTCTGTTCAGATACGAGGTAGCTGCTGCCATTTGAAATATTTTATTCACCTAAAATTACATTCTACCTGTTTTAAAAGTAGTTAAACAAACTTTATGGACTGCATACACAAGACCTAACATCTTTAGCAATGCCTTCATAAATCCTTACTAAATCCTCACTTAGCATTGAAGGGTCTCCACAATCAGAAGCACGACATATTTGTGAATCCAGGGGAATTCTGCCCAAGAGTTTGATTTCTAACTCTTCAGACATTTTTTTTGTACCATCTTTTCCAAATATGTATATTTTTGAACTGTCTTGAACAAAATAGCTCATATTTTCCACAATGCCGATAATTGGCACGCTGAGCTTTTTGAACATATCATAAATTTTTCGTGCATCAATTAAAGCAACCTCCTGTGGAGTGGAAACTATTATTGCCCCAGTTAAGCTAAAATTCTCCATCAGACTTAAATGCACATCACCGGTTCCAGGTGGTGTATCAATGATTAAATATTCTATATCAGACCACCTTGTTCCCATTAGCAAATTGTAAAGTGCTTTTGTGATCATAGGTCCACGCCATATTGCTGCGCAGCCCTGATCAATAAAATAGCCAATTGAAATAGTATAGAGGCCATAATTCTCTATAGGCGTTGCTTTTCCATTCTGTATTTCTGGTTTTAATTTTTCAGTACCAAGCATTTTAGGAATCGAAGGACCATATATATCTGCATCAACTAGCGCAACTTTATGCTTTAATTTTGCGAGTGAAAGAGCAAGATTTAGCGCAACTGTAGACTTGCCCACACCTCCTTTACCAGAGGCAACGACAATTATATTTTTTACTCCTTCGATGTGAAGTTTAGCTTTTTGCTGCCTAGTTTGTTTTTGGCCAGTAGCAACTACAGTAACCTTTCCTACTCCCGGTATCGCCTTAACAGCTTGCTCACAATTTTTTCTTAATTCTTCATTTGGCTCAGTAACTTCAAGAGCAAAAGCAACATCTTTACCCTTAATAACAATTGAGGATACTACACCAACATTCTTACCACTTTTCTTCTCTATAACCTTTTTTAGGCTCTCTTTTACGATTTCCTCATTAATCTGTGTAAATTTTTTCCAGAACATATGATGAAATTTTTTCTATTGGTGTATACTAACATAGAATAATTAAACTGCACTGACTTTAAAGCGAGGTTACAAGAATATGCTAAATGATAACAACTTAACACAAGCACAACGAAATTTGCATTTTAAGTTGAAAAAGGTAATATCAAATGGTGGGGGAATTAGTAATATCTTGAAAGTAGCCTCAGAGAATGATTTACTAAAAGTTCTTACAGTAGGATATACTACACGATTTCCAAGAGGTGGGGAACGCACTTTAACACTACTTAGCCTCGCCATATTCAAATGTAATGACAAATGCGTTAATTCTATTTTAATACATTCTCAAAATAACGGTACACTGCAAGAGATTATTAATACTGAAAATATTATAAACTATCAAGATGGTCTGATGTACACCTTAACATCGCTTGGCTTTGCTATAAATCACAATAAGCCAAGATATATTAATGATATTTTAACAAAAGCCCAGGACAGTGGAATACTACAAGATATTCTTGCTGCTAGAAATATTGTACAGTATTTCAATACTATGGAGTATGCTTTAACACCACTCAGTTTCTCTATATATAAAGGTAATAAAGAATGTATCAGTTCTATTTTAGAAAAAGCTCAAAATAATGATATGCTGCAAGGCGTTTTTATTGCTGAAAATATTTTACAGTTTTCAGATGGTCTGACGCATATTTTAACACCAATTAGCTTTGCCATATATGAAAATAATAAGGAATGTTGTAACTACATTTCAACAATGATTCAAAATAATGTTGTATCGCAAGATATTCTGAATAATTGGACATACATTTTAACATTGCTTGGCCTTGCTATATATAGAAATAACAATGAATATGTTAATTCTATTTTAAGACAAGCTCAAAATAATGGTAAGCTGCAAGAAGTTCTTACTGCTAAAAATACTTTGTATTCTTCAGATGGTTGGAAGTACAACTTAACACCACTTGGCTTTGCTATATATGAAGGTAATCATGCACATATTAATTCGATTTTAACTCATGCTCAAAATAGTGGTATATTGCAAGAAGTTCTTACTGCTAAAAATACTTTGTATTCTTCAGATGGTTGGAAGTACAACTTAACACCACTTGGCTTTGCTATACATGAGGGTAATCATGCACATATTAATTCGATTTTAACTCATGCTCAAAATAGTGGTATATTGCAAGATATTCTTGCTAATCACAATGCTGTAATATCTCCAACTGGTCAGACGTACAGCTTAACACCACTTGGCATCGCTATACATAAAGGTAATATTGAATGTATTAATTCTATTATAGTACGAATTAATGACATACCACAATATATCTATGCCACTTTTCAACCAACTGCAGCGATTAATGAAAGGAATACTAGGATTAGTAGTGCATTAGATAATGTATCTATTCCTCCTAGACTACAAGTAAATAGAATTACTTTCTGATTACCTTGTCCTTCCTGAACGCTCAGGTTCATAAGGAATTTTTTGCACAGAGGTTACTTCTACTCATCAAAAATCCTTTAATATCATTCTGGTGTATATTGACACATTAATTTTAATAATTAAACTACATTGACTTTAAAGCGAGGTTACAAAAATATGCTAAATCATCAAAATTTAACACGAAAACAAAAAGATTTGTATTTTCAGCTAAAAAGATCCATACGGAATGGAAGGAGCATCAGCGATATCTTGGAAGGAGTTTCAGGAAATGATTTACTAAAAGTTCTTATCACTGGATATACTACACGATTTCCAACAGGTGGAAGACGCACTTTAACACTGCTTAGCCTAGCTATACATAGAGACAATAATGAATGTGTTAATTCTATTTTAGAACAAGCTCAAAACAATGGTATACTACAAAATATCCTTACTGCTGCAAATATTATAAATTATCAAGGTGGTTTGATGTACAACTTAACATCGCTTGGCTTTGCCATACATTACAATAAGGAAAGATATGTTAATGTTATTTTAACAAAAGCCCAGGAAAATGGTATATTACAAGATACCCTTGCTTCTAGAAATATTGTACGGTATTTAAGTATTACAGCGTATACTTTAACGCCACTTAACTTTGCTATATATAAAGGCAATAACGAATGTATCAATTCTATTTTAATACGAGCTCAAAATAGTGATACACTGCGAAATATCCTTACTTCTAAAGATATTGTGCAGTTTATAGGAGTGACGTATGTCATTAAATCACTTGCCTTTGCTATATATAAAGGTAATAATGAATGTGTCAATTCTATTTTAACACGAGTTCAAAATAGTGCTATGCTACAAGATGCATTTACTGAAGTAAGTACTGTACTGTTTCCATATGGTAGATATACTTTGAATGCTTTTGAGCTAGCTGTAATTGTTAATGAGAACAATGCTAGTATTAGGACTGCATTAGATAATGTATCTATTTCTTCTAGGTATGTTAGAGAAAATAGCAAAGTTAATTAATTTCTTAAGTAACTCTTTCTTGCAAGTACTACTTTTTTATGTATCTGTTCAGGCAATGGCGTTAACTTAAGAGAATAAATTAGCAAGCTCTCCTAAAGGCATGATGGCGTTTAGGCTTATCTACTTTATTGCAGCTATACAATCTTCACGTTAACTTTAGTGCGTATTTTAAAAAGGGCTTGAAAGTTTTTTGGTGCTAATAAGCACCTGATAAAGTTTCTGTCTCATTACACCAAATAAAACTGAAAAATTTAAACGATACTCAGCAATTTGATATGGGTTCCAAGGCTCTTGTGCATCACACATATGAAGTATTGCGCATGACCAAGTTTGCACAAAATTCTTGTTTCTAAATTTATCCCAGAAAAATTCTCTAATTCTGCTTCTACTTTGAGTCGTTTATAGCACTCCTCTATGTGACACCTTAATAGATAAGCTTTACTGATATCTTCTTTATTGAAATAAAATAGAAACCAAAGGTCCTATTTTTTACAGTATTTTACTCCTTAACATCTTTCCTTAAGTTGACGCCATTGGACTTTGTTGCATCGCTATCTACGATGGATAAAAGATAAAAATGTAGAATATCAATAGCTTATTATTCTAGCATTTATAGTAAGGACAGTCAGTAAATATCTAAATTTAAGTAAAAGAAGTTTTACTATTATTCACTAATCTAGCTAGAATTCAAGAATTTCAATGCTTTAGCTATTTTAAGTAGAATTAAATTTACTAGTACAAATAATAAATTACTATTCTTAAATTTGGTCAGATTGATTGCAAAAAATAAGATTTTCAATAAGCTGCTTGTATAGTTAGCCTTTCATAGATAGTGATGCAACAAAGCCCGCTGGAATCTAGTTCATATTATATATTTATCTGATAAGTTCCATGTATGTGTAATTTATTCAAATTGACTTCTTATCATATAATTAAATATATTATTGAAAATTAAAGGTAAGGTTATGGCAATGGAAATTTCAAATTGGCACGAATTATTGAGTTTAGTTAATGTTGACAAAGATTTAAGCAAAGATAACGTAGTTGAAAAAATACAAAATGAGCTGAAAAGATATTCAAAGGAATATGAAGAGTGGGAAAAGTCTGGCTTTGATATAAATTATGTGTTTAAAGATGGTGAAAAAGTAACTCTTTTGCATTTAGCTGCTTCCTGTGACCTAGAAAATATAGTGAACGCTCTCATAGAAAAAGGTGCAAATGTTAATGAAAAAGGTGCAGGAGGAGAGACTCCTTTACATGAGATTACTCATCTTAAAAGTATAAACATAGCAAATATTCTAATAAAAAAAGGTGCCGATGTTAATTCAATAGATATGTGGGGAGAGACTCCTTTATGTGGTGCTGTTTTATGTGACAACATGGTCATGGTAGATGTTCTAGTAAAAGAAGGTGCCGATGTTAATGTAGTAGATACATTTAGAAGAACTCCTTTACATTGGGCTGCTTTACGTGGCAATATGGTCATGGTAGATGCTCTAATAAAAAAAGGTGCCGATGTTAATTCAGTAGATATGTGTGGAGAGACTCCTTTACACTATCTTAATCGTCCAGCAATTAAGAAAGGGCAGATTGCTGCTGGAGCAGCTACATTATTAGGTGCTGCTATAGCAGTAGCACTTTTTGCAGCTCGAACAGTGACAGCTGAGTTTATACCTATAGTTATAGCAGCGGTTGCAATTACAGTAGCAGCACTAACGGTTGGCAGTGTAACATATAAACTGTTAAAGCCTAATACTAAAGTTGATGGAGTAGCAGTCTTAACAAATGTGCATGAAGAAAGTGCTAGCATTACTTTATAGTAAGGTTTCCTAGTGTTGAGATTTTAGATCAGGTACTAAGTTGATAAATACGAAAGCTCTTTACAATATTTTTGTGCGAAAGGAAGTATCAGCTACTCGTATAATACCCATTTGTTCCTGTAGTTGTCTTTTTCCGCCTACCTTATTTTACCACTCTGCTGAACAGATACAAATTTACTTTCTTACTTCATCCAGCACAACTTTTATATGACGTTTCTTTCCTGCAGATAATTTGATAAATGGCTGACCTTTAAAGCTTTCAGAGTTTATTGTATAGTTAACATCGTTTATAGTATTATCATTAACTTTACATCCATTTCCCTGTATTAAACGCTTTGCTGCACCTTTTGAAGGTTCAAAACTGGTGTCATACAGCAGGTCTATCAAGGGTATACCATTTGCGATTTGTTCTTTTGTAATAGTGTAACTAGAAAGCAATGAACTGTCTTCATTTTCAAAAGCAGAGATTGCAGCAGATCGTGCAAGTTCGGCTTCTTTGCAACCGTGACATATTTTCGTTACTTCTGTTGCCAAGACCTTTTTTGCTTCGTTTATTTCTTGATCCTTCAAGGACTCTAGTTTTTTAATTTCATCAATTGATAAATCAGTGAAAAGTCTCAAAAAACGACCAACATCTTGATCATCAACATTGCGAAAATATTGCCAGTAGTCATAAGGCTTTAACATACTGCCATCAAGCCATAATGCCCCACTTTCAGTTTTGCCCATCTTTTTTCCTTGTGCGTTTAATAAAAGAGGTGTGGTAAGACCAAACAGCTCAGATAAATTCAACTTTTTGCCAAGTTCAATTCCGTTTACTATATTTCCCCATTGGTCTGACCCTCCAATCTGGAGACGACAGCCATACTTTTTATTCAACTCGACAAAATCATAGGCTTGTAACAACATGTAGTTAAACTCGAGAAAGCTTAGATTTTGCTCCCTGTCTAGCCTAATTTTCACACTATCAAAGCCTAACATGCGATTTACAGAAAAATGTGCCCCTATATCACGCAAAAAGTCTATATATTTTATGTTATCTAACCAATCTGCGTTGTTTACTATGATTGCACCGGTTTTTCCATCATTGAAAGATATCATCTTCTCGAGGGTTTTCTTTATACCAAGTATATTTTGATTGATATCTTCTATCGGCAAGACGCTTCTTGCTTTGTCTTTACCAGATGGGTCACCAATTTTTGTTGTGCCACCTCCAAGTAGAACTATTGGCTTATAACCGAATTTTTGTAGGTGACGGAGCATCATGATTTGAATGAGACTGCCAATATGCAAACTTGGTGCCGTACAATCAAACCCAATGTATGCAATTATATAATTATCTTGTGATAATAGCTGGTCTAACCCGTCAATGTTTGTACATTGATATAGGTATCCTCTTTCTTGAATGAAGTTTAAAAACTCAGATTTATGTTTCATAATATGTTATTTTGTGTGTAAATGGTGTTGTTAACGATGGCGTCATTCCAGTGCTTGACGCTGAAGTCCAGTTTATTATGAAATTTCATCAAAAATGTTGTATAGTGTGCTCGTTTATGATTAAGTTTTCTAGATTCCAGTGTCAAGCACTGGAATGACACCACCAACTTCATAAGGGTTGCCTTCAAAATTACAACATTTGAGCAAGTGTATACCAGCTACCTGGATAATCAATTCCATAACTCTTCTATCTTATAATATTCTCTTACTTCTGGCCTGAATAGGTGAACCATTATACCTTGAAAATTCACAATCACCCAGTTACCTTCATCCATACCTTCTACATCTATTTTATCATATTGCTTGAGATTTTTCATCACGTGCTCAGCTAATGCTTTTACATGGCGGCTCGAATCACCAGATGCAATGATCATATATTTTGCAATGACAGTTTTATTCTGTACATCAAAAGTAACTATATCTTGACCTTTGTTTTGATCTATTACATCTACAATTGTATTTTTTATTGATTCTGTATCACGATTCATTATTCTAAATTATATAATTTATCTGTAATGATACACTCAAAATTTCTGAATATGAACTATTTTTGATATGCTTCTAGTGTAACGTTTATAATACATATATTTGTAATATATGATAGTTTTCTGATGGTATGATCATTTACTTAATCGGATTTTCGGGTAATGGCAAACTTACGATTGCAAAAGAGCTGTGTAATATTATTGATGGAGTGATAGTAGACAATAACCTGTTTAATAATATCATATTTGATATGATTGATTTCAGAAAAACTGAGGTTACAAGTGAAATATGAGAAAAAATTTTTGTGATTAGAGAGAATATGTTAGCAATATTGGAAAAATACCATGAAGCATTATATATTTACAAATGAAAGGAAGTTGCAAAAAAAATTGTTGAAAAAATGAATAGTAAAAAAGTAGTTGGAACTTCTATGATAGATAATTTAGCAATAGAGAGTATTTGTGATTAGTGAAGAGAAAGAGTATCGCCCTTGTGTTGGCATAATGTTATTTAACAAACAGGGAAATATTTTTATTGGAAAACGTTTTGATAGTGACTCTTATTGGCAGATGCCACAAGGGGGAATTGACGATGATGAAGAGCTGGAGCAGGCAGCACTACGCGAGCTATTGGAGGAAGTTGGTACTGATAAAGTAGAGGTTGTAGCTCAAAATAAAGATTGGATATACTATAGCTTGCCTGAGGAGGTGATAACGACATGCTGGAATGGGAGGTATTCTGGCCAAAAGCAAAGATGGTTCTTAATGAAATTTTGTGGGAAGGATAAGGATATTAATATTAACTATACTGATCATCCAGAGTTCAAAGAGTGGCGTTGGCAAAATGTGGATGATTTGGTAGCCAGTGCCATACCATTCAAAAAAGAAGTTTATAAAAAAGTGATAGAAGAGTTTTCTTCTATCATAAAAGGATCTATTTATGATAGTTGATTCTCATTGTCATCTAATTTATTTTTCTGATGATGAAATACCAAAGGTAATTTCAAGAGCAGAGCAAAATGGTGTGAGAATTTTGCACAACATATGTATAAGTGTTGATGATATTCCTAAGTTAGTAAAAATCTCTTCATCATATGATAAAGTCTACTACTCTGTTGGTATACATCCACTTGATGCTACTATAGAAAACGGTGAGTGTATACATGCTGATGAATTAGTTGAATTTACTAAGAATCAAAAGGTAATTAGTATCGGTGAAACCGGATTAGATTTTTATAAATCTGATAACAAAAGCAATCAAAAAAAAAGTTTTGTATCACATATAGAAGCGGCAAAAGTAACAGGATTACCTTTAGTTATTCACACTAGAAATGCTGATAGTGAGATGATTGATATGTTAAATTCAGAAATGAAGAAGGACGCTTTTAGTGGAGTAATGCATTGCTTTGCTTCTTCTAAAGAGCTTGCTTATAAGGCTATGGACTTGGGATTATACATTTCATTTTCTGGAATTATTACTTTTAAAAATGCGAACTTACTAAGAGAAATTGCACAAAATGTGCCACTTGAGCGTGTTTTAGTTGAAACTGATGCACCTTATCTATCACCTGAACCTTACAGAGGAAAAAAAAATGAACCTTCAATGGTAAAATACGTTGTAGATTGCCTAGCAGAGCTATGGAATGAATCGCCAGAACAAGTAGCAAAAATAACTACAAATAATTTTTTTAGGCTGTTTACGAAACTTGAGCTCAAAGAAATTATATAGGACAATTAATTTAGCCGACAAAGCTCTTCCACTGCATTTACAGATCTATTGAACATCTCTTGTTCACTATCATCCATCTTAACTTCTAGAATTTTCTCAATTCCATTTTTGCCAATAATAGTAGGAACACCAATGAATAAGTCTTTCACACCATATTCACCATTAAGATAAGCAGCACATGGTAATATACGCCTTTTATCTTTTAAGTATGATTCTAGCATGCTTATGGCTGAAGATGCAGGAGCATAGTATGCAGATCCAGATTTAAGTAGATCAACTATTTCTTTTCCACCATTACGAGTGCGCTCAACTATTTCATCAACTTTTCCTCGCGCAATCAAACCCATCTCAATGATTTGGGTAAGTGGAATGCCAGCAATTGAAGCATAATTGATTAGTGGTACCATAGTGTCACCATGTCCTCCAAGCACAAAAGCAGATACATCTTCGACAGAAATATTTAACTCACTTGCAAGAAAATAACGAAAACGAGCAGAGTCAAGCACTCCTGCCATACCAATAATCATATTAGTTGGCAGGCTTGAAGATTTGTATACTACTGAAACCATAGCGTCTAAAGGATTGGTAACCACTATTACAAATGCGTTTGGAGAATGTTTTTTAATATTTTCCCCAACCTCTTTCATTACTGCAGCATTAGTTTGCAGAAGGTCATCTCTGCTCATTCCAGGTTTTCTGGCAATGCCAGCAGTTATTATAATTGCGTCAGAGTTTTTTATATCTTCATACCTATTTGTACCAGTAATATTGACATTAGATCGATCAATAGGAGATGATTCTGTAATGTCAAGCGCTTTACCTTGTGGTATTCCATCGCTGACATCAAGCAAAATAACATCTCCTAGCTCTCTTAGTGCAATCATATGGGCAAGCGTTCCACCAATATTTCCCGCACCAATCAAAGATATTTTTTTTCTTTGTGCTGTCATTTTCTACTCCTTTCTATTTACTTTTGTGGCTTTACTACCTTCCCAAGGGGATAAGCTATCAAACATACGAAAATCTTGCGGTAAGTCTATAGGATTATATACAACCTTTTTTGCCTCCATATCGTATCTTACTTCCTCGTAGCCAGTGAGAGGAAAATCTTTTAACATTGGATGACCTTTGAATCCATAATCCGTTAAAATCCTACGTAAATCTGGGTGATCAGAAAACTCTATTCCATACATATCAAATACTTCACGCTCAAACCACGAAGCTGCGTTAAATATCTTTGCTGCACTTAGAGGTATATCACCTTCACATAACTGAAGCTTTATGTGCACTCTGATATTGTGCACAAGGCTGAGCAAATTGTATATTAGCTCGAAACGTTTTTCTCTATCTGGGTAATCAACTCCAAAAACGTCAACTAATAATTCAAGCCTACACTTTTCATCATCACGTAGAAAGAGTAAGTGATTTTCAATGTCATTCAAAGCTGAATATATTACAATAGTGCCATCATTTTTCTGAATACATTCACATTTAGTCTTTTTTTGTATGTATTTTGCAGTTTTATCCATGCTATATATTCTTAGTTCGTTTTATTTTATTTTGTAGACATAGCATTCCATATAGTAACGCCTCAGCAGTTGGAGGGCATCCAGGAACATATACATCAACTGGCACAATTCTATCGCAACCACGGACTACTGAGTAAGAATAATGATAATAGCCACCGCCATTTGCACAACTT
Organism: Wolbachia endosymbiont of Laodelphax striatellus; assembly: GCF_007115015.1. Classification (NCBI taxonomy): domain Bacteria; kingdom Pseudomonadati; phylum Pseudomonadota; class Alphaproteobacteria; order Rickettsiales; family Anaplasmataceae; genus Wolbachia; species Wolbachia endosymbiont of Laodelphax striatellus. The sequence continues at coordinate 1,008,398 of NZ_MUIX01000001.1, forward strand.
CCCATAGAAACGACGTATTTGGGGTCCGCCATTTGATCATAAACTTTACGCAATGCTGCTGCCATTTTATTAGTTAACGTGCCAGCAACAATCATAACATCTGCTTGCCTTGGGCTTGCACGAAAGATTATGCCATATCTATCAAGATCATAACGACTGGATGCAGTGTGCATCATCTCTACTGCGCAACATGCAAGACCAAATGTCATTGGCCACAATGAACCAGACCTTGCCCAGTTCATTATATAATCTATTAAATCGCCAAATTTAGTGATAAGAAAACCTTCTTTTTTGTAACGACTCCAGTCGCCATTAGATAAATTTACTCCCATTCCAACGCACCTTTACACCACTCATAAATAAAGCCTATAGTAAGTATTGCAAGGAATATCATCATAGACCAAAATCCGTAATAGCTTATTTTAGATAAAGAAACGGCCCAAGGAAAAAGAAAAGCAATTTCTAAATCGAATATTATGAACAATATTGCAACTAAGTAAAATTTTATGTCGAAACTTTTTCTGGCTCTTGATAAAGGATTAAAGCCACACTCATATGTAGAAAGCTTTTCACCACCTGGGTTACTGACTGCAAGAAACATAGGTAATACACCTAAAGTAAAGGATACTACAATTGATACACAGATAAAAATTAATATGGTTAAATATTCACTCATTTAAAAAACATATAACACTATGAATTTACATGCTTTCCTAATCTTTTACCACCTAAAATATGTATGTGAAAGTGCGGTATAACTTGTTCTCCATCTTTACCGTGATTAGTAACTAATCTATATCCTGTTTTTTCTAAGTTATATTTATGTGCTATTTCTCTAACAGTTTTAAAAAAACTTACTATTTCCTCTTCGGAAGCTTTCAGAACAAAATCATCGTATGAAACGTATTGAGCTTTTGGTATAACTAGAATATGAACTGGTGCATCAGGATACTTATCACGAAAAGCTAGCACATTTTCATTTTTATGTATTTTCTCATAAGACAACTCACCTCTTAATATCTTAGCAAAGATATTAGTGTCATCATAAGCTGTACTACCCATACTTTATTAAATTCCTGGTCCTCTTCTATTTTGCTTATGATTTGGTGTAGAAGGTGGGCTTATTGCTGCTTCGCTAGAAGCATCTTCAAGACTTGAAACGTCTTTTAGCTGTATATCTTGTCCACGCAAAACTGACCCATAGTCCATTTGGTGTCTTTTTGAAAACGTTTCTATTCTATTTGCCCTTCTTGCAGAAATAACTTCTGGTTGTAAATGATACATATCTCCAGGAACAGTTAGGCTATGATACCTTTCCTCTATTTGAACTTCTTTCATAACACTCTCCATAATTTATTTCCCCCTACCTCTTATGCTTTCGCAACTTTCAAAATCTTGTTTAATAGCTTTTTGCCAATTATTTAAAATTTTCTCTGATGACTTTTCTTTATCCATAGGCCTTACAACTTCCTGTGACTTCTGCTTTTTACTATCATATCCACTATACAACTTTTCTGCAATACCATACAGCAATTTCCGATCTGTGTGAACTTTAAACTCTCCACCAGTAATTTTTGCCAAATTTTTAAGATCACAATCAATCTTATTATAAATTCCTTCAAGAGCGTACTTTTTCATTACTTTTTCATCCATACCTAGATTTTTATCTTTTATTTCTTGGATAATCTTTTCAACATCAACTTCGATTACAATTTTGTTTTCTTCTCTAAAAATAGTTATATTGGGCAGATCTTCCCTTATTTCATCTAATTTCTCTGGACTCAAGTAAGGTATATCCCCCGTTAAAGTTCTTGACGCTAAAAAACTTACCTTACCTTTTTCTTGTTTTGTTATTTGTATGCCAAGGTACTTACTAGCTTCTGTGGTTTTTATAGGTGGGTCATATTTCTCTTCTTCTTTAGGTACATCACTCACAGCGTTTTTTAATGAAACTTTAGCATCATGCTTCATTTCATCAATTGAAGCAAACGGTTTCTTTATAGGATAAATAAGTGCTTTAGGCACAAGAAAAAACACGCCTTTTATCTTAGCCAAAATAGACTTTTTATTTGACTCATCTTTTGCCATACATACCTCCAAGTCACTTTCTACAATCAGATAGTAAAATACACCCAATTATAGACGAAAATATTTAAGCTTGTATATCTATTATAAGATGAAATTATAGAAATAGCAATCATTATTTGTACATTACCAAAGTATGTAGTATTTTTGCTGCTTTTCTTGTTCAAATTACCTTTAAAGATAAATTATGTTAAAGTGGAACGCAAATAATATTATCGATGCTACTGGCGGAAGAGGGGAGGGTGTTTGTAATTCGGTATATAGCTCAAATATTTCAACGGATACAAGAAGCATAAAAAAAGGTGATTTATTTATTGCTCTCAAGGGAAAGAAATTTGATGGGCATGATTTTCTACATGAAGCATTTTTAAAAGGAGCTGTTGCTGCGGTAGTAAGCGAAGATAAATATAGAAATTTTCCTCTAATTATTGTGCAAGATACTCTAAAAGCTTTGCATAATATGGCATCATATTACATTAGAAATATTCTTGTTAATGCTAAAGTTATCACAATTACAGGTAGTGTTGGGAAAACCACTACAAAAGATATGCTTAACACTGTTTTGTTGCATTATGGAGTATCTCATGTAAATGAAGGTAACTTGAATAATAATATAGGATTGCCTTTTACGATTCTAAAAGCGCCAGAAGACTGCCAGTACTTAATCCTTGAAATAGGAATGAGTAGAGCTGGTGAAATAAAAGAGTTATCGGAGATTAGCAATCCGGATATTGCAGTTATTACCAACATTGAACCTGCGCATGTTGAAAATTTTTCATCTCTACTTGATATTGCGCAAGCGAAATTAGAAATTCTACATGGTATGAAAAATAATGGTACTTTGGTTTTGAATAAGGATAATGAACATTATAATTATCTCTTATCAAATGCTAACAGAAATGTAGTAAGCTTTGGTAAGAATGAAAGTGCTACTGTTTGTTTGTTAGACCTAATAAGAGACGATAACGGTCTAAATTTAAAAATCAAACTGAACCGTGGTCAAATTATGAACTGTAATTTACCTGTACAAGGCGAACATTTTGCATACTCTGCATTAGTTGTTACAGCAGTTTTGCAAAGTCTCGAACTTGATTTATCTAAATTACCACTAGCACTTGAGAATTTTACTGTAACAGAAGGTAGAGGTAATGTTCATCAAGCTAAATACAATGGAAAATTGGTACATTTGATTAACGACTCCTATAATGCTAACCCTACTTCAATGAAGGCTGCAATAAGAACTTTAGGTACATATTCTAATTTAAGAAAAGTGGCACTACTTGGTGATATGTTAGAACTTGGTAATGAAAGCATAGTATTTCATACAGAATTGCTTGACTCTATAGTAGAACAAAATGTGAATACAGTTCATACAGTTGGTAAATTTATGTTAGAATTGCATAGACTTTTACCGGAAAACATAAAAGGCATGCATTTCGATGATTCTACCCAATTGAAAAGTAATTTAGCTAATATTGTTCAAAGTAATGATGTAGTTTTGGTGAAAGGCTCACGTGGTGTAAGGATGGATCATATAGTACAAGAATTCACAGTAGAATATTAAATAAAACCATTGTATTAATTTAAGGTTAGGTTATTTAGAAGTCTTAATCGTGACAAAACGTGTAGTTATTTTTGGTGGAACAGGATTTATAGGAAAACACATCGTGAGGCGCTTGGCAGCAGCGGGTTATTTAATAAGAATATTTACTCGTAACCAGGAAAAAGCTGCTTGCTTAAAGTTATGTGGCAATTTAGGGCAAATATCAATACTTGAAGGAGATTTTTTTAATGAAAAATCAATTTTAGAAAGTATGGAAGAGTGTGATGTTGTTATAAACTTAGTAGGAATATTATATGAGACAAGAAAACACGATTTCTATGCCGTTCATGTTGGAATAGCTGAAAGAATAGCGAAAGCTGCGCAAATAAAAAATGTATCCATGATGATACATTTTTCTGCCATGGGAATAGAAAATAGTAAGTTGTCAAAATATGCCCAAAGTAAATTGAAAGGTGAAAAAGCTGTAACTTCGGCGTTTCAAGGAGCAATAATAATTAAGCCCAGTCTTGTATTTGGTAAAGAAGATAATTTCTTTAATAAGTTTGCACAATTAGCAACCATACTTCCTTTTTTGCCGCTAATTGGTGGTGGAATAACTCAACAACCATCACCTACAAGGTGAAGGGTTAAATTTCAATCAATTTGAAATTGATCATTGTCATGAAGTGGCTCGCCTTCCTGGGTAGATATGTACTCTTGTATAACCTCGTCTGTGATTGTACCAGAACTTACGGCTAAATATCCACGTGCCCAAAGGTGCCTGCCCCAAAAGTGCTTTCTTAGACTTGCAAAATCTTGCATCAGCAACCTTGAACTTGTTCCTTTCAAAAGTTGTACAATTTTACTAACACTTTGCTGTGGTTTATATGATATAAACATATGAATATGATCTACTGCAACTTTGCCTGAGATAATTTGGATCTCATTTTCCATAGTAACCTGCCTTAGCAGCTCCCTAACTCTAACACCAATTTGGCCTATTAGCACCCTTTTGCGATATTTGGGAATCCATACCAAGTGTACTTTCATATCGTACTTAGAGTGTGCATTATACCCATAACGTCGCATACGCGACTATTATAACTTGTCCTTCGCCTCAAGGCGAGACAATCCCCGAAGGGGGACACTAAATTTCAACCAATATGTGTAACAAACTTAGCTGAAGTGGTATATCGTATTATCAGTTTTAATAAGCAAGATAAAAAAATTTATAATATAGGTGGACCAAAAGTTTACTCTTTTAAAAGCTTATTAAAGTTTATTCTGAATGTTACTAACAGAAAGTGTTTACTGATCAATTTATCTTTTCCAATGGCAAGATTGATAGCTTTCTTCTTAGAAAGTAAAGTTGTTTCTGTGCTGTTAAAACCTATAACTGGAGACGCAAGCCCTATACTTACTCGAGATCAGGTGAAAGTTATGATGAATAGTTCAATCGAAAAGTCAGATGATCTTGAAATAATGAAAATTCGACCATTAGCAATTGAAAATGTGGTGCCAGAGTACTTGAAGATTTATAGGAAGCATTGATAGAAGAATGTGCCCGGTAGGATTCGAACCTACGACCCACAGCTTAGAAGGCTGTTGCTCTATCCAGCTGAGCTACGGGCACACAGCATATATAAAATGCTTCTTAGTACACGTAAAGTCAAGTATTTCTTGTGAATATGATGTTTGTGATAATATCTCAAAACTTTGTCAGTAGAGCATGTAACGATAAAACTGAGAAAAAAGAAGCGTGGGTAATAGGAAGTCTAATAGCGCAGTAACACAGAACCCCAGGTCAGGCCTGCACCTATTGAAATCAGCAGTACCAGATTTCCTGATTTTATTTTTGATTCTTGTATTGCATAGTCTAAGGCCAGTGGAATTGACGCTGCTGAGGTGTTTGCATGCTTATCAACGGTATTAATCACTTTTTCTATAGGAAAATCTAATTTCTTTACTACTGCTTCAATAATGCGAATGTTTGCTTGATGGGGAATTAACCAGTCAATATCAGTAATCTTCAATTTATTATGTTGCAATGTTTTCTCTATTAAGGCTGCTAACTTATCTACTGCATGCTTAAACACTTCCGATCCATTCATGCATATTTTTCCAGAATCACCAGTTGAGGATACTCCTCCACTTGTACATAACATATCTACATTGCCATCAGAGTGTAAATTTGTTGATATGATGCCATTGCTACCCATTTCTGACTTTATTATCACTGCACCAGCACCATCACCAAAGAGTACACAAGTTGACCTATCTTTCCAATTAACAATCCTAGACATTATTTCAGCACCAATAACAAGCGCGTATTTAATACTATCGTTAGACTTTATAAGTGAATCAGCAACTGTAACTGCATATATAAAACCAGAGCATGCTGCTTGTACATCAAAAGCAAATGCGTTTTTACATTTTAATTTATTCTGCACAATAGTTGCACAGCTAGGAAAAATTTTATCAGATGTCGTTGTTGCAATTATGATTAAACCAATTTCATCTATTGAAATTTTAGCTTTTTCGATAGCATTTTTTGCTGCATTGACAGCTAAGTCTGACGTTAATTCTCCTTTATCGGCTATATGTCTTTGAACTATTCCTGTTCTCTGCCTTATCCATGCATCACTTGTCTCAACTATTGATGCAATTTCGTTGTTACTCAAAGTTTTTTTTGGTAGGTAAGAACCAGTGCTTAATATGAAACTTTTATTCAATATGACTTACCCCGTTCATTATCTTTTGATTTAAATTTTCACTAATTGCATTTACTGCAAATTTTATCGCATGGGCAAAAGAAATAGCATCAGAATTTCCGTGGCTCTTTATAATGATACCATTTAGCCCTAAAAACATAGCTCCACTTCTAATTTTAGGATTAAAACGCTCTAATGCTTTATTTAGCTTGGGTTTCAACAATATGCCGACAAGCATTTTTGTCATCCATGAATTAAATACTTCCTGTTTTATTAGACTGATAAAAGTACCAGCAGTTGCCTCAGCTGTCTTGAGCATTACATTACCAACAAAACCATCAGCAACAATTACGTCTATATTACCATCTAAAAATTCACTTGCCTCTATATATCCTTTGAAATTAATACTTGGAGCATTTTTGAGTAACTCAAAAGCTCCTCTTACTGAGTCAGTACCTTTCACTTCTTCTGTACCAATGTTTAGCAAAGCGACTTCAGGATTTTCAACTTTTAATGCTATTTTTGCAAATATACTCCCCATTAATGCAAATTGAAATAATGAGTCAGTATTACAGTCAACATTTGCACCAAGATCAAGCAATGCAAAGCTTTTCGTCTTAGTTGGACAGACAGATACAATAGCAGGACGATAGATATTGGGTAATGTTCCTAGAATCAATCTGGAGATAGCCATCAATGCTCCAGTGTTGCCTGAAGATACCATCCCAAAAGCTTTACCTTTTTTCACTACTTCAACAGCTGCCTTCATACTTGAATCTTTGCGATGTCTTAGTGCAAAAGAGGGTTTATCATTTGGAAGAACATTATCAGAGCAATGGGTAAACTCGGAATTATCACTTACTTTTTTGTATTTTGAAAGCAAAGGAGATATTTCTTTCTGATCTCCATAAATATGAAAAAAAACTTTGATACCTGGGTCAACAAGATTATCCAAGAAAAAACCAGCACCCTGAATTACGGAAAGAGGTGCAAAATCCCCCCCCATAGCATCAAGTGCGATAACTATGTTATTATTGACCGTGGGTAACATACCATGAGTTACTCCGCCTTTTGTTTAATGAAAACACGTTTTCCTTTGTAGCTGTTGTCAACTGCTATGTTGTGAGGCAACATGAATTCTCCAGTTGTTGCACATACCACAATATTCTTAGGCTTAATAGCATGGTGAGAACGATGCATATTACGCCTTGACTTTGACTTTTTTCTTTTTGGAACTGCCAAAATTTACTCCAATCCAATTATATAACACAATTTATTAGTAGCATGTTTTTTACAAGAAGTAAATAGCGAAATAAATAAGGTTTTCTTATACAATTTAGTCTTATAAACTTAAACTCAAGCATTTTGATCAAAGTATATTGAACTTAAGACATATTTTGACTATACTTCGGTGAAGTTAATAAAAATTTTAATAAAATCAGTAAAACTAATTTTAGCTAAGATAAATGTAAAGTGAGTTTCTTTGATATAGACAGCGTTAGAATAATCGGTAGATGCTTTATTAACTTTCTGTTGAGGATTGGTAACGCATTTGTATTTTTTATTCAATCTCTATACCACTGCTTTATTCCTCCATATTATTTTAGCAATGTTGCAAAACAAATTATAGAGATAGGCTTTTTCTCTTTGCCAATTGTTGGGCTTACTGGAGTTTTTATAGGAGCGGTGATAGTTTTACAAAGTAGCTTAAGTGGTCTCTTGATTAATCAAGAACAAGTAGTACCTAAACTTGTTACGATCACTATCATTAAAGAGTTAGGGCCAGTTTTGATTAGCTTAATAATGGTAGGAAAGGTTGGGTCCTCAATTGCAGCAGAAATTGGCACGATGCGCATCACTGAACAAATAGATGCACTTACAACTTTGGACATCAATCCTTTCAAATATTTAATTGCACCAAGAATTCTAGCGTCAGTTATAGTATTTCCAATACTTACAGTATGTGCAGATCTAATAGGAATATTTGGAGGGTATGTCACCGCAGTCTTTGAATTTAACCACAATTTAAATATATACATAAAATATACAGCTCAATTCTTTAATATAAACGATTTTGTTGTTGGGCTAATGAAAGCGACTGCTTTTGGCGCTATAATTTCTGTTTCAAGTTGTTATTACGGTTACCATTGTAGAGAAGGTGCACGAGGAGTAGGTGTTGCTACAACATCAACTGTTGTTTTTTCGTCCATATTGATCATTTTAGCAAACTACTTGATTACTCTGATACATGTATAGCCCCATAATATCAATATTGAACCTAAGCTTGTCTTTTGATGATAGAACGATATTAAACAACATAAGTTTTAATATATCGAAGGGGGAATCATTAGTCATACTTGGTGGTTCAGGAAGTGGTAAATCTGTATTAACAAAAGTAATCATTGGATTGCTAAAACCAGACTCAGGGTCTATTAAAATAAATAGTGAAAGCAAAAATAAATTTGGAGTTTTATTTCAAAATTCTGCTTTATTTGACTATGTTACAGTGTGGGAAAATATATCTTTTAATTATAAAAAACGCTTTAATCTCAACATAAAGGAGGCAAAACAGCTAGCAATCGAGAAGTTAAATGATGTTGGATTGGAGGAAAACATAGCAGATATGTTTCCAATAGAACTATCAGGTGGAATGAAGAAAAGAGTAGCACTTGCAAGGGCGATTGCGCACAATCCAGAAATTATTGTATTGGATGAGCCAACTTCAGGATTGGATCCAATTATATCAGATGTAGTAAATGAGATAATAATAAAATTATCTCAAGATCTTCGCCCTACAATTATCACGATTACACATGATATTCATAGCGCATTTAAAATAGCTGATAGAATAGCAGTATTGTATGAAGGGAAGATCATTTCTCACGGAACTGCTCAGGAAATACAAAATACTAATAACGAATATATAAAAAAATTCATTCGTTATATATAGCTATAGGCTTACAAACGATATTATGGATGCTATAACTAGCCTAACTTGAGCTATCGACAACTTTCGGTCTGTTACTAGTGTAGTGCTACGGTGGTATAGTGTGTTAGCTATAAAACAACGCATTAAATATAGATAAAGTAACTTATATCAATTTTTATTATCATGCCAATTCCAACTGCAGAAATTTATTGAATTTATTACTTCACGCTAAAATAATATACTTTACTATTCAACAGCAATTACAACTGATGATTTTATTTCATTCCACTACCTGCTGACTTACTTTCTGCTTAGCATATCCATCAAATCAGATTCTTTGAGTTTACTATGGTCAACTTTACTGAACTTATTCACCATAGAGCTCATTTGATTATACTGCTTAATTAGAAGATTAACGTCAGTTACGCTTGTTCCGGACCCTTTAGAAATTCTAAGTCTTCTTTTGCCATTTAAAATATCTGGATTTTGTCTTTCCTTTTCAGTCATTGAGTTTATAATAGCTATATATTTTTTCACTTTATTATCGTCTGGCACACCGCTACTTAGCTTTTTTGTGAATGAGCTAGGAATGAATTTCATTATGTTGCTAATACCATCCATTTTATTGAGGGTTTTTAACATGCCTACTAAGTCATTTAGATCGAACTTACCCTTTTTTACTTTCTTTTGCAGTTTATCAATTTCTTCCTGACCAACAATCTCAGCAGCTTTCTCAACCAATGAGACAACATCACCCATACTCAGTATTCTTTTTGCAATTCTATCAGGATAAAAATCATCAAGGTCACTTAATTTTTCACCACAAGCAATAAATTTAATTGGACAATTGGTGATCATTTTCATAGAAAGAGCAGCACCGCCACGTGCATCACCATCAACACGAGTGAGAATAATCCCAGTTACACCTATTATTTCATTGAATGATTTGGCAATGTTTACTGCGTCTTGACCTATCATTGCATCGGTTACTAAAATAATTTCTGCAGGTAAAGCTATTTCCTTTACAGCTTTCAACTCACTCATCATATTATTGTCAATATGAAGCCTGCCTGCTGTATCTAGTATTAATACGTCATAAGTATCATTTTTTGCTGCTGCTAATGCCCTTTTTGTAATTGCAATGGGCTTCTCGTCTATCATTACAGGTAAAGTTTGCACATCTATTTGTCTGCCTAGCACTTCAAGCTGTTTTTGGGCAGCTGGTCTATAAATGTCCAAAGAAGCAAGCATCACTTTTTTCTTTTGCTTTTTTAGCTTTAAAGCAAGCTTTCCTGAGGTAGTTGTTTTACCTGCACCTTGTGAGCCCACCATCATAATCACAGCAGGGGGTTTAACTGCTAGATTTAAGTCACTTTTCTCTGATCCGAGAACTGCAACTAAATTATCTTGCACAATTTTAATTATCATTTGTGCTGGAGAAACACTTTTTATGACTTTTTCTCCAATCACTTTATCCTTAATGTCGTTGATGAATTTTTTTGCAACTTCAAGTGAAACGTCAGCTTCAATTAAGGCCATGCGTATTTCTCGCATGGCAAGGTTAAAATCATCTTCAGAAATGATTGACTTTCCTCTCAGTTTATTAAATACAGAATTTAAACTTTCAGTTAACGATTTAAACATAATAAAATTAGTAGAATACTCATTAGAAAGAGAGAAGAAGCTGAAACGAAACTCACTGAGTTATAACCCAGCACTTCTTTAAGTTTAGTAACATCATTAAAGTATAAACTAGTAAGTGAATTAGTCAAGTTTTGCAGTAGGTTGGCAGACATTTCTCTCACTTTAAGGACCAGTTGATTGAACAGCAAGGCAATGTAGGGTATGAAAGCTCTAAAAATCCAATCAACATCCATTTTAAAATTTATTCTCGGGTAAAATAACTTGCGTAAAGGAATAAACAATAAAGTGGTACATAATAACAAATTAAATTGCGACAAAATATTTTTTGTGTTGTACACAAAATCGAAAATTGAAGATTTATTGTAAATAGGCAAGTAAGGATTGCCAGCAATTACACATATGAATGCTAAAATAATCATAGTCATTTTGCCTCCTCTCTCTGCTAAAGGTTTTGACTTACTTTTTGCAATAAATAAGTAATAAAGAAACTTTAGCCCCACGCTTAAATGAAGCAGCAAATTTAGAAGCTTATATAAATTTTTATACCCTTTTAAGGCAACAGTGTTCATTTCAATTTCAGCTGTGATATATGATTTACTGATAAATCCAACGGTTCCAGGAAATGCAGCCATTGTAAGTATTGCGATTATAGCACACATGCCTTCCACTGACATCAGTTTACCCACTCCATTAAAACTAATTGTTTTTGTTTGTGAAATAATCGAATTACTGACCACAAACAATAATGATTGATAAACAAGAGAGAAGATTATATGCAGTATCAAAATTGGTATTGCTTTTTCCGAAGGACTGAGCAAACTTCCTGCAATAATCAGCAAGCCCATTTGTCCTACAGCATTATAGCATAAGAATCTACGAATATTTTGCTCAAGGGAAGCAAATATAATGCTGTAAATTACAGTAATGGCGCCTACAAGTGCTAATATTTCAGTACAATCTTGCCATAGGGTATAAGTGTGTAAAAGCATCACTAAAAAAGAGACTTTAGTGGTAAATAAAGAGAGATATGTAGTGCCATGTAGCGATGCAGCAGGATATGAATCAACAACCCAAAATGAAAAAGGGAAACAAGCACAGTTTATCAATAAACCCAAAATTATCAGGTTAGTGCTTTGAAATGCCAATCCTGCTATCAATATAACTCCAACGAAAAAGTGTATACAAGCGTACCTTATTGCAGATCCACTATCTTTACAGCTAGCTGCGATAACAAAAAATGCACTGATGGTCATTAACTCAAAGAATATTATAACTAATATTGTCTGCTCAGATAATATTGCACTGAGTGAACTGATAGTGTAAGCAGCAAAGGAAAGCATCTCTGAAGAACTCAAATTTTTTGCTGGTAGAACAGCTAGAAATGCAACTGATAGAAAAGATATTAGTACGATACGAAAAGATAAATCATAATTTAGAACTGGATGAGACCAATTTAATATATTACCTAAATTTTCAGGTAATGCTAGGACTATAACTATTAATGTAGTCAATAGAAATAGAAATGAAAATTTATAAAGTTGCACAGTGATGTAAACCAGTATGGTTTATGCTACCTCAACATATAAATAAAATCAATTTGCATATTAACCACTAGTTAAGCTAATTACCATATAATTATATCAGGGTTCAGAGGGTTATAGAGAAACCGGTCAGATTAGGTTTTTAATCTAATCTGACCGATAGCTTTAATAGTGAGGTAAGCTTTAATATAGCACTCCTAATTCATAGTGCTACACTCGTGCATAATTTATTTTTAACTTGTGCACGAGCGTTAATAAATTATTTACTTTTTGAAATAAAATTTGGCACCACTTTAATATCTAGAACTTCAGTAAGTCTGTCAGTTGAGAGTTATTTACTCGCTTTCTCTTCAGTATTTGCATAAATATAATGGAGCTGCCAGTTTTTAATGCACTCATTCGACTTTTATGCTCTTCACAATATCTGATTCTATTAAAGAATTCTTTGTTAATTTAGTTTTTTATGTTTTTTGGATAATGATATAGATAGGTTCCGCTAACGTATAGCGGAATATTAAATTGTTTAGCTATAGATCCCTGTATCAAGCACTGTAATGACGGCATTCGAGTAGCAGATAATGGAACCAAGAGAGCTCTGAGTAGCTGTATAATGAAAATTAGATTATAAAATCCTCTGACAGCACATTCTGTGTTGTATCATTATCCATAACTGTGTAATTAATATTATATTTATCGAATTCATTGTGCATCCTAGTTAAATGTCCTTTATCATGATCCAAAAGAACACTTACGTAGCTCAAGCTATCATTAAAAAGATCATTATAAATTACTGGAAATTGAACTGTGTAGGATGTTGTGCACTCATCTTGACCGTTATTATCTTTACAAAGGGACATTTTTCCTGTTTTGCCAGTATCATCTTTAGTAGAAATAAGAAATTTCATACCTACGTCTTCGTTTTTTGCTATAAACTCCTTACACTTTCTACTTTTTGCAGAACATGGTCCTATAGCTATAGAGTAGCTTTCTTTTGGAAGTGTGAATATTAACTGATGTGTCATAATACTACCTTAATAAAAATCATTAGTGTAGTATAGATTTATTAATAAATAATATACATTATGGTATAATTAGTACAAAATAGGTTTAACCAATCTCAGTAGGACTGCCAGTTGGACCCATAAGAATTATTTGTTCACCTTTTTTAAAACATTTACATAAATTAGTGGAACCGCCAGTTTCAAGCACAATAGTGGAAATAAATCCTTTTTTTTTGTCTACTTCAGTGCCGGTTACTGCTATACCTTCCATAGCAAGGTTTGTATTATTGGCTTTTCTGCTATTGGTTTCAAAATTTTGCAACCTAAAGAATTGTCCAGGTTTAAAATTCTTTGCCGCAAGTGGTGCTTTGATCACTATTTCCACAACTTTGTTTGTTAAATATTGAACTTTTATAACCTTTGCAGTGAATTGCTCTTTGATTTTTTTGAAAAATTCTTTGTTAGTTAGGTGTTCTGATATTATTCCAGCGCGTGGCGCTTTAGCGTGCAAATGCTGCAATTTGTAGGTAATTCGCATAGCAGGTGGTGTCGTGCAAATAGCTGACACTGGAATCCAGTTCTGACTATATAACCATCTGGTGTACTCATTCAAAATTAGGTTTTCTGGATTCCAGTGTTTGGGCACTGGAATGACATCTTTTTTGGTGAAAGTTACTCTTATATTACAACATTCATACAATTGTGCATATGACTCCGAGATTCTAGCCGGAATGATATAAATGAAGCTATTAACTCTATTCAAAAGATGAGAAATGATAGGGTAACCATTCTTAGCGCTTGCCATAGCTTTGACTACACTGCCGCTATACGAGGGATGAAGATCACCAAAAAAGCTAATTGTTTTATTGCCTTCCTTATATACTAATATTCTATCTTTATCTCGCATCTTAGGAGAAAAGATAGGATCTATTTCTTTTCCCGATGAATTCAAATGAATAAAATATCCGTTACTTAATTTAAAATGCTTTTTATCTTCTGTTGCAATAACTGTATTTGGCTTAGTACCTGCTGCTATAAAAATAGAACGTGCTTTTATATGCTTGATTTCATCAGATTTTGTGTCTATTAGTTTTATTGATTCAGCGTAGTTATATTTATCTGTTACAACTTCAATCGGCTCTAAGTTTTCAATAAAGTAAATCCCTTCTGATAGTGCATTTTGCACCTCTTCGCTATTTAATCGATAACTTGGTGAATCTTTTAGCTCTTTTCTATATACAATTTTCACTCCCCCTAGACTTTGCATTAGTTCCAATATTTTTGCTTCTCTATTCTCTTTTTTTGCTGATTCTTGCTCTTTTCGGATCAATTGTGCATGCGATATCAGCTCATTTGCAAGTTCATATTCCTCTTCTTTCCAATCTTTTTCGACATATTTCTTTCCATACTTATCAACCAATATTTCATAACGAAGAAGAAATTTTTCTACTTGAATCGGATAGTAAGCTAAAACTTCAGTAGCAGTATCAATTGCAGTGAGTCCTGCACCTATGACAACTATCGGCATACGAACTTGCAGATTTGCTATAGAATCAAATTTAAGAGCGCCAGTCAGTTGTAACGACATAAGAAAGTCAGATGCCATGCGCACTCCACGGGCTAGTATGTTTTTTATTTTGATCATTCGTGGCTTACCAGAGCCAAGTGCCAAGGCAATGTGATCAAAACCCAAGTTAAATGCGTCATCAACAGTTATCGTACTGCCAAAACGAATGCCTCCATAAAGTGCAAAATTCTCACGTCTTTCCAGCAGTAATCTAATAATCTTTAAGTAATTTTTATCCCACCTAGAAGTAATGCCGTATTCTGACACTCCACCAAACCCATCTGCCGTGCGTTCACTCAATTTTTCGTGTTCAAAATCTTTAATTAGCTGTAAATTATCGATCAAAGGTTCAATCTTTAGTCCATCAATGGCGATAACGTTATGCCCATCGTTTAATAAATGATGAGCTAAATTAAAACCCGCAGGACCAAGGCCTACAACTAGGACGTTTTTTCCAGTGTTTCCTTTTGGCAATGGACGCTGAAAATTTAAAGGATTCCAGCGGCTAAGCAGAGAATATATTTCAAATCCATACGGTAAACTAAGCACATCATCTAGAATCCTTGTTTCAATTGCTGGCACATTTACGGGTTCTTGTTTTTGATATATGCACGAATTCATGCAGTCATTGCATATTCTGTGTCCAGTAGCCGCACATAATGGGTTATCTATCATCACAATTGCAAGACTTGCTATGCTGTATCCTTCGCTTTTTACCAGATTCATTTCTGATATTTTCTGCTCTAGTGGGCAGCCGTGAAGCTCAACTCTAAGTGGAGACTTTTTGAAAGTGTTGTCATCATTGATTAGCCCCTTTGAGCAGTTGTCCTTACTTTGCTTATGACAAAATATGCAGTAGTGAGCATTATCTAGTGCTTTATTCAAACTCACCTTTTTGCTTGTTAGATCAAAACCATATCTTCTTTTCACCTCATTTGAATACAGAACCTCAACCTCGTCTACTTCTTTTTTCAAGAATGATACGAGATTTTCGTAATCAATTTTCTTATGTATGCTAAATAGTATACTCTGTTTATTTTTCACTCTCCAAACTGCATATTGAGCCGCAAGTTCTATTTCTTCTTTGTGATCCTCTTTATTTTCAAGCCAACTCATTACCTGCTCAGAAAAGTTTTTTTCTGTTGTCGGTAAAGTAATGAAACTATTTAATTTGTTAGTGACATAATCAATATTTGCTACATCAGTGTATTTCTTCAATGCATAACGCTGAACAAATAATCTTTTGCATCTGTATATTACAGCAAAGTCATTGTGTTTTCTCTTTAACTCTTCTACTTCTTTTTCAATATTGAAAAATTTTGCAATAAATTCATCAAGTAAATGTGAGAGATCCATTATTAACTGGCTATTACAACCATCTTTCATCCAAGCTGGAATCCATCCTTCTTGTTTTCTGGATCCCAGTGTCAAGCACTGGGATGAACACTGGGATGACATCGAAGAAGAAGCTGCTTTTTCTCTTGCTTCAACTAATGAATAAAACAAGCTTTCATCGCACAATTTTATGTAATCCAAAAACGCCTTATCTAACTTTATTAATTCACTACGAGTGTATAAGTTTGAAAATGAGATTTTGAAATTCAGTTGCATCTTTATACTATACAGTGTACATACTGTTTCTTATAGATGAAGATTTTATTTATCTTGCAGTTTTGCTAAGATTGTTGCTCCTGCAACCTCTTCTTTTCCAACAGATGCAACACACTTAAATTTGTATACACCTAAACGCAAACCTTCAAAGTTAGATTGAAGAATTAAGGTATCTCCTGGAGTGACTGGCTTTCTGAATTTTGCGTTTTCAATGGACATAAAGTATACAACTTTATTTTCTACTGTTTTTTTACCGAGAACACATATAGCAGATGCCTGAGCTAAAGACTCAATTATCAAAACTCCTGGCATTATCGGATGGCCAGGAAAATGACCAATAAAAAATTGCTCGTTGAAAGTCACGTTTTTAATTGCTTTTATACTCATACCAGGATCGCATTCTATAACCCTATCTACTAAGAGAAAAGGATAAGAATGTGGTAGTATTTTTATAATATCATTGATATTACATTGCATAAGTCTATTCAATGTTTTGCAAAGCAAATTCGGGTATTTCCTTGTTTACATTTTTTAATACTACATCCGATAAATCTACTTCATCCATAGAGTATAAAACTTGATTCTTTTTTGAAATAAATAGTACCAAATCTATGTTGTTTTTTTCTGCTGTTTTTTTAGCAACTTCTTTTATCTTGTTAAAGACATTTTCTACTGCTTCTCTATAATTTTCTTCTAAATGTGATATTTTCTTAGCGTAATTATCCCTAACACTTACAGTATGCTTACTAAATTGTTCTGTCTTTTCTTTTTTTGCTTCTTCTGACAAAAGGTCAAATTCTTCTTTCGATGGCTTAAATTTTTCTAACTCATTTTCAAATTCCTTCTGTAATCTAGAATTCTGCTCCTTTATTTGTTGTTGTATATTTTGCAGAGCCAGAGATTCATTGATAACCTTATCACTATCAATAATGGCAGCCTTTGTATTAAGCGTGCTCTGAGGTTGATACCCTACAAACTTATACCCCACAAATAAGGAAATAATTAAGGCAATAACTGATGTAAATAACTGTATATATTTCATTTAAATCCCCGCTTCAATAGAAATTTTAACGTTTGTCGATGGTATTATGTCATAAGCTTCCTTTACTAAAGGAAACCCAAAATCTAATCTAATTCTACCAAAAGGAGAAGGCATTGAAAAGCCAAAACCTGGTGATACTCTTATAAGCTTACTATCGTAATATTTCCCACTATATCCCTTCTTTTCATCTAAACCAAAAAGTGTTGCATAGTCAACAAATAGTGAGCCTTTGATACCAGCATAGTCGTATAATTTAGATAGTGGAAAATCTACTTGCTGTGTTAAATTAAAATAAGTTTTGCCTCCCAATGAGCTTTGATTTTTGTCTTCTGCTCTTGGTCCAATGCCGGAAAGGTCAAATCCTCTAATTTCATTACCACCTTTAAAAAAGTGCTGGCCAATGTTTAGCTCTTTATCGGTATAAGAGAAAATATGACCTGCTGCCATTTTAAAGCGCAGTGTTATATCATCATCAATTTTGCTTAGTATAGGGCGTGTATAAAAAGACAAAAACTCGGATTTTAGGAAATTTACATTTCCTCCCAATCCTGAAATATCCTGACTTAAACGCAATAAATATCCCTCTTTAGGAGTATAGAGGTTATCCAGTTTATTGTACGCTAACGTGTATCCCACTGATGAAACCTGATACTCACCTTCTTGATCTCTTATTATCTCAGAGATATCCTCATCTTTTCCACCCTTATTGTCCATGTGTATGTGATTATACTTATAAGAATATTGAAAGGAATTGGTTAGATTTTCTGAGATTTTATATGATACTTTTGCTATTCCTCCCCAGTTGCAGGTATCGAAAGTAGTGTTTGGTTTGTCTTGTTTTTCATAAAAAATACTCATGCCTAGTGAAGTATCAGAATCGTTAAAATTATTTTCAACAGCGTCTATACTAGTAGAAAGAACATATTGACTTTTTTCAAGAGCAAAAGATACCTCTTTACCACTACCAAATAAATTACGATCTGTGAAATCGGTTTTAACAAATACTCCACCAGGAAGAGACATGCCACCTGTTAAAGATAACGAGGCAGTTCTTTTTTCTTTGACATTTAAATCAAGATTTACTGCATTTTCATCCACTATATAACTATTTATTTTTACTGTTTCAAAAAAATCGCTATATATAAGTTTTCTACGTGATTTTTGAATCTCAGATGTGTTATATGCGTCGCCTTCTGCCATGCTAAGTTTTCTTCTAATTACTTTATCTAAAGTGCGGTCATTGCCATCAATGGTAATTTGGTTTATATAAATCTTTTTACCTGGTAACACTTTGTAAGTTACATTCACAATATTGTTATGTTGTGTATATTCTGGATTAACTTTTGCAAATATATATCCTTTTTCGTTTAAATGTTTACTTATTTTTTCTGCTGTATTGTTAATTTTAACTCTATTAAATATTTGATTATTTTCCTCTTTGATAAATTCTAATATTTCTTCCCTTAAACTTAAATCCTGAATCTCAGTTTCAATATCAACTTCATTATTTCCAAATAAGTATTGCTGCTTTTCATCAATCAAAAAAGTTAACTCTATTTGGTTGTTATTATCAACTTCAACAATTGGTTGGATATTATTTTGAATATATCCCTTAGATGAATAGAAGCGATCAAGCAGTTCTGTGTTAATCAGTAGATATTGAGGTGAATAATGAGTTCCGCTTTTAAAAATGGCTCTAAATAACTTACTAAATATATCATTGCTATGCCTTTTGATAACTTGCTCTAGCTCATTTGCTGAAAAGTTTTTATTACCTATGAATCGTAAACCCTTAATTTTAGACGTTCTTCCTTCTTTTATCTTAAAAATTAGATTTATCCTATTGCTACCAAGCTTATCTAGCTCATATGCAATTTTAACACCAATTTTACCACTGTTCCTATAAAGAGTAGCTAGATTTATTAAATCGTTTTGTAATTTTGTTTCAGTGAAAATAGTTAGTGATTTTGACTGGATAACGTTATTTAGCAACTCTTTACTGTTAAATAACTTATTGCCTTTCAATATTACTTTGTTAATCAATGGATTCTCATGAATTTTTACTACTAAGTTTTTTTCATCATCGATATAGGCGTTAATACTAGCAAATAACTTTGTTTTATATAAATCTTTTATAACTGAATCTACATCATCATCATTTATATGATTACCTGGTTCTAATTTTGTATAAAACCTTATTGTTTGATCACTTACTCGCTCATTGCCAATATACTTAATATTTTTTATCTGTACTTTTTCCTTATTTTCTAGAGCAACAAGTAGAGTGGGAAAAGAAATAAATATTATTATTAGTATGTGAAATAACTTTTTCATATGTATCTTAAAAAAGATGCCTAATATCATTTGTGATTGCAACTGCCATCAACAAAAACAGTATGGTAGCACCAAAAGTGGCTGCATATTTTTGATATTTCAAACTCAAATCTCTACGTATAACTGCTTCTATAATATAATGAAATAAATGCCCACCATCTAGTAGTGGTATTGGTAGCAAGTTAATTGCAGCTAAATTCGCTGAAATAATTGCCATAAAATATAGAACCATAATAAGTCCCTTTTTAGCTGATTGCCCTGAATATTTTGCAATTTTTATTGGCCCACCTATTTCATTTATACTCCTTTTACCAACAACAATTTGAAAGAGTGCTTTGATTGTTAAACACATAGTGTGGTAGGTTTCATTCACTGATAGGCTAGCAGCTCCAAGAAAAGATGACTGTTTTAACCCTATCATATTAATTGAGGTAATTCCTATAGTTTTTCTTTCTATTATGTTACCAAAGACATCTCTATCCTCAACTGTAAACGGAGTTAGAATAGTTCTGTATTCTTCGTTATTTCTGCTATACTTAATTTCTATTCTTGTTTCAGGGTTGGACATTATCACGCGTGAAATATCTTCAAAGTATTTTATTTTGTACTCATTGATCTGTGTAATAGTGTCACCTGGTAATAGGCCAGCTTGCTTTGCTGCACTTTCTTCAATTACATTACCAATTACTGGTGGAGTACGATAATAACCTGCCACGCTGAAAAATATTGTGAAGGCTATAACGGTAAATATCATGTTTGCAAAAGGCCCTGCAAAAACTATTGCTGCTTTTTGATACCGAGGTTTTGTATGGAATGAGTATAATTTTTCTTCTTCAGTTAATTTTTGTTGATCAACAGGAACGCTTGCTGCATTAGTATCCCCTAACATTTTAACGTAACCACCCAATGGAAAGGCACTTAATTTCCATCTAGTTCCAGACTTGTCGTTAAAACCAAAAATTTCAGGACCAAAGCCTATAGAAAAAGATTCAACTTTAACCTTGCATGCTTTAGCAACAATATAATGCCCACATTCATGCACGAATACTATGATAGAAATTATTAAAGAAAACGATAAAAAATAATATATTCCAGCACTAAGTTGATGAGAAATTAATTCCACCTATGTTTTAAATCTTAATCAAACGTTGAGTATATTAAAATGCGCCTTGCTTGACAAGTATTTAGTTTAGTCTTTAAATTAAAAAAAAGTTTAATGACAATGATAGATATCTCCTTATTAAGAAGAAAACTGATGTATAGGAGTTGGCATAGGGGTTGTAAAGAAACTGATATACTTTTAGGGCATTTTGCATTGAAATATCTTGATAAATTTTCCTTAAGTGAACTAATTGAATACGAAAAAATAGTTGATCTTGATGATTGCGAATTATATTGTTACATAACTCGTAAGAAACTTCTCCCCCCTGATTTGAGTAGTGAGGTAGTCGATTTGATTGCTTGCTTTAATCACTTATGCACCCAATAATCTTGTTTACCCTATCTAATACTTCAGCATATTCTACTCTTTTTTCCTCCCTATACTTTTTGCATTCTTGATTTATTTCGTCTAATCGCTTTGTTAATTCTAAAATTTTGTCTTCGAGAGTCAATGCTGCAAGTAAGAAATTTAATGCATCTGAGCCCTTACCTCCAGTTCTTTGAGATATGGAGCTAACTAGCTTGTTGAAGCTATTAGCAAGTTGTAATAAATGGTCCTTCTTTTTACTTTCGCAAGATATTTTATATGTGTTATTATGTATAACTATTTCTACTACTTGCATATGATGCTATATTGTACAACTTTCAAATTTACAATATAGATTTTCATTCATTTATCAAGAGGGATAACTTTTTACTGCTACGAAAATAAGTTTTAAAGTATTGATGTTTTCCAACCTTCTGTGACATCAAATTACTTGCTTCTTTCAAGTTATAGCTTCTAATTGAAAAAGAACCAAACCCCCTGATTTCAACTCTATTATGATATTTCAACGTGTTTGAAAACACTCGAAAAAAACTATCAACTACGGCTGCTATAATGACCTTATCTAACAAAAGGTGTTTTTTTGCCACTCTTGCTATTATATCAGATTTCGTTGCCATTTATATGAAGTACAAGAAGTTATTTGGCAGATAATATGATATTATATTTTTCAACACCTACTACTTCCACTTGTATTTTTTCTGATATAGAAAACTTTTTATTTTCTGGTAAATGCTCTTGATCTACTAAAAGGGTTACATTGTTCTCAATTTCAACGATTAGACCATTTTCCTCTCTCTTATTTACAGTAACCTGCATTTTATCCCCTACTTTAACTTTCTCTATCAGTTCTTCAAGAGGATCATACTCTATTTGCTTTACTCCAAGATAAATTCTTGTTCGATCTACGTTAGCCCTTATCACTTTTGCTTCTATTTCATCACCTACATTATACTTTTTTATTTCATCTGAATTGTTTTTCGACCAACTTAGATTTTGCATATAAATTGTTCCTTCTACGTCCTCAGATATCTCAGAATCATCAAAAGTCACAGATATTTGTGAACCATTGTTGCTTTTAACTTTACCAGAAACAATAGAACCAAGAGGATATTTATCAATAAATACTTGCCAAGGATTCTCTACGCACCTTTTTGTGCTTAAACTCATCTTATTTTTAATAATGTCAATACCGAGAATTTTTACATCCACTTCTTGTCCTATTGTTACAAAACTACTGATTGGTAAATTATTCTTGCTCCAAGTGATTTCTGATGAGTGTACCAAACCCGCAATCCCAGGTTTAATCTCAACAATGAATCCACAATCTTTTATACCCGTTACACATCCTTTGTGTAAGCTGTTAATTGGACATTTTAACTCTAGATCTTGCCAAGGATTATCTCCTAATTGTTTTACACCAAGGGAGATTTTTCCATTTTCTCTATCTATTTTTATAATTTTAGTTTTTATATGCTGACCACAAGAAAAAATTGCAGATGGATGACTTACATTACTCCAAGAGATATCTGTAATATGTAGCAGTCCATCTATAACTCCCACTGTATCTGATTCATGAATGCCAACAAATGCACCGTAGTGAGTGATGCTTTTTATTTTGCCTTCTACTACATCACCTTCATTTAAAGATTCTAAAAACTTAATTTTTTCACCAGCATGCAATTTCTCTAATACCAGCTTTCTTGATACTACAATATTTCCCTGCTTCTTATCCATTTTAAGCACGATGAATTTTTGTTCAGTTTCAATAAGGTGATTAGCATCTTTTATTTGCTTCAAATCCACATGACTCAGCGGTAAAAACGCACTTATTCCATCACCAAGATCAACAATAAAACCGCATTTAATTGAGCGTTTAATGATTCCTGTTACTTCATCTTTTGTAACTGCGCTTTCTTCCAATTTATTCCATTTTTCGTCTCTGATTGCTTTCTCACGACTAAGAACAACATTACCATGGTAATCTTCAATTCTTTCAACATAAACTCTAATTTTCGAGCCAACAGTGATATCATCATTACAACTGAGCTCCTTAATCAGAATTCTTCCGTCTGACTTTAGACCAACATCAACCACAATATCATTAGAATTTCTTCTTGTGATTATACCTTCTACCACATCTCCTTCTTTGATTTTGTTAGCAAAAGAATCTTCACAAAAGTCATTGTCTTGATTATCAAATTGATCTTGAAATATCTCTTCTATGAACCTATTTGATGATAGCCTCTTGATAGCAACTGTACTTTCCATACCTTTTAATTTTAACTTCATTAGAACTCATATATTATATAATATTAATAATTAGTGACAAGTAAATTCTCATTAATTCATTTCGAGAATTGTTTAAGCTATAAAAGATTAAGTTATGTAAGATATGTTATCTAGGAATAATAATTGGATTAGGTCATTTTCCAGAAGATCTAGGTTGAAGTTGAATGTTCTGGAGAAGTATTCTATTAAAAACAGCAAGGAATCTATAAAAAAGATCGTAGACTTACAAAAAAGAATACGGGTAGAAATAGGTTTCGGTAATGGTGAAAATATGCTCCATCAGGCATTCAATGAATCTGATCTATTATTTATAGGATGTGAGCCTTATTTAAAGGGGGTCTCTTCCTTGCTAAAAAGCATAGAAGCACACAGCATAAAAAATATTTTAATATGGACAGAAGATGCAAGAGAATTAATTGTCAATTTTCCTGACCACAGTGTTGAAAAATTCTTTATTCTCTTTCCAGATCCATGGCCAAAAAGAAGTCACAACAAAAGACGGTTAATTAATACGGAATTTTTAAATTTATTAGCAAAAAAAATACTTGTCACAGGTGAAATATTTATTGCAACTGATCATCAGGATTATGCAGAGTGGATAGAGTTACATATAAAGCAGTGTAATTTTTTAACCTATAAGGAAGATAGTTTTGCAAATTATACCCCAACAAAATACCACAGAAAAGCGCTAGAATATCAGCGTAAAATAAAGTTTTTTAAAGTAAATGTTATATCTAAACTGACTTAGATTTACCTCTGCTTGTTAGTACAGATGTGTACATGACACTCTATAGTGCAAGTAGCCTACCATATACTGGGAATAACAGTTTACTGAATTCTTTAATCTCACAAATAGAAAGATCAATAAACTTGATAAACATCAACATTATCAGCCAGCATTGCTTTTGCAACTTCAATTCTACCTTTTTTATGATCGGTTTGGATAATTTTATAACCTATAGCATTTTGTCTAGCAACCAATCTGGTGCTTCTCTACCTTTTTCCCACTTAGCAAATCTCATCTTTTCTTTTAGGTAATATTCTCTATATGCTTCTATTGGGTTACTACATTTATATCGATCAGGTAACGCTTGTGTAAAAGCTTGTATATCAGCTGATCGAAATATTAGCAAATCCTTGTTATTATCGCACCAATCTATAACTTCTTCGGATTTATGCGTTCTTTTGTATCGCAAGCTATATTCTATACACAATTCTTTTCCATGTTTTATTAACCAATCAAAGTTTCCTTTTGATTGTCTAGCCCATAAAGAACAAGGATGGTTTTTGTGAGTAAGTTTATATGGAACTTCTATATTCTGGTTTGTAATGCTGACTAAAGGATTTGGCTCTTTTAATGCTATTGAAAAAACACTGCTAAGCAATTGAGCAGTTTCTAGCGGCATTTTTACTATGTGCTTATCGCATAACATTTGTGCTGCAGTTACAGGATTTTCGTCTAATATAAAGATATTCATCTAAGCACCCAGAGATAGAATTTTTGCGTAGTATTTATTTCAATAAACCCTAAAATATCATTCAGAAAATGGATAAGTTAAATAAGCTCAGTTAAAAAAATTATACACAATTCCGAGGAACCTTTTCAAGCTACAATGAACGTATAGCTACCACTCTAGCAATATTATTTCTCACCCACTGAAGATATTGCACGGTACTGTCTACTTGATCGTCGTGACGGATTTCTGGAAACATTAAAATCTCATACTCAAAGTCGCTAAGCCATACTGCTTGGTTAGGGAGAAAAACCCGCTCATCAACTATGTTTTTTAAAATTTTTTGAATTTAGTCTTATTACAACTCTTATTTATAGTTTTGTATTCTTATTCAATTGAAAAACGTATTTTTGGCAATAAAAACCCTAGTTCATTACAGAAAGAAATTTATATCAAACAACTACCACTGCTTAGATCTTATGATTAATGAATATGTGCTTTAAATTTGTGTGGCGCGCATATTCATTAACCTATTTTCTTATGCAGATTTTAAAAATTTGCGTTAATTGCTTCTTTAAGCCTTGCATTAGCAATCACTATAATTTTGCGCATTAGAGCTGTTATGACTACCATCTTCTTTTTACCTCTACCAATGAGAGCAGAATAAAAAGCACCAAGTGCAGATTTAGTCCTTGAAGCAGCCATCGCAGATGTAAAAAGCTTTTCACGAACGTTCCTTCTGCCACCACTTATTCTGCGATAACCAATAGCTTTACCACTTTCTTTTGGATGCGGGGCAACTCCAGCAAGACTAGCAACTTCTTGCCTGCTTAAGTAGCCAAGTTCTGGCATCAAGCATACAAAATCTTGTGATAACTTTTTACCTATTCCTGGTACTGTTCTTATGATTTTTTGGCGCTTTTTTAACTCTGGATTCTCATCGATAATTTTTTGTATGGCATCATTAAGCTCATCTATTTGACTGTTAAAAAAGTCAATAGTTTTTTGGCAACTTTCTTTTATATAGTCGTTTTCAGGTGCTTTCAGTCTACATTTCTCTTGAGCTCTTATTTGTGTAAGGTCATCACGACGTTGACAAAGTGCAGCTAAGGCTGTTTGTTCTTTTGACATAGGCACAAATAGAGATAGAGTACTATAACGCTCAAATCCATATTGAGCAAGGGCTCTTGCATCTGATTGATCAGACTTTGCTAAAATTCCATGAGATAAGGTAAAGCTTTTTACTTTGCGAGTATTAGCTCGATGTACAGCAACATTCTTATCAACCAGAAAGTGTGCTAAGCCAAGCTCATATTTTCCTGTATTTTCCAAAGTTACAAAAGAATTAGGTAGAATATTTGAAAAATTTTGAAACAATTGTTGCCAACCAGCAGCATTATTATCAAACTTGATAGTGTTCTTTTGGTTGTGAACTGCAGCAACATTTTTAAATTTTCCGATATCAATGCCAATAAAATTTTGATAAGATGTAATCATAATAACCTCGATTAGTTTTAGTTAATTTAAGATTGTAAACGGGTGCATATGTATGTCCCACACAACTATTCAAACGTATCGAGAGATAGGGCTAGTGTACCTTGATGAGCACGGTTGTATAGCCATTATTCTAGCGGTCGCACACGCCCGTGATAACTCCATTCCTATAGTGAGTGGAGTTATCTTCCCTCTTATCTCCTTTATATCATATTTTTAACTTACAAGATTCTATAATTGGGACAATTCGGTGAAATCGAGTTAATTTGTCATCATGTGGTACTATTTGAATAATAGGTAAATCACTGTTTTTCCTGAGCTCCTGAACCAATTGCTGACCGCTTGCTTTTGCTTCGATTAAAATTGCGTGTGGCTTCCACCTTGCAGCCAGCGACAGAACTTTCTCTTTAAGTTTTGGATATTCAAGTTTTGCGCGATATACATCGAGTAAATAGAATGTATTATCTACTTTTGTCCAGGTAGTGCAGACACTAAAGTCACTTGTATTGTTTGTTGAAATTGCAGTATCCCAACTTTGTGTTACATGCAAGAGGCTATCAGGAAAATTTTTATAGCGCTTCAACCACTCTCGTTTAATTATACCACTTGAAAGTGGCAGAGGATTTTGTTGGTATTGAGCAGCAAAACCATAACTCCCAAGTTCAGCTTTTATCATCTCAATTTCTTCTTTTCCTTCAGTTAGGGAATACAACAATTGACCTTCTTTTCTTGAGTATATTTCCTGTTCATGCTCTGGAATATGATTATTAACTGAATAAATAATCTCCTTATCTTCAGCTATTATTGGTAAACAGACATGGTGCCATATGTTTCTTGGTTTACAGAGGAGGTGAGCAGTTAAATCTGCTCCTAAGAAACTCCATTAATCAACTCTTCTTGTTGAACTAGTGTGTAGCCAAACTCCTGCGCTTTCTTGATCAAATTTTTCACAATTTTCTCTTTGTAGCGTGTTTCATAATAACTCATTCCTTTTTCCACATACTCTTGTCCATACTTCAACATTTGGTAAAAAATACATGCTAATTTTCTTGCTGTGGCAGTAATTGCTTTTATTGCTCCTAGCCGTCTTTTTAATCTCCTACAATATGCACCTAATGCACTTGTGCTATTTCCCACAGCATAAGCAGCCATTCGCAGGGCATTTGTAGCGCGATTAATGACTTTACGAGTTTTTGTCCCAAATACTTTTTCTCCTGTGATCTTGTTAGCAGGGCTAAGTACTAACCATGAAGTAAAGTGCTTTTCTGATTGCCACTTATTATGGTTAATGCCAACTTCTGAAATAATAGTTTGTACAGTTAGTATATCAAATCCAGGAATTTTAGTAAAATCTATTCCGGTTATCCTATACAATTTCTCACGCAAGGTGAAGTTTGGTCTGCCTCTTCTAGACTTGTTTTTTTCCTTACCTAACTCTCTACTCTCATCGGACTTTGTTTCAAATGTTTTATAGTAATTTTCTATGCTTTTATCACATTCAGTTATTTGCTCTTGAAAAAAAGTATATGCTGTATATTCTTGTTTCAGTACAAATAAATGTTCTTCTCTATAATCGCCTGTTAATGCTTTTGCTATAGTAGCTTTGTCGTTCTTCATATTCACACTTCTGAATTCAGCTAGCTTCTCGGGATTCTTTTCACCTTCTACTATTGCTTTAATAATTTGCATTCCTGTGACGCCAGTGATATCGCTTATTACTTTATGTAAATGAATATTCATTTGTACCAACGCCTTTTGCATACGATTAATATGTGTAGCAGCATTTTCAATTAAGTTTTTACGTTGCCGCACATAACTACGCAATACACACATTTGATTATCTGGCCTAAATGATCCTTCGATTAACCCATAACTGTGTAGTTGTTGAAGCCATTGGCAGTCCTGGACATCTGACTTTCTTCCAGGTACATTTTTTACATGTCTTGCATTTGCAAGTTTTACTTCAAGTCCATATGATTCAAGTACTTGAAACAAAGGAATCCAGTACACTCCGGTTGACTCCATGGCTACTGTAGTAACTTCACACTTTTTTAGCCATTTTGCTATGTTATGAAGGTCCTCTGTAAAGCAGCTAAATTTTTGTATATGCTGTTCATCACTTCCTTCTGGTACACACACATAATGTATAGCCGAACCAACATCTATTCCTGCTGCGTTAGGGTTCATTATTTCTAATTTACTTTTTGTTTTTTTCATGGTAACTCCTTCATATAATTTATAGCAGGGAAACGCTTCAGCTTGGGACGGTTGATATAATACAATCTCCTAACCGAGGTAGTCTAAGGACTCCATCAATGATTTGACCGTTCCTCCAAAACCATGCTAAACGACGGGCACTTATGGCACCAGTGAAGATTCCGGTTATAACTGCATGAGGCGCTTCCTTCACAACTATACTTAAAACTACTAGAAACTTAAATTGATGAGTTTCTTCCTGGTTTGACAGATTCATTTTGTTCGATGCTAAATGGAGTCTGTGCATCACAAGAACGATAACTCCTTTTTTTCTGTCGTTGAGCCTGGTTACTAAAGCCTGATCAAACCAGTTTGCAGCACGCTTTCTAAATGTTTCGCTCAAAGCTTGTGCGGGACTTAGTGGATCATCCACGATAATGAAATCTCCACCTTCACCGGTTAATGTTCCCCCAACTGATGTTGCAATTCGACATCCTCTTTGCACTGTTTGAAATTTATATTTAGTGTTTTGATCTTTGGATAATTCTACTTTCGGAAATAGCTCTCTGTACCAATCAGATTGCATTATGCACCTGGTATCGAGTGAGTGCTTTTCGCTAAGCAGCCGAGAGTAACTTGCAACTATTATTCTTGCAGTTGGCTGATTACCGAGTATCCATGCAGGCCATGCAACACTTACACAAATGGACTTCATTGAACGCGGCGGCATATTGAATATTATTCTTCTTGCTTCGCCAGCGCTTGCTGCTTCAGGCCTGTCTGCTATGACTTTTATATATTGATAATCATTATACTCACACCCCGGCACTACCGTTTGAAAGCATAATTCAATGAATTTGAGAAGGTTTATATTGTTCATAAAATTAAGGTTTGTTGATTTTTTTAAGATTTTGTTGTATAATTATAGTGAGAGTTAAAATATGAAAGAAATAAGAGAGCAAACTGAGAGAGAATTTATAAAAACTCAAAACGGGATGAAAATAGAGACAATTACGCTTCTTGGTAAAAATCAAAACAATAATCAAGGTGAAAAACATCTGATATACTTTATTGGTGGGAATAGAGCATTAAGTCCTAGTAAAGATTATTCCCAAAATTGGAATTGGGCTACAGAGCAAGGAATTACTGTACATCTCTTTAATTATCCTGGACTTGGTTTAAGTAAAAACACCTCATTGATACGTAGCAACAGAGTTAAGTCTGGTATAGCAGTTGTAACTAACTTGTTGGAAAAAGGTATAAAACCAGATGATATTATATTGTTTGGAGACTGCCTAGGTGGACATGTGGCTGCAGAGGTTCATAAAAATTTTAAGTATAAGGATATACATTTAAGATGCATCGTTAGCAATGCTGCAAGTTCACTTAAACAAGCTTCTCTTTATTATTTTGGATTCATAGCAAAATTAAAAATTTTTCTTGCTCCGATAATCAAATTGGTACTAAAGATTTTTGGCTGCCACTGGAAGACATATAAAATCGTAAATTCAATTACTCCTTATACAATGTACTTTAATCGAGAGGGAGATAAAACGATAAAACAGCCAGTGCAACTTGCAACAAAAATAGAAAAAATAGAGCAAAGCGGTAGAAGGAAAGATTATCAAAAAAAAGAAATATTTGAAGATTTTGAGGAATATGAAGGCTTTTTTAAGCAGCATACAACATTAAGAAAGAATGATAAATGTATTGATTCTAAAAAAGCTGATAAAGATATACATAAATTGCCAATTACGTGTTTAAAGTCTTCCAACAAAACTGATTACACTTTTCCTGAGTTGATTAGTTTATATATTTATATTACAGATGAATATTTCTCTAAATATGGCTCATTAAATAATGAAGAGAAGATTAAAGCATTTAAAGAAAGTAAATTTTATAAAGATTTTTCAAGCTGCAAAAATTCAAAGGACTTTTTGCATAATTACATGAAGAAGCAAGAGCGTCCTTCGATGTCATTTCAGCATGTGATAATAGAATCTGGGGAAAAAAAGACCTTTCTTAACAAGTCAAAGAAGGCTAGTTGCTCTTAACTTGACGCGTATGCTTTCTTCAATATTTTAGCCATCTGTATCTGTTCAGATGCATCCAAATATTGAAACCAGTGTTTCTTTTCTTATCATCCGAGTACTGGGATCCAGAAGAATTAATTGTGAACAAATAGCTATACGATATTTTCAATGAAGTTACAAAAAGCTGTATTCCACACTGGAATGACACCTGACCTTACCCAGAAAAAGTAGACAGAAAGTTAAGACGTTTTTGCTATGAGAATGATGAATCAAAAAGCTCAGGAATGCAATAGTTAATAGTAGAATGTCTACGCTGTTTATTATAAAAAATTTCTATATATTCAAATATTGCGGTTTTAGCTTGTTGTGCAGAGTGTTGTGAAGTATCAATGAGTAACTCTCTCTTAAGTGAACTAAAAAAGCTCTCTGAAACAGCATTATCATAACAACAACCTTTGTGACTCATACTAGAAGTAATATTTTTTGTACTTAGTAAAAATTGATAATTTTTAGAGGTGTATTGCGATCCTTGATCGCTATGAAATAGTAGATTTTTAGGAGATTTGCGCCTACCAATAGCCATGAATAACGCATCTATAACTAATTGCCTATTTACTGCATTACTCATTGACCACCCAATCACCATGCGTGAATATAAATCTATTATTGCTGCCAAATATAACCATCCTTCATTAGTTTTTATGTACGTAATATCAGTTACCCATATCTTGTTAGGTTGATCAGCGATGAAATTCTGATTTAATATGTTAGGAGTTATAACTCTATTGTCTATTTGTGGTTTTTTACTTTTAAACTTTCGTCTAAGCTTAGCTTGAATGCCATTTTTCTGCATAATATTTTGCACTGTTTTGATGTTATAATTTTTACCTAAAGCCTTTAATTCAGCGTGAATTTTAGGAGCTCCGTATCTGCATTGTGATGATCGATATACCTTCTGAATATCTTGTATGAGCTCTTCTCTTATTGATTTTTTGTTGTTTTTTTCCTTAGTAATCCATTTATAATAACCACAAGCAGATACGTTCAAAAATCTGCATAATTCCCGTATTTTATAGCAGTTTTCATGTTCTTTTATAAAAGAATATTTTACTCTTTTTGGTTTGCAAAATATCCCAGGGCTTTTTTTAAAATGTCTCTTTCCCTCGTTACTCTTGCCAGCTCTTTCTTTAAATCAAACTTTTCTTTGTCACAATGAGCTACTTTCCCCTTTCCTGGAAACGCATCTACTCCAGACATTCTATCATTGTATGTTTTTACCCATCTGCTTACCGCTAATACCCAAATCTCTTGCTATTTTTGCTGATGATTGACCTGTTTCTTTTACTAGTCTTATAGCTTCAATTTTGAATTCTGCTGTATATTCTTTTCTTTTTGTCATACCACACCTCTTTGAAAAAACGTTTTATTTTACTTCAAAAACGTCTTAACTTTCTGTCTACTTTTTCTGGGTAAGGTCAACCGTCATAAACTGCTAGAGGTCTTCATAATGTCATTCCAGTCCTCATAGTGTTTATCCCGGCCTTCATAATTTCATCCCAGTGTCCTCTTTCTCTTGTCATCCCAGTACTTGATACTGGGATCCAGATGCACGGCTAATGCTGAAACCAATACTCCCTTTTCTTGTCATCCGAGTACTGGGACCCAGAAGACTCAGGTAATAAGAACTAGATTCCAGCGCCACGCGCTGGAATGACACCATCATAAACTGCTAGGTCTTCATAATGTCATCCCAGTACTGGGATCCAACTAAATTGGTGAACACTTTACAGCATTTTTGATAGAAAGAACTAGATGCCAGTGTCAAGAACTGACCATTTTTTCCTTAAGTTTTTGCAGCTTGTGTTCTATTACAAAACCACTGCGGTACTAACGAGCGGCAAAATGGTAGCGAATCTAAACTAAAAAGAATACATTTTTACACTGCTTGAAAGTTTACTCAATTCAATTTTAAAAACAATTATAATATACCTTGTATGCGATTAAAATAGCTCTGGAATAGTATAAAGAACTATGTCATCATTGAAGAGAAATTCATCTGTTGTTTTGTACTCTTTATTAATTTTATAAGAATCATAAACATCGTAATCTGCTTTTGTATGGTAATCACAATATTGAAACTTACCCTCTTTATTAAAAACGCCAAATTGATCAATTAATGTAGCCATTTTCTTACCTTTTCCACTTTTTGTTAATTCAAATACATCAGCTGGGCAGTGGCCTGAAGAATCTTGATTAGTAGTTCCTTTTGCAATAAAAAAAGATGGTTTATCGTTAAGTAACTTGCAGAAATTTGGTTTATATTCCTTTTTCATACAGTTTAAACTTATATATTGATATTTATTTGGAACATTTGAGTATTGAGAATCGTACTTTTTATGTTCAAAAAACTCATTACCTAAGAAATTACAAAACGTTAATTGACAATCATCATTACTACTGTACTTGACTACTTTAAGATAATGAAAGTCTCTAGGAATTTTTATCTCTTCTTCTGTAACGTGATTATGTATGACCAATTGGTCATCAAGCATGCAGTAACCTATTTTTGGTAAAGTAGCTACAAGCTTACCGTTTAACATGATATCTGCTTGATAGATATTATCCGATAATTCTTTTCCCTTTTGCAAAGTAAAATTCTGCCCTGCCTTAGCTGGTGCACTGCATTGCTCAGTTTTAGTTAAGTTTTTTATTATTGTTGATATCTCACTAATTTCTAATATATCATGTTCATTTTTTGTGTATTGATACTTATAGCAACTACCATCTTTACATACTGGAAGACATTTTCCTTCTTCATCTGATATATAGATATAATCACCTTCTATTGTAAAATAAAGTCCACCTTTTTCTTCTTGAATTTTTTGTAGTACTGGGTCATTTTCATCGTTAAAATTGATAAAATTGAGTACTCCAGTTATATCTCTACCAGACAATTTGAGGCCAAAGTCAGGACTATCTTTTATGTTGTAAAGCGAAATCAAGATAGGTTTTGATTCAAGCTTTTCTATAATATAGTTTCTATTTGTACTTATTATAGCTTCTTGTTCTACAATAAGATCCTCTTTAATAGAGTTTCCACTTTCATCAGATCTTTCTGCTTGCAGGGGTAAGTTTCCTTCATATAAAGATATTTTATCTCCCTGCTTCCTTAACTTTAAACCATTAATATTCTCTACTTTAATTGGACCAATATGTGAATGGATAACCTTACTATTTTTGTTTAATATATAATATTCAGCAGGAAGTTTAATCAATTTTTTATAGAGCGGATTTTTATCCTCTATTTTAAATATATGTTTTTCCATGATATTACCTTAAATAACCAACAACTTGCTGATTAATGGCACTTAGGCTACTAGGAGGAGAGACATAACTCATAAAACTCCTTGGCTGCTCATTATCTGCCACTATTTTTTCAGTATTAACGAAAGCTCTTTGCTGCTCATTTAATCTTTTTTCCATATGATCTTTGAAAGTAGCCAAACATTTACTAGTTTGTTTGTAATCAGGTAATGATTTTTTCGCAGTTACACACAAGAACTTCAACAACTCATTATGATTTTCATCATTAAGTAATGACTTATTGATAATGGTTGACTGCAGTTCCACTGGATCAAAATTTAGACTTTTCTTTGAAATGCCACATTTCACAGCTGTTGCTCCTAATACTTCTTCAAATTTTGTTACAATATCTGCTGCATCTATTATTTTTGCCACTTCCTGTATTTCATTTTTTACTTTATATTCGTCCTGTCCTACTGCAGGGTAAAAGAAATTTATTACTTGAGATATAAATGAAGTTGGTCTGCTTGCTCCGCTTGTCACTGATGATTTTTTAATTTCCCTCCTTCTTCTGCGTGCACTACAAACTTGATCTGCAGGATTTGTTGTACAAAACATATCTCTTACGCTACTATGCAATGCTTCCGCATTTTCTGCGGATTGAAGTGCTTGATCAGCAGAATCTTCAGCTTCTCCTGTAAGATTCACTGTTTGATTGTGTAGTATTTTAACCTTATCTTCCGTATCTTTAGCTTGTTTGGCAAAACCTTCTGAAGCATTTTGAGCTGCCTCTGCTGCTTTTTTAGCATCCAGAGTTTCATTTTTTGCTTTTCTTATCTCACGTAAAAACTGATCAGCTAATGTAGCACCTATTCCATCTTCTCCCTTGGAACCTGGCAATCCATTCGCACCTGGAGCTCCGGTATCTCCTTTTGGACCTGGCATACCTTTAAGACCAGATCTACCAACCTGACCTTTAGGTCCTTGCACACCTATCTCTCCCTTAGGTCCTTGCAACCCATTCGCACCTGGCTCTCCTTTGTCACCTTTAGAACCTATCTCTCCTTTCTCACCCATATCACCTTTTATTCCCATAGCTCCGTCTAATCCTTTAGGACCTATATCTCCCTTTGTTCCATTTATACCTGGCTCACCTTTTATGCCTTGAGGTCCTATATCTCCTTTTAATCCGTCTATACCCGGCTCACCCTTGTTACCTGTAAGACCTTGCGTACCATTGAAGCCTCTTAGACCTGGCTCACCTTTTATACCTTGAGGTCCTATATCTCCTTTTAATCCGTCTATACCCGGCTCACCCTTGTTACCTGTAAGACCTTGCGTACCATTGAAGCCTCTTAGACCTGGCTCACCTCTAGGACCTTCTGGACCTTGCAATCCATTTGCACCTGGTTCTCCTTTGTCACCTTTAGAACCTATCTCTCCTTTCTCACCCATATCACCTTTTATTCCCATAGCTCCGTCTAATCCTTTAGGACCTATATCTCCCTTTGTTCCATCTATACCTGGCTCACCTTTTATGCCTTGAGGACCGATATCTCCTTTTTCTCCCTTTGGACCTCGGACTTTTCCTGGATTTTTCCTTAGTTCTTCTGCAATGCTTTGTGTTAGCTCGGTATTATTTGCAAGGTTTTCTACTAATGTATGATTAGCATCACTTAGTAACACATCTGCTAGCTCTTCCATTCTGTTATCAGCTAATGCAATGGCTATGCCTGTTTGAATATCTTGATTACTAATAATTCTTCCTGCAACTTGCTTCTCTAATACTAAATCTCCGCCTTGGTCACGATATTCAAGCACCTGATTAGCAATAGTGCCATTATTAATTAATTTTTGTGCAACTTCTTCAGGACTTGCATCTCTACCTTTATCACCTTTAGAACCAGTATCTCCTTTGGGACCTTTAGAACCTATCTTTCCTTTCTCACCCATATCACCTTTTATTCCCATAGCTCCGTCTAATCCTTTAGGACCTATATCTCCCTTTGTTCCATTTATACCTGGCTCACCTTTTATGCCTGGCTCTCCCTTAGGACCTTGTGCACCTGGCAATCCATCTGTTCCGGTATCTCCTTTATCACCTTTAGAACCAGTATCTCCTCTCTCACCTTTTAGACCTTGAGAACCAGGCTCACCTTTC
The DNA here is from genome assembly GCF_007115015.1 of Wolbachia endosymbiont of Laodelphax striatellus. Taxonomy (NCBI): domain Bacteria; kingdom Pseudomonadati; phylum Pseudomonadota; class Alphaproteobacteria; order Rickettsiales; family Anaplasmataceae; genus Wolbachia; species Wolbachia endosymbiont of Laodelphax striatellus. Next base: position 1,044,825 of record NZ_MUIX01000001.1, read on the forward strand.
CAACCCCTTGGCCCACTCGTTCCACTTTCACCTCGCACACCTCTATCACCCTTTATACCTTTTGTTCCATCTATACCTGGCTTACCCTGAGAACCAGATTCTCCCTTGTTGCCTTTTGGACCCAAATGGCCTGGTTCACCTTTAGGACCACGTGCTCCAGTGCTACCTACAGAACCTTCTGGACCAGGAAAACCTCGGTCACCCTTATCACCTCTGGAACCTTGGTTGCCGTTGAACCCCGGTTCACCGGGTGCACCGGTATAACCTAGTTCGCCCTTTTGTCCTGGAGGACCTTGAGGACCAGGCGCTCCATCGAAGCCTCTATCACCTTTTTGTCCCCTTTCACCTGGCTCACCTTTAGGACCTTGTACACCAGTATGTTCTAATCTTTCAATTCTGCCTTTTAAAAGTTCAATTTCTGCTTCTAAATTTATATGTTCTTGAATATTCACATCAACCTCCAAAAAGTTATCAAAATTTTCTAAGTTATAATAATAAGGATATGGACCTGATCTATTGTCGTGCTCATACCCAAAAGAATTAGGGTTAAAATTATAAAAATTTTTGCATGTGCTATTTTCATACGATATGCAACCAACATAACTATTGCCTAACTTTTTTACTGCGAAATAGGTATCTTGTGCTTTCAAGCTCTCCATTTCATGAAAAGGGAATAACTCGAATGTATTGCTTATACGAGTAAATGCTGAAAGGATATCATTCAATATGCCAACTTTTCCACCAGTTAAATTATATACCTGAGCGCTCCTATATAATTTGTATATATTTCTTGATTCTTTAAACAAATAGTCTCCTATTTCTATTTTGAGTCTTTTATCAGGTGAACTTTTAAGATCTTCCAAAATAAGACTGACATTTTTGCTACTAATTATGTCTTTTGGATCTATTAAAACCTTCCTGTTTTCTAGCAGTTCATAATAAATACTACAGCTTTCACGATTATATGCCTTAACATGTAAACCATTTGTGTAACCATGAGGTATACGATCAATAGTATCTATCATAGTATTTTTGCCATCATAGTAATAATAATAAGGTTGATCAGAGGTAGTAACTAAAGCGAATTTGTAATCATTTCTTACGCTTTCTAGCTTTAATTGTGGCCATTCAGATAAGTCGTTTAGTATACTTGCCACGTCATGCTTCAAATCCCAAATTTGAAAACTCAGGCCAATATTGTTGTCGATGATAATGTAAGATACACTAGGCAGGCTAAATGTTGTTTTGTTATTTAATCTTATTTGTGCAGGTACCCTACGACCAGTTCTATTATTACAATCGTTTTGTGGAATATCTTCTTTTTCTAGTTTAAAACGCATCTCCACCTCCCTTTGCGATTAGATATAGTTAATTTATGGGTATTAATTATTGATTAATAATGATGATAAGTAAATATGATTATGCTTTATACTAATTTAGTTATAAACTAATTTGTGAAAGAAAGTTATTTTTTTACAACTGAGCATAAAAATGCTTTATATTATCGAATTTCTTACCACTCCAGCTATTTCATCTTATAGATGATGATGTTCCAGTGCTTGATACTGAAATCTAGTTCTTCCATAATCTCGTTGGAAACGTTTTCAGTATAGGGATAAATTTTATTAATCTACAGAAACACCCTTACCCTCAGGATAAAGAAGCTAGTTAAATTTGTCAAGCAATTTTTTCATGACCAGCTAGATAAATAGCTACTTCTTCAATTTGATTGAGGTAAAAAATTGATTGCCGTTGCGGTAAATAAGCAACATTACTGAATCTTTGCCGTCTTTTTTTACTGCTGAATCAATTTGTTTTTGAAAATCATTAGTATTTTCAATATCGATTCCATCTAGTTGGATAATTATATCACCTTTCTTAATAACACGTAGTGTAGAATTACTACTACTATCTACACTAGTAACTACTACACCCTTTGTGGGTGCATTATTTTTTAGTTCTTTTGGCAAATTTGAAACGGTTAAACCACTTATATAACTAGATGTTGATTTATTTTCTTCTTGATTATTACCTGAATCATCATTTGTAGATTCCTCGATTGCAACCTTGATATTGACTTCTTTACCTTTTCTAAGTAGCTTAACCTGTACTTTCTTTCCGGGCTCAGTTCGTGAAACCATATGAGGTAATTGCGTCATTCTATCAATTTTTTTGCCGTCAAACTCTAATAGTATATCACCTACTTTGATTCCTCCTTTCTCTGCAGGACTGCCCTTTACTACGCTTGCAACTAATGCACCTTTGATATCTTTTAAACTCAAGGATTCAGCAAATTCTTTTGTTATAGGCTGAACTTGCACGCCAAGCCAACCATGTTTTATTTTTTTACCACTTTTTAATGTGTCAATAATTGAAATAGCTAGATTAGATGGTATAGCAAAGCCTATACCCACGTTACCGCCAGACTCAGATGGGGAATAAATAGCAGTATTAATACCTATAACTTTTCCATTTAGATGAAATAGTGGTCCCCCTGAGTTACCTCTATTAATTGCAGCATCAGTTTGAATAAATTCATTCATAGTACCAATACTAATGTCTCTAGATCTTGCAGACACAATTCCTGTACTTACAGAGCCACCCAAACCAAAAGGGTTGCCTATTGCAATAACTGTATCACCAACTCTTGTTTTATCAGAATTACCAAATTCAACAAAAGGAAGATCTTTATCAGAATTAATCTTAAGTACAGCAAGATCAGTTTTTGCATCATAGCCTAAAACTTCTGCTTTGAAATAAGTATTATCGTTCATAGTAACTGTAATATCTTGGGCATTTTTAATAACGTGATAGTTGGTTACTATGGTTCCACTTTTATCTATAATAAATCCAGACCCAAGTAACGTCACTTCTCTATTAATGCTAGGAGCTCTATCAAAAAATTGATCAAAATGCTCGAAAAATTCTCTAAAGTCATCAAAGAAATTATTTCTTGGCGTAAAGGGAATTTTAGTTCTACTGTTATTTTCTTGCTTAACTATTTGCTCACTTGAAATATTTACAACTGCGGGAATAAGTTCTTCCACTATATCAGCAAGCCCTTTATTACAACTACATACAGGATCTGCAACTGTTTTTGCAAACAGATTAGCATATGAAGAAAATGAAATTAAAAAATATGCAAATATAGATAAAATAAATGCTTTACTTTTCATAAACTATTTCCATCCCTTGTTCAAAATATCTAAGAAATTATTATTTGGTGAAAGCACAAATTTAGTATTACCCTCAGCAAATGATTTACTGTAAGCTTTCATAGAGCGATAAAAGTTAAAAAACTCTTCATCAACCTTGAATGCCTCATTATAGATTCTGGTTGCTTCAGCATAACCACGGCCTCTTATTTCATGTGATTCTTTTACTGCACTAGAGACAATTCCCCTTTTTAATTTATCAGCTTTTGATCTAATTTCTTGTCCAGCTTGTTCTCCTTCTGCTCTAATTTCTTTTGCTTCCTTTTCCCTTTCAGTTTGCATGCGGCGAAATATTGCAGAACTATTTTCTTCTGGTAGATCTGCTCTCTTAATTCTTACATCTATTATTTCTATGCCAAATTTTCCAGCTTCAGAATAAACTCCACGTTGAATTAATTGCATAACTTCTGATCTCTTTTCATTCAATAAACTAATTAATGAAAATCTTCCTATATTCTCCCTTATGTGAGCTTCTATGACAGGATATAATCTTCTAACTAGCCCTGATTCATTTTTCACAGTTTGATAAAAAGTGATAGGATCTATTATTTTATATTTTGCATAAGCATCTACTATAATACGCTTTTGATCTGCAGTTATCACTTCCCTTGGAGTTTTATCAGGACTTAGATCTAAAATTCTCTTATCAAGAAATTCTACGTTATTTATAAATGGTAGCTTAAAATATAAACCACTGTCCCTAACATCTTTTACGACTTTACCAAGTTGTATAACTATCGCTTGTTTTGTTTCTTGAACAACGAAGATTGAATTAGATAATGCAATCAATAACGCAACAAATACAAAAGCAAAAACAATTTTAATATTACTACTCATGACTATTTTCCTAGATTTGTAAGGGGTAAATAAGAGAACATACCTTTCAGATCGTCTGTTATAACAAACTTATCTACCTTGCTGAAAATATTTTCCATAGTTTCAAGATAAATACGATTCTTAACAAGAGAAGGATTTTGTCTATATTCTTCGTAAAGAGATAAAAAGCGATTTGCATTACCTTTTGCTTCATTTATTATTTCATTCTCGTATGCTTCTGCATCTAATTTTATCTTTATTGCTTCACCTTTTGCACGAGGTATAATATCATTACTGTAAGCGTATGCTTCGTTTATGGTACGCTCCTTATCTGCGCGAGCACTTTGTACATCCCTAAATGAGCTAATCACCTTTTCTGGTGGATCAATTTTTTTCATTTGAACGGATAAAATCTCTATACCCATTTGATATCCATCAAGAATCTGTTGCAATAAAATTATAGTATCTCTGGAAATTTCAGCTCTGCCTTGACCTTCGAGTGCAAAAGAGATCGTATTCTTACCTATTATTTCTCTCATAGCACTTTCAGCAGCATTTTTAACGCTAAAACCAGGTTTATAATCCCGCACTTTGAATAAATAATCTTTAGCATCCCTGACTCTCCATTGGACCTCAAAGTTAACGTTGACTATGTTCTCATCTCCGGTAAGCATCACTCCTTCACCACGATCTGTATCTCGCCCATAAGAGCTGCTTATCCCAATTTCTTCACGATTTACTTCTTTAACATTTACTTTAAAAACCTTACCAATAGGGTAGGGAAAGTGATAACGCAAACCAGATGTTTCTGTATTGGAATATTTGCCAAAAGTAAGTTCTATACCTTCCTCACTCGGATGGACAATATAGAAACCAGTACAAAAATAAAACAACAAAATAATGAAAATGATGAAATAAGGTTTTTTCCCTCTATTTCTGGTTAAGCCATTAAAAAAGCATCTTATATCAGACACAGCTTTACTTAAAATATCTTCATTACTTGGACCTGACGGTTTCTTTCCAAGATTCCAAGGATTACGCTCATCCATAAAAATTATTAATTGTATAACTAATACGCTGATATTACTTAATCTTATCGAAAAATGCAAAACTATTTTGTTTACAAATTAATGATCAGAGTGAAGGATGTGATCATACACTTCCTTTTTTTCTATATGTTATGGTCAATTCTACAGAATTTCTAGCTTTTTTTGAATTCTTTATTGTCGTTTTTGATAAGTATCTTTAGTTGTATATTAATTATTAACATAAAAAGACAATACCTGGGATTTAGTAAACTTAATTTTAATCAAGTAGCTGCATAATAAATCATTGTCAAGTGATGGAATGACATTATCTACTATGCAAATTACCTGCAAATTGCAATGTTCGAACAATTGTGTATCTGAGTTTTGAGATGACGAAACTAGGGTTGTATAATCTATACACATTTGTGACAATTTCTTACCTTCGCTCAAATAACTTTTCAATATCGCTTAATTTCATTTCTATATAGGTTGGTCTTCCGTGATTGCATTGTCCAGAATATGGTGTTTTTTCTATTTGCCTCAACAACTCATTCATCTCCTCTAATTTCATCTTTCTACCTGCTCTAATTGATCCATGACAAGCAATTGTAGCTAGTATTTTATTTATTTTATCCTCTATAGGTAGAGTATCTTCTGTTTCTATTAATCTATCCACTATATCAATTAGCATTTCCTTCACATCTATTGCCCCTAAGATTGCAGGTATTTCTTTTACTATGATCGCATTTTCTGATTTAATTTCGATATCAAAGCCCATTTCGAAAAGCTTATCCTTATAAACTTCTATCATTTCCATACCGGCTTGACTTTTGATTTCAACCATTTCAGGCAAAAGAAGTTTTTGTCTTTTTATACTTGATTTCTCCTTTAAGCACTCGTACACTAACCTTTCATGGGCTGCGTGTTGATCAACTATAATGAGTTTCTCTTTTGCCTCGGCAATAATGTAAGTATTATGGACTTGACAGCATGCAAATCCAAGAGGATCACTTTCGATCAAATCAGTTTGTTTCTCTTCTAGTACTATAGCTTCTGTTTGTGGTTGAGACTTTTGCATTCCTGTATAGTTAAACAATTCTGATCGTTCTGATAATTCTACACTTGGAGAAGCAAATTGTCTCATTAGCTGATTTTCAAAAGGATCTGACCTTCCTCCATAAAATTTATTTTGAAGATTAGACCCACAAAAAGGATCTGATGATAGATGATTCCTTGTTATCTCAGTCTGGGTTACTACAGTTTCTGCAAGATCTATTCTCTTTGATAGCACTTTTATTAGCCCTCTTCTCACTATTTCATATATTAGCCTCTTGTTCTGAAACCTTACCTCTGATTTATTCGGATGAACATTTACATCTACTTGATCATACGGTATCTCTAAGTGCAACGCTGCAAAGGGATATCTATTGCTTGGAATAAGATCATGATACGCATAACGGATTGCGCCAATAAGTAGATTGTCTTTAATTGGTCTACCATTAACAAATGTATAGATTTGAGTTGAATTGCCACGATTGACAGTTGGTTTGCAGATGTGTCCTGTAAGCCTAATGCTGTCTTCTTCTTCAAGAATTTCAAGAGAGTTTTCGTAAAATTCTCCTTCTATTTCACATACCCTGCTAAATAACGATTCCTGCTTAGCATATTTTAAAAGCTTCTTGTTATCCGAGGTAAGAGTAAACCCAATTCCATAATTAATCATTGCTAAGTTGTTTACGATATCAACAATGCTTTGTGTTTCTGCCCTTTCAGTTTTTAAGAATTTTAATCTATTGGGAGTAGCAAAAAATAAGTCTCTTACTTCAATATGTGTGCCTCTTGATAAAGAATAAGGCATAACCTTTCCTATTTTTTCTCCTCCCTCATAGCTTATAGACCATGCTGTATCTGTTCCATTTGCCTTAGATGATAACTTTATCCTGCTTACTGCTGCAATTGAAGGCAAAGCCTCCCCTCTAAAGCCAAGATATTTGATTTCTATCAATTCGCTGTCACTCAATTTTGAAGTGGCATGGCGCATAAATGCAAATTCTAGGTCGTCCTTTCGCATTCCACTTCCATCATCTATTGCAGTAATAAGATTACGTCCACCACTCTCTATTTTAATTTCTATTTCTGAGCTTTTTGCATCTATTGCATTTTCCACTAATTCCTTTACCACACTTGCAGGTCTTTCTATTACTTCTCCTGCTGCTATACGATTTATGGTTTTTGCATCTAAAAGAACTATTGCCATTATAATTTTGGTTTCTCTTTTACTGCTTCAGTTTGTTCCTCTCTCCATTTTTTTAATCTATCTGCAATTTCATTGTTAGAAATTGATAATATAGATGCAGCAGTAATAGCAGCATTGCATCCTCCACTCTCCCCTATAGACATTGTTGCAACTGGAACACCCTTTGGCATCTGTACTATAGATAATAGACTATCTAGTCCATTTAATTGTTTGCTTTGTACAGGAACACCGATAACAGGTAAATAAGTAAGCGACGCAGTCATACCAGGCAAATGAGCTGCTCCTCCTGCACCAGCTATAATAACCTTAAAGCCTTTTTCTTGAGCAGACTTAGCAAAATTAAAGAGTCTCTCTGGTGTTCTGTGTGCGGATATTATAAATACATCATGTGAAATTTCCAATTCTTTTAATAGGTTAATAGCATGCACCATAGTGCCATAATCCGACTCGCTTCCCATAATTATAGCAACATCTTTTTTCATTTTTTCTGTATTAGACATGATTTTATTTACTAACCAAATAGTATTTCAGAAGCAACAAATATTTAAATTAAATTACGAATATGATATAGCATTCTCATTAAATAGAAACTTTAAAAATTGAAATGAATCCTATATTAAAATATAGAGGTATAAATTTCGGATATAAGGGTCTATTCATAATCTTTTTAGAAGCAAAGTGGTGGAAGCAAGAAGACGATTTGTAAGCTAGTATTGAATTTTGCTTATCACAATTGTCTACACTTATCTATAAGAGTATTAGAGATTTACCTTTTGACAATACGGTAAAGATCTCGACAGTTACATCCTTTTATTTGTTTCTTTGCAACTACTTTTTTATATATGTTTCAAAACACTTTCTTTACTTCCGCTATGTTTTTTACTTCATTTATTAAAATAATCTTGCCATTTTGAAAACATTGTTGATTCACTGAAGGCCACTTTTAGGACCTGTAACACTATGTAAAAACATCCTAAATCTTCTTGATTTTGTTTCTTTCTACAGAACTTTACTCAGTTTTTCTCCTACTCATCTTGCTCTGTTTTCATAATTTACATACTCTATCTCCTGCTTTATTCCTTTCTTGAGATTATGTACAGTCTCTAAAACGAGTTTGTAAAATGATTATTTCTGTATTTTAAACTTTGCAATTTTAACTTATTTTCTTTAATAGTGAGTTTTTTACAAAATAATAGTTTGAAATTACTAGTATTTTGATAAAAATTACAGTCAATTTAAAATTTTGAGTATCAGTATATCATTATAGTTATTGACAAATTATATAGTATTAATATATTGGTATATTAAATATTATGATATAATATTTAATAAAGCTAGTTAGTATGTGAGAGTAAAAATTATGGAAATAATATCATTAAACAATCTGGATAGTGAAGCAATAAAAAAAAAATTGCTTGGAATAATAAGTAAAATTATAGGAAAAAATACTTGGACTCAAGCTTGTGCGGCCGAGAAACTTGGTATTGATCAACCAAAGGTGTCACAAATTAAAAGTGGTAAGACAAGTGGTTTTTCTTTAGAGAGACTGTTAGGTTTTTTGAAAAAGCTTGATCATGAAATAACAATTACAATAACAGAAAATCAATCAGTAAAAGCTAAAGCAGAAAAAGTAGAATGTAGAATTGGATCTCAATAGATCCGAAGTTGACATCTTATTTTTTGTGATATAGTATAAAGCTTATCAAGGTAGTATTTTATGGTTGAGTCTATTGTAGAAAAGTGTGTAGAACAGGTACACAACCGTTTTAAATTGGTTCTGCTAGCAAGTCAAAGAACACATGATTTGAGTACAGGGGCAAGCGATCCCGTTGAAATGGTTAAGTTTAAAGATCATAAGGATACGATAGTTTCTTTATATGAAATAGCAGAAAAGAAGGTGAATACTCATGAATTGTTTAACCTTTTGGTGAAAAGGTGCAAGGAGCACATGAAAGGAAATACAGATAATGCTTATAGTAGTAGTCCAAGTAAGCTAGCAAATTTGTTAAATTTTTCTGATCATCAACTTAACACAAGTCTGGATATAAGTCAAGAAGGTCAAGATGATGAAATAGATGATCAAGATAGTGGTGAAGAAGTACCGATTTAGAAATCTGCAGAAGTTGTAATAGCTTATAAATGATTAGTATTGCTATCTATGCGCTTTTATTCTGTATGAGTGTAATGTTATGTTGTATAGTGTTTAGGTCAAGTGATGTGTACAATAAGGTTTTAGCATTCAATAGTTTATCAACACAAGTAGTTTTACTCATAACAGCAATATCGATTATTCTGAATGATTTTTTTTTAATTGATATAGCATTGCTATATGCTAGCATCAGCTTTATATCAACTATAGCGCTAATGAGGTTAATGTTGTTTTGATAATTTATGGTAGCATCCATTCTCATATTTTTAGGTATTTGTTTAATAGTCATTTCAAGCTTAGGAGTAGTAGTATTTCCTGATTTCTATATTAGACTACATGCTGCAGGTATTGCAGATTCTAGTGGCGCAATGTTGTTGTTGATTGGTTTTGCTTGGCAGAATGAATTTTCAATCAATACTATTAAAGTTATACTATTGATTTTTATAATATGGATAGCCAATTCAACTAACAGTTATATTTTAGCGCGTACTTATTATAAAAGTAAAGACTATTAAAGAAGGTTAAGATGCTAGAAATACTGAATCTAATATTACTTTTGCTGTTACTCATGGTTACAGTTTTTATAGTTCTTTCGAAACATTTGGTTGTAAGTGCTGTTCTAATGTGTGTATTTAGTTCACTTATTTCACTTATGTACTTGATTATGAATGCTCCAGATGTTGCAATTACTGAAGCTTCTGTTGGTGCAGGATTGAGCACAGTCTTTACGTTTGCAGCACTCTCTTTGGTAAAGAATTACAAAGCAAATTTATCTCATAGCCCCACAACACTTTTTTTTATGTTATTTTTGACTGCATGTTTATCATACTTTATGATTCAATTACCAGATTTTGGCAGTCATAATGCTCCAGTTCACTTGCACGTTGCTCCTTATTATGTAGAAAATACTGAAAAAGCTATTGGTATTCCTAATATAGTGACAGCTGTTTTAGCAAGCTTTCGTGGCTATGACACATTTGGAGAAACTATAGTAGTTTTTACTGCTGCACTTTGTATAATGTTAATATTAGAAGAGAAAGAAAGTGATTAAAGATCCGGTATTAAGTGCAGTAACATTTTTGATGATACCTTTTATCATTTTGTTTGGTTTATACATACAGTTTCATGGTGACTATACTCCAGGTGGAGGTTTTCAGGCGGGAATAATTATTGCTTCTGGGATAATATTATATTCTATGTTATTTGATATACCTACAACTTTAAAAGCAATACCTTACTCTATGATCAAATTTACTAACGTACTAGGTATTTTAACCTATGGAGGAGCTGGTATTATAACAGTTTTATTTGGCCAAAATTTTTTATCCTATAGTATATTATCAGCTGATAGTAGAACAGGTCAAAAATTGGGTATTTTCTTAGTGGAGCTGGGTGTATTACTTACCGTCTCTTCTTCCATGTTAATCATATATATAAATTTTGCTCGTAAGAAAAAACAATGACTCTATATAATTATGTAGGCATTACTATATTAATGGTGCTAGCTTTCTATATCATTGTAAATGATAAAAACTTAATCAAAAAAATGATGGGATTAAGTGTCTTACAAGCATCTGTTTTGTTATTTTACATATCTTTAGGGTATATAAAAAGTTCTTTACCTCCTATATTGACTTCAAATTTTCACTTATATACCAATCCTATACCTCACGTCTTAATGCTTACTGCTATAGTGGTTGGAATTGCAACATTTTCAGTTGGATTGTCCATAGCGGTAAGAATGGAGAGATTAGTTGATTAAGAAGAGTGTGAATAAATTGACAGTATCTTAGACTATATGAAGTAGCAAGTAACTATAAATTAAGAATAAAACTATAAGCTTGCTAATTGTAAGTTTATTTGATAAATAAGAAATAAAATTATAAACTGTAAAGGTAATGATGTCAACTATTAATGATACGGAAGATAGGAAAAAAATCATCAAAGATCTTGTAGCTAAAAGTATGAGAAAGGGTGGTTTTATCACTTTTGATGATATAAATGATAAGTTGTCAGATGAAAATTTTTCACCTGATTTTATAGATGATACTATAGCTTTATTGCAAGACTCTGGAATTAACATACTGGAAAGTAGTGAAGATGAGGAAGAAGCTCCTTCTAATGATGGTGGTAATAAGCTTGATGATGATGAGACATCGTTGAATACTACTACAATTTTAGTGCAAAATGATGATCCAGTAAGGATTTATTTACAAGATATGAGCTCCGTAAAGCTTTTGTCACGAGCAGATGAAATTAAGATAGCAAAAAAAATTGAATCTGAAAAGCATAACATGTTACGTGCAATAATTGAAACATCAGTGGCATTCAACATGATCAAAACATGGCGTGATGATTTAAGTGGTGGAACTTTTTTGCTGAGAGAAATTATAAATCTGGATGCAATTTATAACTCTGATTTCAACATGGTGGACAAAGAAGAAAGTGAAGCTGAAGATGTTAGAGATTGTGTTAATGATGAGGAAAAAGGTGATGATGAAAAGGGAAATGAGAGTGAAGACATAAGTTCAGCTAACTTAAATATTTCTGTTCTTGAAATGGAAAGTGATTTATTGCCAAAGGTTATCACGGCATTGGATGAGATCATTGCTTTAACAAATGAAGCATTGGTATTGAAAAAAAGTTCTAAAGATTTCTCTAATGAGCTAGAAAATTTATATAATCAAATATGGTCTGTAGCATTACAAATTCAGTTTAGTGATGCTGCTATTAACAGAATTACACAAAAACTTTACGAAATAAATAGACTAATCACGTTTAAAGAAGCTAATCTTATTACTGAAGCTAGAAAGTACGATATTGATAGAGAAAGTTTTTATAATGTTTATGATGATGTGCTTTTAGAGCACGAGTTTAGTGAAATAAGTCTTCTCAAGATTAATGAAAATCAATCTCTTTTTACAGGTGAATTAAAAAATAAATTCTTAAGGTTTATAAACGATAGCTATGAGTATATAGCTAGTGCTTTAAGCAATATTAAGAGTTATGTACAAGGAGATAAAGTTCAGGAGTTTAAGAAGCTAATCAAGAGAATACAGGAACATGAACAAGAAGTCTCTCAAGCAAAGCAAGAAATGATTAAGGCTAATTTAAGGCTGGTGGTTTCGATTGCTAAAAAGTATTCAAAAAGAGGCCTTGATCTGCTTGATTTGATACAAGAAGGTAATATTGGTCTTATGAAGGCTGTGGATAAGTTTGATTACAAACGTGGGTATAAATTTTCGACTTATGGTACTTGGTGGGTAAAACAATCAATCACTAGGGCAATACCTGAACAGTCTAAAGTAGTTAGAATACCAGTACATATGGTGGAAATTATCAGTAAAATCAACAAAGCATTAAGAAAGATGACTCATGGAATGGGTAGAGAGCCTACATTAGAGGAATTGAGTATAGAATTGGCGATGCCGATAGAAAGAATACGCAAAGTTATGAAGATAGCAAGAGATCCGGTAAGTCTTGAAGCTCCAACAGGAAAGGATGATAGTAGTACCTTCGGTGATTGTATAGAAGATAAGCGAGTTTCTAAACCAGAGGATGCTGCAATACTTGCCGACTTGCGTGGCATTACGACCAATGTTCTTGCAACTTTAACACCAAAAGAAGAAAGAATTCTAAGGATGCGCTTTGGCCTTGGTAAAGATGGAAAGGAGCATACCTTAGAAGAGGTAGGAAAAATTTTTAATGTTACACGTGAGAGAATTAGGCAAATAGAGGCGAAAGCACTACGTAAGTTGAAACATCCAAGCCGTGCTAAAAAACTTAGGGGTTTCTTTTAAGGCAGAAGGGCTGCTCAAAAAATAGGTAAAATTCAGCCAAAGTTCTATAATTTTACCCTATTTTTCTTTTTTTATAGGCTTCATAGAGCAGTATGATTAGGTGTTGAATGTTATGGCAAATAAAAATAATAACTCTAATTCAGAGTGTAAAAATTTTTGTGTTCTGGGTGATAGTTTATCTGATGATGATGCAATTATTGAAATTTTAAATAACTTATCCTTTGTAAGAAACGTGAACTTAATGCCCATTTTTATTAAGGAGGATCTTTTAGTAATGGCCTTGCTGTTGTTGAATATGTAGCAAAGTATTTAGGTTTAGAAGAATTTAAGCCATCATGGAGATGCTCATTTTTTGATCGATACTATGAACAGCAAGGTCATAACTATGCGATTTTATATGCAACAGCATCTGAAATTCTTAACCCTATTTTTTCTTATTTCCTCAATAAATTTCGTTTAGTTAATCAGCTAAGCGCAGTAATTAAACATCATCCAGACGTAGGTAAAGGAGATTTATTTTTCATTATAATCGACGGAAATAATATTATGGGTGCCACTGCTTATACCAATGTTAAAGCAGAAAAAGTATTGAAATAAAGCGGTTAGTGAAATATGTAATGCATTTGGTTCTAAATGAATATGGTGTAAAGCATGTGATTGTTGAAAATGTGACTGAGGTTGTTTTGATACTAGCTTTAATAAAGACGAAAAGCAAGAGAGCTGGCTGGCAAAGCTTACACAGAGTTTCAATACAAAATTAGATAATGATTTAGATTATATGAAGAAAGGTGCAGATCTTGAAATAAAAGCATTCGATCTTAACTCTAAAATGAAAAGTATGCTTGGTAAATATAAGAGCAAAGGGTTAAATGATCGAGATGTATACCTATCAAACATCACAGACCAGTTTGGGGGAGGTGATTTGGAAAAAGTATAAACATACTCTTGTTGATATTTAAAACCCCAGTTGGGGATTAGAAGTCAGTGAAAAAGCCAGGAAAATAGGGGGAGAGTAGACCAGTGGAACTTCCCCTACCAGTCTCTCGCAGAACTGTACATAAACCTCTCAGCTTATACAGCTCCCATTATTTAGCCTTTTTGACCCTAAACCTAGTGTCCAATGATAGAAAATATTTGGAGACCTATCTCTCACCTTTCCTAGAAATTGTCTTGCTAGTCTTCCGTGACTCCTGAGTCTCTTATATTTCCTTTTGACCCACTTTTCTAGATGCCGCTCTACATTCTTTAGAGATTTGTAGACCTCAGTTCTGTAAAATTTGCCATAGTACTGATACCAGCCTCTGACTATTGGATTTACTTTTCCTGATATCTCCTCTAATGTTATATGCGTATTTCGTAGCATTTTCCATGATCTTATGGTTGTAGTAATCTTTTTCTTGGCCTTGTTGCTAATTGCTGGGAGAAATGAAACAAAATGCTTCCCTATTTTATTTCTTGCTAACCTGGGTCTGAATGTGTAACCCAGAAAATCAAAACTTTGTTTAGGAAATTCATCTCTCCTATTGTCATCCTTACAGTACACTATCTGTGTCTTTTTAGGATGTAATTTCAACCTATACTCAGCCAATCTCTCTTCGATCATTACTTTCACAAATCCTGTCTGTTTCTCTGTTCTGCAGTGCACTATCGCATCGTCCACATATCTCTCAAATGGTACCGTCGGATAGTTCTTTTTCATCCATATATCAAACACATGATGCATGAATATATTAGAGATGATTGGGCTAACTGAACCTCCTTGCGGAACTCCTTTATCCCTAACTACTTTACTGCCATCTGCAAGTTGTATAGGGGATTTCATCCACCTTTCAACATATAGTATGACCCATTTGCAGTCTGTGTGTTTCTTGATAGCTTGCAAAACTAATTCGTGATCCAGATTGTCGAAGAACCCTGATATATCAAGGTCTACCACCCAATCGTACTTCCAGCATCTCTTACGCGCTGTATCTACCGCATCCAATGCTGATTTATTCGATCTATAACCATATGAATCCTCATGGAATTTTGGCTCCACTAACGGTTCGAGATACATTGTTGCTGCTGTTTGCGCTATCCTATCTGATACTGAAGGAACACATAAAATTCTTTGTCCTCCTCCCATATCTTTCGGTATTGCTACAGCTTTTACAGGCTCTGGAAAATAACTTCCGGATGACATACGATTCCATAGTTTGTATAGATTATCTTTTAGATTTTCCTCAAACTTTGTTATCGAAACCCCATCTACACCAGCAGCACCTCTATTTTTCGATACTTGTTTATAAGCTCTCCAAATAAGTTTCTTTGGTATATCACAAGACTTTGTTTTATTCATTAACTCCTCCCTTTCGGTTGATAAATAACTAAAACTAAATAACTCAGCTCCTTCGCTCCATTTCCATTACAGAAACTTCTTCACTACTACGAGCTGATCCGCCCCTGTTTTCCGCATCGGTACTCTCATCCTCAGAGATCAGCTCCTTGGATTTCTCCCTTATCATCGAAACGACAGGTTCCCGCAGTTCCACGCAATAGCCCAAAATAGATTCATGCCACCTCTATGCCGGACGCCATCTATCCAGTAAACAAGCTCCCGATAGATTTATCCCAGGTTAAGTCTAACCCCTGGTTTTGACATCATCCAATTCCTTTCGACACTTTATCAGTGGTTCATTTTCATTCATCTCTCTATTTTACACATGACGCATATTTGCGCCTTTTCCATAACGCTCACTACCTTAGCTTTTTACCAAAGCAGCTTATGGTTGTTTGAAGCCTGCTCTTGTAAGCCGGCTCCGAGGGGCCCACCCCCATCTATTGCGTAGCTTTTGCACTTAGTTTGCTCTTACTTGAACATTCCTTGTGTCTCTACGGCACACTAAACTCCGGAAACATATTATCAAAAAATAGAGAGGTTACCCATGAATAAAAATGTAACAGAATTATTTTGCTTTGTAGACGATTTTTGCAAGGCTATAAACAAAAATTTCGCAGAAAAACTCCTGCCAAACAGTAAAAAACCTACCAGAACGCCAGGGATTACGCATTCTGAAATTCTTACTATAATTTTACTTTATCAACAATCTAGATGTGAGGACTTTAAATCTTTCTATACATATTATTTGAAAGCACTACATGGATCTGAGTTTCAAAATTTGCCAACATATAGTAGATTTATTAGGCTAAAATCTAGGGTTTTATGGTATTTAGTGCTCTTGTTAAAGTGGCTTTGTGAGCACTCAAAAATGACCGGAATTTCGTACATAGATGCAACTTCTATCGCTGTTTGCCATCCAAAAAAAATCTCAAGAAACAAAGTTTTCAAAGGATTGGCAAAGCTTGGAAAGACTACATATGGCTGGTTTTTGGGTTTTAAATTGCATATGGTAATTAATGAAAAAGGTGAAATTCAAGGAGTTACAATGACTAAAGGTAACGTTGACGACAGAAAACCAGTACCAAAATTAACTGAAAAACTGACTGGTCTTTTGTTTGGTGATAAGGGCTATATAAAGAAAGAGCTCTTTGCAAAACTCTTCGATAGAGGAATAAAACTCGTTACCAAAGTAAAAAAAGGTATGAAAAACACATTAATGCTTCTTGAAGAAAAGATTTTTTTAAGAAAAAGGTCGATTATTGAAACAGTTTTTGGTTACCTCAAAAACAGACTTGATCTTGAGCATTCAAGACACAGGTCTCCAATAAATTTCTTGGTGCACATCTTTTCCACATTAGTTTCATATTCTATGAAGCCTAAAAAGCCCTCTATTTCTAGATTTTACTGTATTGATTAATCCGCAACTGGGGTTTAAAGGAGGGCTTGATACTTACTATAATTCTGGATGCAGC
Source organism: Wolbachia endosymbiont of Laodelphax striatellus (assembly GCF_007115015.1). NCBI lineage: Bacteria > Pseudomonadati > Pseudomonadota > Alphaproteobacteria > Rickettsiales > Anaplasmataceae > Wolbachia > Wolbachia endosymbiont of Laodelphax striatellus. The sequence continues at coordinate 1,061,942 of NZ_MUIX01000001.1, forward strand.
AAAGAAATACTAAAGGATTATTTCTTTTTTGATTGTTTTTATCCAACAGCAGAACCTTATTGTGAAGTTGGTAATGAAATGTATGAGTTGATAAAAATTAGATTTCTTTTAAACATCTTTGCGGTTTGTGGTAACTATCTGCGTAGCTGAATGGTAAAGGGGGGGGGTAAACAAGGTAATCTAAAACATAGAGAAAATACAACGGTGCTTGATACGTAGCTATTGCGATTTTATTCTCTTTTTGTCATTCCAGTACTAGAATGATATTCTACTAGTAAAGTTTATTCTTTGATAAACTATAAATATAGAGAAGTCTTACTAAATAAAAAAGGTAAAAGAACCTCTGAGTAGTAAAGTTTTGACTCTATATTACTGTAAGTAGTGCTGTAATAGTGTTCTAACAAGCGTGACTTGGCTGAGTATAGAAAAAATTAAAAAACCGCTATAATTTTACGTAATCTACCAATAATTACCTAAGTTTTTACTGGATTTTGTGATTGATTCTGCAGGTCAAAAACAAATTTTGAGTCATAAATACTTTTAGTGCCATAATAAAATAGGAAGGTTTGTCAAGTAAAGCTCTTTATTTAATCGGATGCGCTGCCAAATTGTTATGCAAGCAAGTTTTTAGTTTTCGTATACCAGAAGTAATTCTTGTGCATTGGCCTTGATTAGAGTAGGACATTCTCTATCATTTAATAATGAATGCAATATTTCAATTGCACCTTTAATGTCGTTATTATGTATCTTTACTACAGCGATAGCTTCTTGGCTTGAATAAGGATATACTGCACTTGATTCTAAATTATCAATTTTATCTTTATTTATTTTTTCACCGTTGGAGTGAAGTAAGCTCATTACCTCTAAGTATTGTGCTAATTCACGCAAAACATTAGGAGCATCTTTATCATCTGCCAAATCATTATAAATAATAGATGCTGTGTCTGTTGGCATTGAATCTGAGATATGATTGAATGCGTGTTCAAAATTTGCTAAATATCCCCAATTTGAATCTATTTCTTCTAGCAGCGGCTTACTATCTTTTTTTAAGAATAATACTTCGTAAAATTTGTCACCTGCAGTTATAGATTGTTTTGTGTTATCAATGTTGCGCAATAAGTATAATGTGATGCCAACTAACATTGGTGCGAGTGCAAGCAGAAAGATATATTTTTTCATGATAATATTCCAAATAGTTATATATTTATACATTAATGCTTTTGATTTGCAAAAACATATTGACATAGTGATTATATCATATAATAATGTTCTCAAAGTTGTTTGAATAGTTGGAGATTAAAATATTTCTAAAGTAGAAATAAAGACAGCAGTATTAAGCTAAATTATTTTTGTCGGATTTATCCGATGTACCCTCAACCTTTTATAGGTTGAAGTCTAAATTTGAGAGTTTGATCCTGGCTCAGAATGAACGCTGGCGGCAGGCCTAACACATGCAAGTCGAACGGAGTTATATTGTAGCTTGCTATGGTATAACTTAGTGGCAGACGGGTGAGTAATGTATAGGAATCTACCTAGTAGTACGGAATAATTGTTGGAAACGGCAACTAATACCGTATACGCCCTACGGGGGAAAAATTTATTGCTATTAGATGAGCCTATATTAGATTAGCTAGTTGGTGGAGTAATAGCCTACCAAGGCAATGATCTATAGCTGATCTGAGAGGATGATCAGCCACACTGGAACTGAGATACGGTCCAGACTCCTACGGGAGGCAGCAGTGGGGAATATTGGACAATGGGCGAAAGCCTGATCCAGCCATGCCGCATGAGTGAAGAAGGCCTTTGGGTTGTAAAGCTCTTTTAGTGAGGGAGATAATGACGGTACTCACAGAAGAAGTCCTGGCTAACTCCGTGCCAGCAGCCGCGGTAATACGGAGAGGGCTAGCGTTATTCGGAATTATTGGGCGTAAAGGGCGCGTAGGCTGGTTAATAAGTTAAAAGTGAAATCCCGAGGCTTAACCTTGGAATTGCTTTTAAAACTATTAATCTAGAGATTGAAAGAGGATAGAGGAATTCCTGATGTAGAGGTAAAATTCGTAAATATTAGGAGGAACACCAGTGGCGAAGGCGTCTATCTGGTTCAAATCTGACGCTGAGGCGCGAAGGCGTGGGGAGCAAACAGGATTAGATACCCTGGTAGTCCACGCTGTAAACGATGAATGTTAAATATGGGAAGTTTACTTTCTGTATTATAGCTAACGCGTTAAACATTCCGCCTGGGGACTACGGTCGCAAGATTAAAACTCAAAGGAATTGACGGGGACCCGCACAAGCGGTGGAGCATGTGGTTTAATTCGATGCAACGCGAAAAACCTTACCACTTCTTGACATGGAAATCATACCTATTCGAAGGGATAGGGTCGGTTCGGCCGGATTTCACACAGGTGTTGCATGGCTGTCGTCAGCTCGTGTCGTGAGATGTTGGGTTAAGTCCCGCAACGAGCGCAACCCTCATCCTTAGTTGCCATCAGGTAATGCTGAGCACTTTAAGGAAACTGCCAGTGATAAGCTGGAGGAAGGTGGGGATGATGTCAAGTCATCATGGCCTTTATGGAGTGGGCTACACACGTGCTACAATGGTGTCTACAATGGGTTGCAAGGTGCGCAAGCCCAAGCTAATCCCTAAAAGACATCTCAGTTCGGATTGTACTCTGCAACTCGAGTACATGAAGTTGGAATCGCTAGTAATCGTGGATCAGCATGCCACGGTGAATACGTTCTCGGGTCTTGTACACACTGCCCGTCACGCCATGGGAATTGGTTTCACTCGAAGCTAATGGCCTAACCGCAAGGAAGGAGTTATTTAAAGTGGGATCAGTGACTGGGGTGAAGTCGTAACAAGGTAGCAGTAGGGGAATCTGCAGCTGGATTACCTCCTTAGGCTTTGTACGTAATTCACCATTTCAAATAATAGTGTTATTATGTACTATACTGCTGTCTTTAGTTCTACTTTATTTTTTAATTTCTCGATAATGAAATTTTATGAGTAATAGGCCTCTTTCTCCATATTTACAAATATATAAAGTGCAAGTTACTAGTTTTTTCTCTATTATGCATAGATTGACTGGTATCTTGCTATTTCTTTTATTAATCATACTTTCTTGGTATTTTATATTATATGTTTACTCCTCTAAGTTACTTATAGTAAGGTGCTTAAATGCATTATTGTTCACTCCTGTTGCTAAATTAGCTTATATCTTATGTTTTGTAAGCTTTATGTATCATTTTCTTAATGGTATTCGGCATTTATTGTGGGATGCTGGGCTTAATTTAGAAATTGCTAGTATTTCAAAAAGTGCTATGTTACTAACAATAATGCTATTTCTTTCTACTATGGCTTTTTTATTTATGTTTATATGAGTCAATCTGTAAATTCAGTATATCATTGGTGGATCCAGCGTGTTTCTGCGGTGATTTTGTTATTTTTATTTCCTTGGTTTATTTACTCATTTTCTTGCACATTTTATGTTGATAGCCCTTTGTCTTTTAATGAAAAATTATTTCAGGCTATTAATCATCCCCTAGAGCTTTTGTTTTTTGTTATACTGGTGTTTTGCATTTTTTGGCATGCAGTTCTTGGAATGCAGGTAGTGTGTGAAGATTATATAGAAAGCGTACCTCTAAGGATTTTGACAATTATATGCATGAAATACTTATCAAGCATTACTTATATAGTCCTTGCTTTTACGACTTTTTTCTTTTATAGGCATATTTTCTTGTAAAATTGTTAGTTCTGTGTTAATATATTATTAGCTTACTAATTTTATTATTGAACTATAGCGATTTTGGTTTGACAATATATTCGGAGTGTTAAAAAAAGCAGTAACAGATTTTACACTTAAAGCAAAAGGTTTATTTGCTTCATCTGAATCTCAAATTTATGTCAAGGATCTTAGAAAGGTAATGACATATACAGATGGAAGAAAATGCAAATATCCAAAGAATTACGATAAGATTGTAAAATCTGGGAAAGTTGTAGAAGTAGATAGTAATGGTAAGACATATAAACTTTTGTATGGCAAGAAAATTTTTGAATTAGCTCTTGTCAAGGAAACGGATGATAGATTCTATTTTACCATTGACTTTTTAGTTAATCGGGAAAAAAACAAGGATGTTAAGCATTATGATGGCTACTATAAACCATTTGAGTTTTCAAAAATCGATCTTGAAAAACATATTCCAATTTTTGAAGCTAAAAGAACTAATGATCTTAATGGTCGGTTTGAATTAACTCACTCTTCTGTGCTAATGAAAAAGGTAAAAAATGGAGAGGGTAAAGTTCAGGGAGTTATTGATGAAAAGGGAAGAAATGGAGAATTACTATACACTAGTAATTATAAAAAATTAAGCACTAATTTTTCAGAAATTAGAGATCAAAATGGTAGTCTAGAGCTAGATAAAAGTCTGATATCTGTTCCTATTGTTTTTGCTGCGGGTTTAGCTAAGATTTGTGCTAGGCTGCTGACTTTCATTCCTATGAAATTAGGAGAGAATTTGATAGCTAGAAAAAATCGAGTTGCAAAATCTTTTGGCTATCTTTTGTTCACCCCTGCAATGGCAGTAAAAAATTTAGTGAATATGGGAGCTACCATACTTAAGGCTCCAATTTTATTGTTTGTAGCAAATGAGAAAAAGTATGGTGATGCTTATCTTACTATGTGGAAACACCAATTGAAAGAATGTTGGAAAGAAGTAAAAAGCGACTTTAATGTTGTTACAAATGGGGAAAGGCCAAAGCCGAAGCAGAAGGATCATAAGCCACTTAGCATAGCTGGTACATGGAAAGAGCTTAACGCTAGAAAATCAGATATTGAAAAAAACTTAGAGAAGGGGTTGAGCAAAAATAGTGAAAGTATAGATAAACCTAGAAAACCAGGTGTTGGAGAAAGCTTAAAGGAAAAGTCGCAAAACAAAGTTAATGAAGAAATAGCTGGGTTTAGAAATAAAAAGAGCGGCAATATTTATGTTGAGAAATTACAAAATGAGAGGAATTCACAGAAAGGGCAAGGCGCTACACACCCTCATTAGCCATTACTTTAAATTGATACCCACCCTCTATTTAATCATTTTACAACAAAAACTTGCGTGCATTTTGCCCTCAGTATAAGATATTAATTATTTAATTAAATTTCTTAACTATATGCGCCCTGTAATACTATGTGGTGGTAGTGGCAGCAGACTTTGGCCTCTATCTAAGCCAAAGCAATTTCAGAAAATATTTAGTCAGAATACTATGTTTCACAACACTTTGTTGAGGCTAAAAGGCGATTATATGCCACCCATCATTACCACAAATATACAATATGAGTCATTATTGATGCAGGAATTACATTCATTACAGGAATGTAAAGTAGTTTTTGAACCAGTTAAAATTGGGACAGCGGCAGCAACACTAATTGCTGTGCTTCTCTGCGATAGGAACGAGACAATCTTAGTTCTGCCTTCAGACCATTTTATAGGTGATTTGAATAGTTTTTATGTTTCTATTGAGAAAGCGTCTAAGCTAGCCTCTGAAACTGACTCTATAGTCACTTTTGGGGTAAAGCCTCATGAATTCAATTCTGAATACGGCTATATAAATGCAGTATATGGTCAGAAAGAAAAATGTCATATAGTAAAAGATTTTACAGAAAAACCCGAGCGTAAGGTAAGTAACGATCATTATTGGAACTCTGGAATATTTGTGTTTAGAGCAAAACGCTATATAGATGAGATAAAAAAAATTGCTCCGACTCTCTATAATTTATGTTGTGAAAGTATGAAGCATTTTGTATCACGAGAGAGATTTCTGTATTTAGAACAGCAAAATTGTGCAGGAATGGGTGATACATCTATTGATCACCTAGTGATAGAAAAAGCAGAAAATATTGTAATGATAGAAGCCAATTTCGATTGGATGGATGTTGGCACTTGGGGTTCAGTTTTAGAGTTAAGTAAGAGGTTTAATAAGAATTTTGAGTCGTTTCAAGCTGTAACCAAAGGAAGAGAGCCAGTTTTGATGACAGAAAATGATGCAAAAAATTTACTAGGTAGAGTTTATAAACGGCCAAGTAAGAGCCTAATGTTGTTCATTAATAAAGTTAAGGAAGTAAAGCCAATAAGGAAAGAGATTAAGCCATGGGGATTTTATAGTGTAGTTTTAATGGGCAAGGATTTTCTTATAAAATACCTTTTTATAAATCCACTGAGCCGCACTTCTAAGCAATTTCACCACTATAGAGATGAGTACCATATAATACTATCAGGGGTTGGATGCGTGAGTTTAGATGACAAAACATATGCTATAACAAAAAATCATGTAGTAGAGATTCCAAGGAAGGTGTTTCATAAAATTGAGAATAAAAGTACAAGATTTCCTCTTGAGATAGTTGAGTTTCAGGTAGGAAAGTTTTTATCTGATAATGATATAGTAAGATTGGACGATATATATGGAAGGTCTTAATATAGAATATTGAATATATTCTATAAGCTTGCTAAATTTAGACAACCTAATTTGAGGTAAAGGAAAAATTACAGTTATATGAAGCATAAAAAGTATGATATTTAAATCTTAGTATAATGTCTATTGCCTTTGAATTTACTATGGCTATTCGCTATTTGCGAGCAAAGAATTCTAGATTTTGCTCTATAATGGCCTTGTTTTCTATTATTGGTATTGCTCTTGGAGTTGCAACGCTAATAGTAGTAATGTCTGTAATGAATGGGTTCAGAGCAAAGCTGCTCGACTCTGTACTTGGCATTAATGGTCATATTAATGTTTACTTTGATAGAAGCATAAATTCAGATTACCACGCAGTGTTAAAATCTATTGAGAAAATCCCAGGTGTATTAAAAGCTACTTCTATGACCAATGATCAAGTGATCGTTGCATCAAATGGTGGAATTGTGGGTAGCGTAGTCCGTGGTGTGTCAACTAAAGACTTACTTAATAATACTACCGTTAAGAATAATGTAATTATGGGTAACGTGGAAAAATTCGATGAAGGTATCATAATAGGGGCAAGATTAGCAGAAGCTTTGAATATTGATTATGGTGATAACATTATGCTTATATCACCTGAAGGATTTGACGCACTGTCTGGTGAAATACCAAAAATGAAAGAATATAAAGTTGTAGCAATATTTGATATGGGTATGTTTGAGTACGACAATACCTTAATGTATATGCCCATAAAGTCAGCTCAAGCTTTTTTTAATTATAAAGATAATGTGAGAAATATAGAAGTGTTTGTAGATGATATTGCTATGGCTAATAAGCTAGCAAACGCTATAGCAAAAGAAACAGGAATGAGAGCTGAAAGTTGGCAATCTCAGCAAAGCCATTATGTTAATGCTTTAAAGACTGAAAGAAATGTGATGTTTTTAATTCTCACTTTAATTATAGTTGTAGCAGCATTCAATATTGTTTCAAGTTTGATGATGATAGTGCAAGAAAAGAAATCTGCAATTGCAATTATGCGTACATTTGGTGCAACAAGCGGAAGCATTATGCGCATATTTTGTGCTTGTGGGCTGTTAATTGGTTTTACAGGAACTTGTCTTGGCTCTATTACAGGGGTTGTTTTTTCTCTCAATATTGAAAATATTAGAGTGTTTTTAGAAAACATTACCAACATCAAGCTATTTGATCCTATGATATACTTTTTTTCAAGTTTGCCAGTGATATTAGTTTCTCAAGATGTAGTGAACATTTCTGCACTTGCATTGTTCTTGTCATTTTTAGCAACAATTCCTCCTGCATTGCAGTCAGCTGCACAAGACCCAGCGGAGATATTACGTTATGAATGATACTCGAAAAAAATGCATAGGTTGGTTCTTAATTGTATTGTTATTTGCCAGCTATATTACAATGAATAACATAATATTTTTTAAAATAAATCAGCAAGAAAGTGAAGACAGTATAAGTGTTTTAACGGAAAAGGTAGATGAACTTAGAATGTTGCTTGAAATTAATCAATCTAGGGTAGAAAAAAGGATATTTGACTTAAAGAGAAATCTTCACACTCAATGTGAGCAGGGTGATGGTAGTTTAAGGCATAAGAGCCTCGCAAAGTTGCTTCTACTTGTGATTAAGATGAAGAATTCGTTATTGCGAGAAGCCAAGTTTGATAATCATATAAATTCAATAAAGCCTTTGATATCAGAGCTTGACGATCCAGAGATAGAAAATGCAGTAAATGAATTGGAAAATTTGAAAGAGGTAGATACTTTACGCGGGTTGAAATTGTCTTTTGAGAAGAACATGACTGTTATTAACTACAATAAAAGTAACTTGTTTAAAAAAATCATTTCAAATTGGATAAAGATAGATGATCGTAGTGATCCACTCAGGTTAAAGCTTGCGGAAATTGAAGAATTAATAAGCGATAATGATTGGCAGAGCATAGCCACCGCAATAAGTGACTTAACATACCCAGAATTCAAACCATGGCTTAATAAATTGAATGATTTTATTGTAGCTTTCAAGAATACTTCAATAATATATCGTCACTTATTACAATACATCTCATGATTTATTTTATAATTTTTGCTTTTTCTTTTTTATTTGGCATATGGGTCAAGGTAAGTGGTGAAGTAATAAAATTGGAATTAGGCAATTACACTATAAGTATTGATCTATATTTCGTTATTCTTGCTTGCGCAGTCTTATTATTTTTATTGATTGCAGTTGCACGTTTTTGTTCTTCTATTTCATCAACATTTGCTAACATAAAAAATAGAAGAAGAAGTAGGGAAGAATTGCTTCTCTTTGAAGCTTTCTTTAGCTTAGACTTAGGTAATATAGAGAACACCAATAAGCTAATTAAAAATCTAAATGAAGAAAGTGATAAATTATCTTTAGTAAAGCTCTTTAATTCAGGTCAAACGGGAAATTACAGCTTTTTCAGCCATAATTTAACGAGTATTGCAAGTAAAAATCGCAACTTAGCTCTACTTCTGATAAATAAACTGATTATTCACCTAAAGCAAGAAAGGTTAGTCTTTCAAAAATTTATAGAATATTGCTCTAGTTCAATTAATGATAAAATTTTGTCTATTCCCTTTCAAATAGAGCATTGTATATTGCAAGAAGATTGGATAAATGCAATTTCAAAGTTAAAGGAAGCTATCAAATTCAATATTTTTCTTCCCTTTGATCGTAAAAAGATGTTAGCGGTTTTTTATTGCGCTTTAGCAAAGCAATACGAAAGTAAAGGAAGTTTTTACAAAGCTATAGATTATTTAGCTAAAGCACAAAGTTATTATGCAACTTTTCAGCCCATCAATTATTTAAAGGCAGAATTATATATCAAGCTTGAAAAAATCAGAAAAGCTTCCACAGTATTAGAGGAAGAGTATAGAGTAAATCCTACTCCTCAATCAGCTAGAATGTATATCAAGTTAAATAATAAAGGCGCTGAAAGACTATATAACTTACGCCCTGATTATTATTTTAGTTATTGCTTGCTTGCTTTGTCTTCAATTAGCTTAGGGAAATATGATCTTGCAAGTCAGCATTTAGATATTGCTATGAAAAAAGCTAATTACATATCAATCTACCTTGTTATGGTACAGCTCAAGATTATGTTGCAAGAGTATGATCAAGCAATTTATTGGTTAAACAGGATGGACTCAGAAGCTGTGCCTGATCCAGGTTGGAAATGTGCTGATTGTAATAAAGAGCTAAAGCAATGGGATTATAAGTGCTCAAGTTGCAATAGTCTTAATTGTATTTACCTTATATTATAAGACTCCATAAGGTGTGATACTTTTACATCGAGATTGCTTTAATATATCTCAAAACAGTAAATCTGTGAGTTTCTTAGTGTCCCCCTTCGGGGATTGTCTCGCCTTGAGGCGAAGGACAAGTTATAATAGTCGCGTATGCGACGTTATGGGTATAATGCACACTCTAAGTACGATATGAAAGTACACTTGGTATGGATTCCCAAATATCGCAAAAGGGTGCTAATAGGCCAAATTGGTGTTAGAGTTAGGGAGCTGCTAAGGCAGGTTACTATGGAAAATGAGATCCAAATTATCTCAGGCAAAGTTGCAGTAGATCATATTCATATGTTTATATCATATAAACCACAGCAAAGTGTTAGTAAAATTGTACAACTTTTGAAAGGAACAAGTTCAAGGTTGCTGATGCAAGATTTTGCAAGTCTAAGAAAGCACTTTTGGGGCAGGCACCTTTGGGCACGTGGATATTTAGCCGTAAGTTCTGGTACAATCACAGACGAGGTTATACAAGAGTACATATCTACCCAGGAAGGCGAGCCACTTCATGACAATGATCAATTTCAAATTGATTGAAATTTAACCCTTCACCTTGTAGGTGATGGTTGTTGAGTTAGGTTTGACTCCAATGTCAAAAAAACTTGTTTTTAGACATTACCAGTTATATATTTTAATAAATTAGAATTATATACAAAATGAAGAGCTTAAAGGAATTATCCTTAAGAATTAAAAATATTAAGTCTGTGCAGAAAACCACGAAAATAATGCAAATGGTTTCTGCAGCAAAATTATTACAAAGCCAAAAGAAATTATCAAATTCAAAATTGCATATATCTAAGCTGCATAGCATTATTTCTTCACTAGCGCTATCAGCGGATCAAGAGTTACTAGCAAGAATTCTAAATATCAATAATGAAGATTCTTTCCTAGTATTTATTATTGCATCTGATCGTGGTTTATGTGGCAGCTTTAACTCCTCTGTTGTTAAATTCAGTCAGGAGCATATAAACAAATTAATTGCAAATGATAAGAAAGTAGACATTGTTTTTTTTGGTAAGAAAGCTTTTGAGACAGGCAAAAATAGATTTAATTCTAAAAATATCTTGAAGGTTGAAAATAGTAAGGGAATCACACTAAAGCGTGTGGAAGCCTTGGTTAGTGATATAGATCTAAGTAAATACAATAAAGTTAAGGTTTTTTACAGTAAATTCTATAATACCTTCATGCAAAAGCCAATATTAGAAACAATAAAACCATGGAGTAAAGACTCATTATTAATTGATAATTCTGTAGTTAGTCCTCTAACAGATTACAGCTATGAGTATGAACCACAAAATATTGAGTTTATTTTAAAATCTTTGACTCAAGATTATGTTACAGCTGCTCTTTATTCTGCTTTACTTGAAAGTGCAGCAAGTGAAAATAGTGCTAGGATGGTTGCTATGGAATCAGCAAACAGAAATACAAAAGAAATGCTAAATAAACTAGCATTACTTTATAATCGTTCTCGTCAAGCAGCAATTACAACTGATTTGATTGAAGTTATAGGTGGTGCAGAATCTTTATAGAAACTCAAGGAATAAAAAATGAATATATTAAATATTGCAGCAGATATCACTAAACTAATAAAAAAGCAGAATCAAGACGCAGAAGTTACAATATATGAAACTAATAAGACCTCGGTTTCTCAGCGTCTATCAAAAATTGAACAAATATCACAATCTAAAAACTGTACTGTAGGAATTAGAGCTATAGCAGGTAAGAATAAAGCTGCGTATATTTCTACAAACGATTTGAATAATCTGAGTGGTGCGGTGAGACAAGTGGTGGAAATGGCAAAGAATGCTCAGGAAGATCCTTATATTAGTTTTGCTATAGATGATAGTAGTTATATCTTTTCTGCAGATTTAAATATCTCAGATAATAATATTGTAACAATTGATAAACTAAAAGAAATTGCTGAAGCTGCAGAAAATTCAGCTCTTGCACATAAAAATATTATTAATTCCGAAGGAGCTTCATCCTCACATACTTCAGTAAATACAGTATTATCAACCGTTTCTGGTTTTGTTGGTTCATTTAGTAAATCAACTTTTATTAATCAGGTTTCTGTCGTTGCTGGAGAAAAGGGTGAAATGAAGATAGGCTATGATTACGATGTAACATGCAACTTTAATGATTTGAAATCGCCAGAGTTAATAGGGAAAGAAGCAGCAAAAAGAGCAATAGATCAATTAAATTCATGTGCAATCAAAACTGGTAAGTTTCCAGTTCTTTTTGAAAGAAGAGCAGCAAAAGAGTTGGTGAAAAGTTTTGCTTCTGCCATCAATGGAAGCAATATTGTGAATAATAGCTCTTTTTTGAAAAGTAGTTTAAATACTCAAATTTTTAATGATAGGATTAACATTATCGATGATCCATTGTTACCAAGAGGTATAGCATCAAGACCATTTGATGGGGAAGGAATGATGAGCAGGAGAAATGAATTTGTAAAAAATGGAGTGCTACAAAAATGGATTTTAGATCTATATTCGGCTAAGAAATTAAACTTGGAAACGACCGCAAATGCAACTCGTACAAGTAATGCTGCAATTATTCCTTCAGCTAGTAACTTCTATTTCAAAAATGGTAATAGGTCATTTAATGAATTAATTGAGGAAGTAAGAGAGGGAGTATATGTAACTGATTTATTTGGTTTTGGTGTTAATTTAATCAATGGCGATTATAGTCAAGGTGCGTGCGGCTTTTTTATAGAAAATGGTAAAATAACTTACCCAATACACGAGATTACTGTTGCTGGCAATTTGAAAGATATGTTTAGCAATTTGGTCGTTGCAAATGATCTAACTTTCTGTGGCCAATTTAATTCACCAACGATTAAAGTTAGTGAAATGACAGTTGCAGGTTCACTTAGTGGTTAAGAATTTAGTTGCATCAAGTACAATAATTGTGTATCATTACTATGTAATGTTAAGAATAGACTATGGAGTATAGAAGTTTAGTCGCAATAACTAAGCTTAAGGCATTCTAAATCGCAATTTCAAAGTTTTTCATCACATTAATAATATTAGTTAGTAGTTTAGGAGTTATCCACATGGAATTTGGTAATATAAAATGGTTTAATGTTGAAAAAGGCTATGGTTTCATCAAGCCAGAAGATGGAGGTGAGGAAGTTTTTGTACATATTAGTGCATTAGAACGTTCAGGAATAAGACCTGATGCACTTCGAGGAGAGGATAGAAAGAGAGGAATGAAAGGGGAAAGAGTAAGTTATGAGCTTAAAGAGGAGCGTGGTAGGAACGGAGAAGATAAAAAGTCTGCAATAAATTTAAGATTGGAAGATTAGTCTATCGTGAAGCTTTTTAATAGGGTAATGTATTGTGAGTAATTTTCATGAAATGGGGCTTCCAATTTTGCTTAGGCAAGCTCTAAGTAAAAATAATCTTTGTGTTCCAACCCCGATTCAAATGCAAGCGATTCCTCTAGCTCTCCAGGGCAAGGATATTCTTGGGTCTGCTCAAACGGGAACTGGAAAGACTTTGGCATTTGCTATTCCACTGGTTGCTAAATTGCTGAATGAGCCAAGCATTGGTTCAGCTTTAGTCATCGTGCCAACCAGAGAGCTTGCTCATCAGGTAACAAATGAGATAAGAAAACTCTTATCTCAAAATTCTGTACTAAGAGTTGCTTTGTTGATTGGAGGTGAGCCTATTTTTAGGCAGCTAAATCAGCTTCAGAAAAAACCACAAATAATAATAGGTACTCCTGGTCGTATTATAGACCATATTGAGCGTAAAACTTTAGTTACTCGGAATGTTAGTATTCTTGTGCTTGATGAGACGGATCGTATGTTTGATATGGGCTTTGGAATTCAGATTGAAGAAATTATGAAGCATTTGCCTAAAATAAGGCAAACTCTTATGTTTTCTGCAACTCTTCCTGGAGAAATAGTAAAACTTACTGAAAAATATCTTAATCAACCAGAGCGTGTTTCTGTTGATTGCCAGGCTACAACTTCTGTAAAAATTAAGCAAGAAGTTGTTTATGCATCAGAATCGGAAAAATATGACAAGCTTGTTACACAGCTATGTCAGCGTGAAGGATCAATCATTATCTTTGTTAAAACAAAGCAAGGAGCAGATCAGCTAGCTAATAGATTGCACAAAGATGACTATAGCGCTTTAGCAATGCATGGTGATTTAAGGCAGCACAAGCGCGAAAGAGTCATTAATTCTTTTCGTCGTGGCCGTAATCAAATCATGGTTGCAACTGATGTTGCTTCTCGCGGCCTTGATATTCCCCACATTCAACATGTTATCAATTATGATGTGCCACAATCGCAAGCTGATTATGTTCATCGTATAGGTAGAACTGCACGTGCGGGAGCTGAAGGATTTGCATTATCTTTTGTTACACCTCAAGATAAGAGAAGACTGCCTGCACTAGCAGATAAAGAAGGAGAGCCAAATTTTGATTGTAGTATGCAATCTCAAAAACGTAACAGCAAAAAGATCTTTAAAAGGCCAAGTACGTTAAAGGCTAAATACGATAGAAAAAAGATCAATGTATTTAAGAAGAAAAGCAGAGTACTAGAACAAGCGTATTAATGTACTTAACTATTCTTCTATTCTTTAAAAGCTCCAGTAAACTTGCTGCAAAGCGAAGTGATTGGAGGATGGTAGAAAGAATATATAGCTAGTCCAAATTAGATTTACCTACAATTTGATAATCTTAATTCTGCTGCTTATAACGTTTTGAGATTATCACAACGTTATAATGTGAGGCTGTGTGGACTATAATCTGTAGCGTAATTCAATTTGGCTACAACGAGCTGCTAGATTTCAGTTTTTTTAATAATTGTGTGCTACTAATTATATATAAATTTACACTTTTAAAGAGAATAGATGATTTCTAAAAATTTAGAGGCAAGTTTAAATAGAGCGTTACAGATTGCTTCTGATTGTAAGCTTAAATATGCAAAAGTGGAACATTTGTTGCTAGCATTAACCAAAGATGTGGATGTAAATTATGTTTTATCAAGATGTAACATCAGAGCTGATGAAATCATAAATATAGATAATATTATATTAAGAAATGATCATGGTAATAATACAAAAGGTTTTTTACAAGACAATTCCGAATTAACTGTCAATAAAGTTGAGCCTGATGTGCTATTTCAACGCATAATACATAAAGCCATGATACGGGCTCATCGTCTGGGAAGAAAAGAAATAAATGGAGCAAGTATTCTATTAGAGATTCTGTCTGAGCAAGATTTATACATTGAAGAGCTATTAAGCAAACAGAATGCAAAGGATTCTAATTTGATTTATAATATATCCAATATAAAATATTCAGGTGATATAGAAGAATATGTAACTAATCGCAAGATAAAACTTGATAAGAATAACGATATCTCTACTGTAGCAAATAAAGGTGAATCATTAAAAGATGAAGAAGTTCTACAAAATTATTGTAGAAATTTAAATGATTATGCAAGAAGCAAAAAAATAGATTATGTCATTGGTCGTGATTGTGAATTAAATCGCACTATAGAAATCTTACTAAGACGCAGAAAAAATAACCCTTTATATGTCGGAGAACCAGGTGTTGGTAAAACAACAATAGTTGAAGGCTTGGTATTGAAAATTATTGAAGGTAGTGTTCCGAGTGCACTGAGATCCAGCATAATTTATGCTTTGGATTTAGGATCACTTCTTGCAGGAACACGCTATAGAGGTGACTTCGAAGAGAGAATAAAATCTATAATAAAAGTAATTGAGGCAAAACCTGGCGCTATTCTTTTCATTGATGAAATACACACTATTATTGGAGCGGGTTCAACAAGTGGCAGCTTTCTTGATGCTGGCAATCTGCTCAAACCTGCACTTGCAAGAGGTACGTTGCGTTGTATAGGTGCAACTACATATAGAGAATATAGCAATAGCTTTGAAAAGGATAAAGCATTAGCAAGGAGGTTTCAAAAAATTAATGTAAAAGAGTCTTCTATTAATGATACAGTAAAGATACTAGATGGTATAAAGCATTACTATGAAAGGTATCATGGAGTATATTACACGAAACATGCCATTAAATCTGCAGCTGAGCTTTCACACAAGTATATTACTGGGCGAATATTACCTGATAAAGCAGTTGATGTTATAGATGAAGCAGGGGCATATTGTAAGTTACAAAAAAACAGGCGAAAAATTATAAACAGTGGAGACATTAAGAGTACTATCGCTAGGATTACAAACTTACCTTGCGGTCTTGATGATATGCAAAGAGTAAAATCTTTGAAAGAAAATCTCAATAGGGCCATTTTTGGTCAAGAGCAAGCGATAGAGTTTCTCGTTAATTCTATTAAAATTGCTAAATCTGGTCTGAGAAGTTGCAATAAACCCTTGGCAAAGTATCTTTTTGCAGGGCCAACTGGTGTAGGTAAGACTGAGCTTGCGAAGCAACTAGCACAAAATATGGGTATGAACCTTATTAGGTTTGATATGTCTGAGTATATGGAACCTCACACAATATCTAGAATGATTGGTTCCCCTCCTGGATATGTGGGTTACGACCAAGGTGGATTGCTTACAGAATCCGTATCTAATAATCAATATAGCGTAGTACTTCTTGATGAAATTGAGAAAGCTCATAGTGATATTTATAATATATTACTACAAATCATGGATTATGGATGTGTTACAGACACTTACGGACGTAAGGTTAATTTTTCCAATACGATTTTAATTATGACAACCAATGCAGGGGCATTTGAACGTAACAAAAGTTCTATTGGCTTTGGGTATAAAAACTTTAACATTAGTGACAGCGAAAAAGCAATGGAACGGGTTTTTAGCCCTGAATTTCGTAATCGTCTTGATGCAGTCATTTCCTTTTCTGATTTGGATACGGATGTCATTTTGCACATTGTAGATAAATTTATTCAGGAATTGAAAAAACAACTTGTGCAAAAGGGTATAAGCTGCTCAGTGGAAGAAGAAGTAAAGTCTTATCTTGCGCAAACAGGTTATAGCAAAGAAATGGGAGCACGCCCAATAGAGAGGCTGATTGAAAAAGAGATAAAAAGTCATTTGGCTGAAGAAATACTGAATCGTCGATTAATCAAAGGAAAGAAATTAAGGATTTATATTGGTAAACACGGAATTGCTTTTGATATAGTTTAAATTCTTGCTTGAGTATTAAATTTGTAGTATAGTCATTATTTTTTAATGAGGCTATAGTGGCAAGTTTAACCAGAAATCAATATTACAGTAATCAAGATTTACAGAACTTATTTTTAAGGCTGGGAATAAAAGCAGAAGAAGTAATAAGCCAGGAGTTTGATGATGTACTTAAGTTAGTTGAGCGGCGCTTTAGAAGAGCTTCATTAAAATGTCACCCTGATAAAGTAGTAGGAGAGAAAGAGAAAAAAATAGCTGAAGAAAAGTTTAAAAAACTTAGTGCAGATAAAGATAAGCTAGAGAAATATCTTAACGACTTAAAAGCAGCTGGCATATCTATAACATTACAGCGAGAAGTGCAGGAAAAACAAAGGAGAATCAATGAGATTCTATTGCGTAGAGAGAAAGCTGTGAATAGAGCATGTTTATTTTTTATATTAGCAAATGTGGTACTTGGTCCGTCGCCTCAAGTCAAATATTGCTTATCACAACTTGCTAACAGTGGCAAAGTGCAAAATATTGCTTATAAATTTTATGCATTCAGCATCGGAATTTGGCCATGGTTATTTATTATATCCTTTTGTAGTATTATCTATGCAGCAAGTAAACAAAGAGGCTCACAAGAAGAAAATCTAGATAGGTTAAATAGAAGATACAATCTACTTATTGCTGCTGATAATTATGTGCTATGTATAGCAGCAGCGTTTGCTGTGTGCAGTTTAGTATCGGAAATTGCACAAAATGGCTGGCCTGTTCAATATGGAATGGTGCTTATGGCTAATTTAGTATTAGATTTATTACTTATTGCTTTACTTAGAACTTTTATAAAAGCTTTTGAACTATATGGTGAATACTGTATCCAGTGTTTATATGAAGAAGATGCGGAATTTAGTTATAAAGAAAAATTTGCATGGTATGACTACAAATTAGTACTTATGCCGCTCGTTCTTCCTATTGTTAAAATGTATTTTGAAGATTTAGTTCAAGAAAAACCACAACAGCATACTACTGATCCTAAAGTTACACCTTTAAATATAGGCGTAGGAACAAGAGCATAAAAAGGTCTTTGCTTCAACTATAGTTTTTGCTACACTTTGAGTAAATTTGAAGATGTTAATGAGTGAAGAAGTAAAACAAATCCTAAGTTATTACGAAAGTGAAAATCCTGGGGTAAAAGCAAATCTTGCTCGTATTCTTATGCATGGAAAACTTAGTGGAACTGGCAAGTTAGTAATTCTTCCTGTAGATCAAGGATTTGAGCATGGGCCAATAAAAAGTTTTGAAGTTAATCCTGATGCTTACGATCCGCATTATCATTTTCAGCTTGCAGTTGATTCGGGAGTAAGCGCATATGCTGCTCCGCTTGGTATGATCGAAGCTGGTGCTTCAACTTATGCTGGAATGCTACCACTTATTTTGAAGCTTAATAGTGCTAACTCCTTGCACTCGAAAAACTTAACTTCTGATCAAGCAATAACTGCTTCTATAAAAGATGCGCTGCGTTTGGGTTGCGTAGCTGTTGGGTTTACTATATATCCTGGTTCTGCTAAGTGCTTCGATATGATGGAAGAAGCTTGCGAAATTATAGCTGAGGCTAAGTCTTGCGGCCTTGCCGTAGTGCTATGGTCTTATCCACGTGGTGAAGGGATTTCAAAAGAAGGTGAAACAGCAGTTGATGTCATTGCTTATGCTGCGCATATAGCGGCTTTGCTTGGTGCAAACATAATAAAAGTAAAACTTCCAACTAACCACTTGGAAAAAGAAAAAATAGAAAATGTTGAATCATTATTCAAAAGAATTGAATATATTAAAAAGTCTTGCTTTGCAGGGAAAAGAATAGTAGTTTTTTCTGGTGGTGAGTCAAAGTCAGTGAATGATATATGTAATGAGGCAAAAGAAATTAAGCAAGGTGGTGGTAATGGTTCAATAATTGGGCGTAATACTTTTCAACGCAAAAGAGAAGAAGCTTTATCTATGCTAAAAGATATAATGAATATCTACGCATAAAAAACGGCTGGGTGGCAGAATGGCTTATGCGGAGGACTGCAAATCCTTTTATACCGGTTCAATTCCGGTCCCGGCCTCTTACTTCAATTAGATCGTTTTTTCTTCTCAGGTTTTAGCAAGATGTATGGCTTTTAATAAAATATTTAAAAAAATAAGATAACATATTCAAAATATAATCAGTAAAATGCTGAAGAGACTAACGAAAGTTTTATTATTCATTGGTTTGCCCTTCTTGCTTACCAGTTGCACTTTCCACTCTTTATTAAAGAGCTCTTATACTCATCTTTCACCAAAAAAGTACCCTTCATCTAATAAACAGCCGGTTTACGTTGATACAGCTTACAGTGCGCAGAGTATATATAATGCACTGTTTAATGACTTCCTATTAATAGGTAAGTCATCATTCACAGCCAAACATGGTCGTGCTAGTCAATATATTAACTATGGAAAAGAAGTTGGAGCAGATGTGATAATCGTATCATTTCAAAATATGCGAAAGGATAAAGAGCATTTTAGCATCACAGAACAACTATTATGGGACGCAAGCTTAACAACATTTCATACAAGAACCATTATAAACTTTGATCAGGATGTACTCTTTCTAAAAAAGGTAGGTGATGCAAAAGCTCCATGGGAATATGTCAAAGGAGAGTTCAAGCTTCACGAAAAAGACGATACTGATCCATATCTAGGGAATTGGTTAGGATATAGAATATGCAAGATTGCAATATCTTCTTCAGAAGATGAATACTTAGGATTTGTAAATGAAGATAATTGTAAAGAAAAATCTGGAATAAATAAGATGCTTGCTTGGAAAAATGGGGATGTAAGGTTGCGGATTAATAAACAATCAAAACAGGGATTTTATTTAAATCGAAATAAGATTCCTATACTAATAAAATCTCAAATTAACAAATTTGGCTACCTCGAATTAGTAGATAAAAATACTGATCAAGTTCTGGTTTCCCTTCAGAAAAATTAGTTTTTACTACTCATAGAAACTATATACTTACTATTTTGATAAACCTCAAGCTTTCTAAGTTATTCTTGTTGTATGGTAAAAAATAAACTAAAAATGAGCAAAGTGTTTTACAAAATGATATTACGTAATTTACTGTTTTTGCTACCACCTGAAATCGCTCACTCCTTGGTAATAACGGCGTTAAAAAAGATGCCCTGTAGGAAACCTATAGAACTACCTAAGTCTTTAAATGTAAACTTTTTTGGTAATAAAATTAGGAGTCCTGTAGGTCTTGCTGCAGGTTTTGATAAAAATGCGGAAGTTGTAAAGCCGATGCTCTCATTTGGTTTTGGATTTATTGAGGCTGGTACTGTAACTAAACATCCCCAATATGGAAACAAAAAACCGAGAATTTTTCGATTAATTAAAGATGAAGGAATAATTAATAGATTGGGATTTAATAATAAAGGAGTAGACTATTTTCTTAAACAGATAAGTAAAACTAAACTTGGTGATTGTATTTTTGGTATAAATATAGGAAGAAACAGTACATCAAAGGACCAAATCAGCGATTATGTTGACTTAATAAAGATAGTATATGGAAAGAGCAATTATATAGTACTGAACATCTCATCCCCAAATACACCTAACTTGCGTGATTTACACAACAAACAAGAATTATCCAAGTTGTTGGAATCTATCACTCTAACCCGAAGGTCAATCGATAGCTCTGAATCCATACCGATAATATTAAAAATTTCTCCAGATATAGATCAGCAAACAAAAGAAAATGTTGCTGAGCTTGTACTAAAATATAAAATTGACGGCTTAATAGTGAGCAACACTACGATAAGTCGAGATTCTTACTATAATGAGAGTGGTGGGTTGAGCGGCAGGCCATTATTTCAACTTTCAACCGAGTTATTGAGTGACATGTACAAGCTTACCAAAAGCAGAATTCTATTGATAGGATGTGGAGGAATTTCAAGTGGTGTTGACGCATATGAAAAAATAAAGGCAGGAGCCTCTTTAGTACAACTGTACACTGCTCTTGTATACCAGGGGCATCAAGTTGTGAACAAAATCAACCTGGAACTTGCGGAACTAGTAAGAAGGGATGGATTTAGTAACGTTACTGAAGCGGTGGGTTGTATACATTAATTTTGGAAGTGGTGGTATTATTTTAATAAAATAAAACTAATTCTCTGGTATAAAGGTGGTAGAAAGCGTTTTTCTTTTGAATGATGAACATGAAAGTTTTGAACGATATAATATCTAAAGTTATTAATTATCAATTTACAGATCATGCAATATTAGAAGAGGCATTAACCCATCCAAGCGTAAATAAAAGGAATAGCGAAGACCAGATCGTAAGCTACGAAAGGCTAGAGTTTTTGGGCGATAGTATTTTGAACATGGTTGTATCTGCTATGCTGTTTAAAATGTTTCCTGAAGAAAAAGAAGGAGCATTGGCAAAAAGAAAAACGGATTTAGTTTGTGGTAGTACCATTGCTAATGTTGCTAAAGAAATAGAGTTAGGTAACTTTATTATCATGAATAATAGTGAACGTTGCAACGGAGGGAAATGTAACTTAAAAAATTTAGAAAATTCGCTTGAGGCACTAATAGGTGCAATTTATATTGACGGTGGACTTGAGAGTGTTGAAAAATTTATTATCCGACATTGGGAAAAGCTAGCTAAAGACATCCTCGATCCTCCTCAAGATCCTAAAACTTCACTGCAAGAGTGGACTCAGAAAAACAAATTACCTTTACCAGAGTATGAACTTGTAAAACAAACTGGACCAGCACACAATCCTGAGTTTACTATATCAGTTTGCATAGAGAATTATGGCAAAGTTTCTGCATGCGCTTCTAGTAAGAAAATTGCTGAACAAAAAGCTGCTGAGTTGATCCTAGAAAAAATTAAAAAAACGACTTAGTTTAATCAAAATAGCTGTTAGCATAAATTTAAAGTAAGCTAAGCTCTTTAGTTCAGCTTACATATTTTTTTATCTCAGCCAGAATCTTATCAGGTTGACTTTCATCTGAATTTAAATCAGCTACAAAGTGTGTGACATATTTTCCTTCAGGGCCGATAAGGTATATTATTGAAGAATGGTTAATTTCCTCTTCTCCACCTACTTTGTTTGCATATACTTTATACTTTGCAACTACTTCATCTATTTTTTGTCTTTCACCAGTTAGCATTTGTATTCTATGGTCAAATTGCTGCTGAAATTCTTTAAGCCTTTCTATGTTATCGCGCTCAGGATCAACTGTGATAAAAAATGTTTGTATCTTATTGTCAGTTTTCTTATCTAACTTTGCAAGTGTTTCTGAAATTATTCCGAGGTTCATAGGGCAAATTCTTTTGCATGAGGAAAATCCGAAAAAAATCATCATATACTTATTTTTAAAATCACTACTGCGTACTGTTTGTCCGTCTTGATTAATCAAAGAAAAATCCCCACCTATTTTAATTTCTGTATTTTGTGAAACAAATATGCCTTGCTTGGTAAAATAACAATAACCTAAGAAGACAGCTGCTACTATTATTAATAAACCAGACAATAACCTTATGAATTTTACCATTAAAGCGTTTCCAATAAAATTAAATCATATCTTGATTAGCTGATTGATTCAACATATTCCTTCCAAAGTGGATTGTTAATTTTATCTAACAATTTCTTATGCTCATCAATTTCTTCGCTGCTTGGTGAATGTTCTCTGCGAGCTAAATTTCGCACTTTATGCTGAATAAACGTAGAGCTATTGTCCTGATCACATTTACTATTAAACAAAAAGGTTTGCAATCCTCCTGTAAGCTCAACGTAGACCTTTGCAAGCAATTGAGCATCAACTAATGCTCCGTGCAACTCTCTACCTTCCAGCGATATGTCAAAACGTTTACATAATGCATTTAAAGAAGCAGGTGATCCTACAAACTTTTTTCTTGCAAGCGGCAATGTATCTAGCACTCTATCTGAGGAAATTAACCCAGCATTTAACTTGCCTAACTCCATATTAAGGAACTTAACATCGAATTCAGCATTATGAATCACCAAAATGTCATTAGATATGAAGTCGAGAAATTCAAATGCAACATCTGAAAATAGTGGTTTATCCTCTAAAAACTCCTCACTAATACCATGAATCTTAAATGAGTGGTAAGGTACATCTCTTTCTGGATTAAGATATCGATGAAATGTTTTACCTGTTGGAACACGATTAATTAGTTCTACACATCCTATCTCGATAATTCGATGGCCAGATCCAGTATCAAGACCAGTAGTTTCAGTATCAAGTACTATTTCTCGCAACCTACTTTCCATCAGTGTAATTAATCTTATTTGTCATTTGTTGTTAAATTTTTATCAGTACTTGCCTTCTTATAGTTAATAGAAACAAGCATCCAAGTTGGGTCTGATGAATTAATATTTTTTTTGAATTGCCATACATCCTCAACTTTGTTAATAGTAGACATACTACCTGATATGACGTCCCCTTCATTATTCTTAACAAAGTTAATTTGCTCTGAAAGGAAATATACTGCAATAAATGCTACATTTTTCACTAACTTTATTTCTAAGATTTTTTGTGAAACGATAGAAACAATTATAGACTCATGTATCTCTTTACGATGTTTAATCTTATCCACAAAACTGTTATACAAGTCTTTGTCCAGAAGGGGTTTTAATTGAGGTAAATTTCCTTGGTTAAAATATTTTATTATTAATTCAAAAGCTATGCTTGAACCTTCTATAAAATTGGAAATAGAGAACTCTCTGTTTTTTTGTAATATTTGTTCATAAGTAGCTTCTATTGAACTTTTGTCATTGCTATAAGTATAATCTTCGATATTTTCTGCCACATCCTCTTTACTTTGACTTACATCCAATACACCTGTTAGCTTTTTTAGATTGAGACTGGCTGATCTTCCTAAAGAGTTATATAAGCGTGAAAAAATAAACGCCGCTAGTAAAGCATATATTACAAGCTCTATCATGGTAACTTGCTCCTTTTGATATATAAAGTATCTAAATATTATTAATTATTGATAAAAATATGTTTTTCATATTAACCTATAGTTAGGTTTACTATTCGTTTGTAAATAGATATATTATATAAGAAAGTATTAAACATCTCAACTTAATTAAAGGAGACTTAAGAAATGTTACAACATAAAATGAAAATTCATGGTCAATATGTCAAAGATTTTTCGTTTGAGAATCCAAATTCGCCATTCCTTTCTTCTAGTAAAGCTCCCGATATTAATGTAATGGTTAATATTAATTCAGCAAAATTAGAAGGAACAGAAAATAAAAAAGGAATAAGTGAAGAAAAACCTTTTCATGAAATTACTTTGCATATAGAAGCCAAAGCAACGGTAAAAGATGAAGATGTAAAAGATGATATAGCTTTCATTTGCGAGGTAAAGTATTGCGGTATTTTTTCAATAGAAAACTTTACAGAGCTAAGAGAAGAAGAGGTGAGACAAGCTTTATTTATTGGTGGACCTACTTTTCTTTTCCCTTTTGCAAGAGAAATAATTGCAAGAACTACAAGTAGTGGTGGGTTTCCTCCACTTATGCTAGATCCTATAGATTTTGAAACTATGTATCAGCAGCAAAGTCAACAACAAAAAAGTAGCGCTAGTAATTCCAATCTTAACTAATACAGGATGAACAATTCTTTAAATGCAAAGACGACTTTAAATATTGATGGAAGGTTATATAACTACTTTAACCTAAGTAACGCTGGTAAATTCTTAGGAGTAAATTTAACCAAATTGCCTTGTTCACTCAAGGTATTGCTTGAAAATTTATTGCGCAACGAAGATGGAGTAAGCGTTAAATTAGATGACATAAAGATATTAGCAAATTGTGTCAAGAAACACATTAATCACGAAATTAGCTACAAGCCAGCAAGGGTTTTGATGCAGGATTTCACAGGAGTTCCTGCTGTCGTTGACTTAGCTTCAATGCGTAATTATGTGAAGAAAAATGGAGGTAACCCAAGCAAAATAAATCCATCTGTACCTGTTGATCTTGTGATCGATCACTCTGTTCAAGTAGATAGTTACGGAAGCACTTCTGCATTTGGTAAAAACGTTGCACTGGAAGTAAAAAGAAATTTGGAGAGATATCAATTCTTAAAATGGGGAGAGTCATCCTTCATAAATTTTAGAGTAGTGCCACCAGGTACTGGAATTTGCCACCAAGTGAATCTTGAATATTTAGTGCAAGTTGTATGTAATGATAGTGGAGTTCTATATCCAGATACCTTGGTCGGTACAGATAGTCACACTACTATGGTAAATGGTTTATCGGTTCTTGGTTGGGGTGTTGGTGGAATAGAAGCTGAGTCTGTGATGCTTGGTCAACCAATTAGTATGGTAATTCCAGAAGTAGTAGGATTTAAATTAATAGGAAGACTTTCAGAGGGAGTAACAGCAACTGATCTAGTGCTAACGATTACTAATATCCTGAGAACAAAGGGCGTTGTTGGCAGATTTGTGGAATTTCATGGTGATGGCTTAGATTGTTTATCTTTGGCAGATAGAGCAACCATAGCTAATATGGCTCCAGAGTATGGTGCAACTTGTGGATTCTTTCCAATTGATCAGAAGACACTAGATTATTTAAACTTAACCGGAAGGCCAAAAGAGTTGGTTAAATTGGTTGAAGTTTATGCAAAAGAACAAGGGCTGTGGCGTAGTAATGACGAATTGGCGTTCTTTGACACACTGGAGCTTGATTTATCCAGCGTAGAGCCAGTAATAGCCGGTCCAAAAAGACCGCAAGATAAGGTTTGTCTTTCGCAAGTGGCAGAATCTTTTTCTAAATCATTTCCAGTTAATGAGTCAGAGGAAAGCGATAAACTCCAAGATGGGAGTGTAGTTATTGCAGCAATAACAAGCTGCACTAATACTTCAAACCCAAGTGTAATGATTGCTGCTGGACTTGTAGCGCGTAATGCAGTAACCCTTGGCTTAAAATCAAAGCCTTGGGTTAAAACTTCTCTTGCTCCAGGGTCACAAGTTGTAACAGAATATTTAGAAAAGTCAGAGTTACAGGAAGATCTAAATGCTTTGGGTTTTAATTTGGTTGGGTATGGCTGTACAACTTGTATTGGAAACTCCGGTCCGCTTAATGAAGATATAGAAAGTGATATTAAGGATAAAAACTTGACTGTTGCAGCAGTTTTATCCGGTAATCGTAACTTTGAAGGAAGAATCCATCCTTTAGTCAAAGCGAATTACTTGGCATCTCCGCCACTTGTTGTTGTGTATGCACTTGCAGGTACTGTACAAATTGACCTGACAAAAGATCCTATATGCAAAGATAAGAATGGAAGTGATGTTTATCTCAAAGATATATGGCCAACAGATAGTGAAGTTGAGAGTTGTGTTAAAAGTGTTGTGACGCGTGAAATGTTCATACAAAAGTATAAGGATGTTTTTTCTGGTGATGAGCATTGGCAAAAGATAAAGTGTGAGAAAAGTGAAATCTATGATTGGGACGCGAAAAGCACTTATATACAAAACCCTCCCTATTTTGATAATTTATCGACTAAGAACAATAAAAGCAACATAATTGATATAAAGAATGCGCAAATACTAGCGATGTTTGGCGATAGCGTCACTACCGACCATATTTCTCCTGCTGGAAATATTGCCTCAAATAGTCCTGCAGGCATATATTTAAAAGGTCTTGGAATTGAACCGCAAGATTTCAATTCATATGGATCTCGCCGCGGTAACCACAACGTAATGATGCGTGGAACCTTTGCTAATATCAGAATAAGAAATAAAATGGTGAGCGCTGAGGGTGGCTATACAAAACATATTCCTTCTCAAGAAACTATGTCAATTTTTGATGCAGCAATGCAATATAAAAGAGAAGCTGTTCCATTAGTTGTCATTGCAGGAAAAGAATATGGTACAGGTTCAAGTAGGGATTGGGCAGCAAAGGGTACTGCATTACTGGGAATTAAAGCTGTGATTGCAGAAAGTTTTGAACGCATACATAGGTCCAATTTGGTCGGTATGGGTGTTCTTCCACTTGCATTTCAGGATGGAGTAACGAGAAAGATATTTGATGGTAGTGAGATAGTGAGCATGAAAGGTGAAGTAGTACCAAATGGAAATCTAGAATGTATCATTAAAAGAAAGGATGATTCAGAGCAATCCATTCAACTCAAGTGCTGTGTACAAACTGCAACTGAGGTTAAGTACTTGATGAGTGGTGGAGTGTTGAGCTATATACTTGCGCAGTCCTTTTGAGCTATCACAGTCATTGACTAGGTTTTTTGAATCGATTCTGGCTCTTTATTTAAATAATAATTTATTCGATGCAAAGTTATGATATAATCTTACCTTACATATGATAAAGGGTGTTTTGTAGATAATTATGATCAGTTCTATACAAGAACCTAACGCATTGCGAAAACGATTGCAGGCATTTTATCGTGCTGATGAAAAAAGTCACGTACGTTATCTTGTAGAAAAATCAGAACTTTCGGCTGATTCAAAAAACATAGTTTACAATATTGCAAAACAAATTGTCGAAAAGATTAGAGGTAGTAAATTAGGCATTATAGATTCTTTTATACAACAGTACTCACTTTCTAACGACGAAGGAGTAGCGCTAATGTGTCTTGCTGAATCATTACTTAGAATACCAGACGATTACACAATAGATGAATTGATAAAAGATAAAATTGCCAACCAAGAATGGAATAAACACTTGAGGCGTTCCTCTTCATTGTTTGTTAATGCTTCTACATGGAGTTTAATTATAGGAAGCAGTATATTAAGAAACAATGAAGAGGATTCAAAATTCTATCACATAATTTCCAGGTTATTGAAAAATTTAGGAGAGCCAATAATCCGCAAAGCGGTGAAACAAGCAATATCCATTCTTGGCAAGCATTTTATTGTTGGAGAAACTATAGAAAAAGCATTGGAAAGTGTGAAATCAGATGACTACAGTAAGTATTTATGCTCTTTTGATATGCTTGGTGAATCTGCTTGCACAGTTGAGGATGCGGAAGAGTATTTTAATTTATACATGCATGCAATAAAAGCCATAGGTGAATCTGCTGACATAAATGATTGCTTTAAATCTCAGGGGGTTTCAATCAAATTGTCTTCACTGCACTCACGTTATGAATTTAGCCAATTTGGTAATATAGCTGAAGAGCTGAGAGCTAAGTTGCTGGAACTGTGTCATGAAGCGAAGAAATATAACATTTCACTTTGTATAGATGCAGAAGAATCAGAAAGACTTGAGATGTCATTAGTTTTATTTGAGCAATTGCGTCTTGATGATTCACTTTCTAAGTGGGAGGGGCTTGGCTTGGCTGTGCAAGCGTATCAAAAACGTGCTTTATCTGTTCTTGATTTTGTTGAAGATGTTGCCATTCGATCAAAGCATAAAATTATGGTGAGGCTTGTAAAAGGAGCATATTGGGACTCAGAAATCAAGCGCACACAAGAATTAGGGTTAATTGGTTATCCGGTGTTTACTAGAAAAAGCCACACAGATGTATGCTACCTTGCCTGTGCGCAGAAACTTTTAAGCAAAGAGAATCACTTTTATCCATGTTTTGGAACTCATAATGCTTATACTTTTGCTACTATAATAGAGCTTGCCGATAAAAATCATCCTGGATTTGAGTTTCAGTGCTTACATGGAATGGGTAAAAGTTTGTATGATTATGCAAATTCAGAACTTGCAACAAGCATCAATTGTCGTATATATGCACCAGTTGGTAAACATAGTGATTTATTGCCATACCTTATTAGGCGCCTTCTTGAAAATGGAGCTAATAGCTCGTTTGTCAATCAAGTAAATGATTCTGACATTAAAATTGAAGAATTAGTCTCAGATCCATTAGAGAAAGTAAAAAGCTTAGAATATGAGCCTCATCCAAGCATTCCGTTGCCACGAGATATTTTTGGAGAGGAAAGAAAAAACTCCTTGGGAATGGATATTAGCGATTCAATTGCAGTTTCACAATTTGCAAATGATGTAAGGGAATTTAGTGAAAAGAAATGGCAAGTTGGCCCAATAATTGATGGAGAGTCGTTTCTTGACAGTGCGGAATTTACCGAAGTAGTGAATCCTGCACATTTGGAAAATGTAATTGGAGAAGTGTCAAGTGCAACAAGTGCTCAGGCTTTAAATGCTCTTGAAATAGCACATAGTGCTTTTACTAAGTGGCAGAATGTTTCAGCAGGAGAGCGCGCTAAATGCCTTGAAAAAGCTGCAGATTTGCTTGAGGAAAGGATGAAAGAGTTAATTTATATTCTGATTGTAGAAGCAGGAAAAATTTTATCCGATGCAATAGCAGAAGTAAGAGAGGCAATCGACTTTTTGCGCTATTATGCAATGATAGCAAAAAATGAACTGAATGACTGGAAAAAATTGCCAGGTCCAACAGGTGAAGATAACTACATCTTTTTTGAAGGCAGAGGAGTTTTCTTATGCATATCACCGTGGAATTTTCCACTCGCTATCTTCATTGGACAGGTTTCAGCTGCACTTGCAGCAGGTAATGCAGTGCTGGCAAAACCGGCAGAGCAAACACCAATTATTGCCTATGAAGCCATTAAGATACTACATGAAGCTGGGATACCAAAGAATGTATTGCATCTTGTTCCAGGAGATGGTCGATATTTAGGTAAAATATTAGTGCCAGATAATAGAATTTCCGGTGTAGCTTTTACTGGTTCAACACAAACTGCTCAAATAATCAATCGAATGCTTGCTAGCAGAGATGGTCCTATTGTGCCACTTATCGCTGAAACTGGTGGATTAAATGCTATGATTGTTGATAGCTCTGCTCTTTTAGAGCAAGTGACTACGGATGTTTTGCTTTCTGCATTTCGGAGTAGCGGTCAACGCTGCTCCGCGCTTAGAGTGCTATTTATTCAAGAAGATATAGCAGAAAAACAGATAAAAATGATATGCGATGCGACTCAAGAATTAAAGATTGGTGATCCAATACAACTGAGCACGGATATTGGGCCAATAATTGACAAAGTATCTATTGATATGCTGACTAAACATACGGAGAAAATGTCAAGGGACAAAGATTCAAACCTTCTTTCCAAGGTCCCTATGGGTACAAATTCTCATAACGGTTATTTCTTTCCTCCATATGTTTATGAGATACAAAAAATTTCGCAATTAAAGCAAGAAGTGTTTGGACCTATTTTACATATCATACGTTTTAATAAGTTGCAGTTAAATGAAGTTATAAGTGATATAAACAATACAGGATATGGACTTACGTTTTCTTTGCAAAGCCGTGTACAAAGTCAGATCGATTTAATAAGCAAGAAAATATCAGTTGGAAATGTATACATCAATCGCAATCAAATAGGTGCAGCAGTTGGAATACAACCATTTGGTGGCAGAGGACTATCGGGTACCGGACCAAAAGCTGGTGGTCCTAATTATCTGCAACGTTTTTCTACAGAAAAGGTTGTAAGTGTCAACACTACAGCATGTGGCGGTAACATTACACTTGCGTGTTTGGATTGATTTGCAATTTCTAAATTGGAAGTCCGTGCAGTTGTGTATGCAGTACTAAAACCTAAAACTCATACACTGAAAGGATAGTTGTGATTCTAAGGAGGATTCAAAGAAAGTCTTGTCTTTAATAAAAGAAAAAGGTTGCTATAATTCTAACAAAAGCACTATAAACAAAATGAATGTAAAAAATATCTTATTAGCGTTTTTAGTACAATTTATATTCGATTTGTCATTATTTGCGGCTGATCCTATTTTGCTTAATTGTATTGAAACTCCAGGGATTTATGATCTTGAAACAAGGCCAAAAAGCTTTAACTCTTCAAATAATTTAAGAAGAAAACCTGGCTCTCCAAATAATGCAGCAGGAGAATTAATAAATGTAGTGGGTAGAGTTACTGATGTAAATTGCTTACCGATACAAAATGCTGTGGTTTCTATATGGCACGCAGACTCACTTGGCATGGGCTATTATGATGAAAATGTGGAGCTTGATCCAAATTTTGCTGGATCAGGAAGATTTGTAGTAAATAACCTTGGCTATTATAATTTTATTACAATAGTACCAGGTAAAATTGGTGATAGGGCTCCACACATCAACTTTTTGGTCCAACATCCAGATTTTCCAGAATTCACAACACAAATGTTTTTTGCTGATCATAATTGCGATAACTGTGATGATCTTCTTCTTGGTAATCTTATTGAGAGTGGATTTGCAAGCCTTCTGATAGCACCATTTACTTATAACAATCAGGCCATGAAGACCTACACATTTAATATAACCCTAGGTGGGCATAACAAATTTTCTGATAAAAGATAAAGCCCTTGCATATCAGGGGAGTTCATAGTAGTCTTAAGCGCTATTGTACTTAAAATGTATATGAAAAATATCTTACTAATGTTTTTACTATGTTTTATGTGCAGCTTACAATTATTTGCAACGGAGATGTCAACGATGAAGATAACAATTTCTAAAGCTTTACCCGATTTTGAGACGCTAGTGGTAGGTTTGTTTGAGGGTGATAAGCTCATAACTAATGTTCTACAAGATAAGCAAGCTATAGATAACATCAAGAAATTTAGTGGTTTTAATGGAGGTTTTGGTGAATTTTTCTCCGTTACTTCATCAGAGGGAAAAAATATTATAGTTGCTGGTCTTGGAATGAGGGATGAATGGGATGAAAGCAAAGGATTAAATATTGGTGGTAAAATATATTGTGAGCTAAGCAGATTAAGAATCAAGCGAGCAGCTATTTCAATCGAGGGCAGTACAGCAAATGTTGCATATGGAGCATTTCTGCGCAGTTTCAAGTTTAATAAGTACAAAACTAAAAAGGATGAAAAAATTACAGAAGTAGAGGAAATTACATTATTAGTAAAAGATGAACAGTTAAGTAGCATTGAAAAATCATTTGAGCGTTTAAAACACGAAGGTGAAGGTATTTTTCTTGCACGTGCTTTTACTACTGAGCCACCTAATATTTTATATCCAGAGTCTTACGCTAATCGTATAAAAGCTGAACTTACTAAACTTGGTCTTGAGGTTGAAGTGCTTGATAAAAAGCAAATGGAAGAGAAAAAAATGGGAGCCCTGCTTGGAGTAGCACAAGGAAGTAGTAAAGAGCCAAAGTTAGTGGTGATAAAATGGAATGGGGCTTCTCAAGAACAAAAACCAATAGCTTTTATAGGCAAGGGTATAACGTTTGACACTGGTGGAGTGTCACTTAAACCCTCACGCGGTATGGAATCAATGAAATATGACATGGCAGGTTCTGCTACTGTAGTTGGAGTGATGCGTACTCTAGCTGGGCGAAAAGCAAAAGTAAATGCAATTGGTGTGGTTGCACTTGCAGAAAATGCAGTGGATGGTAATGCTCAAAGACCGAGCGATGTAGTCACTTCAATGTCTGGACAAACAATAGAAATATTAAATACCGATGCAGAGGGAAGACTAATACTTGCGGATGCTTTATGGTATACACAAGATAGATTTGCACCGAAATTTATGATCGACCTCGCAACTTTAACTGGTGCTATAGTGGTTGCACTGGGAAATAATGAATATGCTGGTCTTTTTTCAAATAACGATGAATTAGCGAATCATCTGATTGATTCAGGAAATGAAGTAAATGAGAAATTATGGCGCTTTCCTATGAATGAAACTTATAACAAAATTATTGATTCGCCGATTGCTGATGTGCAAAATATAGCTCCTGCAGGTTCTGGTGGAGATAGTATAATGGCTGCACAGTTTCTACAGCGTTTTGTAAACGACACTTGTTGGGCACATTTAGACATTGCAGGCACTGCTTGGCACGAAAAAGGCACTGATATTTCTCCAAGAGGGGCAGTAGGTTTTGGTGTAAGGTTGCTAAATAAGTTGGTTGAGAAGTACTATGAGATTAATAATTAAGGATCTTTGTATTGAGTTTATAGCTTAATTTACGGCTACATGAATGTCTATTTATAAGACGTAGAAAATGATATCATCAAAGTAACTTACATTTTCTTTTTTGGGGATTCTAAAGTTACACACTTGAGCAGCATCAAGAGAAAGTATTTTGTTCAAATGATGATTGTAATGATGGACTATTAAAACTTTAAAGCTATTTGGTATTGACGGTATATACTTAAATGTTAGAATAAAATAGGAAGTTTTTAGGAGTTTATATGGCAGCAGGCGGAAAAGCGAAAACAGCTAGTAAAAATAACCCTACTCAGCGTAAGAAAGCAGAACAAAAAATGTATAAGGATAAACCGGTAAAGCCGGTTAGATATATAGACCGTGATTCACGTATGAACTATATGTCTGCTCAATACGATAACGGCAATCTAGTTGAAGATGAGGTAAGCGGCAATCCTATAAAGTGGGAAGCTGTATAGTAGTTGTGGTTAAAGTTACTATTAATTTTAAGGAATGTGAAGTAGAGCATGGGCTCACTATAATTCAAGCTTGTGAAGTTGTGGGCGTTGAAGTTCCGCGGTTTTGTTATCATGAGCGTTTAGCAATTGCTGGTAACTGCAGAATGTGTTTGGTTGAAGTTGAGGGTGGCCCTCCAAAACCAGTAGCTTCTTGTGCAATGCCAGTTGCAGAGGGTATGGTTATTCACACGGATACTCCCAAGGTAAAAAAGGCGCGTGAAGGTGTACTTGAGTTTTTGCTAATAAACCACCCGCTTGATTGCCCAATTTGTGATCAAGGTGGTGAATGCGATTTGCAAGATATCACGATGGCTTATGGTAAAGGGATCAGCAGACTTGATGAATATAAGAGGGCTGTGCCAAAAAAACATTTTGGTCCGCTGATTGAAACTGCAATGAACAGGTGTATTCATTGCACTCGGTGTGTTAGATTTTTGTCTGATGTTGCAGGTACAAATGAACTTGGAGGAATTGGAAGGGGAGAAAATATAGAGATTAGTACTTACATAAAAAGGCATATTAGCTCTGAATTATCTGGGAATATTATAGATCTTTGCCCGGTGGGAGCTTTAACTTCAAAACCTTACTCCTTTACAGCGCGTCCATGGGAGCTATCACATTGTGAGACTATAGATGTGCTAGATGCTGTAGGAAGTAGCATTAGAGTTGATTATCGTGGCCTGGAAGTTATGCGAATATTACCAAGACTGAGCGAAGAGGTAAATGAAGAATGGATATCAGATAAAACCCGCTTTGCCTATGATGGACTAAAAGTTCAGCGTCTTGATCAACCTTATGTAAAAAAAGATGGTAAATTAGCCCCAGTTGATTGGAATGAAGCATTAACTATTGCTGCAAAGAAATTAAAGAATACAAAATCAAATAAAATAGCTGCAATTGCAGGTGATTTAGCAGATTGTGAGTCTATGCTTCTACTCAAAGAAGTGATGCAGAAGCTTGGTTCGGGGAATATAGACTGCAGGCAAGATGGTGTAAATCTTATATCAAGTAATCGTGGATCTTATGTGTTCAATACCACTATTCAGGGTATAGAAAGTGCAGATTTATGCTTGCTAATCAATACGAATCCAAGGATAGAAGCACCAATCATTAATGCAAGATTGAGAAAGAGATATTTACAAGGCAATTTTCCTATTGCAAGCATTGGTCCTAACATTGAATATTTGTATCATGTTGAGAAATTGGGCGATAATCCTGATATTTTGAGTGAAATAGCAAATGGAAGTCATAAATTCTGTGAGCTGCTGGTAGCCGCCCAAAACCCTATGCTGATCATTGGTCAAGATGCATTAATAAGAGATGATTCTGAATCAATTCTAATTCTAGCTGGCAAAATTGCAGAAAAATTTAACATGGTCAGAGACAACTGGAATGGCTTTAATATGCTGCATAAAGCTGCAGCAAGAGTTGGTGGACTCGATATTGGATTTGTTCCTAAAAAAGATGGAAAAGATATTAGTCAAATACTAAAGCAAGCAGAAAGTGGCGAGGTGGAAGTTGTTTATCTTCTTGGTGCAGATGAAATTGATACATCAAAATTAGAAAATACATTTGTAATTTATCAAGGCCACCATGGTGATAGGGGAGCACATATAGCAGATGTCATTCTACCTGGAGCTGCATACACAGAAAAATATGCAACTTATGTAAATACTGAAGGGCGAGTACAGAGAACAAATTTAGCTGTTTTTCCTCCTGGTGAAGCAAAGGAAGATTGGTTGATTATTAAAAATTTATCCCAATATTTGAGCCTTTCCTTGTTATATGATAGTTTATTTGATGTGAGAAAAAAATTAGATACTATCGGTCCACAGTTTAGAAGTGTTGATCAAGTGGTAAAAAATACATGGGTACCAATCAGCAATGGTAAAATAAATTTAAGTAATACGCCTTTTACTTTAAAGGAGTGTAATTTTTATATGACAGACTCAATAGGTCGTGCTTCAAAAATAATGGCAGATTGTACTAAGGATTTTTATGAACACTCTACTTAATATTTTATTTATTCTAACACCATTATTACTAATAACTCTGGTATATTTTCAACGAAAATTAAACTCTATATTTTTGTGTAAAGAACAAAATAGATTAGAAAAACAGTTCGTTTATAAGCTAGTTGATTTTATCAATGATATTATTGTACTATTTACGGAAGGATATGTATGGATGGCAATAACATTTATTATAGTTACCGAGGGAAGAGGGAATTATTTGCCTCTCACAATGATCTTAATTATGATGTCACTAGTGTCATTCATATGCATATCATTTTACTATTCTATTAAGCTAAATGCTGTACAGAAAAGTGTTGTCCTATTGATTTCAATAGGGACATTGTCTTTTGTGTCTAGAGCATTTGCTGTATTTTTTATTGCCACAATTATGAACTATTTTTTTGATTTAGGGTTGCATGTACTTGATATTTGATATTCTTTTTCTTCTTATTCCACTTTTGCTTTCAGTAGCATATTTAGTGTACTTTGAGCGTAAAGTTATTGGTGCAATTCAACTAAGGCACGGCCCGAGTGTAGTTGGACCTTTTGGGCTATTGCAGCCATTTGCAGATGCTATTAAGCTCCTGATTAAGGAGCCGATAATACCATTTAGAGCGAGCACCATACTGTTCATTATGGCTCCAATGCTCACCTTTATTTTAGCATTAATTTCCTGGGCAGTTATACCATTTGGAGCTGAAATAATTACAGAAAATGGACAGCAGGTAATAATCCCTAAGGTAATAGCAAATATTAATGTTGGAGTGCTTTATGTGCTAGCTATATCCTCTTTGGGAATATATGGCATTATTATTGCAGGCTGGTCTAGTAATTCTAATTATGCATTTCTTGGCGCTATAAGGTCAGCTGCTCAAATGATTTCATATGAAGTTTCAATAGGTCTAATAGTTGCTATAGTTGTTATTACAACTGGCACATTAAATCTTGGAGAGATGGTGGTAGCGAAACATAATATGCCATTTTGGATTGATTTATTACTAATGCCTATAGGAATAATATTTTTTATTTCTTTGCTTGCCGAAACTAATCGTCACCCATTTGACTTACCAGAAGCTGAAGCAGAGCTCGTCTCTGGGTATAACGTCGAGTATTCATCAATGCCTTTTGCTCTCTTTTTCTTGGGAGAATATGCAAATATGATTTTAGCAAGTGCTATGATGACAATATTCTTTCTAGGAGGGTGGTATCCTCCATTAGAGCTTAGTTTGCTGTATAAAATTCCTAGTTTAATCTGGTTTGTTTTGAAGATAGTTGTACTTTTGTTTATATTTGTTTGGATTAGAGCTACAATACCTCGTTATCGTTATGATCAATTAATGCGTCTTGGTTGGAAAGTATTTTTGCCAATATCGGTACTTTGGGTAATACTCATTTCAGGAGTGTTGCTTTTTACTGGGAATTTGCCTGGATCCAATGTTTAATTTTCCAAATACAAGGTTAAGGCGTAGGCGCTCAGGCAAGTGGGTGCGCAATTTAACAAGTGAAAGCACTTTATCAGTAAATGATTTGATTTTTCCCTTATTTGTTCATGACGGGGAAGAAACAATTGAGCCAATTTCTGGCTTACCTGATATCAAATGTTATTCAATAGATGGATTAATTTCTATAATTCAGAAAGCTAAGGACTCGGGGATTAATGCTGTTGCAATTTTTCCTGTAGTTGATAGTAAACTAAAATCTGAAAACGCCGAGGAAGCGTATAATCCTGATAATTTAATCTGCAAAGCGATTCGTGCTGTAAAATCGAAGATACTTGATATTGGCGTTATTGCAGACATTGCACTAGATCCATACACTACTCACGGTCATGATGGCATTTTAAAAAGCAGTAGGATAGATGTAGAAAATGACGAGACTGTGTCAGCATTATGTAAGCAAGCGCTTGTTTTAGCAAAAGCAGGATGCGATATAGTTGCTCCTTCTGATATGATGGATGGTAGGATAGGAAAAATAAGGAAAGCGTTGGATGATAATGACTTTCAGAATGTGTCAATATTGTCCTATGCAGTAAAGTATTGTTCTAGCTTCTATGCGCCATTCAGGCAAGTTGTCGGTTCGTGTGCGTCATCAAATTTCATCGACAAAAGTGGTTATCAAATGGATTATAGAAATGCACGAGAAGCAATCTGCGAAATCGAAATGGATATAGATGAAGGCGCAGATTTTATAATGATAAAGCCAGGTATGCCATACTTGGATGTAATAAAAACAGCAAGTGAAAAGTTTAATTTTCCGATTTTTGCTTACCAAGTAAGCGGCGAATATGCAATGATAAAAGCTGCAGCAAATAATGGATGGCTGGATTATGACAGAGTGATTTATGAGTCTTTAATTGGTTTTAAACGTGCAGGTGCAAGTGCAATATTTACCTATGCTGCACTTGATGTTGCAAAAAGTCTTAGCAGTGTGGAACATCTAAATAGGTAGCTGGCCGAAGTGACTTGACAAACCTTCCCACTTTCCTTATCATATCAATAAGAGTATTTATCCTTGTTTTTAATCTCTGCAGATTTAACAACAAAAATTCAGTAAAAAACTCAGGTATATATTGGCAGATTACATAAAATTATAGCGGCTGCATGTCTTTTTTATTTTTTCTACATTCAGCCAAAACACGCTTATTTTAAGCGTTAGCACATTATTACAATGCCAATTTACATTATAAAACTCACTACTGGGGGATTCTTTTGCCTTTTTTTTGCCTGGTAAATTTTTTAATACTTATAGTTAAAGCTTCAGGCCAGCGCGTGACGCATAGCTATACGGAGATTGAAGATGTCATTCAAGTAGCTGACACTGGAATCCAGGAATTTTTTGAGCACAAAGGAGACTTATTCTAAGTTTTTATTGGTAAGAAAGGCTGGATCCCAGTGTCGGAGCACTGGGATGACAAAAAAGGAGGCTACTAATATAAAGGGGCAACGGTTTAGATCGTTTTTAACTATTTGCCTTTTTTCTATGCAAGAAGTGTATTGATAAGTCCATTACAATTCAGTATTGTGAAAAATATAAGTCAAGTGTTAGTTAGGACATGGGGATTTTTTTTCAATTTTTGGGTAAGGTGCTAGGCAAGGTTTTTCCTGCCAAAATAGTAAGCTCTTTTTTAGGAGTAGGGTATTTACCGGGTTGGCAGCATTATTGGTCTTCTTTTCTAATATTATTTATTACCGACATTATATTAATGCTTACATACGGAGGTGATTTTATACTATATAAAATGCCGAATACAGGCATAGTTGTAGCTGCCATTTTTACCAAGCTAGCAATAGTTATGTTAGTGTTGCAATTAGTTGCAATATCCATTTTTCACATTCAAGATCCTTCAGCCAGCAGTGATGAGAATATAGTAATACAAATAGCATCAGGACAGGTGCTGACTGTTGCGCTTTCGATGCCGGCAATAATATCAATTTATTATACTGTAAGTAAATTCTATCTAAGTATATGTAAAGCAATACTTCAATGTCCATTTTGGTTTAATGATCTTATGCATTTGTTCTTTTTCTTTATAATACCTTATTTATTTTTTAATATTGTAGAAGTAATAAAACCATGGCCGATAAGTACGATACAGCTTAGTTATAACAATGCAATATCAATCACATTTGAAGGGATTTTTCATGTGTTTTATGCAGTGATTTTATTGTACTTGACTGCATTTATATTCTG
This sequence comes from Wolbachia endosymbiont of Laodelphax striatellus, assembly GCF_007115015.1. Classification (NCBI taxonomy): domain Bacteria; kingdom Pseudomonadati; phylum Pseudomonadota; class Alphaproteobacteria; order Rickettsiales; family Anaplasmataceae; genus Wolbachia; species Wolbachia endosymbiont of Laodelphax striatellus. The sequence continues at coordinate 1,101,006 of NZ_MUIX01000001.1, forward strand.
CGATCTGACTATGCATGATGCGATTGTTTTAAACAAAAGCATATTTGAGTATGTAAAAGAAAGTTCAATAGCCTTGAGTGACTATTTTCATGGCACTATTAAAAAAATAAGTATAGAATAGTACTTATTTGCTTATGTATTCAGTTTAAAAGATATACAGTCTGCGTGAATCTACAGGATATAATAAAGGGATTACAAGATTTTTGGGCAGATGAAGGATGTACTATACTTCATCCATATACGTCTGAAGTTGGAGCTGGAACACTACATCCCGCAACAATCATGTCAGCGATCGACGAAAAATCAACAAAAATTGCGTATCTACAACCAGTAATCAGACCTGCAGACGGACGCTATGGCGACAACCCTAATCGCTTATATCAGCATCATCAATACCAAGTTATAATAAAACCATCTGGCAGCAATTTGCAAGATGTTTACTTAAATAGCTTAAAAGCTCTTGGTGTATCGACAAAAGAATATGATATTAAGTTTATTGAAGATGATTGGGAAAACCCAAGTGTTGGTGCATCCGGTCTTGGTTGGGAGGTTACATGCAACGGAATGGAAGTAACACAACTTACTTATATACAGCAAGTGGGAGGTATTGACTGCAGAATAATTCCTGGTGAAGTAGCATATGGGTTAGAGCGTTTAGCAATGTGCATACAGGGTGTAGATAATGTTTACGACATAATGTGGAACGGTGGCGGTGCAACTTATGGAGATATTTTTAAACAAAGAGAGCGAGAGTTTTCTTACCTGGCACTTGATTATTATGATACTAAAGTAGTACAACAGCAGTTTGAGGATACAGAAAAACTGTGTAAATTCCTTGTTGAAAAAGAATTGCCGATAGCAGCTTATGACCAATGTATTAAAACGAGCCATCTACTTAATCTACTTGATGCAAGAGGTGTGCTTGGTGTGAATGAACGTACAGCCTATATTGGTAGAGTGAGAGAGTTAACAAAAAAATGCTGTGAATTATATAGAGCAAAGTAGAATATGTTGTCACAATTATTGTTTGAATGTCTTTCAGAAGAAATTCCATCAAGAATGCAGAATTCATCTGCAGCTCAGGTTAAGAGCTATATCACTAATGCTTTTAGTAAAAATAATGTGAAATTTGCATCTATAGAAGTTTATGTGACTGCACGTCGCATTGCTCTTTTTATTGATGGCATAAGTGCTTTGGAGCTAAAAGATTCTAACAATGAGATTAAAGGACCAAGAGTTAATGCACCGAAAAGTGCTATCGAAGGTTTTTTGAGAAAAAATCGCAAAGTTGAAGAAGATTTACTCATTCGCAAAGTAAACGATGAAGATTTTTACTTCATTAAGAGAGAAAGCTGCTTATTTAACATCAACGGGTTTCTCAAAAATCAACTAGAGGAAATGCTAAAAAACTTTTCTTGGCCAAAGAGCATGAGATGGGGTGAAAGAAAAGAGAGATGGGTTAGGCCAATTAAAAATATTCTATGTATTTTTAATGACGAAATAATACCTGTATCTTTTGCAGGGGTTGCAGCATGCAACGTAACGTATGGTCATAGGTTTCTTTCGGGTGATGCAGCACTTACTGTTAAAACACCCAAAGACTATTTTGAATTGTTAGAAAAAAATAATGTCATTCTCCAGTTGGACAAAAGAAAGCAATTTATACTAGATCAGATTAATAAGTTTACAAAAGAGCAGAACTTACAACTTGAAAAAAATGATTATTTACTTAATGAATTGGCAGGGCTTATAGAGTGGCCAATAGTATTATTTGGTAAAGTAAAATCATCAGAATTACCGAAGGAAGTAATACTTAGTATAATTAATGCGCAGCAAAAGTATCTTGCTTTAAGTGATGGACAGAAAATTTCACATTTTGTTACTGTTGTAAATGTTAACAATAATGAAGTTGTCAAAGGCCATGAAAGAATATTAGAAGCACGTCTTGCTGATGCCCAGTTTTTGATATCTCAAGACAAGAAGGAAAACCTAGATTACTATGTCAAAAAATTGAGCTCTATTTCATTTCATGCTTCGCTCGGTAGCGTAGAAGAAAAAGTGAAGCGTATTATCGCTCTTTCAAAGTATATAGCGATATTTATTCCACATGCTTCATTAATTAAAGTTGAACGTGCTGCATATTTAGCAAAGGCAGATCTTGCAACGTTGATAGTGAAAGAATTTCCGGGATTGCAAGGAGTAATGAGTGGATACTACGCTTCTTATTTTCAAGAAGATAAAGAAGTAGTAGAAGCTATAACTGAGCACTATAAGCCAATTGGATCGGAGCAAGAATGTCCTAAATCTCCTACTGCGATTGCTGTAGCTATTGCAGACAAGATGGATAGTTTGGTTGGTTTAATTGCAGCAGGTGAGAAAATCTCTGGTTCGTATGATCAGTTTGGTTTGCGGAGAATGACAATTGGTATAATTAGAACAATACTTGAAAATAATTTGCATATTCCAATTAGATTGCTGATAGATAAGTCAGTATCTTTATGTTCAAGACTTCTATTGAATAAAAATATAACTCCAGTTGATAAGCCAAGTGAAAAACAAATTTCAGAACTAGTATTTAAATTCTGCTTAGAAAGGTTCAAGGTTATTTTAAAAAATAGAAATATGAGGCAAGATGTTGTAGATTCAATACTATATAAAGTCGATATTAATGATCTGCTGAAAGCGGAAAAGCAAACTGTGATATTGGATCGTTATCTTAGTACAAAAGAAGGTGAACAGGTTCTAAGCACTTATAAAAGAGCCAGTAACATGATGAGCAAAGTGAGAAAAAGTGATGGCACTACTTATAATGCATCTTACAGTAAGAAGTTTTTGATTGAAGATGAGGAGATTGCGCTATCAAATTGTGCTATAGCTGCTTGTAAAAACATAAAACAAGCGATAGAAAATAACTACTTTAATACAGCGCTTGATGCACTTGCTCGTTTTGCTCCATTTATCAATCAATTTATGGACAGTGTAAAGATTAACTGTGATTCTAATGAGCTTAGAATAAACAGGTTATCTTTGCTTGCAAATGTTGTTTCTACCTTTCATTTAGTAGCAGAGTTTAACCTTATACAGGTTAAACAATTGATAAATACTCAGGCAATATAAGGAACAAATCAAATCATCTCCACAATCCTGTGGCGTTTATAAGATGGTTGGAGATAAGAATAAGGTTTTATACATTGGTAAAGCAAAAAACTTGAAGTCGAGATTATCCGACTACCTTCAATTCGAAAACCTTTCTGAACGAATCAGAGTAATGATCTCACAGGTTATTAAGGTTGAAATATTCATCACTGAGAATGAAATCGAAGCATTGCTTCTTGAAGCACAGTTAATAAAATCGTTAAAACCATCTTATAATATTTTGCTTAGGGATGGAAAATCTTATCCTTATATAATAATTTCTAAGCATGATTATCCAAGAATAGCGAAATATAGAGGTAAGTTTAAGAAGAATGAGTTTCATTACTACGGCCCTTTTCCATCTGCTGCTGCTCTTAAGAACACTATATTATCATTGCAAAAAGCTTTTCTCTTAAGAGTATGTTCAGATCAATATTTCTCTTCAACAAAAAGACCATGTCTTGAGTATCAAGTTAAGCGCTGTTCAGCACCATGCGTAGATAAAATTACAAAAGATGATTACTGCAAATCAGTAAAACAAGCACAAGATACTCTGCTAGGAAGGAATAAAGAAGTGCAAAGACAGCTATTTTCTACAATGGAAAAGTGCAGTAGGGAGATGAACTACGAGCTTGCTGCTGTCTATAGAGATCGATTGAAATTTCTTCAGCAAATTCAAATGCAGCCAATGGATTTTTCTTTTGAAGAAGATGCAGATTTCTTTAGCGTTGTACGTGAGGCAGACTTAGCATGCATTGGTGTACTATCTTTCAGAGATAAAGGTAACTATGGAAGCATTCCTTACTTCATTGAGAATTGTAGTGATCATTCAAATGATGAAATTTTATCCACCTTTTTGGTCAATTTGTATAATCCAGTTAACACACCACCAGCGCAAATTTACGTTCCATATTCTATTGTGGATAAGGAAATTATAGAACAAGCACTGTATGCTCTTACTCAAAAATCAATAAAAGTTTTGCATGCGAAAAATAGTAAAGAACGTGATTTGTTGAATTTTATTTACAATAATTCTCAGCATAGCTTAGAGCAGAAGCTTACTGATTATAGAAATAACCTAGAAAAGCTCGAAGAGCTTAGCAAGATCTTCTCGTTACCAAATATTCCAAAGCGTATCGAGGTTTATGATAATAGCCATATATCTGGAAATCAACAAGTTGGTGTGATGATTGTTGCAGGGCAGGAAGGTTTTTTAAAAAGTGAATACAAAAAATTTACTATAAAAGAAGAAATTTCAGGTGATGATTATAAAATGATGAGAGAAGTGCTGACTAGACGTTTCTCTGGCAATATAAAAGATATAATCCCTGATTTTTTACTGATTGATGGCGGTCCAGGACATGTTTCCATAGTGCAGAATGTGTTGGAAATATTGAATATAAAAGTTCCTTTTGCTTGTATGGCAAAAGGTCATGATCGTAATGCAGGAAATGAAAGATTTTATGTGCCGAGCAGAGAAGAATTTACTCTAGCAAGTGACAGTAAGGTCATGCTTTATTTACAATTGCTGCGTAATGAAGCTCACCGTTTTGCAATAACTTCGCACAGAAAAAAACGCGATAAACAGTTTTTTGCTTCACAATTAAGTGAAATATCCGGTGTTGGCAGTAAAAGAAAGAAGGCACTCATGTCTCATTTTGGTTCGGTAGAAAATATAAGCAAAGCTTCTCTAGCTGAAATTCAAAACGTACCTGGAATTAGTAAAGGTTTAGCAGAAATCATTCTTCAACACGTGAATTCTAAGAAAGGTACTCCTAAATAGGTACTCTAAAATTAACCTTTATTTCTTCTTAATAAGACATAAAAAGCTCCTTTGCCACCATGTTTTTTTATGGCTTGCTGATAGTATAAGATCATATTTCGAACTTTTGTGTCATTCAACCACTTATTTAAGCTATTCTTTATAGTGTCTATTTTATCTGTACTATTACCATGCCCCGTAATTACCAATAAGCACCTATTCCCTGCTTGATAATTTTTGATAATAAAATCTATCAATTGACAATAAGCATTATCTATACTATAGCCATGCAAATCGAGTTTATCGCTTATAAAATATTTGCCCCTATCGATCTTTAATTTTGTATTGTAGTCAAGACAAAATGATGAATCACCATTATCAGTATTAAGAAAATTTTCTTGTAAACTAGAGGCACCTTTATCAATCATAGATTTTATTATATTTACTTTGTGATCAACTTTCAAAGTAACTTTTCCACATTCTATTGGCTTAACATTTTTTTGCCAATCTAACTCATCATCTGACATAAATTCATTAATTGAACTGCATAATTTTACAACAATATATAAACACAGTAAAATATTGCTTATTCTATAAAAAACTGATTTTCAATAATGAGATGAAATCATCAAAAGCTAATGAAAACTGTTGGATATATGGAAAGCACACTTGTATTTCAGCATTAAGAAACAAAAATAGGCGGTGTATAGAACTGTTAGTAACAGAAAATTTCTACAGAGAATTTGAGAAAGAAATTAAACAATGTGCAGATAGTAAGGGCATTAAACCTCGACTGGTAGAGAACAAAATGTTCAATGATGTTTTACCCAAAGGTGTAAATCACCAAGGAATTGCTTTAAAAGTTACTCCTATTTTTCATAGCTTAAATATTGAAGAAATAGCTGAAAACAGCTCTACTATAGTCATTTTAGATCAAATTACTGATACACACAATATAGGATCGATTTTAAGAACCTCAGCTTGTTTCAACATTGATGCACTGATTTTACCACATCACCATTCACCTAGCGAAAATGCATCTATCGCAAAAGCAGCAAGTGGAGCACTGGATATTGTTCCTCTAATATACGTTACAAACATAGTAAAAACGATGGAGTCTTTAAAAAAGATAGGCTACTGGTGTTATGGGTTTGATTGCAATGCAAAGGAAAATATAGATGAAATAAAGAATTTTGGGCAAAAAAGAGTAATTATTTTTGGTTCTGAAGAGAAAGGAATGCGGAGATTAGTGAAAGAAAGTTGTGATTATCTTTTAAAAATTCCAATGTCAAACGTAATTGATAGTCTAAATGTTTCAAACGCAGCAGCAATAGGACTATATTCCATTTACATTAAAACAAAAATCACTGCAAATTAGTTGCAATAAAACAAGGATGTCATTCCAGCATGTGATACTGGAATGACAACAGTGAATGACATCGCAAAATGTCATTCACTAGCACTTACATTACCAATCCCAAGAAAGTGCTGAACTTGTATCTTGTGGAATTTCAAAAGATGGCTGTGACATTACTGCCTTTACAGCTTCTTGAAATCCTGCATCTTGAGCATTGACTGCAATTTTGGCACTAGCTTGAAAACTTGGGTTTTTTACTAGCTCGGTGGCTACATCTTCAGGCGTTGGTTTTAATCCTTTATCAGCTAAGAAATCTTTTGCTATCTTTTCACTACCTTGAGCACCATATACTTTGTCGTCAGCATTATGTTGAACCCTGTCTAAAGCTTTCCCAAGTTTATTTACTAAGATTGATTGTTTGCCATCTTTAGCAGGAAGGATAGCTTCTGCAAAAGCTTTTTGATTTTTTGCATCTGTAAGGTTGGAAGCGTCAATTTTAGCAAAAGTAGCACCTATTTTAGTTTCAGCAACATTTATAGGATTAGCAGGATCTGTAAGGTCTTGAGCATTGAATATAGCTTCAACAACGGCTTTGTCTGCAGCTTTTGCTGAAAGTTCTGAAGTTTTCACAACTTTATCTGTAAGCTTTTCTAAAATAGCAGTAACTTTAGCATCATCTAAATTTGTACCATTAGCATCAGCTTTATTATCTAGATCAGTTTTCTTAGCAAAAGTAGCACCTATTTTAGTTTCAGCAACATTTATAGGATTAGCAGGATCTGTAAGGTCTTGAGCATTGAATATAGCTTCAACAACGGCTTTGTCTGCAGCTTTTGCTGAAAGTTCTGAAGTTTTCACAACTTTATCTGTAAGCTTTTCTAAAATAGCAGTAACTTTAGCATCATCTAAATTTGTACCATTAGCATCAGCTTTATTATCTAGATCAGTTTTCTTAGCAAAAGTAGCACCTATTTTAGTTTCAGCAACATTTATAGGATTAGCAGGATCTGTAAGGTCTTGAGCATTGAATATAGCTTCAACAACGGCTTTGTCTGCAGCTTTTGCTGAAAGTTCTGAAGTTTTCACAACTTTATCTGTAAGCTTTTCTAAAATAGCAGTAACTTTAGCATCATCTAAATTTGTACCATTAGCATCAGCTTTATTATCTAGATCAGTTTTCTTAGCAAAAGTAGCACCTATTTTAGTTTCAGCAACATTTATAGGATTAGCAGGATCTGTAAGGTCTTGAGCATTGAATATAGCTTCAACAACGGCTTTGTCTGCAGCTTTTGCTGAAAGTTCTGAAGTTTTCACAACTTTATCTGTAAGCTTTTCTAAAATAGCAGTAACTTTAGCATCATCTAAATTTGTACCATTAGCATCAGCTTTATTATCTAGATCAGTTTTCTTAGCAAAAGTAGCACCTATTTTAGTTTCAGCAACATTTATAGGATTAGCAGGATCTGTAAGGTCTTGAGCATTGAATATAGCTTCAACAACGGCTTTGTCTGCAGCTTTTGCTGAAAGTTCTGAAGTTTTCACAACTTTATCTGTAAGCTTTTCTAAAATAGCAGTAACTTTAGCATCATCTAAATTTGTACCATTAGCATCAGCTTTATTATCTAGATCAGTTTTCTTAGCAAAAGTAGCACCTACCTTTGTTTCAGAGATTTTATCATTTCCATCTTTAGCATCGAATATAGCTTCAACAACAGCTTTATCTGAAACTTTTGCTGAAAGTTCTGAATTTTTCAAAACTTTGTCTGTTAGTTTACCTAACATAGCATTCACACCAGCTTCAGTTGCATTAGAACCATCAATATTAGCTTTATTATCTAGATCAGTTTTCTTAGCAAAAGTAGCACCTACCTTTGTTTCAGAGATTTTATCATTTCCATCTTTAGCATCGAATATAGCTTCAACAACAGGTTTTGCTGCAACTTTTGTTGCAAGATCTGCAGTTTTAAGAAACGTATTCTCTGCTGTTGTTTTAGTGTAAACACCATTATCACCAGCTCCTGCTTTAAGCTTTCCTACTAGAGCATTTATAAAGTCACCATCGTCTATGAGCTGTTGTTCTGTTTTACCATTCAAATTATCACTCAACGCCATATCACACTCTCCGTTAATTATAAAAACCATAATGTGCATGAAAATAATATAAATTCCGTAAATACTAGATTTTGCATAAGATTTCCTTGAAGCTTTTTGCTTCAGAATTCTTCTCTTGTGATTCAAGTATGTAGCAGATGATGTCATCCCAGTGCTTGACACTGGGATCTCATTTTATTTTATAATTTCATCATATAAATCAGCCCAATTTGGTTTTTCCCTTTCAACTAAATCAATTTTCCACTCTCTTTTCCAGCTTTTCAAAAGTTTTTCTCTGTTCAGAGCTGAACCTACATCTTGAAATATCTCAAAGTAAACTAATTTCTGCACATTGTACTTTGATGTAAAGCCAGAAATAACTTTATTTTTATGTTCCCAAATTCGTTTAGTTAGATTTGACGTTATACCTATATACAGAGCCTTATTGTGCTTGCTTGTAAGTATAATAACTTTTCATATCTAGTAAGTAAATTTACTAGATCCCAGTGTCAAGCACTGGGATGACAGAAGAGAGAACTGGGGTAACATCGAATTGAATGACAAGAAGAGGGCAGGGCCCTCCTTGTATATTATATATAGGCTGAGTTATGATCGTGATAAACGTGATCGCTTGCGCAGTCGAACATTTTCACAAAACCATTCTCTAGATAGAGATTATATTCATGATGTTGATCTAATAACTCAAAGTTATCTTGTGTTTCTAAGCTGAAGTGACTTGAATCTGATAGCAATTCGTAATTTGGATTATCTATTTTACTAATGCTGCTTATTACTTTGCCATTACCATTTGATATAGCCAAACTATAACTATCACCATCCTTCATTATTTTGATAGATACCTTATCCTCAGGTAACACTATAAGCTTTTTCGTGTCACTATCGTGAATTAGAAATTTGCCATCTTTAAAGTAATACTTGTCTTCCGGCAAAGCACCAATCTTATAATCCGATGTATGCAGTTTGTTCCAAAAATCTAACACAGATTGCTTATCTGCTCCTTCTGCTCTATTATACAAGGCTTTCACATCATTATAATCTATGATTACATTTGCCTTATGCTTTCCTTCTACATCTCTATCATAGCTCTTTTCTATTTTCAAGATTGTGTCTTTCAACACTACCTGCTCTTTCTCCTCCACTGAAGCTGACCTTTTTGCCCTTGTTGGAATTTGTGGTTGATCAGACTGTATTTCACTATTGTCGTTTCTCTCTTCAGCAACAACATTAGTAGTACTATGAACTTCTGTCTTAGTTTCACTTACTTGCCCTTTTGGACTTTCGGTTTGTTTCTCTTTTGTGAATATTCTCTGATAGTCAGTGTAGCCTCTATTAGTGTCACCGATATCGCCATCACCTTGATCAAAAGTTATTTTTTTACTTCCATTTCCCATATCCTCAATTTCAACTTGAGGAGAAACAGATGATAGGAAATCGTTATAACTGTAGTTATAATCAGCAGAAAAGAATATTTTTCCTTTGAAGTTATGGAAGTTATTAGATAACATTCCAATTTCTTCATCACCATCAAATAGTTTTACTTTAGTGAAATATGTTTGATCTTTTATTCTAACTATTTCACCGCCGGAATTTCTTTGTATATGGTAATCATTTGGATCATGTTTAATGGTAAAAAGTTTACCAGGGGCATATTTTTCTAAGTTTATAAGGCCCACATTTATATGTTTATGAGAATAATCTCTCTTTTCATATTCATGTGCAAATACTGGGTCAATATATTTGTATTCGTCTGGTATAGTATTACCTTGAGCATCATACCTATATTCATTACCACGTTCATCAGCTGGCACCAATTTGTATCCGTCATCCTTTTGCACTAACTTTAGATGAGTAACTTCTTCAGGTAACTGATAGCGCACATTTTTTCCGTGATCATGAATGAATAAGTTACTCCCATTTACAACTTCACCTCTTTCATTTTTCATCTCTTCAGTGATATAGAAGCCCATATTTTTGAATGCATGTAGATTTTCGCCTCCTTGCTTTACAACCGCTTCGTATACATCGTCGTCTGTTCTATCAGTCCCTTTATCATCCAATAATGTTCCTTTTTCTACGATTACGCCGCTTTCTCTTTGCTCATCAGAATATTGAGCATGCTTTGAATCCTGATGATTTAGAATTTTGGTCCCTCTAAGAAGCAGAGAATCTAAATCTTTTTGAATGTGTCCAGTGCTAGGATGCAACAATTCATTTTCATGTAAATGTGCTTCATCAAAGTATTCATCACGTTCAACTGTTCTGCCATCTATCAGAGAAGCTTTATAATGACCATTTTCTTTTGTAATAGCCATATAAGCACCACCGTCATATTGAGTATTCAAGTTGTGCAATATGTCCTCAAAAACAAAAGTTTCTTTAGTTTGACCTTCAACTTGCTTAAAAAAGCCCGATTCGCTCGACAACTCTCCAAGCTTTGTATTCCCATCATATATAGATAGTGCACCCATATCTCCGTGACCAAGAGCTTTGATAGAGAAAACTTTACCTTCTTGTAGATTAATATGAGCACCTCTGATTAGGTTTGGATCGATATTAACCATCTCTTCTAACATCTTTTCTACGTCAATGTTCTGAGTTGCCTTTAATTGTTTTGAACCAGTGTCTATCATCTCATCAAGTAAGGATTTTTTCAATTCTTCATATCGAGAGGAAGAAGTAATGAAGTTATATTTTTCCAAAAGTTCTTCATAGGAAATCTCTTGCTTATGGTATTTTTCACGTACTTCAGCGGATTCCTTGCGAATCTGCTCATCCAGGTCTTTTAATGCATTATCATAAACTTTTTTTAGATTCTCATCGTAATTTGACAATGTCCTTAAAGCCTGATTTTTATACTCTAAACTGTTTTGATATTCATTACCTTGTTGATCAGAGTAAGTCAGCTTAACCTGTCCATCAGAAGTTTTGATTACCTTTAAGAAATGATATTCCTCTGATATATCGAGGTTATCATTTGTTGCCCTATTAACAGCGCGAGCAACATTATGAAATGCAACATGTTCTACAGGAGAAAAACTTCCAACGTTTTCTCCATCTATTTTTTCTATATTTGCTTTATAATACGATACATCTTTAATTTCTCCACCCACTATTTCTTGACCAGTTGCTATAAAATCTCCTTTTGTAACTTGCAAAGCGTTGAGATGTTCCATTGCAGTTTCTGTATCATTCTCAGCAAGCCAACTTTTGAAGTCAGCATCATGTCCTTTTATGTCTTTCAAGAAACTTTTTGATTCATCTGAGTTACCTTGACGTAAAGCATCTAGGTAGTCTCTTAATAAACTAGGATCTTTTTCCTGTAAGTACATTATCAACGCATGGCCTGTCTTATAAACCAAACTATTTTCTTCGCTGTTATTTGAATATTTTAAACTTAAAATTTTATCTAAATCTAGATTTGCAGCTTCGGTTTTATCGATACTTGACCCTTGAGCATTGAACTTGTGATCTGAATGATGTTCAAAGTAATCTGCAATTCCCTCCATTAATACTGTAGGTAGAGATTTTCCTCCTGTAGCCAAGTAAGTCAAACCATGCGCAAATTCATGCTGAAGGTTATGAACGCCGCCTTGCTGATAGACATACATCTCAGCAAAAACATCAGCTTCTCCTTTGTAGTAACATTTACCACCTTCATCTCCAAGGTAAGAACCAAAACGTTCGGTTCCACCAAGGTGAGTGTAATCAGCCTTATCATCAAACACATAAATTTTGAATGTTTGTTCTGAGCTACCAGGCTCCAGCTTAAATGCATCTTTAAAATTAGTAGCTGTTTCTCTTATCTCACTTTCAATGTGAGCAACTTTACTTGCTCTTAAATTATGAGAATAAACTTCTACTTTAATATTTAAATCTTTAACTTCTATGATATGCTTATTGTTAAAGTATTCTTCTTTAGTTATATTTTTATTTATTTGTTGATTGATTGTCATAATTCTAACCTCTAATTTATTAGTCTTTACAATATCAAGCATAAAGTGACTCATCTGAAGAAAACGTAAATTCTCATATTAGTATAGTTTATATCTTAATAAAAAAGTATAGATAGTTAACTCAATATGAAAAATCGAGAATATAGCTAAAATTCCATAGCTGTTAATAAGTAGCGGAATTATAAATATTAAGAAATTTATCAATTTTAAAAAAGGCAAAAAAATCCCTATATAGCGAGTTTTAATAATGTAAATTGATAATGTGCTAACAAACGCGATTTGGCTGAATGTAGAAAAATAAAAAAAGCCACTATAATTTTATGTAATTTGCCAATAAACACCTGAATTTTGTCGTTGAGCCCAAAAACAAGGATAAATACTCTTATTGGTATGATAAGGAAAGTGGGAAGGTTTGTCAAGGAATTTCATTCAACAAGAAGTCTAAAAGCAAATTGACTTCCATTTCACTGAAGCACTATACTAAAGCTACGATGGGTAATTAGCTCAGTTGGTAGAGCACTTGCTTGACGTGCAAGGGGTCGCTGGTTCGAGCCCAGTGTTACCCACGTTTTTTTGCTCATAAAAAGATTTTATATGACAGCAGTGCACAATGGCAAACACTCAATAGCAGAGTCCAAGCGCTTAATTTATTCCATAATAATAGTCGCAATAACAATGCTTATGGAGATAGCAGGTGGAGTAATTTCACATTCGCTTGCTCTACTATCAGATGCAGGACATATGCTCACTGATCTTTTTGCCTTGGTTTTAAGCTGGATAGCACACAAATTTTCAGCTAAGAAATCTGATTTACAGAGGTCATATGGGTATCACAGATTGCAGATAATTGCAGCATTTGTTAATGGTTTAACTCTATTTTTCATTGCAGCGGTCATTATAATTGAATCAATAAAGAGATTCATTTGTCCGGTCAATGTTGAATGGAAAGTAATGCTAATAATTGCCACACTTGGCCTGATCTCTAACATTATAGTCTTTTTTATATTACATAGTAAATGCGAAAGTAATATAAACATAAAAAGTGCTGTATTGCATGTTATCGGAGACATTTTAGGTTCTGTAGCTGCTATACTTGCATCCATAATTATCATGTTTACCGGATGGCAAATAGTGGACCCTATTTTGTCAGTATTTGTCAGTGTAATAATCTTAAACAGTGGCTATAAAATTCTCAAGAATTCTTGCCATATACTCCTTGAAGGTACACCTGAGAGTGTATCTGCTGAGGAGATAAAAAGTGAGATTGTATCTAAGTTACCTGAAGTGATAGATGTGCATCATATACATGCATGGTCACTATCTGATAATTATTTTATACTTACTATGCATGCCAAGATAAAGCAAAATGGACAACACACTAATATTTTGTATGAGATAAAAAAAATACTATTAAATAGGTTCGAAATTGCGCACTCTACAGTTGAAATTGAATACGATGAGTGCGTAGACAGTAAAATACTTAAGCATTGACATCTATAGGCTATTTGTTATTACTACAATATCATAATATTATAGAGAGTAGGCTATGATAGGTGTTTCCCAAATACAATTTCCTGGAAAGGATTCTTACAGATTAAAGACAGCAAGTTACTTCGCAGCTTTTGTTTCTTTAAGCATTTTAGTTAATCCTGCCAATGTCTTTTTATCTTTTGCCACATTGTTTTTTAGATCTGAAATAAAAACTTTTTACGTTTATAAAGACATAAAAGCTGCAAAGCAGGAAAAAATAAGTAAAAAGGAATATTGGGAAATATTTTTTGAGAAAAATAAAATTAAGATAGCATCTTTCCTTTTATTTTTTGCTTCTGTAACATATCTAACTTTTACAATTACTTTTCTACTCGTTTCGTTACTTGCAACAATACCACTTGCAATGGTTTTAATTCTATTACAAAGTGAATTAAGGCCAAAGGATTTTAATCCATTTACGTTACTCAAAGCTGCTATAAGTTTCTTTTTAGAAGGCATAAAAGAAAATACTCGCAGTATGACAAATAAGTTTGATGGTACTTATGAGCATTTACTGCCCCATCAATTGAATGACGATATTAGTAATAATATTGGTAAGTTAATACGCAAGTATAATGCAGTAACAGAAGACGCTATTAATAGTAGGGAATTTGAAGAATTTATTGAATATATAAATTACTTACATATGCTTGATGGTCAACCATTTAGTAATGAGAATAAGGGAAAATTAGTAATGTTTTTGCAAGATTTTTGCAAAGGTAATGAGAAACATAGCTCTGGCTTCACTGGTGGACAAATTCTTCTGTTAGTTCTTAGAGCCTGCAATGATGGAGATAGAGAAGCTGTAAAAAATAAAAAAGACGCGTTAATTGCAAATTTACTGGATAGTCAAACTTTCTCTAGAAAAGAACGAATTCCTAACACATGTTTTACTGGTGTTATCTACAGAATGTTAAGTACATTAGAGGGTATTCATTCCGATCCAGAGATTAAATTTACACCACCTAGACAAATGCTCCTTACAGAAGCAGAAAATGAAGCACGTAAGTTTATGTTAGACAGGCTAAAAAATAAGAAAAACAGTAAAGAAATTCTTAAGGCTTGGTGTAACGCCCAAAATAGTTATGAAGATGATAAAAGTCAAAAAATAGTTGATGATTTTATTGCAGAAGTAAGCGTTCCTTTAATGAGAAGGTTGCTAAGTTTTACTTCTCAGTATAGTGAACAAATTGTGCTGACATTAATGAAAAATATCAGCTCTGTAAAGTTAAATAAATTAGAGCACTTTGCGCTGTCTCAGCACATAACAAATAAACTACAGGGGGATGGTTTAGACGATCAACTCGAAAACATCAAAGGAAAAGTCTTTTTGAAGCTTTTAAACCAAAATTTACTTAGAATAGATTTTTCTCTTAAGGATTCATTTTTGAATGAAGCTAAGAGAATAGCTGACGAAATAATAATAGAAGAAGTCGAGAAATTTAGGTCAGAAACTGCTGAAAAGGCTAGGAAAGTTAACCCTATAGAAGCTCAAATAGATGCTACATTGCAAAATCTGTCAGCCTTGCCACGAGAAAAGAAGTGTTGCATTGCGTATAGCAGACTGAGTAGCCAGTATAAAGGTGATGAAAGGGGAGTAATGGAGAACATCTTATTGAAAAAATTAGAGATAACGAAAGAAGAAATGAATAAGATGCTAGAAGAGTATGATGTACGTAAGCTAAAATTAGCACTTGATGATGCATGTAAAAAAAGTGGAAAAAACATGGAAGAAATAATAAAAGAAGTAGAAGAAGTGGTCTCAAGTCGTCTCTCACATGGAGTATCCGCTAGTAATGTAGCAGAAGGAATGAGACATAGCTCATAAAAACTTACGTTCTCTGCCTTGCAGAAGATTTGCAATATTTTTGTAATGCTTCAAGAAAATTAATATCGCTACAGTGAGTAGTATAAGGAATAACTCCTTTTGAAAAAAGAAAGATGCTATAACAGCTGCTGCAGTAGCAGCCAAGGAAGCAAGAGAGGAGTACCGAAAGATAAAAAATACTATTAGCCAGACAAATACAAATGCTAATGCTATAGAAATGTTAAGTGCTATCAAAACTCCCAAAGTTGTTGCAACTCCCTTTCCTCCATTGAACCTTAGCCAAATAGGAAACATATGCCCTAGAACTGCTAAAATTGCAGATACATATATATAAAAATCGTTATTATCACAAAATTGTTGTGCTGTATAAACCGCGACAAATCCTTTCAAAGAGTCTAAAAATAATGCGAGGACAGCAAGTCTCTTATTTCCTGTTCTTGCAACATTTGTAGCACCAATGTTTCCTGAACCTACTTCTCTTAAATTTATACCATTTATTTTTGCAATAATTAAGCTAAACGGTATTGAACCGATTACGTAAGATAATATAAGAATTATATATTTCTCCATTATACTAAAAATCTAGTTGATCTTGTTATTCCTCAGTCTTTTTAGATAGCATTGAACTTCATCATTAATCTGATTGCTAAACAGTATAAGTGCTGTCATATTGATGAGTGCTAAACAAGAGAATAAAGCCCCACCAATATTAGCAATAGCCATTATATCTTTAGACAAACCTGACAAAAATGCAACTACCACCACCGCTATACGATATATTACTACACTTTTTACACCAAACAAATACAGCCATCCCATTTCACAACAATATACAAATGAAATTACTGAGGAAAACGCAAACAAAGGCGCAGCGATGGTTAAAAGTATAGGAAACCAAGAAGAAACTGTTTCAAATGCTTTTTGGGTGATCAATATTCCCTCGCCAATGCCAGTCTGGTATGCGCCTGTTATTACTATTGTTATTCCTGTCAAACAACAAATTAACATTGTATCGAAGCATGGTTCTATCATAGCAACTAGACCAGTCCTAACCGGCTCCTCATCTTTAGCTACAGCGTGAGTAATTGCAGCAGAACCAACACCTGCTTCACTGGCAAAAATTGCCCTTTGAATCCCAGCGACAAATGCTCCTACTACTCCACCACCAACAGCATTGAAGTCTATCATACTGGAAAACAATATTTTTAATGTATTGCTAAAATTGTGAATATTGAATGCAATAATCGTGAAACAACTCAAAATATATATGAGTGACATAATAGGCACCAGCGCAGAAGAGACTTTAGCTATTCTCCTGATTCCACCGATAATCACCAGAGCAAGTAACGTAGAAATTATGGAAGAGAGAAACCAAGGATGACCATCTATCCAATTTGAATAACCAGATAATATTGAAACCATTTGGTTAGTTTGAAATGCTACACTTCCACCAAGACCTGACAATACAAAAAACACTGCATATATTGCAGCTATTACAATACCAAGCTTCTTAAATCCAAATTCCTCTAGTCCATTTCTTATATATTGAAAGGGACCACTGAATAACTGCTCCTGGCCTTCTGTTCTGTGTCTGAATGCTAAAGTTACTTCAGCAAACTTTGCAGACATACCAAAAAAGCCTGTGATCATCATCCAAGGTACCGCTCCTGGCCCTCCCATTGAAATTGCAATTGCAACACCAGCAACAGTTCCAAGACCTACTGTGCTTGATAGCGCGGTTACAAATGCCTGAAAATGCGTAATGTGACCATCATGATGATCTGTGTCATATTTTCCACATAAAATAGCGAACGCATGCTTAAACATCCTTATGTTGAGAAATCTAAAACGTAGTGTTAGAAATATATAACCAAAGGCCAATAAAAGAATTATAAATGGTACGTGAAAGATCTTGAAAAACAACACTTCATTCATGAAGTTGCTTACTCCATTTAATGCAGTGTCATAACTTTTATGAAAAACTGAAGCAGCGTATACATCATTAAATGGTAGGCAAAATAACACTATATAAAGCATTCTATAAATCATGTTTAATACCTTTTGTAATAAGAATCTATTGTATTTAAGACTTCCCTTCTCAGTAGATATATCGCAACAGCATTTGGAATCATAAGGCACATAAACAGGCTATCACCTAAATAAGATATAAATTCTATATTTTTTGATATACAGCTTATATACACTGAACCCACTATAAAAAACTGAAACAATATCAGTACTTTTTTGTTACCAAATAAGTACACTAGGGCAACTTCACAGTAGTAATAGTAAGCTATGATTGTGGAAAATGCAAAGGAAAACATTATCAGCGGAAGAGCTAGCTTGCTAAATAAAGGTAAGGCTGTTGAAAATGCTGAGCTAACTAACGTAATATCACCTACGGTATTAGTGATATGCATATCGGTGATAATTATCACAATACCAGTCAAAAATGAGACTAATATTGTGTCTACAAATGGTGCAATCATTGCAACACTTCCAACTTTAACTGGGTCTTTCTCTTTTACAATCGAATGTGCTATAGCTGCTGTTCCAGTACCTGCTTCATTAGCAAACACTGACCTTCTTACCCCTGCTATTAATCCACTCAATACTCCACCTCCTATAGCTGATTTGTTAAAGATATCTTGAAATATTATAGATAGAGCATTCAGTAGATTATTTCCGTTTACACAGATTAAATATATACACATGCCTATATATAACATTATCATGATCGGCCCTAAACCTGTTGCAACTAAAGCAATTCGCTTTATTCCTCCCAGTATTACAATTAATACAAATAGCGAGATAATAACAGATGTGTTGTATTCAAATAAGTTACTTGACAACGCTGCAATTTGATTTGCCTGAAATGGTATGCCGCCTAGAATCATTGCAACAAGCAGCATAACTGCGTAGATAAATGCAAGGAATTTGCCAGTCTTCATAAATCCAATCTTTGCAAGTCCATGTTCCATATAATAAAAAGCCCCACCAGTTGTGTTTTCAGAGCGATGAGTAAATGCAAGCACTACTTCAGCAAATTTTATTGACATGCCAAGTACTCCGGTAATTATCATCCAAAAAACTGCACTTGGCCCCCCTATTGTAATAGCTATTGCAACTCCTGATATTGTTCCAAGACCAACTGTTCCTGAAATTACCGTTGCAAATGCCTGAATGTGGGTGATTATGCCGTTATTATTATGGCTCTCTAGGTTGAATAATGTTTGTATCCCATATTTGAACAACCTAAAGTTAATGAATTTGAATCGAATCGTACAAAAAACCCCAGTTGCAATTACCCAAATAATTATAAATGGTATGTTGAATATCTTTATATATAAAAAAGAGTTTAATAGATCAGTTGCTTTTACAATCATGCTGCTCACTACTTTTATATAGCTAATGAGTTTTATATGTGTAGTATATATAAAGTCCAGTGCTTATTGGAATAGTAAGTATATACAATGCGCCTGAAATTGGTAGTGTTATCCAGGGCTTGCTTATAAACAGTATGATCAATACTCCAAAAAACGACACAAATATATAGGATAGGCTTCTAGGAACATAAATGTACTTTGCAGAGAAAGTTGGAATATGACTTATCGAAAAAAATGAAATGGCCAAAAAGTAACAAGCTGTATTCTTTACGTTAAAAAATTGCTCTATAAGAAGTAAGTATTCACTCTCATGAGATTGAAAGGTAATAATTATTGGTAACAGAGCAAGTAAAGCACATACAGGAGCTGGAACACCGGAAAAGAAAAATTTTTTCCAGTATAATTGTTCTGAATGTAACGAAACATTGAATCTTGCAAGTCTTATTGATATGCAGATTACATATATCATTACTAAGATCCAGCCTACAACTTTAATTTCATTTAACTTCCAAAAGTATAAAAGAAAAGCAGGTGCTGAACCAAAATTTAGAAAATCTGCAAAAGAATCGAGTTGTGCTCCAAAATCGCTGGTTGATTTTAAAATTCTGGCTATCCTGCCGTCCATTCCATCTATTATTGCTGCAATGATAATAAAAATTGCTGAAAATTCCCATTGTTCATTAAATGTGAATTTAAGTGAAGTAAGGCCAGCACATAAACCTAATAAAGTTATAAAGTTTGGGAATAACTTGGTAATAGGTAAAAATTTACTGTTACTTTCATCGTTATTCATATAACATCAAAAGTAAGCTTCTCTTGTTTATTAAAATCTGCTATAACTGTCTCACCGCCAATAACAGTTTGCCCTTCTGAAACTCTTACTTCTATGCCAATGGGAATATAAATATTTACTCTGCTACCAAATCTTATAATTCCAAATCGTTCACCTGCTTTTACACTCTGAGATGTCCTCAAATTACAAACAATACGGCGTGCAATAAATCCAGCTATTTGCTCTACAATGATTTCTTTTCCCTTCTCATATTCAATCGCAATAACCTGCTTTTCATTCTCATTACTAGACCTATTGCTTATTGCGGAAACAAACTTGCCTTTTTTATAACTCATTTCCTTTATTGTACCAGATATTGGTATACGATTAACGTGGACATTCAAAACACTTAGAAATATGCTAACAAGCGTAAACTTCTTTTCTTCTTCATTCTCTTCTGATAAAGAGTAACTAACTTCTTCTATCTTTGAAATTACACCATCAGCAGGACTTAATATAAAGTCCTTATTGTTTGGTACAGCTCTTGCTGGATCACGAAAAAAATAGGTACATAATAACGTTGGAAATAAGCAAGTAATTCCAGCTCCCCAAGATATAGAGAATGCTATACATGTTACGATAAAGGAAACAACTATAAATAAATAACCTTCTCTGTTTATGTTAGGTAAACCAAAGCACATAATTTATTCTCGATAATTCATTATTAACAATTTATCATTTATAATTTCTCATGAAAAGCTTTTTTTCACTTCTTCACTTTTGGAATGGTTATATAAACATTTGCTTATATAACCATTGATAGAGATTAATTTTTAATGAAAATTTAATTTCTTAGCTATTGTTAATATTATTTTAATAAAAACTTAATAATAATTCTTAATAATATATGAATTGTTGTGTTCTTAATTTCGTATGACAGGGGAAATAGAAAAAGATGAATCTCCTTCCTTATACTCTGCAATTCGGATGGGTGATATTGAAGCTACAGAGCTGCTAATAAAGTTTGGTGCAAATGTCAATGATAATTATGAACGTAATCGTACACCACTACATATTGCTATCGGGTATAAGCAGTTTGAAATAGCGAAATTGCTGATAAATAACGGAGCAAACGTTAACGCAAAAACTGGAAATCATGGCAAAGATGACTTAACACCAATGCACCTTGCAATTTTTGCAAACACGCCAGAGTTTATAGAATTGCTAGCTAGCAATGGTGCGTCAATTGATGAAAGAGAAAGCACTGAAGGACATACACCTTTTCACCTTGCTACTTTATATGGAAATAAAAGTGTAATACAAGCCTTAGTTGACAAGGGACAGAATATTGAAGATATTGATAATAATGGGCGTACAGCTTTATTTTTAGCTATTAGGCAATGCACTGAAGCAAAGGATGATAGCAGAGTAGAAGTTATCGAGTATTTGATAAATAAACTCAAAGCAGACATAACGAAAAAAGATAATAATAACAACACAATACTTTTTCCTGCTGCTAATAATTGTCCTGGAAAAGTAGTGGAACTCATCATTAAACAATATATAGAAAGCTTTGGTAGAGATCGGTTGAAGAATTTTATCAATCACAAAAATAAAGCTGGAATGGATGCCTTGGATATTGCACTCAATAGTGGGAATGAAAAGGCCATTGAAGTACTTAGCTCATATGGAGCAGATATCGAGAATAAAGTAACTCCCAAGATTACTGTAGAAAAACCAAATAGTACCTTAGATGGAGCGGAAAGTATAGAAGTGGTATCCCCAATCAAACAAAAATAAAAGCAGCTCTAAATTCCTTGCTTTATTTACATTCTTTCTATAGTATGATATGTTAATGTTAGAATAGGGTATGTTTGCAGGTCAAAATAATAATCAACAGCAAAATAGAAATAGAGCACAGGCTTTAATAGAAAGAGTGCAAAATGCTTACAACAACACTAATAAAATTAAAAGATTCATTAATATAGTTTTATTAGTAAGTATGATTCCTTCATTTTTTCTTCTTGTACAGCTCTCTTTGTATTTATCATTAGTAAATTATTTTTTCAAACCAAGGGAAAATGAAAAAAGATTATCAGCGTGGCCAAAAAATGTTATTAGAATAACATTAAGCATTTTTTTAATTATACACATTATTAATTCCTGTGTGCTTTTGGTACTGCCTATATTGTGCTTATGTTTGCTAAACAAATCACTCATTGAAGAAATACAGCAGTTTAACGATTTAATACAACAAATTCCAGAGGAAGAAAGGCCTATTTTCTTTCAAGATTTAGCAGCCATTCCTTTTATGGCACAAACTACTCATGACCCAAGTGCAGTTGCTAGTATAAACTTGAGTGTTGATAGACTCATAGAAAAGTATAAAGAGAATTTAAGCAAAGATGAATTCTATGTACAGCTAAATAGAGGCAACACAACCGACATTGAAGAGTACATCAAACAATCAAATGAATTTACAGAAGGCGATAAATCTCATGCACTTGAATGCTTAAGATTTATCAATAGAACAGGAGATAATTTTAAAGACAATCATAGTAAGTTAACATTAAAGCAAGCAGCTATTTTATGTTGGAAAGCCTGCAATGATAGAAATACAGGAACAGAGAATCAAAGAATTCCTTTGAGTGATGCAGGCATAAAAAATAGAAAGGATATGTTTGTAAAAGGTCTTGTAGACGCTGCAACAACTTATGGTAATCAAGGTCAAAGTTGTGCAGGTGGAACATACAATAAATTATTTGAGTCTTTATCTGGCTTACATCCATCAGTGGTTATTACACTCGATGGAGAAGAGGCTAGAGAAATGATAAAAGAAACGATCACACAAAAATTCCCTGAAATGGCCAGAGCCAATTTCACCAATTTCTCTGGAACAGAACAAGAAAGGATCCGTAGCGAGTTACCAGAGTTATCATCTGAAACAGTAAGGTATATTATGACTACGCATTCAGCTCTTGAGAGAAGGTGTCAAGAGTTCAGCAATAGATTAAACAATGATAAAAAGAATGAAATATTAGAAGAGTGTATGAGCAACTTATCCTGTGTTGAGCTAGAAAGTCCAATTGAAAGGAGAAGGTAAATTGTATTTGATTGTCGCCATTTATTTTAAAATATGAAGCAGAGTTTTGTATGATTATTTGAACTTAAGTTTATGTATTGAAATAACATGTAAAACCACTTCGTGTAGGTGATATGTTATGTTTTATCTACATGTCAAGGATCCTTCTCTCAACTTAAAGATGTTGCTAATCAGCACATACAAATGTAATATTAATTAATATTTATAAATAAAGCAATTCCATGGAAAGTAACTACAACGCCGACGCAATAAAAATCCTAAGAGGTCTTGATGCTGTAAGAAAGCGTCCAGGTATGTATATTGGTGACACTGATGATGGATCAGGCTTGCACCATATGGTGTATGAGGTTGTTGATAATGCGATAGATGAGTCTTTAGCTGGTTATTGTAGTAAGATTGAAGTTAGCATAAATGAAGATGGTTCAGTTTCTGTAACCGACAACGGTCGTGGCATTCCAACAGACATTCATCCAGAGGAAGGAATATCGGCAGCAGAAGTAATAATGACCCAATTGCATGCAGGAGGTAAATTTGACAGCAATACCTATAAGGTTTCCGGAGGATTACATGGTGTTGGAATTTCAGTTGTGAATGCATTATCAAGTTGGCTGGAATTAACCATCTGGCGCAATAAAAAAGAACATTTTATGCGCTTTGAAGATGGTGAGTCTATTGAATCTTTAAAGATAATTAATGAAAACACAAATAAAAGAGGAACTAGAGTAACGTTTATGCCATCAACGGGGACTTTTAGTAGTATTGATTTTAGTTACTCCACTCTTGAGAGTCGCATCAGAGAATTGGCATTTTTAAACTCAAATATTGAGATAATTTTGCGTGATCTCCGTAATAAACCACATGTAGAGTCTCATTTTAACGATAGTAAAGAGTCTGAAGATAATTTTGGTACAGCTAATTTTGTACGGTACTTAGACAAGAATAAGACACATGTTACTAAAATTGCCAGCATTAGAGATAATGTAAAAGATCTAGGTACCAGTGTAGAAATATCAATGGAGTGGAATGATTCCTACTATGAGAATATGCTATGCTTCACAAATAATATAAGACAACGGGATGGTGGTACGCATTTGGCAGGGTTTAGATCTGCACTAACCAGATGTATCAATAACTATGCAAACAATGAAGGTTTTTTGAAGAAGGCAAAAGTGAATTTGACTGGAGAAGATGTTAGAGAAGGCTTAACTTGTGTTTTATCTCTCAAGATGCCTGATCCTAAATTTTCTTCACAGACAAAAGATAAATTGGTCAGTTCTGAAGCGCGGGCAGTTGTAGAGAGCATAGTTTTTGACAAGTTGAGTACAATACTTGAAACTGACCCCAAGTTAGCAGCAAGTATAGTAGAAAGAGCGATTAGGTCAGCAAAAGGAAGAGAAGCCGCAAGAAAAGCACGAGAGTTAGTTAAAAATAAAAACAATATTAATATTGCAACTCTACCGGGAAAGCTTGCCGATTGTCAGGAAAAAGTTCCTGAGTTATCGGAATTGTTTATAGTAGAGGGTAATTCCGCAGGTGGTACTGCAAAGCAGGGACGTAATCGTAAAACACAGGCGGTACTTGCTTTAAGAGGGAAAATTCTAAACGTAGAACGTGCAGGGCTGGATCGTATTTTTTCATCTGCAGAAATTGGCTCTCTGATCACGGCAATTGGGGCTGGAATAGGGAGTGAGCACTTCGATATTGAAAAAACTAGGTATCATAAAATTATCATTATGACAGACGCAGACGTTGATGGCTCGCATATAAGAACTTTGATTCTAACTTTCTTTTTTAGACATATGCGTGAAGTAATTGAGAAAGGGTATTTATACATAGCGCAGCCACCGCTCTATAAAGTTACAAAAAATGCTAAAGATACTTATATCAAAGATGATGAAACTTTTGAAGAGTATATAGTAAATTCAGCGATTAAAAGATTAACATTAAATGGTGTAGGCAAAGATTTGCGTTTCGTTTTGAATAAGTGCCTCAGTATTTCAAACATTAGCAAAAATTATGATAGGGAAATACCAAAAGATCTCTTAGAATCATTGCTAATTTTAAGCAAAAAGAATGCTCTATTGTCTGCTGATGAGATATTAAAATATTTAAAATTGATGTATAGTGAATATAATTGGGAAGTAGAAGTAAAAGATGAGGAAATTCACATTGCTAAATTGTTTCAAGGGTTAGCAGACAAATATGTATTCTCGCTTAGTATGCTTGAAAGTAAAGAAATACGGAATATATTGAGTTCTCTTGATAACATAATTGACTTATTTAATGGTGATTCATTTTTACAGTCGCAAGAAACTGAAATAAAAATAAAGTCTCCAAGTGCACTCGCAAAAATAGTGATGGATTATGGTAAAAAAGGTTTAACTCTGCAGAGATTTAAAGGCCTTGGTGAAATGAATGCTGATCAGCTTTGGGAAACTACACTCAATCCA
The DNA here is from genome assembly GCF_007115015.1 of Wolbachia endosymbiont of Laodelphax striatellus. Classification (NCBI taxonomy): domain Bacteria; kingdom Pseudomonadati; phylum Pseudomonadota; class Alphaproteobacteria; order Rickettsiales; family Anaplasmataceae; genus Wolbachia; species Wolbachia endosymbiont of Laodelphax striatellus. The sequence goes on from NZ_MUIX01000001.1 coordinate 1,126,394, forward strand.
GAAACTAGAACTCTGTTAAAAGTTGAAATAAAAGATTGTGAAGAAGCAGATAGTATATTTTCGGTGTTAATGGGTGATATAGTTGAACCACGTCGTGACTTTATAAATAACAATGCACTTAACGTGCATGATGTTGATATTTGATTTTAGAAACGCTAAACCCTTATGGCTTAGCATTGTGTGCCAAACCGGCTATTTAAAACGTACTACTAACCAATCCATTTCAGAAATCTGAATTGATCTCGGTTGTATTTCCGTTTTCGATCATAAATATATAGATTTTCTGCCCTATTGTTGTTATAATTAACACCTTGCTAAATTGAATATTAATGAATGAATTGAGAAGGCTCACTATTACAGAGATGCATGATGGACTAAGGCGGGGGGATTTTTCTGCTGTTGAGCTTGTAGAGACGCATGTTAATGCAGTTGAAAATGAGCAACTAAATGCATTTGTAACAAAAACCCCAGAAATCGCGATAAAAGCTGCTAAAATAGCAGATGAATACTTCTTGAAACAAAAAGATAATATTTCACCACTTATGGGCATACCAGTTGGTGTTAAAGATTTATTCTGTACAAAAGGAATAAAAACAACAGCATGCTCAAAAATGCTGGAAAATTTCATCCCTACTTATGAATCTACGGTATCTAACTTGCTTTTAAAAAATGGAGCAGCCATGCTTGGTAAACTTAACATGGATGAGTTTGCTATGGGTTCTGCGAACACAAACAGCTATTTTGGTCCTGTTAAAAATGTATGGATTAGAAAAAGTGACGGAGAAAAAGTTGTTCCTGGTGGATCATCTGGTGGATCTGCAGCATCAGTTGCTGGGTTTTTATGTGCTGGAGCACTAGGAAGTGATACTGGTGGTTCTGTACGCCAACCAGCAGCTTATTGTGGAGTTGTTGGAATAAAGCCAACTTATGGAAGGTGTTCGCGTTTTGGTATGATTGCGTTTGCAAGTTCTCTCGATCAAGCAGGAGTAATTACTCGTTCCGTTTCTGATTCAGCATTAATGCTTGAAATAATTTGTGGCTATGATGAAAAAGATTCAACATCGAGCAAAAGGACAGTGCCTAAATTTTCCAGTTTTATAAATGGTGATATTAAGGGTAAGCGCATTGGTATACCAAAAGAGTATAAGATGGATGGAATTTCAGAAGAAATCGTTCATCATTGGGAAAAAGTTTCTTCCAATTTAAAAGAAAATGGTGCTGAAGTTGTTGACATTACTCTGCCTCATACTAAATATGCGATACCGGTTTACTATCTAATTTGTTCTGCTGAAACTTCATCTAACCTTGCTCGCTATGATGGTGTACGTTACGGATTCAGGGTTGATGCTGATACCCTTGAAGAAATGTATTCGCTAACAAGAGCAGAAGGTTTTGGTAAAGAAGTGAAAAGGAGAATTTTAATTGGTTCTTATGCTCTTTCTTCAGGTCATTACAATGAGTATTATGAAAAAGCACAGTGCATTAGGGCATTAATCAGAAATGATTTTATAAAAGCGTTTGAAAAAATAGATTACATACTTGTGCCATCTGCTCCAACAGAGGCTTTTGGCTTAAATGAAAAGCCAGACCCGCTAATTATGTGCATCAATGATGTGTTTACCGTGCCGGCAAGCTTAGCAGGGTTACCTGCTATTTCTGTTCCTGTTGGACTTTCCAATGAAGGCTTACCACTTGCTTTACAAGTAATTGGAAATTATTACGATGAAGCTGGAATATTAAATATGGCAAGTGTGATAGAGCAAAATTGTGGCAGAATAATTAACTATCTTATGTAATATGCCTTCTTATAGTAACTATAGCATTTTAGCTATAGGAAGCAAGAACTTGATTTTTGTAGCTAAATAATAGATTATCAAAGGCACACTCAAATATCTAAAATGAAAGAAAAGACTTTCACGATCATTGATGGTTACGGTTTTCTTTTCAGAGCTTATTATGTTTTGCATCATTTAACTACCACAACTGGTATTCCAATAGGTGCTGTATATGGTTTTCTGAATATGGTTCTTAAATACATTGTCCACTCGGACTACTTAACTATAGCACTTGACTCTGGAAAAAAAAATTTTAGGCACGATTTATATTCTGAGTATAAAGCAAACAGAGTAACGCCTCCTGAGGATCTAATTCCACAATTTACAATACTGAGAGAAGCGGTGGAAGCTTTTAACTTCAGCTATGAAGAGATTGAAGGCTATGAAGCAGATGACATAATTGCAACACTAGCTGCAAAATATGCCAACCACGAAGACTTTAAAGTAGTAGTAGTCTCATCAGATAAAGACTTATTTCAACTTTTGAATTACAACATTTTAATATTTGATCCTATCAAAAATATATACATAGATGAAAAACAAGTGATAGAAAAATTTGGTGTAAATTCACACAAGCTTCTTGATTTATTTTCTCTAACTGGAGATGCGTCTGATAACATTCCAGGCGTCCCAGGAATAGGGCCAAAGACTGCAGCTAAATTACTAGATGAATTTGATTCATTGGATAACATTATAGAAAACATCAATAACATTGAGCAAACAAGAGTTCGTAATATTCTTACTGAGCATAAGGAAAAAGCACTAATTTCAAGAGAACTTTTGTCACTATGCAAAAAAGTAGATCTTCAACATGATGTTGTAAAATATGAAGTCCATCCTCCAAATATGGAAAAATTGTTATCCTTTTTGAAGAAATATGAATTTAATTCATTGATAGGAAAAGTAGAAAAGCTTTTTTCTTATAGTGGATCTAGCACAAAAGAGAAAACAGAATATAGCGGTGAAGAATTAGAAAAATTTTTGGAGCATTGCAGATATGAAGGCAAAATTGCAATTCATTGCCACTTTGAAAACAACGCGTTAAACAAAATCTCCTTATCTTGCAGTGAAGATAATATTTTCTACATAGATCAAAACTGTCTACAAGATGCACTCACTATAATAAATTCAACTTTATTTTCAAATGGGGTGCTTAAAATAATACATGATATTAGAAAGATCAGAGAGACATTTCCTGCAATAGAGAAAGTGCTAGATTCAATTGATGACTTAATGATCATGTCATACAGTCTTGATACAGGGAAGCATGATCACAGCATTCCAAATATAGTTGCACACAATTTAAGTGAAAATGTAGAAACTTTCTCGGCAAAAACTTTAATAGCGATCCATGAGAAACTGACACAAAGATTATTTCAGGAAAAACTTTTTACGATTTACGAGCGCTTTGACAAGCCTCTCATGAAAGTAATATTTGATATGGAGAAAAATGGAATACTACTCAATATTCAAAAACTACAGGAATTGTCTGATAAGTTTGAGCAGCTAATTGCTGTACTTGAAAACGATATACATAATTTAGCAGGAGAAAAATTCAACATTGCATCGCCAAAACAATTAAGTGATGTTTTGTTTAATAAAATGGAGCTAAGTAAAAAGAAAAAGTCAAAATCTGGGTCTTATAGCACCAACTCTGAAGTTCTAGAGGCACTTGAAGAGGAGGGGACAGAAATCGCAGGTAAAATTTTAAGTTGGCGACATCTAAGTAAATTAAAGGGTACCTATACTGACGCGTTAATAAAACAGGTTGATCCGCTTGATGGTAGGATACATACAAGCTTTTCAATCACTGTGACTGCAACTGGAAGGCTGAGCTCTAGCAATCCTAATTTACAAAATATTCCTATCAGAAGCGAAGAAGGTAGTCTTATCAGGCAAGCGTTTATTGTGCCAAAAGGTTGCAAGATAATTTCTGCTGACTATTCACAAATAGAATTAAAAATCCTGGCACACGTTGCAAATGTTACTGCATTTAAAGAAGCTTTTGCAAACAGGCAAGATATTCATGATATTACTGCAAGACAAGTTTTTGGAGTGCAAGAAATAGATGAGCAATTAAGACGCAAAGCAAAAACCATTAATTTTGGCATTATATATGGCATTAGTCCATTTGGCCTTGCAAAGCGACTTGGCATTACCTTTCAAGAGGCTGCTGAATACATTAATTACTATTTTTCTTGTTACCCAGAAATAAAGGTCTATATGGAAAAAGCAGTATCTATCGCGAGAAATCATGGTTATGTAGAGACTTTGTTTGGTAGAAGATGTTTTGTAAGAGACATCAACAATAAAATTCCTTATCTAAGACAATTTGCAGAAAGGGCAGCAATAAATGCACCACTGCAGGGAACTGCCGCTGATATAATAAAACGCGCGATGATTCGGCTTTTTGATCAGTTAAAGTCAGGTAAAATAATCCTCCAGGTTCATGATGAATTACTTGTAGAAGTGGAAGAGAGCAGAGTGCAAGAAACAGCAAAACTTATGAAAGATATAATGGAAAATGCAGTAGAAATTTCTATACCACTTGAAGTAGAAATAAAAATTAGCGACAACTGGGGCTTTTCTTAATTATACCGTAGACCCTAAGAACCTGTCTTGAAAGGACTTAAGTAGTATCTGTTCAGATGCATGGCTAATGTGTAAATATTGAAACAAAAGTAATGTCATCCCAGTGCTTGACACTGGTGCTCACAAGCAACCTAATCATAGATATTAAAAGCAACGCTTTCAATGAGACTACAAAAGGCTGGATTCCAGTGTCTGGGCACTGCCTTATTGTTGTAAATTCACTTTTACCTTATTTTGCCACACCCCTGAACGGATGCCTTGAGTGGTTAATTTCGTAAGTATAATAGTAGTCATATTAAAGAGTTCTTGAAGTAAGGAGAGCACGTTAAGCAAACAACGTTTACCTAAAATTCTGTGACATTAGCAGCTTTCTTGCCCCGTTTTCAGTAAATAGTGATTTTTCTATATAAATTTTATTTTAGCTAGCAATAGGCGCCTATTGGTTTTTAGCTAAAGTAAAGGTCAAATATCTGGAATTATGGACATAAAATCCCCCTGTGTAAAAAAAAGATTAGAAAAAAGTGCAGCGCACATACGACAGAGATTAAGTATACGTGTATACACTGAAGAAGACACACTACATTTTTAATGAATTTGATTGTTTAATAGAAAAAGTCTGCAGACAAAGATAGATTTTGAGCTCTTAAAATATCTCTAACTGTAATTATAATCAGATTTAAAATATATGGAAGCAATTTTTTTACATTCCCTTATCATTTGTTACTTTTCTATTTCTTGCTTTATTCTTTTCTTTTTTCCCTTTCAAGACAGGTTCTAAGAAATTTGAATTAATGCGAAAAATATGCTATAATTAAAGCATAGGTTAGTACGGATAGATCAGTTATGACAGGAATACCAATTTCACAATCAAAGAATCAGGAACCTTCGAAGCCACCTGTTCAGGCGGTGGAGAAAAATGAGATGGTCCTCAAGGAGGAACATAGGGTAATTTATGATGACTTTGTGAAAGTGCTACAAGGTAAGGCCAAAGAGAATCAAGGAATAACTAATGCTTTCATATCAGTTTATAAGGACATACTACTTAATAATGTCAATCCGGAAAAAATAAGACCACTCAGTGAAGAGAATTTTTGTCAGTTTTTACTTTCTATATTTAAAGAAGTTAGAGAGAAAAAATTGGCTAGAGAGGAAGATAGTAAAGTAAAGCAAGTAGTAGAGGCATGCTTAGATGATATACGTGGTACAGAAGCTAAAGATTCACTAATAAAACTTGTTGGGTTACCATTGGGAATAAAAATAGACCCGAAAAATATTTCTGGCTCCTTTATGGATGGAGTGAAAGAAAAAATACCATTTTTAGGTGGGGATAAAAAAGAAGAGGATGAACCACTACTTAGTGATGAAGAGATGGTAACAAAGTTCTTACGTAAAGTTTTTCTTTCTATTCTTTTTTCCATTGCTTCAATATTAATTTTTGGTCCTACTACACTTGCAATAGTTGCTGCTGTTATTGGTACAATATTTGCTGTAAAGGGAGAAGTTGAGGTTCTTTTTTCAAATAACAAAAAAGGTACTTTATATGATCCTAGTTCACAAGATAAAGATGATACAGAAAAGAGAGAAAAACTGAATGAAAAAATTCGCAATGGCATTGATGATATTTTAAAAACCGAAATCAAAAAAATTCCTGAACAAATTTCTCAGGGAGACGGAGAGAATAAACAGCATTTTACTTCTGAGCGAGTTTGCAGTCCACGAAAAGAAACACCTGCTACCCTTAAACAACCTACTTTAGATCAGCCAGCTAAAAGTACAGGACAGCAAACAGATTTACCAAATATGTAAGAGGTCTTTTATTGTTTTATAACACATACAACAGGAGTATGATCAGATGGGTTTTCTAGTTTACGCAACCTATCATCTATGTAACATGTTTCCAATTTATCTGCAGCTTGTGGCGATAGCAGCATATGATCTATTCGCATTCCTTGATTGTTTCTGAGTGAATTACCTTGATAATGCCACCAAGTGAATTGTTGTAAGTTGAGGTGAGATATTCTAAATGCATCTTTAAAACCAAGATTCAAGATCGCTCTTAATTTCTCACGCTCTTTTATATGAAAGCACACTTGGCCATTTAATAAATTTGAATCAAAAACATCAATTTCATCCAGTGCAACATTATAATCGCCAGCTATAATAGTTAACTCTTCATTTTTCAACAAAGTGCCCATCCTTTCATATAGGTTATCAAAAAACTTGAGTTTATACTCAAAAGTATGAGAGTCTGGGCTTTGACCGTTTGGAACGTATACACTTCCTACCCTTACCTTATTATTGGTGTGTTTTATCACACACTCTATATAACGTGCTTCTTGATGACTCTCTACAATATCAATTTTAAACTTCTCCAGTATTGGATATTTAGATAAAACACAAACACCATTTCTTGCAACCTGTCCATAGACAGCATATTCATATCCTAATTCTTCTATCTCTGCATAAGGAAATTGCTCTTCTGTACATTTTATCTCTTGCAGCAAAACTATATCTATCTGACTATCAACTATAAAACTACAAAGTTGGTTAATTCTTTTACGTATGGAGTTTACATTCCAAGTTGCAATCTTTAGCATCAACAATCCTTATTAATTATATCAATTAAACTCTCCCCTGTAGGCAACCTCGATGTTATAATTTTTTTCCACTTGATTAACTTTAAACTATCAGCAATGTTTTTACTCATGGTATATGCAACTGTATTATTCATCACAGGAGATAGCCCACTTTTTAGAACTAATGAACAAAATACCCTTGCAGTTTGTGAGGAAAAAAAAGCAACGCTATCAATTTTACCGTCCAATAGTAAATTTTTACACCTATTAGTTAGACTCCTTTTAGTAATTGTTTTATAGAGTACAACTTCTCTTACGTTAAAACCTTCTTCAGATAATCTTTTTTTTAGGTCACATGATACTTCTTGTCCCCTTATATATAAGAACTTTATTGCATTTGAATAATGAGATTTTATGAATGATATCAGACCATCAACGTTGCTGTCTGCTGAGATTATATCGGAAAATCCCAAATTTTTTGCAGCCTGCATAGTTGAATTACCAACCGTAATAATTGGAAAGCCATACTCTTTACATATTTGACTGAAAGCCTTTACACTGTTTTTACTTGTAGATATCACAACGTCAAATTCATACGTAGATATATCAGGATTTAAGTACTTTATTGTGAATACTGGTTCTATAAAAACTTTGTATCCATATTTTTTTAGCGTGCTTCTTGTGCTCAACGAATCTAATAAAGGCCTTGTCAATAAAATAGACTTCATTCTGGTTTATTTCACTAGCAGTAAAATAATATCCCTTATACACAAATTATTGAATAAAAACTTTTATTTTTTAAGTTTCTTGCATAATCTAGAAAAAGGGCAAAAGAAACTCAATAGTTGGCCTAGTAATGAAAAATTCATATTAAATAAGCGAACGTTTTGATCAAATGGAAAAAGGATGTTACTCATTGAGTAACATCCTTTTAGAATGATAAGCGATTTTGTTTATCCTTTACTAGGCTCAGCTTTTTGTTGAACAGATTCTACGTTTGGTTGATCTACAATCGCACGTCGTTTTGCCAACTTCTCAGTGAGCTCTTCCGTAACTCCTAGACCAAATCTTGTTTCTTGAGAAGGACTGTGTCTTTGTGGAGTAGAAGAACTTGGTGAATTGAACCCACTATCAGAATTATGACGGTAACTGGCAAAGCTAGAAGTTGTAGCAGTACTGTCAGTGCTTAAAGAACCCATTGAACTGCTCCTTGGTGGCTTAGGTGAAGCAACATCAACAAAATTGTCATCAAAATGATGTCCTTGCCAAAATGGAGTAAATTCTTCCTCATGCTTACTAGAATTTAACAACTCCTCTTTGCTGCTGTCAGCGCTTACTTTTCCTCCTGCTACATTCTTTATATTGTTACAGCGCATCTTTGCAAATTGATCAAGTTTGCATTCCGTAATAACCTCCTTAATCTCATCGTGATGTTCAGAGAAAATACTGTCTCTAAAGTATTTATCTTTATCCGATAGTCTTTTTGTAACTAAGTTACGCAAACCATCTGCACCCAAGTTATCAATAAACTTTTTCTGTTCTTTCCATCTCGTAATCAAATCAGAACTTTCCATAACATCACTCGCAAAGCAACTGAGTTCCTCCTTCTCTCTCGCTTCTATTTTTCCCCCTATTTTCAATGATATTTCAGAAATTATGCTCTTTCTTAGCATAGAATTACTTTGTCCGTCAGTGCAAATTGCTCTAAGATCTCCTTTTATTTCTTGAATCTTCTCCTTTTGTGGCGAGTCAGGGATAAGCTCATTATCTATTCTGTCTGAATAATTTTCATTACCAGCCGCACGATATAACTTATTTGCTGTTGCAGTGAGTATATCACTTGCTTTTTCTTTCGTTTTTTCATTGATAAGATGAGTACCTCTCTTCAGTGAATCTACTGAATACTCATAGCCATCCTTAATTTTTCCGCCAATATGCTTCGCTCCTTCAACTGTTTTTTCTGCTGACCATTTGAGCCCTTTATATCCAGATTGAACTGCTTTTACAGCAACTTTCGCAGCGAAAAATAGAGTAAGACCAACTATAACACCTGGTATAGCAAGTGTTGCACCAACTGCCAAAAGTGGTAACACTGCTGCAAATAATCCACTTGTTGTACCTACTACAAGAGCTTGATCTCCTTGTTTCATTTTAGAGAATGCTATATCTCTTTTTAACAGATCCATAATTCTGTCCTTTAGCTTCTTGGGATCATGAATGATATCTGAATTTAATGAAGAATCTTGCATCATTTTAAGATCATCTTGCTTAGTTTCAACAAAGTTTGAAGAGTTTTTTTCACTAGGTGACATTTTAAACCTCACTATTAATTAAACATACTAATATTGTATATATCTGATTCTTAAGTTAGGGTTAATTCATCTAACAATGTCCACTTACTCTCAAATGATTTTACTTGATGTGTTTTTTTGAAAGCACAGAAAATTAGTGATTATTGCGGTATGACGTCTCGTTTGGGTTAGCTATAGTTGAAGCAAAACTCATCTTTTTGAAGGAGTAGATTTTTCTGAAGCCTGAGCAGAGGCTGCGCTTGGATCTGATAATTCTGTTCTAATATATTTGCCTTCTTCATCATATACATTACGGAAATCACTCATTTTTACGTCAGTTTGAATTTCCATTTCTTTGGTCTCTTTTTGATCTGTTGAAGATGATGCATCAACTCCTGCATTTTTAGCTTGTGTACCTTGGTCTTGTGTTTTAGGAACTGTAGTTTCGTGATCACTTGCCTGGATTCTTCTATTTTCATATTCAACTTCAGTTTGAGTTGAGATAGCTACTTTTGCATTTACTTCACTCATCTCATCTGCAAGTGATCTTTCAGGTTCAAGTTGTCGAATTTTCCTTTCTAAATCTTCCTTTTCTCTCTGTAATTCATTTAATTCTTTAGACAATTGGTTCATCTCTTTAGCCAATGTATTGTTTTTCTCTTTTTCTTCCGTCAATTGTTCTACCAACTGCTTTTCATGATTATCTTTTGAACCTTCTTCCAATGTTTTCTTTATATCATTTCTCAGCTCTGTGTTTTCTTCTTTCAACTTACTTAGTTCACTCTCAACTTGATCCAATTTTTTCTGTAGTTCTTTGTTTATCCCATTTACTGATTGAACTTCATCTTCTTTGTCTTTCAATTGATTAATTAAATCTGTTATTCTAGCATTTTTATCTTTTTGACTTTGTTCTAGTACGGTTACTTTTTGTGCTAATCGCTCTATGTCTTTATCCTTTTCAGCTAACTCCTTTACCTTTTTTTCCAGTTCAACTTTAAGTCTTGTGACTTCTTTTGCCAAATCTTGCTTTCCTTCGGTTAATTTACTTAGTTCCTCATCACCTTCTTCTGTTATTCCTGTATTAAGGCTTTTTAACTCTGCATTTTTTCTCTTGAGATGTGTGTTTTCTTTCTCTAATGCCGCTACTCTATCTTTTAATTCCTCTCCTTCTTGTTTGCTCTCTTCTACATCGCTAAACGTGTCACTCTCAAATACTTCATCTTCACCATCAAATTCACTACTAGTAGACAAAGAACTTCTGTGTGAAGAAGGTGTACTAAGAGAAGAATATCCACTACTACTTAGTATAGGTGACTGTGATGAATCTTTTGTAAATGCTTCCTCTGCTGGTGTTTGCTGCTCGTTCATACTTTTGCCCATGTCAGTGAAAGCTTGATGTAGAGTTTTGCCGTTGATAAAAACTTCTTTATTCTGCTCAATTAATTTTAATACCTCTTCTGGGTCGGTTATTCCTCCAAATTTTGATTCATCAACTACATTTTTTATGCCACTAGAGTCTATTTTCACAGTCATACTACAGTTTATGTTATTGCCTTTAGAATCCTTAGCTTGCCAATTAATGGTCATCTCACATGAGCTTGAACCAGTAAAATCATAGTGCCTTTCGCTGCCTTTTTTGGTTGCAGTTATGTGACTATCTTTCCCTAAAGATAGGTTATAAACCTTATCTTCGTCGCTGGCTCTTAAAAGGGCGCTAATCTCTATTGGTTTTTCTTTATTTTCAAACCTAATTTTAAAGTCATTATCTTTTGTTGTATATACTAAGAAATTTTCACCTGGTAGAGATTCTTCAAATTTTTTATGTGTTTCATTTATTAATTGCTCAAACTTATGAAACTCCTCTTTCCACTTTAAATTTATCTGTTCTTTAATGTCCTCATCTTTGCGTAAAGGGCCAATAAAATACCAGATTAAATTTTCTTCCTCTAGTTTTTTTATCAAATCCTGAAAATTGTTGCAAGATTCAATGAAACTTAAAATATCGTTTTTCTTTTGCTCATCTACATCTAAATCTTGATTTTCAGCTATAAATAAATTTTCTTTTGGCATAGTTTCTATTTTTAGAGGCTTATATTACAATATTAACATATTTTCTTAAAAAATCAACTAATTTTACAGTTAAATAAACTTGAGTATTTGACGGGAATGTTATATATTAACCACTCCAAGAAGTGCAGTATGGATCATACTATTATAAGAAAATACGATATTAGAGGTGTGGTAGGCAGAGATCTGCAGATCAGTGATGGGTATGAAATAGGTAGAAAATTCGGTCAAATTGCAGCTAATGTTTGTGTAGGCTATGACAGCAGGATAGATTCACCAAGCATAGAAAAAGAATTAATCAGAGGCTTAATTTTATCCGGCGCAAATGTTATACGAGTTGGGCTCTGTTCTTCACCTATGCTCTACGCTGCAACAATGCAGGCAGATCTTGGGATTATGATCACTGCTTCTCATAATCCCAGAGAATATAACGGCTTTAAATTTTTCAGTAGTAAAAAAGTTTACTCAGATCAAGAAATGAAGGAAATTATAGGCAGTACAATTAAAAACAGCACGAAAATTGGAAGCTTAATTAACACGAATATATATAGTGAGTACGTTAACATATTAAAAGATGTGCTCAAGAATAACACTACACAAAAACTAAAAATAGCCTGGGATTTTGGCAATAGTCCAACAATTGTAAGGTATATTGAAAAAGTTTTACCAAGTCATATACACATCATAACCAATAATTCTATCGATGGAACGTTTCCACTGCATGACCCAGATCCCATAGAAGAAAAAAATCTTGCTCAGTTAATAGATATTGTCAAGAAAGATAAATGTGATCTTGGTATTGCACTTGATGGTGATGGTGATAGGGTACGCTTGATTGATAATGAAGGTAGTGTTGTTTCCAATGATCACTTATTTATGATTTTTGCACGTGAAGTATTGGCAGAACACCCAAAAAGTAAAGTTATTGCCAATGTGAAAATGAGTATGAAAGTGCATGATTTCGTTAGCAAATTAGGAGGGCAAATAATTACCTGTGCCACTGGACACTCACTAGTTAAGAAAAAGATGGTAGAAGAAGGGGCCAAGTTTGCCGGTGAACTGAGTGGACATTTTTTCTTTTCTGAGCTAGGTTTTGATGATGGACTATATTCTGCTATTAAAGCCATTGACATTTTACTTAAGAAAAACCAAAGCCTATCTGAGATGATTAAAGATTTACCAAAGTTATATATCACTCATGAAGTGAAAATTGTAGTGAAGGATGAGAAAAAATTTCAAATAATTGAATCAATAAAGGAGACACTAAAGCAGCAAAACATTGTATTTTCAGAGCTTGATGGAATTAAGGTAACTGATGATAAAGGTTGGTGGCTTCTTAGAGTATCAAATACGCAAAACTGCATAACAGCAAGATGTGAAGGAAATACCTTAGAAGATTTTGAATTCACTAAAAAAGTTTTGTTGTATTACATTGATGAACTAAAATTATACATTTAAATTTTTTTGATGATTTACTTATTCGTCAATGTTTGCAGTTTTGTTTGATTAGTAATAGGAATTGGTAACCTATGGCGCACTGCTGTGGATAACAGCTGTCTAAGCTAATTTAGCTATAGAAAATGAACACTCACTTTTCTTTATTGTTTTGAGATTTTTCTTGATCAACCATTTCCTCACCAATCTCTTTTATTTTTAGTATCAATGACTCTGGTATATACATGTTAATTACTTCTTCTGTTGTCACAAATAAAGCCTGATAAGAGTGTGAATTTATTATCCAATTGGGCAATATGTCTTCTGCTTCTACTTTAGACTCTCCCTCTTGTTTACCGTATACTGTGTGGCAATATAAGTGCACAGCAAAAAATAGTACATAAGAAAGCAATATTCCTCTAAGTGCTCCGACAAAGATTCCAGTAACTCTATCCATTAATCCCAACCTTATAGGTGATAATATGTACATTAGCCAGTTATTCATTGTCATGAATGTAAGATTAAGTATGATAAATACAGAGATTGTAGAAAGTATGTTTTGTGTAACTTTAGAGTCAAAATACTTACTATAATTTATAATAAAAAAATCATAGTAACTAGCTGTCAAAAAGACTGATAAGAGCAAGAACATTAATGCACATAGCTCTTTTATAAAACCTCTAGTTATCGATATTATTACACACAAGACAATAATAAAGATAATTAGGCTATCGAAAAACATATTTTGTATCTATATGATTTTCAAGATATAATAGTTGTAAATAACAAAGTTGTAAAATTAATTGTGTTGATATTTTATCAGCTGGTCTAAGTACCGAGCAATCATATCAACTTCTAAATTTAGGTAATTACCTGTTTTGTTATATTGAAAAGTTGTATTTTTCCATGTGTAGGGAATAATGTTCACAGTGAATTCTTGATCGACAACTGAATTTACTGTAAGGGAAACTCCATCTAGCGTTACAGAACCTTTTTTTGCAACAAATTTAATTAATTCTTGTGGGCATGATAGCCTGATTTCATGAGATTCTAAATTTTGATTGATTGTTAAAATTTCTGCCGTGTCATCCACATGACCCTGAACCAAGTGGCCGTCAATTCTGTCACTCAGTTTCATTGCTTGTTCTAGGTTTATTTTTTTTCCTGTTTTCCACGTATTTAAGTTAGAAACCTTCATGGTTTCTTGAGATACTTGAACTGTGAATACATTGCTCATTATGTTGACAACAGTTAAACACACTCCGGAGCAGGATATTGAATCTCCTTTGTTTATAGAGGATAAATTTTGTGTCTCAATATGGAAGATTTGATCAGAGTTAGGGTGGATAGTGATATCAGTTATAGTGCCAATATCTTTGATAATTCCTTTAAACATGCAATAAAATAAATAATTATATCACGGAAGATCTTATTTGTTAGGTGCGCAAACTTTTTTACTTATCTGCTCAATAGATTCTACAGAATATTCAGAATATAGAAAGTAAGCCAGGTTCAAAACGCACAGTGTAATTAATATTGGTAACCCTATGTTTAATGTTAGACCGATACTTTCCCTTTTTTCTGTTGGCACCAATTCCTTTAAAATTGACACTTTTCCCAGCGGCAAGTGCCATAGGCAAAGTGCTGATATAGAAGCTGCTACTAAAAATAGACAAAAATAAGTTTCTTTCGAGGAAAATACAGTTTTTAATGATGATTTTAAAGTAATATCGGTGGGTTTATTTATTTCCAGTAAAGGGTCTACAGCTTTGCTTGGTAAAATTTCATGAGAAACATTTTTAGGCTGTGGAGAAGGTTGGCCTGAAACTAATTTAATCAACTGCTCTTTTTTTCTATATACTTGCTTTTGTAAATATTCTTTACCTAAAAGTGAATTATTAGGGGGTTGTGGCCTTTTGAGTACCTCTAGCACTTCTGATATCTCATCTGGTCCTAATATCTCATATAATTGTTTATCTTGAAAGTAAACAATATTAAATATTGAGTTGAAAATATTGTGAAATATTTCTGAATCTTGATTTTTATATTCACTTACTACTTCTACGAATATTTCATCGAGTTTTTTTCTCTTGTGCTCAGCTACATTATCTATCATAGCTACTCTAGCATCAAGTTGAGCTTGTTTTATGATTGATTGTTTTTCTTCTTGCAATAATTCTTTAGCCTGCTTTTTGGATTTCTTTTTTCTATTAGCCTTAAAATAATCCGTGTGTGACCTAGTTTGACCTATATCCCGCTCTATTTCTTGAGACACTAAATTTCTTGTAGTATCCTCATTTTTAGCTTTTTCTGCATGTTTTAGCTGCTCATTCAAGAATATCTCGATTTGTTGTAAGCCATCGAGGTTGATGTTTTTAACGTTTGTTTGTAGCGTTATCGTTATGCCCTGCAGGAGGATTTGAATTGGAGCATTACTTATGAATTCTTCTACAGTTTTATTAGCTTTATGGTAGTTGTTGTGTAATTCTTCACTTTCTTTTGGTACTTTTATATTGGCTGTGAAGTTTTTCTCCTGAGAAAGGCAGATTTTAAAAAAGTCAATTAAATGTTTTATTTGAGGTAATATTGTATTAGGGTTTACCTCTGTTAGCAGCTTGAGCTTAAATGAAAACTCTTGTGTATCACTTACAACACTTGTTGAGCGAATGGTGTTAATCTCCAGTACTTCATTAGAAAATGCCTTACTTATTTTTTTAGATCTATCCTTAAAAAACTTAAGTAAACCCTCAATTTCATATTTTTTCTTAGTTTCTATGTTACTACTATGCATGAGTAAATTTTTTAATGTAGAGTGAAATAAAAAACATAATTAGTCAATAAATTAATAATTATAGCACCCTTGCATAACAGCGGCGTGTTGGATTCAATAAGAGCAGAAAAAGTTACTTTACAAATCTCATCAATCTTCTTATCATAACAATAAGAGTGTTTATCCTTGTTTTTAATCTCTGCAGATTTAACAACAAAATTCAGTAAAAAACTCAGGTATATATTGGCAGATTACATAAAATTATAGCGGCTGCATGTCTTTTTTATTTTTTCTACATTCAGCCAAAACGCGCTTTAAATAAGCGTTAGCACATTATTACAATGCCGATTTACATTATAAAACTCACTACTGGGGGATTCTTTTGCCTTTTTTTTTGCTTGGTGAATTTTTTAATATTCTGGATTAGTTAGGAGTCCTATAGAGATAGCACTTGATGCTGGAATTCAGGAATTTTTTGAGCACGAAAGTTATGCTAAGTTTTTATTGTTAAGTAAAGGCTGGATTCCAGTGTCGGAGCACTGGAATGACAGAAGAAGGAAACACTCGGATAGGGGCAATTTTAATGATACCATCATAGAGATCAGCTACTCTGATGACAACTTTTTATCCAAATAGTTTTATTGATGATATTAAAGATTGCACTATAATGAAAGTTTAAGCTAGCGTTTTTAAGGTGAATAAAGAGCTAATAAGTGAAATACCTTTACTTGAAGATAAGGCAGTTTCTGAGATTGAAAATGCTGCTTCTTTGAAGGATTTAGAAAAAGTTAGGTTGTCATACTTGGGGAGAAAGGGTGTAGTAAAAGCTTATTTCGATGACTTAAAGAATATAGATGATGCAGGAGAGAAACGCGACCTAGGTGCAGTGATTAATGTTTTACGCAATAAGATAGACCAGCTTATAACAAGCAAAGAAAATGAACTGAAAGATAAAGAAGTTAAGTTAAAACTGCAAAATGAAGCAGTTGATATCACACTGCCTGTCAGACCAGAAAGAATTGGCAAGATTCATCCACTCAGTAAAGTTATAAGTGAAGTGAAGCTCATTTTTGCGCATATGGGCTTTAAAGCAGTTGATGGTCCTGATATTGAAGATGAATTTCACGTATTTGATGCATTAAATACTCCAAGTCACCACCCTGCACGAGAGGAGCAAGATACCTTCTATTTAAGGAATAAAATAAATGATAAAAGAATGGTGCTGCGCACTCATACCTCATCTGTGCAGATTAGAACTATGGAAAAGACAAAAACTTTTCCAATTAAAATAGTGGCTGCAGGCAGGGTATACAGAAATGACTTTGATGCAACTCACACTCCTATGTTTCATCAGATAGAAGGACTTTATGTTAATGAAAATGTCAATATGGGCCAATTAAAATTTACTATTCATTGCTTCCTTAGTAAATTTTTCGGAGATAAGGGTCTAAGAATACGCTTTCGTAATAGTTTTTTCCCTTTTACTGAACCTTCTGCGGAAGTGGACATAAGCTATAAAGATAGTAAATGGATTGAAGTACTTGGATGTGGTATGGTGCATCCAAATGTCTTTAAAAATGTTGGAATAGACCATACTAAATACAGTGGCTTTGCATTTGGGATTGGTATAGAAAGGCTAGCAATGCTGAAATATCAAATTAGTGATCTAAGGAGCTTTTACGACAATAGAGTTAGTTGGCTCAACCATTATGGTTTTCATTTTTCGTCTTTAAGATAAGTGACAAATAAATCTTATACATTTGTTGTACTTGCTGCTGGGCATAGTGAACGAATGAATTCAAGCTTGCCTAAGGTTCTGCACAAAATAGGTAATTTCTCCATGCTTGAGCATGTCATTTACAATGCAAAGCAGCTGAATCCTGAAAAAATAGTTATTGTAGTCGATTTGCCTTTAACTCAAAGGCTGAAATGCTTTGAGGGTATAAAACTAATTACACAAGAGTCAACGCTCGGCACGGGAGATGCAGTCAAAATTGCAATGAGGAACCTGAAAGAATTGTCAGATATAGTTGTTGTGCAGTATGGGGATACTCCACTAATAAAAAGCAGCACAATAACTAAAATGATAAGCTGCTTAGGAGAGAGCAATGCTTTAGTTTGTCTTGGGTTTAAAACTAATAATAAAGGATACGGTAGACTAATTATTGAGAACGGTTCCCTAAGAGAAATCGTAGAAGCACAAAATGGTAGAAATAATGATGAGGAATTTCTTGCTAATGCCGGAATAATGGTTGCACGTGAAAAGAATCTACGTGAATTGGTGGAGAAAATAGAGTGTAATAACCAAGCTCATGAATATTACTTGACCGATATCGTTGCCATTGCAGTAAAGAGTAATTTAAATGTCGGCTATGTTATTGCTGATGAGGAGGAGGCAACTGGCATAAATAATAGGAATGACCTTGCAACGGCCGAGTTTTACTTTCAAGAAGAAAAAAGAAAGTTTTTCACTAACTCTGGAGTAACGCTTGTTGCTCCAGAAACTGTTTTCTTCTCTCTTGATACGCAAATTGGTATGGATTCGATTGTTTACCCATACGTTTTTTTTGGTCCTGGAGTAAAAATAGGATCTGGTGTTAGGGTTGGTCCATTTGCCAAATGTGAAAATACAACAATAGGTGATCGTGCAATCATAGGTAATTTTGTTGAAACAAAAGCAAGTGATATAGGTATAAATACTAAGATAAAGCATTTAAGTTATATAGGAAATACTCAGGTAGGGCAGGGGAGTAACATAGGTGCAGGTACTGTTGTTTGTAATTATGATGGTAAAAAGAAACGTAAAACAAATATTGGAAGCAATTGTTTTATTGGTGCCAATAGCTCACTAATTGCACCGCTTAATGTTTATGATGACTCTCTAGTTGCAGCAGGTAGCGTTATAGTGGAAGATGTACCAAAGAGGAGTCTTGCAATTGCAAGAGAAAGGCAAATAACTAAGAAAATAAAATAACTCTGATTTTTATTACGCGAATTATGTTATTTTTAATGTATGCGTTAGTATACATGTATATCAATATACATGTTAAAAATGAAAAAGTTGCTTATTTTGGTGGTCTGTTGTTTCCTGTCAGTACCGTCTTTTGGAGTTGATTGGATTAGAGATAGAATCTATACTTCTTTATCATATAGCCGGCTTGGTGTTAATTATGATGTTGGTTTTCACTATACAGATAGCACTAAAATTTCAGTTGGCTATGTAATCAAACCTATTATTAATTCTCTAATCAGACCTACTCTTGAGGAAGAATTTGGAGCAGTGGTGGGGCTTATGGCAAAGCTTAATTATCATCATAAATTTGAAGGTACGAATATGACTCGTTATATTACTGCTGGTGTTGGTCCTGTTATAGTGCGTACAATGAAGGCTAAACCTAATGTAAGTAGAGCTGATAATGTAGGTGAAAACATAAGTACCCTATTGGTAGAGGTTTTCAAAACTATAGTCAATGATAAATTTTTTTCTTATCAAATAGGTGCTGGTATTAATCTTCCACTTTCTGAAAGAACAAGTGTTTTTGCTGGTTATAAACTTCAAAGGTTTCATAAAATTTTTCATGGAATTGAGCTAGGAGTGAGTTTTAATTTATAAACTCTGATTGAATATTTTTAGTAAAGGCTAGTGGGAAATTATATTGAAGCGAAAGTAAGTGATGTAGACTCAAATGCTGATTGCAGCAGATAGTGAAAGATATGCCAATTTGCAATTGCAAGAGAAAGACAAATAACAAAAAAATAAAATAATTCCAATTTTTTACTTGCAATTTATACTATTTTTAATATTTATATGCTTGTATATGCATATATTAATCTTTGGAGGATAAAAATGAAAAAGTTACTTACTTTGTTGGCTTGCTGTTCTTTGTCAGCACCGTCTTTTGGAGTTGATTGGGTTAAAGATAGAACCTACACCTCTTCGTCGTATGGCATGCTTGGTATTAATTATGATCTTGGCTATCATTGTACAGATAGCATTAAAATTTCATTTGGTCCTGCAGTTAAACTTGTTATGAGTGAAGGGATTTTAGACGCGGGACTTATGACAAAGCTTCATTATCATTATAAATTTGAAAACACAGATATTACTCCTTTTGTTACTTTTGGTATAGGAGGAGTTGCTAAAATTCCTCTTTCAGAAAATCAAGGGCCAGACGTAGAAGAATTTTTTTCTTATCAAATAGGTTCTGGTATTAATCTTCCACTTTCTGAGAGAACAAGTGTTTTTGCTGGCTACAAGCTGCAAAAGTTCCATGAACTTTCGCATGGGGTTGAATTTGGAATGAGTTTTAATTTGTAAGCTCCGATTGAATGTTTTTAGTGAAGTCTGGTTTGAATTTTTGTTGAAAAAAAGCAAGTGATATAGGCTAAAATGATGATTGCAGTAGGTAACAAAATGTGACAAAGAGAAGTTTGGCAATTGCAAGAGAAAGGCAAGTAGCTAAGAAAGTGATTCCGATTTTATTATGTAAGTTATGTGATTTTTAACTTTTCTGTGGGTATATATGCGTATATTCATGGTTAGAGGGTGAAAATGAAAAAATTACTTACTTTAGTAATCTGCTGTTCTCTGTCAGCACCGTCTTTTGGAGTTGATTGGATTAGAGATAGAGTCTATACTTCGTCGTCATATGGCAATCTTGGTATTAATTATGAGTTTGGCTATCATTATACAGATAGCATAAAAATTTCAGCTGGTCCTGTAGTCAAATCTGTTTTTTTTGGAGGATCTTTGGCAGAGTTAGGATTCATGGCAAAGCTTCATTATCATCATCAATTTGAAAGTACGGATATTACCCCTTATGTTACTTTTGGTGTAGGAGGTGGAGCTAAAGTATCTCAACCAGCACAGCAAGGTCAACAGCTAGGAGGTGGAGCTAAAGTATCTCAACCAGCACAGCAAGGTCAACAGCTAGACGTAAAAAAGTTTTTTTCCTACCAGATAGGTGCTGGTATTAATCTTCCACTTTCTGAGAGAACGAATGTTTTCGCTGGCTACAAACTTCACAAGTTCAGTGAGTTTTCTCATGGGTTTGAACTTGGAATGAGTTTTAATTTATAAGCTCCGATTGAATGTTTTTAGTGAAAGCTTATTAACGTCGTAAAGTTTTCATGATACTAAGAGAATTGGAGAGTAGTCAAGTTTTAAAACTTGACTACTCTCCACGAGGAAAAACAGATAAAGGTAGAAGTATTTCATGTTTTTATTTATATTGACAGTATGTGTAACATCATTTACGATTAGTGTTAATAACAATAATTGATATTTGTCATGTTTGCAGTAATCGAAACTGGTGGAAAGCAGTATTTAGTAAAAAAAGGCAGCATAATTAAAGTAGAAAGATTACAAGCTGAAGAAAAAGAGGAAGTGGAAATCAATAAAGTGATTTGTGTTTCAAACAATGGCTTATCTTGTTCATCTAATGCTGTTGTTAAAGCTGAAGTACTGGAGCAGTGTAGAGATAAAAAAATTATAATCTTTAAGAAAAAGAGAAGAAAAAATTACCGTAGGAAAAATGGTCATAGGCAGTATATTACTGTTCTTCGTATCAATGAAATTAGTCTTCAAAAGTAAGAGGTAAGATATGGCAACTAAAAAATCAGGTGGTAGTTCCTGTAATGGTAGAGATTCGGCAGGGCGTCGACTCGGGATAAAGAAGAATGGTGAGGTTATTCCAGGTAACATAATTGTACGTCAAAGAGGTACAAAATTTCATCCTGGAAAGAATGTTGGTATGGGTAAAGATCATACGATTTTTGCTAAAACGAAAGGCTGGGTGAGTTTTAGAAAATCAGCAAATAAAAAGACGTTTATTGATGTTGTGCCTACAGATGATATGCAAGCCTTGGCTTGAATAGATACGGGTCTGTAGCTCAGGTGGTTAGAGCGCACGCCTGATAAGCGTGAGGTCGGAGGTTCAACTCTTCCCAGACCCACCATTTAAATTTGCAATAGTTTTGATATCGTGTAACTAAGCGATGGTTTTACATAAGAATTCAGTAACCAGTGAATCAGTAGCAGCCGGTCATCCAGACAAAGTAGCAGACCAGATTTCAGATGCAATACTTGACGAATACCTTTTTAATGACTCTTCCTCTCGTACTGCAATAGAGACTTTAGTTACTAAAGATAATGTTATTATAGCTGGGGAAGTATTTGGGCCGAACATTGAAAATAGCAAGATTGAAAGTATTGTACGGAATACAATAAAAGATATTGGTTATGAGCATGATGGTTTCCACTGGGAAACAGTGAAAGTAAATATATTACTACATGAACAATCAAATGACATTGCAATAGGTGTGGATCAAGGTGCTGGGGATCAGGGCATAATGTATGGCTATGCAACAATAGAGACAGAAAGCCTCATGCCAGCACCCATTTTTTATGCACACTCGATTCTGAGAAATATCATGAGTATGGTCAAAGGGGTAAAGCTTGGTCCGGATGCAAAATCGCAAATCACTTTGGCGTATGAGAATAACCTTCCAGTGCGTGCTGAAAGTATTGTTGTTTCAATACAGCATCTTGAGGATCTGAGTCAATCGAAAGTGAAGGAAATAATTTATCCTTACATAGCTTCATCTTTACCTGAAGGGTGGATGTGCCCTAAAGAAAATCTCTTAGTCAATCCAACAGGTAGATTTGTTATTGGTGGACCAGTTGGTGATTGTGGATTAACCGGACGAAAAATTATGGTTGATACTTATGGAGGCTATATTCCACACGGTGGAGGAGCGTTTTCTGGAAAAGATGCAACAAAAGTTGATAGATCCGCAGCTTATATGGCGAGATACCTTGCTAAAAATATTGTCTTTGCAGGTTTAGCTGAACGTTGTCTTGTGCAGCTTTCTTATGCAATTGGTGTCTCAAAACCTACTTCATTTTACATTGATACATTTGGCACGAATACAATAGATGAAGAGAGGATTAAAGGGTTTATTGAAGGTAACATAGATTTATCAACTAAAGGCATAATAAGACATTTATCACTTAATCGTCCTATATATAAACGTACAGCCTGCTATGGGCATTTTGGTAAAAAGTTAGAAAGTGATGGTGGATTTTCTTGGGAAGGTGTGGACTTATCTACTGATTTTTGTAAAGAATTTAATATAGAAGAAGAAAAGAGAGAATTTCTTTAAACTATTAAACTCTTTTATTTCTAGCTTGATACTGATATAATAACTTATTATAAATTGTAAGTAACTTTTTAGTAACTATACTAGTTTTAATATTTATGAGGCTTACAAGATGTCCAACAAACCAAAAGAAGAATTTTATGATATTGCTATAAAAGAATCATCTGATCTTATTGAAGAAATAAAAGAACATCCTTTCAATGTTGAATTGATAAACAATACGCTAGATTATGAAAAGTTCAAAATTTATCTTCAGCAGGATTTTTTATATTTAGTGGACTGTACTCGTGCTTTATTGATTATTGCAGCTAAAGTTGATGACATTGAAATAATGGGCAGTTTGGTTAATGTAGCAAGGGGAACATTTGCGGTTCGAAAGCAGTATACTGAATATTTTGAGACTTGTGATTTATCCGATAATCATAAAAAATCAAAATCTTGTTCTGCTTTTACTGATTTTTTTATGCGTGCTGCATATCATAATTCTGTTGCTGAAGCTTTAGCAGCGTCTTATCCTTGTTTTAATATATACCAAATTATTATAAATCATATGGTAGGAGAGGTTATGCCTAAAAAAGTTGAAGATCACAGATATCAAGGGTGGATTGATATCTATAATAACACAGTAATGAATGCTACGATTAATCAAGTTACTGACGTTGCAAATAATCTATATGCAAAGGCTGGTGATTGTGAGAGGAAAAAGATGCGTGAGTTTTTTAAGAGAGGTCTAGAGCTAGAAATAATGTTTTGGGATGAGATGTATTCTCTAGCATAATCTGTAGTATTAACACTAAATTATATTCTAGTTTATGTGATGTTTAGTGGTATAATTAAGAGTTATTATGGGTCAAATCTTTTAAAGGATATTATTGAGCATCCTTTCAATGTTGAATTAGCAAATAATACTTTAAACATAGAAAACTTCAAATTTTATATACAACAAGATGCATTCTTTTTAGCTGATTATGTTCGTACTGTTTTAATGACTGCATCAAAAATGGAGAGTTGTAATAACATTGTTCCATTGATTGGGGTGGCTAAAGGAGGAATAGAGATTATGAGAGTGTTATACGACCACTACTTTACTGTATACTCCATAAATCGTGGAGAAAAGTCGCTTGAATGTTTCAATTTTACTAACTTTCTTTTGTCTACTTCGTATAGCGACATTTATGAAGCTGTAACAGTTCTTTACTCTTGCCATTTTATATATAAAATTATTGTTGATAATATGAGAAATAAAATTAAAAAAAATAATAGATATAAGGATTGGTTTGATTTTTTTGGCGGTAGTTTGATGGAATCTGGATGTGTTGCTTTGGAAGATATTGTTGACGAGTATTGTAACAAAGCAAGGGAAAGTGAAAGAACCAGAATGCTTGAATTATTTAAAATAACTGCACAATTTGAGTTAGACTTTTGGAATAGCGCATATAATTTTTCAAAATTTGATCAAGATTTTAAGAAATATTGACAATTTTAAGCTAATTTGTATGCTTGATATGTATTTTTGAAGGTGATATGAAAAGTAAAGAACATGATTTTCATTTAGTGGACCCAAGTCCCTGGCCAATTGCTATATCAGCAGCAATTCTTGTTCTTGCACTTGGATTAGTTGGTACACTCCATAAACAAATTTCTGGAATATTTGGTTTAGTTTTGGGAATCTCTGCGGTATCAGGAGTGCTGTTTTATTGGTGGAGAGATGTAATAAGAGAAGCAATTTATGATAAATGCCATACTGCCATTGTAAAACATGGACTCAAGCTTGCAATGTACTTATTTATCCTCTCGGAAGTTGTGTTTTTTATAGCGTTCTTTTGTTCATTCTTTAAAGCCTGGCTTGATCCGGTTTTTTTATTTGAAGCGTTTTCTCCTACAAAAAAAGTTGAATGGCCCCCTGAAGGGATTTTACCACCGGATCCGTGGTCGTTACCATTTATGAATACACTAATATTATTACTTTCTGGTACAACGATTACTTCAGCACATCATTTTTTACTTGAAAATGATCAAAAGAGCATGATTAAAATGCTGTCTATAACTATATTGCTTGGGATGTTCTTTATAATAGTGCAAGCAATTGAGTATTATGAAGCAAGTTTTTCTCTACAAGAAGCGGGAGAGAAACTTATCTATACATCCAACTTTTACATGATTACTGGTTTTCATTGTGTACATGTTATAATAGGGATAATATTCTTGTCAGTATGTTTATTTAGAGCTCGAAAAAATCAGATTACACCTCAAGATCATTTATGTTTTGAGTTTGCTTCTTGGTATTGGCACTTCGTTGATGTAGTTTGGATATTTTTATTTTTGTTTGTTTATTGGCTCAGCATTTATTAAGTGATTAAGATAATAGGTCTAGATCCAGGAATAAGCAAAACTGGTTGGGCAATTATCAATCTGGAAGAAAAAAATAGTATTGAATTTTTGGGTGGTGGTGCCATATCAACTGATAGTAAGTTGGGTACAGGTGAGCGTTTACATATAATTTTTGAAGAATTAAAGAAAGTAATTTCTCTATACTCTCCAAATGAAGCTGCAGTAGAGAAAATTTTTGTTAATAAGAACCCAAAATCTTCGCTAACTTTAGGATATGCAAGAGCGATTGCAATTTTAATATTACGAATGACGGATTTACCCATGAATGAATATGATGCAAACTATATAAAAAAGAGCATTACTGGAAATGGTCATGCTGATAAGGATCAGATTATATTTATGGTGAAGCAAATAGTTAAAAACTTAAATATAAAATGTCATCATACTGCTGATGCTCTTGCTACAGCAATTTGTCATGCTTATACGAGAAGTTCTTGTTTTATTGAATAGTTTTACATGAATTCAGTTGAAAAAACTATTTGATGGTATTTATCTTATCTAACGTTCGTTGCAGAATAATACATGCAGCAATTTTATCATCTATTTTTTTTGATTTTGTGATTGATATTCCAGTAATTTTTAGTGCGTGAGTTGCAAGAGATGTTGATAGACTTTCGTCTTGTAGGTATATGTGTACTTTACATTTTTTTATTATTTTATTTGCAAACTGGATTATTGCTTTACACCATTCAGTCTCTTGGTCATCTATTTTGAATGGTAGTCCTATTACCATTGATCCAGCTTCATTTTCTTTAAGCACTCTATTTAGATAACCTAAATCTTTGCTCATATTTCTTCTATAATATATACTATGAGCTGTAGCTATAAGCTGTGTTTTATCACTAAATGCTATGCCTATTTGTTTTTCTCCCATATCAAGGCACATTATACGTTTATCTCTTGGAATAGACTTTAGAAATTCATCTGGATTTATATGTAGCATCTATGAAAACATAACTTTTGTACAATTGTATTTTTGTGACAGTAAGTTATGTACAGTCTACTGGCATGATAGACATTCATCATAATTAATATCTGTTTTTTGTTGCAGTATTTCGCTTTTTTTGAATATATCATGAGAAATCTTGTCAGCTCTCTGCATTGATTGTGATCTGCAGTAGTATAAGCTCTTTAATCCTTTTTTCCAAGCAAGCATATGTATTTTATGTAAGTAACGTTTATGCACGTTGGCAGGTAAGAACAGATTTACTGATTGAGATTGACAAATATAAGGAGTTCTATCACTTGCATGTTCTATGATCCATTGTTGATCAAGTTCGTATGCTGTTTTAAATGTCAATTTTTCATGCTCGCTAAGAAAATCTAAATGTTGAACAGAACCCTCATTTGTTGAAATTGAGGACCATATTTTATCATTGTCTTGATTCTTTTCTGCTAATAATTTTTGTAAGAATTTATTTCGCACTACAAATGAACCTGTAAGTGTCTTCTGTATGAATACGTTTGCTGCATACGGCTCTATTCCAGGGGAAGTGTTGCCTGCGATAATCGAAATTGAGGCAGTTGGAGCGATAGCGAGCTTATGTGTAAACCTTTCCATTAGATCGATTTCTTTAGCATCAAGACATGAACCTTTGTCTTCTGCTAATTTTTTAGACACTATATCTGCTTGCTTGCGCAAATGCTTAAATAATTTTTTATTCCATTGTTGTGCTGTTGCTGATTCAAAAGGAACCATTTTACTTTGTAAAAATGAATGAAAACCCATCACACCAAGACCGATACTACGCTCTCTTATTGCCGAATATTTTGCTCGCTGTATTTCATTGGGTGCTTGATTTATGAAATCCTCTAATACATTATCAAGAAAACGCATTATATCTTCTATGAAAAGCTCATTATCTTTCCATTCTTCGTAGTACTCAAGGTTTACGGATGATAGACAACACACAGCAGTACGTGACTTATTCAGGTGATCATAACCTGTGGTTAAAGTTATTTCACTGCATAGATTTGACATCTTGATGTCTAAGTTGAGCTTTTTGTAAGATTCTGGCTTATTGTTATTTATTGCATCAAGGAAAATAATGTAAGGTTCTCCAGTTTCAACTCTTGCTGTTAATATTTTGATCCATATATCCCGCGCTTTTACAGTTGAAATAACTTCATTGCTATGAGGGCTTATTAAATCCCATTCTTGATCATTCTCAACAGCTTGCATAAATTTATCTGTTACTATTACAGCATGATGTATATTTAACGCTTTGCGATTTGGGTCACCACCAGTTGGCTTACGTAAATCTAAAAACTCTTCTATTTCTGGGTGAGATACAGGAAGATAAACTGCTGAACTTCCTCGCCTTAAGGATCCCTGACTAATTGCAAGCGTTAGAGCATTTTGCACTACAATAAATGGAATAATTCCTGATGTTTTGCCGCTGCCTTTGACACTTTCACCAATTGAACGTAGATTTCCCCAGTAACTACCTATTCCTCCTCCACGTGCAGCGAGCCAAACATTTTCATTCCATAAATCAACTATTCCCTGCAAGCTATCTTCAGTTTCGTTAAGAAAGCAGGAAATAGGCAATCCTCTCTTGGTACCGCCATTACTAAGTATTGGTGTTGAAGGCATGAACCACAAGTTGCTCATGTAATCATAAAGACGTTGTGCATGCTCCTTATTGTCAGAATAATAATTAGCAATACGTATAAAGAGATTTTGATAACTTTCATTTTTTATTAAATACCTGTCCGATAGAACTGCTTTTCCAAAATCGGTTAATTTACTATCCTTTGCGTAATTAATAGTAATGTAATTCATAAGGCTCCTTTTATGATAATATAGACATTTATTTGAGCGATTTCTCGATTAAGTTGTTGAATTTGTTTGTGGATGTTGTAACGCAAACAAGATACCATCAACCTGGCTACCATATATTTTACAGTAACTCATCTGACTTAGTTGCATATTTGTTTCTTTTGCAACATGCTGAATATAATCTTCTGAATGACGAAAATAATCTCCTTTGTTTACAAAGTCAATACCTTTACCTTCCTTTCTTCTTACTAAACATACAATAATCCCTTTTTTGTTTGTCAATACTTTTGCTAGTTCCAATTCTGCTAGAAAATCATGTAAATAGTGTAGAACTTCAGCAAAGATAATTACATCATACTGCCGGTTCTTCTCTTGTTTAAGGAACTCTTTCATTTCTGTATGTATTAACTCATCGTAAACAGGTTTACCTTTTATAAGGCATCCTCTTGCAATATTGAGCATTCTATTTGAGATGTCAACTCCTGTTATGCGACTTCTAATATTATTTATTTTTAGGAAGTGACCACATATTCCAGTACCGCAACCAAGGTCAAGTATATTCAGTTCAGAAGTGGAGTTGTGAAAGATTTTTTTGATTATCATATGTACTAGTTCATGTCCTCTGTATTGTTTGGCAATCAACCAATGTTCAACAAAATATTCACCTGTGTAATCAAAATATTGCTTTATGAGATTTTTAGGCAATTCTACGATATCTGATGTGTTTGTTATTTTTTTTATGTAGTAAGAAGCTTCTTTGTGACTGCTATCTAATTTTAGCGTCTTTGTTAAATAATTATAAGCTTTATTAGTATTTCCTACTGCAAAATGACATCTTCCAATATTATACCAGATTATA
Organism: Wolbachia endosymbiont of Laodelphax striatellus; assembly: GCF_007115015.1. Taxonomy (NCBI): domain Bacteria; kingdom Pseudomonadati; phylum Pseudomonadota; class Alphaproteobacteria; order Rickettsiales; family Anaplasmataceae; genus Wolbachia; species Wolbachia endosymbiont of Laodelphax striatellus. The sequence goes on from NZ_MUIX01000001.1 coordinate 1,155,152, forward strand.
GGTAAATTGGGGTAGAATATGCTAATTAACCAAAATCTTAACTTTGCATCTGATATATTACCTTTATAGAAGTGATATAACCCGATTTCAACGTTGGTATTTAACAGGTTTTTAGATTTTTCAAGAAGCACTACAATTTCTTTATGGAGAGTATTGTATTTATCCATAATGAAGTTTTTTACTTTTTTAATATTTAATAAGCCAGTAAGCTTAGATATACAATTTAAAGTAAAGTTTTTTATAAAAGATAGATTACTTTTCATACATTAGAAATACTCCAAATGTTCATTGTCGTTTTTAGGTAACTAATTTTAACACATTTTATCTTACAAAATATCTTTTTCATTAATTTTTCTGTACATATCAATTTGTCGAATATTTCTCAGATTGTACTGTTTAAGATTGCTGGTATATTGTTGTTGATAATAATAGGTAAATGTTTTGTGTAAAAAGGCGTTGACATATGATTTATCAGATTGTAACATATAAGAGGTTAGTTTTTAGATGTTTGAAAAGTTTTATGGTAGAGATTATTTAATCTCAATTCAATTGTAAGTTAATATTTAACTCTGCATATTCTACATATAGTCAGATAAATAAATTATTAAGAGCACTTGATGGATGCCTTGGCGTTAAGAGGCGATGAAGGACGTGGCAGGCTGCGATAAGCTGTGGGGAATTGTCAACAAATTTTGATCCGCAGATTTCCGAATGGGGAAACCCAACTAGCTTAGCTAGTTATTATATACTAAGTATATAAAGCAAACTTGGTGAACTGAAATATCTAAGTAGCCAAAGGAAAAGAAATCAACCGAGATTCTGTTAGTAGTGACGAGCGAAAGCGGAAAAGGCTAGTGGTTTAAAAATAAGAATTAGAATACTTTGGAAATGGTAACCATAGAAGGTGATAGTCCTGTATAAGTAGAAAGTTTTTAAATCCTTGAGTAGAGCGGGGCACGTGAAATCCTGTTTGAATATGGGGGGACCATCCTCCAAGCCTAAATACTCCTTAACGACCGATAGTGAACAAGTACCGTGAGGGAAAGGTGAAAAGAACCCCGGGAGGGGAGTGAAATAGAATCTGAAATCAAGTGCTTACAAACAGTTGGGGCTCTATATCAATTTATTGATATTTAGAGTGACAGCGTACCTTTTGCATAATGGGTCAGCGAGTTAATCTGTGAAGCAAGCTTAAGCCGTTAGGTGTAGGCGTAGCGAAAGCAAGTCTGAATAGGGCGTTTAGTTTTACGGATTAGACCCGAAACCAAGTGATCTAGTCATGACCAGATTGAAGGTATGGTAAAACATACTGAAGGATCGAACCAGTTAATGTTGCAACATTATTGGATGAGTTGTGATTAGGGGTGAAAGGCCAATCAAACTTGGAAATAGCTGGTTCTCCGCGAAATCTATTTAGGTAGAGCGTTGTATGTATGTTGTTGGGGGTAGAGCACTGGATAGACTAGGGGGATTCATCATCTTACCAAATCTAACCAAACTCCGAATACCAACAATTGATTATACAGCAGACACACTACGGGTGCTAAGTCCGTGGTGGAAAGGGAAACAGCCCAGATCACTATCTAAGGTCCCAAAATTACAGCTAAGTGGGGAAGGAAGTAGAAAAACCATTACAGCTAGGAGGTTGGCTTGGAAGCAGCCATCCTTTAAAGAAAGCGTAACAGCTCACTTGTCTAAATAAGTTTTTCTGCGCCGAAAATGTACCGGGGCTAAAGCTGTATACCGAAGATGTGAGTGCTTATTGATTTCGATCAATAGGCGCGGTAGCGGAGCGTTCCGTAAGTCTGTGAAGGTGGTTTGTGAAAACTGCTGGAGATATCGGAAGTGAGAATGCTGACATAAGTAGCGTAAAAGAGTGTGAAAAACACTCTCACCAAAAATCTAAGGTTTCCTACGTTAAGTTAATCTGCGTAGGGTTAGTCGGTTCCTAAGGCGAGTCCGTAAAGGAGTAGTCGATGGCAATTAGGTTAATATTCCTAAACCTCTTAAGTGTGACGGGTTTCGTATTTGTATAGATCTTATTGGATTGATCTATGCTTAAAAGAAGCTCCAGGAAATAGCACTTATATTTATGAGGCCGTACCGCAAACCGACACTGGTGGATGAGTAGAGTATACTAAGGTGTTGAAAGAATGATGTTGAAGGAACTCGGCAAATTATACCTGTAACTTCGGAAGAAGGGTAACCTGCTTTTAGGCAACTATGAGTAGGTGGCACAAAATAGGGAGTAGCGACTGTTTACTAAAAACACAGGACTCTGCAAACACGTAAGTGGAAGTATAGGGTCTGACGCCTGCCCGGTGCTGGAAGGTTAATAGGAAGGGTGCAAGCTCCGAATTGAAGCCCCAGTAAACGGCGGCCGTAACACTGACGGTCCTAAGGTAGCGAAATTCCTTGTCGGGTAAGTTCCGACCCGCACGAATGGCGTAACGATTTCTCCACTGTCTCCAACATCACTTCAGCGAAATTGAATTCCCCGTGCAGATGCGGGGTACCCGCGGTTAGACGAAGAGACCCCGTGCACCTTTACTATAGCTTTACATTGCTATTAAAAATATAATGTGCAGGATAGGTGGGAGACTTTGAAGTTATGGCGCTAGCTATAATGGAGTCAACCTTGAGATACCACCCTTTACATTTTTGATATCTAACTATGTTTCATTATCTGGAACTAGGACATTGTATGGTGGGTAGTTTGACTGGGGCGGTCGCCTCCTAAAAAGTAACGGAGGCGTGCGAAGGTAAGCTAGAGCTGGTCGGAAATCAGCTTGATAGTACAATGGTATAAGCTTGCCTGACTGCGAGGCTGACAAGCCAAGCAGAGACGAAAGTCGGTCATAGTGATCCGGTGATTCTGTATGGAAGGGTCATCGCTAAACGGATAAAAGGTACGCCGGGGATAACAGGCTGATGGTGTTCGAGCGTTCATAGCGACGACACCGTTTGGCACCTCGATGTCGACTCATCACATCCTGGGGCTGGAGAAGGTCCCAAGGGTTCGGCTGTTCGCCGATTAAAGTGATACGTGAGTTGGGTTTAGAACGTCGTGAGACAGTTCGGTTTCTATCTGCCGTGGGTGAAGGAAATTTGAGAAGGTCTGACTCTAGTACGAGAGGACCGAGGTGGATATACCTCTGGTGTACCAGCTGTTATGCCAATAGCATCGCTGGGTAGCTATGTATAGATGGGATAATTGCTGAAAGCATATAAGCAAGAAACCCTCTTCAAAAAAATTTCCCAATTAAGGCCGTGGGAGACTACCACGTTGATAGGCTAGGTGTAGAAGTATGGTAACATGCGAAGCTAACTAGTACTAATAGCCTGATTGATTTATTTGCTTTCTATATGTATGTATGCAGTGTTAAATATTAAATTGAAAATTGAAGTTTGTTAAGTCAGAAATTTTTATTGACTTGGTGGCTATAGCAAAAATGAACCACCCGATCTCATTTCGAACTCGGAAGTGAAACTTTTTAGCGCCGATGATACTTAAAAAGGGAAAGTAGGTCGCTGCCAAGTTTATAAAAATTTCTTTTTTATTTATATCTGTTCAGTAGAGTGATCAAACAAGGTAAACATAGAGTAGCTGTACTGATCTTTTAGAACTCTGCGAAAACTTTAAAATAAAAGTAGAAAACTTAAAAGTAGAATTTGTTACCTACTTGCAAATGATGAGGAGAGATAGCAATATTTAACAAATCATCAAAAAGTTGATCTTCCGAAAATCAAACTTTATATAATTGAATATTAATTAAGTTGTTGGAGATGAGGAGAAAGAAGAAGTAGAAAACTACTAAAAAGCAGATACATTTGGCCCAAGAGTTAGGTTGATAATTGTAGCACTTAGTGGATTTTATAAAAATTCAAAACGTGGGAATTATAAGTAATTTTTTTAATGTGAATTGGAAGCGTATCAAATAGTGAATATAGAGTTGCTTCAAAATGCAAAAAGGTGTATGAGCAAATCGAATAAGAAAGGTGAGGTTTCGCGCATCAACCTATTATAATAAAGGTAAGCTTTGTTAGTGCTGAAGTAATACTGAAAGTTTTAAAGGGAAAGAAGATTTTAAAAGACAGTGTATGTTGCAATCGTAATAGTCGCTGACAGATATGCAGCGTACAATTATTTTGCTGATAAAAAAGGTAGATTTGTTGGGCACACTTAGCAAGGTACTTTGAAACATAGTTGGACTATTGAAGTTAAAGTTCTGGGCTGTTACTTAAAAAACGCATCCACTGAATTATTTGTACTAAAAAAAGCTTTATTAAAAAGTGAAATAGATATTTTAACAGAAGTGTAAGAAAGTTGCAAAACGTATAAGGTATTAATTGAAGCTACTTATCTGAAGCAATTGGAGCTTCTCAAGTTGCGAAAAATATTTTAAAATCTGAAAGAATGATGTGAAATTTTTTAAGTGAACCAGAAAATATTCCACTACCGCGCTGAACAGCAAATTAGGCATTATATCGTTTACTGTAAAAGCTCATATTTTACGTAATCAGAGCTAAGAATTTGAAAAGATAACTTCATTATACTTAACATGAAAACAAAGAGAACTATACAATCCCCTGCCTATCGTTTCTTGAACGACTCCCCTGAACGGGTACTTTTACTTTTATCAAACTATTCTCTTATTGTAATAAGTTGCTTCTATATTCAAATTTAGCAACTTCCCTCTAGGATTATCCTTATTTTGCTCTAAGTACTGGCTTTGTTCAAATGCCATTCCCCATTGTGTACGGTAGCTAGACTCTCTATATTTATAAAAACTCTCCTCAGTATTATTTGTATCGAGCTTTTTATCTTGTTTTCTTATACTCTCTACCATCAAGCACCCACATCTATTAATTTATTTTAAAAACTTTACTTATCTTATCATAAAAAATATAGCTGTAAATACTTTAGTGAAAATTTCTTCTTATTCTATCTTTCTTTAAGCAAATATTGAGATCTTTTTGTAAATTTTTATAGCTTGCTTGCATAATGTTTTTATGGGTTAGTATTATGTAATAGTACCCTACATTACTTATATTAGAAATGCTAACTTTAGCTAGCACTCGTAATTGCCTTTTTATTTTATTTCTTTTTGCTGCTTTTCCGACTTTTTTACTGATAGCCAGACCTACTCTAATAACATGAATATACTTTTCAGGTTCTCTTTCTTTTATAGCATATAGTGATATATATACCCCTCGATAAAAAAGACTGTCAGGTGCTAATCTGTTTTTAAAAGCAAAGGAAAACTCTTTTTTTTTATGCTTACTATGCGCATAATTTATTACACCCTAATGAACGACGCTTATTAAGAATTTTTCTTCCAGCTTTTGTTGACATACGTGAACGAAATCCATGTCTGTGCTTTCTTTTTAAATTTTTTGGTTGAAATGTTCTTTTCATTGTTTTTATATTAATATGATTATTTATTTTAAATTATTTTGCTCTATTGTCAAATAATGGTCAACTTCTATGGCATTCTTGTCGAATAAAATTTGATGTATGGGAAAATGAATTTAATTATAGGCGTACCTATTTTACTAATCCTTTTATTTTGTTTGAGTAAGTTTCAAGCAGTAAGTAAAGTTAAGTCTTATATATATTTGAGTTGTATGTGGATGCTACCTTGTTTGTTAGCATTCTATGATGGTTATTTTATAACTTCTATTTCTATAGCGTTACTTTTTTTTATGCTGATTTTTATCTTTAAAGGTAAAAGAAATAAGATGGTAAAATTTTTGTTATTTATGGCTTTAGCAATATCACTTTTTATCACTTTATTTATAATGCTATCTATTTTTGTTCAGTCCATTTCTTTTTTTAATAAAGTAGCTATTTCAGAATTCTTATTTTGCTTAAAATGGAAGCATAATGTAGCTATTATTGGTGAAGGAGAGGTGGGATGTTTTGGTATAGCGCCACTTTTAGTGGGGACATTACTTATAACTATTGTAGCAATGTTAGTTGCGGTGCCGCTTGGTTTGTTTTCTGCAATATATATTAGTGAGTATGCGAGTGAAAAAGTGCGTTATGTTATTAATACAGCCTTACAGGTTTTGTCTGCTATTCCTACTGTTGTATATGGATACTTCTCAGTTGTATTTTTGTCTTTTTTTATAAAGCAGGTAGCAAATTTTTTTAATTTAAGTATACACTCAGAAAGTGCTTTGATTGCTGGTTTATCGATCGGGGTAATGATTCTTCCTTTTATTATTTCTTTGCTTGAAGATGCTATAAGATCTGTTCCAAAAAGTTTGCGTTATGGTTTTATGGCGCTTGGTGCAACACCAGCGGAAACTATATGGCATATAATAATACCTTATGCAATGCCTACAATTTTAAGTGCAATTTTATTATCAATTTCAAGAGTGATAGGCGAAACAATGATTGTACTAATGGCTGTGGGAATCAATGCAAATTTGACCTTTAATCCTCTCAATTCAGTTACTACTATCACTGTACAAATTGCTACATTACTTACCGGAGATCAGGATTTCAATAGTGTGCAAACTCTTGCTGCTTATGCGCTTAGTTTGGTGCTGTTTGTTATTACTTGGCTATTGAATGCATTTGCATTGTTTATAATGAAACGTAACTAGTAAGTGTTTTAATATTGCAAAATTTCTGTTAATAATATAAGATTTATTTTCTTTAGAAGTTCTTTTATAGAATTGTAGTGTTAGGTGATGAAAGAGATGGGTACAGGTAAAGTAGTTAAAATAACTCAAGCAGTTGTTGATTTGAAATTTGAAGACGAGTTGCCTAAGATATTTAATGCTTTAAAAAGCAAACTAAAATCTAAGGGCAAGGAGATAGTTCTAGAGGTTTCACAGCATATAGGTGACAATGTAGTCCGTTGTATTGCTATGGATAGCACAGATGGTATGTCAAGAGGTGATGAGTTTGTTGATACAGGTGCACCAATATCAGTTCCGGTTGGACGCTCAACTTTAGGAAGGATTTTTAATGTTGTAGGGGAGCTTATAGATGAGTGTGGTCCGCTAAAAGGAAAGTATGATTTAGAACCTATACATAGATCACCTCCAAGTTTTACTGAGCAGAAGATACAGGAAGAAGTTTTAGTTACAGGAATAAAGGTTATAGATCTTCTTGCTCCTTATCTTAAAGGAGGAAAAATTGGCTTATTTGGTGGAGCTGGTGTTGGTAAAACAGTTCTGATAATGGAGCTGATTAACAACATAGCAAAAGCTCATAAAGGATTTTCTGTGTTTGCTGGAGTAGGAGAGAGAACGCGTGAAGGTAATGATCTTTATAACGAGATGATTACTTCGAATGTAATAGATATAAATGAGCACGAAAAATCTCAAGCCGTTTTGGTTTATGGTCAAATGAATGAACCTCCTGGAGCAAGGGCTAGGGTTGCTTTAACAGCACTAACTATGGCAGAGTATTTTCGTGATTGTGAAAATCAAGATGTTCTATTTTTTGTGGATAATATCTTCCGTTTTACTCAAGCTGGTTCTGAAATTTCTGCTTTGCTTGGAAGAATACCGTCGGCTGTTGGTTATCAGCCAACCCTTGCAACTGATATGGGCGCTATGCAAGAGAGAATAGCCTCAACTACTGCTGGTTCTATTACTTCTGTACAGGCTATATATGTTCCTGCGGACGATTTGACCGATCCAGCTCCGGCAACGACATTCTCTCATCTTGATGCAACCACAGTGTTGTCAAGGCAGATAGCTGAAATGGGTATATATCCTGCTGTTGATCCACTTGACTCAACTTCTCAGTCTTTATCTGCTGAAATCATTGGTGAAGAGCATTATAATGTGGCTTCTGAAGTGAAACGTATATTGCAAACTTATAAGTCGCTGCAAGATATTATCGCAATACTTGGTATGGATGAACTATCTGATGAAGATAAAATTATTGTTGATAGAGCTCGTAAAATTCAGAAGTTTCTTTCTCAACCTTTTCATGTTGCGGAGGTATTTACTGGCATGTCTGGCAAATTTGTTTCACTTTCTGATACTATTTCTAGTTTTAAAGGAATTATTGAAGGTAAATATGATCACCTGCCAGAAGCTGCTTTTTATATGGTGGGAAGTATAAGTGAAGCAATAGAAAAGGCTGAATCAATAAAAGCTGAAGTTGGAGCCGGACATTAAAGATTATGAACACTTTTAAGGTGCAATTTTTTTCTCCTGATAATCGAATTTCATTCGATGAAGTGGTTTCGCTTTCAGTGAATGGGCTTGAAGGAGAGCTAGTGATTTTAGCTTACCATTCTCCTTACTTAATTTATTTATTGCCTGGTATAATTACTGTTCAAATGAGTAACCAGACAAAGGAAAAAGTTGTAATTGATAATGGTATATTAGAGGTTGCAAATAATAATTGTAGCATTATAACGAATCAAATTCAGGTTTTTGATCATTTGACTCATGATGAGGAATCATTAAAAAATAAGAGAGTTGGTATATATTTAAGTTATCTTGATGTCAAATCTCTTTAGGGGCTCTTTTTGTGTTCAAGAAATGAGTTTACTCTTGTCATTCCCACTTCAAGTAGCTGACACACAACTGTACGAACATTATGGTTCAGGGAAGATGTCATCCCAATTTGTGACACTGGTTCTTCATAATCATTAAAACGTTGATTACTGTTATACTCGCAAATTTAACTGGATCCCAGTGTCGCGCACTGGGATGACAAGAGTTGAGTGACAAGAAGAAGCACTGATTTCATATGCATCTGAACAGTATTAAACACCTCCACACTGACTTTGGCTACACACCTTTGATGGACTGCTGATTAAGTCTAGAAGTGAATTACAGTGGTCGTCATCATCGTTATGAAATGCGCTATCAAAGCTTAAAGACCTAGGTTTTTTTTCTGAATCATCAATTTCCTCTGTAAGCTGGTAAAACATTTTTGAATTATTATCAAAAACTTCTTTTTTACTAACAAGTACTTGATCAATTACTGGACTTAACAGTTCTACTTGGCTATTTAAGTATTGCACTGTACCGTTTAGCTCTTTTCTTTCTCCAATTATTCTTTCAATTTCCAGAGCTTTATTTCCAATTATTTCTGTCAAGTGCTCATTACATTCTTCCAATTCTTTAATCTTTGACTTCAGTAATTGATTCTCTTTTGTTTCTTCTCCCTTCTGCGACAACTGTTGCTTATACTTCTTAATTTGCTCATCTTTAAGCTCTAGCTCGTTCTTTAACTCTTCATATTCCTGCTTTAGCTGATCTACCTCTTGTTTATAAGATTCCAGATTTGTGTTGTACTCATTATCTAAGATTTGCATTTGAGATTTGAAATTCATTGACGATTTACTGTGTTCATCTCTCATTCTGTTTGCTTCCTCTTCATTTGCATTTGCCTCTTCTTCTAACTGATTCACTTTACTTTTCAGTTTCTTTCCTTCTACATTGGCAACTTCCAGGTCTTTCTTCAGTTTTTTATTTGCCTTTTCAAATTCTTCCAGCTCTGTTGACATATTTGCCAGCTTTTCATTTTTTTGTGTCAGTTCAGCTTGCAATTTTGCATTTTTTTGCTTTTCTCTTCCAAGTTCATCCTGTAAATCACTATTATGCTTTTCTAACTCTTCAAGTTCTTGCTCAGCCTCCATGAGTTCCTGTTCTGATTTTTTTTGCTTTATTATGCAATTGTTTAACAGCTGGTCTAATTCCTCTTGCAATTTTCTTACCTCACTTGTCAACTCTTCTTTTTCTGCATTAGCAACTTCCAGCCTCTTCTTTAGATCTTCTTTTTCTTCTCCATACACATTCTCAAGTTTTTGCGCTCTTTCTTCCAGCTCTGTTGACATATTTGCTAGCTTTTCATCTTTTTGTGTAAGTCCGGCTTGCAATTCTGCATTTTTTTGCTTTTCTTCTCCAAATTCATTCTGTAAATCACTATTACGCTTTTCTAACTCTTCAATTTCTTGCTTAGCCTTGTCGAGTTCCTGTTCTGATTCTACTTGCTTTGCTGTATAGTTGCTTAACATTTGATTTTCTTCTTTCAAATCTGATATTTGCTCCTCTTTGCTTTTCTTTATACTCTCATTATCGCTTCTTAACTGATCAAGATCATCTTTCAAATGAAACCTTTCTTCTTCCAGATGAACTAATTCCTTTTGCAATTTTCTTAACTCACTTATCAACTCTTCTTTTCCTGCATTAGCAACTTCCAGCTTTTTCTTCAGGCCTTCCCTTTCTTCATACGCACCTTCAAGTTCTTGCGCTTTTTCTTGCAGCTCTGTTGACATATTTGCTAGCTTTTCATTTTTTTGTGTCAGTTCAGCTTGCAATTCTGCATTTTTTTGCTTTTCTTCTCCAAATTCATTCTGTAAATCACTATTACGCTTTTCTAACTCTTCAATTTCTTGCTTAGCCTCGTCGAGTCTATATTGTAATTTGTTTCTCTGCTCGTTTAATTCTCTAATTTCTTGCTCAGCCTTTGTAAACTTTTGATCTAATTGTTGTGAGTTAATTTCTGTTTGCACTGCAGCTTCTTGCAAATTCTGAATTGCAACTTCTTGTAAATTAACCTCTGTCTGAGCTTCAGTGTGCTGTAAACTAATTCCTGTCTGAATTGCAACCTCTTGTAAACCAACTTCTGTCTGATTTTCAGCTTGTTGAGAGCCAATTTCCGCTTGAATTTCAACATGTTGCACAGCAACTTCTGTCTGAGTTTTAGTGTGCTGTAAATTCACTTCTGTTTGAGTTGCAACTTCTTGCAAATTCTGAGTTTCAGTTTGTTGAGAATCAATTTCCGCTTGAATCTCAACATGTTGCACAGCAACTTCTGTTTGAGTTTCAGTGTGCTGTGAATTAACTTCTGTTTGAGTTGCAATTGCCTGAGTTGCAATCTGCTGTGCTGGTACATTGTTGCTAGTGAAAGAAAGAATAGGATTGTTTTTAGCATCATTTTCAAGATCTTTCAGCTTTTCGTCTTGATTGATTACTATATTTTGCAGATTACTAACAGCTGGAGCATCTTTATTCTTCTCCAATAATGCTTTTACAGCATCATGTAGAGAGAGGTCTTGAATATATAATTCCTCATTTTGTCTTATTAAATTCCAAAACTCCTTAGATGGCGATTCAAAATCTTTACCATTAAACTGTAGTACTTCAGTTATACCAGCACTACTTACATTCATAACCATAGTACAAGTAAAAGTTTTCCCATGCTTGTCCTGCACAGACCAAGTGCTTGTTATTTCATAATATGCATCCTCTTTAAATTCATAATGTCTTTCCTTATCTTTTCGATAAGCGTACATACCATGCTTTTTATCGCAATAAATATTCAACGCATTAATATTACTTTCTTGCTGCAAGATATCGCTAATTTTTATTGGCTCACTTCTACTGTAATTAGTAAGGTTAATGTTTAACACTCTATTAGCATCTTCAGTTTCTACATAAAAAGCTTGAAGCTCTATGTCTTTCCTTTCAAAATACTTACTTACAGCTTTTTTTGCCTGATTTGCTAATTCTATAAAGTCTTTCTTAAAGCTCTTGTTGAAAGATAGATCTATATATGCTTGCTTAAAATTTTCATCATTTGTTAAATCCATGAACAAGTCATAAATCTCCCATTTTTCCTGATAATGCTTTTCTAAAACAGTAATGCTATTTTTTCTTTTCAACTCTGCTAATATGTTTTTCAGCATCAGGAAACTTGTTGACATAGTATACCCCCTATTACTATTGTTCTGATAATACATCTATTGTAGGAGTGGCTAAGCTATCAAAGTTCCTTTGTGTTAATCTTTGTAGTTGAATTTAATTGCGTTAAAAACAACTGCGAGCATTAAACTCAATTTAGCCTCACTATCTATTTGTATTACAATACTATACTAATAGTAGCACTACATCTTAGGCTATGCAAGAATTTCATTAGACGTAAAACTAGTAAACTTCAGAAATTGGGTATACTAGTTGCTAATTCTGTTAATAAAATATAACCAATTAAGGAAAGCGCTATACATATTAACTATGTCTCAGTTCAATATTTTCTTCCCTGACAGACTAAAAATTGAGTTGAGTTAAAAATCCGATTTTATTTAATACTTTTCAAAGATGACAATATTTTGTAAAAATAGGTTTTTAATAGGACAATAATATGGAAATTTTTCTTGATAGTGTTGATTTAAATGAAATTGAAGAATTAAAGGAGTTCATTGACGGCATAACAACTAATCCTTCTTTAATAGCAAAATCTGGACATAAAGATAAATACGAAGATTTAGTAAGTGAAATATGCTCTATTATAAAAGGGCCTGTTAGTGTTGAAGTTGTTGCAGATAGCCATGAAGAGATGATTAAAGAAGGCCTTAAGTTAGCGAAAATTGCTAGTAATATCGTAGTAAAGTTGCCCCTTACACATGAAGGATTAATTTCTTGTAAAAAGTTGTGGACAGAACATAAAATACCTGCTAATATCACATTATGTTTTTCTCCTGGACAAGCACTGTTTGCCGCTAGGGCCGGTGCTTGTTTTATTTCTCCCTTTGTTGGTCGCCTTGATGATATAAGCTATGATGGCTTATCGCTAATAGAAGATATATGCACTATATATTCTAATTATAATTTTAAGACAAAAGTTCTTGTTGCATCAGTAAGAAGTCCAGCACATGTAATAGAAGCTGCACGGCTTGGTGCTCATTCAATTACTGTACCAGCAAAAATACTTAGACAGTTAATTAATCATCCACTTACTGACCAAGGGCTCGCAATATTTGAAAAAGACTGGGCGTAAAGTAATACATGATATTGCTATAAAATATAATATAAAAAGGACATATGTACCATCTGTCCTTTAAAGACATGCAGGTTAATGATATGCGTAATTCAGAATTTTAAACATAATGATCCTCCTGTTAATAAAAAAAGATTCAAAAAATGTATACAGCTACGACCGAAGTATAGCTAAAATATATTTTAACTGAAGATTATAGATTAATTGAATTGAAAAGCCTGCAGACGAAGATAGATTCCAAACTCTAGAACACCTCCATTACGAATAGTAAAAAGACTATCAGAATTTGTCAAGTAATTTTTATCGTAATTTTATGAACATGACGTACATCTGTATAGAGATTGAATATGTCATTTAGGTAGCCTCTTTGTTGTCATTCCAGTACTGAAATCCAGTTAGATTTGCGAGTATAAAAGTAATACAACATTTTTAATGATGGAAGGCATTACTAGGATGACAAGAAAGGAAGTACTGGTTTCAGTTTTTGTACGTTAGCCATGTATCTCAAATTTAATTATTTATAAATAAAAGATCACACTCCTTGGCTTTGTGATGGAATAAGTTTTTCAATGCTGTCTACACAAAACTCAGCCGTGTTATTAGCTATTTCATCAAATTTATCATTTATATCCTTACCTATTTTTTCATCTTTAATATATTCGTACAGAGCTAAAATAGCTATAGTTGAACATATTGCGATGAAACCAACTTTTGCTGTAATAAGTAATGATAGCCCACCTGCAAGTATGGATACTACTCCAACAGCTAGGTTTATAATTTTATTTTGTGTTGATTGATTCTCTTTATCCTCTAAAACATTTGATATTGCTTTTGAGGCAATTTTTATTGCTATTGCTGTAGCTGAGATTATAACAAACATCATAGCTATTTTTGCTAAGAGAAAAATTGATGGTAGCATGATTACAAGAAACAATGAAGCACCTCCTATAAGTAACCATTTCTCATTTATTTTTTTAGACTGATCTATATCATCAGGCATTGCAACCCTCCACTTTCATTAACAGTTTATTCATATAATATGAAACATGCGATAGTCAAGATGTTTTTTTGTGGAGAAGCTTGCGATTGAGTTTTGAAGAGCTTTAGCTTTACAAGATGGTAGATTTGGTGATTATCGTAAGATTCTTGAAGTCATTTTAGTGGGAAGAATTTGTAAAATATGAAAAAATAACCGCCAGAAAATTGGAAACGCTATAACTTTCTTTCCTTTAAATATACTTTTTAAAATATATGCTGCAGCTTTTTCTGGCTCCCATATGAAGGGAAGTGGTTTATTAGACTTAAACATATCTGTTTTTACTGGCCCTGGCATTATGGTGATAAACTTTGTGCTACTGTTAGAATATTGGATTTTTAGTGATTGAAAACAACTTTTTAGTGCTGCTTTGCTGGCACAGTATGCAGAAGCATGTGGTGTTGCATGAATAGCAACAAGGGAAGATATAACCGCAAAAGTTGCCAAGGAATTATGATGAATCCATTCTTCAATCCAGTTGATAACGCCAAAATAATTGGTTTCAAATGTTTTTCTATGAATGTTGGTATGAAACTTATCTTCTATTTCGCCACATCCTGCATTAAGAAAAAAGAGATTTGGTATAATATTTTGCTTTTTTAAAAAATCAGACGAGTTTTTAATATTTTCACTTTTGCTTACATCACATGTTATAGGTAAAAAATTACTACCTAATTCTTCTTTTAATTTTTCCAGTTTTTCAGTGCGCCTTGCAATGCCAACCACAAACCATCGATCTTTAATGAGCAACCGTGCTAGACTTTCTCCAATGCCAGATGATGCTCCTGTAATGAGACAAGTTTTTCTATCCATGTGAATTTATATAACATGAAGTATGAATGTAATGACTATTGCCTATTCACACAAGTTAAGTTTGCTATAATTTTGCTAAATAATAAAAAAAGAAAGCTACTTATAATTTTGAATTTTATATAAACTTAAAGGGAAATTTAGTATTTGCTTACTTGTAATTAAAAATTCTTATATAATATTTTAAGTGAGTTGAGAGAATTAAATGCAGGATGCAGCTTTAGTTTTACAAGATGGCAAGTGCTTTTTGGGAAAATCGGTAGGTAAAAGAGGCAAATGTATAGGTGAAGTTTGTTTTACCACTGGTATGACCGGGTATCAACATACTATAACCGATCCTTCTTTTGCTGATCAAATAATAGCGTTCACTTTTCCTCATATTGGTAATGTTGGAATAAATCACAAGGATAATGAAGGAGAAAAAGTTTTTGCAAGTGGTGTGATTATGCGTGAACTTTCTCCTATGTCTCACTCTTCTTCATATATTAGTTTAAATGATTGGTTGGAGAAAAATAATGTGGTTGGGATATCGGGAGTTGATACTAGAGCTTTGACGAGACATTTAAGAAAACATGGATCTCAAAATGGAATGATATGTCCGTCAAGTGAGGCACATATATTAGATGAATTGAAGAAATACAAATCTGTAAATGGAATAGAAATAACCAATAAAGTTAGCTTGCATAGTAAATTTAAAAGTGACCTTAATGCAAAATACAAAGTTGTGGTAATTGATTTCGGTGTAAAAAATAGTATAGTCTCACGCTTAGTAGAACTTGATTGTACGGTTGAATTAGTCAAACCAGATACAGGTTTTGCTCACAAAATATTAAGCATGAATCCAGATGGTATAGTGCTTTCAAATGGTCCTGGTGATCCACAAGAGATAGCAGAGAGTGTAATTTCAGAGATAGAAATTATTGTAAAGTCTAAGGTGCCGGTTTTCGGCATATGCCTGGGCCATCAATTACTTGCAGTTGCTTTGGGAGCAAAGACTATCAAGATGGATATTGGCCATCGAGGGAGTAACCATCCAGTTTATGATGTAATTAGTGGAAAAGTTGAGATAACTAGCCAAAATCATGGTTTTGTTGTTGATTCAGCTTCTCTTCCAAGTAACGTTGAATTTACTCATATTTCTCTATTTGATAATAGTGTAGAGGGGATAATGATGAAGGATTACCCAGTCTTTTCTGCTCAATACCATCCAGAAGAAGCGCCAGGTACGCATGATTCACATTATTTATTTAGGCGTTTTATTGATAATATTTTGTTATATAAAAGTAAAATCTAACTGAAATCAGTTAGATTAGCTTTTATTACTTGATCTTTTAGATTTGGATGTTTAATATTAGGGATAATAAAACTTAAGTTAAGGTAGTGTTCTCTTAACAGATTTTTGTGGAGGAGTGACCGAGTGGTTAAAGGTAACAGACTGTAAATCTGTCCGCGTGAGCGTACGTAGGTTCGAATCCTACCTCCTCCATTGTGCGGGTATAGCTCAATGGTAGAGCTCTAGCCTTCCAAGCTAGTGACGTGGGTTCGATTCCCACTATCCGCTCTTTTTTTTTGTTGTATTTATATAAAATCAACATATTATTTATTGATGTATTTGTATTTTAGGTAGAAGAGTTAAAGTTATGACAGCGATAGTAGAAGCATTTGGAAAGCCGCATGTAAACGTGGGAACGATAGGACATGTGGATCATGGGAAGACAACGTTAACAGCGGCGATAACAAAGCATTATGGTAATTTTGTAGCATATGATCAAATAGATAAAGCGCCAGAAGAAAGAAAGAGAGGGATAACAATAGCAACAGCGCATGTTGAATATCAAACAGAAAAGAGACACTATGCACACGTTGATTGTCCTGGACATGCTGATTATGTAAAGAATATGATAGTAGGTGCAGCGCAGATGGATGCAGCGATATTGGTAGTGTCAGGGGTTGATGGGCCGATGCCACAAACGAGAGAGCATATATTGCTGGCAAAACAGGTGGGTGTTGGATATATCGTGGTATATATAAATAAAGCTGATGTTGCTGATGCTGATATGATAGATTTGGTGGAAATGGAAGTGAGAGAGTTGCTGAGTAAGTATGGATTTCCAGGTGACGAAGTGCCTGTGATAGTTGGATCTGCATTAAAAGCATTAGAGGATGATAGTAGTGAGTATGGAAAGAAATCAATAGATAAATTGATGGAGAAGTTAGATGAGTATGTGGCAGTACCTCCAAGGCCTATAGATTTGCCGTTTTTATTGCCAATAGAAGATGTATTTTCAATATCGGGGCGAGGAACGGTAGTAACAGGAAGAATAGAGAAGGGGGAGATAAAGACAGGGGATGAGATAGAGATAATAGGTCTGAAAGCGACGCAAAAGACGATATGTACTGGTGTTGAGATGTTTAAGAAGTTGCTAGACAAGGGAAGTGCAGGACTCAATGTAGGAGTACTACTAAGAGGAACAAAGAGAGAAGAAGTGGAGAGAGGGCAAGTATTGGCAAAACCAGGGACAATAACCCCGCATAAGAAATTTAATGCGGAGGTGTATATATTGAAGAAAGAAGAAGGAGGAAGGCATACACCATTTTTTGGAAATTATCAGCCACAGTTTTATTTAAGGACAACGGATGTAACTGGGAGCATAAAATTGCGAGATGGAAAGGAGATGGTAATGCCAGGGGACAATGTAAGTATAGAAGTGGAGTTGCAAGTACCAATAGCAATGGATAAAGGATTGCGTTTTGCGATAAGAGAAGGTGGTAGAACTGTTGGTTCTGGCGTTGTTTCGGAAATTTTAGAATGAGTATAGTAACTAAGATGAAGCAAGATATATATATTAGAATTAAAGCTTTCGATTGTTCTTTATTGGAAAAGTGTGTTCGGGAGTTTATTGATCAATTAAAGCAGTTTAATGCAGATTTATCTGGTCCGATTCCGTTGCCAAGAAAAAATTCTAAATTTACTGTTAATAGGTCTCCTCATGTTGATAAAAAATCTCGTGAGCAATTTGAAATGAGAATTTCTAAGCGGTTAATTATTCTACATAATCCTACTTCTACTATGATGAAGATGCTTGCAGATTTATCTTTTTCTGCTGGTGTAGAAATGGATTTAAAGGTTAAGGAAGTTAATATTTAGGAAAAGAAAATGAAGAGAATAAATTCGCTTAGGAGAATTGGGTTGTTAATGACGAATGTTGGCCATACTGCTATGTATTTTGATAATAGTCGCATGGCTGTAACCTTATTGCATCTCAGCGAAACTTATATTATCGATATAAAAGGACAAGATAAATGTGGCTACAATTCAGTCATTTTAGGCACGGGAGATTTAAAAAAAATAGCAAAACCTCAGTTGGAATATTTAAAGAAAAAGGGTATAAATAGTAAATGTAAATTATACGAAAGTAGATTAACTGATCTATTTGGAATAGAATGTGGTAAAAAGGTGGGGGTTAATCATTTTGTAGTTGGTCAATATCTTGATATTACGGGTTATTCTTTAGGCAAAGGGTTTGCTGGTGTGATGAAGCGGCATAACTTCAGTGGGCTTAGGGCATCTCATGGCGTTTCTATTGCTCATAGATCGCAAGGTTCTACTGGTCAATGTCAAGATCCTGGTAGAGTATTCAAGGGGAAGAAAATGGCTGGTCATTTAGGTAATAGCAGAGTAACTGTACAGAATATGAAAATATTATCCATTGATTATGAAAATAGCATAATTGCTGTAAAGGGTAATAATGTTCCTGGGTTTAAAAACTCTTATGTTTTTGTGAGAGATGCAGTTAAAAAGCCTTTACATAAAGATGTTCCTTTTCCAGTAGGTCTGCTGTTGAATACGAGTGATGATGCTAATAATTTGGTGAGTTAGTTATGGAATGTGAATTAGTTGATCTATCTAATAATAATGTAGGTAGTGTTGAGCTTAATCCTTTGATATTTTCTGCCAAGCAAAAATTGAGTATTTTGCATGATATAGTGAGATGGCAACTAGCAAAGAGAAGAGTTGGTGCTCATAAAACAAAAGGTATCAGTGATGTTTCTGGTACAACAGCTAAACCGTATGGTCAAAAACGTACCGGTAGGGCGAGACAGGGGAGCTTGCGATCTCCTCAGTTTAGAGGTGGTGGAATTATTTTTGGTCCTGTTGTGAGGAGTCATGCTTATTCTCTTAATAAAAAAGTACGCAAATTTGGTTTGAAAATTGCTTTATCTCTAAAATATTTAAATAATCAAGTTATTGTTCTTGATAGTTTAAATATTGATGTGAAGAAAACATCTAAAATGTGTGAATATATTAAAAATTTTAAATTTTCCTCTTTTTTAATAGTTGGTGATTATGGAGATGATTTGTTACGTGCTGCTAAAAATTTGCACTATGTAGATTTAATTAAACCTATTGGGTTAAATGTTTTTGATATATTGAATCACGAATGCGTGATGTTAACAAAAGACACTTTAAAGCATCTTGAAGGTAGATTGTTATGATTAAATATAATAATATAATAAAATCTCCTGTAATCACAGAAAAGACTTCTCTTTTAAGAGAGAAGTTTAATAAATACTCTTTGTATGTTTTTGTAAATGTAAATAAGCGTCAAATAAAATCGGCAATAGAGTCTTTATTTAATGTCAGAACTTCTTCTATAAATGTTATTAGAGTTAAACCTAAATATAGACGTTTTAGGGGTGTGATTGGTTGTAAAAAACAGAGAAAAAAGGTTTATTTTTCTTTGATGGATGGTCAAAAATTAGATATAATGAGCGTTTAATATGGGTATGAAATTTTTTAATCCTGTTACTCCGTCTTCTCGTGGGACTGTATTAATAAGTAAAGTTGGTTTATCAAAAGATAAGCCGGAGAAGTCTCTTGTATTTGGTAAGAAATCCAGTGGTGGAAGAAATAATCATGGTATAATTACAACTCGTCACAGGGGTGGTGGTCACAAGAAGAAGTATAGACTTATAGATTTTAAACGTAATAGAAGTGATCAGGGTATAGTTGAGAAAATAGAGTATGATCCAAATAGAAGTGGGTTTTTAGCATTAATATCATATAAGGAAGATAATACTAAATCCTATATATTAGCTCCTCAAGGTATGAAGCCTGGTGATGTTGTGATAGCTGGAGATGATGCTGATATTCTACCAGGTAATTGTTTATTGTTGAAGTATATACCTGTTGGTTCTTTTGTTCATAACGTTGAATTGAAGCCAGGTGGTGGTGCTGTAATTGCTAGAGCTGCGGGTTGTTGTGCGCAAATTGTTGGTCGTGATGGTCAATATGTTTTATTGCGGCTTAGATCTGGTCAAATTAGGTTGATTTTATCTTCTTGCAAGGCTACTATTGGTGTAGTATCTAACCCTGACCATAAGAATAGAAAGTTGGGTAAAGCTGGGAGAAGTAGGTGGCTTGGGATTAGACCTACTGTACGTGGAGTTGCAATGAATCCGATTGACCATCCTCATGGAGGTGGAGAGGGAAAAACTTCTGGCGGTCGTCATCCTGTTACTCCTTGGGGTGTTGCAACAAAAGGAAAGAAAACTAGGAAAAAAAATAAATCTAGTGATAAGTATATAAAAAAATTGAAAGGTTAATTTATGAGTAGATCTGTATGGAAACCACCTTTTTTACATCCATCTGTACTAAGATTAGTTCAGAGAGCTTTAAAAGAGGGTTCTATTAATAAGGTGATAAAAATTCATTCCAGGGCTTCTGTAATTCTTCCTAATTGTTTGGGTTTAAAGTTTGCTGTTTATAATGGTAAAGATTACATTCCTGTTAGTGTTGATAATCAGAATATGATAGGTCATAAATTTGGTGAATTTTCACCTACTCGTAAATTTACTGGGCACGGTGGTGATAAAAAGGCAACAAGAAGATAGGTAATTGATATGAAAAATAGGGATATAATGGTTGAGGCTGGTTCTAGGGTTTTAAGATCGACTCCTCGCAAATTGAATTTGGTTGCTGATTTAGTACGTAATAAAAAAGTTTCTTTTGCTAATGTACAATTAAGATTTTGTGAAAAAAAGGCTGCTGGTTTTATAATGAAGGTGTTGAATTCTGCAATTGCTAATGCTCAAAATAATTATGGATTGAATATTGATAATTTATATATAAAGGAAATTTTAATAGGTAAGTCCCTTACTTTGCGTAGAGTATATCCAAAAGCTATGGGTAGGGCTAATAGAATGAGTAAATTTTATAGTAATATAACTATAAAATTGAAAGAAATTGTATGATTTATAGAAATGGAAAGTTAATAAGGAAAGTGTAAAAATATGGGACAGAAGGTTAATCCTAAAGTATTTAGATTACAAGTAAATAGTAATACCTGGGATTCTGTTTGGTGTGCTACAGACGATTATAAACAGAAATTGCATCACGATCTATTTATTCGCAGTTATATAAATGAATCCTTTAAGCATGCTGGTATTTCTAAAGTAATTGTAGAGCGTACAGTTAATTTAGTGTCTGTAATAATACATTCTTCTAAGCCTGGAGTTATAATAGGTAAGAAAGGTTTGGATGTTGAGAAGATAAAGCAAAAAATAGCTAAAAAAGTAGAAAGTAGTGTCGAAGTGAATGTAGTAGGAGTTAAAAAGTCTGAAATAGATGCAACTTTAATATCAAGGAGTATTACACATCAGCTAGAAAAAAGGATTTCATGTAGAAGAGCGATGAAAAAAGCTATTCAAAATTGTTTGAAGATGGGTGCTGAGGGTATTAAAGTAAGTTGCTCTGGGCGTCTTGGCGGAGCTGAAATAGCTCGTACTGAATGGTACAAAGAAGGTCGTTTGCCTTTACACACTTTGCGTGCTAATATAGATTATGCTTTTTGTGAAGCGAAGACTATATGTGGTATTATAGGAGTTAAAGTTTGGGTTTATGTTGGTAGTTAAGGTATATTGAAATGTTTGTTCCCAAAAAGAGTAAGTATAAAAAGGTATTTAAGGGGAGAATCAAGGGTAATGCTAAGGGTGGTAGCACGCTGTCTTTTGGAGATTATGGATTAAAAGCTATGGAAGTAGGTAAGGTTCAGTCTAGGCATATTGAAACTGCAAGGCGCGTAATATCTAGAACGTTAAAACGCTCTGGTAAAGTGTGGATAAGAATTTTTCCTGATACCCCGGTTAGTAAAAAGCCAGCAGATGTACGTATGGGTAAAGGGAAAGGTAGTGTTGAATTTTGGGTATTTAAAGCTAAGCCCGGTAGGGTTTTGTTTGAAATTAGTAGTGATGTTCCCATGCATTTAGCAAGATTGGCGCTTGAAAAAGCGACTGCTAAGCTTCCTATGAAGTGTAAATTTATATCTAATCATAATTGAATGGAGTTGTAATGGATATAGTTAAATTTGAATCAGAATCTTCACAAGGATTACATCAACTTCTTGTGAATTTGAGGAAAGAATTTGTTAATTTGTCTTTTCAAAAAAAGCTTGGCCAGTGCAACAATTTTTCGCGTTTTAGCTTAATAAGAAAGAGCATAGCTCGTAGTCTAACTGTATTAAATAGAAGAAAGAGAGAGGGAAAAAATGCCTAAGAAGGTTTTTTGTGGTGTCGTAACTAATGCTGAGTCTGATAAGACTGTAAAGGTTTCGGTGTTACAAGTGTATAAGGATAGGCTATATAAAAAAGTTATTAAAAAATACAAGAAGTATACAGCACATGATGAGAATAATAGTTGCAAAAAGGGAGATAGGGTTTTAATACAGGAACATAAGCCTATTTCTGTTACTAAAAAATGGGTTGTTATTAATAGCTAAAAAGGAATAGATATTTATATGATTCAAAAAAATACATTATTAGAAGTAGCTGATAATTCTGGTGCGCGTGCAGTGCTTTGTATTGGCTTGTTAGGTGGTAGGAAATCTGCATCTGTAGGTGATACGATTATTATATCTACTAAGTCTATTAACCCAAAAGGTAAAGTTGAAAAAGGAAAAGTATATAAAGCAGTTGTTGTTAGAGTAAAAAATAGTGTTAAGAAATCTGATGGTTCTGTAATTCGTTTTTCTAGCAATGCTGTGGTTTTAATTAATGATCAAGGTGAACCACTTGGTACTCGGGTGTTTGGTCCAGTAAAAAAGTTATTGTCTGGTTCTTTTATGAAAATAATGTCATTAGCTGATGAGGTTTTATAATGAGTGCTAAAATAAAAAGTGGTGATGATATTATAGTTTTAACTGGTAAAGATAAGAGAAAAATTGGTAAGGTAATCAAAGTTATAATACGTGATGCTAAAAAGAAAGTAGTTGTTTCTGGCGTAAATGTGTGTAAGAGACATACTAAACCAAGAGCTGGTAGTGGTGGTGGTATATTGAATAAAGAGTTAGCTATTGATGTATCTAATGTTGCAATATTGGATCCTAAGTGTAAAACTCCAACTAAAGTAGGATTTAAGATTATAGATGGTAGAAAAGTGCGTTTTGCAAAAGTTTCTGGAGAAGTGATAGATTAGGTTGATATGTTTAAACAATTGTATAAAGATAATATAGTAAAATCCTTAAAGGATAAGTTCAATTACGATAATATAATGCAAGTGCCTAAACTTGTTAAGGTGTGTATTAATATGGGTGTTGGCGATGCTGCTACAGATAGTAAAGCAATAAATGAGCCATTTGATAATCTATATTTGATTGCTGGGCAAAAGCCTGTGTCAACTTTTGCAAGGAAATCTATTTCTGGTTTCAAGATTAGAAAAGGTGCAACAGTAGGTTGTAAAGTAACGTTGCGTAGAAATAAAATGTATGAATTCTTAGAAAGATTAATATATATTGCTTTGCCAAGGGAAAAAGATTTTAGAGGGTTTAGTGTGAAGCAATTTGATGGTCATGGTAATTTTTCCTTTGGTATCAAGGAGCATATATCATTTTTAGAAATAGACTATGATAAAATAAGCAAAATTAGAGGTATGGATATTAATATTATAACGACTGCAGTTAGTGATAAGGAAGCAAAGGAATTATTACTGGCTCTTAAATTCCCTTTTTTTGATAATTGAGAGAAAATATATATGGCAAAAAAATCCATGATACAGAAGAATCTTCGTAGAATAAAGTTATGTGATCAGTATAGGGAGAGAAGGGAAGAATTAAAATCTATAATGAATAATAAGGATTTATCTATTACAAAAAGGTTTGCAGCTCAGAGTAAGCTGATTAAAAAATTGCCTAGAGATTCTTCTAAAATCAGAATTAGGAATAGATGCGCTTTAACTGGTAGGCCGAGAGCAGTATATAGAAAATTTGGTTTATGTAGGATTGTTTTACGTGATTTGTGTTCTTTTGGACAAGTTCCAGGGGTTACAAAATCTAGTTGGTAAATGTGATATAAGGAGTGTAATAGTGTCGTTATCTGATAGTATTGGTGATTTTTTAACAAGAATACGTAATGCTCAATTGGCAATGCATAGGGAAACAAGAGTCCTATTCTCTAAAGTGAATTCTTCTATATTGAAGATCTTAAAAGAGGAAGGCTATATTCTTAATTATAAAAAGCAAGAGAGTGATAGTGTCCCTTCGCTTGTTGTGCAGTTGAAGTATTATGATAAATCACCTGTGATTAATGATATAGCTAGGGTATCAAAGCCCGGTTGTCGTTATTATTCTAAGTGTAAGGACATTTCTAAAGCATATAATGGTCTTGGAATTTTTATTATATCTACGCCGAAAGGAGTGATGACCGATTATAATGCACGTAGATTAAAAGTTGGTGGAGAAGTTTTGTGTCGTGTATTTTAAATGATAGGAGAAATGTATGTCTCGTATAGGTGCCGCACCTATCAATATTCCTGCTGATCTTTCAGTTGAATATAATGATCGTAGGGTATTAATAAGAAGTGTTAGGGCAGAAAAAGAGCTGAACTTGTGTAGTGGCATTCTGTGTCAGATAGTTGATAATCAATTGTTACTTTCTGTTGATCAAGGCAGGGATGATTATGATAAAATAAAATCTATATGGGGCACTTATAGAAGTAATATTAATAACATGATTAACGGTATGGTTAATGATTTTTCTGTTGATCTTGAGATTAATGGTGTAGGGTATAAAGCAGAATGTGATGATAAGTATTTGACTTTATATCTTGGTTATAGTCATAATATTAAGTATAAAGTGCCTAAAGAAGTTGAGATTAAGTGTATAAAGCCAACTCATTTAGTGATTCGCGGTATGGATAAGCAAAAAGTCTATATGGTGGCTTCTGATATATGCAAAATTAGAAAATATGATCCTTATAAAGGTAAGGGTATTGTAATAAAAGGCAAATTTATGCTGCGTAAGGTTGTAAATAAAAAGAAGTAATTAAAATGAAAAGATTGCATAATTTTTTAAGTAGCTATGAAAAAAGGAAACTTCGTAATAGAGCGAAGCTCGATAAGAGCGCTGGGCGTTTACGTATATCCATATTTAAGTCTAATAAACATTTTTACGTTCAGTTGATTAACGATGCAAAAGGAACAACCCTAGCTTCTGCTTCTACTTTGGATGATAAAATTAGGAATGTATGTAAAGGTAGGGTCAATGCTGAAACTATAAAACAGGTTTCTTCTTTATTGATTGAGCGTCTGTCTAGTACAAAATTGCAGCAGCGGTTCGTCTTTGATCGGGGGGCATATAAGTATACAGGATTGGTTTCTCAATTTGCTGAAGCTTTAAGAAGCTCTGGATTTGAATTTTAGAAGGTTTGAAGTATGGCTGTAAAGAATTTACAAAATAATAATGATTTATCAGAACTTTTGGTTTCAGTCCGAAGGGTAACAACGGTTACTAAAGGTGGTAGAAGATTTTCATTTTCAACTTTGGTTGTTGTTGGTGATGGTAAGGGTAGGGTAGGATGTGGAATAGGTAAACACGCAGAGGTTGCTGAAGCAAGAGTGAAAGCTGTAAATGCTGCAAAGAAGTCGATGATTAGGGTGTACTTACGTGAAGGTAGAACTTTACATCATGATATTAAAGCTAAATTTTGTTCTGGTGAGATAGTTTTAAGAGCTGCAAGAACTGGAACAGGTATTATTGCTGGTGGAGCAATGAGGTCGGTTTTTGAGGTATTAGGTATAAAGGATGTGGTAGCTAAGTCTACTAGATCAAATGATCCTCATAATATTATATGTGCAGTATTTAAGGCTTTTGATGTTATGTTATCTCCTCGCCAAGTGGCAGATAAGAGGGGTAAAAAGATTAGTGAGATAGTTGGAAATAGGTAAAGTATGAATGATGCTGTAAAATTAAATTCTGTATTTACCAAATTATCTAAGAAAAAGAAGCCTAAATTATTAGGTAGAGGTATTGGTTGTGGTAAAGGTAAAACATCTGGTAGGGGGCATAAAGGGCAAAAAGCGAGAAGTGGCGTTTCTATAAATGGTTTTGAAGGTGGACAGCAGTCTATATATACTCGTTTACCTAAAAGAGGTTTTAAGCCTATACGCAAAAACTTATACTCTATATTTAATGTTGGTGATGTGCAGTGCTTAATGGAAGCTAAAAAAATAGTCAAGGATTCTATCATAGATAAGGAGCTACTGCATAAATTAGGTTTTATCAGATCTGTTAAAAGTAAAATCAAACTTCTTAATAAGGGTAAATTAAGCGAAAAATTTGTGTTTCATGTTGATTTTGCATCAGAAGCTGCAAAAAGATCTGTAGCTTCAGTTGGTGGTAGTGTAGAAATACTATCGTAAATCATGAACAGTAAATTTGCATTTAATAGTTTGGATTCTACCTTGTTATATAAAAGTGATTTACTAAAGCGTATATTTTTTACGCTAATGGCTTTAGTTTGTTATCGTTTAGGCACTTATGTTCCTATTCCTGGAATTAATCTTGATATAATCAATGATATATTTCCAAAAGAGAGTTCTGGTGTTTTTGGAGTATTTAATTTATTTTCTGGTGGCGCTTTAGCTAGAATGACGATCTTGGCGTTAAATGTTATGCCATACATAGTTGCATCCATAGTTATGCAATTATTGTCTTCTGCCGTTAAAGGAATCAATGAAATTAAAAATGACGGAGAGTTAGGACGTCGAAAGATGAACTCTTATATACGCTATATGACTATAGTGTTTTGTATCTTTCAATCAATTACGATCTTAATAGGGTTAGAAAGAATGAATAGGGAAGGGGTATTAGTTGTAGTTGAACCTGGTATTATGTTTCGTACTATAGGTGTCTTTAGCCTTTTAGGTGGAACTATATTTTTAATATGGCTTGGTGAGCGGATCAGTGTGAGCGGTATAGGCAATGGTATCTCATTAATCATTTTTACCGGCATAACATCTGAATTACATAATGCTTTATCATCTCTGCTAACATTAAATAAAAATGGTAGTATGTCGTTTTTCATTACCCTTTTTGTTATAGCATTGTTTTTTTTACTGCTCCTTTTAGTCATTTTTACAGAATCTTCTTATAGAAAGGTAATTGTTCAATATCCCAAAAAACAGTTTAAAAAATTACATAATGATGATTTTACTTACATTCCATTGAAGATCAATTTATCTGGTGTAATACCAACTATTTTTGCTAACGCAATTCTATTAACGCCTATTTCAATTGCAAATTTCTATAAAGGTCATGCCATTGCTGATTTTATTTTAAATTACTTTATGGCAAATAAAGTGATGTACATTATAACTTACTTAATACTCATAGTACTTTTTAATTTTTTCTATACCAATTTTATATTTAATCCAGAGGAAAATGCTGATTTTCTTAGGAAAAATGGTGGTTTTATTCCTGGTAGAGGGCCTGGAAAACATACTTCTGATTATCTTCAAGATATAGTTTTTAAATTAACATTTATTGGGTCTGCGTATTTGGTGGTAATATGTACTATACCTGAAATTATGAGGTATCATTATGATATACCATTTATTTTTGGTGGGACGAGCTTGCTGATTATAGTTAACGTTATTACTGATACTATTATGCAAGTACAATCTTATGTTTTTTCAAATAGGTACGATAGTTGGATAAAGAAATATGAGTTTAAAACAAGGAGACTAAAGTGATTATTACAATTTTTGGTCCTCCTGGCTCTGGTAAGGGTACTCAGTCCAGTTTGTTAATAGCAAAGTATAATTTTAAATTAGTTTCAGTAGGAGATTTATTAAGGAATATTATATCTAGTGGGAGTAAATTAGGTAAAGGAATAAAGGATACTGTCGAATCTGGTAACTTAATTCAAGATGAAGTTATATGTAAATTATTGTGTGACCAGCTTGCATTAATAGATGGTGATTTTTTGTTAGATGGTTTTCCAAGAAATTTAAATCAAGCTCATTTTTTAACTCAAGTTTTGCAAAAAAGATGCAATAGGGATGTTGATCTTGTAATTGAGTTGCAGCTTGACGATAATATTGCAATTGATAGATTAAAAGATCGTCTTACTTGTTTGGATTGTAAAAGTATATATAGTATATCTTCTTTTAAAAATACTACTTGTGCTAAATGTAAAAGTACGAGATTGGAGAAGAGAATTGATGATGCTAATATGCTTGCAATTAATAAGAGGATAAGAGAATATCATTTTCAGATGAAGGGTTTGCGCGAGTATTATAAGGGCAAGTTGTTAACAATTAATGCTAATTTGAGTGTTGATAGAGTAATGCAAGAGATTGAAAGTAAAGTTTCTTGTAATTTGATTTGACTATAAGTTGTTTTATGGTATAAATTAAGAGTTATTATTAATAAAGTATCGAGGTATCAGTGGCACGTATTGCAGGCATAAATGTTCCGGTGAAGAAGTGTGTTCCTTTTGCATTAACTTATATACATGGTATAGGTATTACTACTGCGAATATAATTTGTCGTAGCTGTAAAATTGATGAGCGTAAGCGTGTTTCAGAATTACAAGATGAAGATATAGAGAAAATTAGTAGTTTTATTAGGCAAAAATATGTCATAGAGGGTGAGCTCAGAAAAAAAGTGGCTATGGATATAAAATCTTTAATAGAAATCGGTTGCTATAGAGGATTAAGGCATAGAAAAGGTTTGCCTTTGAGAGGACAAAGAACCCATACTAATGCTAAAACTCGTAAAGGCAGATCTAAATTGCCTATTGCTGGAAAAAAATAAAATTTGTTATTATCGTGAATTTTTATGAAAAAAGTTAAAACGGTTGGTAAGAATACAAAAAAATTTATTACTGGTATTGCCCATATTCGTGCAACTTTTAATAATACTTTTGTAAATGTGACTGATGTTTGTGGTAATACGCTTTACCAGACTTCTGTTGGTGCATGTGGTTTTTCTGGTTCGAGAAAATCCACACCTTATGCTGCAGGTAAGGTTGCCGATTCTGCTGCGAAGAAAGTAGTAGAGAGATTTGGTATGAAGGTTGTTTCTGTAATAATTCGTGGTCCTGGTTTTGGTGCAGAAGCTGCAGTTAAAGCACTTCGGAATTGTGGATTGACTGTCACTTCAATTGCAGATAAAACGGCGATACCTCATAATGGGTGTAGATTAAGGAAAAAAAGAAGAGTATAGGATATTTGAAAGGTTTTTGTATGTATTATAGTGATAATGTTTCTTTCTATGGAAATTTAGATAGGTTAATTAAGCCTAATGCGACTAAGGTAATATCAGGTGATTCAAGTAAAAAAAGTGATATAGTTCTAGAACCTTTGGAAAGTGGTTTTGCTTTAACGTTGGGTCATGCATTAAGGCGTGTAATGTTATCTTCTCTTCGCGGTAATGCTGTTTATGGAATAAAAATTGAAGGCGTGAATCATGAATTTACTTCGATCCAAGGAGTTAGGGAAGACATAACTGATATAGCATTAAATATCGGCATGTTGAGATGTAAGTTAAATAACACGTCTAATAAGTGCTTAAATTTGAGCGCTAAAGGGCCTTGTCAAGTATTAGCTGGAATGATAGAAACTGATGACCAATGCTCTATTGTTAATAAAGATTTGGTGATATGTACACTAGGTCAAGATGTAGAGCTTAACATTACTATATATGTTGCTAGTGGAAAAGGTTATCTTCCTGTAAGTAAATATAAAGAAAATGAATGTTTAAAGTTTATGAATGAACAAGATTTAATTGGCTTTATTCCAGTTAATGCTTTATATAGTCCTGTCGAGAGGGTTTCGTATAAAGTAGAGAATAGTCGTGTTGGTCAAGTTACTGATAAAGATAAGCTGACATTGTCAATTGAAACTGATGGTACAATCTCTCCAAGTCAAGCTATTGACTATGCTGCAAGAATATTACAGGAGCAATTTCAGCCTTTTATTAGTTCTGATATGAATTATAAAAAATCGCAGGCTTCTTTGTCTAGTGGTGCTAAAGGTTTAGAGTATGATCCTGTTCTATTGCGTAAAGTAGATGAAATGGAATTATCTGTTAGGTCTCATAACTGTCTGAAAAATGAAAGTATCATTTATATAGGTGATCTTGTGCAAAAGACGGAAGTTGAAATGTTAAGAACTTCTAATTTTGGCCGAAAATCTTTGACTGAAATCAAGGCAATTTTAAATAATTTAGGTTTGTCTTTGGGTATGAATATACCAAATTGGCCGCCTAAGAATATAGATGAACTGGCTAAACAACATACTGATGAGGATTAGGTAGTATATGAAACATGGAATAAAGAAAAATAAACTGTCTCGTTGTACCGAGCATAGGTTATCAATGTTAAAGAATCTATCTATCTCGTTAATTAATCATGAGCAGATTGTAACTACTTTACCAAAGGCTAAAGCACTTCGTCCATATGTGGAAAAGTTTATTACAATTGCTAAGAATAACGATTCTTTACATGGTAGAAGGCTTTTGCTTTCACGTCTTCATAATAGTAAGTTAGTAGTTGATAAATTATTAAGCGTTCTAGCTAATCGTTATCAAGACCGTAAAGGTGGATATTCTAGAATAATAAAATTTGGTACTCGAAAGGGTGATTGCGCTCCAATGGCAGTGATAGAGCTAGTTGATAGAGATATTTCAGCAAAAGGTGAGATTTATAGTAAAAATAAAAAAGGAAGCAAAGTAGTTACACAAAGCTAAATATTCTTTTTATGGTAAGTAGGTTACGCTATTTTGTAGGTTACTTTGGAGAATTGTTAGTTTCGATATATTTAAAGCTGAAATTCTATAATGTTATAAAACGTCGCTTCCGTTGTAAGTTGGGTGAAATTGACTTAATTGTATCTAAAAAAAGGGAGCTGATTTTTGTAGAAGTTAAAACAAGTTTATTTGGAAAAGAAGTACCGATATCTCATTTTCAGTGTCAGTCTATTATAAATTCTTCTAAATATTTCTTAAGTAAAAATCTTGATTTTTTAGATTATTCAGTCAGATATGATTTATGTTTTCTTTCCTTAAGGAGAAGACCTATTTATATAAAAAATGCTTGGATTGAACAATGGTAGCTAAAATAATTTAGATTTACTAGAACAGGTAATTGAATATGAAAAACAATAATTTAGTTTCATCTTATGCTAGAGCACTGTTTCATGTCTCAGGAAGCAGATTAGGTATTATAAGAAAAGAAGTAGAATTTTTGTTAGCTTTTTTTAAAGATCAAGATGTTTTTGTGTATCTATCTCATCCTATGGTTTCTCTTTTGCACAAAAAAGAAGCGATACTTTCTATAAAGGAGAACTTGAGTGAAAACTTAGTCAAATTTATTATGGTTACACTTGCAAACAAGCGCTCCCGTTTATTAATCCTTATATTAGAAAAATTCTTAAATCTTGTAAGGGAAAGTGAAAATGAATTGGAAATTACTATAAAATCAGCAGAGGTTTTAAAGAAACCTGATATAAAAATAATTACTGAATCTTTGAACTTTCTTGGTAAAATAATAAAAGTCAATAATGTGGTTGATCCTTCTATACTAGGTGGCTTTGTAGTTAGGTATGGTTTTAACTTGATTGATGCTTCGCTTAAGAGTTATTTGGATAGATTGGTTGATTTGAGTAAAATGGAAATGTTGAAAATAAGGAATTGTATATGAAGAATAGCATAAATGCCTCTGAAGTAGTAAACATAATAAAAGAGAAGGTTGAGACATTTGATAATCCTATAAAACGAGAAAATATAGGTGAAGTAATTTCAGTAACGGATGGTATCACATTGGTTTATGGGCTGGAAAAAGCAAAGTTTGGTGAAAAGGTATCTTTTGCAAGCGGTGTAGAAGGAATAGTTCTTGATTTAGATCATGATACAGCTGGAATAGTTGTGCTTGGCAATGACCGTGATGTAAAAGAAGGGGACGTTGTAAAATGTAGTGGTGATGTTGTACAGGTGCCTGTAGGTCATGAATTATTAGGGAGAGTTGTAAATGTATTAGGCGATCCTATAGACGATGGCGGAGAAATTAGAGCCAAAAACAAAATGTATATAGAATCTAAAGCACCAGGTATTATTGACCGTAAATCTGTGCATGAACCTCTGCAGACAGGAATTAAAATTATAGATTTGTTGATTCCTATAGGTAGAGGGCAACGTGAATTAATTATTGGCGATAGACAAATTGGTAAAACCACTATTGCGATTGATACTATTATCAATCAGAAGAAGATTAATGATGAGGTAAACGAAAATCAAAAAATTTACTGTGTTTATGTTGCTATTGGACAAAAAATTTCGACAGTAGCAAAAGTGGTGAATAAGCTAAAAGAAAGTGGAGCATTAGAGTATACAACCGTAGTTGTGGCTAGTGCATCTGACTGCGCGCCTATGCAATTTTTAGCACCTTATACCGGTTGCACTATTGGAGAATTTTTCCGTGATAATGGAATGCATTGCTTGGTGGTATATGATGATTTATCTAAGCATGCTGTGGCATATAGGCAGATGTCCTTATTGCTAAGACGTCCTCCTGGTCGTGAAGCTTATCCTGGAGATATATTCTATGTACACTCTCGCTTGCTTGAAAGAGCTGCCAAAATGTCTGATGAAAAAGGACAGGGATCTTTGACTGCTTTGCCGATTATTGAGACTCAGGCTGGTGATGTATCTGCATATGTCCCAACTAATGTGATTTCAATTACCGATGGACAAATTTTTCTTGAGTCTGAATTGTTTCACAAAGGATTTCGCCCTGCAGTGAATATAGGTTTATCGGTTTCTCGGGTTGGCTCTGCTGCACAATTGAAATCTGTGAAAAAAGTTGCTGGTTCTATAAAGCTGAGTTTAGCCCAATATAGAGAACTAGAAGACTTTGCTAAATTTGGTTCTGATCTTGATGCTACTGTTCAATTGTCCTTAAACAAAGGTAAATACCTTATTGAATTATTAAAGCAAAAACAGTATTCACCTATGCAAATAGAAGAGCAAGTATTGCTTATGTATATCTTTTCTAATCTGTATGGTCAATTAAGTAAGGTACAGGTGAGCAACATCAATAGGTTCGAGTGTGATCTTATCAATTATTTTCAAACTGTTCACCCTGGAGTTTTAAAAAAGTTGTCAGGTGACATGAATGATGATATAAAAGATGATATTCTTGGTATTGTGAGTGATTTTGTCACTCAATTTAATTGCGTTTAGGCGGTGATTATGACTTCATCCATTGTTAACAAGTTTCCTATTACAAGGGAAGGTTTTGAGAGTATGCAAGTCGAACTTGAGAAATTAAAGGAAGAAAAACCTTCTATCATACAAGCTATTTCTGATGCGCGTGATCAAGGTGATTTATCAGAGAATGCAGAGTATCATGCTGCGCGGGAAAGATTAGGTTTTATTGAAGGTCGTATAATCGAGTTAGAAAATAAGCTTTCGCATGCAAAAGTAATAGAAGTGAAAGATTTGTTTGGTGATTCAGTAATATTTGGTGCAACTGTTACGGTAAGCATGTTAAATGATGATAACAGTGAAATTGAATATGTTTATAAGATTGTAGGTGGATATGAAGCTGATGCTTCAAAGCAGTTGATCTCTACGGATTCACCACTCGGTAGTGCTTTAATTGGCAAAAAAGTTGGTGAGTATGTGGAAGTGATAGTGCCAAATGGAGAGAAATTGTATAAAATAGTTAAGATTGAGTTTAAGTAAATCATGGTACAAGTAACTTATCCTTCAATTAGTCTATCAGGTATCTCTTCTGTGGAAGATGTATTAGAGGATGCGCGTTCCGGTAAATTATTTATTTTAGTTGATAATGAAAATAGAGAGAATGAAGGTGATTTGGTTGTTTTAGCTGAAAAGGTGAAGCCAGAACATATTGCTTTTATGGTTAGGTATGGCACTGGTATTGTGTTTTTAGCTATGACGAAGTTTTACATGAATAAACTTAGCCTTGAATTTATGAAGAGAAGTAATGTAGATGAAGCACTTATTCCTCACACTGCATTTACTACGTCAGTTGATGCTCGTTATGGTATTACAACGGGTGTTTCTGCTCATGATAGAACGCATACGATACTTACCGCTATTGATGAAAAAAGTACTAAGGATGATATTATTACTCCTGGTCATGTTTTTCCTATTATTGCAAGTGAGGGCGGGGTTTTAGCACGCAACGGTCATACTGAGGCAAGTGTTGAGATAGCAAAATTGGTTGGATCTAATCATGCGGCTGTAGGGTGTGAGCTAGTGAATGATGATGGATCTATGATGCGCTTACCCCAGTTGCTTGAATTTGCTGAACAACATAATATTAAGTTAACTACCATTGATAAACTTATCAGTTACGTTCAAAATTTAAACTAGCGTTTATAGATTCGTATAGTTTAAGTGTTAAAATATAAAATTCCTCAAAGTTATACAAACAAGGAATTTCCATGTCTAAGCTTTTTGTTTTACTATTTTTTTTCGTATACTGTAATAGCGCTTACTCTGTTAGTATTATTAGAGATAGTGAAGTGGAAGCGGTAGTTAAGGATCTAGCGCAACCTTTATTTTCTGCTGCGGGTATTGATAATGATAAAATAAAAGTTTTTATAGTTGATGATAGATCGATTAATGCTTTTGTAATTAACAATAATAGCATTTTCATTCATTTAGGGCTTTTACAATATTCGACTGAACCTTATGTCTTACTTGGTATATTAGCACATGAAATTGCTCATATATCTGCTGGTCATGTATTACAAATGAGTAGTGCTGTAGGTTATTTTCAATCAATAGCAATGATTAGTTATATGGTAGGATTAGTTTCTAGTATTGTCATTAACCCTCAGGTTGCGAGTGCAATCTTGCTTAGTGGTGTAACGCTTAGTTCAAGGTTGTTTTTTAACTATTCTCAAGAGCAAGAGAGTGTAGCAGATAGCTATGCTTTAAGATACCTAGATGAATCTGGCTATGATAATTTGGGTATGAAAGAGATTTTTGACTATTTTAAGAGTATTGAGCATGAAAACACTGAAGAGTATTTCCGCACTCACCCACTTAGTGATAAGCGTATATTTGCTGTACAGAATTATAAGGTTAAAAACAATATAAAACCAATCCTTGCAGATAAATTGCTGAAGTTTGAGCGTATGGTTGCAAAGCTAGACTCTTTCTTTGCTCCTATTCATGTGTTATCTAATAAATATGAAGGTAGTTCTAAGTATGTAAATGCTGTAATTCACTATAGGCAAGGAAAGATAGAAGAGGCTATTACTAAAGTTAATTCATTGATTCAAGAGTCACGCAATGATCCTTATTTATATGAATTAAAAGCGGAGATGTTATACAAAGCTGGAAATTTAAGTGAAGCAATAAAAATGTATGAAGAATCACTTAGATATTTATCTGAGAAGAATAACTATTTAGTGAAACTTGCGTTATCTCATACTTTATTATTACACGGTGAAATAGAGAAGGCAATTTTTTACCTAGAGCAGGTTGCAAGCGTAGAAACAAATAACGCCTTTGTCTGGAAGTATTTAAGTATTGCATATAAACGTAGCGCTGATATGGCAATGTATTATTTTGCTTTGACGAAAAAGGCTTGTATTGAAGGTAATTTAGAGAAATTTATGAAATACGCTGAGTTAGCTATTAAAACTTTACCGAAAGATAGCTCTTGCCTGCTGCAAATTGAGGACATGAAGGAACAATACACACAAAAACACACTTATTTTTAGGTTATCTTTCTCCACACTTATTCAACGTCTCTCTTACTTCATCGCTTATATTGGGTATAATTTTCGTTATAATCGTTTTGGCACCAAAAAATACACCACAAAACATACCTAAGGCAAAGAGAGCTGGCCATGGCATTCTACCAAATATTGCAAGCAAAGCTGCACCTATTATGACTACAGTCATAAGTGGTCCACCTATTCCCCAAATATAACCAATAATATTGCATATTACTTGGGCAGTTGTGTCATCTATATCATTAGCAGCATTTGCGTAATCTGAAAAAGAGAGAAACAGCACTATACATAAAGCATTAAAAAATTTTTTTATTATACAGCTCATTCTTTTGCCTCCAAGTAATAAACTAACGCGAAAATAAACTTATATATATACTCATTTTAAAGTAAAACTTATAATTTGTCCATAAATAAGTGTTGCTACATAAATAGCCCACCATTGATGTTAAGCACATGTCCCGTTATATATTTTGCCTCATCGCTTGCTAAAAACAATACTCCTGCTGCTATTTCTTTTCCTGTTCCCATTCTTTTCATTGGGATGTTATCTAATATTTTTTCCTTTTGTCCTTCATTTAAAACTTCAGTCATTTTAGTATCTATAAATCCAGGAGCAATACAATTTACTGTTACATTACGACTTGCAACTTCTTTTGCTATAGATTTACTCATGGCTATTATCCCAGCTTTAGAAGCTGCATAATTTGCTTGCCCGGCATTTCCTGTCAATCCTACTATTGAGGAAATATTTAT
The DNA here is from genome assembly GCF_007115015.1 of Wolbachia endosymbiont of Laodelphax striatellus. Lineage (NCBI taxonomy): Bacteria > Pseudomonadati > Pseudomonadota > Alphaproteobacteria > Rickettsiales > Anaplasmataceae > Wolbachia > Wolbachia endosymbiont of Laodelphax striatellus. The sequence continues at coordinate 1,191,567 of NZ_MUIX01000001.1, forward strand.
GATTCTTCCCCAATTATTTTTAATGAATTTCTTGCATGCTTCTCTATTTAGCTTAAATGTGGAGGTCAAATTAATGTCAATCACTTTTTGCCATGCTTCATCTGTCATTCTCAACAATAAGCTGTCTTGTGTAATTCCTGCATTGCATATGAGTCCATCAAAGCCTTTCATCAACTCACTTGCTTTATTTATTAGTTGATTTACCTCTTTAGGATTTGATAAGTTGCAAGGAAGTACGTGAATGTTTTTTTCATATTTTTTAGCAACTTCTTCGATTATTTCTTTTTTTGTACTAGAAATACATAAAGTTGCTCTGGCCTTATGCATAATTTCTACAATTGCCTGGCCTATTCCGCCTGATGCACCAGTAATCAGAAATTTCTTATTCTCTAATCCAAACATAATAATTTTTATTTGTTCCAGCTCTTAACAGAATATTAAAAGACTTGCAATAGATTTTTTCATAACTTTCATTTAATAGAAGCTTCTTGACAAATCTTGTATTTATTGGCGAAATTATGGCGGCTGCATGCCTTTTTTATTTTTTCTACATTCGGCCAGATCGCGCTTATTTAAAGCGTTAGCACATTATCAATTACAGTAATAAAATTAGCACCATGTGGATTCTTTTGCCTTTTTTTGATTGGTAAATTTCTTAACACTTATAGTTAAAGTAATTTAAGAGAGCCAGCGCGTGACTAGTTCTTATTACTTGATCAGTTTTCTGGATACCAGTACTGGGATGACAGGAGTGTGAGATAAGGCTACATTCATACTCCAACAGGTATGACGGTGTCATTCCAGCACTTGATGCTGGAATCCAGAAGTCTTTACTATAAATAATCATATTGAGCACAAAATTATGCTAAAACACAACGTTTTTGTTGAGATTATGGACGAACTGGATTCCAGCGTCAAGTGCTGGAATGATATCATAGAGTTCATTGAGATGACAGACTTGAATGACAATAGGGACACTAGAATGAAAGGAAAAGAGGCTATTTAATTGTGCTGAATTTTACAAAATTTATTACTCCTGCCTGACAAATTTATTAGAATAGTATGTATAGTATGTTTATTAGTGAAAATCCGAAAAAAAATGCAAGAAAAGTTAATATATTACTTTAGCCAAAGCAACTGTGAAGGCAATGCAGCAATGAGAAATCTACTAGGAGGGAAGGGAGCAAATCTGGCAGAGATGTGTAACATTGGCATTCCTGTTCCACCTGGTTTTACAATTTCCACTGCTGTTTGTCAGGCCTATTGTCAAGATAATGAATTGTCGTGTGATCTACGTAACGAGATAAAAAACTACATGGCGATGCTCGAAAGTGACATCGGTTGTAAATTCGGGGATTCAAATAATCCTTTATTAGTTTCCATACGTTCTGGTAGTGTGAATTCAATGCCGGGCATGCTCGATACAGTCCTAAATGTTGGCCTAAATGATGCAACCGTTGTTGGTCTTGCAAAAAAAAGTGGCGAACGTTTTGCTTACGATAGCTACTGCCGTTTCATCATGATGTACTCGAATGTTGTACTACAGCTTGACCACAACCTATTTCAAGACATTATTGATAGTGAACAGCAAAAAAGTGGAGCAAAAAGCTTAGCTGATCTTGATGTTGATGTTTTAAAGGGGATTGTTAATGATTTCAAAGATGTAGTATATGAGAAAATAGGAAAAAATTTCCCGCAGAACGTTGAAGAACAGTTACTCAATTCAGTAAATGCAGTGTTTTCTTCTTGGCAAAATGATAGAGCTGTTTCCTATAGAAAAATAAATAATATTCCTGAAAACCTTGGAACTGCAGTTAATGTACAAGCAATGGTTTTTGGTAATCTGAATGATAATTCAGCAACTGGTGTGATATTTACAAGGAATCCTTCAACTGGAGAAAAAAAGCTTTTTGGTGAGTTTTTAGTTAATGCTCAGGGTGAGGATGTGGTTTCTGGTGTTTATACTCCTATGCCAATTGACGGGGAGCAAGAAAGTACCATGGAGAAGTTGCTACCAAGTGTCTATCGAGAATTATGCGTGGTATGTGAAAAACTTGAAAGGCATTATAAAGACATGCAGGATATCGAATTTACTGTACAGGACGGTAAGTTATGGATTTTGCAGACTAGGTCTGGCAAGCGCACAGCCAAAGCTGCTATTCGCATAATAGTTGATATGGTAGAAGAAGGAGCGATTACAAAAGAGGAAGGAATATTGAGAATTGATCCAAAAACCTTTGACAATTTATTACATCCAGTTCTTGATGTTAAAATCGATCAAGAAGTAATAGGCAAAGGACTGCCAGCTTCTCCAGGTGTTGCTTCTGGATATGTAGTATTCAGTGCAAGTGATGCTGAAAAAGCTGCAGAGCAGGGTAAAAAAGTAATTTTGGTAAGATCAGAGACGAGCCCTGAAGATATTAATGGAATGAATGCTGCAAGTGGAATAGTAACAGCGAGGGGAGGTATGACCTCCCATGCCGCTGTTGTAACTCGTGGAATGGGTAAACCATGTATTTGTAGTCTAAGTGGACTTTATATTGATAAAGATGAAAAATTTCTTTCTATGGGGGATATAAAAGTAAATAAAGGTGAACCAATCACCATCGACGGAGGAACAGGAGAGGTTATGCTTGGTATTCTTCCGACAGTTTTGCCTGAATTATCTCAAGAGTTCAAAACGATAATTAACTGGGTAGATAAAATCAAAACAGTGAAGGTGAGAGCGAATGCTGATACTCCAAAAGATGCAAAAATTGCGAAAGAATTCGGTGCAGAAGGTATAGGATTATGTCGCACAGAACATATGTTTTTTGCTAGTGATAGAATCGAATTCATTCAAAAATTGATAATAGCTGATGATGAAAATGAAAGGGCAAATGCATTAAATAAACTCGAAGAAATGCAAAAGTCTGATTTCAAAGAAATGTTTTCTATTATGGAGGGCAAGGAAGTCACTATAAGATTACTTGATCCACCTCTACATGAGTTTTTACCTCATGATCAATCGATTATAGAAAAAATCGCCAGATCACTGAATAAGTCAGTTGAATCGGTAAAAAATAAAATAGTACAGTTATCAGAAAAAAATCCAATGCTTGGCCATCGAGGTTGTAGGCTTGCTATTTCTCATCCTGAAATATATAAAATGCAGATTAGGGCAATACTCAGTGCTGCAAGTGAATTAAGGAAAGAAAAGAAGATAGAAGTGAAACCTGAAATCATGATTCCTTTTATCATTAGCGAGAAAGAGTTTGTTCTGATATGCGAGTTAGTAAAGAAAGAAGCTAAAAATTTCGATGTGAATTATTCAATCGGAACGATGATAGAACTGCCAAGAGCAGCACTTATTGCTGACAAACTCGCAAAACACGCAGAATTTTTTAGTTTTGGCACTAATGATTTAACACAAACAACTATGGGACTTTCACGAGATGATTCAGTTAATTTCCTCGATTCTTATAAGGAAAGCAACATATTCAAAAACGATCCCTTTGAGGTGCTAGATGTCGAAGGGGTAGGGGAATTAATCAGAATAGCTATCGAAAGGGGCAAAAAAACCAGAAAAGAAATTAAACTTGGTATATGTGGAGAGCATGGAGCGAATCCACAGTCCATAGAGTTTTTGATCAAATCAGGGGTTGATTATGTGTCATGCTCGCCCTATAGAGTACCGATTGCAAAATTAGTGGCAGCACAGCTTAGCATAAGTTTGTTGGGCAGCACAACTGTACGAACATAGATTTCGCTAACAAGTAGCGGAATGATGATTTTTCAAATTGTCGATAAATCTAAGTCAGTTTAGTTATTTTGCTGCTACTTTTTTTTCTTAATATCTTAAGAAAGATTGACTTTTTGTTTAAAATAATATAAGATAAAATAATAGTGAGTGAGGTAAAAATGTCAGTATCAAAAGAACGTAAGGAATATTTACTAGAAAAGTTTAAATATGCTGCCAAAGAATTTGGCAAATCTGTTACAAAGTCCAATCATCTAGCAGTACCAAAGGAACAGCAACTCTCTATTGATTTAGGTAATAGAAAAGTTTTTGGTATCATAAATAAGATTCTGTATTGGATAGAGAATAATTTTACTTATTTTTTTCCACGATATAATTTGTTTCCAGAAGTTGGAGTTGAAGGAAGAAAAATTCCTGGAACTAATACAAGGGTTAAGTATTTTACGCCAGATGACCAAGCAGAATATACCAACATTCCTTATAAAGGAAAATTATACGTTGACTTAATGCCAGAAATGGAAGGTAACAAGTTAAAAGGCTTTAAAGGCAAACTATATGATACAACTGATAAAATTAGTAAGGATAAAAAAGGTTGTGTAGCTTATGTGATCACGCTTGACGGAAAGCTAGTAACTCATGAACATATTAATGTTAACAAAAGCGAATGGGCTTATCGTCATTCAACTCTTGCAGGTGGTAAGCCAGTTTTATGTTCTGGTTTAATGAAAGTGGTAAATGGTGAAATAACTTATATAGACAATTGACCTTACCCAGAAAAAGTAGACAGAAAGTTAAGACGTTTTTGCTATGAGAATGATGAATCAAAAAGCTCAGGAATGCAATAGTTAATAGTAGAATGTCTACGCTGTTTATTATAAAAAATTTCTATATATTCAAATATTGCGGTTTTAGCTTGTTGTGCAGAGTGTTGTGAAGTATCAATGAGTAACTCTCTCTTAAGTGAACTAAAAAAGCTCTCTGAAACAGCATTATCATAACAACAACCTTTGTGACTCATACTAGAAGTAATATTTTTTGTACTTAGTAAAAATTGATAATTTTTAGAGGTGTATTGCGATCCTTGATCGCTATGAAATAGTAGATTTTTAGGAGATTTGCGCCTACCAATAGCCATGAATAACGCATCTATAACTAATTGCCTATTTACTGCATTACTCATTGACCACCCAATCACCATGCGTGAATATAAATCTATTATTGCTGCCAAATATAACCATCCTTCATTAGTTTTTATGTACGTAATATCAGTTACCCATATCTTGTTAGGTTGATCAGCGATGAAATTCTGATTTAATATGTTAGGAGTTATAACTCTATTGTCTATTTGTGGTTTTTTACTTTTAAACTTTCGTCTAAGCTTAGCTTGAATGCCATTTTTCTGCATAATATTTTGCACTGTTTTGATGTTATAATTTTTACCTAAAGCCTTTAATTCAGCGTGAATTTTAGGAGCTCCGTATCTGCATTGTGATGATCGATATACCTTCTGAATATCTTGTATGAGCTCTTCTCTTATTGATTTTTTGTTGTTTTTTTCCTTAGTAATCCATTTATAATAACCACAAGCAGATACGTTCAAAAATCTGCATAATTCCCGTATTTTATAGCAGTTTTCATGTTCTTTTATAAAAGAATATTTTACTCTTTTTGGTTTGCAAAATATCCCAGGGCTTTTTTTAAAATGTCTCTTTCCCTCGTTACTCTTGCCAGCTCTTTCTTTAAATCAAACTTTTCTTTGTCACAATGAGCTACTTTCCCCTTTCCTGGAAACGCATCTACTCCAGACATTCTATCATTGTATGTTTTTACCCATCTGCTTACCGCTAATACCCAAATCTCTTGCTATTTTTGCTGATGATTGACCTGTTTCTTTTACTAGTCTTATAGCTTCAATTTTGAATTCTGCTGTATATTCTTTTCTTTTTGTCATACCACACCTCTTTGAAAAAACGTTTTATTTTACTTCAAAAACGTCTTAACTTTCTGTCTACTTTTTCTGGGTAAGGTCAAGGATCTCCTCTTCCTGAAAATACGGAAAGTCAGTAAAAAAAAGCTCAGGCATTAGCACTTCAGCGCTACAGTTGAGTCAATATGAGAGAGTAAGTCTACAAAAGTAGACTTACTAATTGAACTTTGATCCTTTATTTTACTATAGAACAGACACTGAATCTGCGAGATCATAGAATTTATTTCCAATCTCTCTGAATGTACTACTTATATCAATAGGTGTCGACTCTTCTTGTGAATCAGATTTAAATAAGCCATGAGTATCTTTCAGATGACAGTACCACTTGCAGTTATTTTGCTCTGCTGTTACCTGCCAACTATTACCTGGTGACTTTTCTTCACATTCTCTATAGCAATCATGAAGTGCCTTCCATTGAAATGGAGGGTTTAGTACAGGATTTGTCATAATATACTCCTTAATTATAAAACTAACACTACGTTAGTACTTATATGCTAATATAATGTTAATTCTTATATTGACATAATAACTTTTCGGATAAGGTTTCTTGATTAAAAATTGCATTTTAGCAAACTTACTTAATTTTAGGAAAATTTGCTCACATAAAACTGTTTATAGAGTGACAATAGATGTATTATACTTACACTTTTGATTCAAAAGTTTATGCAGTTATTTCTAACAAGATTGGTCAATAAATTTTACTGCTTAAGGATGAGAAGCAAAGTAATCATTGTTTCCAGTATTGCTCTTATTCTACTGTTTTTTATCAACAGTACATTTTTAAAAAAAGATCAAGCAGTTAATAGTGATAATCCAACTAGTAGTTTTTCAGTAAAAACTCAGGATTATACTCCACAAAATCGCACTGTATATTTAAATTTTTCTGGTACAGTAAATCCCTTGCATAGGGCAAGCCTTGTCTCAAGAACAAGTGGTCAAGTTATTGCTATTTATTTGTCTGATGGTGAAAAAGTAAAAAGAGGCGATGTAATTTTAAAGATAGAAGATTATGACAGAGTTGAGCAAGTTGAAAAAGCCAAAGCTTTATTAAAGCAGCGTGAAATTGAGTATGATTCCTCTCGAAAATTGAATACAAAAGGGTATGGAGCACAAATAAAAGTGGAAGCAGCTTTTACTGCATTGCAGAGTGCAAAACCTGACCTAAAAAGGCTAGAGTTGGATTTGGAAAATACTGCGATTAAATCCCCTATTGATGGTTATGTAGATAAGATCAACGTAAATGAAGGGGATTTTGTTAATTCTGGACAGAAGATAACTGACATAGTTAATTTTGATCAAGTTCTTGTAGTGTTGTATGTTTCAGAAAATGAAGTAAATAAAATAAAACTGGGTAGTGCAGCGCAAATTAATTTGCTAGACGGAAGGGAATTAGTAGGTGAAGTGAGTTTTATTAGTAAAATTGCTGAGCCTAAAACTGGATCTTATAGAGTGGAGGTAAAGGTAACTGATAATGAGATTATATCCTTGCAAGGACTGACTGCTAGTGTAAGCCTCCCTTCAGGTGAAAGATTTGCATATAAAATTCCTTCTTCGGCCTTAAGTTTAAGTGATGATGGCGTTCTTGGAATAAAGATTGTTGATAACAATAATTATGTAGTATTTACAGCAATAGAAATTGTTGATCATGAAGATGATGGTGTTTGGGTGGTGGTAAATAACGAAGATAAGCCTATAAAGTTAATAACATTGGGCCATCTATTTGTTAAGCCTGGTGATAAGGTATAACTCCAGTGTCAGCTACTTTCATGACATCGAGTTCTGTGATTCAAGTAGCTGACACTGAAATCCAGAAAAGAAGGTAGTGTCTGGACACTGACACTATGTTTTTATTTTGCCACTTTGCTGTGTAAACTTACTCCGCAATAACCTTTTTTTCTTTTAACAAATTTTGTAATTCACCTTTTTCATACATCTCGCGGATTATGTCACAGCCACCAATAAACTCTCCCTTTATATATATTTGTGGAATTGTTGGCCAATCAGAAAAACTTTTTATGGACTGACGTATTTCATCATTCTCAAGTACGTTGATGCATTTAAACTTTACATTCAAATTTTTGAGAATTGATACGACGAGCCCAGAGAATCCGCATTGAGGAAAGTCAGAGGTGCCTTTCATATACAGCACTACATCGTTTTCTGCTATGTCTTTTTTTATTTGTTCAAAGTTGTTCATAAATATCACCTTAATTTTAAGCTCCAGTTTCTAGTTGCAATGCATGTATAGACTGACCTTCAAGAGCCTTGTATACCATTCTGTGTTGTTCTATTTTTGTCTTTCCAGAGAAACACTTGGAAGTTATTTTTAAATGGTAGTGATCATCATCTCCAGCAAGGTCTTTAATTTTTATATCAGCATCAGGAAATGATTGTTTGATAATTTTCTCTAACTCGTGAATTGTAATAGTCATCAGTTTATTTTAATTATAAGTCTAAAATATGCAATTGATTATTGTGAAGACAATAGATTCAGCGTGCTGAGAGCACTAGCAAGACGAGATTTTAATTGACTTGCATACTCATTCCAGTCCTTTATTTCCTTTCTTGCTACACCTGAGGTAACTGCAGCTTTTGCAACAGCAGGAGATACTATAGAAATTAATCTTGGGTCAAATGGAGTAGGTATTATATATTCACGTCCATAGCTCATTTTACGACCACCATAGGCTGCAGATATCTCGTGCGGCACTGGCTCGCGAGCAAGCTTTGCTATTGCATCTGCAGCGGCAATTTTCATTTCATCATTTATTGTCGTTGCATGTACGTCGAGTGTTCCTCTGAATATGTAAGGAAATCCCATTACGTTATTGACTTGGTTGTTATAGTCTGACCTACCAGTTGCAATTATTGCATCTGGCCTTACAGATTTTGCAAATTCAGGCCTTATTTCTGGATCAGGGTTAGCAAGAGCAAAAATGATTGGGTCTTTACCCATGCTTTTTAACATCTCTTCACTGAGCACATCCTTTGCAGAGAGTCCGATGAATACATCAGCATCTTTTATGGCATCGAGCAAGGAACGTTCTTTAGTGTCAATTGCATATTTTTCTTTCCACTCATTCATATCCTCTTTTCTGTCTTTGTGTATTACTCCTTGTTTGTCACATAGTACTATGTTCTTAGCACCCATAGACTTCAGTATTTCCAAACACGCAATACCAGCTGCTCCAGCACCATTCATGATGATCTTTACATTTCCTAATTTCTTTCCAACAATATCGAGGGCATTTTCTATACCAGCTGCAACAACTACTGCAGTTCCGTGTTGATCATCGTGGAAAACTGGAATATCCATCAATTCATTTAGACGTTTCTCTATTATGAAACAATCAGGAGATCTTATATCTTCTAGATTTATTCCCCCCCAACTTGAGCCAAGATACCTTACTGCATTGATGAAATTTTCTATATTTTCTGTGTCAACTTCTATATCGATTGCATCAATGTCAGCAAAACGCTTAAATAAAACAGCTTTGCCTTCCATGACGGGTTTTGAAGCAAGAGGACCGATATTACCAAGTCCCAGTACTGCGGTGCCATTTGAAATAACAGCTACATAATTGCTTTTTGCTGTGTAATCATAAACATCCTCAGGATTTTTAGCTATTGCAAGGCATGGGGCTGCAACACCAGGAGAATAAGCAAGTGATAGGTCATGCTGTGTGGATAAGGGTTTTGTTGGTATAACTGATACCTTACCAGGTTTACCACTTTTATTATGGTACTTAAGTGCTTCTTGTTTTGTGGTGTTATCTAAATCATTATTCATGCTTTGAGCTTATTGTTAGTAATTTCCTAAGTATATGGGGTTTTTATGAATGTTCAACTATTAGCTTGTGAACTCTATTGTACTTCTGTATAAATTTATCTACTACGTAGGGTGATGTGACATGCTTAAGAAAAACGTGCCTAATTTGCTAACAATTTCTCGTGCGCTCGCAATACCGGCAATAATATCAAGCTTTTATATAGAGAGTAAGTATGCAAGTCTAATAACAATATTGATCTTTATGTTTGCGTGCATTACAGATTTTTTTGATGGTTATTTAGCGCGTGCATGGAAAGTCCAATCGAATTTTGGCAAGTTATTTGATCCAATTGCCGACAAGTTAGTAGTAGCTTCAACAATAATCATGCTAGTTTATAAGCATAAGATAGATGATATTACAATTATACCGTCAGTTATAATTGTTTGTAGGGAGATATTAGTTTCAGGCTTGCGGGAGTTCTTGATAGCTACAAACGTTAGTTTACCTGTGAGTAAGGCTGGGAAAATTAAAACATTTTTGCAGATGGTTGCTATAGTGGCGTTAATAATGAGTGATTATGAAATAACTAAATACATAGGTGTGATTTGTTTGTGGGCTGCAGCTGTTATGACTATGTGGTCAGGCTATAATTACGTTCTAGCTGGCATCAAACAGATTGACTGAATCGCTTAAGAGTATACAAAGAAAGTTAATAATTTCACAATATTGACTGATTAGTTAAAATCCTGTATAATGTATTAGTTTATAAATTAGTCAAGTTTGTATGACTGGTATTATTATAGATAGCTTTAATACTGAGTCTTCCTTTAAGAGATCAAGTTCTGAGAAAGATACTAAAATAGAGGATTTTTTTCGAGATTTCTGGTCAACAGTTGATGAAGAAGAAAAGAGAAAAAAACTTGAGCAAGAATTATTAACACTTGAAGAAGGAAAAAAAAAGAAGAAGCTAGAACAAGAGTTATTAACGTTAAAAAAAAGAGAGCTACATAGAAAATGTGTATCATTGGTAACAATGGTTCCATTTGCATTATTGATGGCAATTGAGCTCGAAAAAACATGTAGCGATCAGGTATTACTTGGTGTGATAAGTAGCGCATTAGGCCATACTATATTACCCTTTACAATCTTATCTCTCATTTGCACGCTATATTTAATTTATAATAATAGAAAAATAGCAGAAAAAGAACGAGAGTTGGAGAATATTGAAGATGGAGAAAAAGAAAAGAGAGACATTCCTTATACAGTTGATGATTACTGTAACTATGCTGATGCTGCTTTAGTTACATTAGTTATTGTGGCTAGCATAGTAAGCGAAGCATTGGCACAAGGAATAATAGAAGACGTAGCTTTTTCAATTTCTAGTATATTCTACTTTGTAGCGAGTGCTACTTTTTGCTATTGTGAGTACAAGAAAAATAAAAATTCTGAAGTAGAAAAAGAGCAAGGCTTTGATGAGAAATTTGAAAAAAAGACAAGCAATATGTCTACAGCTAAGTTAATGCTTGCTGGTTCTTCTTTATTACTAATCAGGAGAATAATATTGATTTCTGGAGTAGCATTAGCATCATCTGCTGTTGGGCCTGCTTTAGGTCTGGTAGGTATTGCTCTTTTGATGGTCGGAAGTGGATTGATCATACATTCTTATATTAGAAAGCTAGAGAACGTAGAAGTGAGTGGAAAAGGTGTTCCAACAGGTGCTGGTATAGGTAATATACGGGAAGGGCAGGTTTTTGCTCGATGATAATGCCAAAAATTTGTTTATTTAGGTAATATTTAGTCTATACTTTATTTTGATCAAAAAAAATCTTATGTATAAGACTTTAATCATATGCTTTTTTCTCCTTATTTGCTCCTTTGTGCATTCGTATGGGGATGATCTGGAACACACTGAAACTGAACTATATGAGGAGGCAGTTAAGCTTTATGATCAGAAAAAATATAAGCAAGCTATTAGAGCATTTCAAAAGATAGAGGATTTGTATCCTTTATCTTATTGGGCAATGAAAGCAAAATTATTATCTGGAGTTTCTTACTATAATATGGGTAAATACAGCGGTGCTACAAGTGATATGGATGATTATATATACGTTTATCCAAATGGTGAAGATTTGCCATATGTATATTACTTAAGAGTATTATCTTATTACATGCAAATTAATAAAGTGCAGCTTGGGCAACAAATTGCATATAAAACTTTAGAGCTAGCTACTGAATATATTAATCTTTTTCCGAATAGCGAATATATAGAAGAGATCAAAGAAAAAGAAAAATTAATCACAGAACATATATCAAAAAAAGAGTATTCTATTGGTGAATTTTACCTAAAGCGTGGTGAATATTTAGCAGCAATTAAGCGTTTTCAAAATATGATAAGCGATAAATATTCTTCTAGAGTTATTAGTTATTTAATAACAGCTCACTTAGCTCTTGGCCTTGACTTAGAAGCTGAGCAGTATGAAAATATGTTAGCAGAAGGGGTGAATTAGTTTTCTTATGGCTGGTCATTCACAGTTTTCAAATATAAAACATCGAAAAGGTGCTCAGGATGCAAAGCGCTCGCAAAAATTTACGAAGCTCATTAGGGAAATAACAGTTGCTGCAAAACAAGGGCTGCCTGATCCCGAACTCAATCCACGTCTTCGCTCTGCTATCTTTGCTGCGCGAAAGGAAAATCTACCAAAAGATAAAATAGAAACAGCAATAAAAAATGCAGCTGGTAACGTTGCTGGAGAAAGTTATGAAGAAATACAATATGAAGGCTGCGGACCTTCTGGTGCTGCACTTATTGTCCATGCTCTGACAAATAATCGCAACCGAACTGCTTCTGAGATACGTTATATCTTTTCTCGCAAAGGCGGTAATTTGGGAGAAACAGGATGTGTGAGTTACCTTTTCGATCATGTAGGCTTAATTGTCTATAAAGCAGGGGGTATAAATTTTGAAGATTTATTTAACTATGGAATTGAATTAGAAGTATTGAATGTTGAGGAAAATAACAAAGAAGAATTATATGTTATAACTTGTGAAGTAAAAGACTTTGGTAAAGTACGTGACGCTTTCTATACAAAATTTGGAGAACCAGAACTTGCTCGTCTTTCATGGCAACCAAAGGACCTGATTGAAGTTAGCGACAAAGAATTAATTGATAAATTATCTATATTAGTTGAAGAGCTAGAAGATAATGATGATGTGCAGTATGTTGAAGGTAATTTTATTTTTGCTGATAAACTATGAGGCTGGTAATACTTCCACTGCTTTGTATTTTACCAGCATATTCAACTGAAACATTTGCGCAGAAAGACTATTGTCATTCCAGTGCCCAGACACTGGAAATTGATTGTAAACAGCACGCTATACAACATTTTCGATTAAAAAACTGTTCAAGCACTGGAATAACAGAAAGCAACCTAAACCACTTTCCAGCGTTACTTCAGCACGGGATCAGGAAAAAAAAAGCTACAGAAAGTGATAGAAAGTTGTTATTCATATCCAGTGACATAAAATCCTCTTTTTTTGATGTAGGAGGTTTGGCGCCAGATACAATAATGAGATTAATCAGCATATATAAAGATTATGGTGTAGATTTTAAAAAAGACATTGTGCCCAAAAGCAAGTTGGAAGTTCTGTGTGAGAGTGATCAGAAGGCTGAAGAAAAAATTTTATATACTTCACTCACAACAAGCAATAAAGCTATAAGTTTATATTATTATGAGTCACAAAACGGCAAAGAAGAGTATTTTAATGAAGAGGGGATAAGCTTAAAGAGTTTCGTAAGTCCTTTGAACGGAGATTTTCGTATATCCTCGAATTTTAGTAATAGAAAGCATCCCATTCATGGTAAAATTGCTTTTCATAAAGGAGTAGATTATGCAGCTAAACTTGGCACTCCTATACACGCCACTGCAGAAGGTGTAATAGAATATATAGGAAAGAATGGTGGCTATGGGAATTACATCAAAATAAAGCACAACAATAAATATTCAACTTGTTACGCACATATAAGCAAATTTAGTAGCGATATAAAGTTAGGCTCTAAAGTAAAGCAGGGACAAATCATTGCTTATGTTGGCAGCACTGGTGTTGCAACGGGACCTCATTTACATTATGAAGTTATATATAATGGTAAACATATTGATCCGCTTACGATAGCTCATGGCAATGAGATAAAGTTGTCTGATCGTGAATTAAGAGAGTTTAAATTATTTGTAAGTAAGGTAGATGAAATAATCAGCAGAGAGGGTGCAAGTGAAAAAGCAATCTGATGAAGACAGTACAGATAAAAATACGATAAGTGATAGAAATTTAAGTAAAATTCAGGCTTTTCCTGTACTAATAGCGCTAGGGTTAATTTTATTGGTACTTTTTTTGTATGACAGCACAATTGCACTTGGAGTTGCTGCTGTTTCAATATTGACTTTTTCTCAAGGATTTTTCGTTAATGATCCTAATGAAGCAAGAGTGATAGAGTTTTTTGGTCATTATATTGGAACTTATTTTAAATCTGGAATATGCGTAACGCTTCCATTTTCGAGTAAATATAGAGTTTCTTTGAAATTTCAGAATATTAACACAGAAAAAATTAAAGTTAATGATGCTAATGGAAGTCCGATAGAGATTTCAGTAGTAATTGTTTGGAGAGTGAGCAGTCCTGCGAAGGCATATTATAATGTTAATAATTATCATGATTTTGTTTTTGTGCAAAGTGACTCGGTAATTAGAGAACTGGCAAGTAATTATCCGTATGATAGCGAAAACGATGAAGAATCTTTGCGTAAAAACTCTGACAAAATTTCAAATGAATTGCGGTCAATGCTACAACAAAGATTGAATATTGCTGGAATTGAAATTACAGAAGCGAGAATATCGCATTTGGCGTATTCATCTGAGATTGCACAGGCAATGCTGAGGCGTCAACAAGCACATGCCATCACCTCTGCAAGAAAGCATATAGTGCAAAACGCAATAGGAATTATCGAAGAAGTAATAGCCCATTTTGAAAAAAATAAAAGCTTACAATTGGATGGAAAACAAAAGGTTCAATTGATAAACAATTTGCTAGTTGCTCTGATCTCTGAGCAGGATGCACAGCCGACTATTAGTTTGGATAATAATTAGCATAGAAGCCGATTGGGTTTCATGAATGCAAGTCACTGTTAATTTCTTGATTAATAGACTAAATGATGTTATAAATTACACGCATTAGGGGTGCTCTAAAAAAGCTGAGAGTACATAAAGTACAACCCTTTGAACCTGATCTTGTTAAAACAAACGTAGGAAAATGTATGTATATAAATATTGAAGAATGCTTTGGCTTCATCGCGTTCATTACATCTCTTATTGGGTTATTGCCTCAAGTATATAGAGCATATATCACAAAACTTACTCGTGACGTATCGATGCTAATGTTGGTGAATTATCTTATTTGTTCATCATCTTGGCTTATTTACGGTATTTGTCAGGGTTTAACTTTTGTGATACTCAGTAATATTGCTGGATTAGTGATCAGTATAATATCAATTGTTCAAAAATGTTACTACGATGCAAAAACTGCACGAAGCGTTTTATAACCATATGCTACATTGTAGCGTGGAGCAAGAATATCGTTCTATTGTAGTATTAAATGGAGAAATACCTGATTCATCGTTTTTTAAACAAGATATACCTGTTATTGCTGTAGATGGAGGGGCAAATAAGCTTCTATCAATTGGCGTAAAACCTGATCTTGTAATAGGAGATTTGGATAGTATAAATCCGAATTTACGTGCTAATTTAAATACAGTATATCTACCTGATCAAGATTATTGCGACTTTTCTAAAGCAATGGCTCACTTAAAAACAGTAAAGTTATTGCCATCAATAGTAACGGGTATTACTGGAGGAGCAATTGATCATATACTACAAAATATCAACATTTTTTCAAGTACAGATAGTATCTTTTATATGCCTTCGCCTTCCATGGTGGGGTACGCCTTACAAAAGGGTATTACCTATTTTTCCTCTTTGCTAAAAAATACTAAAATATCCTTACTTGGTATACCGAAAGCTCAAATATCAACTAAAGGATTAAAATGGGAACTATGCCATAGTAACCTTGCTTTTCCAGGAAAGAATTCTTGCTTTAATCGAAGTCTAGGCAATGAGTTATCTATAGAAATACACAGTGGCGTGTGTTTAGCAATGATATATTTAGAAGCAGTAAATGATGATGGTGTGTATTGAGTTAAAACATTAAGAAAAAAAAAGTAGAAAAACCGTGTTAACACTAATTATAAAAACTACAGGCGCCTGTTATTAGCTAAAGTAAAGGTCAAGTATCTGGAATTCTAGACATAAAATCCTCCTGTATAAAAAAGATTCAGAATGTACACACAACAGATGTGGCTGAATTTTTATTGAAAAATTGGTTAAAAGGTCTGCAGACCGAGATAGATTTTGAGCTCTCTAAATATCTCTACCATCATTATAATGGCATCTTGAATATGCGGAAGCAATTTTTTCATTAAAATAAAAAATTTTATTCTACAGCGAATAAAAAGGAGTTTGCTAATTTTCATACTGATCGGATTTCACTACTCAAACCTAGAAACTTTAATGTATCAAGGTATTTGTTCAGGGGAATGTGCAAGCCAATGCTCCCTTTTTTGTCATTCAAGTAGTCTTTTCTTGTCGTTCAGGTAGCTCCTTATTGTCATCCCAGTGCTTGACACTGGGATCCACTCTTTCGTAATCTCATCAATAAAAACTTAGGATTACTTTTGTACCCAAAATTTCTGGATCCCAGTGTCAAGCACTGGGATGACATTGTCTTGAATGGGAATCGTTTCGTAATACACCAAAGGTTGTGCACCAAAAGAGCGTCATTCCAGTCTGGAATCCATTATACTCCGTAAATTTAATTGGTTTCATGACATCAACTTTTGCATTCCAGTTATGCAAGAAATCTATTATATAATATTATTATCACCCTCTTGATAGTTTGTTAGCTCCTCTCCTCCTGAGTTACTTGGTGTAATTATTTGATCAGATTCAGTTGATGGTTCATCAGATCCAAACAACCATGAAAAAAATCCACCCAAAAATGATCCTATTAAAGAAAAAGGTTTAATCAGTATACCAAACAAACTACTAAAAAAAGAGCTTGGCTGTTCTTCATTTGTTGATGATTCACTTCGTGGACTAACACCATTTTGTGTAAGTGTTATGTCAATAGAATGTCCATTATCAGCAGCTTCAATTTTTACATCACTTTCTTCTTCTGCACTGATCTCCTGTTGTTCTTCCTTTGGGTCTTGCTCTTGTGTAACTGGTTGGACATTACCTTCTTGTCCAGCATCTTTCTCTTGATCTTCTTCACTATCTGTCGATACTGAACTGTCATCAGTTTTTTCTGCGGCTTTTTTTAATAGAGCTTTTATTTCTTCTGTTTTAGCTAAATCAAAAGGAGTTTTTTCATCCTTGTCTTTTACATTGATATCGATTCCGTCTACTGCTAATAGAATTTTTACTATTTCTATATGACCATTTTTAGCAGCATAATGTAAAGGGGTCTCTCCATAATTATCTTTTATATTAACACTCGCTTTTTTGCCTAATAGAGTGTTTAATATCTCTATATGACCTCTTTCAGCAGCCCAATGTAAAGTAGTCTTTCCAAAACTATCTTTTTCTGAAACACTAATTTGTTCTGCTGTTAGTAGCGCTTTTACTATACCTTCACGACCATTTGCAGCAGCAAAATATAGTGCTGAAAAATACCTATCAACGTTGACTTGTTCTGCTGTTAGTAGCGCTTTTACTACACCTTCATAACCATTTTCAGCAGCCAAGCCTAGTTCCTCAGAAAGTGTTTTAATATCTATTCCTTTTGTTCTTAATAATACTTTTACTACGCCTTCATGGCCATTTCTAGCAGCAAAACGTAATGCTTGAGGATACATGCTAATATCGATTTTCTGCTGTTAATAACACTTCTACTAAACTTTCATGACCATTTTGAGCAGCCAGCCATAAAGAAGTCATTCCACTAAAGCTTTCTACTCCATTAACATCTGCTCCTCTCTTCAATAAAATTTCTACTACATCTTCATGTCCTTCCATAGCAGCAAAGAGTAGAGGAGTTATGTCTAGAAATGCTACTGAATTAACATTTGCTCCTTTCTTTAATAGAATTTCTACTATCTCTTTATGGCCTTTTTCAGCAGCCCAGTGTAAAGGAGTCTTTTCATAAACGTCTTTTGCATTAACATCTGCCCCTTCGTTTATTAGATGCTTTACTTCATCAATATCACCTCTTTCAGCAGCATTAAGTAGCTTAGAATCTATATCTCTGACTGAATAATTCATTTAGCACTTCTCTATAAAATTGCATTATTATAGTAAGTTAGTTAATAATCCATGAGCTCTAGGCTGTACGAGCAATGATTATCCTTCGTGGTTTTCAGTATATTTAAGTAAACTATATATAAGAATTGCAATTATAGAACATGCAACTGTTAACAGTAAATTTGGTAAAATACTATAGTGAAAAAATTTTCCTACTATATATATTCCAATAGCTCCAAACATCATATTGCAGAATGAGAGGACTGCACTACCAAGCCCTATACCCTTGATTGTTTCTAAAGCAGAAGTTACGTTATTGCTGATTACGAGTGCAAGGCCAATATTGCTTGGAATCCAAATAACTTGAAGAATAAGTACGCTCAACTTGTTTATGAAATAAAAATATACCAATAAACCATCGGATATTATTGGTAGTACCAAACCTATTATTAGCATCTTGCTAACCCCTATTTTTGGTACGTACCTTCTGTTAATTAAAGTTCCAATTATGTAAAATATAACTATGATTGATATAAGATAGCCAAAATATTGTACTTCAACGCCCATTGATTCAAATATGAACGGGTAGTTAGCAATGTATGCCCAAAGCCACATGAAAGTTAATCCATGAATGGTTGAAAATCCAAGGAAACGATAATTCTTAAATATTAATATATACTGCTTGAAGATATTAATACTGGCTTTACTTTTATTTACAGTCAGCGTTTCTTGCAGCTTCAAGTAAATAAAAATGAGCATAATAATTGCGGCAAGTGATATGATAAAAAACAAAAACTTCCAACTATAACCATGTGAAATTATATAACTGCCTACCACTGGAGCTATTCCAGGTGAAAGTGCTACTACCATATTTAACTTTGAGATTACTCTTGAGTATTCACTACCTGAGTACATATCCCTGATTGCTGCATATCCGACAACGCCTGCAACACCCGCTCCTGCTCCTTGTATAAAACGGATTAATATTAAAAGTATAATATTATCAGCTATGCAACATACAATACTTGCCAAAGTAAAAATTGTCATACCAATAAGCATTATTAGGCGCCTACCATAATAGTCTGACAATGGGCCATAAATTAATCCAGATATTGCAACTCCTACTAAATTTAAACTGATCGTAAGCTGCGCTATATTACCTTTCACCTTAAAATAGTTGGCAATACTTGGCAATGCAACTGAGTATAAGTCTGTTGCCATATCAACAACTGCTACAGATAATATCATAATAAGAGAGATGATATTTTGTGAAAAAGCTGTCGACACTAATGATTTACTGGATTAAATATGTTTAATTGTAGTATATTTTTCTCATTAGTATATTAATTTAACTGCTAAAGTTTAAAATAATTATGTAAGCAATCTCTATATAAAATATGGATAAATCACAACTAGTTAAAGAGGTTTTCAATTCTGTAGCAAATTGCTACGACATCATGAATGATATAATGAGCCTTGGAATGCACAGGCTATGGAAAGAGAAGATGGTAAGTAGTGTGCATTTTAAAAAGAACTCCAAGGTTTTGGATATTGCTGGAGGAACCGGAGATATAGCTATAAGAATAGCAAGAGGGGAGCCAAGTGCTCAAGTTACAGTATGTGATATAAATCAAAACATGCTGGACAAAGGGCGTGATAAAGCTATAAATTCAAATCAGCTAAATTTCAATTGGGTATGTGCAAATGCAGAGAGTTTACCATTTGAAGATTCCGAATTTGATTATTATACAGTAGCTTTTGGTATTCGAAACTTTTCTGACCGTAAAAAGGCTTTAAGTGAAGCATATAGGGTATTGAAGCCAGATGGGAAATTTATTTGCTTGGAGTTTGCCCCTATGCATTATCAAAATGAGATATTCACCAAATTTTATGACTTATACTCATTTAAAGTAATTCCTAAAATTGGTAGCATAGTTGCTAAAGATAAGGGTTCTTACGAATACCTGGTAAGAAGCATAAGAGAATTTCCAACTCAAACTAATTTTAAAATGGAAATTGAAGAGGTAGGCTTTAAGAATGTTGAGTTCCACAATATGAGCTATGGAATAGTGGCGTTACACATTGGAACAAAATAAACTCTGGTCTATTCAGTAGTTTTTTTGCTAACTTTCTGTAATTTCGCAGCGTTTTTCCTTCAGAAGCTAAAGTTTCTTGAACGTATTGCTCTAACGAAGTACACTGTAAACTAATATTGTAACTTTTTCCTGAAGCTAAATACTTAACTTTAAAATAAAATGCGATCTAACATTAAGCAGTTATTTTACTATATAAAACCTAGTCTACATTATTTTACCGTAGCTTTTATTGCAGTTCTATTTTCAGCTTTAACGATTCTTCTTTTTGGTAGAGGCTTAAGCAACATAATTGATTCTGGTACAGAGCATGACTTTACTACCAAATTATTAGTTGCAATACTGATAGTTTTAGGCATTTCTTTCACTGCATTTATTCGGTTATATTTTATTGGTGTTGGCAGCGAAAAAGTTATCGCAAGAATCAGATATGACTTATATAGCAGTATTACTGATTTACAACCAAGCTTCTTTGAGAATACAGGTGTGCAAGATGTTATCTCAGCACTCATTACTGATACCTCTGCATTGCAATCGATAATAAACAGCAGCTTATTGACAATATTGAGGAATGCAGTGGTACTAACTGGTAGTGTTGCAATGCTGTTATACACAAATCTACATTTAACCGCATATGCAGCTGCAATAATACCCATACTGCTCATTATCATGACTTCACTTGGAAAAAAAGTTCGCAATTATGCACGCTTTGCTCAGGATAAATTAAGTGAGCTTGCATCATTTAGTGAGGAAAATTTTAGATCTATAGTAACCATTAAATCATTTGTACTAGAAGAAAATGAAAAAATTCGTTTTCAGAAACATCTAAACTCAGTATCAAAATCATACGTAAAATTAGTACTCTTGCGTGCTATTTTAGTAACTCTAGTTATCACGTGTGTGATAGGTTCGCTAGTTGTTTTGCTTTTTTTGGGAATAAAAGAAGTCTTAAGTAATAATATGACCATTGGAGAACTCTCCTCATTTGTGTTTTATTCAGCACTTGCTTCAGGGGCTGTAAACAATCTAAGCGATAACATCAGTGATTTGCAACGAGGTCTTGGAATTGTAGAGCGTTTATTTGAATTTATGAACATGAAAAGCTCTATATTAGATAGTGATAATCCTATAAGGATCAATAGTGTTCAAAAAGGAATTTCGTTTAACGATGTAACATTTTTTTATGCTGATAAGCCAGCATTAAATAAGGTATCATTTTCTATAGAGGCAGGCCAATCAGTATCAATTGTTGGACCATCTGGCAGTGGCAAAAGCACCATTTTAAAGCTTCTGCTCCGTTTTCACGATCCAAGTGAAGGCAGTATCACTATCGATGGACAGAATATTAAGACAATTGGGCTAAATGACCTAAGATCGCTGTTTGGCTTAGTACCACAAGATCACATGATATTTTCTTGCTCAATAATGGAAAATATACTATACGGCAAACCTGGTGCTGAATATGAGGAAGTTAGGCAAGCAGCTATCAGCGCTTATGCGATGGAATTTATTGATAAGCTGCCGGATAAATTTGATACATTTGTAGGAAAAAGAGGACTAAAGCTTTCCGAAGGACAAAAGCAACGTATTATAATAGCAAGAGCAATACTGAAAAATTCTCAGGTTCTAATACTGGATGAAGCAACTTCCGCCCTCGACTATAAAAGTGAAAGTCTCGTGCAAAAAGCACTGAGTAAATTAATGCAAAATAGAACAACAATCATAATCACACACAGACTATCAACCGCACTCAAAACTGACAAGATTATAGTGATTAATTGCGGGAAAGTGGAAGAAGTCGGTACTCATGATTCTCTAATGAGTAAAGATGGGCTGTATGCAAAATTGGCGAAGATATAGTAAAAACTGAAGGAAAATTTGAGTCATACTTGTTGGTTGTTATGCTGAATTTAGTATCTAAATTATTATTTTATTAATTATTTTAGCTTATAATAATATCATAGTATTTTTTAAGGATCGTTATGGTTTACAATTATAGTCATTTCCCAAAATCACCTTGTACGGCTTTCAATTTGCCAACACAAGTTTTACCAGCACCAATTTCGCACTGTGCACAAGCTTATGCAAATCCACTCACACCTTGTGCTGGTAACTTCTGCAACAATCACTTTAATTCATATCACAACTATTATGACGCTTGTAATAGTCCTTGTGATGGATTTGGGTTTCTTTACTAGAAGATTGTTTTCTCAAACAATTTATCAACTCACATAATGCTATCCTAGCTACATGTGATTCAAAAAGCACATGGGAAATCATGTGCTTCACATTTTGCTTAAAAATATAATAAACAGATGCTTGCTTGTCATTTGCAGTGGCTATAGCAGTTCTACCAAAATTTATTTCAGTCACACAACTAATTTGACTACTGACAGCTCCTTCTTGGAATCTTATCATTATTCTGCCATAGTAAAACTTCCAACTCTAATATCTGCTACATTAAAGTCGTATTTTGAAATGTACTGTAAGTTTGTGTATGCTAATTTTAATCTCAAAATTATTAAATTGTTAATTATTTTGTCCTATAATAATCTAATAGTTATTTTTTTTAGGATTTTTTATGACTCGCTATTCAATTTCACAACCGTACAACGTTTACTCTCATAATACCGATGTACCTTGTTCCTCAGATTCTAAATCAGCATGCATATTTGATAAATCTGAAGATAAGTCTTGCCTTGACAAGGACTGCACAGCCGTGTACAAGTTCTGTCTTATAGGTGATCATCATATTCCTAATTTACACATACCCTTCAAGCATAATCACATTCCATGCCAAGATAACCATCATTCACATTTGAATCATTATCATCATCCATGTCACAGTAGTCACGAAGCAGCATGGTATCATGCTCACGATTCTGGTAACACAGTAGTGGTAAATATACCACCATATCATTTGGGAACTGGAACTGGAACTGGAACTGGAATTGGAACTGGAGCTGGAGTTGAGACAGAATTTGGTACGCACGAAGTTGTAAAAACTGGAGAAGCATCTCTAGACTTATTTTAAGCCTACTGCAGCGGCAGAGATAATTTAAGAATTTTTGTAGGTAGTTGTAATGAAGGTAATGAAAGGGTAACTTTGGTTATCGCGTGTGTGATAGGTCCGTGAGTTGTTTTACTCTTCTTTAGTACTAAAGAAGAGTAAAACAACTCATAAACGCATTTCTAGCTATACGTGCTTTCAAGAATACATGGGAACCCATGTGTTTCACATTTTGCTTGAGAAGGTAAGCAATTGTTATTCATAGTAACCATATATTACAATTTATTTCAGCAACACGACTAATTTGACTACTGACAGCTTCTTCTTGGAATCTTATCATTATTCTACCATAGTAAAACTTTTAACTCTAATATCTGCTACATTAAAGTCGTATTTTGAAATGTACTGTAAGTTTGTATATGCTAATTTTAACCTTAGAATTATAAAATCATTAACTTTTTTATCCTATAATAATTCAATAGTTACTTTTTAAAGGATTTTTATGACTTATAATTTTTCTTCGTATCCACGTATGGATCCATGTATTTCTGCACGCACAGCTTGCATAACTGATCCACGGTACCATCATAACTTTGATCCACGTTGCCATAACCGCTTTGACCCGCGGCATGATGGACTCGACTTAAATATACAGCTTCCTGACTTCGATTTAAGTATACCACCTTGTCCTGCTTGTCCCCCTGCTCCTACTTGTCCCTCTGTTCCTGCTTGTCCCCCTTGTCCTTCTTATCCACAACCTAAGCCTGACACTGGCACTAAGCCTAAAACTAAGGAACCGGAACCATTTGACATAAAAAAGCTTGCAATATCGACCTTGCCAGGAACGGATAAGATTATCAATGTGAAGACCGGAAAGGAAACAGGCCTGAATTCTCAGAAATGTGGGGAAATTATTGAGAGTACTAAAAATGATCTTAGGATTTTAGATGGCAAAATTGTGGGCAAGTGTTATGACAATTCTAAATGTGATGAATGTGTGGAAGCACTGAACTCTAGCATAATCATGGTTCTTGCTACTGACCACAGTATACCAACACTAGAAGGCACTATTCATATTATATAAAAGTAATGAAATGTGTACATTGTTAGTACACACTTTCACTTTATGGTTAATTTTTTAATAAATTCATTTACTGATGGAGTTATTTTATGTTTAAAAGCGCCTATGCTCATCCAATGCCAACTAATACATGTTTTGTAAATGATATGGTAAGAGTTAATTTGTTTACAAAGTTGGATGATTGTAAAGTCAATAAGAGTAAGTTGATTCATGATAAATGTGGTAAAGATCTTAAGTGTAAGATTGATGACAGGACTATGAATGAACTGAAAAAATGTTTTAAGTTTGAGATTGATGATAAGACTAAGAATGAGATAAAAGAAACTATTAAGGATGAACTAGAGAAAAGTATTAAGTTTGAGATTAGTGATAAGACTAAGAATGAACTGAAAGAAAATATTAAGAATGAACTAGAGAAAAGTCTTAAATTTGAGATTAGTGATAAGACTAAGAATGAGCTGAAAGAAAGTATTAAGGATGAACTGAAGAAAGAGAAAGAGCCTGATGGTGTTAAAGAACCTGATGGTGTTAAAGAACCTGATGGTGTTGAAGAACCTGATGGTGTTGAAGAACCTGATGGTGTTGAAGAACCTGATGGTGTTGAAGAACCTGATGGTGTTGAAGAACCTGATGGTGTTGGAGAACCTGATGGTGTTGAAGAACCTGATGGTGTTGAAGAACCTGATGGTGGTAATGATGTTTACAGCGAAGTTATGGCTTTCTCTTACCATGGTTACGGCAACGACTTAATATAAACTCTGATCCAGGAAGATAAAATAGTTAAGATAAACCTTCAACTAGTCCCACTTATTCACTATACTGTTATAGGTCTTATAGCTTTTTAGTTAATGAATATTTTCAAGCAGGTTTCCTCTCTAATTTCTGGCAAATTAGGTGAATTAAAGCAAACGGGTGTTATAAGCACAAGTGCAGAAAATTTTATTGTGGAACCTCCGAGCAATAGAGCGCATGGAGATATTTACACAAATGTTGCTATGGTGCTTGCAAAGCATGAAAAAAAGAATCCCATTGAAATTGCAGAGGTTTTAGCCAAAGAATTTGAACTTTTTGATGAAGTTGCAAAAGTGGAAATAGCAGGCCCTGGTTTCATCAATATGCACTTAAAAATAGAAGTGTGGCATGGGATTTTAAAACAAATAAATGAGCTAAAAACGGAGTTTGGCACTCTAGATATAGGGAACAATCAGGCCATCAATGTTGAATTTGTATCTGCAAATCCAACAGGTCCACTGCACATTGGTCATGCAAGAGGAGCAGTGTTTGGTGATGTTCTGGCAAATTTACTAAAGAAAGTTGGCTATAATGTTACTAAGGAGTACTATATCAATGACGCTGGAGCGCAGATAGATACGCTAATTCGGTCAGTATATTTGCGGTATAAGGAAGCTCTAGGAGAAAAAATTAGCATTGAAAAGGGTTTATACCCAGGTGAATATTTAAAGCCAATAGGAGAGGGATTAGCTAAAAAATATGGCAAGGAGCTTAGAGCAGAGGAAGATAACCAGATAATTAGAGAATATACTTTAAGTTCTATTTTAGAACTCATAAAGGAGGACATGAGCTTGCTTGGAGTAAATCATGATGTCTTTACTTCAGAGTATGAGCTACGTGGCAAAATTGAAGAGAGTATAAAGATATTGTCTGACAAGGGTCTAGTGTATGAAGGGTACCTAGAAAAACCAAAAGGTAAAGAAAGTGAAAATTGGACTTCTAGAAAAGAAATGTTGTTTTGCTCCACAAAATTTGGTGATGATGTTGATCGTGCACTAAAAAAAGAGGATGGCAGTTGGACTTATTTTGCCTCAGATATCGCTTATCATTTCGATAAGATATCACGTGGCTTTAACAACATGATCGTGGAGCTTGGCAGTGACCACGGCGGTTATGTCAAAAGACTCAAAGCAGTTGTCTCTGCGCTAGAAGCAAAGATAGAGGTAAAACTGCATAATATTGTGAATTTTTTTGAGAATGGCAAACCTGTTAAGATGTCCAAAAGATCAGGAAACTTCCTCACAGCAAGAGATGTAGTGGAAGAAGTTGGCAGGGATATCACTCGTTTTATAATGTTAACACGCAAGAATGATATGGTCTTGGACTTTGATTTTGCTAAAGTTAAGGAACAGTCAAAAGATAATCCTATTTTTTATGTGCAATATGCGCACGCTCGTGCTCATTCGTTAATGCGTAATGCTCCAAGAGAGCTCCCAGCAGCAGACCCTTCACTTTTAAAGACAGATGGAGAGCTATTCCTCATAAAAACCTTAGCAAAGTGGCCAGATGTGGTAGAAACAGCGGCAAGGCTTTATGAGCCACACAGAATTACTTTCTACTTACTTGAAGTTGCAGAAGCATTTCACGTTTTATGGGGATATGGCAAGAGTGATTTAAATATGCGGTTTATACTGGAGAATAACTTAAACCTCACCGCTGCAAGAATGTTTCTCGTCCAAGCCTTAGCGCACGTAATCGCTTCTGGGCTTTCTATTTTTAATATAGAGCCTTTGAAAGAGATGAGTTAATTTTAATGCGTAATATTAAATGTGATAATAAATTATTGATGTAAGTACAATAAGGCCAAAAATTATACAAGAGGTCTGTTAAAATCACGTATGTCGATTGTCTTGAAGTCACACAGTTGTTCTGTAGAGCTATGTCCTGTAATAATTACTATACCGTTTTGCTCAGAGCGTATTGAGATTAGATTTAATATTAATTCACACGTTGCACTGTCGAGATTACAAAATGGTTCGTCTATCAGCCAAACGTTTGCATTAGAAATTAAGAGGCGAGCAAGCGCAACTCTTCTTTTCCAGCCTGCAGAAAGTTCACTATATTTGATATTAAGTACAGGTTGCAACTGTAAGCAACAAACGGCTGCCATAATTAATTCTCTAGTATTTCGTATTCTTGCCCAGAATTCTATGTTTTCACCAACTGTTAAGCTATCTTTACAGGCGTTTTTATGTCCTATATAGACCATGGAAGGTATATAGGATTTTAGGTCATCATATATATCTTTTCCACAGTACATTATATTACCTGACACTGGCGTCAAAAGTCCAGATAAACTTCTGATTAAGCTGGTTTTGCCGCTACCATTTGGACCAGTGATTAAGATTTTTGATTTTGGCTCAGCTTTAAAATTGAGGTTTTTAAATAATACTTTGTTATTACGAGCACAGGATAGATTTTTACATTCAAGCATCTATTGGACCTTTAAAGAGAACTTGGAGCCTAAACACTTCAGTGTATGAACATTGGATAGCTTGCACAACAAACAGTCAGTGTTTGACATACAACTGTACGAACATTGGGTTTGTAGGTAGCAGATGGTGTCACGCACTGGGATGACACCCTTATACTTGACTGACTGTAACACTTAAGAAGTTTAATGCCAGAAAGCAGGTTATACAACGGATACGTCATCTGCCTTTTCCTTTATGCTTACCCTTAGTTGAAGACTGAGCTTTTATAAATAGCTCCCAAAATCCTTTCTTATCACCTTCTCTGTTTATCAATTGTGCAAAATGTTTCATTAAACTATTACCCATCATAACCATCTTTGTCCATTTACCTAACGGTTTTGCTATATCAACTATTTCTAGATCTTCTTTGTAAACTTGCATATTCTTTTGTTTCTCCCTTAGCATTTCCTGTTGTTTCATCAACTCTTTTTGCTTATTTTTTTGATACAATTCATTAAATCTTCTATTTTCTTCCCACTCTTCTTTGAGAACTTTTAGAGGAAATATAATTTTTCTAATATGATTTTTGTATATTTTTCTCAAAAAGAGAAATATTGCAATTATAGCAAGTAATATCGTGCTATATGTAATGATTTGTCCGAACGGCATTTTTATACTCAGCTTATTGACAAGCGGTATTTACAATTATACCATAACTATAGAGATTTTACAATTTTTTTCTGGATAAAGATAGTAGACTAAAATTTCTAAAGGACAAAAGCAACGTATAAGCTTAAAAACCCTCAGGTTTTAATACTGGATGAAGCAACTTCCGCTCTTAAGTGATAACCTCGTACAAAAAGCAAGTTAATGCAAAGCAGAACAATAATCATAATCACACAGCTTAAACTAAGTTCTCAATTTCTCAAAGAAATCTTTTAATAAAAGAGAACATTTTGTTTCTAATATTCCACCATAAACTTCAGGTATGTGGTTACAGAATTGAAATATTCTAGTGCCGTTTTCAACTCCTCCACCTTTGGGATTGTAAGCCCCGAAGTACAGACGTTTAATTTTTGCAAAAGAGATAGCTTGAGCGCACATCGGGCACGGCTCTAACGTTACGTACATTTCAGCTTCATAAAGCGTGGAAGTTGAAAATGCTTGTCTAATTGTTAACATTTCTGCATGTGCAGTTGGATCATTAGATATATTGTGTGCAGAGGAGATGATATTGTTTCCATTAACTATTACAGCACCTATTGGCACTTCGCCATCTTTCTGAGCAAGTTTTGCTTGCTCTATGGCAAGTTCCATGTATTGGTACTTAAACATTAGGTGCTTGGGTAAATATAATTTTCTTTTCTTGGCTTTTCTATTGTTTCTAGGTTATAGAATTCACTAAGGACTATTGTCCTTTTTACAAGGCTATCTATTTCTCGCTTTAAATATTTTTTTATTTCTTCTACCGATTTTAGTTCGTTTATAGCTACAACTACTTCTTCCATTATATCCTCTATAATTTGATCCCCCTCTAATTTATATATTATTTGTTCTACATGCCTGTTCAATTGCTCGAAGGTCGCAGATCTATATGTAATGCTATCTTTACTATTTCTTAGTAACATTTTTTACCTCTCTATTAGAATATAGTTTATTAAGTTCTATTAAACTCTATTGTCAATAGCTGCCTTAATAAATGATGTAAAGAGAGGATGAGGAGAAAATGGTCTTGATTGAAATTCTGGATGGAATTGCACACCAATAAACCATGAGTGATTTTTTAGCTCCACTGCCTCTATGCATGTTTTATCTTCTGATATACCACTGCATATCATTCCATTCTCTTCTAAGTTATTTTTATAATCTAAATTAACTATATATCTGTGTCTGTGTCTTTCTGAAATAGTGACACTACTATACACATTTGCCATTTTTGAATTTGGACTTACATTACACTTGTATGTTCCAAGTCTCATGGTTCCACCAAGATCAACGTTCTTACCATCAGCGAGCTTGATGATTGGATGTTTGCAAGTATAAAATTCTTCAGAGTGTACATCTTCAAGCTTAATAACGTTACGAGCAAATTCAATCACTGCAAGCTGCATACCAAGACATATTCCTAAAAAAGGAATGTTATTTACACGGGCATAGTTTATTGCTAATATTTTACCTTCTATTCCATTATCACCAAATCCTCCTGGAACAAGAACTGAATTAGAGCTTTGTAATTTTTCTCTGATAAACTTTGCATCTATAGATTTTCCATTCTCTTCTCTTGAGTTGACCCAATTTATCTTCACTCTAGCTTTATTACTAATTGCACCATGGTTTAATGCTTCAATCAGTGATTTATATGCGTCAGGAAATTCAGTATATTTTCCTACTATGGAAACGATAACTTCTTGTGTTGGATGTCTCATAGAGTGTACTATTTGGTCCCATTCAGGTAAGCTTGGTTTTGGCTTACTTAAGTGAAAGTGATCCAAAATTTGTGTCCCGAGCCCACATTGATTATACAAGGACGGTAACTCGTATATATGGTTTACATCAGGAGCAGGTATTACGTTAGATAAAGAAACATTGCAAAGATTGGCTATCTTTTCTTTTTGATTATCGGAAATTTCTTTTTCACTGCGACATAATATAATATCTGGTTGTAACCCCGCAGAGTTTAACTCTCGAACTGAATGCTGTGTCGGTTTTGTCTTTAATTCTTGTGCTGCAGTGAGATATGGTATTAAAGTTAAGTGAATAAGGATAACTTTTTGCTTTCCTAGTTTATAATTAACTTGGCGTATAGCTTCCAAAAACGGTTGGCTTTCAATATCACCTACGGTTCCGCCTATTTCGCATATTACAAAATCTAAATCTTCTGTACCATTAAAAATGAAAGATTTGATTAAATCTGTCACATGAGGAATGATTTGCACAGTTTTGCCTAGATAATCACCACACCTTTCCTTCTTTAATAATTTATTATATACTTTACCAGTTGTTATATTGTCGTCCTTGGTTGCTTTAATTTTAGTAAAACGCTCGTAATGTCCAAGGTCTAAATCAGTTTCAGCACCATCCTCAGTAACAAATACTTCCCCGTGCTGAGCTGGGCTCATTGTTCCAGGATCAATGTTGAGATATGGGTCAAGCTTTCTGATGCGAACATTGAATCCATGAGCTTGAAGAAGTGCTCCCACACTTGAAGCAACTAAACCCTTACCAAGTGATGAAACAACTCCACCTGTAACAAAGATAAACTTGGTTTCTTTCATTAATTTTCAAATGGAACAGAAGTTGATTGGCCTTCTTGCTTCTTTTCTGATATAATCTTCTCTGCAATTGATTTTTTATGTACATCTTTTGAACATAATCCTGATAGTAACAGTGTATTTATAATGAACAGTCCAGCAACTATAGAAGTTATTCTACTGAGTGGATTTTCAGAAGACTTTACCGGAATTATTGAATTCATTCCCTGTTGTGAATTACTAAAGCCACTTAATGAACTACTTCCAGGTGGCTGCAGAAGCACTAAAATTACCAATACAACAACTAATATTATTTGAAGTACACTAAGTACTGTTACTGACATTATGAATAGAGCTAAAAATAAAGATTTTAGGAGCATAAGGATCATAAGTCAAGAATATCTTTACCCGAGTAACTTGACTACTGGAATCCAAGTATGTATTAAACCTTATTTAAATTATGAGCTATCACATTTTAAAATACAAAGATTATGAACCAAAAATGGATGAAAGTTCTTTTATCGCAGATGGTGTGAGTATCATAGGTAACGTTGAAATAGGAAGGAATGCGAGTATCTGGTTTAATTGTGTGATCAGAGGAGATGTTGGATCAATCAAAATAGGTGATGAAACTAATATTCAAGATGGCACCGTAATTCATGTAGATAGAAATCCAGGCGGCGATACGATTATTGGTAGTATGGTGACGGTTGGACATTTTTGCATATTACATGCATGCACAGTGCATGATAAAGCATTTGTTGGTATGGGCTCTACCATAATGGATAATGCGATTGTGTAGTCCGGAGCTATGGTAGCTGCTGGTGACCTTACCCAGAAAAAGTAGACAGAAAGTTAAGACGTTTTTGAAGTAAAATAAAACGTTTTTTCAAAGAGGTGTGGTATGACAAAAAGAAAAGAATATACAGCAGAATTCAAAATTGAAGCTATAAGACTAGTAAAAGAAACAGGTCAATCATCAGCAAAAATAGCAAGAGATTTGGGTATTAGCGGTAAGCAGATGGGTAAAAACATACAATGATAGAATGTCTGGAGTAGATGCGTTTCCAGGAAAGGGGAAAGTAGCTCATTGTGACAAAGAAAAGTTTGATTTAAAGAAAGAGCTGGCAAGAGTAACGAGGGAAAGAGACATTTTAAAAAAAGCCCTGGGATATTTTGCAAACCAAAAAGAGTAAAATATTCTTTTATAAAAGAACATGAAAACTGCTATAAAATACGGGAATTATGCAGATTTTTGAACGTATCTGCTTGTGGTTATTATAAATGGATTACTAAGGAAAAAAACAACAAAAAATCAATAAGAGAAGAGCTCATACAAGATATTCAGAAGGTATATCGATCATCACAATGCAGATACGGAGCTCCTAAAATTCACGCTGAATTAAAGGCTTTAGGTAAAAATTATAACATCAAAACAGTGCAAAATATTATGCAGAAAAATGGCATTCAAGCTAAGCTTAGACGAAAGTTTAAAAGTAAAAAACCACAAATAGACAATAGAGTTATAACTCCTAACATATTAAATCAGAATTTCATCGCTGATCAACCTAACAAGATATGGGTAACTGATATTACGTACATAAAAACTAATGAAGGATGGTTATATTTGGCAGCAATAATAGATTTATATTCACGCATGGTGATTGGGTGGTCAATGAGTAATGCAGTAAATAGGCAATTAGTTATAGATGCGTTATTCATGGCTATTGGTAGGCGCAAATCTCCTAAAAATCTACTATTTCATAGCGATCAAGGATCGCAATACACCTCTAAAAATTATCAATTTTTACTAAGTACAAAAAATATTACTTCTAGTATGAGTCACAAAGGTTGTTGTTATGATAATGCTGTTTCAGAGAGCTTTTTTAGTTCACTTAAGAGAGAGTTACTCATTGATACTTCACAACACTCTGCACAACAAGCTAAAACCGCAATATTTGAATATATAGAAATTTTTTATAATAAACAGCGTNAACGGTCAAATCATTGATGGAGTCCTTAGACTACCTCGGTTAGGAGATTGTATTATATCAACCGTCCCAAGCTGAAGCGTTTCCCTGCTATAAATTATATGAAGGAGTTACCATGAAAAAAACAAAAAGTAAATTAGAAATAATGAACCCTAACGCAGCAGGAATAGATGTTGGTTCGGCTATACATTATGTGTGTGTACCAGAAGGAAGTGATGAACAGCATATACAAAAATTTAGCTGCTTTACAGAGGACCTTCATAACATAGCAAAATGGCTAAAAAAGTGTGAAGTTACTACAGTAGCCATGGAGTCAACCGGAGTGTACTGGATTCCTTTGTTTCAAGTACTTGAATCATATGGACTTGAAGTAAAACTTGCAAATGCAAGACATGTAAAAAATGTACCTGGAAGAAAGTCAGATGTCCAGGACTGCCAATGGCTTCAACAACTACACAGTTATGGGTTAATCGAAGGATCATTTAGGCCAGATAATCAAATGTGTGTATTGCGTAGTTATGTGCGGCAACGTAAAAACTTAATTGAAAATGCTGCTACACATATTAATCGTATGCAAAAGGCGTTGGTACAAATGAATATTCATTTACATAAAGTAATAAGCGATATCACTGGCGTCACAGGAATGCAAATTATTAAAGCAATAGTAGAAGGTGAAAAGAATCCCGAGAAGCTAGCTGAATTCAGAAGTGTGAATATGAAGAACGACAAAGCTACTATAGCAAAAGCATTAACAGGCGATTATAGAGAAGAACATTTATTTGTACTGAAACAAGAATATACAGCATATACTTTTTTTCAAGAGCAAATAACTGAATGTGATAAAAGCATAGAAAATTACTATAAAACATTTGAAACAAAGTCCGATGAGAGTAGAGAGTTAGGTAAGGAAAAAAACAAGTCTAGAAGAGGCAGACCAAACTTCACCTTGCGTGAGAAATTGTATAGGATAACCGGAATAGATTTTACTAAAATTCCTGGATTTGATATACTAACTGTACAAACTATTATTTCAGAAGTTGGCATTAACCATAATAAGTGGCAATCAGAAAAGCACTTTACTTCATGGTTAGTACTTAGCCCTGCTAACAAGATCACAGGAGAAAAAGTATTTGGGACAAAAACTCGTAAAGTCATTAATCGCGCTACAAATGCCCTGCGAATGGCTGCTTATGCTGTGGGAAATAGCACAAGTGCATTAGGTGCATATTGTAGGAGATTAAAAAGACGGCTAGGAGCAATAAAAGCAATTACTGCCACAGCAAGAAAATTAGCATGTATTTTTTACCAAATGTTGAAGTATGGACAAGAGTATGTGGAAAAAGGAATGAGTTATTATGAAACACGCTACAAAGAGAAAATTGTGAAAAATTTGATCAAGAAAGCGCAGGAGTTTGGCTACACACTAGTTCAACAAGAAGAGTTGATTAATGGAGTTTCTTAGGAGAAGCAACTTGAATAAAACTGATAAAGCTTGAATTAAAGTGTGATTAGGAAAGTGAGTGATGAGAACTCTTTATTTGGACTTCTTTTGATTCATCTATTTTAGTATTAGGTCTTAGTGTTGCGTATGTAGCACAACCAGCTACGAATGCAGATGCTGTAGCTATGATAATTATTGCTAACATACTTAGTCTAGTTGTATGTTCAAGTATAGTACTTGCTACCAGCCCAACAGCAAGACCAACACCAATAACAGCAGTGTACAACATTATCGGATTTGAATCAGATACGTAGTTTGTGAGCTCTTTGGAACACTCTTTTGCTAATCCTTTTACTGCTCTCTTGAGTTTGTTTTGATCTTCTTCTGTTCCAGTACCTGATTTTAGTCTCTTACATAACTCTTGTATTTTTTCACCTTGTACTTCTGCCAGCTTTTTTAGCTCCGTAGACAATTTCTCTATTTTTGTTCCTTTCAATTCTACTATTATTTTCTTGAAACATGGCATCATTATTTGCTCTGTTTCTTCTTCTACTTGATTTTTTAATGCTATTATTTTATTCAATTGTTCTTCTGATATTTCAGTGTCTTTTTTTAGTTCCACTGTAACCTTTGTTTCTTCTAGCTCCGATATTACGTTCATTAATGAGTGAAATGCACTCCATAGCTTTTCACCAGAATTCCGACTCCGTTTTGGTGACATAGACTGACTGCCTTTGAACTTTTTTGGCGACATAGGCTGAAATTTAATTTCTTTGAGCTTTCTTGCGCTTTCACCTGCATTTACTTTAGCCATAACAAACCTCGCATATTAAATAATGCTATTACATAATATCTTTAAAGCTCAAGGTCAAATAGTATCTTTACATAATATAAATCATAAACAGAAAATTTTAGTGTAAATTGCCATATTTACTTTGTGCTATGGTTTGAGATAGAATAACAACTTGCTTCAAATATGGAAAGGCAGTACAACTCTATAATCAAGTTACTGAGCTCTCATTTACTCCTCTTTTTTTGTAAAACAACCTACAATTTATTAGAAGATCTTCAGATAGACGTTGATCATTGGTTGCGTTTTTACAGTGAGACAAGACCTCATTCTAGTAAATATTGTTATGGCGATGTAGACTTTCCTGAATAGAAAACATATTGCTTTTTAGAAAAATATTAGTAGCATTACATAAGAGACTGATATTAGTTTTCAATTTTTCTGTTAGTTAATTCTTGCTTGCTAGGTTAAGTTGTGTCTGGTAACCATAATGGCAAATCTTGTTAATTTGAGGCGTGGATTTTAGCCTCTCTCATCCTTACATTAGTTACATATTCTTTCGCAGAGGGCTAATGAATTTATTAGTAAAATTCAGTAATTTATAAC
Organism: Wolbachia endosymbiont of Laodelphax striatellus; assembly: GCF_007115015.1. Taxonomy (NCBI): domain Bacteria; kingdom Pseudomonadati; phylum Pseudomonadota; class Alphaproteobacteria; order Rickettsiales; family Anaplasmataceae; genus Wolbachia; species Wolbachia endosymbiont of Laodelphax striatellus. The sequence goes on from NZ_MUIX01000001.1 coordinate 1,226,875, forward strand.
TGACAATGAGAGCTGTTAATTAGCAACTCACTTTAAATAAGTTACTCAACTGTGACAGATTTAGCTAAATTTCTCGGACAATCTACATCTAACCCTTTTTTTTCTGCAATAGAATAAGCAAGAAATTGCATAGCAACACTGTAGATAATTGGAGAAACAAAATTGTCAACTTCTGGAAGTTGCACCACATCTATGCAAATTCCCTTTAAGAGCGGTGCTCCTTGCTTATCACTAAAGGCAATTACTTTACCTTTTCTTGCAATAATCTCTTGTATATTGGATAGCGTTTTAAAGAATAAATTATCGTAAGGAATAATTGCGATAACAAGTACAGTAGAGTCTATCAAAGCGATAGAACCGTGCTTCATTTCTCCCGCTGCAATACCAATTGTGTTGATATATGAAAGCTCTTTTATCTTCAATGCACCTTCCATTGCAACTCCATATGAGCTTCCTCTCCCAATTATAATTATATTATTGTGCTCTAATATACTGCCTGATATATGTTGTATTTCCATCACATTCAAAACATGCTCTACATGTTCGGGAATGGAATTAATAGCACCGCTTAGTTCCTTTATCCTCTCTCTACCCAGTATACCTTTTATTTTTCCAAGCTCTACAGAAAAGCATGCTAAAATTGCAAGCTGCGTAGAAAAGGTTTTTGTCGAAGCAACACCAATCTCAGGTCCAGCAAGAGTATGCAATACAATATCTGAGGCTTTTTCTATGCTGCTATTAAATGTATTAATTATGCTAATGATCATTTGTTTCTGCAATCTCGCATAACGTAGTGCTTCCATAGTATCTGCAGTTTCACCAGATTGAGAAATGAATAAGCCAATACTACCTTCTTCGAGCTTGACGCTGCTATACCTAAATTCTGACGAGATTTCTAGATATACCCGAATTTGAGCAATACTTTCCAGCCAACACTTTGCTATTAGTCCAGCAAAATAGGATGAACCGCATCCAACTATAGTAATGTAACCTAGTTCAGAAAATAATTCTTTGTTGATTTCTTTATATTGTTTATAAAATTGATTTATTGTTTTGTTTAATGCATACGGTTGCTCAAAAATTTCTTTTAGCATAAAGCTAGGGTAACCATTTTTACTAATTAGAAAACTTCTTGGACTGCTATTTTCTGTTCTGCGTTTAACTTGTATACCATTATTATATATACTGAATTCGTTAGATTTTATTACTGCAATATCATTATCTTCTAAATGCAATATTTTTTCTACAAATGAATTCAAAGTATTAATATCAGAAGCAGCAAACACTTTATTACAGTTATATCCTATTGCCAAAGGTAAATTTCTTTTCGCAACGAACAATGCATCTGGATATTCTGCAAATAATAAAGCCAAAGCAAGTGAACCTTGTAAGTTGTTTAGACACTTAAATATAGAATCAACTGGTGATAACCCTTCATCAAGATATGAAGTTAATATGTTTGGTATTACTTCTGTATCAGTGTCGGTATGAAAAGATACTCCCTTTTCCTCCAGATCCTTTTTTAATATATTGTAATTTTCAATTATGCCATTATGAGCAACAACAACATTATTTATATAAATGGGATGAGCATTTTTAAGATTTGGAGCTCCATGTGTAGCCCAACGAGTATGTGCTATACCAACTTTGCTACTAGATATCTTGCTCTCATGAACAACTTCACACAATCTTTCAACTTTACCTTCTGATTTTTTTACTTCTATCTTACCTCTATTATTTATGATTGCTATACCTGAAGAGTCATAACCTCTGTATTCCAATTTTTGCAACGCGGTTAGTAAAGTTGGTATTACTGAACCACCGCTACTTACTATACCTAATATTCCACACACTTCTTAAATTATGAAGCATTTTTGTCTTTTTTACTTTCCTCTAGTTTATTTTTCTTGCCATTCTTTTCAACTTTGCTTTTTTCAATAGATTTAGCTACTGGCTTTTGAATTTCTTTATTTAAGATTTCAGATATAGCAGATTTTAGGATTTTTATTTCAATTTTTGGTGCTATTTCTAGTATTAGTTGTGCATTTACTTCGTCAACTTTGTTTACTTCACCTATTATTCCACTAGAAGTAATAACCGTATCACCACGTTTTATTTGATCTATCATCCTTCTATGTTCTTTTAGTTTTTTGTGATTGGGGCGAATAATGAGAAAATAAAATACTACAAATATTAAAATGAGTGGAATAAAGCTAGCAACAGATGCTGATACATTGTTAGTCGCATCTGCTGCAAAAACCTCAGAAATGAACATATTTAATCCCAATTATTAACGATAAAGTTAAATAGATTAAGCAGCAATTACAATATCATGTCAAGTCTCTGAAAGAAATTAATTCAAGTTAATAAGAAACTTAAGGAATTTTAAGGTGTTTCTGCTGTAATGGCGGGAGTGATGAGACTTGAACTCACGACCTCATGCGTGACAGGCATGCGCTCTAACCAACTGAGCTACACCCCCCATTGCTTTTTAACGTTTGCAATCTTAAAGCTAATCAACGTGTTGCTACTTGTCAATATTTTTTGTTTGCGCTTTTTTGTCTTTTTTATTACTATGTAAATAACTTAATTTCACACATGGCTTATGCAAGTAGTCCCGTTAGGGTTATGCCATGGAGGATAAACTATTTGGAGGAGTAAATATGACAAATTTGCCTAAAGTCACTATACGTGATTTAGCTGAATCTGGTGTGCATTTTGGCCATAAAGTTAGTCGCTGGAATGCGAAAATGGTCCCATATATATATGGTGTACATCAACAGAATCGTATACACATAATAGACTTACGAAAAACATTACCATTGTTAGAGGCGGCGATGAAAGCTTTATACGATGTTGCATCTCAAGATGGTCGCATTTTATTTGTTGGTACGAAATTTCAAGCTTTAGATATTGTTGCAAGTGAAGCGGTTCGTTGTGGTCAATATTATGTAAATGATCGATGGCTTGGTGGTATGCTTACTAATTGGAACACTGTTTCTTCTTCGATAAAAACTTTGATACAATATGAGAAAATATTAAATGATGAAGATAGTATCTTAACAAAAAAAGAATTAGGAAATATTGAAAAGAAAAGAAAAAAGCTTGATAAAGAATTGGGTGGCATTAGAGAAATGGGAGCAGTTCCTGATATTTTATTCATTATTGATACTAACAAAGAGCATATAGCGGTTAAAGAGGCTAAAAAACTGGGTATTCCTGTAGTTGGAGTACTTGATACCAATTCTGACCCAGATGGTATTACTTATCCTATACCAGGAAATGATGATTCAAGAAAATCAATAGAGCTCTATTGTAAATTAGTTGCTGATTCTATATTAGCTGGAATAGAGTCTAGTTTGACAAGGTCTAGAGTTAAGGATGATGAGCTTATTCAAGAAAAAGAAGAGGATATTGTGCAAACTAAAAAGAAGCGTATTAAGGTTGAAACAGAAAGGGAGGTAATAGTAAGTAAATGAAGATGGATTCAAGTAGTATAAGGGAATTACGCGATAGAACAGGGCTTGGCTTAAGCGATTGTAAGAAAGCGTTAGAAGAGTGTGATGGTGATATTAAGAAAGCCGTTGATAGGTTACGTACAATAGGATTTGCTAAAGCTGACAAAAAGTCTGATAGAGTAGCTTCGGATGGGCTTATTGCTATGTGCTTGGCTAAAAATTATGGTGTATTGGTTAAAGTCAATTGTGAAACTGATTTTGTTGCTAGAAATGAGAAGTTCATAGCATTAGTTTCAAGTTTAGCATCAATTGCTTGTCAAGAACGTTGTACTAATCTTGATGAGTTAAAAAATGCCAAATATGAAGATGTTGGTACAGTGCAGGAAGCTATTATGAGTGGTACATCGGTTCTTGGTGAGAAGTTAGAGTTAAGCAATCTTTGCTACCTAGAAACTAAGGATGGGATTATTGCTGGCTATGTACATGGTGATATGCATGGCTTAGGTAAGATTGGTGCTTTAGTAGCATTGCAATCATCTGGTGATAAACAAGAGATTGGAAAGCAAATAGCTATGCATGTAGTTGCTATGAAACCTGAAGCTTTATCTATAGATGATTTAGATCAAGAAAAATTAAACAATGAGCGTTCTATAATTGAGGAGCAAGTAAAGAGCTTAAATAAACCTGAAGAGGTAGCGAAAAAAATAGTAGATGGACGAATGGCTAAATACTATGAAGAAGTTGTTCTGCTAGAGCAGAAGTTTATAAAAGATGATAAAATGAAGATTGCTGATTTTATAGAATCAAGTGCTGTTAAGTTAGCTAATTATAAGTTACTTACTTTGGATGGTGCAAATAAGTAACAAAACTTCAGAAGTAAAATACCCCAGAGTGTTATTCAAAATCTCTGGGGAGGCTTTGATGGGATCAAAGCTATTTGGCCATGATATGGAAGTTATAGATAAACTATCCAAAGACATAGTTGAAGTTTGTAATCTCGGAGTTCAAGTTTGTATTGTTGTTGGTGGTGGGAATATTTTTCGTGGTGCATCAGCATCTTTAAGTGGCTGTGAAAGAGCAAGCAGTGATTATATTGGAATGCTTGGCACTGTCATTAATGCTTTAATTTTGCAGAATTTTTTAGAAAAAAGCTCTATAGTTTCTAGGGTATTATCTGCTATACCTATGACTACCATATGTGAGCCTTATATAAGAAGGAAGGCTATTCATCATTTAGAAAAAGGTAGAGTTGTCATTTTTGCAGCAGGTACAGGTAACCCATTTTTTACCACAGATACAGCTGCAGCTCTACGTGCTGTTGAAATGAATTGTGATGTTATTCTAAAAGGTACGCAAGTAAGAGGTGTATATTCTGCTGATCCAAAAAAAAATGAGGATGCTGTGATGTATGATAGGCTTTCTTATACAGATTTGCTAACTCGTGATTTAAAAGTTATGGATGCATCAGCAATTTCACTTGCTCGTGAGAATTCTATCCCAATTGTAGTTTTTTCTTTAAAAAGAGAAAAAATGGTTGATATCATTAAGGGTCAAGGCACTTATACTATAGTTTCAGATTGTAAACATTAGGTAATTTATGTTAAACGAAATAAAAGCTAAAACAAAGGAAAGAATGCTAAAAACTATTCAGTCTTTTCACGATGATATGAAAGGTGTACGTACTGGTAGAGCTAACGCATCATTACTTGATGGTATAGTTGTAAATATCTATGGTGGACATCAAAAACTGAACCAAGTTGCAGGCGTCTCAGCTATAGATAACAAAACTCTATCAGTTAAAGTTTGGGATGCTACTGTTATCGGTGAAGTAAAAAATGCGATAATCAATGCTAACCTGAATTTAAATCCTGTTGTTGAAGGAAATACTATACGTATAGTTCTTCCAGACTTAACACAAGAAACTCGTGAAAAATTAGTGAAATTATTGCATCAATTTTCTGAAAATGCACGAGTTGCAATTAGAAATATACGCAGAGATGTTATGGAAGAAATAGAGGAAATGAAGAAAAATAAGGAAATCTCAGAAGATGATTTTCATGTTGCCAAAAAGGAAATACAAAACATTACTGATGATAATGTAAAAAAAGTCGATGATGACTTATCTATTAAAGAAAAGGATATATTGCATCATTAAGTTAATATGAAAGAATTTTTCAGTATTGAAAAACATAAGAGGATTCGATACAGATACAGTTGTATGAATGCTGTGATTCATATCTCATCATTACGCACACGTTTGATCGTTATACCTTTTGAAATCTAGAAAAAAAGCTTTTCAGTTTGATTTTTTATTACGATAATTAAGTTTACACTCTTGAGCGAAAACGATGCTGAAACGCCTTTTCCTTATTTTTGCATTTGTATTACTCATCCCACTGTCAAATGTTGATGCTAGAAGATATATCAGAATTGTTGGATCTTCAACTGTTTTTCCTTTTATCTCATTTGTATCTGAGGAATTCAGTCGTATATTTCCCTTTAAAACTCCAGTTGTAGAATCGATAGGAAGTGGATCAGGGTTCAAAATGTTTTGTTCAGGAATAGGGAAAGGCACACCAGATATCACCACTTCATCTCGCCCTATGAAGGAAGTAGAGAGAGAATTATGCAAAAGAAATAAAGTGAATGAGGTAATAGAGATCATAATCGGCTATGATGGAATTGTTATTGCAAATTCAAATCAAAGCCATAGATTTGATTTTACAAAAAATGACCTGTTTGAAACTTTATCTGCATATTCTGAAGACAATGATAGATTAGTAAAGAATAACAAGAAATTTTGGTCTGATGTAAATCAAGCTCTACCAAAAACAGAAATTAAAATCTATGGTCCACATCAAAATACAGGTACACATGAAACTTTGATTAATTTTATTATGCTTGATCAATATTCATGCATGAACTCAAGGATTTTCAAAGAGAATTATCAAGACCAAGAAAAAAGAAAGAAAGCATGTAGTAATATCAGAGATGATGGAAGGTATATAGAAGTTGGAATTAATGAAAACATAATAATACAAAAATTGAAGAGCAATAAAAATGCTTTAGGAATATTTAGCTTCAGCTTTTTAGCGAAAAACCAAGATGAGATTCAAGGGAGCACAATCGCAGGAATTGAGCCAACTTATAAAAATATATCATCGGGGGAGTATATGTTAGCAAGGCCTTTATATCTTTATATAAAGAAAGAACACTTAGATACTGTTGATGGATTAAGGGAATTCATTAGAGAAGTTGTAGACTCTATTAGTACTGAAGGTGGATATTTATCTAGGCTTGGCTTAATTCCACTTTCAAGCGAAAATATAAAAAAAGTCTTGGAAAAGGTTCGTGATATAATATGATGACTTTGATATTTTTTTATTCTGGATACTAGGTTAAAAATAGAACGTTTAAATTTCTTGTTTTTATTGTTATCATACTTAGGTTTCCTAAGAACTTATTTACTACAAAATACAACAAGTTCTATTTATTTGAGAAAGTTGTGCGTCTTGTAGAACAGATTTTGTTGTAGGTTTCTCTGTAGCTATTTCAAGGTTTTCTTCTATGCTTTTTTGTTCTGTGTAATCTTTAACTTCTTGAATGAAATCTTCAAGCCACTTCTCACTACCTATCTTAGCATGTCGTTGTTGCTCACCTTTAAGAAGTTTTATTACAGCTGCATCTTGATTTTCAGGAGCTCTTTGATTTTTAAGCCACGAGTCACGAATATCAGGAGGAGCTTTTTTCAAATGAGCTTCAAAGGTTGCTTTTGTGTCTTTTGTACTTTCTTCTTGTTGATCTTGATGGAATTTAAACCAGAAATTGCGAATATCAGGAGAAGCTTTATCCCAAAGAAGTTTAGTAATTTCTTTTATATTTCTCAGATCTTCTTGTTTCAATCTTTTACCATCACCTATATATCGTTTATTAAGACCAACTTGCAGAGGATAAAGTAAAAGGGTAGTTTTGCTCTGTGAGTATATAGGTCTATTTAAAATCATTTCTAGATTTGTATCACAATCTTCTAATACTGCTTTAACTTTTTCAATTTTCAAAGAATTTATTGCTTCACATAATTTGCAATGAAGGGTACCTATTCTTCCTAAATTTTCCACTTTTTGCATAGCTCTATCACGAATATCATTTTTCTGATGAGATTCTTCATAAGTTCGTTTGGTAGCTTTTTCAGTGCACTTTCTATTATAATTCTCAATTTCTGGAATAAATTTTTTAACATCAAAATTTGAACTATAATTAGCTGATTTGATTGCACTATCACTCAAGAAGACACGAGTGTTTTTATCAGCTTTATCCCAAAATGCCTTAATGATATCTCCTTCTTGTTTTAAAATAGCAAAATCTAAGATAGTATAATTACCATCGAACTTACTCCTTAAAACCTTTTGTGTATAATCTATATCCTCCTCAGAATTAATTTTTTTGATTATGTTTAGGACTTCTCGAAGACTGCTATTCACAACTGCAAAACGTAATGAATTTTGAGTTGCTTTACGCTTATTCCATAAAGCATTAGTGTATTCATTAGCTTTCTGCTGAAGTGTCTGAATGATTTCTTCATTTCCTATGGATTTAGCAACATCAAAGATTGTACGACCACTCGGGAATTGGCTTCTGAAAACCTTTTGTATATTACTGTAAGAATTAATATTTAATATATTCTGGACCTCTTGAAGATTGTTATTCAAAATTGCAAAATATAATGATTCTTGAGTTTTAATAAGGCCACAATCTAATACTATACCCTACCTCTATCTCTTATGGCAAATTTAGCGCTATAATTATACGTATTTATAATCAAGTCAAGAGAAAAAATTAGCAAAGCGGTTGAAGTTTTAATAACATATAGCTTTCACAGTACTTTCTATGGAAAATCTGCAAGTTTTACGTTTAATTGCGTTTATTGTGGGAATTTTTCTATTGTTGTTTGGCGTAGCAATGATTATTCCTGCTATTACTAATAATTATCTAGGTTACGAATGGAAAAATTTTCTGGTTGGATTTATAGTTACCTGCACATTTAGTGCGATTTTTATTCTACTGGGTAAACTAAGTAGGTTACATGGAATGCCGGCAATTTTTGCGATTACCAGTTGTACCTGGATTGCATTATCTCTATTTGCAGCTATTCCATTTTATCTTGATAGTTTAAGCTACATTGATGCACTGTTTGAAGCAGTATCTGGGATTACAGCCACAGGAGCAACTATTCTAAGTTGCATCGAGCAACAATCTCCGGGGATACTACTGTGGAGAGCAATGCTACACGGTATAGGTGGTTTTGGAGTAATTACAGTAGGAATTGCAATTTTTCCCATATTTAAGGTTTTGAGCTTAAATAATTTACTCTATTCTGAGTACTCAGATGCTCTTAAAAGAAAGTTACCACATACGCGAAGCGTAGTAATACATATTGCAGAAATATATTACTGCCTAATTTTATTGTGCATATTTTCGTACTATCTAGCTGGCATGACATTATTTGACGCAGTATGTCACGGAATGTCCGCTGTATCAACTGGTGGATTTGCTAACTATAACGATTCTATAGGCTACTACAATAACCCTATATTGGAGGTCATAACAATTATCTTTATGATTTTAGGCTCTTTACCTTTTCTGAGCTATTTAAAAATTATAAGACGATTAGACGTTTGTTATGATGAACAGGTCTCTTACTTTATTAAGATAGTTGTTATCTCATCTTTGCTTGCTTGTTTTTGGTTATATAAAAATTTTGACTTAGGAGTATTTTTATCATTTAGGTACAGCACATTCACCATTACCTCCTCTATCACATCAACTGGCTATGTAATGTGCAACTACTTGAATTGGAGCTTTATTTCAGTCTTAGCTTTCTTTTTAGCCTTTATTGGTGGATGTGGTGGTTCTGCTAGTGGTGGAATCAAAATCTTCCGTTTAGTCATTTTTCTAAAGTCTATAAGGAAGTACTTTAGCTCTTTATTAAATCCAAGTGAAAGCGATAGAGTAAAACTCAATGGTAAAATACTGGAAAATGATGAAGTTCAATCCGTCTTTACGTTTTTTGCGATTTACATGTTAACGTTCACTATATCATCAATAGTGATGTCTTGCTTGAGCAATGCGGACTTTATAACTAGCATCAGCTCTGTTTCTGCAATGCTTACAAATTCTGGCCCAGGATTTAGTAACCTAATAGGTCCTTCAGGTAATTATTCCTCCTTTAGTGGTGGAGTAAAGCTATTTCTATCGTTTTTGATGCTGCTTGGCAGGCTTGAAATATTGCCAATTTATTTTTGTATAGGTAGTTTATACTGGAAACTTTGCCATTCCAGAGTGTAACGCTAATTCAGGTTTACATTTAAATTCTATTACATATTATTATAAGTATTACAAAACTTTAAAGGACAATTATGGCAGTTATGCCAGATAAATGGATAAGGGAAAAGGCTGAAAACTCTAGAATGATAGAGCCTTTTATGAATCATAAAAGCAGTAAGGGTGTTGTATCTTTCGGATTATCATCTTATGGCTATGATGCAAGAGTTAGTAATAAGTTTAAGATTTTTACTAATGTTAATTCAGCTATTGTAGACCCCAAGAATTTTTCTGAGAATAGTTTCATAGATAAGGAAACAGATGTATGTATAATCCCACCAAATAGTTTTGTACTTGCCAGCACGGTGGAATATTTTCGTATACCAAGGAATGTACTGGTAATTTGTGTTGGTAAATCAACTTATGCAAGATGTGGTATTATAGTAAACGTCACACCTTTGGAGCCTGGATGGGAAGGTCACGTCACACTTGAATTCTCTAACACTACTCCACTTCCTGCAAAAATTTACGCTAATGAAGGAGCATGCCAATTTGTGTTTTTAAGCGGCGAAAGTGAGTGTGAGAAGTCATATGATGATATGAAAGGAAAATATATGAATCAGTGTGGCATCACTTTGCCGCTGGTGAAGTGATTACTTTATAAAGCAAGATATTGTTGGTTTATATTGAAGATTACCAAAATGCTCTTTTATTAGTTCATCACATCTTTTATCGCCTAAAACTGCACGTGCAGAGTGATTTTTAAATGATTCTATAAAGCTAATAAAGAAATTTGTAGAAGGATTACTTAAAGCTTCTGCAACTTCTTTTTTTTCTTTATCATTGGAAAGCCGATTAAATAATTCTTCACCTTTTTTTTGTAGATCATTTTCAAACTCTTGTTTTACAGTAGCCTTATCCGCTCTTTGCAAGAAGAAAAATTCTTCAAAAGTGTACAAGGAAGAGACAATACTGTTAAAGGTACCAGTAAAACATGCACTGCCAACAAGTACTCCATATTCTGTTTGCGATTCTACTAAATGTTTAACCAGTTGATATTTTCTCTGTGATATGCGGGTATTAATATCTATATTATCATCAGCACTTTTTTTATTTTCATCTTTACAAGCTTTCCAAACCAAATTTAAAACTTGCTTCAATGTTAATCCGCTTCCACTATGTGTATCAGGGTTGTTTTTTATACGCTCCAAGCACTTAAGTGCATGTTTTTTCTCATCTTCTGTGAGTTGATCTTTATCCACAGCTTTTTGTGTACCATTTGCTATACACTCTAACTGATCAATAAATCCTTCTATTTCCTCTATAAACTTATCATCAACATCAGGCTCGCCATAGTTTTCTTTTAGCTTTTGAACGTTAATATTAATTGCATCATTTACATTAGTATCATGCGTTGTTTGTGGGACACGCACTGCCTCCATAAATGCTTCAGTTCTTTGCTCTAACCATTCTGGTAATTTGCCTCCTGCAAGAAGATATAGCTTACCCAATGCTTGAGCAACTAGAATTAACGCTATGACAAAAACAATAAATGCTATGAGTAATACTACAGCTAAACCAATGACTAGCCATCTCACAGGGGCTAGTAAAATATCTCTTGCTTTTTTTAAATTTGAAGGTCTTTGTATGTTGTCTGGTGTATTTACCGTCAACGGCATAATTAATTTTAAATAGTCTTACTATCAAATATAATATATTTCTCTTATTCTGTCAACTCACATTTCTACTTCTGTACTTTTTCATTCTTTCTTCTAATTACTATAGATGGTCAGGTAAGGAAGCAGTATTACTACTACTCCCTCCCTTAGAAACGCAGCATGCAGGTTTCCCCACACTACGCTTGAGCCCCTTATCTAAGTTCTTCTTTTCTAGAACCGGCTTGTCCTTCATGATTCCTCAGGAAACATCATTCTTAATGGTGACACCAACAGTAGAGAACCTTCTCTTGAAAAGGAGCTTGCTAACATTCTTGTTCGTTTCACTCTCTCATCAAAATACTTTTTCCATTTTAAGTCAAGGGGATTTGCATCCGCTCTGATTTTAACATGTCGTCTGATAGGTATATCAATCAGCTTAAGCAGTCTTAAATACCGTATCTCTTTTGGTTTGTTCTTGCATATGGGTGCAGCAAAAACCCATTGGCGTTGACCCATTACTTTGAAGTAACGATTCTTTATCCAACGTAATCCTTTACGAGGATGTCTTTTCTTTGCCCATTTCCATAAACTATGCCAAATTTCATTGTCGATCTTTCTAAACGCTTTTTTAGCACACACATGGTGATAGTAATTTCCCCATCCTCTCAGTAGAGAGTTGAGTGACTTAATTACTATAGCCTGAGTGTTCGCTATATTTGCTTTTATCAATGTACGTGCTTTATTAAGAAGTCTTTTAATACTTTCTTTCGAAGGTTTAATAATTAACTTCTTATTATATCTACGTACATTACAACCAAGAAAGTCAAACCCTGTTGTAATAGATGTAATCTTTGTCTTCTCTTCTGACAGAATTAAACCTCGCTCATGAAGAAAGGATGATACTAAAGGCTTAACTTCCTTTTCCAGTACTTCATGTGTGAAACCTGAAATAATAAGGAGAGTAGACCAGCGGAACTTCTCCACCAGTCTCTCGCAGAACTGTACGGAAACCTCTCGGTTTATACAGCTCCCATTATTTAGCCCTTTGATCCTAACCCAAGTGTCCAATGATAGAAAATATTTGGAGACCTCTTTCTCACTTTTCCTAGAAATTGCTTTGCTAGTCTTCCATGATCTCGAAGTTTCTTATATTTGGTTCTGACCCATCTTATGAGGTATCTCTCTATATTTCTGAGAGATGTATACATCTCCGATTTATAAAACCTGCCATAGTACTGAAACCAGCCTCTGACTATTGGATCTATTTTCTTCGATATTTCCTCTAATGTGGTCCACGTAATCCGATGTATTCTCCATGACTTTATGGTTTTCTTGATCTTCTTCTTGGCTTTGTTGCTGATTGCAGGTAGAAATGAAACATAACACTCCCCCTTCTTATTCTTTGCTCCTCTAGCTCTAAAGGTATAGCCCAAGAAATCAAAGTTTTGTGTAGGAAACTCATCTCTCCTATTACCATCCTTACAGTACACTATCTGTGTCTTTTCGGGATGTAACCTCAATTTACACTTAGCCAATCTTTCTTCGATCATTACTTTCATAAATTCTGCCTGTCTCTTAGTTCTGCAGTGCACTATCGCATCATCCACATACCTCTCAAATGGTACTGTCGGGTAGTTCTTTTTCATCCATATATCAAACACATGATGCATGAATATATTAGAGATGATTGGGCTAACTGAACCTCCTTGCGGAACTCCTTTATCCCTAACTACCTTACTGCCATCTGCTTGCTGAATGGGGGCTTTCATCCACCTCTCAACATACAGTATGACCCATTTGCAGTCTGTGTGTTTCTTGATAGCCTGCATTGCTAAATCGTGGTCCAGATTGTCGAAGAATCCAGATATATCCAGATCTACTGTCCAATCATTTTTCCAACATCTCTTCCGTGCTGTATATACCGCATCCAATGCAGACTTATTTGGTCTATAACCATATGAATCCTCGTGAAATTTCGGCTCTACTATCGGTTCAAGATACATAGTAGCGGCTGTTTGTGCTACCCTGTCGGACACTGAAGGAACACATAAAGTTCTTTGTCCTCCCGTATCTTTCGGTATTGCAACAGCTTTTACTGGCTCGGGAAAATAACTTCCGGATGACATCCGATTCCATAGTTTGTACAAATTATCTTTTAGATTTTCCTCAAACTTTGTTATCGAGACCTCATCTACACCTGCAGCACCTTTATTTTTCGATACTTGTTTATAAGCTCTCCAAATAAGTTGCTTCGGTATATCAAAAGACTTTGTTTTATTCATTAATTCCTCCCATTACGGTTGACAAAATAATTAAAACTAAATAACTCAGCTCCTTCGCTCCATTTCCATTACAGAAACTTCTTCACTACTATGAGCTAATCCGCCCCTGTTTTTCGCATCGGTACTCTCATCCTCAGAGATCGGCTCTTTGGACTTCTTCCTTATCATCGAAACGACAGGTTCCCGTAGTTCCATGCAATAGCCTAAAATAGATTCACGCCACTTTTATGCCGGACGCCACCCACCCAGTAAACAAGCTCCCGGTAGATTTATCCCAGGTTAACGACTACCCCCTGGTTTTGACGTCGTCTCTACGCTTTCGACACTTCATCAGTGGTTTACTTGCGTTCGTCTCTCTGTTTCATACATGACACATAATTGTGCCTTTTCCATAACGCTCACTACCTTAGCTCTTTACCAAAGCAGCTTATGGCTGTTTGAAGCCTGCTCTTGCAAACCGACTCCGAGGGACCCTCCCTCATCTATTGCATAGCTTCAACACTTCCCGTGTCTCTACAGCGCACAGTCGTCTGCGTACCTGATTACATTCACTCCACTTCTGATTTTTCCTCTTCTTTTGCTACCTAATTTACCAAAGCGACTTTCTAATAACTGTTCAAGACCATCTAAGGTAAAGTTAGCTAGTATTGGAGAAATTATACTTCCTTGCGGAGTGCCAGCAGTTGTGGGATACAGAGTTTTCGATTCTAGGAAACCAGCCTTTAACCAACTATGAAGAATTTTCTTTTCCATAGGAATATGCTTCATAAGCCATTCATGGTTAATGTTGTCAAAGCACCCTTTGATATCACCTTCTAGTATCCATTGTGGTCGATTGCGTCTTGCCAGTAATAAGTGACAAGCAGCAATAGCATCCGCGCAGGATCTTTTAGGTCTAAAGCCATAGGAGTGACGATCACTGATCGTTTCAGCTATCGGTTCCAGAGCAAACAGATATAATGCTTGCATCGCTCTATCTTTTATCGTGGGTATACCGAGAGGCCTTCTTTTGCCATTAGATTTACTGATATAAATTCGTTTGAGCGGAGAAGGTTTATATCCTCTTTGTTTTAACAGCTTTATTCCTTGAAATTTAGCATTGCAAGTTGACCATAGTTGACGATCTACACCTGCTGTGGTTTTTCCTTGGTTTTCAGTTACTCTCTTAACAGCCAAAGCTTTTCCGCTAAAAGAGCGTGTGAGAAGATGTTGTAAAGCTTTTACCTTACCCCATCTTCCTTCTTGGACAGCCTTAACAATACGTCTTTGTAGCCTCACAATAACTTTCTGGCATTTCTTCCATGGCAATTGCTTCCATGCTTCAAAGCTTTCGGTAGATGCACTTACAGGTTTACTTGTAATCATCTGCTTTCCTACCTTAAGTGGTTAACAAAGTTTCTTGTCACGAGGGACCAAATGGAAGTCTGCTCGTTTTCACGCGAATTAATGTTACAAATTCTATCCATTTCGTTACAAAATGGCATTCGCTTTCTCCATTCTCCTTTACCTGCACTTCCATCAGCATTCCTTGCGGTTTGCTTGCCATGTAGGCGAAAATACAGGCTTACCCTGTTTCTCCAGTCATACAACAGTGGGTTAGGTGGCTTCTCTATACCGGTGGAATTATTATTTGCGTACATCTAGAAATGAAAAATGTAACTTATCCACATTACCTTTTGGTCAGAGCTTATCAGCATCTTTAGCTCCTTAATCATTACGATACTTATGAAGCTTCACTTACGTTCACCATACCACTAGCCTAGCTCTCCAACCACATGATACTTGTAGTTTATGCTCCTCTCACGATTGAGCATCTTCTTTTTCAAGAGGAGGTTCATTGTCCGCATCGCTTGGCACCAACCGGTTGCCCGATTCGCACTGATGCGTAGACTCAGACGGCAAAACATCTGGTTTAATAAGTTTTAGAATCCTTTCAGTTTCTTTCTGAATGAATTCCTCTCCTTTTAAACAATATGACCGAAGACTTTCAGGTCGCACCATTTCCTAAATTATCCTAGTATCAGATTGACACTTTAGATGAAAAATCCTAAAATGGTTAAGTAATTTAAAGTAATTATATAGAAACTAGAATAAAGTGCGGCCGTGGTGGAATTGGTAGACACGCAGCGTTGAGGTCGCTGTGGCTCATAAGGCCTTGGAAGTTCAAGTCTTCTCGGCCGCACCAGTTTTGATCGCTGTTTAATATGGGTAAAAATGTTTATAGGAAATCAGAGTAGCAATAAGGTAGAAAGAGCTATCAGCGAAATCAGGCGCGGTCGGCCAATTGTAATATATGATGAAAGTAATTACCTATTGTTTGCTGCTGCTGAGGTTTTAGAAAGAGATTTATTTAATCAATACAAGCTTATATCAAGTAATGTATATGTTACTTTAACTTCAAGTAACGTAAAATACATATCTCAGAATAAAGAACATAACAGCAAACGTCTGTTGGTAAATAATTTTGATGAACTGCTCTATTTAATAAACTGTTCAAAGGAAGATTGCATGAAAGAGTTGCAATGCTCAAAGACAATAGATGAATGTGCTATTGCCTTGCTTAAGTTCTCAGAATTATTGCCATACGCGTTAGTGGCTGATATGACTTTTGAGAATAACCATGAAATGCGAAATTGGTGCGAGAAAAATGACGTTATTGCACTGGACAAGTCATTCATAAATAATTTTCAAGAAAATCAGGATGTATATGAAGTGTGCAAAACATCATTATTTTTAAAGCAGACTCAAGAAGTAGATATCATATCTTATAGAACCAAAAGTGGCGGAAGAGAACATTATGCAATTATCATTGGCAATCCAGATAAAGATAATGAGCCATTAGTGAGAATTCATTCTTCATGCTATACAGGAGACTTATTAGACAGCTTATCATGTGATTGCAGAAGCCAGTTGCATCAAGCGATTCAAATAATGACTGACTTTGGGAATGGCATTATATTATACTTGATGCAAGATGGGAGAGGCATTGGTTTAACTAATAAGTTAAGAGCATACAGTATGCAAAGAAAATATAATCTTGATACTGTTGATGCAAATAGAGTATTGGGTTTTGAAGATGATGAAAGGAGCTTTGCTGTTGCAGCTAAAATACTTAAGAAATTGAACATTAACAAAATACAATTACTTACAAACAATGGTAGAAAGTTATCAGAGTTGAAAAATAACGGTATAGAAGTTACAAAGTGTGTACCACTTATTATGGAACGCAATGAATATAATGATTCATATATGGAAACAAAATTTGGCAAGTTAGGCCATGGATTAAGGGTTTATTAGCTTTTTTGTTATAACTACTTTGTTAGCTTGCTATGTTAATTAATATAAGTTAAGATTTTTAAGAATATTGAGATGCTGAAATTTTTAAAACAAGAAAAAAGTAATGAGTCATTGGATAAGGATATAAATTGGAATTCAAGTCGCTATAGCACAGTTGTTGCTCAGAGAAATACTTTACTTTTATTTACATTAATATTACTAGTTGCAATTTCTATAAGCATATTAGCTATATTTAAAATTAGCACAAGTAGCACTATTGAGCCATTCGTTATAGAAATTGATAAAAAGTCAGGCATAGTGCAATTGGTTGATCCTGTTACAGTAAAACAATATTCTGCAAATGAAACGCTGAACGATTATTTTATTTCAGAGTATATAAAAGCAAGAGAGGTTTTTGACCCATATAATTATAATTATAATTATTATACAAAAGTAAGGTTGTTTTCTTCGCCTAGTGTATATAGTGAATTTAGCAATTATATAAAATCGCAGAATATGAATGACCTTTTTAATTTATATTCAGATGCTAAAGGTGAGTTAAAAATTCGTTCAATTCAAAAATTAGGTAATGATGCTCTTCAAGTGAGATTTTCTATAGAATTTACACGAAAAGATGGAAATTCCTCAAGGAAAAATAAGATAGTTGTGATGTCGTATAAATATGCATCGCTTGAAATGAATGATCAGCAAAGATATATTAACCCGTTAGGGTTTCAAGTTATTTCATATAGAGTAGATGATGAATATGTGTAGGATATTGTTAGTTTTAGCTTTACTAATAAGTGGTAACTTAAATGCATCTATTAATAATAAACCTATTTCTGTAGATAGTAGAATAAAGACTTTTGTATATAGCCCTAATGAGGTGTTTACAGTAATTTTTAGTCAAGGTTACTATTCTTATATTGAGTTTGCAGAAGGGGAAAAAGTCAAAAATATTGCTGTTGGTGATGCATCAAGTTGGAAAATTAATCCTTATGATAATAAACTGCTTGTCATGCCATTTGAAGTCAGTAGTCGCACTAACATGATTATTACGACAACTAAAAAGAGAAATTACATTTTTGATCTAATTTCAAGACCAAATTACGATAAATACCCAGATACTGATGCTAAAAAAGTGGATCATGATTATTCCGTTGAAAAGGATATATCTTACGTAATACGTTTTTATTATCCTCAAGAAGAAGATGAATTTGATGTTGATTTAGATGAGGTTTCTTTACCTACTCAAATGCAATACATTACAGAAAAGCCAGAAAAAATAATACAAGAAAATAATACGAGGTACAACTATACATATATTGATGAAGGTGGTAACGTAGATATAGTTCCAATTGAGTTATTCGATGATGGTTATTTAACCTATTTAAAGTTTAGAAATAGTAATAAAATTCCTCAGATTTTTATAGAAGGCGAATCCTGTAAAAGGCTGTTATTTGATGATTATGTTGTAATAAAAGGAGTACATAAAAAGCTATTAATGCGTTATGAAGGTAGTGAAGTTGAAGTTATAAATAGGTCACTTTAGTTGTGGTACATATAATATGAGTAAAGAAAGGCATAATAGTGTAGAAGATGAATCAGAGATAGAAAGCAAGGTAGTAACAGTTGGCTCTAATCAAGGTTATAAGGCATTGATGATAGTTATGGTAGCGCTCTTAGTTGGTGGAGTGTACTATCTTTATTTTAGTCCTTCTAATAAAGAGGGTCCAGAGATTGTTAAAAAAGAGGAAACAAAGCAAAACATTCAAGAATTGAAAGGAAAGTTAGAACAAGTTCCAGATAATGTAGTAGTTTCCGAGAGGATAGCAACTGATCTCTTGCCACCCTTACCTCCTCTTCCTATTCCACAAGTCATACCAGAAGTAAAACAAATCAAAAAAGAGGAAGTGACAAAAAAAGAAGAGCAACTAAAAGAAATTCCCTTGTCAAATATACCTGTTTTACCAAAGCAAAATTTTCCTTCTGGTAATGTTATTAGCAATTTGCCTACTTCATTTCCTACAATAGGGGGTGGCGGTTATCCTAGAGACAGACGTAGTGCACAAATGTTAGCAATTTCAGGTAGTAGTGGGGAAGGTAAAGCTACAGATGCTGTTTTATCCAATACCTCAGCACAATCGAGCAAAGCTACCAAAGCTGGAAAGCTTGGTTTAATGATTATTCAAGGTAAAGTTATTGACGCTATTCTTGAAACTGCAATAAGTTCTGACTTACAAGGAATGCTCCGTGCTGTTGTTAGTAGAGACGTTTATGCAGAAACTGGTGATACAATTTTAATACCAAAAGGTTCAAGGTTAATAGGTGGTTATTCATTCGACTCAAATGTTGCAAAAGCCCGCGTGAACATAAATTGGAATAGGATCATTCTTCCTCATGGTATAGATGTTGCTATTTCATCATCTGGTACCGATGAGCTTGGAAGGGCAGGGATAGCTGGAATAGTTGATAATAAAATAGCAAGTGCATTATTCTCTTCAGTGGCACTTGCTGGTGTTTCGATTGGCTCAGCCGTTATAGGACAAAAAGCCTCTAATCTTATCGATGCGCTAACTGCCATGGATGCAGTGAAGTCTATTACTGCAACTGAAATAGATATTTCTTCTCTCAAAGGGGCTATTGTTGAGAGATTGGAGAATTCTATAAAAACTGAAGTTGGGAAGGTAGGAGACGAAAAATGGAAATTGGGTATTAGGGCTATTGAAAAAATTCGAAATGCTAAAAGTGATCAGGATTTGCTGAGAATAATAAAGGAAGAAATAGTAAGTGTGATAAAAAGTTCTGGAGCTAGTGGAGTTGATGCAATTACTAGTGACAATATCGGTATAACTTTAGACGATGTACGTCAACTGTTGAGGCAAACTCAGAAAAGAAGCAAATCTGTTTATGATGAAGCAATTGGGAAGTCAATCAATGATTTTTCCAAAGACATGCGAGATATAGTTGATAGGAGTGTAGATAAAAAACCAACTATTTATGTTAATCAAGGAACTGCATTGAAAGTATTTGTTAACCAAGATATAGTATTTCCTCCACAGTCAATATTAAATAACTGAAATGAACTATGCTGCACTTGATACATACTTGGAGCCATTACAAGGGATATTTCAAGAGGAAGGTGTAAATGAAATATCAATAAATAAACCGAAGGAAGTATGGATTGAAAATCGCGGTGAAATAAGATGCGAAAAGTTAGAAATATTTGATCTTAATCATTTAAAATCTCTGAGCAGGTTGATTGCTCAAGCTACAGAACAAAAACTGAGCGAAGAGACACCGCTGCTTTCAGCTACATTACCAAATGGTTATCGTATACAGATAGTGTTTCCTCCAGCATGTGAGCCTGATAAAGTAGTCATTTCAATTCGCAAACCTTCTTCTATGCAATTGGCATTGGATGATTATGAAAAAATGGGGGCTTTTTCTGAAACTGTTATAGGAGTGACCGATAATCCAGTAGATCGTCACCTAGATTTGCTACTGAAACAAAAAAAAATAAAAGAGTTTTTAGAATATGCTGTAATAAGTAAGAAAAATATCATAATTAGTGGTGGAACTTCCACTGGTAAAACCACTTTTACTAATGCTACTTTGCGTGCTATTCCATCTGAAGAAAGAATTATTACTGTTGAAGATGCAAGAGAGATAGTTTTGAATGATCATCCGAATAGAGTACATCTTATTGCTTCTAAAGGAGGGCAGGGCAGAGCAAAAGTAACCACTCAAGATTTGATAGAAGCGTGCTTACGTTTAAGACCAGATAGAATAATAGTTGGTGAGCTGCGTGGAGCAGAAGCTTTTAGTTTTCTTAGAGCAATAAACACTGGCCACCCAGGGTCAATATCAACTCTTCATGCAGATAGTCCGGCAATGGCTCTTGAGCAAATAAAACTTATGGTTATGCAAGCAAATCTTGGCATTCCCCCAGATCAGATCATACCATACATTAGAAATGTAATTGACATTGTTATTCAACTCAAAAGGACCAGTGGTGGAAAAAGAAGCATTTCTGAAATATTATTTACTAGATCTTCAAATGAAAATACTTAAATTTATACGTAAGTTAAGAAAAAGTAGTTTATGAGTAATGGAAATCACCTACGCAATATTCTCATAGGAGGTGTAGTATCTTTTAGCATACTTGAATTTTGCTTCTATTTGTCTGGTATATTATTCTACCTGTTTGTTGACGGTCCAGATGGTGTAGATTTTAGAGCAATTAATCCTAGCTTGACACCTTTTCCTCAAGCTCTCTGGCCGACAATTTTTGATCATATACAATATTGTTGGCATCATCCAGAGTTATATAGCTTTGAGCTCAAAATTAAATTAGTTGTATCTTCTGTACTGCCTCAAATTGTTTTGATGATTATTTTGTGGAATGTGAGAGAAAGACTAATTGAGTGGCGGCCATTTAAAAAGAAAGAATCACTTCATGGAGATTCACAGTGGGCATCAGAGAAAGATATACGAAAAGCGGGATTAAGAAGCAAAAAAGGTCTATTGCTTGGTAAGGATAAGAGAGGATATTTTATTGCTGATGGGTTTCAGCATGCATTGCTCTTTGCACCTACAGGCTCTGGTAAAGGTGTTGGTTTTGTAATTCCTAATTTGTTATTTTGGAATGATTCGGTAATTGTGCATGATATAAAATTAGAAAACTATGAAATAACAAGTGGTTGGCGAGAGCGACAAGGACAAAAAGTATATGTATGGAACCCAGCTCAGCCAGATGGGGTAAGCCATTGTTATAATCCACTGGAATGGATTAGTGAAAAACCTGGACAGATGGTTGACGATGTGCAAAAAATAGCTAACCTAATCATGCCTGAACAAGATTTTTGGCAAAACGAAGCAAGAAGCTTATTTGTTGGGGTGGTACTATATTTACTTGCTGCACCAGAGAAAGTTAAATCTTTTGGTGAGGTTGTGCGTACGATGCGTAGCGATGACGTAGTTTACAATCTTGCTGTAGTTTTGGACACAATGGGTAAAATAATACATCCGGTAGCGTATATGAACATTGCAGCTTTTTTGCAAAAGGCTGACAAAGAAAGATCAGGTGTTGTGTCAACTATGAACTCGTCGCTTGAATTGTGGGCAAACCCATTGATCGATACTGCAACTGCATCAAGTGATTTTAATATTTTGGATTTTAAAAAGAAGAAAACTACAGTTTATGTTGGTTTAACTCCTGATAACTTAACTAGGCTCAGGCCTTTAATGCAGGTTTTTTACCAACAGGCAACTGAGTTTTTATGTAGAAAATTGCCATCGGATGACGAGCCTTACGGCGTATTATTTTTAATGGATGAGTTTCCAACACTTGGAAAAATGGAGCAATTTCAAACGGGCATCGCATACTTTCGTGGCTATCGAGTAAGGTTATTTTTAATTGTTCAAGATACTGAACAGCTTAAAGGAATATATGAAGAAGCAGGAATGAACTCCTTTTTATCAAACTCAACCTATAGAATAACTTTTGCAGCCAATAATATTGAAACGGCTAATTTGATATCTCAGCTTATAGGAAACAAAACTGTACAACAAGAATCATTAAACAAACCTAAATTTTTAGACTTGAATCCTGCATCAAGATCATTGCATATCTCTGAAACACAGAGAGCATTGCTCTTACCTCAAGAAATTATTATGCTGCCACGTGATGATCAGATAATTTTGATAGAATCGACTTATCCAATTAAGTCAAAGAAAATTTTGTACTATAGTGATAGCACATTCACAAGAAGGCTGATTAAACCAACACGTGTGCCTACACAAGAGCCATATGATCCAAACAAGGTCTTTTCTGCTGCTAACAAAGATAAGATTAGTAATGAAGAAGAGAGTAATGCTATTGAAGCTGCTGATTATCCTGTTGAAGCTAAAACTGAAGATGCAGTATACGATGAGCCAGAGATTGAAGATGGATTTGAAGACGAGGATATTGATGATAAGTTTGAAGGTGGTGATGGGTTTGATGATGAGGAAGACGATGATGGGTTTGATGATGAAGACAGTAAGGATGAATTTGACGATGATGATGAATTTGAAGATGAGGACAAACTAGACGGCAATAAAATCGAGGATAGAGGTTAATTTTACCTATTTTTTAGCTTAGAAAATAATTAGTTTTTTCATATTAAATCATTTTTAATTAATTAGTACTAGATTAGCTATTTTAACTAGAGGAATAGTCATGATGAGTAAAAAAACATTAGCAGTTACAGCACTTGCTTTATTGTTGTCACAACAATCTTTTGCAAGTGAAACAGAAGGATTTTACTTTGGTGGTGGATATTACGGTCAATATTTGAACTTGGGTAAGTTGAAAGCAAAAATTGGAGGCAAAGATGCTACAGATGATAACCGTGTATCTATAAATGACATAGACGCTCAGAGAACAGAAGGTCAGTTAATAAGTAAGTATAAAGGAGATTATAAACCACCTTTTGCTGCAAATGTAACGTTTGGTTACACAGGAGAACTAGGCAATAATAGCTATAGAGCTGAATTGGAAGGGATGTACTCTTCTGTAAAAGTAGATAATATTGGTTTATCAAGTAATCAAGTAACTGTTTCGTATCTAAAAGACGTTGGTGAGAGTGCTAATAAAAAAACTTATATGTATAAAACTGTAATTAATCATGACCAAGTAGAAAACGCATCTGTAATGGCAAATGTTTATCATTATTGGAAAAGTGATAGTTTATCTTTTTCTCCTTATGTTGGAGTTGGAGTCGGTGCAACAAGAATGACAATGTTTGAAAAATCGTCAATAAGACCTGCAGGTCAATTGAAAGCTGGCTTTGATTATCGTATAAACGAAGATGTAAATATGCACATCGGATATAGAGGTTTTGGTGTTCTTGGTAGTAATGTTGATTTTGAAGCAGAGGTGTTAGGAGAAATGAAAGCAAAGCAACCGGTAAACCCAGATGGAAAAAAGATATTAGAATTGAATAAAAGTCAAAAACCATCGGACCAGAAGTTACACAAAGAAAGTATCAGTATAGGCAATCAAGTGTTTCACACACACGGTATAGAAGCTGGTCTTACTTTTCATTTTGCCAGTAAAGCTTGAGACTATTTTCCTGTTAGCACGTCTGCGTCACACGACTGTAGCTGCTAACCAGATGACAACTTTCTCGTTATCTGAATATTTTCTTTCTTGTAATTCAGGCTCTTTTTTTCTCAGTTCCAGCGTGTAGCGCTGGAACAACAATAAAGAACATATAAAGAATGGTTATGCAAGAAGTCTACTTTTTATTCTTAATTAACTCTAAGGCTTTCTTCAGATCTATACTTTCAATATCTGCATTCTTGCCCAAAGCAACGTTTGTTTTACCGCATTTTATATAGAATCCGTACCTACCGTTGCAGATAAAAACTTCTTTTCCCTTTTCATTAAAACCAAGAGATTTTAGCTCTTTGCGTGGGCTGCTCTCAATAATTTGTATAGCTTCGTTTAATTGTGTGTCTAATACCTCCTTAGAGCTTTTTTTAAGAGAAAAGTATCGACCATCATAGAGAATATAGTACCCAAATCGTCCAAGACCTATTTTTACTTCTTTTCCAGTTTCAGGGTGCTCTCCGATTATTTTCGGCAGGGAAAGTAATCGAGTGGCGGTATTTAGATCAATATCATTAACATTTATATCTTTTGGTACAGAAATCTTTTTTTTCTTTTCTGACTCACTATTAAACTCCAGATAAAGTCCAAAAGGACCTTTTTTGATCATTACCTCTTGGCCTGTCACATCATCTATACCCAAACTTTTTGGATATTCTGAATTGTCATTACTGCCCGTAATTTCTTTTGTATGATTGCATGCAGGATAGTTAGAACATCCAAGAAACACACCGGCTTTTCCAAAATTTAATTTCAATATACCACCAGAGCAATTAGGACATTTCTTACCTATTTCTTCCTTTCCTTCCTCTGAGCAAAACCAATTGACTACCAAATCATGAATACCACTAAAAATCTCATCATGTGTCATTTGCTTAACAGAATTTACATGATTAAAAAATGGCACCCAAAAATAGCCTAGTTCTTTTTTCCAATCTGCATGTCCATTTGAGATTGAATCAAGCCTTTCTTCCATTTGTGCTGTAAAGTCATACTCTACACAACGCTGAAAAAAAGTTTCCAAAAATATAGTCACGATTTTACCGCGGCTGCTTGGAATAAATCTTTTGTTATCCAATGAAACATATTCACGATCTTGTAATACCGAAATAATTGTTGCATAAGTTGATGGGCGACCTATACCGACTTCTTCCATTTTTTTTACTATACTCGCTTCACTATAACGAGGTGGCGGTTGAGTAAAGTGCTGTTTCGGATCAACAGAAATCAACTTGCACGCTTCCTCTTCTTTCATGGCAGGTAACAGGCCTTCATTTTCGGCTTCTATGTTATCTTGGTAGACTCTATAAAAACCATCAAAGAATATACTCGATCCACTTGCTCGCAGAATCACTTTCTGGTCAATAGAACTAATTTCAACCACCACTTGATCAAGAATCGCTGATTCCATTTGACTTGCAATGGTTCTTTTCCAGATTAAATCGTACAATTTAAATTGCTCTGGCGTTAAGTAATCCTTAATACTACCCGGCGTTCTATTAATATCAGTTGGCCGGATTGCTTCATGTGCTTCTTGAGCATTTTTGACCTTTTTTACATATTTACGAGGAGACTGCGGTAAATATTTATCACCATATAACGACTTAATTGACCCTCTAATTGAGTTTATAGCCTCATCTGCAATATGAAACCCATCTGTACGCATGTAAGTTATCAACCCTACGATTTCACCACCAATATTGATACCTTCATATAAATTTTGCGCTACTCGCATAACATTTTTCACATTAAAATACAGTTTATTCACTGCATCTTGCTGAAGACTTGAGGTGATAAATGGAGGAAGCGGGTTTCTCTTAACTTGCTTGCGTTCTACTGTGCTTACAGCATACTGCCTTGACTCGATCTCCCTGACTAAGTTCTTTGCCTCTTCTTCATTCTTAATATCAAATTTTTCTAGCTTTTTATTGTCATAGTGGCTTAGCATAGCAAAAAAAGCCTCATCTTTGCTATTTTGCATTTCTGCCTTTATGCTCCAATACTCCTGTGTTATAAACTTACTGATTTCATCCTCTCGTTCGCATATAAGCTTTAATGCAACAGACTGCACTCGCCCTGCAGATTTGCTTCCCGACAATTTTGTCCACAGCAGCGGTGACAAGCTAAATCCAACTAGATAATCCAAAGCTCTGCGTGCTTGCTGTGCACGCACTAAGTCCATATTAATTTCACGTGGATTTTTTATAGCTTCTTGCACTGCTCTTTTTGTTATTTCGTTAAAGACTACTCTATGAATGTTGCTTTCATCATTGATTGCTTTTCTTTCCTTTAGTGCCTCTATCACATTCCAAGCTATTGCTTCCCCTTCTCTGTCTGGATCTGTTGCAAGGTATATATCTGATGTTTTACTAGCTTCCTTGACTAACTCTTTTACATACTTTTCTGCTTTTTCAATAATCTCATACTTCATGGCAAAGTCATTATCAGGATCAACAGAACCATTCTTCGCTGGCAGATCTCTGACGTGGCCAAAAGATGCAGCCACTTTGAATTCTTTACTCAAATATTTACCTATCGTCTTTGCCTTTGCTGGCGACTCAACTATTAATAATGCCATAATTATTAGTACTTAAAGGTAATATGTTGAAATATATAGAATAAAAAGTAAAAAAATATTTTAATGGTCTTTCCAATTTTTCTAAGTAATTGTTTGATGTTCGCAAAAAAACTAATGAAAGAACCTGCTTTATAAATTTTTTCAACTCCCTTACCATAAGGATAACGCTATACTATTTATCTTCGTCTGTGCAGATTAAACGACAAAAGCATAACACAGTTGTCGTCTTATTTTTAATTTTTTGCACTATGTGCATCTTATTTCTTTACAAAACTTCCAGTTTTTTAACCATATAAGCTGAAACGGGCTGTTTAAGACAGGCCAATTTTCAGGATTAGAGCTAGCTAATAGGGGGTTTCTTTTGTCTTTTTTCTACTTGGTAAATTTCTTGATATTTGTAGCTAAAGTAATTTAAGAGAGGTGTCATCCCAGTGTCGGAGCACTGGGATGACAAGAAAAGGAGTACTGGAATGACACATTCCACCATGTCATTCCAGCGGATGACCAGATTTTTTTATTTGATCCCAGACTGGCTGGTTATGCAAGTTCCAATTTTAATAATATTTACATATAAGCCATACGCTTGAGTTGCAAAGTTCTAAAAAGCAGCCAAAATAAAAATAAGTAGACATTTACAAATTAAACTAAGTGTACAATCAACAAACAAGAGTATTGATTGCAACAATACTCTGTAGAATCGCAATATGGTATGACCATATGCTCTTTATTGATCTGGTTAATATAATTAGTAGAGAATTTTGTTATGCAAAAGATATCTACTACAGCATATTGCAATTGTTTGGAATTGCAGGACTGGGTGCAATGGTAAGACCACTTGGTGCATCTGTATTTGGTCACATTGGTGATAGGTATGGAAGGAGAATGGCGTTAACGATTGCTATCTTGCTAATATCGATTCCTTCTAGTCTCGTTGCGTTTATTCCAAGTTATAGTAAAATAGGAATAACCTCTACTATGTTGCTTCTTACAATCCATCTGATACAAGGGGTTGCACTTGGCGCTGAGCAAGGAGGTAGCTCTGTTTATCTCATAGAGCATTTACCTAATAAGAAAAAACTAGGAATGTTTTTTGGAATAATAAGTTTTGGTCGCTCCATTGGCATATTGCTCTCTGTGGTTGCAGTGATCATCTGTAAAAAAACCACTGATTTTAACGCTTGGGGTTGGAGGCTGCCGTTTATTTTTTCAGCCATTTTAGGATTAATAAGCGCATATAGTATATATACACTAGGAGAAACTCCAGTGTATGAAAAAAATCGAGAACAAAGAAATTTACCTAATTTACCAATAATAGAGCTTACAAAACGCTATAAAAGAGCTCTGATACTTGCCATTTTAATATCTGTACCTGTTAATGTTGCTGTTGGATTTACCATATTTCTTAGAACAATTGCAAAAGAAATAGTGTCTGTTGAAACTTATGTAACAACGTATGTCAACGAAGTTGTACTCATTATAACCAGTATATTAATGCCGATATCTTCAATAGTGCTTGGAATTTTAGCTGATAAAACAGGAAGAGAACGCACTGCAATCTTATTTATAGTGATAACAATGGTAATATGTTGTCCTATGTTATCTATTGCATATTACTATAAAAGCTACCTAATAATTATGTTGAGTGTGATGGCTCTTTCTATAATCGAGAGGGGTATTAATCCTATAGGGATAGTTACTGCTGAGCTTTTTCCTACTAATGTTAGATTTAGTGGTGTGAGTTTATCACGTAACATTTCTTATGCCCTGCATGGTGGATTTACTCCTATGATATGCACTTGGTTTACTATAATGTTTCCTAAAATAGACTTTGCTGCTGGGCTTTATGTAATTTTTTGCTTATTAGTCAGCTTAGTAGCAATATTGCAAATAAAACCACAAGATAAAAAGTGTGATTGGTAATTTTCTCTATTTAAATTTATTTCACTTATTTAGCTAATTTTTATTACAATAATAATTTTGGCTTTTATGAAAACTGCATACGTATGTCAATTCTGCGGTCATAGCACTGGAAGGTGGGTAGGAAGGTGTATTGCATGTGACAGTTGGGATACGGTTGTCGAAGAAATAGTACTAAAAACAGAAACGAGAAGTACATCTGCACCAATTTCAATAAAAGCGTTATCAGATAGTGAAATTATTACCCCCGATCGTTTTTTAACAGGAATAGAAGAGTTAGATAGAGTTTTTGGTGGAGGTATCGTTCAAGGTGCTAGCATTTTAATTGGTGGTGAACCTGGAATTGGAAAATCTACTCTTTTGCTTAGGATTGCAGCTAATGTTGTACAACTTTCCTCTTTTGAATGTCTTTATGTATCTGGCGAGGAATCTTTAGAGCAAGTGAGCCTCAGAGCAAAGCGTCTTAAAATAAATGAACCTAAAATTAAGCTTTTATCTACAGTATCTTTAACTGATGTAGTAGCAACAATAAGAAAAAATAAGAGTATTAAGTTCTTGATAATTGATTCTATACAAACAATGTATGATAGCAAAGTCACATCAGCACCAGGAACTGTAACTCAAGTCCGTACCTGCGCTCATGAATTGACTGTTCTTGCAAAGCAATATGGTGTTTCTCTCTTAATAGTTGGCCATATAACGAAAGATGGACAAATAGCGGGGCCTAAAACCCTGGAGCATATGGTAGATACAGTACTATATTTTGAGGGTGAAAATAGTAATCAATATCGCATTTTACGTACTATTAAAAATAGATTTGGCCCTGCAAATGAAATTGGTGTTTTTGAGATGTCTAAAGCAGGACTCATGCCTGTTGATAATCCATCATCATTATTCTTGACCGTACATGATAGAGAAGTAGTTGGCAGCGCCGTATTTGCAGGAGTTGAAGGCTCAAGACCAATCTTAATGGAAGTGCAAGCATTAATAGCAAGGACTAATATGGCAACTCCAAGAAGAGCAGTAGTTGGTTGGGATATTAATAGATTAGCTATGATAATCGCGGTTCTAAGTGCTCGTTGTAAAATGTTTTTGCATGATAAAGAAGTATACCTAAACATTGCAGGAGGACTCAAAATACAGGAACCATCAGCTGATCTTGCTGTTGCTGCTTCCCTTATTTCAAGTTTAGTAAATTTACCGCTACCAACTTCTTCAATAATCTGCGGTGAAGTTGCACTTTCAGGAGAAATTAGGAATGTTTCACATGCTGATCTCAGGCTAAGGGAAGCACAAAAATTAGGATTTAAAAAAGCGATTATGCCTAAAAATGGCAATTATTCTTCTCATGATATTGAAATAATTAAGCTTGGTCATATAAAAGAGTTAAAAGAGGTCTTCAATCACAATTAAATATTATCTGCATGAACATTTTGCTTGTGGGAAGGATGTTATCCCAGCTTCCATAATGTCATCTGAGTAGGTGACATAGGCTTCTTTTTTTTCTGGATTCCAGACTGGAATGACACCATCATACCTGTTGGAGTATGTATGTAGCCTTATCTCACACTCCTGTCATCCCAGTGCCAAGACACTGGCATCCAGTCTTTTCGTCATCAAAAACATTGTAAAGTGTTTAGCTGGATTCCAGTTTCACGCACTGACCATTTGCTGTTTTTACTCATAACTACCTTGCCTGGACGAATACGAAAACAAGTAGCTAATTATCGCATAAAAAAAAAGAAGATATAGAATATCCTCTTTTTTGTTATTAAAGATACATTAAATCTTGATTGTGTATTTCCTCTGCTATAAGCAATAATTTTTCGCTCTCATCATAAAGATTTTTTGCACTATCTGCTAATTTCTCACTAATTTGTGAATGAAGTTCGGAAAGTTCAAGACTATAAAATGGTGATTCTCGAAAACATTTTTCTAGGCATTCTTGCCGTGATGAAGTATTTTTACATTTGCTGGAGCATATACGAAGAATTCCTCCCGTTGCAGTGTGACTCGAAAGATCATCCGATTTTTGTTGTAAGTTTGCTTCCTTTTTAAAATTCCACATACTTCCTATCATAATATACTCCTTAATTTTCTAAATATATCAATACTAGAATACAAATATGAATATTATATTAATATAATCACTTTTTAAGCATGAGTGATAAGCTGAAGTGATTTTTTGTATTTTTTTTATAAAAACCATGGGCGCCCATTATTAGCTAAAGTAAAGGTCAAGTATCTGGAATTCTGGACATAAAATCCTCCTGTGTAAAAAAGAGTTAGAAAAAAATGCAGTGCACATACGACAGAGATTAAGTATGTGTGTGCACCCACGCACACTGAAGAAGATACACTACATTTTTATTGAAAAATTAACTAAAAAGTCTGCAGACTAAAGATAGATTTTGAGCTCTTAAAATATCTCTATTTGTAATTATAATAAGATTGAAAATATGCGGAAGTAATTTTTATACGTTAACGGCTCACCCAACCCACTTGCAATCTGGATCCCAGACTGGGATGGCAAGAAAAGGCTACTCGGATAGGAAGTACTGGAATGACACCATCTAAAAATTGAAGCTTGGTCATATGAAAAAGTTAAAGGAAATCTTCAATCACATTTAAACAGCGCTTCAGCAAACTCTTTGCCAGTAAATTCCCTCAGGTCTTCTATACTTTCACCAATTCCTATAGCGTGTAATTTCACCTTATAAGCTTCTGCAAGCCCAATCACTACTCCACCTTTGGCAGTACCATCTAGCTTTGTTACAATTAACCCGGTAACACCAACCATTTTACTAAAGGCCTCTAATTGGCTATAAGCATTTTGGCCAGTAGTTCCATCAAGAACTAAAATAACATCATGAGGAGCAGTATCATCCAATTTCTTTATCGTTCTATGTATTTTTGACAGCTCTTGCATGAGATTTACATTGTTTTGTAGCCTTCCTGCTGTATCAATTAAAACAACATCAACGCTATCTTTTATCGCTTGATTTACAGCTCTATATGCCACACTTGCAGAATCGCTACCGTGCTCTCCAGTAACAATAGAGCAATCAGAACGTTCTGCCCAAATATTTAATTGCTCACTCGCAGCAGCTCTGAATGTGTCGCACGCAACAAGCATAACGGATTTCCCTTTTTCCTTATATTTATAGGCAAGTTTACCTATAGTTGTAGTTTTTCCATTACCATTCACTCCGCACACCATCATTATGTGTGGTTTTTTATTCAAAATGAGCGGCTGCACTACAGGGTTTAATATCGACTCTATTTCGCTCATTAACTGCTGTGTGATAACGCTATGCTCAACTTCTGATTCAAATTTGATACTTGCGAGCTTATCAATAAGCAATCTAGAAG
The DNA here is from genome assembly GCF_007115015.1 of Wolbachia endosymbiont of Laodelphax striatellus. Classification (NCBI taxonomy): domain Bacteria; kingdom Pseudomonadati; phylum Pseudomonadota; class Alphaproteobacteria; order Rickettsiales; family Anaplasmataceae; genus Wolbachia; species Wolbachia endosymbiont of Laodelphax striatellus. Next base: position 1,258,893 of record NZ_MUIX01000001.1, read on the forward strand.
TTTTATGACCTATATCCATGCTAATCAGCAGCTCTTCCAGATCATCTAAAAGCGACTGATCTAATTTTTTTTTGCCAGAAAAAATATTTTTTACTCCATCACTAAAACGGGAGGAGGTTTTTAATAGTCCTTGATAAAGATTACTGAATAAACTCAAGAAATACTCCTTCTAAAATTACCATATAAAGAATGACATGCACTATATGTATTTGTAAAGTAAATACACTCGTAACCTATATATTTTGTGAGTAAAATGTACTGCTTGCTAGTGTATTTTACTTTAGTTTTTAACCTAAATATGTTATAATGTAAGTAATGGTTTACGGGTAGTTCTATGAGTTATAATGAGAAAATTTTAGATCATTACGAAAATCCAAGGAATGTTGGTTCTCTGGATAAAAATGATCCAAATGTTGGTACTGGTTTAGTTGGTGCACCATCATGCGGAGATGTAATGAAACTGCAAATAAAGGTCAACGATAAAGGTGTTATTGAAGACGCAAAATTTAAAACTTTTGGTTGTGGTTCTGCTATAGCTTCAAGTTCTTTGCTTACAGAAATGATCAAAGGAAAAACTATTGAGAATGTAACAAAGATAAAGAATACTCAAATAGTGGAAGAATTGTCTTTGCCGCCAGTAAAGATACACTGTTCAGTACTTGCTGAGGATGCTATAAAAGCTGCTATTCATGATTATCAAAATAAACAAAAACATTGAGGAATATGAGTGAATTTCAAGGAGTAAATTCTGTTAAAAAACCTATCACTCTAACTGCAAATGCAGTAGAGAGGGTAAGGTTTTTATTGGACAAAAAGAAGCATGCTAACCTTGAAGAAGCAATAGGAATAAGAGTTCTAATTAAGCAAAAAGGATGCTCTGGTTTAAAATATGATATTGAATATGCATATGATGTTCGTCCTTTGGAGTCGGTAATTGAAGAAAGCTGCAGTGATGATCAAAAAGTCAAGGTGCTGATCGATCCAAAATCTATCATGTTTATCCTTGGCTCTGAAATGGATTATGTAGAGGAAAAATTCTCATCAGGTTTTATTTTCAAAAATCCTAATGAGAAAGGAAAATGTGGTTGTGGAGAGAGTTTTCATGTCTAGCAACCATTTCACATTATTTGGAATTGAACCGGCTTTTAACATCAGCTTTGATGAGCTGGAGAAAAAATATATTGAGCTAAGCAAAACTGATATAAATGAAAGAGAGTCCAAAAGTATGGAAAATATCAACAAAGCTTATCAGGTACTGAAGTCACCGCTAAAGCGTGCCGAACATTTGTTGGATCTTTTTGACGTAAAAAGCAAAAAAGAGCATCTTGATCCTGAAATATTAAATGAATCAATGGAAATAAGAGAATACTTTCTAGACTGTGATGATTTACAATTTGCAAGTAGGATGATTGATGAAAAGGTAAAAGATTGTACTAAAAACCTAATTAATGCTTTTGCTACAAAAAATTTTGATGAAGCTGCTACGCAAGTTTTTAGATTGAGATATTTATATAAGTCATTTGAGGAGATAAAGGAAAATGCGGCCAGTTCAAATTTCTGAACCAAGTTTAAATGAGGTAGTTTTTGGTATAGATCTTGGAACTACTAACTCTTTAATTGCCATGGTAAATAAAGCTGGCAATGTAGAAATATTTAAAGATGAGCAAGGTCGTGAACTATTACCTTCTGTCATTTCATATGAAAAGGATGTACTAAAAGTAGGCTACGATGTTGGCGAAAACGCTATCTGCTCTATAAAACGCTTAATGGGTAAAAGTGTTAAAGACTTGCATAAAGAAGGTATCAATTGTGAAATAGATAACGAAAGTGAAAAAGTTATTAGGGTAAAATGCTCAGAAGAAAAGTATCTCACTCCTATTGAGATCTCTGCTGAGATACTAAAAACTCTATGCAAGAGGGTAAAAAAATTCACAGGGATGAAAGTTAACAAAGCAGTGATTACTGTACCAGCTTATTTTGATGATTCAGCACGTAACGCAACCAAATATGCAGCAAAATTAGCTGGCATAGATGTTCTTCGCCTCATTAATGAACCAACCGCTGCAGCACTTTCTTACTCCATTGAAAAGAACAATAACAGTGGCATATATGCAGTTTATGACCTCGGTGGTGGAACATTTGACATTTCAATATTAAAATTACATCAAGGAGTGTTTCAAGTTCTTGCAGTTGGTGGTGATACTAAACTTGGTGGTGATGATTTTGATCATCTACTTAGTTTAATCGTGCTTGAAAAGTATAGAGAACAGGTAGGTTTAAATAAAAAATGCTCTAGTGTCATCCCAGTGCTCCGACACTGGGATCCAGAAAGTTTGATTGCAAGTGAACACACCAGAAAGTTATATAATAAGAACTGGATTCCAGTGTCAAGCACTGCACCATCTGATACAACTACCTACAAATTACAACATTCATACACTAAAACTGGTATCTGCAATATACGTGCTATAAAAGAGTACCTAAGTGAAGATACCTCTGGCACTTTTGAATTCAGCATCAATGGTGAATTATTTAAGTGCAAAATTACCAAAGAAGAATTCGAGCAAGCAATCAGTCCTTTGGTTAATAAGACTATAAATATAGTTACTCGTACTATAAGCAACATAGATCTTAAAATCGATGATATAAAAGGGGTAATTTTAGTTGGTGGCGCAACTAGAGTGCCATTAGTGCAAAATTCACTAATCAAACTCTTTGGCAATAAAGTGCTGAATGATGTGGATCCGGACAAAGCAGTTGCCAATGGGGCAGCTTTGCAGGCTCATTATTTAACTTCAAACTCAAAAGATAGGAATATTCTCCTTGATGTGCTGCCTTTATCACTTGGCATAGAAACTATGGGGGGAATAGTTGAAAAAATTATACCAAGAAATACACCACTACCAGTTTCAGAAATAAAAGAGTTTACAACTTACGCTAACGGGCAAACAGCAATGAAAATTCACGTTTGTCAAGGAGAACGTGAAATGATAAAAGATAATAAATCTCTAGCACGATTTGAACTCAAAGGTATACCACAATTGCCTGCAGGTTCTGCAAAAGTTGAAATAGGATTTACAGTTAGCATTGATGGAATATTGACTGTCACTGCAAGAGAAAAAACTACTGGAGTCGAACAGACAGTTAAAATAAATTCAAGCTCTGGCTTAAATGAAGAAGATATTCAAGATATGGTCAATCAGTCAGTAAGTAACTTTGATGAAGACATGAAGGCTCGTTCCCTTGCAGAGGCTAAAATTAACGGTAACAAGCTCATACATCTAGTTGAAAATGTTTCCACTGAGCAAAAGTTAAAAATTTTACTACAGAACGCAAAAGACGCTTTACAGGAAAATGACTTAGACAACATTAATAATGCTATCGCTGAGTTAGAAAATTCTGCTTTAGAATTATGCGAATCATCAGACAGATAGAATTTACACAACTTTGTGCAGTATCCTTTCAAATCTCAGGGCAACAGGTAATCTAAAGTTAAATGGTAACCAATCAACTTTGCCTAATTTAAACGATAAACCAACCATGCTTACGCGCCCAACTATATTTTCAGTTGGTATTAACCCAATTTCAGAAAACCTGCTATCAAAAGAATTATTTCTATTGTCTCCCATAACAAAAAATTGATCATCAGGCACATAATAAACTGGAGTATTGTATGATAACTTATTAGAAACATTATCTATTAGAATTTCATGCTCCTTGCCGCTCGGGAGTGTTTCGATGTATCTTGCTATATTACGCTTTGACTCATAATCAAAAAAATTTTCAATTTGTCTTCGCTTTACTTTCTGATCATTTAAATATAACTCCCCCTCTATCATTTGCACTTTATCGCCCGGTATTCCTATTACCCGCTTAACAAATCTAATGCTGTCATTTCTTGTAGGCTTGAAAACTATTATATCACCACGCTCCGGAGGGGTATAAAAGATTCTACCGCTAAAGATGTTTGGAGAAAATGGAAAAGAGTGTTTACTATAACCATATGAATATTTACTAGTAAAAATATAATCTCCCTCAAGTAGAGTGCTTTTCATTGAACCAGAAGGAATATGAAATGGCTCAAATAAAAAACTACGTATTGATAGCGCAATTAGTAGCAAAAAAAACAGTGAAGATAAAAACTTTCTCGTTCTTGCTATCCGGTTCTCTCTCAATTCTTTCAATTTTATTTTCTTCATAAATTTAAGCTTATCATAACACATAAAAGTGGTAATGTGAAATTTTACTCATGGGTGTTATTGCTCTTTTTCGAAAGTCGAAATAAGCTCTCAAGTAATTGACAATGATTGACAAACAATAGACATCATTTGCTATGCAATATTGTATAAATCACAATGCTAGTTTTACTGAAAATTATACTATTTTAGATATAATTATAATATTTAAACTTAAGGTATAGGGATGAACCCTACAATTAGAAAGGTTTTTTGTATTCTACTTATGGTATTATTTATTTCTTTTTCTCATGTTGGAAGTGCTGCTAACTCTAATGACGATACAACTGCTCAAGTAATATGTAATATTATTGGCTACGTTTGGGGAATAGGTGGACCGCTTATGACCGTAGTGATAATAGGAGCAGCTTTACTTGCAATATTTGGTAGAATGCCGTGGCCTGCTCTTTTCGCCCTCGGTGTATTTTGCGCTGTGTTTTTTGGCGCTAAAACTATTGTCATAAAAGTAATGGGTGGTATAAACTCTACAAATGCCTCTTTTATGGAAGAATGTGGAACGGGAGATAAAAAAAAGAGTCAATAGGGCTATTTCTTTCTAAAGCAGACTTGGTGCACAGCTTCAACTATATCTTCCACTTGTGGTAATGCTTTCTTTTCTAGGTTTGCAGCATAAGGTAAGGGGACATCCTTGCCGGTTACCCGTACAACCGGAGCGTCAAGGTAGTCAAATCCTTGCTCCATAACCATGGCTGAGAGTTCTGCTCCTATTCCTGCAAATGGCCAACCCTCTTCTATGCTTACTAATCTATTGGTCTTCTTAATAGAGTTAATAACTGTTTCAGTGTCAAGTGGTCTTAAGGTTCTGAGGTCGATAACTTCAGCTTCTATTCCTTCACTAGAGAGTAAATCTGCTGCATTTAACGCATCCATTAGTTTCAATGAAAAAGCAGTGATAGTTACATCCTTTCCTTCCCGTATAACAGCAGCTTTGCCTATCTCAAGTAGATAATCTTTATTTGATAGCTCAGAATCAGGAATCTCATGTTCATGCCCATAAGCGATCTCGTTTTCTAGAAATATTACTGGATTAGGATCACGAATTGCAGCTTTAAGCAGACCTCTGCAATCAGAGGCAAAGTAAGGTGCTATTACTTTCAAACCTGGAACATGCGAATACCAAGATGCAAAGCACTGAGAATGTTGTGCGGCAACTCTTGCTGCAGCTCCATTTGGTCCACGAAACACTATAGGGCATCCAAGTTGTCCACCTGACATATAATTTGTTTTTGTTGCAGAATTCACAATTTGGTCAATAGCTTGCATAGAAAAATTAAAAGTCATAAACTCAACAATAGGTTTGAGCCCAGCAAACGCTGCTCCAACAGCAAGACCAGCAAATCCATGTTCGGTAATAGGTGTATCAACTACCCTATTTTCTCCGAACTCTTTCAGTAATCCTTTTGTTACTTTATAAGCACCATCATACTCTGCAACTTCTTCACCCATGATAAATACATCAGGGTCATTTTGCATTTCTTCTCTGATTGCCGTGCATAACGCTTCTCTTACACTTAAGCTTGCCATTTGTAAATCTGTAAATTTCAACTGAAATAACTATATCAAAATTACCAGGAAGCGCACAAGTTAAGTTTTACAGGCATCATGTTGCATTGAGCATTGAATACTTACTTCTTGTAATTCAGTAGGTTGTGTTAATAGTGCGTATGTAACTCCACTGACTATTAATGAAGACATCACAGAAGTTGCAATCATCAATAGAATTGGTAATTGGAAAGCTATACTAAAGGCAACACCTACTGTCAACATAGTTACAAAATTTACAGAAGCAATTTTTAAGAAAGACAGTTGTCCTTTTTCTGTTTTTTCTAGTAATACTTTATTTGCTTTGGTTTTGCTTAATGCACTATTAAGTGTTGTATTCTCGTTTTCCAGATCTTTTATTTTTTGCTTTAGTGATTGATTCTCTTTGTTGAGCTTGCTAAGTTCTTCCAACTTAATCTTATGTTCATTTAAATCATTAGAGTGCTGACCTTTTATTTTTTCTAATTCACTATTAAGAGTTGTGTTTTTACTTTTTAGATCTTGTATTTGTTGTTTTAGTGATTGATTCTCTTCACTGAGCTTATCAAGTATTTCTAACCGAGTCTCATGTCCAGCTACGTCACTCTTTAATTTTTCTGGTTCTTTCTCAACATGTTTTAATTCTTTACCTGGCTTTTCTAACTTCCGAATTTGTCTATCTTGCAACTGAATTTGAGGTTGCAGACTTTCTAAAATTTGGTCATTAACTTCATTAGCTGCTCCGTCGTTATTTATTTCAGAGCAGAAAGAAGTATCAAATGTAGCCTCAGACTCTAGACCGCTGTCGTCACTACTAACGCTTTCACCAATAGGAGTCTGTTTACCACTATATGTAACACTTCCTCTTTGCGTTGACTCAAATTTTTCTACCATATTCTTAACACCAGCATGTAAGTATTGCTCACTTACTATACTGTCACTACTTTCGCACGTAACAGGAGCCTGTTCACCACTACGTATGGTATTGTATTGTTCCACAGAATTTATAACATCTGATGATGTATCAGTTTTTTTCTCATGCTTTGTATAAAAATTTTGTTCTGCTTCCTCTAACATTTGTACTATTGCTTCCTTATTTTCTGTATTACCTACCACCTCCCTTGGAGTCTTATTTTTACTTTTTAATGAAGGATTCACTCGATCATCACTTAGTAGTTGTTTTACCATGCTTTCATGTCCACAAGAAGTAGCAATATGCAAAGCAGTTAGCCCATCATTTTTAGAACCATCTTTTACTCGAGCGTTAACACTTGCTTTCTTTTTTAGTAAGAGTTCCACTATTAACATATTGTTGCATGCTGTAGCAAGATGTAACAACGTCCAATCTTCTGCAGCTTCTTCTGAAATTTTTATACTAAATTGATGTTCTTTACTAAAATTTCTACTAAACTTGTTGTACTCTCCTGCATCTTTTCCTTTTAACTCATTCTTTATTTTTTCAAGTAAATTATCTTCATCCAAATCGCTACTTTCACCTACCTCATTTATTATTTCAAAAAACTTCTCCTTCTCTATTGCCATAACCTTTCCCTCTAAATTTATTTTTATCGCTGCATGATCTCACAAAAAAGTTAAATTTATCAAAATTCTATATTTTATATAAAATAAAATTTGCTGTTTCCAAGAATTGGTAAGCATGTTTTTGATGAGATTGTAGAAAACATACTTTTATGACACCATTTGTTGTACGAACTAACTTGGCGAAAACAGATGTTTATATAGTTGTGTGGCAAAATGTTTTGCACTAGTTGTGCTATCTCGTTTTCCGTAATAGTTGAAAAAATTAGTAGAAAGTTGTTGTAAGTTTATGTATTTTGAGGCTGTAATGGTCAAAGGTACATGAAGTATGATCAGAGTTAAAGGTGCAAGAGAGCATAATTTGCAGGGTATTGATGTCGATATACCAAAAAATAAGTTAGTTGTTATAACTGGACTAAGTGGTTCTGGTAAGTCTAGCCTCGCATTCGATACGATTTATGCAGAAGGCCAACGCCGATACGTCGAAAGTCTATCGGCTTATGCACGTCAATTTCTTAATATTCAAGATAAACCAGATGTTGAGTCAATCACAGGCCTCTCTCCTGCAATATCAATTAATCAAAAGTCGATCTCAAAAAATCCAAGATCAACTGTTGGAACCGTTACTGAAATTTACGATTATGTACGTTTGATATATGCACGAGTGGGAATACCTTATTCGCCTGTAACTGGGTTGCCAATAACGAAACAGGCTGTATCTCAAATTGTAGATACTATTATAGCATTACCTTTAGAAACTAAAATATATATACTTGCTCCTATTGTGCGTGGCAGAAAAGGAGAGCACTTCAAAGAGATATTGGAAATTAAAAAGCAGGGTTACGTGAGACTAAAAATAGATGGTGAAACATACAATATAGATGACTTGCCTAAACTCGATAAAAACAAGAAACATGATATTTTTGTTATTGCAGATAGAATCTCCATATCAGATGATATAGGAAATCGACTACCAAGCAGTGTAGAATCAGCATTGAGGCTGGGCCATGGCTTAATGTATGCAGAAATAGTGAACTTACCTGATAACCACAGTTCCGAGTATAAAAATGGTCAAACTTTAACTTTCTCAGAGAATTTTGCATGTCCTGAGTCTGGCTTTACTCTTGAAGAAATAGAGCCAAGATTGTTTTCTTTTAACAGCCCCTACGGTGCATGCAGTTCATGCAATGGGCTCGGTAAAAAACTAAGTGTTGATGCAAAGCTAATAGTGCCAGATGAAACGCTCTCGATATCTGAAGGTGCTTTAAAGCCAATTGGATCAATATTCCGTCAAGTGCATACAAACTATGGATTGCTAAAAAATGCAATTCTATCACTGGCTGAAAATTACAAATTTAGCCTTGATGTTCCGTGGAAGAATATAGACCAAAAAGTGAAGGATTTAATACTTTTTGGCTCTAGAGAAATGAAATTTCAAGGTTTGGTCAGTACCCTAGAACGCCAGATGGATTACGATGCATCACTTATTGATAGGTATTGTTCTGTTACTGACTGCAAAGAATGTTCTGGCTATAGATTGAGAAAAGAAGCACTTACAGTGAAAATTGACGAAAAACATATAGGTGAAATATCAAGGCTCAGCATCGATGAATCCCTTAAGTGGTTTGGAAATTTATCAGACAGACTTACAGAACAACAAAGGCAAATTTCAAATAAAATATTAAACGAAATAATCAAAAGGCTGACATTTTTAAAGAATGTAGGGCTAAATTACCTTACACTTGACCGTGAATCTAGCACTCTCTCTGGTGGTGAAAGCCAGAGGATCAGGCTTGCTTCGCAAATTGGCTCTGGTTTAACAGGAGTGCTATACGTGCTTGACGAACCCTCAATTGGCCTTCATCAATGTGATAATGATCGATTAATTGCCACACTTAAAAATCTGAGAGACATGGGTAATACTGTGATTGTTGTTGAACATGATGAAGACACAATAATGGCTGCTGATTATGTGATTGATATTGGTCCTGGAGCTGGTGTAAACGGAGGAAAAGTTGTTGCAGAAGGAACACCAGATCAGGTACAAAAAAATTCAGGGAGCATGACAGGACAGTATTTAAGTGGAAAGAAGGAAATTTCAATTTCAAAAAGAAGAAAGCAAACAACTCAGTTCATAAAGGTAGTTAATGCTTGTGAGAACAACTTAAAAAATATAAATGTTGAATTTCCTATAGGGAATTTTATTTGTGTTACTGGAATATCAGGAGGAGGGAAATCAAGTTTAGTGATAGAAACATTATATAAATACTCAGCACACAAGATAAATCATTCATCTGCAAGGCATGGTCAATGCGACAAAATAGAAGGCCTTGAGTATATAGATAAAATTATAGAAGTTGATCAATCGCCAATTGGTAGGACCCCAGCATCAAATCCAGCAACATATGTTGGTATGTTTACTCACATCAGAAATTGGTTTGCAGGTCTCCCAGAGTCGAAGGCACGAGGTTACAATATAGGCCGATTTTCATTTAATACCAAGGGAGGAAGATGTGAAGCTTGTAAAGGTGATGGGCATTTAAAGATCGAGATGCATTTCCTACCGGACGTTTATGTGAAATGTGAGCAATGTAGAGGACAGAGGTATAACCGAGAAACATTGGAAGTTACTTACAAGGGAAAATCAATTTCTGATGTGCTTGATATGACAATAGATCAAGCATGTGACTTTTTTGAAAATCTTCCAATGATAAAGGAAAAGTTGATTTCTTTACAGGAAGTAGGGCTTGGCTATATAACGCTTGGACAGTCGTCAACAACGTTGTCCGGGGGTGAAGCACAACGAATAAAGCTGTCTAAGGAACTATCAAAGCGATTTACCGGGAAAACATTGTATATTCTCGATGAGCCAACAACTGGGTTACATTTTGAAGATGTAAATAATTTACTGAAAATACTCCATAGGCTAGTTGATTTAGGAAATACTGTTATAGTTATTGAGCACAATTTACATGTTATAAAAACTGCTGATTACATAATAGATATTGGTCCAGAGGGTGGAGTAAAAGGTGGCGAAGTGGTTGCTGTAGGAACTCCAGAAAAAGTTGCACAGACTCCAAAAAGTGTTACAGGCAAGTATCTTAAAACATATTTATTGGATCAAGTATCGACTATTTCTTAATAATTGGGTTATGAGGAGCATTTTAAAAGGTATACCTAACATATTTAATTCATGAATCTTCTCTTATTAAAAAAAGCTACAGATCTCATATTTCCAAACGTATGCGTAAGTTGTGAACGTATAATTGATAAAAGTTATGATTTATGTAGTGAATGCAATAAAAAAATCAATTTTTTAACTAAGCATTACTGTAATGTTTGTGGTGTAGTAATTCCAGATAACATTGATACATGTGGTAAATGCATCAGTAACCCTTCACCATTTAAAGTATTAAGATCAGTTTTTGCTTATGATGAACATAGCAAAAATATGATTATAAATTTTAAATTTTTTGATAATTTAAATTATGTGAAAGTCTATGCAAAGTGGATGTACAAAGCTAACAAAGACATGTTTCAAAATGCAGAGGTCATAGTTCCCATACCGCTACATAAAATACGCTTATTTAAACGTAAATATAATCAAGCAGCATTGCTCGCGAAGGAATTAAGTAAGTTATCTAATTTATCTTATACACCATTTGCAATAAAACGTATTCGTCACACCAAACCTCAAGCTGGTCTTTCACTTAAACAGCGTGAAAAAAATTTGAAAAATACTTTTAAAGTAAGTAACAGCGAAATTATCAAAAACAAAATCGTGATATTGGTTGATGATGTAGTAACAACTGGCGCAACCGCAAGGTCTTGCTCTCAGGAAATTTTAAACTCTGGTGCAAGAGAAGTGAGAGTGCTATCGCTTGCAAGAACTGTATGAAAATCAGCTTTAAGGTATAATTTTCATTTTTGAAAACTGTTTAGTGTCTTAGTACTAACTTCTGTATCATTCCTCTTAAAAAAAAGTCTAGTTATAGTGTATACGGAGTCTATAATTATAGCTCTTTTTCTAATAGTTCGAATAGCTGGATATTCTTTCTGGCTCAATTTTTTATAACAAACCAATGGTTTGATTAAAATCAGGAGAATATGGAGGCAGATATATAACTTCAGCACTGACACTTTTCACAAATTCACTTATTTTTATGAAAAGTTGCATTATCCAAAATCACCCAGCAAAAAGCTTGAACTAGCTATTAAAAACGTCTGTATCGCAATGGCCTTCAAAAATCATAGGCGCCATAATTTTTCCCTTATTCAAAGCTGCAATCATATTTGTGAATACTCACTGCATTCAGAAAAAAATAGGTACATGCTAGTGTAATAGCACTGGATGTAATAGTTGGAACAAGTAAAAAAGCCTCTATTAGTTTTCTTATAGAGCTGGCTGGTTTAATGCTGTTATTATTCAATGATGCAAAATAATTTTCACTAAGGTTGGCCATCCATTTTGCGCCAGATAAGACCCTCTCACTATTTTTTTTAGATAAGTTGACTTGTATTTGCTTTCCCATGTTTATAATTATGCTAATAATAAATATGATAAGATCAATATAAATTTTTTACTTCCGTGTTTTTTCTATTGTTGTTTATAATGACTATAGTTACATCACATATTTCTTCCAATTAAATGTATCAGTTATTTATTGTAAATCACTGACTTTTTCAATGGTTTCTTTTTCTAAATAATTCCTAAAAATGTGTTTACTTTTGTTTGTAATTGTGTAGTAACTGCATCGTAAAGTTATAGGAGGTAAAGATGAATTTTGAAAATCTGAAAAAAATATTAAGTGCAATTGATAAAGATGAAAGTGTAAATAAAGATAACGTAATTAATAAAATAAAAGAGGTATTGCGAAGGGAAGATACAATAGCGTATCAAGAGTGGGAAAATAAAAATTTTAGTATAAATCATACATTCATCCAAAGTGATCCTGATGCCGAATTTACATTATTAATTGTAGCTGCAGCAGCTGGCTGTAAGGATTTAGTGAATGTTTTATTAGATAGGCATGCGGATGTTCATGTAGAAGATGAAAATAGAGAGACTGCTTTGCATCATGCCGTTTATAGTAGATGTGTAGGTGCAGTAAATGCTCTACTAAAGAGAGGTGCGGATGTTAATGTAAAAGACAGAAGTGGTAGTACTCCTTTGCATTATGCTACTATATATAAATTCATAGATGTAGTAAATGTTCTACTAAAAACAGGTGCAGATATTAATGTAAAAGACAGAAGTGGTAGTACTCCTTTGCATTATGCTACTTTAAGTAAGCATGTAGAGGTAGTAGATGCTCTATTAGCTGAAGGCGCAAGTGTTCATGTAAAAGATGGAAATGGTAGTACTCCTTTGCATTATGCTGCTAAAAATGGCTATTTAGAGATAGTAGATGCTCTACTAGACAGAGGTGCAGATGTTTATGAAAAAGATAGTTTGCAGAAAACTCCTTTGTATTATGCCATTATAAATCACCAAGAAGATACGGTAGAGAGTATAAAAGGGTTTTTAAAAAATAAAGTAGTTCAAGGTAGTGTAGTTGTTGGTGGCTTAGTTGCCATGTTAGGGAATTTTGTAACATCGACGCTTTTTATAACCGAGACAATGGAAATTACATTAACGTCTGTTATGGTAGCAATAGCTGTATCTGCATCAACAGCATTAACATCTGGTTATGCTAAATATCTAATGTCAAAATTCGATAACGAAATAAAAGAAATAAAAGAGCGACAAGACGTAATGGAAGGGAGGCAAAGCTTAACAGAAGGGTGGCAAAATGTAGGTCTACAAAGCATACGTATACATAACGCTCTTTCGTAAATTTTTGCTTCCGCACTTCTTTAGTGTTGCTTATAATAACTATAGATTTAGATCTTAATTAGAGGCTTTAACTACCTACTTTAAGTTATTGAATTTCTTATCATAGCATCTATCTGACCTTACCCAGAAAAAGTAGACAGAAAGTTAAGACGTTTTTGCTATGAGAATGATGAATCAAAAAGCTCAGGAATGCAATAGTTAATAGTAGAATGTCTACGCTGTTTATTATAAAAAATTTCTATATATTCAAATATTGCGGTTTTAGCTTGTTGTGCAGAGTGTTGTGAAGTATCAATGAGTAACTCTCTCTTAAGTGAACTAAAAAAGCTCTCTGAAACAGCATTATCATAACAACAACCTTTGTGACTCATACTAGAAGTAATATTTTTTGTACTTAGTAAAAATTGATAATTTTTAGAGGTGTATTGCGATCCTTGATCGCTATGAAATAGTAGATTTTTAGGAGATTTGCGCCTACCAATAGCCATGAATAACGCATCTATAACTAATTGCCTATTTACTGCATTACTCATTGACCACCCAATCACCATGCGTGAATATAAATCTATTATTGCTGCCAAATATAACCATCCTTCATTAGTTTTTATGTACGTAATATCAGTTACCCATATCTTGTTAGGTTGATCAGCGATGAAATTCTGATTTAATATGTTAGGAGTTATAACTCTATTGTCTATTTGTGGTTTTTTACTTTTAAACTTTCGTCTAAGCTTAGCTTGAATGCCATTTTTCTGCATAATATTTTGCACTGTTTTGATGTTATAATTTTTACCTAAAGCCTTTAATTCAGCGTGAATTTTAGGAGCTCCGTATCTGCATTGTGATGATCGATATACCTTCTGAATATCTTGTATGAGCTCTTCTCTTATTGATTTTTTGTTGTTTTTTTCCTTAGTAATCCATTTATAATAACCACAAGCAGATACGTTCAAAAATCTGCATAATTCCCGTATTTTATAGCAGTTTTCATGTTCTTTTATAAAAGAATATTTTACTCTTTTTGGTTTGCAAAATATCCCAGGGCTTTTTTTAAAATGTCTCTTTCCCTCGTTACTCTTGCCAGCTCTTTCTTTAAATCAAACTTTTCTTTGTCACAATGAGCTACTTTCCCCTTTCCTGGAAACGCATCTACTCCAGACATTCTATCATTGTATGTTTTTACCCATCTGCTTACCGCTAATACCCAAATCTCTTGCTATTTTTGCTGATGATTGACCTGTTTCTTTTACTAGTCTTATAGCTTCAATTTTGAATTCTGCTGTATATTCTTTTCTTTTTGTCATACCACACCTCTTTGAAAAAACGTTTTATTTTACTTCAAAAACGTCTTAACTTTCTGTCTACTTTTTCTGGGTAAGGTCAGTCAACGGTCCTGGATTCAAAGAAAATCAAATAGATGATTTAAAATGTAAACTGAAAGAATTTGAAGGAGTACATGTTATAGACTTGCATCAGTATGACTGGAGCGAAATAGATCAAGGATGGAAGATAGATGGTGAAGATATTAGCATAAAGGATTTCTTTAAGAATATGTATAATATGTCAGAGGAGCAAAGGATGTATTTTGCCGTTGAAATAGATACCTTTAGATTGATTGCTCTGTCACTCTTAAAGCAGTTTACGGAACATGAGGGTGGAATATATATAGACTTTGATTCTTTAAAAGCCATTGACACTCATATAGGGAAGGATATAACAATCCCTGAGGGAATATTGTTAGGGGCTGTCTTGGTAATACCTGACCCGAATAGTGGAAGAATTATTCAAATAGCCTTAAATAATGATCTAATTGCAATAAGTGATACAAGCGTAGCAGTTGGTATTTTATCTGAGTATAAAGATAAAATATTAAGTCAAAAAGAAATGTGCCGTGATATAAAACAACGTTTACCATTGTTAATAGATGAACTATTGGATAAAGAGTTTGCGAAGCTGAGAGAAAAGAAAGAAATTGCAGAGGAACAAATAGAAATAATTGAGGGAGAGACAAAAAAAACAACCAAAGAAGGGGTAAACAGATACGTAAATGATCTTGAAAATAGAGGAATAGTAGCGTTGTATGATACGCAACCACAAAATTTTCAATATCTTAATTCATCATATCTTGGTTGTTCTTCAACAGGTTTTAACTTAGGTCACGTACACATTCAAAAGGTAGTTACTAAAGGACTGATTGGTGAAGAAGTTAGCAGATATAAGTTATTTACTTTTGGAGGGAACAATGGTAATTATGTTTTTAAGCAAGAGAGCGACCTATCCTGGATGAAGGGAAAAGATCTATACCGTGAACGAGTAGATAATAAGCTGGAAGGAGCAGAAGTAGACAGGGTAGCAATGGGAGAGCTATCACTTATATAGCATTGATTAAAGAACTTTCTATTTCAAGAATAGAAAGTTCTTTAAAGCAGAGGCTGTAAACTTTAACTTATGACGGAAACAAAGATTCTAAATAATTGACAATTAATAGAGTATTTGCTAACATTAATATAAATAACGTGTAATATAATATGTCAAAAAAAGTAGTTAATACATTGAAATCTGAAATAAAAAAGTTCAAATATGCTGATTTCAAAGCTAAAACTAAGGATGAAGTAATTTCTGGTGAGGGAACATATACGGATCTTAATAGAATGGACATTACTATTAATGGTAAATCGATCAATCAAAAGTTTATCATAGATTTGTACTCAAAACACAAAAATCTAATTCTGCAAGATGAAAACGGAAAAAAGGATTATCGTCTACTTCTTAAAGAAGTTTTTAGAGAGATGTTTATGCATGCTGATGCAACGGTTCCCAATTCATCTATTATTGAAGAGTTGATAGATAATTATTATCAAGGTGGATATACTTTTCCCGCTGCTTTTATTATGAATCAAATACTTAATTCGTTAAAATTGTGCACAATGGGTGGCGGCTCAACAAACAAGCAATATATGAGTTGTTACCAACCCGATTGTCTAAAACTTAATTTCAGTATGAAATATACAAATATGTGCGACATTGACATGTATAATGAGGTAACGTGTGATTTATCCAGTTCAGTAGAATTTAAACTGAAATGTCAGAATGAAAATGTGACATATGAAGATGGTAAAGTGTTGCTTACAATTCCTAAAGAGTTAGAAGCTTACAAAGCTGGTGATGACAGTCTGCTTGATAAGCTTACTGATATTATTAATAAGCTTGTTGAATATTTAAAAAAGCTCTGTGAGAAATTGGGCTTTAAGTTTGATACAAAAATAGAGTACAATTCTGAGCGTAATATAAACATAGAGTACAACCTTGGCAAGCCACTGCAGGTGATAGATGAACCAGATGTATATGCCGTCAATGGCTTAAAGTGCAAAGCACAATAAAAGTATTTGTTTAGGGGAATGAGGACTCCCTTTACTGTCATTCAAGTAGCTAACACTGGGGTCCAGAGCAGGCAATAAGAATTGGTTACGTGCTGGAATGACAAGGAAGGAAGTGCTGGTTTGAAATTAAATTTTCTGGATTTTAGTGTCATGCATTGACCCTATAGTTTTCTTTTCTCGTCTAACTCACTCTGCTGAACGGATGCCAATAAAATTGGCTGCTTTTAAAAGAATACGAAAGCAATTGGTTGAATTTTTTTACTAATGTTTTATTATGCTGTGAATGTTGTGAGGTAAAACAATGACCGGTAATGTAAAAAAATTATCAAATGAAGCGCCAATAATACTAACATGGGTGCCAAGAGTACATGGTGCATCTTTACCAGATGGTAAAAACAGTGACCTTAATTACTTAGATATAATAAAAAATCATAAATTAAAAAATAAAGAGGAGAGGGACATATATTTGGTTATCAATGGTCCTGGATTCAAAGAAAATCAAATAGATGATTTAAAGCGTGAACTGAAAGGAATGGAAGGAGTGCATGTTGTAGATTTACACCAATACGACTGGAGCGAAATAGATACAGGATGGAAGATAGATGGTGAAGACATTAGCATAAAGGATTTCTTTAAGAATATGTATAATATGTCAGAGGAGCAAAGGATGTATTTTGCTGTTGAAATAAATACCTTTAGATTGATTGCTCTTGCTCTTTCAGAAAAAATGACAGGAGAGAAAGGTGCAATATATATAGACTTTGATTCTTTAAAAGCCATTAATACTCATATAGGGAAGGATATAACAATTCCTGAGGGAATTTTATTAGGGCAAATTACTGCACATGTTCGTCAAGAGACCGGTAAAATTATTAAAACGGATTTAAATAATGACCTGATTGCAGTAAGTTGTCCACGTATAGCGATTAATATTTTATCTCAATATAAAAGAGAAATACTGAGTCAAGAAAAAATGTGCTATGAGTTGGTAGAACGTTTATCTCGGTTTATGCAAAGAGAAGAATCACAATTTTTTACCACATGTAAAAGATTGGAAGAAGAACAGCTGTGGGATGATGAGACGAAGAGATTAGTGAGAGTTATTAAATACGGATTAAAGAAGATAGAGTGTACAATAGGTGATCTCAAAAATGGTGAGATAAGAAAATTATATGAGCCACGGGTGTTAAGGTATATGCAACATCGTGAAGTAAGTATGAATTTGGGTCAATTTTATACTGTAGAAGTAATTCGTAGTGAATTAATTGGTCAAGATGAAAGTAAACTGAAGCTGTTTTACTTCGAAGAGAACAATGGCAATTACGTTTATATAATAGATAGTGACCTATCTTGGGCGAGAAGAGCAAACTTATACCATAAGCAGGTAAAAAGTGAGTTAGAAAAAGTACAAGTAGATCAGATGGAATTGGAAAATCTATCGTTAGAGTAATCAAGTGTAAACCGGAAAGTAACTCAGGTTACAGTTGATAGTCTATATTATTAAAAGGTTAATAATTATATGTGTATTATAGTATAAGAGCTATTAATAGTATATATGTCAAAAAAAATGATTAATGAGTTGAAAGCTAAGGTGAAGGAGAGAGGATATGCTGATTTGAAGTCTACAGAAAGTTCTGATTATAGAACATATAAGGATTTGGATATGGACTTCAATAGTGAATATGAATTTGTTTGTGACCTTGTTATTAATGGGAAGGTAATAACTAATGATTTCATTAAAAATTTATATTTAAAACATAAAAATCTCATTACAGAAGATAAGGACAAAAAAGGGAGTTATCGTCTATTTCTTAAGCAAATCTTCACAGAAGTATTTGTACACGCCGGTGCAGCAGTTCCAAATGACTCTATTATGGAAGAATTGATAACTTATTATAACAGGTCTGGGTACAAGCAATTCTTTTCTTCTCAAAGTCAAGCACTTCGTTTTTTTGGATTGTGCATGTATTCATTTCACTATTTAATTCCTTCTTACAGAGAAAGGACCTATATAAGTTGTGAAGATCCAAATTGTCTGAAGTTCAGTTTTAGTGTAAATGATGGCATATATAACGATAATAAAATCTTAGTATGTGATTTACAAAACTCAGTGGAGTTTAAACTAAAATGTGAAGGTGAAAATGTGAAGTATGAAGAAGGTAGGGTGTCTCTTACTATTCCTAAGGAGCTGAAAAACTACAAAGCAAATAATAAGAATTTGTTTGACGTTATTATTGAGTATTTTCAGAAATTTTGCGAAAAATTTGGATTTCACTTTTTTGAGGAAAAATTTGAGCATAATCTGGATAAGCCACTTGGAGTATTAAGTAATATAAATACATCCCAAGATAAGAATCTAAACTTGAAGAATTTAAAATAAGATATTGAAATCTCTGCTTTTTTTAATAAGGTGGGTATAATAAAAAGTAAATCAAGTTTTACAGAAAACCTTTACTTATGATGAAAAGTACGTAATACGTATATAATATAAGATTGTGATATGTCAAAAAAAATAGTTAACGCATTGAAATCTGAAGTAAAAAAGCTCAAGTATTCTGATTTAAAATCTATACCAATGAAATCAGGTGGTTGGAGTAGCATAAACTCTGGTTACAACACATATATTGACCTTGGTAGATCACACAACCTTACTATTAATGAGAAAGAAGTGCCTAATGAGCTTATTGAGAAGCTATATTCAAAACATAAAGATCTCATTTTAGAAGATGAGAATGGAAGAAAGAACTATAGTCCATTTCTTAAGCAAATTTTCATAAAAATATTTGAATATGCTGGTGCAGAAGTTCCGAGTGACTCTATCATGGAAGAATTGATAACTAACTATCATCAAGAAGGGTATAATCATTTTCTGTTTCTTCATATATTAAAGGCTCTTTCTCCATTTGGCTTGCTTGTGTTAGATTCTAGCATAACAATAACTTATAGTATGGATTGCCGTGACTCCAATTGTCTAAAATTTAATTTTAGCATGGATTGTATAAAGGTGTGCAGCAGTGATCTTGTTAATGATATTAAAACACCAGGTTTTTGCAGTTCAGTAGAATTTAAACTAAAATGTAAGGGTCGAAATGTAACATATGAAGATGGTAAAGTGCTTATTACTATTCCGAAAGAGCTGAAAAATCATAAAGCAAGTGGTAGAAATTTTTTTGATATTGTTACTGAACGTTTTCAAGAATTTTGTGAGAATTTAGGATGTAATTTTGAGACAAAAGTGGAACATAGCCTAGATAAACCACTTACAGTATTAAAAGATGCAAATACATCCCATGATAAGAATTTAAGCTTGAACCAACAGTTAAGTAATTCAAGATAAGATATTGAGATTCGCATTTTTAAAGCTAGAAAACATATTCATTGAGAGAATAATTTCGCTACTGAAAGCAAAAGGCGTTTTTACAATCTTCTATCTACTACTCCCTCATGAACAGATACGTTTAACTGCTCACTAACTTCTTCATTACTTGGCAAGTGTCCTCTAAGAGATAAGTTACGTACTGCATGCTGACATCGATCCAAAGGAGTTTGTAATCGCTCAACATATACTTTTGCTAGCAACTCAGCATCAATTAGCGCTCCATGCAGCTCCCTACTCTCTAGTGATATACCAAAACGCTCACACAATGCACTTAAAGAAGCCGGTGGTCCAAATTTCTTTCTTGCAAGCGGTAATGTATCTAACACTCTGTCTGAAGAGATTAATTTGGCATTCAGTTTACCAAGTTCCATGTTCAAAAATTTAATGTCAAATCCAGCATTGCGAATTACCAAAGTATCGCTAGATATAAAATTAAGAAATTCAGATGCAATCTCTGAAAATAGTGGCTTATCCTTTAGAAATTCTTCGCTGATACCGTGAACTTTAAATGCACCTTTGTCTATGCTCCTTTCTGGGTTGATGTATCGATGGAATACTTTGCCTGTTGGAATATGATTAATTAGTGTCCCCCTTCGGGGATTGTCTCGCCTTGAGGCGAAGGACAAGTTATAATAGTCGCGTATGCGACGTTATGGGTATAATGCACACTCTAAGTACGATATGAAAGTACACTTGGTATGGATTCCCAAATATCGCAAAAGGGTGCTAATAGGCCAAATTGGTGTTAGAGTTAGGGAGCTGCTAAGGCAGGTTACTATGGAAAATGAGATCCAAATTATCTCAGGCAAAGTTGCAGTAGATCATATTCATATGTTTATATCATATAAACCACAGCAAAGTGTTAGTAAAATTGTACAACTTTTGAAAGGAACAAGTTCAAGGTTGCTGATGCAAGATTTTGCAAGTCTAAGAAAGCACTTTTGGGCAGGCACCTTTGGGCACGTGGATATTTAGCCGTAAGTTCTGGTACAATCACAGACGAGGTTATACAAGAGTACATATCTACCCGAGGAAGGCGAGCCACTTCATGACAATGATCATTCAAATGATTGAATTAACCACCCTTCACCTTGTAGGTGATGGTTGTTGAGTTCTACACACCCTATTTCGATAATTCGATGGCTATTGACATCAAGACCTGTAGTTTCAGTGTCAAGTACTATTTCACGCAGCCCATCTTGTTTGGAAAGTTCTATACTTAACCTACTACTAGGATCTGACTGACTATTGGCAGCTTGTATCGCTTTTTTTCTTTTAGCTACTAATTTTTTTGTAGCACCTTCACCATCTTTTACTCTAGAGTGTCCAGGCGCTTCGTTTATTGAGCTTTTTTTTATACTATCAAGGATAACTTCTTTATCATTTAAGAATTTTTTACCGTTACCTTCTACATAAAGTGAGGTGAGATTTTTGAGTGCTATATCTCCTCCATAGTGGTGGCGCCACACTCCAACAATGTTGTTGTTTTCTACATTTAATAAAGTAAGATTTGGGAGACGTTTGCTGCCAATCAAAAATGCAAAACCTCTGTCTCCAATGTTGTTATTACTTATTTCAAGTAAAGTAAGGTTTGGTAGATTGCCTTGACCTATATACCCTGCACCTTCAAAACCAAGTTTATTGTTCCTTAGAGTAAGCGAAGTAAGATGTGTAAGTTTACCTAACTCTTTTATATCTTTAGAATCAACCTCTACATTTATTAAATTAAGCTCTTTAATGTCTTTTTTACTCTGTAGAAAGTTTGCTAGCTCTTTTACATTAATCTTAGTATTTATATCTGATATTGTTAAAGCTTGATTATGTACATATTCGCTAAAATCCACCTTACCCTCTGTTAATATACTATGTAAATATTTTAACTGGCATCTCAGTAGCTGTCAATTGCTTATATAAGATCTTAAACAGCTGGTTTAGGTGCTGTAAAATTCATACTTTTTGTGATCAGCTAGTAAAAAGTCAAGCCTAGGGCAACTCACTAAGCTTTTCTGATTTATTGTGATACAGTTCTTGAGTTTTTTTCTTCCTTTACAAAAGAATCTGTTACTAAATCCTTTAAAGTTTTACCAGGCTTTTCTAGCAATTCAGGTTTAAGTAAATACTCAAGTTCATATATTGCTGCTGTAATTACTGTAGCAGCTAAAGCTGCAATTAAAAATGGTGACCTTATTTCTTCTGTTATGAGTATTAAAGTTATTAAACCTCCTAGCAGCCCAATTACTGGTGGAACAATAATTGCTGCACCTCTTTCCCATAATTGTGTTTTCTGTACTTGCTCTCGTATTAACAGAAAATATGGTGGAGGTGCTGAGTACTGCCCTCGAGTCCAATTCTTTTTTTTGCTCTGTTTCTTTTCTTTGTGTCGTTTACACTTTCCTTTTTTTCCTTCAAGTGGAATTTCTTTAACTTGGACTTGCTGACAAAATGTGACCTTTTTTTTTGGCTTTATTTTGTCAGAAATAGAAGATTTTGATAACTCAGTGTAGTCAACTTTTTCGTTAGAACCACCCATAACTTTTTCGCTTCATCAATACCTATATTAAATTATATTCTAAATAAAGTCAAGATATTAATTACTATATTAAACTGTGCTCTGAAAAAATTAAGATATTAACTACAAGCCTTGAGCCTGTTAAAATCTTCTTCAGCGTGATATGATGAACGGGTTAATGGACTTGATGCAACTACCAAGAAGCCTTTAGAATAAGCAATATATTTATAATGCTCAAACTCTTCTGGAGTAACATATCTATCAATTTTTGCATGCTTTGGAGTTGGTTGCAGATATTGACCAATTGTAATGAAATCAACTTCGGCGCTACGTAAATCATCCATAACCTGAAAGATTTCTTCTTTTGTTTCTCCAAGACCAACCATAAGCCCTGACTTCGTGAAAAGTTTAGAATTAATCTGTTTCACCATCTTTAGCAAATATAGTGAATGAAAATAACGAGCTCTTGGTCTTATTTTTGCATACAGCCTTGGTACTGTTTCGATGTTGTGGTTATAAACATCAGGTGATGCAATAGCTATTGCTTCAAACGCTCCTTTCTTATTTACAAAATCAGGAGTGAGGATCTCTATTGTTGTTTCCGAAGTTATCTTTCTAATTTCTTCTATACACCTTATAAACTGATTTGCACCACCATCTGGTAAATCGTCACGGTCAACAGAGGTAATGACAACGTGCTTTAAATTTAACTTTTTTATTGCTTTTGCTAAATTTTCTGGTTCATGAGGATCGAGCTTATCAGGAATGCCAGTTGCAACGTTGCAAAACGCACAAGCACGAGTACAAACAGAACCCAGAATCATCACAGTAGCATGACGTTTATTCCAACATTCACCAATATTTGGACACGCAGCTTCTTCGCATACTGTATGTAAGTTATGTAGCTTAACAGTGTTTAAGGTTTCATTGAATATTTTACCAGCTGGAGCTTTTGCTCTGAGCCATGTAGGCTTACTATGCATTTGAAACAGCTAGCTCTACCTCTTGTTTTGCTAAAACTTTCTTTAATCTTCTTTTTATCTTTTGCGCTTCTTTACTTAGTTTAATTGTTTTTGTGTTGAGCAAGAAAGCATCAAGATCACCTTTGTAATCTATAGTTCTTAAAGTTCTTGTCGCTATACGAAAGCTAAACTTTTTGTCTAATATATTACTCGTCAATGTAACTTTATGTAAATTTAAGAGAAAGGTACGCTTTGTTTTACGATTTGAATGCGATACCTTATTACCAAAAGACTTTTTTCTATTTGTTAACTCACAAATTCTACTCACTTCAATATACCAATTTATCCTATGTAACTAGGTTAACCTTATATAGTTAAATAGTCAACTCCCTTGCTTGATTTTTATACCGTATACTGCTTTATAGCCAAAAAACACTGTAATTTTTTCTATTACAAGAGAAACCATATGCTGCATTTCTAATGCTTTACTGCCATTTGTTACTAACAGATGCAGAACACCAGAATTTACGTTTTGTGCGTATGAGATCTTTTGTGGTTTTGTACATTCTGCTAATTCCTCTCCAACTATACTTTTCCAGTTTAAAATAAGACGTATTTCATTTTTGCTGATCTTATTTTTCATGCATTTTAATGCATAGTTTTCTATTATAGATTTTAATTTCTTTGGCCCGCTATATTTAAACATCTTTCCAGTGCTTAAAATTAAATTATATTACAACTTTCTTATACAAAAAACTACAACAACCATCACCTACAAGGTGAAGGGTTAAATTTACAATCAATTTGAAATTGATCATTGTCATGAAGTGGCTCGCCTTCCTGGGTAGATATGTACTCTTGTATAACCTCGTCTGTGATTGTACCAGAACTTACGGCTAAATATCCACGTGCCCAAAGGTGCCTGCCCCAAAACGTGCTTTCTTAGACTTGCAAAATCTTGCATCAGCAACCTTGAACTTGTTCCTTTCAAAAGTTGTACAATTTTACTAACACTTTGCTGTGGTTTATATGATATAAACATATGAATATGATCTACTGCAACTTTGCCTGAGATAATTTGGATCTCATTTTCCATAGTAACCTGCCTTAGCAGCTCCCTAACTCTAACACCAATTTGGCCTATTAGCACCCTTTTGCGATATTTGGGAATCCATACCAAGTGTACTTTCATATCGTACTTAGAGTGTGCATTATACCCATAACGTCGCATACGCGACTATTATAACCTTGTCTTCGCCTCAAGGCGAGACAATCCCCGAAGGGGGACACTAACTTATTGTTTTCATAATCCTCGGCCTCACACATAAAAAGCAGTATTTGTATATCTAGCATTTGCCAGAATTTTGTGTTTCCTACCTTGTAATCATTTTTAATTTTAATTTGTTAAATTATTATGAAGCTAATTAAAATTCGAGTAAAGTATAGTATTTCCAAGAAGATTATCTTTTTACTGTATGCAGTAATTTTCTTATAGCTATCTGTTTTTTAAGATCTTTCTGCAATCCAAGCTGCTTGAATGGCCTCTAATATTTTTTCATTACAATACTTTTCATCATCATCAAACTCTTCTAAATCCAAGACTTTTCTTTTAAGTTCAGTGAATCTAATACTAATTATATCTTCATTTGGAAATTTCTCTTCTAGAGCTTCTCCAATATCTTCTATATCAAGCCATTTCATACTTTTTTAATAAATTAAACTGGTGCCCATGGGGAGACTTGAACTCCCAAGGTCGCAAAACCCACGGATTTTAAGTCCGCTGCGTCTACCGATTCCGCCACACGGGCCTTATGTTGTTTATCTAGAGTAAAATTCTACTACTAAATTGACTTCCATGTCTGCTGAATAGGGGACTTCGGAATATTGAGGCGCTCTCAAATACTTCACTGAAAGTGCTTTGCTGTCTGCCTCTAAATAATCTGGAGCCTTACGTTCTTGTTTTTGTTCAGCCTCTATTAATATAGGAATTTTTGCTGCTCTTTCCCTTATTTTTACTATATCACCAGGCTTCACTCTATAACTTGATATGTTAACCACCTTATCATTAACTGTAACATGTTTATGAGATATAAGCTGTTTTGCCGAGTAAATTGTTGGCACAAAACCAGAGTGATATAAAACAGAACTTAACCTTGATTCTAAGGCACCAATAAAATTATCAGCCGTATAACCTTTTCTTTTGTAGGCATCTAAGAATGTACGTCTAAGCTGCTTACTTGAAATTGCATAGTAGAACTTAAATTTCTTATGTGCAGCAAACTGCTTACCAAAATCAGATAACTTCTTAAATCCAAGAATACCATGCTGACCTGGAGGGTATTTTCTTTTATTGACCGAATCTTTTGCTCTACCCCATAAGTTTACACCAAGCCTGCGACTGATTCTATACTTTCTATTGATAACAGTTGTCATACAAAAATTCTCACAATCTAACTATAAATTATTAATGATTTTAACATTAAGTGTCAACTTGTTTTTGCCACTATGATATAGTATACTTCACTTTTAAGTTTTCCTATTAATACATGAATCATCTACTACTAAAATCCATGGCAAATGCTGTCCGCTTTTTATCAATTGATGCGGTACAAAAAGCAAATTCTGGACACCCAGGTATGCCACTTGGCATGGCAGATGTTGCCACTGTATTATTTGCTAAATATCTAAACCATAACCCTGATAATTCTAAATGGATCAGTAGAGATCGTTTCGTCCTATCAAATGGTCACGGTTCGATGCTGCAATACTCTATATTATATCTGACAGGCTACATTGGTATAGATGAACTAAAAAACTTCAGGCAACTTACATCAAAAACTCCAGGTCACCCAGAATTTGGCTTGACTTCTGGTATAGAAGCAACAACAGGCCCGCTTGGTCAGGGATTTGCCACTGCTGTTGGCATGGCACTTGCTGAATCGATTCTTGAAAAGCAGTTTGAAATCAGTCACTACACTTACGTAATGCTAGGAGATGGTTGTCTTATGGAAGGTATAAGCCATGAAGCGGCGTCGCTTGCTGGGCATCTTAAATTAAATAAGCTGATAGCACTTTTTGACGACAATGACATCTCTATAGACGGCTCTACTAGCCTCTCTTGCTCTGATGATGTAGAAAAGCGTTTTTCAGCGTATGGATGGAATGTTGACAAAATCGATGGGCATGACTTTGATGCTATATCCCTTGCAATAGAGCAGGCGCAAAAGTCTGATAAACCTACACTAATCTGTTGCAAAACTATTATCGGAAAATTTTCGAGCCGTGCTGGCACATCTTCTGCTCATAGTGGTGCCTTTACAGAGGAAGATGTAAAACAGATGAGAGAAAAATTAAATTGGAACTATGAACCATTTCATGTACCAGAAGATGTGAGAAACGCTTGGATAGAAACAGTTAAGAGGGCAAAGCAAAACTATACATCCTTGATCAATGAAGAACTACAAAGAAGACTTGAGAAACGTTTGCCGAATAACATCGAGAGTGATTTGGCTAACCTGAAGAAACAAATATGTGAGCTCATGCCAAACGAAGCTACTCGATCTTCTTTCGGCAAAGTAATGGAACTATTGACTAAGTCTATGCCAGAACTAATTGGTGGCTCTGCTGATCTTACCGGTTCAAATTGTACTAAATATAAGCACATGCAGGCAATAGATAGTAATAATTATGATGGTTCTTATGTCCACTATGGAGTGAGAGAGCACGCTATGGCAGCTTGTATGAATGGTATGGCTCTTCATGGTGGAATTATTCCTTATGGTGGAACTTTTTTAGTATTTTCCGATTATTGCCGACCTGCTATACGTCTTTCAGCTTTGATGAAACAGCAGGTTATATATGTAATGACTCATGACTCAATTGGAGTAGGTGAGGATGGTCCAACTCACCAGCCAATAGAGCATTTAGCTTCTCTGAGAGCTATACCAAATCTGTATGTTTTTAGGCCAGCAGATGCAATTGAAACTTTGGAGTGCATTAGCATTGCATTGGAAAAGAAAGAATCTCCATCATTGTTTGCACTTTCAAGGCAAAATATCAATTATATGAACTCTGGTGCTGAAAAATTGGCCAACCTATCAAAATTTGGTGCATATATACTATGCGAATATTCAGGGAAGCTAGAAGTGACGATATTTGCTACCGGATCTGAAGTTGAAATTGCAGTTGAGGCAAGAGAAAAATTACAGGAAAAAGGTGTAGGAACAAGGGTCATTTCTATGCCGTGTTGGAGGCTTTTTGACGAGCAAAGTGATGAATATAAAGGGGTAATATTAAATAATGACAGTATTAAAGTTGCAATTGAAGCTGGAAGTGAAATAGGTTGGCATAGATATATAGGTTCAAACGGTATATTTATTGGCATGAAAAATTTTGGAGAATCAGCACCTTATGAAGCTCTTTATAAGCATTTTAATATTAGCGCTGATTATGTAGTAAAATGTGTTTGTGAAAACGCTTTTTATCATTCCACTGCGCATAAAATTACTTAATGCACTCAGCAAGTGCCGTTATTATGACGTCCAGTACAATGTTGCAAATTAAAAATCTCTCCACCCTGTGCTGGTTCTTCGATTCTAAACGCCACTTCTACCTGGTCATAACCAATTTGAATTCGTTCTACTAATGCTTTAATGATGCCACGCTTAGTTTGCCAATCTAGCTGTTCCAAATTAGATTTTACACTGGAATAAAGACTCTTTATACTGTTGATGATAAGGTTCATTCCCTTCTCTATTGCTTTTTGATCAGCTACCTTTTTCTTCTCTTCTTCTATCCCTCTTAAGCGTTCCCTCATTCTTTTCATCGTCTGTTTAAATTCTTCCTTACTTATATATCCTTTATCTCCTACATTTTCTTGACTATAATAGTCTTCCATTAACTTTTCGATGCCTTGTTTTATTTGATTTTCCCTTCTTGCAAACTTCTTATCTGATGATTCATGTGTGCCGTAGAAACAAAAGCTACGCAATAGATGAGGGTGGGCCCCTCGGAGCCGGTTTACAAGAGCAGGCTTCAAACAACCATAAGCTGCTTTGGTAAAGAGCCAAGGTAGTGAGCGTTATGGAAAAGGCGCAATTATGCGTCATGTGTGAAACAGAGAGATGAACGTAAGTGAACCATTGAGAAAGTGTCGAAAGGATTTGAAGATGTCAAAACCAGGGACTATGAGTTGACCTGGGAAGAATCTATCGGGAGCTTGTTTACTGGATAGATGGCATCCGGCATAGAGATGGCATGAAGCTGTTTTAGGCTATTGTGTGGAACTACGGGAACCTGTCATTTCGATGATAAGGGAAAAGTTCAAGGAGCTGATCTCTGAGGATGAAAGTACCGATGCGGAAAACAGGGGCGGACCAGCTCGTAGTAGTAAGGAAATTTCTGTAATGGAAATGGAGCGAAGGGGCTGGATTATTTAGTTTTAATTATTTATCAACCGAAAGGGAGGAGTTAATGAATAAAACAAAGTCTTTTGATATACCAAAGCAACTTATTTGGAGAGCTTATAAACAAGTATCGAAAAATAAAGGAGCTGCTGGTGTAGATGATATTTCGATAACAAAGTTTCAAGAGAATCTAAAAGATAATCTGTATAAATTATGGAATCGAATGTCATCCGGAAGTTATTTTCCGGAGTCTGTAAAGACTGTTGCAATACCAAAAGGTACTGAAGGAGGACAAAGAATTTTAGGCATTCCTTCAGTATTTGATAGGATAGCGCAAACAGCCGTTACAATGTATCTTGAACCGTTAGTAGAACCGTATTTTCATAAAGATTCATATGGTTATAGACCAAACAAATCTGCACTGGATGCGGTAGAAACGGCACGAAAAAGATGCTGGTGGTATGACTGGACGATAGATCTTGACATATCAGGATTTTTCGACAATTTGGACCACGAGTTAGCATTGCAAGCTATCAAAAAGTATACAGACTGTAAATGGGTCATACTATACGTTGAAAGGTGGATGAAATCCCCTATACAACTTGCAGATGGCAGTAAGGTAGTTAGGGATAAGGGAGTTCCGCAAGGAGGTTCAGTTAGCCCAATCATTTCAAACATATTTATGCATCATGCATTTGATGAGTGGATGAGACAAAAACACCCAACAATACCATTTGAGAGGTATGTAGATGATGTGATAGTGCACTGCAAAACTAAGAAGCAGGCAGATTTTATGCGAATAGTAATTAAGGAAAGACTGGCACAATTTAAGCTAAGGTTGCATCCTGAAAAGACGCAAATTGTGTACTGTAAGGATGATAGTAGGAAAGGTGAGTTTTCAGCTCAAAGTTTTGATTTTCTAGGATATACGTTTAGACCTAGACTAGCAAAGAACAATAAGCTAACAGTCTCATTTTTACCGGCAATTAGCAATAAAGCCAAGAAAAAGATTACTAAAACGATAAGGTCGTGGAGAATACACCGGATTGTATATACAACACTGGAGGAGATATCGAAGAAGATAGATCCAATAGTCAGAGGCTGGTTTCAGTACTATGGCAGGTTTTATAAATCAGAGATGTATCCATCTCTCAGGAATATAGAGAGATACCTAATAAAATGGGCCAGGACAAAATATAAGAGACTTCGAAAACACGGAAGACTAGCAAGGCAATTTCTAGGAAAAGTGAGAAAGAGGTCTCCAAATATTTTCCATCATTGGACGCTTGGGTTAGGGTCAAAAGGCTAAATAATGGAAGCTGTATAAACCGAGAGGTTTACGTGCAGTTTTGCGAGAGACTGGTGGGGAAGTTCCGCCGGTCTACTCTCCCATTTTTATTTTCTGCAATTCTACGGTGATACTCATTTTTTATTATCTCTGGGTTTTTTAGTAAATTTTTCACCTTTTCCCATATAGCTGTTTCTAACATATCTGTACGGACCAATTTATTAGTACACTTCTCCCTACCATCAGTAATACGTATAGTACTACTACAGCGATAATAGCTAAACTTCTTTCCCTCAACTCCACATTGTGCACCACTATACGCATATCCACAGTTTTGACACACAACTAGACCTTGTAATAGATATTTCTTTTTTCCTCCCTCTCTCTGTATCCTTGCTCTTTTTCTATTTTCATCCAGTTGCTTTTGTACTTTATTAAATAACCCTTCATCAACTATTTTTGGTACTGGTATATAAATCCAGCTGTCCTCATCTGTGCGACAGATAGAAACCTTTTGTTTATTTCTTTCTCTTCTTTCAACCCTCTTTAATTTACCAAACGCTGCTTGTCCTTTATATGCTGGATTTCTTAATAACTTCCAAATTATTATTGGACACCACACCTTCTTTCCAGTTCTTGTTCTAATTGACTTATCTCTTAGTCTACGTACCACTTCCCTTATACTTATTCTCTCTTGCCCTACCCACATGAACATCTGCTTTACTATTTTTGCTTCCTCTTCATTTATTTCAAACTTTGTCTTTTCTCTATCTACATGCTTTATACGATTATAACCAAAAGGTGCAATGCCAATTACACTTACACAGCCTTTTTTTGCTCTATGGAGTTTTCCCCTACGACTACGTTCCATAATCTTTGTACACTCATATTCTGCCACTAATCCTTGCATTCCTAATAACAATTTAGACTCTGGATTATTTTCAGTCTTATGATTTAAGAATATTACTTCTACTCCTGCTTTTTCAAATTCATCAAGTAATATCATTTGATGTGCAGATTTTCTTGATAGTCGGTCAGGTGAATGAATATAAATTTTATCAATTTGATCTTCTCCTACTTTATCACGTAATGCATCTAAACCTTCACGTTCTAAACTCCACCCACTAAGCCCATCATCCTTAAATTCATACTCATTCAATAACTCATGCTTATCTGCAGCAATTCTATGCTTGAGCTCGGCAATTTGACTCTCTATTGTATTGTTCTGCGCTTGACTCTTCGATGAAACTCTTGCATATAAGGCCACTGTTATCATTTTTCTTTATCTCCTTTTCATTGTTTTTTTTTACCGCATACCTTAATAACAGCTCATAGGCGTCTGCTAGATGTTGTTCCGCTAATTCATCTGGCTCGTATCGGCAAGTTAATGTTCTTTTTCTCATAGTTTCTCCTGCAAATGTTTTTGTAGTGCAAGGAGCCTTACCACTCCTTTTTTCCATCAATCCATTTACTCTTATGAAAAAGACCAGCTTTTATCAGCTACAGCCTTCAAATTTGGTCTAGCCCTTCCTTTGCCAACTGCTGTTGCGCTTTCTGATACGACTCTTATTTTTTTAACAAACTTTCCATTTTCTCTGTTTCTTTCTTCAATACTTCAGTTACTTCTTTACTATTTTTCGCATAATCTATTGCTGTCATCCCACATTCATCCTCTTGCTCTATTTCTCCTCCAGCTTTCACTAGCTCCTCGACTATTTCTTTTTCACCTACCATACACGCAAGGTGTAGAGGTATGCATTTATTTCCATATTCCTCAGCATTTACTTCTGCTCCTGATTTTATCAATTCTCTCACGATTTCTAGACGTTTCTCCGTTACCGCTAGGTGCAGTGCTGTATATCCTCCTACATCTGCTGCATTTACATTCACTCCTTTTTCAACTAATAACCTCACTGTTTTTGCGTTTATTGCATAATGCAGAGCTGTTCTTTCCTTCTTGTCTCTTTCATAAATATTTTCATATGAGTTCTCTAATAATTCTTTTGCTGACTTATTAAATTTGCCAAACTTTAACATAATTTACCTCACCTTTTCTTTGACCTTTTTTTTAAGCTTTCCTTCTCACCACCTCATCTATCATTTCGTTTACTTGGCTCATTATCTCGCTTGCTAAATTTTTACATTCTTCCTTTATTAGTGACTTATCTTTCTTCCTTATTTCTCCTATCTCTATTATTTTTAGCTCCGGCATGTAGCTTCCATTCAACATGTCTGCTATTTCTCCCACTAGCCCCTCTATTCCATAACACGTCAGTTCTCTACTTTTTGTTATTCCTCCTTGTTCTCTCAGAAACTTACTCGCCTTTTCATTCTCTTCGCTATTCCATGAACAATACTTTTCACTTTCCCAGATGTAATACATTGGTGTTGCGCCATATTTATTCAGTTGATTAACCTCAGCCCCTGCCTTTACCAGCTCTTTTATTATTTCAACTCCTGCTCCTCCCATTTTACACGCAGAGTGGAGTGGCGTACATCCAGTGACATATTGAGTGGCATTTACTTCTGCTCCTTCCCTTAGCAGCACTTTTACATTTTCTAAGCTTTTTGCGAATACTGCACAGTGCAGAGGTGTATAACCATTTTTATCTCTTGCATTAACCTCTGCTCCTCTTTTTATTAATAACCTCACTGTTTTGTAATCGGAGATTTCTACTGCTTGATGTAATATCGTCTCTCCTTCTTCATTTCTTTTATTAATGTTTTTACTTGATACTTCTTTAAAAAACTTACTAAAAGATTCTCTCTTTTCTTTGCTAAACTTCATACTTACCTCACAAAACTAGCTTTTCTAGCGTTAGATAAATTTCTTATATTTACCTGCTGCTATTCAAGTCATGTCTGTTTTAGCATAAAAAAGCAAGTCCTTTTCTTTTTATTTCATATACTTTAACCTTATATTAATATAATATATGAGGATCTAAGTATAAGTACTTAACTTATTACACATATTACTTGACTATTTTTCCAACTTCTGTGCAAATGTCGATGTTCGTGCCATTTCAGTACTCCTGGGTAAAACACTAAAATGTAATTTTCTAATTCGTGTATTGAGTCTTTCTGCTCTGAATCTAAATCGTTCTCATACCTAATATTGTGTTCTGCTATAACGTATCCTACTATTTTTTGGTCAATGAAGTTCTTTGTTTGATAAAAATGAGTAACGCCAAATCTTTCTAAAATTGGTTTGTGTTTTAAATTCCAACGTTGCCCTGAAAGTTTATCGTTTCCCAATACAAATTTATTCCCTCTTTCCTCTACACTACCAACTGGAAAGCACGCATTTATTTCTCCTAATCTCCAACTATCCGATAATACTATCTGTGCTTTTGCAAACTTTATTTCTGGCAATAAGCTCTGTGGTAGTGGATGTAGTGCTTTTGAGTTATACCACTGATGATTTCTTTCATAGATGCCTTTGTAATCCTTCGTGTGAGGCTCTGTTTCCCCAAGTACTGCTACATCTAACCGATATATATCATTACTAAATGCTTGTTCATAATGGTTACGTAGATAACTCTCTATAACCTTAATTGATGTACCACTAAACCTGAAAAAATTTACTCTTCCAAACGATAATACTGGTCCGTCTTTTTCAATTTTTATCCCTGAGTAATCCGATAGCAAACTTCCAAATAAACTTTCATCTAAAATAAATCTGCTAATATTATAGTGATCATTGAAAATCCTCATTAGTCGAGATCTTACGGGCAATGATAGCTTTGCTAGCTCTACTACTGCATCTACAAAAAAGTCATTTGGAACATCCCTTATCCCTATCTGCAATTCAAAAAAGTGCTTACCAGGTGGTTCTTCGATAATTGTAATATCTTCTATATTTGCCCATTTTAGTGCTATTTTTAGTGATGCAGGTGTTCCTCTTAAACGCTGAAATTCTACCCCTTCTTTTATCGCTCTTCTTTTCTCTTTTGCCCAACGCAGTATCTCTTCTAAACCATATTCTTCTATTATCCATGGTAATACTTTTTCCCCTGGACTAAATTTAAACCCTCTGATACAGTTTGGATCAACTTTATAATCAATAGCCTTTACTAATGCTTGCTCTTGCTTTGTTGCGTTTGGGGGTAACAGCATTACTCAATCTTTAAATTTCGCAAATTTGCACACTCGTTACCTAGCACCACAACATCCTCTTTTGGCTCGATTAATTCCACATTTTCTACACCATCTACAAATAGATTCGCTATTATCCATGATTTTGTAACATTCCATCCCAACCTTCTACTTGCTTCAAACTTCTCAATAAACTGCGTTCTTGATTTCTTCCTTCGATATTACAGGACTTATGCTCATTCTACTGTGAATATCTATTTCCATAATATTGCAACCAATTACTGTTACTGTATCGGTTAAAACCCTTATATCATCTCTAGTAACCTGCTTTTTTACAATTTCAAGTAGCTCTTCTGAAGCTATGTCAGTTGTGGATAATTGTGTTGATAAAATCGAGATCTGTACTTTCCCTGGTATAGGTGATTCTACTAATGCATCTTTTACTCTTCTATCTGCCGAAAGTGCATGATAACGATAATACTCTTTGCTTCCTCCCTTACTTGAGCCTACTATCTTTGCTTTAATTCTTCTTCTAAATCGTTCATCCTCTTCTTCTTTCTGCCTCTCTACTCCATAAAACTCAGCTAAATTATCAAGATCTTCTCCCGTTGCAAATTTTAGTAAATTGCTCTTTACTGATTCATTTATTCTTTGTCTTAGTAACAATTCCCTCCATGCTGCTACTTCTAATACCTTTATCGCTGGGTCACTTTCTACTAATGCTGTAAAACTTTTTACTAACTCTTCCTTCATCCGAGAAAAAATCTCTTCAAAGTTCAGTGGTTCGATAATATTTGGCTGCTGCATTTTTAAACAACTACTCCATTAATATTTATGAACTTGCCTTCTGGAAGATAGACACCTTCTAAATTCAATGTTACTCTCCCTTCTTTTACTCCTTCAACTTTTACTTTTTCTAACTTAAATCTCTTCTCAAATTTCCCCAGTGCTTCTGCTGTTGCTGCATATATCTCAAGTGTTAAATCTCTATTTATTGGCTTATCTACTAATTCAAATAATCTTGAGCCATAATCTCTCCTCATTATTCTACTTTTAATAGGAGTGGTTAATATATCAATTATCGACTGCTTTAAGTGCTCTATTCCTTCTAATGCTTTTCCTGTTTTAGCATTCATTCCCTTCATATCTTTATCCAGAAAAAACGCTGCTACTTCCTCCTATTACCTTAAATCCACAGGAAACTGTATCTCCTACTCGTGCAATACCAATACCATTCACAAATACGCTGTTTGATCCTTGCGTTACTATTTCCCCAATAGTCAAGATGTCACCCTTACGACAAGCAGGTCTACCATTAACAAATACATCTTCACTCCCACTCACACAGACATGAATCGGCATACCTGTACAATGATCTCCTATGCAAACAACTGCTTTACTCATATATATTAATTCAAGTCTATTCTTCTTGCTTTTAATTTAATACTACCTTTTGTCATTTCTATACTCGATTTCCCAGCCTTCAGTGTTATTTTGTCTGCTACTTCAATCTCTAAATGATGCTTACCTTTATCATATGTAAACTTCGTCCCATCTTGAAATTTTATACTATTTATTTCTTTTTTATTCTCTGGTGCAGGGTACTTTTCCTGATATATTCCTGGTAATACTATTCCTAATGATAACTCTCCCAATGGTGACAATACTAATACCTGTTCATCGATATCTGGTGGAGACCAATCTCTATCTTTTCCTGCTTTGCTTGTTGTCCATGGCAGATAATCTGTTACAATATCTCCTATTTTCACTCTTACTTTTGCTTTTTCATAATCTACTTCTTTTACAAGCCCTATTCGTACAATGTTTGCTAACTTTCTTTGCAGCTCTGAAATAGCAAAATTACTCTCTAACATTTTCTCCTATTATAATCGTATGTGGCTTAATCTTATTTTCTGTCCATATCGATTTACCTAAATGAAGCTGATGACTCCACTCAACCAACCACACCAAATACGCATCTAATTCTGGTCTAAATCCGTCAATTTCCGCAGAGATAAATTCTCCTGGCGAAACATTTTTCACCTTCCAAGTATTTTTATTTACTACTTTCGCAATCTCAGCAGCTAATGTTCTGACAATAATAGGAGCATTTTCTATTGTGCTATCAATCACAATTCTTGCTTCAAATCTTGCTTTCAGCGCTAATTCCTCTGTTCCAGGATCATTTCCTTTTTCAAGACTGCTAAGTTCTACAAACACCGCTGGCGCTAATAATTCTTTTCTTATTGATGGATAAATTTCGCACGTCTGTATTGCTGATATTTCTTCTTTTAACTTAGTGCAAATTGCTTGATGTAAATCTTTAAAATTCATACATTTTCTGTAATATCACGCTCAAAGAACTTTTCAAACACTTTCTCAACCTCATAATTAACAAGATCTCTTATTACTTTTGATGCTTCTGGTTCCAATGGCAATTTAACTTCCTTTATTGGCAATGCTGCTCTTCCTTCACGTTTAAACATACCGCTATTTCCTTTTGGCATAACTGCTGCAAATCCTCCTATAAACTCATGCTTTCCTACTTTCGATCCTCTTCTTGTTTTTTGTATTTTACCAATTGTCGATGCTCTAATGTCATAGAGATTTGCTCTAATTAACACTTCTAATCTGCTAGTTTTCACCTTAAAAATTCTTAATCTCTTTCTTATCAAACTTAATTTTATTCTCTTTTCCTCACTGATTTCCTTAGCTGCTTTTGATTTTAGCCATATTGCTGTTTTGTTCAGCGCTTTTATAGCTGCCAGTCTTATTTTCTGCTCTTTTCTTTCAATATTCGAGATTATTTCATTAATATTGTTATTAGTTTTTATATCAAACACTTTCTATTGCCTCAATTTTCAATATCTTACCCGAAGAATCTTTCAATGGTAGTTCAAAAATCTTGTAGAATCTTTTTTCAATCTTGATATAATTACCTATGCTAAAGGAAGTAACGTCCTCACTGCATATCTCTATTGAGGCAATTTGCTGAGTTAATGCTCCATCTGCACCTAGAGAGTACGTAGTCTCAGGACGTTTAATTAGCACTTTTATTTTTCGAATCGCCTCCTTATTTTTATTACAGTATATGGCTTCCACTCCTAAATGCTCAAAACAATCTTTCAATAGTTTTCCTATATTCATCAGCTAGAACTAATTTTTACTAGCACTCCAGGCCTGTGGCACATTGGCAAAGGATTTGACTGTGTATGTAAATCGGTCCCTCTATCAAACCTCCTTGGCTCTTGTTTTGCATAGAGTGGCTGTCCAAGAGTATTTACTGTCTCATTAAAGTCTGCTGGTGCAAAATACGTTGTAAATGTGCTTGCTGTTCCTAGTGGAAAACAGTGCCCCGTATCTTTCTCAATAAATCTTCTCACGGTTCCTTCAGGATCTGTTGCTTGCCCTCTATATTCCTCAAATGTTATTCCACAGAACGTAAATCCTGATCTCATATCATTCCTTAGCGCTGCTCCTTCTTGCCATCTTTCATATGCTTCTTTTACTTTAACGTGAGAAGTTAATGCATCGAAAAACTCAGGGCTTACCAAGGCATGAATTCCTGTCATATATTCACCACTTAGATTATCTTCTATGTGCCGGAGTACTTCCAGACACTTACGTTTTACATCAGTTGTCGCTGTTCCCAGTGCAAAATTTACTACTTTTGGTGTGATTTCAAATTCGTTGTACAGATTTAATAATTCTGACCCGTCAGCATCTAAAATTATTCCTTTCAGCGCTCCCATTCGCAAATGCTCTAATGTTATTGCGTGTTTGTTTCTCATTAGCTGTAAATGGTCAGTTATTACGTCTGCCAGCGCTTTCAGTTCACTTTCTGATCCAAATGCCCTTATTCCCTGTACTTCCTCTGGTAACACTACATCATCATGCGGAATGTGCGGAATCGTAAATGTTCTTACCTTTCTTTTTCCTCTTTTTCCTACTGCTCCTGGTGCTCCGGGTAACTGCGTTGGTAGTAAACTTAATACTCCATTTTGCTCTTCTATGGTGATATGTCTAAATCTTACTGATCTACTTGGAAATAAATTTAAATTTTCAACACGTCCATAATTTATCGGCAATATATTCATCGCATTTGTTAGTGCCGTCATGCTAAATGCTGTATTTGTAAATGGATTTTGCATTTTTTATTTTCCCCCTTTTGTGTTTTTAATAGCTTTTTAAGCTCCCTTGCGGATAATGATCCCTCGTGCTTCAAGTTGCTTTATTGCTGCAGCTTTCTGCTCTTCAGTGATATTTGCTGGCCATACAACTGCATGATCAGCTAGCATTGCACCACGAGCAATAATTACTCCTTTACTATTTTCCTTTGCGTTTACATCGCTTGCTATTACACCTATCGCTGTTTGTGTACCATCTGTGGCAGTTGGATTTAAAGCTTTAATTAAATTATCTTTAGTATCATAACCAACTACTGTTCCTAGCTTCAGATTTTGTCCCTTTGCTACCGTTATTTGGTCTCTTGAATATAAACTTGATGCCTCATACTTTAATAGGTCACCTAGATTATTTTGTTCGGTTATACATGTCATATTTTCTTTTCTCCTTTTTTCCTTTAGTTTTACCGCCATGTTTGTAGTTATTGTATGCGGCGGTTATAAAAAAACTTAAATACTTGATTGTGCTCTAGCTTTAGCTACCTGCATCATCAACTCTTCTCCTGAATTCTGTGGTATTGCACTCAGTATCTCTGTCTTTTTCGTTCGCTCTGCAAGTAACTCCATTAAAACTTCCCGTGCTTTCTCAATACTTACTCCTTGCTCT
This sequence comes from Wolbachia endosymbiont of Laodelphax striatellus, assembly GCF_007115015.1. Taxonomy (NCBI): domain Bacteria; kingdom Pseudomonadati; phylum Pseudomonadota; class Alphaproteobacteria; order Rickettsiales; family Anaplasmataceae; genus Wolbachia; species Wolbachia endosymbiont of Laodelphax striatellus. Next base: position 1,297,854 of record NZ_MUIX01000001.1, read on the forward strand.
ATAAATTCTCCTATCTTTTCTGGCATCTTTGATACATTACATAATCTTATTATCTCTAAAATTTCTCTACGATAGTTCTCCTCAATAGTTGTCATACTAACACTCCTACTTTTATGATTGTTGATAAATTCAAAAAATGTTGTAACTCCATCTGCAAGACCTATTTCTACTGCTTTCTCGCCAAAATATAGCCCTGCTTCCGTTGATTTGATTGCTTGTATAGAAAGATTGCGATTACGTGCTATTAGCTGGACGAACATTTCATATAGTCGGTCTACTTCTTTTTGTAAGCTTTCCAGACTTTCAGACGTCATTTGCTCATGTGG
>NZ_MUIX01000001.1:1300827-1302445 GCF_007115015.1 Wolbachia endosymbiont of Laodelphax striatellus
TTAGCTGCAATGATAGGTGAAGTTAATGCGGTTAGATATTTGATAGGAAAAGGTGTTGACGTTAATGTACGAAATGCTCTGCATCATACGCCATTACATCTAGCAGCAGGCATAGGACATGCAGAAGTTGTAAAGATTTTGATAAGAGAAGGAAAAGCTGAAATAGATGTCTTTGATGCACGAAATCAGACACCAATGCACTATGCAGTTAATAATAAAAAGTTGGAGATAGTAAAGTTACTGCTGAAGCTAGGAGCAGATGTAAATAGTGCACGCATGGGACAAAACTCAATGAAATTGTCACCTGTTCATATAGCTGTAAGTAATGCTAATTATGATGAAAGAGATTTGTGTCTTGATATTCTCAAATGCTTAATAAAGGAGCCTAATGCTCAAGTAAATTTGCAAGACTACGAAAATAAAACACCACTACATTACGCTGAAAGACTTAAAACAATAGAAGTTTTACTAACCCGAGAAGATATAGACCCTCTGGTAAAAGACGATAGCGGTAGAACACCATTTGACTACGCTAAACCTGAGATAAAGAAGGCTTTGATGAGCAACAAATATGGATCTGAAAAAAATAGTTTATTACATTTAGCTGCAAAAAGAGGAGAAATTGAGCTTGTAGAGTCCATTTTAAAAGAAGAAATTGATATTGATATTTCAAACAATAAAAGTCTATCACCGATTTACCTTGCTGCAGAAAAAGGACATTTACATGTAGTAAAATTACTACTGGAAAAAGGAGCAAACTATACACCTGTTCTGCACTCAGCAATCAAGTCAAATAATTTAGAATTGTTAAAAACTTTATTTAAAGAAAAGAGTATCAAATTACCAGATGAGATAGGCAGATCTGTACCAATTTATTATAGGTGTATAGAGCATAGAGATGCAAAAGTAAGAAAATACAATAATGTGATCTGTATTTTTACCTCAGTAAGTGCAGTAGCAATAGCGGTATATATAGGGTTAACAGCAACAACAATAAGTAGTGCAATCATTTTTGCAACAATAACAGGAATACTTGCACTTATTATAGCAATAATGATAAGTGAGATGAGCAAAAGATATATAGAAAACGAATTTCAGAAAAAGATGTTTATGGAACTGGAGGAATGTAGTTCTACTGTTAATGATGTTGAGATAGAACCAGCAATAAGTAGGGTTAAGGTATGATCTATGCTACATCTTTTTCTGAAGGTTTAAGACCAGATCCGCAGCTTAAAGTATCAGAGTGGGCGAATGAGTATCGAGTTTTAGCGCCAACTGCAGCATCAGAGCCAGGAAAATGGAGAACGGAAAGAACTCCTTATTTAAAAGAAATCATGGATTCACTATCTCCATCTTCACCAGCGGAGAAAATAGTATTCATGAAAGGAGCACAAATTGGAGGAACAGAAGCTGGTAATAACTGGATTGGCTATATCATAGATCAGACACCAGGTCCAATGCTGGTAGTACAGCCAACAGTTGAAATGGGAAAGCGTTGGTCGAAGGGAAGATTTGCACCGTTAATAGAGAGTACGCCATGTTTAAAAAGTAAAGTAAAAGACCCAAGATCAAGAGATTCAGGGAATACTGTGCAAAGTAAGGAATTTCCAGGTGGAAT
>NZ_MUIX01000001.1:1302819-1377268 GCF_007115015.1 Wolbachia endosymbiont of Laodelphax striatellus
CCGCTATCGTCTTTTACCAGAGGGTCTATATCTTCTCGGGTTAGTAAAACTTCTATTGTTTTAAGTCTTTCAGCGTAATGTAGTGGTGTTTTATTTTCGTAGTCTTGCAAATTTACTTGAGCATTAGGCTCCTTTATTAAGCATTTGAGAATATCAAGACACAAATCTCTTTCATCATAATTAGCATTACTTACAGCTATATGAACAGGTGACAATTTCATTGAGTTTTGTCCCATGCGTGCACTATTTACATCTGCTCCTAGCTTCAGCAGTAACTTTACTATCTCCAACTTTTTATTATTAACTGCATAGTGCATTGGTGTCTGATTTCGTGCATCAAAGACATCTATTTCAGCTTTTCCTTCTCTTATCAAAATCTTTACAACTTCTGCATGTCCTATGCCTGCTGCTAGATGTAATGGCGTATGATGCAGAGCATTTCGTACATTAACGTCAACACCTTTTCCTATCAAATATCTAACCGCATTAACTTCACCTATCATTGCAGCTAAGTGAAGTAAGCTATCTTCCTCTGATCCGTATTTGTTATTAATTAGCGCTTGTAATATTTCTGCTTTTTTCCCTTCTTTGGCGTAATCAAGAGATGTTTTACCATCATTATCTTCTACGAAAGGATTGATATTCTTTTTTGTAAGCAGCAGATCTACCATACTTAACTCATCAAACTCTATAGCGCAATGTAGTGGTGTCTTTCCATTTAATCCTCTAACATTAACATCTAATCCAGGTTGATTAATGAGACACTTTATTAATTCCAAACTTAAGTTAGCAGACATTATTAAAATTTAGCGTTAGATAATTCTTGTAATGAGTTCGTGATCTCTTCAGTTAGCGCCATATGAATCTTTTCAGTGTCACTCAGTGATGCAAGTAGTGCTGAAACTCTATTTGGAATATTAAGTAAATTATTACGGACAACTCTTGCTACATTAAATGCTTCGCGCTTTACTTCCTCTACTGCTACAAGTTCACCAATCTCAGCTTTTGCCTTTGCCTCAAGCAGTTTACCACGTTCCATTTCATTTTTTATTCTAGTTTTTAGCAACATTGTGGAGAGGTTACTTGTACTTTCTGGATTTTTCCTCCTCAATGGCTGACTCGGATCTCTTATTGCTGCCACCGCTTCATTTGCTTGTTCTCGGTCGATCAAACCATCCTCCAACTCAACTATTCCTTTCTTTACTAAATAACAGACATATTGCTTTGATACTCCTATCTCTCTTGCCCATTCTGTTTGTGTGATTTTCACTTTTTTTCTCCTCTCTCTCTTTATTTACCTTTTTTCTACGAATTTTCTTCTTGAATCTTTGAAAAAGTTTTACCAGTACCAGAAAGAATTGCCTCCCTACCTGTGTACACTTGCCAACGTTTTATCGTTACATCTACAAATTTTGAATCTAGCTCTATTGTCCTACAAATTCTTCCTGTTCTCTCACATGCAATCAGTGTGCTGCCAGAACCGCTAAATGGATCAAGTACTATGTCTCCTGGTCTACTGCTATTAACTATTGCTCTCTCCATTAGCTCTACTGGCTTCATCGTTGGATGTAGTGTATTGTGTGTTGGCTTATCATAAAACCACAGATCACTTTGATTTCTTCCTCCATGCCACTCACGTTTATTGCCGCTTTTCCATCCATAGAGCATTGCTTCGTATTGTCTTTGATAATCAGACCTGCCTAGCGTAAAGTGATTCTTTGCCCAAATGATAAATGTCGACCATTTTCCTCCTGCTTCCTCAAATACTTTTTGTAACGTTGAAAACTCTGATGATGATATGCAGATGTAAATTGCTCCCTTCGTATATGCTAAAATATTGGAACAGATGTCGTAAAGAAAAAGCTCATACTTTTCACCTTGATTATCATTTAATATTTTTTTATCTTCTCTTTCTTGACTGCTACCATAATCAACGTTATATGGAGGATCACAAACAGTAATGTCTGCCATTTTATCATCTAACAGCGCTTTATATGATTCAACTACAGAGCTATCACCACAATAGATTCTATGATCACCTAAAATCCAAAGATCACCTGGTTTTGTTACTTTTTTGTTATCAACAGCTAAATCAGAAAGATCTTCTTTTTCACCATCAAAATCATCGAGAAACCTTTGAACTTTTTCCAATTCAAATCCTGTCATTTTAAGGTCAAATTGCAAATCTTCTAACTCTTGAATTTCCACCTTCAAAAGATCATCATCCCACTTTGCCCAGTTAGCTGATTGATTGGCAAGCAGTCGAAAAGCTTTGGTTTGTGGTCCATTTAAATTATCACTTAAGACTACGGGAATACTTTCCATACCAAGTTTTCTTGCTGCTTTAAGTCTTAAATGACCATCAACCACAGTACCATCACTTTTTGCAACTATTGGAATACGAAAGCCGAATTCCCTGATTGAAGCACACATTCTGTTGACCACATCGTCATTTTTACGAGGATTACGCTCATATTCAACTAGATTTCGAATAGGATAGTAGTGGATTGCTAAATTCATATAATTTAAATTCTTAATAATTAAAAAGTTAATATTCAAAATATGTCTAACACTAGAAAAGGCCTGGGGTCTAACCCACCAAACCCGCCAGTATGGCCGAAAGGACCCACTTTTATGGCATTTTTAGACTATTAAAATCTTTACTAAGATAGAACATTAATGCCAAAGCATCCCCCTCATTATCATCTCTAGGTGAAACCCCTTTTTCTTTACAGCTTCAATAACTTCACTCTTACTTGCATTACCTTTGCCTGTTATAAAGCGTTTGATAGTTTTAACATTAACACCTTGGTAGGGCACATGATGTTCTTCACACCAAGCAGAGAGAACTGCAAGAAAACCACCGTAGCAATGCGCTGCATCAGTTCCTAAATGTCTTCTTACTTCCTCAAAATACACTGCTTCAATGTTTGAGAACTTTTCCTTCATTTCATTTAGCCAGCTACGAAATTTTAAGAAGTGCATTCCACCTCCGCTAAAACGGCTACCATGAAAGCTTTTGCTTCCACTTTCAATTACTCCGTCATGCAGAATAGCCCAGCCCGTTTGTTTGCCGAGGTCCAGTGTTAGGATTGACATTTGCTATTATTAAAATTACAAGTAGCACTTACTCCAAAATATCGTCTGGTTTCTACAAAACACACTAGAAATTCATAGGTTTTTGTAGGCCAACAACGAGAATCATGTGCTACTGCAGAAAGTCGTTTTCTTATTATATATTCACCAAAATTACGAAAACTGTTCACTTTTTTTTTGCAAAGGATAAAAATCGTGTTAGACTTAAACGGAGATTTGTTCTGCAGTAGTAAGATTACCGACAATGCTATTTAATTAAGTTTTAGAGGGTATTACGTACGTTCTTTGGTGAATTGCTGTTGTTAATATCTATAAAACCACATCTAGCTTTAGAACGAAGTTTTTACCTTATCTAAAAAAATACAAGTCTACTCAATGTTTGTTTGCCGAGTTTCAGATTGACACTTAAAGTTTTTGTATTTGAAGCGCATCCACAAACTGCATCAATGCCCTTCTATAATATATATACCGGATTTCTTACTACTTTTTCCGGGATTTTCTCAAAAAAAGTTAAAATAATTTTAATGCAGCTCAGAAATTACATGAGTTTTTGGTAAAAGCATACAAAACAAACTATCTAAATCAGAGATAACGCTATAATAACCTTCTAAAACGTTTTAAATCATAAAATTCAGAGATTTCTCATAGTGAGAACTTTAATCTTTAATCCTCTTTAAAAAGTTATCTGAAGAAACGACTTTCACACCTCTAGCTTTTTCAAATGCCTCTCTTGCTGTGCCTGCGTTCTTACCTCCTTCCTTTGCCGCTTCTAAATTTTTATTATAGCCCTGTGCATCTTTATCTTTTATTTCATCAATGGTAGCCTGTTCTCCTAGCATGTTAAAAATTAATTCAATTGGTGTCATATGGTCTCTTAGTGGTTGTTTCCTCAAGCCTTTTATTTCCTTATGATGCTTTGTTTTTACTCCAAACGTTCCCTCAGAAATTACGTCTGTCAATATTGCGTATTCCCTACCTTCAATATACTTATTATTGTGGTCAGATATATTTCTGTTACCCCATTCTTTTGTTAGTTGATTTCTGACAGCTATCGATTCTATTCTCTTTTGTATCCATTCCTGAGGGTACCCTTTTGCAGCATAATCGGCATAGATTCGTTTGAGTGCAAGCTCAGGATTTTCATATTCTTGTAGCCTTTCATATCCAACTTTTGCAAGCCAACGTTTAAATTGTTCAACTCTTTTGGAAGGAATAGACTGCAAAATACGAAACAACCCCTCAACATTTGTACAATTAACATTCTGTTTACCACCTTTTGTTTTAATTTCAAGGGGGGTGACAAATTGTCCCCATCCTTCAGAAAGCCCTATATCTCTGCTTTTTATCTTTTTTAGATAGTCAGATGGGTTCTTACTACCTGTCAGAAAAGCTATTACTTCTGTTATTACGTACCACCATTCTCCATCATGTAATACTCTAGTAAAATTGCTATTATCAAAAGCAGTAGTTTCAATATCTCCCTCTTTTAAAGTTAAAGTATCAGTCATAAGCAACCTCTATAAGTTAAGAATAAACATAAAAACTAAAAAGACACTATTTTAAAGTCAGAAAAACCATTACTTACAATTCAATAATTTTCCAAAATCAATTATGTGTGAAAAGTAACCACTATCTATAACATCATCACTTACATCATTAACGTGGATAAGGACTGGACGACATGAAAAGCCTTTCGGACGATTTAGTGCATCTATTTTTTTTTGTACCTCTTGCATTATTGAATGACCAATTTTATCTTTTGAAAATTTGATTTCGCAAATGTAGAGAGTGTTAAACTTCGTTTGAATCATATAATCAATTTGACAACCTGCACTATTACGCGTTCTCTTCTGAAAAAATGGATTCTCGCTTATTATTCCATCAATTCCTAAGATATTATGTATACTCTTTCTATTGTTCAGCACCAAATTTTCAAATTGAAGCCCAATAATTGTATACCACTCTGGTAAGAACCCTATAGAATAGGTGTCACGACTAATTTTTCCTAGATCTTTTTCGATATATTTTAGATAAAACCTTAAATAATTATCTTGAAGTCTGTACCTCCTGAGTCGTGAATCAGTACCAGTTTTTATACTCCAAGTATGATCCTTTGCAATAAAACCAGCAAGCTCAAGTTCATATAGATACTCAGAAATGCGTCCATGCCTTACGATATTTAAAGTAACACAAATTTCTTCTTGTTCTTTAGCTCCAGTAGAAAGAGCTCTGACTATTTGCTTATAAAAAGCCGTTTTTCGCATGAATAAATCTGAGAATATTTGATTAAATTCTTCAACTAAAAACCCACCTTTTGTAAAACAAAGCCTTTTAATATTTTCTTCAGCGCTATGTTTAAAATTTACCTCCTCTAAATACTTTGGAATTCCGCCAGTTACTGCAAGCACCTTAAACTTTTCATATGCTGAAATATTTTTTGGCCAAAATTCGTTGCAATCAGAAAGTGATAATTCTCCGAGTGTTAAAGTTAACGATATTCTCCCTACGAAACCAGTACTACTAAGTATATTTTTCTCGATCCAGGATGAAGCTGATCCACAAACAACGAAAATTAGCTTGTTATTATTTTTTAGCTGCGTATCCCAAAAATTTTTTATTTTGCCTAAAAAGGTTGGATCTTTTGAGCCCATCCAAGAAATTTCATCAAACAGCAATAATGTTTTTCCTGATAGTAGACGTTCACCAACTGCCCATAGTAAATCGCTCCAGTCATCATACCTAGCAAAAGATGTATTAAATTGTCTAGCAACTTGTCTAGAAAAATCATTAAGTTGGTAGGACATTGTAGTATGCTTTTCTGGTGGCAAACCTATAAAGGAGTAATATTGTTCAAAATACTTACCAAACTCTTGAATTAAACGACTTTTTCCTATACGACGCCTTCCTTTGACTACTACAAAAGATGCAGTATTTTTTTCTGTAAGCTCCAGTAATTGCTTTAACTCAGTTTTTCTACCAATAAATGATGGAGACATAAAATACGAAACATAAATCTTTATCTCCGTTATACGCGATAAAATTGGAGACGTAAATAAATAAATTTAGATCTTTGTCTCCATTTTAAGCAGTTTACGAGATCAGTAGCTTATGTTTATGGCAGCAACTTTTTTCCTTTAGCTTCATCTACAAATTATTTATAGAGATTACCTAAAGACTCAACTTAAGAATTTTAGATAAAGGTCGTTATATCTCAATAAGACCTCCAAAATAACCAGCTCTTGTTTCACCGAAATTACAAAAACTGTTCACCTTTTTGAAAAGATATTTTACAACAAATAAAAAACGTGATAAGCTAAAGTAAGCTTTTTTTTATAAGCAAGTAAAAGTTTAAAGTAAAAAATAATTTAGAGGTGCCTCGTGGTCGAGTTTTAAGCTACTCTACATAAGTAATTTAGGTCTTAGTGTTATATTTGTACCCTGAAGTTGTAGAATGGCTTTAAAACGCAATTACGGGCCATTTGTTTTTTCTGAGCGTTTTCTTTCATTTCTTTTATCAGATAACTTTGAAAGAGAGCTTTACACATATACATAACTTATTATTGTAAGTAAAAGAGAAACGAACAGAGTAGTATGTTTTAAAGTCATACTACTATATTATTATTATATAATAATAGGAGTTATTCTGAAAACTGAAAGTTGAACAAAACCCTCTATATTCCTGAACTTTTTCCCTATTGCTCAGTCTGCAGCTATAAAATTCAATAATCCCTCTAAGTTGTTGAAAATCTCGCATTTCTTTCATCCTTACTAAATTCAGTCTGCATAGACTAAGCAAATTCTGAAGACAAACTGAGCAAATCCGAAGACTGAAATAACTCATATTTTCTATTTTAATTTTATTAATTGCAGATACTATGATGAACCCAAGTATTCGGATTTTCAACTGGTAAAATGCTACCATTCTCCAGTGATTTATAGTCGGTTGGTAAGACCTTTTCATAAATTGTCACTTCTTTATTCAGTTGATGATCAAATACCTTACTTTTCTTTTCCATGCCTGCAACACAAAGCACCCCATATCTAGTTCTTGCTCCATTTTTACCTTCTCTGTTAAATTTTATATAGCCTTTTGTAGCTAAAGTATCAATACGTTCACGGATCGAATGTTGACTACCAAGACCTGCTTTATTCTCAAATGCCTGACAGAACGAATTTATTGTATATAGACGTCCCTTCCGTGCTTCATCATAAATTAATTGTAGAATAGTATCATACCTACGCGAACGTTCTGCATCTAACCTTTGACCATAATCTTTATTCACAAGTCTTTGCGATTCATAATCAACTACGTACCAGTTATTGTTAATTTTATCAACGTATTTTGATGCAATAGCATGACCATTGCGTAACTCAAATATTAGCTGACGACAGCTTTGTTGTTCATTTGGTCTAAACATTATCATTCCTGTAGTATAAAAACTTCGCAATGAACCAGCTCCACTAAAGCTTTGAAAGGGATCTTCTTCTAATGATTTCTTTTGAATCTTTTTTGTATGATGTACTAAAATAACCCCTGCATCTTGATTAGCCAGCTTTCTCAATTTACCAACCCTTTCTTGTAGAAAGAATAACATAGCATTGTTGTCATTTTCACTACTATTCTCGCCGGCATCAAAAATATTGCGTAGTGGATCTATTGCTATTATATCAACTGCATTCGAGCCAAATGAACTTTCTATTTTATCTAAAATAATCTCTATACTATCATCATTTAGAAGCAACTCCACTTGTGGTGTAATAACTAAGTTATATCCAGCAATTTCAAGAAGTTCTTCATTTAGTTTAATCTGCTGTAGACGTTCACGCATATAGTGATAGCCAATTTCAGTTTGTAAGTAAAAGATTTTCAAAGGTCTTGTGGGCATCATGTTCAAAAATGGAACTCCTCCTGCCATGTGTAATAACCAAGAAATAAGAAAATCACTTTTTCCAACCTTAGGTGCACCTGCAAACACCAATAGTCCTCCTGGAGTTAAAATTCTTGGAGCTATTATGTCTTTCGGCATTGGTGATTTATCGTTTAAATACTTTATTACTGGAATTGCTGAAAGTGAAATGCGACGTCCTGCTTTTTGAACTTTCGAGAATTCCTCGGTAGTTGATAGTTTTTTCACATATGGAACTTGAAGAATTGAAGATAAGAATTTTTCAACATTTATACCTTCTTTCACGCAATCAGCAGCGTCCCAACCCTTTGGTTTATCTTTAGGTATTTCCAAAATGCAAAGTTCTTCAACTCCAAGACAAGTAAGTTTCATAGCAGATTTTTCAGCGTATTTCTTACCTGGTTCATCATTATCTGGCCAAATAATAACATGTTTACCTTTGAGTGGTGTCCAATCTGTTTTATTTGGGTCTGCATTTGCTCCAGACATTGCAGTTGTGGCAGTAATACCTTGCTCTATGAGAGCATTTGCACACTTTTCCCCTTCTACAAGAAGAATTTTATCGGACTTTAAAATACCTGGAATATTATATAGTGGCCTTATCTCTGGTACACTAAAGGTGGATTTTTTGATATCAAAAGGAAGATATCGCTTTCCATTATTATCATCATAACGATAGACTCTAACAATAGCTTGGCCGTTTTCATCGTAATAATCCCAATATGCAGTTGGACTACTTGAATTCTTGAAATGACCAAGCCACTCAGCTATAGAAGCCATTACTTCAGGAAACTCTATTCTTGTACTTTTTCTATTTACTCCCGCCCAAAGGTCGATAATGTCACCACCTTCTCCTGTTGCAAAATCATGCCATAGGCCAGCTTCACTGCCACTTAATTCTACTACCAGACTCTTGCCTTTATCACCTTGTATATTGCCTACATAAAACTTATCACCACGAAAAGTTCCGTTAGGTAGCAAGTACAAAAGACAAGATCTTAGGTTTAATAGAAGTCGTTCTTTAAGTTCTTGAACATTATTCATGAAATCACCTGTAAGTTGAAAATCTTGTTCTATATATTCACCGGATTTACAAAAACTGTTCAGTTCATAGGTGCATTGTCTGATCAAAGTTTTGAGTGTCTGAGGTTTGAAAAAAGATTCTAGACTTTCAGAGGGTAAAAAACTCACGATTGTCTGAGGTATTTTTTTCATGTCCTACAATATTTACTAAGAAAGTTTCATCCTTAAGTCTTTCATTTAAGGATACATCTTATGAAATCTCGAAACTCTTATTCAGGTATTGATCCTAAAGTTGTTAATTTAATAAAATTTTACGCAAAACATTATAAGTCGCTTACTGATCAAGATATTGAAGACATAGAACAAGACCTCTTCTGTGAGTTTCTTTCATGCATAGATCAGTATGATAAAACTAAGGGCAGTCTTTCCACTTTCGCTAAGCAAGTTGTTAAAAATCGTATTAATAATCTAGTCCGTAAACACTCACGTACTACTCCTAAACTTGAAAATAATGTGCAACAGGAAAGTTACTGTTTTGAAGATGAAGCGATACTACGTATTGATGTTGAGCAAATTATTTCAAAATTACCAAAGAAATGGCAAGTTTTATGTGAACAATTAAAACACCACAGCATTGCTGAAGTTGCAGATATGAATAATATATCACGGACTACTTTGTACAACATTCTCAAGAAAATGCGATCTAAATTTGCACCTGTTTACGGAAAAAAGCATAAGAAAAATTGAACAGTTTTTTGAAATTTGGTGAATTTATATATAGTGGCAAATTAAGGTAAAAGCATGAAAATAATAAACAGCAAAGAAAGAGCAAAACTGATCACAGGTGTAAAGGTAGTAATCTTTGGACCTTATGGAATCGGCAAAACCAGTCTGCTCAAAACCCTCGATGAATCAACAACACTTTGCCTTGATTTTGAAGCAGGACTTCTAGCTGTACAAGACTGGAAAGGAGATTCAATCGAGATGCACACTTGGAATGAGTCAAGAGATATTGCTTGTCTTATTGGTGGTCCTAATCCTGCATTAAGGTCTGATCAGGCGTATAGTCAAAAACACTATGAGCATGTCTGTAGCAAGCACAAAGATCTTCTTTCTGAAGTTTCTAAATATCGCTCTATTTTTATTGATAGCATAACTGTTGCATCACGTTTATGTCTTTTATGGGCAAGAATGCAACCTGAAGCTTTTTCAGATAGATCGGGGAGAGAAGATAAAAGAGCTGCTTACGGATTACTCGCACAAGAAATGATGGCCTGGCTCAATCAGTTTCAACATATCAGAGACAAAGACATCATCATAGTTGGCACCTTAGGTCAATATCTCGATGACTGTAATCGTTCAACATGGCTACCTCAATGTGAAGGTGCTAAAACTGCTAGTGAAATTCCAGGTATTGTTGATGAAGTAATTAGCATGGTTGGAATCAAGAAAGATGATGGAACAGAGAAACGTTCATTTGTCTGTCAGACTATTAACTCTTGGGGATACCCTGCTAAAGATCGCAGTGGCTGCCTCAATATGGTTGAAGAACCGCATCTGGGAAAATTACTTACGAAAATTAAAGCTAAGGCTTTTGCTACTGCTGCTTAAATTTCTACTCAAAGTTAACTTTTAGAGGTTATATATGTTACAAGACTTTTTCACCATTACTCAAAAAATTCCCTTTTTCAGTGTAAAAGAATACTTGGATGATCAATCGCCAATACCAGAAGACATTGTTTCCTCAAGAATTTTAACCAAGAGAGGCTTATTGGTATTTGGTGGCCCACCTAAAATCGGTAAAAGCGACTTTTTGATCTCTTGGCTTGTCCACATGGCTGCTGGTAGATCATTTCTTGGTATGATGCCAAGTAGACCTTTGAAGATCTTCTACATGCAAACTGAAATTGAGTATGACTATATGAAGGAACGTTTGCAACAGCTTCAACTTGATAAGGAACTTTTGGATATAGCTGCCAATAACTTAATTATCACGCCAAGAGTGCAATTATCGCTTAGTAGTGAAGAAATAGATGAAATCAAAAATACTGTTAAAGAGCGTTTTAAACCTGATATTATTGCGATTGATCGTGTGTCCAGAGAAGGCAAGTATGTTCAGTGGGAAGTAGACCCACCAGGATAAAAGTCGAAGTCCTGTAGCTAGGGTAGCAATGTGGAGGGAAAGCAAAATGTTGAAGCCTACCGACAACGTTATCATAGGATAATGGCGAATTACCAGGCCGTAGCGAAAGCAAACATATAGGTGGCCTCGAAAACGATAAGAACTGAAGGCTGAGCCAGCGGTCAATGGGCGAAAGCAGAATAGGCAGTTGAAAAACGACTGATACAATTGTTCTACTTCAGCGGGGTGGTAGTGATAGCATGGTAATGAGGACATACAAAGCAACTGGAGAAGCCCTCCTCATCCCAAGGAGAAATACCTTGGAGTGGTAGGTTCTATAACTGGAAAACAGGAAAAGAACCGAAGATGAGAGGGTGGCGGATGGGTGCGTAGTAGTAAAGAAGTGAGGTAACTCTCATGGAGCAAAGGCACCCTACTAGTAGAAATCTTTTAACAAAAAGGAAGGTAAAGGTAAAAATGATAAAAATGCCAATAAAATTACAAGACCTGAGAAGAAAGATATATACCAAAGCGAAAACAGAACCGGAATGGCGATTCTGGGGAATCTATGTTCACATCTGCAAGATGGAGACACTAGAAGAAGCATATAAGCTGACAAAGAAGAGCAAAGGGGCACCAGGAATAGACGAGGTGACATTTGAATCGATAGAGGCAGAAGGCTTAGAAAAGTATCTTCAACAAATAAGACACGAACTAATAACCAAAACCTATAGCCCAAATAGGAACCGGAGGAAGGAAATACCAAAAGTTGGGGGAAAACTCAGAACGTTGAACATACCCTGCATCCGGGACAGAATAGTGCAAACAGCACTGAAGCTAATACTTGAACCAATATTTGAATCTAACTTTCAGGACGGATCATATGGATATAGACCTAGGAGAAAAGCGCATGAAGCAATTGATAAAGTATCGAAAGCAGCAATCAAAGGCAATACAAAAGTTATTGACATAGATCTGAAATCCTACTTCGACAATGTGCGACACCATATTCTTATGGAAAAGATTTCCAAAAGAGTAAATGATAAAGAAATCATGCACTTGATCAAGCTAATCCTCAAAGTAGGAGGGAAACGAGGAATAGCGCAAGGATCACCACTTTCACCACTATTAAGCAATATATACCTCAATGAGGTAGATAAAATGCTAGAGAAGGCAAAAGAGGTGACAAAAGAGGGAAAATATCGACATATAGAATACGCCAGATGGGCAGACGATTTAGTGATACTGATAGATGGGCACCAGAGATGGGAATGGCTAGAAAAATTAGTGTATAGAAGGGTACAAGAAGAATTAGCAAAACTAAAGGTAGAAGTAAATAAAGAAAAGACAAAAGTAATTAACCTAAAGGAAAGAGAGACATTCAGCTTTCTAGGATTTGATTTTCGAGAGAAGATCACAAAACAAGGAAAGTGGAGGGTACAAACAACACCACAGATGAAAGCGCGGACAAACTTACTTCAAAAATTGAAGGAGGTATTTCGCGACCACAAATCGCAACCAATATGGAAAGTGATAAATATCATTAATCCAATACTGAGAGGGTGGACAAACTACTTTAGGATAGGAAACTCAGGTCGAAACTTTAACTACGTGAAACTATGGGTAGAGAAGAAAGTAAGACGCAAATTAATGAAAGCTAGAAAAGCAAAAGGATTTGGCTGGGAGAGGTGGAGTAGCGAATGGATATACGAAACACTAGGTCTATATAAAGACTATAGATTAAGATATTACGTTCCGAAAGCAGCCCCAGTACAAGATGTTATAAACTTTGGTAAGAATCTGCTAGGAAAGCGTAGTGCGGGAAAACTGCATGCTGCGTTTGACGAGGCGGGAGCTGGAAACGTAAACATGGGAATTTTGGATTGAGGCCCAACATGAAAATAATGGATCAGCCACCAAGCCCTAAAGAGGCGCGCCAGTTCTCGACCCTACCTCTTCGTAATATCTTTAACTCAAGTGAATATGGCAACGAAAATGACAACAGCGCTATGCTATTCTTCTTGCAAAAAACACTTGAAAAACTGAGAAATGTTATTAATCCAGATGCCAGCGTAGTACTTACTCATCATACAAAAAAATTATCCAAAAAAATGTTAGAAGAAGATCCATTTCAAGGTTTAAGCGGTGCTGGGTCCTTAAGGGGCTTCTACACTACAGGAATGGTGATGTTCAGTCAAGATGAAGGAAGCACTGTCCGTCAAATAGTATTTGAGTTGCGTAATGGTGAACGTGTGCCAAGTAAGCTTGTCGATAAACTAAATGGCCATTGGCAACTTGTGGATAAATGGAATAGTTAATTTTTATAGGAGATAATATATGTTACAAGATTTAACTGATTTTAACACTGCAAAGTCGCAAAGTAATTTAATACCTAAAGGTACAACGGTAAAAGTCAAAATGGCTATTAAGCCTGGAGGTTATGAAATTTGGTTCACTAAAAGCTATACTACTGGCAGCATCTATTTAAACGCTGAATTTACGGTCACTGAAGGTCCATATACAAAACGTAAGATTTATCAAGTAATTGGTATTAAAAGTGGCAAAGCAAGCGTTGAAGGAGAAGATACTTGGGGAGAAATGGGTCGTTCTATGCTTAGAAGTATTTTGGAGTCAGCACGGAACATTCATCCACATGACACTTCAGAAAAAGCAGTTGTTGCTAGAAAAATCAACTCCATTGCAGATTTAAATGGACTAGAGTTTATGGCAAAAGTGGGAATTGAGGCCGATAATAGGTACGGAGACAGGAACAGAATTGATACGATCATTACTCCGAATGAAACTCAGAAGGATGACTGGATTCCATTCTAAGCGAATAAAAGAATCATTTTTTTATCATAAATTATTGAAGGGCACCTTTTATGAATAGATCTCTAGAAGAAATAAAAGCGTTAGTAATTGATAGAATTGAAACTCCATTTACTACCTGGCGGTGAGTTTTACATTGGAGATTCACGTGGAGATAAAATAATAGTTGAGACAACAGGAGAAAGAGCAGGAGATTGTAGCCAAAATTAAAGGAGACGTAGTTGAATTTTTTACTTTCATTGCAGGTGACAAAAAAAGCGCTGAAGAATTGTATCTGTATATTTTAGAGAAGTATCCTTCTGCGTTTTCTGTCCAACATTGACTAAGGAGCTTAGCTAGCACTTAAGTTAATGGTAGATGGATTAAGCCGGTAGCCTGACCAGTTACATGCTTGTATCACATCATCTCGTCTTATATTTAGTCCCAAGGTGCTAGCTAGCTTTTCTGCTATTGTTTTTTGCATTCTGTTAAGAGGTCTGCGCACCTGCTGTTCTGGGTCTTCAATACCTAAACTATCTGCTATTTGAATGATACTAAGAAATTTATATTCTTTAGCTTCTTCCAAGTCACGCAAAAATTGTTTAAGTAATACTCTAAAGATGCGGATGCTTGAAGTTGCTTGTTTGCCTATAATTTCAACGTCATTAACATAAATAGTATTATCTATAATTTTCAACCTTAATATTTTTTTCTCCTGATGAACTGTTTTTTGTAGTGGAATACAAGGAAATGCTTGAAAAGAAACGTTAGGTAATAATTCTGGTACTCCTTTTTCAACTGCTTCGCTTAGTATTTGATTTAGAGTTTTTTGTTCACAAATTAAATCGGCCATGGGAACAGTGTATAGGGTTAACAATGTTTTTAGGTCTACCTTTCCAAAAGTTATAAGAACAGCAACATTAGCTCTTAACCTATCTACAGTTAAATATGACTTATCAGTACATAAAATTGGTATTATAATGCTTACTATTTTACTTTTAAAGCTTATATGATATATCCCATTTGCCGCCTTTTCCCATATGAGTCCTATTAATAGTTTTTCAAACCAACTTATAATTTTTTCCGTATTAAGTTTTATTGAAAGCACAAGATAACGCTGTTTTTTATAAGTATCAGGAAAAATATCACGACCACAATCCTCGCAAGCTAGATCATCACAATCTTCATCAAAACCATGAGGAATGATAACCTCGTTTTTGCAATAAGGATTTTGTATATTTGGAAAATCAAGATCTAAATCATTAGCGCAAACAACGAAATAATACTTCTCAAGTTTAACAAAATCAAGCTGACTGAGATGCTCTGCAGCCTTTATATAGTTCTCGTTAGGATTTACCCAGGACCTATTTATTAACATAGTATCAATATCTTGAGAGTGTTCTCGACAAAACGGTAATTCCATAGCTATCTCTAATTAAAGACTTAAAATCATCTCGTTCTTTTCTATTGAGAACATATTCTGAGTAATCAATTTCTATATAATTTGCGTATTGCGTGTCTGTCTGAAAGGATAAAGTAACTTTTTTACTTTTGAACAATACTTTGATATGCTGAACAAGTGAAACATCATGCAGTACACTACCAACCGAAGGCTCTATTTTCTGCAACCACTCTTCAATATTATCTGTGTTTAACGTAAGATTAGTTTTAGATTTAGATGGACCAAATTTCAATTCAAATAGGTGAATATCAGGTACATGTTGTTTTACACAGTCATTCAAAAAAGTCCTCACTTGTGCTGTTGTATTTTGGTGGCGCATGTTAGTAAATGAACATTCTCGCTGAAAATAACAGCTTACTATTCTATTTGCTATTTTTAATCCTTGATCAAAACTTTGAATAGATAAGTTTACTTGGTTAGCATTTAAAGCAAAGTCAATAATAATTCTACTAGGTTTATAACCGTGTATTACCTTATTTGAACTGATTAATAAATCCTCATCTTTACTAGCACGTCGTATAAATAAGTAAATACTATTTTGGTAGTAAAAGAGTTCTTGAAACTGACTTTCAAAACTATCATTTTCAAATAGATCATGCTGTTTTAATATTTGCTGTATTGTACTTTCTGATAAAAAATCCTTAAATGAAGTGGACTTTTGTCTTGGAGGATTTTTTAATATGAAAGGTAAAAACCCTTTTTTCTGTACTTGATTAAAGCAGAAAATTTGTTTTAGTAAGTTACGATTAGTTATAAAGAGAGTGAACAACAAGGACTTTTTGTCATATTTGTTATTTTGTAGCAGAAATGACTTCAGAAGATCTTGGCCTAATACAGACTGTGCTACTTCAGCTATAGTTGTTTCTGATTTTGTACGACTAAAACGATTGACTAAATAATAATCAAACAGAGATTCAGAAATTTTAATAAGCATCTTGCGTTTTTGTTGAGTTGAAATATCATCGCATTTTTCGTAGTCTTTAAATAATTGCCTGTTTTGTTTATTCTGAAAGTAATGGTTAAAGATCACACTTAATTGTCTACCAGAAAGAGAATCAAGCCAACTTTCACGTAAACTTGGATTTTGAAAGTCCTTAAGCAAAAAGGATACTGGCATTTCTAAACTGCTTTCCCAAAACTCCTCACTAGCTATCATATATCTAAAAGTAAATATATTATGTCTAAAATAGATTAAAGATTAGTCAACAAAAATTTATTATGAAAAAAAGAAGAATTTTCCTAAAAAAACTGAACAGTTTTTGTAATTTTGGTGAATATATATACAGGAGTCAAATTTTCAAATGTCAATTCTTACACAATCAGGTAGAGCAGCAATAGCAGCCAGCATAAAAGAGCAATCTCTACATCTTGCTTGGGGAAGTGGTGATTCAAGCTCTGGAAGTAGCCATCAGGTCGAAAAAGTTTTTGTTGAGGGTGAAATAGCTCTAGATCACCACACTATTAAAGATGTAAGGGTTTTTACAGGACAAACAACTTATCAGCCAAGTATAGATTATATAGTTGATAGCAGTACTGGTGTAATAAAACTTACGGAAAATAGCTCTATCACGGCAAATAGTGCAGTTACTGTAGAATATAGTGAAAGCACACCACCAGAGCTGATAACTTCTGAAAAACTGCTCAATGAGCTTGGCAGACGTACTGCAGATGAAGTACTATTCTGCATAGGTGATGAGAATGGAGAGCTTATAACTCCTACAGGTAGGTTTAAACCCTCTAATGTACCAACTAATAATCTCTATCTCAAATTTACTTTCGATTTTAACGACGCTGCAAATCAAGTTATCAGGGAACTTGGGGTTATGGTTGGTACTAAAGTAAAAGAAGGGTTACCTATAGGACAGAGATATTTTGAACCAAAAGACGTGGAAAATCCCGGAATTTTGTTAGTTTTAGAACATACAGTACCACTTATCAGAACTGCAGCAACTCGGGAAACTTTTTCATTTGTTGTAACTTTTTGAATTTTTCTAGCATAAAATGACTTTAAACGCCTATTATAACCGCTTTAATCCTGACAAAGAATATGAGAAAAGCTTGTTTCTAGCAGGAAGAGGTTTGCAGTCAGCAGAATTAAACGAGACTCAGGAGTATGCTCTCTCTAAGCTTAAAGGCATAGGCGATGCAATATTTCGTGATGGTGATGTTATAACAGGCAGTAATTGTATTATAGATAGAGAAACTGGTAAAGTTACGCTTGAATCAGGAAAAATCTATCTTCGTGGAGCAGTTAGAAAAGTCGAAAAAGAAGAATTTATTATTCCACTGAGTACTATAGTTCGCATAGGTGTTTATTATCTAGAATCTACGATTACAGAACTTGAGGACGAAAATCTTCGTGATCCTGCTGTTGGTACAAGAAATTATCAGGAAGTAGGAGCTGCAAGGCTTAAAGTTTCCATCATTTGGGGATACCAAGTAGAAAGTGTTACTGTTAACTCTACAAATGGCGAATTTTACCCAATTTACAACATTGAAAATGGAGTATTAATAGAACACTCACCGACACCACAAGCAAATATAGTAACTACCGCTCTTGCTCGTTATGACAAAGAGGCAAATGGTTCCTACGTTGTAAATGGCCTTGAAGTGATGTTCCTCCACAAAGAAGAAAAGGGAGAAGAAGGGGTAAAAAAGGGTAAAAAAGAAATATTTGTGATTAATGAGGGCAAAGCTCATGTTGATGGCTATGAGATTGAACTTCCTCACAGTATTCGAGTTTCTTTTGATGAAGATCCGGATATAAAATCAGTTGAATCAGAACCACACACTTTTCAGCCAAATAGCCAAAGAGTAATGGAACTGAAGGTGAATGATTTTCCAATAAGTGAAATTAAAAAAGTAGATATAACTGTTCAAAAAACCATTACCGTTACTCATGGTTCATACTCAGGAGCTGTTGATCCAATACCTGACTCTGCAGTACTTGAGATTATTCAAGTTAAACAAGGCAATGTTATTTATGAAAATAGTATAGACTATAAGTTAAATGCAGGAAACGTTGATTGGTCATTACCAGGTAAAGAGCCAGCTCCTGGAAGTAGTTATCAAATAACTTACCGCTGTCGTACTCATGTAAGCCCTGAAGATATAAGTGAAGAGGGATGCAAAGTAAAAGGAGCAGTTGATAATAGCTTGGTTCTGATTGATTACACCTGGAAGATGCCACGCTTTGATTTAATTACTATCGATAGCAAAGGAGTAGTAAGGAGAATAAAAGGTATAGCTCACCCTTGGAGACCATCGATGCCTAAAGCGCCTAGTGGACAACTTTTACTCTGCTACATTCACCAAACATGGAAAAACGGAGAAAAAGAAGGGGTAAAAATAGTGAATAATGCTATTCATGCTGTACCGATGAATGAGCTTGAAGCAATGAAAAAAGGAATAAATGATCTTTATGCGCTGGTTGCAGAGGAACGTTTACGCAGTGATGCAAATTCAAGAGAACCTACCACCAAAAAAGGAGTATTTGTTGATTCATTTTTTGACGATGATATGCGTGATCAAGGAATTTTGCAGACTGCAGCGATAGTAAATAGGGAGCTAGTTTTGCCAATAGATGTAGAAGTTGCAGATATTGAAAAAGGTGGGGAAAGATATCTTTTGCCATATGAACTTGAACCGGTACTGGAGCAGCTTTTACAGACTAAAGGAGAAAAGATTAATCCATATCAAGCTTTTGATCCAGTCCCGGCACAAGTTACTCTAAATAAAAACATTGACCACTGGACCGAGGTTACCACTAATTGGAAAAGTCCAGTAACAAGAGTATTTAATGTTAAAGAAACGACAGAGCTGCTGTCAAGTACTTCATACGAAACTGAATTTATGAGAGAAGCAACTCAAAATTTTGAGATTGAGGGTTTTGCAACTGGTGAAAAGCTTAAGGAATTAAAGTTTGATGGAATTTTTATTCAACCTCAAGCATAGAAAATATTTGAAAGAAAAACATGATCGCAACATTTATTGCTGATAACAGAGGAAAAATAAAAGGAAGATTTACTGTACCAAGAAACATTCCTGCTGGAACTAAGTTAGTGCAGTTCTTCGGTGATAAAGGCAGTTATGGAGAAGCAACTTATACTGGTAAAAAAACAATTACCATAGAGGAAAGAAGAAGAGTTATCGCGGCAAGAAGAGTTGATCCTTTAGCGCAAACATTTACTCTAAATGAAAGTAGGCACATAGGAGGCGTGGAACTATGGTTTGTAAATAAAGGCAAAAAACGTGTTGTTGTGCAGATTAGAGAAACAGCAGTGGGAATGCCCTCGCAGACTGTCATTGCTGAAAGCTATATTGAGCCAAAAGATATAAAGATAGATGGCACAGCAACACGTATAGAGTGGTCACCAGTGTTTTGCCATGCAGGGCAAGAGTATGCAATAGTACTACTTACTGATGATTCAGTTACTGCAGTAAAAATAGCAGAACTTGGCAAATATGATGCAGTAAATAGCCGTTGGGTAACAAGTCAGCCATATCAAGTAGGAGTATTACTATCATCAAGCAATGCAAGTACCTGGACTCCACATCAAAATTTAGATTTAACGTTTCGATTACTAGCTGCAAAATTTAGCGAACTTTTTCACCTTTTTAATCTTGGCAAAGTCAATGCGAATAACGTATCAGATTTAATAGTTTTAACAAATGTTGAAAAAGTAGCATTTGATACCAATGTAGAATTTATTTTAACAGACGAAGAGGGAAGAGAAAACTTTCTGTCTGATAATTTGCCACTTGCATTGCGTGAAAGATTATCTGGAGAGCTAACGGTAAAAGCAAGCCTAAAGGGAGGGCGAGAAAAAAGTCCAGTGCTATATTCTGGGTTACAGCTAGTTATGGGTAATCTTTCAGAGTCTGGAGATTATGTAACGAGAAGCATTACAGCAGGGGCTAACACTAAGATTACCATAACATATGATGCGCTGATACCTGGCACTGCAGACATAAAAGCATATGTGCAAAAAAACGTGGATTGGCAGTTAGTGAATTTAACATCAGGAAAACCAATAGGGGAAAACTGGGTAGAGAGAACTCATGTGCTGACAAACTTTAATGGCAATGAGACAAGGATAAAATTAGTTTTAAGTGGAACAGTTGTTTATCGCCCTAAGGTAAAAAATCTCAGAGTGATTGTCACATAATGACTGTTGACCAAACCAAACGAGGATATCCACTGCCTCATCCAGAAAATATTGCAGTTCAAGATGTAGTACGTATTCGAAGAGCTATAGAGAAAATAGATGAGGATATAAGTAAGGGAGAAAATAAACATAATCAACTTAAAAGTAATTTTGAACGATTTAGCTTTGAAACTTTTTTGAATTTTTGGGAATGAAAGAAGCAATATACCAAAGGATAAAGGATTTAGCAGCAAGTAGCACACCTGATCAACTCGCATATCTTGCAAAATCGCTGGAATTGATAGCAGATAAAAAAGCTATTTCTAATATTGTGCAAATGGCTAAAATAAAAGAAATAATTGACGCACTACAGAGAAGGCTTAAAGATTTAGCAGCAAATAGTACACCAGATCAATTAGCATATCTTGCTAAAGCATTGGAATCAATAGTCGACAAAAGTGCGGTTTCTGAAATTGTGCAAATGACTGATGGTAAGCTAAAAGAACTGCTTGATAGTGCAAAAAAACACCTAAATGATATAAACAGCAATAAAACAAACTCAATATCAGCAATAACTGCAGTAAAAACAGAGTCTGTTAATGAAATCAACAAGCTTAGGGATAATTCCTTAAATACTTTAAAAGCATCATCAGATTCACATATATCACTACTTGATACAAGAAAGAATGCCAATATTGCAGCAATAAACAGTGTTGGCAATGATCATAAAGATGGTCTTAAAGGTTTAGTGAATAACTTCCGTACTGTTAATGATGTACCAAGTGGCTCATCAATCATGAAAGAAGTAAGAAATCGTCATATGATTGAACCTGGAGCATTACCTTTTTTATTTGGTGTACTAAGTAGAAAAAATAATTACTTTGGCCACGGAACTTTTACAACTGAGCTTGGTCAGTGGAGTAGTGATGTAACAAAAACAGACTATATGCTACAACTACTAGCAGGTACTCACACATATGATACAAGCTATGTTAGTTTTTATCGGCCAAGACAACTCAGTTTTTTAGAGGGAAGCAAAGGTACATTTATCTATGGAGAATCATACCCAAGATTTATGTATGATGGATTTTCTGAGCAATTCAATATGCTGAAATACCCTTATGCTGCACTGGGAGTAATATTCGTAAAAAACACAAGCAATGTAGATATAAGTAAAACTCTAAACTTTGTTGGATCTGCAATGTGGTATAAAGATGAAGTTAATTATGGAGGAGCAGGATTATTTATAGGTACACCTGATAAAACTAATACAAGGAAGTCAGAGATTTCGAGAATTACTTGGACACGTATTTACCAGCATGAAATTAACAGTCCTGAATTTATTGCATCAGGTAACATAATCATTCCAGCAGGAAAAACTGTTACAGTGTTACTTTATACGTCATCCAATCTTCACTCAGGAGGTGAAAGAGTTGGTGAGACACCTGAGTTCTTTGCAAGTGAGCATACGTATAGCACAATCTATGGTCAATTTATCCAGTGGGGAATATACAACTTTCGCAGTAATTTTTTAACCACAGGACTTGAGATCGATGTAGAGAGAACACTAAGAGCGTGGCAGTGTCCTGGGTTAAATGCAACATATAAACTTTGGCAGTAAAAGAGGAAGAAAATACGCTTACAAATAAGTTGAAACCACAATACTTGAAAACAAGCTAGAGAGGATTTTTATTGGTAATCGTTTAACAGAAGGGGGAGAAATTGCCAAGAGGAGTAAAGAAGATATTGAGTTGGAGTTATTGCAAAATGAGAAATTTTCTACACTTTCTAGTTTTTGTCTTTATTTTAATAAATATACTAAATCTTAAAAAGTAGTAATCAGAAGATTTGGAACAAGAAGAAAGTTAGGGAAATCAAAGAGTTACAGAGTTTTTAACAATTTTAAAGAGCAAGTTTTAGCAAACTTATAACGCATAAATCAACTATATGACAGAACAATTTTTACACGGAGTAAATGTCATTGAGGTAACCTCGGGGTCAAGAGCAGTACGTACAGCTAAATCATCAGTGATAGGTGTAATTGGTACTGCTCCTGAAGCAGATGGGCAAAAATTTCCACTGAATAAGCCAGTACTGATAGCAGGAAGCTTAAAAGAGGCTGCTAAGCTTGGTAAAACAGGTACCCTTCCACAAGCAGTAAGCTCTATCTTTACACAAATTGGTGCAACAGTAGTAGTTATTCGAGTTAAAGAAAGTGAAAACAGCGATCAAAAATTAAAAGAAGAAGAGACGCTGAAAAATATAATTGGCGGTGTTGATGAAGAAATCGGAGAATATCAGGGAATTGAGGCATTCCTCAGCAGTGAAAGCATAGTTCATGTTGCGCCAAGAATACTAATTGCACCTCAATTTACTCACCAACTACCAGAAGATGGCAAAAATCCAGTGGTTGGCGCTTTAATTTCTATAGCAGAAAAGCTGAGAAGCATAATAGTAGCAGATGGACCAAATACTAATGATGAAGAAGCAATAAAATGGAGAAAAAGTGTAGGCAGCTCAAGAGTTTACGTAGTTGACCCTTGGGTTAAGGTATTTATTGAAGGAAAAGAAGGAACCTTGCCAGCAAGCCCATTTGTAGCTGGTTTAATAGCAAAAGTAGATAGCGAACAAGGATTTTGGCATTCACCTTCAAACAAAGAGATAAATGGTATTGTTGGAACAAGCAGGCCTATTGATTTTACGCTCGGTAATACAAATTGCAGAGCAAACCACTTAAATGAAAATGAAGTAACAACGATAATTCATCAAAACGGCTATAGGCTTTGGGGAAATAGAACATGTTCAAACGATTCGAAATGGGCTTTTCTATCAGTAAGGCGCACTGCAGATTTAATCAATGATAGTTTACTTCGAGCTCATTTATGGGCAGTTGATCGCAATATTACCAAAACCTATATAGATGATGTGATTGAGGGGGTAAATTCTTATTTGGCCAATTTAAAAGTACAAGGAGCGATTATTAGCGGAAAATGTTACGCAACTCCAGAGCTCAATACACCGGCAAACATTGCAAGCGGGAAAGTGTATTTTGACTTCGAGTTTACACCACCATATCCGGCAGAACAGATTACTTTCAGGTCACATCTTGTGAGTGGTACAATATTATAAAAATGGGAGAAAGAGATGTTACCGAAGATTTTAAAGAATTTTAATGTATTCGTAGATGGTCGGGGTTATGCAGGAAAAATAGATGAAATAACCTTACCGAAGCTTACCATAAAAACTGAAGAATATAGAGCTGGTGGTATGGATATTCCAATAAATATTGACATGGGCATGGAAAAGCTTGAAGCAGATTTTACTTTTGCAGAATATGATTCAGAACTTTTTAGACTTTTTGGTTTGATAGATGGAAATTCAGTAGCTTTGACGCTAAGGGGCGGATTACAAGGCAGTGGCAGCAATGAGGTTGAAGGAGTAATTATCAACCTTAGAGGCATATTCAAAGAATTTGACTTTGGTAGCTGGAAACCTGCTGAAAAAGCCACTCTCAAATGCACTGTCGCTGCTCATTACTATAAACTTACTATAGGTGGTAATGAGTTAATAGAAATCGATGCTGAAAATATGATTAGAAAGATAAATGGTGTTGATCAGATGGCACTACTTCAAACGGTGCTTGGAATATGAAGATTTTTAGAATTCTATTTTTTAGATGTTGATCAAATAGTTACAACATTTTACAAGATTTTATTTTTTATAGGAAAATTTTATGCAAACTATAACACTAAACAACCCAATAACAGTTGATGGTATTTCTGTCTCAGAACTTACCGTTAGACGTCCAAAAGTTAGAGATTATCTAGCTATTGAGAGACTTAATGGTAGTGATCTAAGTAAGGAAGTAACTTTGACTGCCAATTTGACATCAGTTGCAAAAGAAGCGATTGAAGAGTTAGATATTGCTGATTATGTGAAAGTGCAAGAGGTATTAAAGGATTTTTTTTCACCAATTATCCAAAAAACTTGAGATTAGAAATACTAGTGCTTGGCTCTATCATAGGTGGTGGAGTTGAGCACATTCTTGATATGGAGATTAGTGAGTTTATTTTATGGAGCAAATTAGCTAGGGAGTTCAAATGTCAGTATTATCGATAAAAATAGGTGCGGTACTTGATGGCAGTTTTAATACTGTAATAAAGGGAAGCAGTAGTCAACTTACTCGTCTTGGTGAGAATATAAGAAAGCTTGACTCATCTTTAAAATCAGTATCAAAGTTTAAGCAGTTAGGTCATGATGTTTTGACTAGCAAGAGGTCATGGAAAGGCTTTGAAGATCAGGTAAAATCTTTAGCTAAACAAATGAAAGCGATAGAGAAACCAAGCAAAACTTTAAAAGCAGAATTTGACAAGGCTAAAACCTCCGCAATAAAAGCAAAAGAAGCATATTTGAAAAAGAGAGATGCTTTGCATTCATTTAATGAAGAAGTAAGGAAAAGTGGCAGAAATATTAAGTCATTAGTAAGTGACCAATATAAACTTGGTTCATCTGTTGAAGCGCTAAAAGGTAAGTATGGTAAACTTGGGTCTGCAATACGTAGTCACCAAAGTTTTTTAGCAACCAAAGCACATTTTAAGTCACAAATTATAGAGACTATTGGGCTAGGGCTAACGCTTGCAGCGCCAATTAAAGTTGCTGTTGATTTTGAATCGGCTATGGCTGATGTTGCAAAAGTAGTTGAGTTTAACAAAGAAACAAAGGAAGCTGATAAATTTGTTAAGAAGTTAAAAGAGATGTCACGTACTGTACCATTATTTGCTGCAGAATTAGCACAAATAGCTGCAAGCGGTGGTCAACTTGGTATCAAAAAAGAAGATCTTTTCAAATTTACAGAAACGGTGGCAAAAATGTCTACAGCATTTGATATGTCTGCAGAGCAAGCAGGTGATTCCATAGCTAAACTCTCTAACGTTTATGGAATTGATGTTAGTGAAATGGAGCATGTTGGTAATGTAATCAACCACTTATCAGATAACACTGCTGCTAAAGCAAAAGATATGGTTGAAGCTCTAGCAATAGTTGGTGGTACTGCAAAGCAGTTTGGATTAAAGTTTGAACAAACCAGCAGCTTAGTAAATGCTTTTATTAGTTTAGGTAAACAACCAGCAAAAGCTGCAACTGCTATAAATGCACTGCTTAGCAAACTTCAAACTGCTGAAGGTCAAGGAAAAGAATTCAAAGCAGCACTAGAAGAAATGGGCATAACCGCGGAAGAAATGGTACAAAGGATCAGTGAAAGCGGAGAAGAAACACTACTTCACTTTTTTCAAACTCTAAAGAAAATGGATAATCAGGAACGTTCTACAATCCTTATGAAACTTTTCGGTCAGGAATATCAAGATGATATTGCATTATTAGCTGGAAGTTTTAATAAGTATGAGGATGCAATAAAGTTATTGGCTAATACAGAAAAGTACGGAAGCTCTCTGCAAAAAGAATTCAAAAATCGTGCAGACACTACAGCCAATAAATTAAGACTCCTTCGAAATGCAATAGCTGAAGTTGGTATGAACCTGGGCTCGGTGATGCTGCCTACTTTAAAATTTATAGCTGAATTTTTACAAGAAAAAACTAGATATATAGCAGAGTTTGCAGAAAAATATCCAACCTTAACTACAGCAATCATGGGAACTATAGCAGCTTTAATAAGTTTAAAAATTGTAGCAGTAGGACTAGGATACGGATTTACATTGCTAGGAAGTACGATTTTTAGTCTGAAAGCAAACCTACTTGGAGTATTTTCATTTTTATCAGCTACAGTTTTTCCTGCAGTAGTAACAGGACTAAGAGCAATAACACTCGCTATAATGAGTAACCCGATTGGATTTTTAATAGCAAGTCTTGTTACTGGTGCAGCTCTTGTTGTGACTAACTGGCAAAAGGTGAAAGACTTTTTTTCTAGCTTTTTGGAATACATAAAATCACTCATTAAACCTATAGGAGAAGCCTTTTCATGGATAGAAAATACAGTTAGTAGCATATTTGCTAAAAATAGTCCACTGAAAGAATTTGAAAAAAGAAAAAGTATTGTTACTGAAATAAAAGCAGTACATAGTCCCCTAAAGAGTAATATTCTCAACAGTGGAAATCCTTTGCTAGGTAACAGTATAATTAAAGAATTTTCCAATAGAAATCAGAATAGCTTCAGAATCAAAAGCCTTATTGAGGAGAAAAAGTTTACAGAGAGTGATAATGATAAGATATTTGCAAAGAGTAAATTTGAAAATAAAGAACAAAATAAAACTCAGAACATCACTAATAATTATACTATCAGCATTAAAGCAGAGCCAAATCAAGATGTTCATAGTCTTGCAGATGAAGTAATAAAAAGGATAAGAGAAAAGTCACGTGATGTTTTATTTGATACCATAGACTCCGTTTATTAAAATGTTGTCTCTTGGCCCTTATAAATTTGCTCCAACAAGTTTAAAGTATAATAGAGAAAATCGTTGGAGTACAATTGAGTGTATTGAAAATATACCACTATTACAAAATATCGGTCAAGGTACAGAAAATATAGATTTAGAAGGAACGATTTATCTACATAATCTCAACGGGCTAAATCAATTAAAGAATATGAAAGAAGCTGAAAACCCACATGTTTTAGTAGATAGTTTAGGTAATATTTTAGGACAATTCGTAATTACCAAGTTAGAAGAAAAGCAGATGTATTTTTTACCTAATGGACTACCAAGAAAAGTTGAATTTAGTTTGAGTTTGAAGAGCTATAGATGACTATATATTATTTAGCCAAAGAAGGAGAAATGCTAGATCTGATTTGCTGGAAACATTACGGATTTACGGATGGAGTAGTGGAATTAGTACTAGCAGAGAACTTAGGTTTGGCAGAATACGGAAGCTTTTTACCGGCAGGATTAAAGATAAAGCTCCCTACTATTCAAAAAACAATACAAAAGTCAAAATTGAAGATCTGGGAATAAATGCAGCCAGATTTTATAATAGATAAATGTGAATCAATTAAAGATAGAGTTATATCATTACGCCTTACCGATGAATCTGGGACAATAGACGATGTAGTTGAAGTGTGTGTTGATTACAGAGATGAAAACTTAAATATCCCAGATGAATTGGATATTTCTTTAGGGTATAGGGAAATCGGAGTGACGCCCATGGGTATATATACAGTTAATGAAATTACGGTACAGAGTCCACCTAAAACCTTACTAATAAAGGCTCATGCAACAAATTTAAGACTATCATTAAAGGAGAAAGTATCTAAAGAATGGCATCAAATTACTCTAGGTAACTTGGTTAAGGAAATAGCAGAAAAGCACGGATATGGATGCAAAGTTGCAGAAGAATTTGAAAATGTGTTGATTCCACATATTAACCAAACAGAAGAAAGTGATATAAGTTTATTAACAAAAATAGCAATAGAACGTGAGGCAATGGCAAAGTTAGCTGGCGGATACATACTTTTTATTCCAAAAGGCAGAGCAAAGTCGGCAACTGGAAAAGCTTTAGGAACAACAGCTATTAGACCTCAAGACACGATAAATTGGAAAGTGCATTTTACTGTGAGTAGGTACAACTCAGTGGTTGCAAAATGGCATAGCTATGAAAGAGGTGAAACTATGTCAGAAACAGTTGGCTTTGGTAGCCCAAGTTATACTATACAAACGCTTTACTCTAATGTAGAATCAGCACTAAGTGCAGCAAATGCTAAGTTAAAACAATTAAAGCGAAATAATGCAGTATTGGATGTTACTATGCCTGGTAATCCAGAACTATTTGCAGAGGCAAAACTCAGTTTATTAGGGTTTCATCAAGATATAGACGGTGAATGGATAATTGACAGAGCGGAACATGTGTTAAATAGTTCAGGTTATCGCACTGTGTTGTCAGCATCAACGTTAAAGGAAAATCAGTAAAACAAATGTTTAATGTTGAAAAAAGTATTGAATATGAATAGAGACTCAAGAAATAAGCTACATTTTTGGTGGTGTATAACAATGATAATATGTGTTGTTATTACCTATTGCTATATGAAAACAAAAGCTACAGATAATTATAAAACAATGTTGCAAGTTGCTTCTAAGAGCTGCAGCCTAGAAGTAGTGAAATTTTCAGCAAATAATCTATTAGATATTAATACACAGATTCCCGAATTAACAGCATTACATTATGCATCAGGTGCAGGATGTTTTGAAGTTGTTAAATTTCTAATAGAGGAAGGAGCTGATATAAACACAGCAAAATATGAAAAATGGACAGCATTACATGCAGCTTCATACAAAGGTAACCTAGAGATAATTAAACTTTTGTTAGAAAAAGGCGCAAACCCTAACATTAGAGACACAGGTGGGAAAAACCCAAGAGATGTAGCTGTACTAAGATCACGGCATAATAAAGATAAACCGTACGATGAAATTATACACTTGCTCTATAATGCTGAAAAGAAACACGAGTCTGAGCGGTAATATTTCGTAACTGGAAACAAGAAGTAGTTGAAAATTTTTTATTACACAATTAGGAGAAACATGCAAAATCAAAAAATCCCAATTACGGTAATTGTTACCATATTAATCCAAACCGTAGCATTGATATGGTGGTTATCCAAGCTAGACTCAAGGGTACAATTTCACGATAAACTTATTGAATATGGTTTAATGGAAAAGGTACTCGTACTTGAGGAAAGGGTAAAAAATCTTTCTGAGGAATTGGATGAGCTTAAAGCTGATTTTAAGTAATTATTCTTCTACTTTTGGTGTATAAGGATCAGATTGAGATTTACGATCCTTCCAGTTTTCGATGTATTGCTCAACTAGTGGAGGATCTCCTGTTATGATCAATAGGTTTTCAGCATTTCTTTGCTGAGCGGCATCTGAAAAGTTAAATGATCCGGTTATGATTTTTTGCTCATCAATAATCATAATTTTGCTGTGTGAAATTGCAGGTTTATAGTCTATGTATATCGGTATTTTTTGCCTAAATAATTCATTGATGACGCTGTATTTTGAGCTGACCTGTGATTCATCTAGGATAACCCTAATATCAATACCACGTTTTTTTGCTCTAATTAAAGATTGTGCAATAGGCTTTGAAGTAAATTGATATGCCTGAATTAATATAGATTTTTGAGCTTGATCTATAGCATTGGTTATTTGTTCGGCACAATTTTCCCTAGGTGTAAAACAGACTGTAGTTTTTGGACAGGTAACACAACCTGATAAAAGTGAGCAAGTTAACAGAATTAATAAATATCTAATCATGAAAAAATACATCCTTTCAGTTGACGGAGGAGGCATAAGGGGCATAATACCAGCCATTATTCTAGCAGAAATAGAAAAAAGAACAAGAAAGAGGGTAGCTGAAATCTTTGATCTTATGGCAGGGACCTCAACCGGTGGAATTGTTATAGCAGGATTATGTAAAAAAGATAAACCTCAATATTCTGCTAATGATTTAGTCGAGTTCTATCGGGAATATGGACCATATATTTTTAAGTCTTCATTTTTTAGGCGATCAATACTATCTTGGTTTAACTGCGCACAATATCCACATAAAAATATTGAATCTGTACTGGATAAATATTTTGGAGAGGATATTCTAAAAAACACTTTAAGTAATGTGTTGATTACGAGTTACGATATTCAGAATAATTGCCCATTTTTCTTCAAAAGCTGGAAAGAAGGTAATATTAAGCTGAAAGATGCACTCAGAGCTACAACTGCAGCACCTACTTACTTTGCACCTAAATATCTTAAAATCAACCAAAAGAAAATGGTACTAGTGGATGGAGGGGTGTTTGCAAATAATCCAGCGGCATGTGCATACGCAAGTGGTAAGAAATTGTTTCCAAATGATGAGATTATACTGTTATCGATAGGTACTGGAAGAACAGATAGAAGCATAGCCAATTCAAAGAGATTTGGAAAAATAGGCTGGATAAAACCTTTGTTAAATGTGATGTTTGCCTCTGGACTGGACTGCGTAAATTATCAGATGAATCAAGTAATAGGCAATAGATACGTAAGAATACAATCGCAATTGAAGCTAGCGTCGGCTGACATGGATAACATTACATCAAAAAATATCAAATCTCTTCAGCAAGAGGCAAATGCAATGATAGAGGACAATCAAAAAGTGATAGAGAAATTCTGTGATATTTTATCTTGATACGTAGGAATGCCAAAAAAATTCTGTAACAAGGGATATCTCTTCTCCAAAAAAATGTTTTAAGAAGCTAAGCCAAAAATACTACTTAAAAAAAATGATTTACTGATATTTGCCATACTCGTCAAGTTAAGAAGTGGCATAAAAAAAAAGAGAAACGGTAAAAATTATTTTAGATATTAAATGATAAAATTAGTAATTTATAGACTATTTAAAAAAAATTATCTCATTTCAGATCAAAACTTCTCAAAAAAAATAAATAAGATACCTACCTTAAATGGTTGCTATATTAGATGTATTCTTTTAACTTGACCAGTATGCTTTTTTGGACATTTCTGAAATATTCAAAAATTTCAAATTCAAGTTTATATGATAGCGATAGTTCAAAACTTTAAACGGATAATTAAAATTACCTTCTTATATCTTTATTTGTTACTACCCAAAAGTATTACACTATTTTTCTTAATTGCCTTACCTTCCGAATAAGCTATAAATAAGGTTGATGGTATTAATATCAAAGTACCATATAAAGCACTTTTATCAGGTAATTCATTAAATATAACGTATGCTACTATTGCAGAAATTATTAGCTCTATGTATCTATACGGTGCAAGTGCAGTAGCATCAGTAAGAGCAAAAGCTTTTAACATGAAGAACAGAATTAGGTTTGAACTTATTCCTAAAATCAGCAGTAATATTAATTCTGACAAGGAAGGCATATGCCAATAAAATAACAAAGATGGAGTGGAAAAAATTGTTGTTGTTAGAGCTGAGTAAAATAATATACTTATTATTGTCTCCTTCATTACAAGCTTCTTATTAAGTACATCTAGTGTAGCGAAGATTAATGCGGATACAATAAAAATAAGAATTTTAGGATTAAAGTCCTCGCTATAAGCTTTAGTAGTAATAGCAATACCAATAAAACCAATGACAGCTACTACCCATCTTTGCCAAATTATATTTTCTTCCAGCAAAGGAATTGCAAGAAGCATAACAAATAATGGTATTGAGAAACCTATAATTGTTGCAGTTACTATTGGGCAAATAGTCAACCCATAGGTCCATAAGGTCATTCCACAAAACAACAATGCACCTCTAGTTATTTGAATAGATATTCGGCTTGTTTTACAAACTCCTATTCCATAGTAAAATATAAAAGGTATAAGAGTAATAGTGCTAAATAAAAAACGGAAAAAGATTATCTCAAAACTTTGAAGGTGTAAACCGAGACACTTTGATATAGTATCATTAACTACACTACTAAGTAAACTGAGTATAAACCAGGTAACTCCAAGCAAATAAGCTCTTAGTCTGTGATCCATAAAACTCCAAATTTAATATTTTATGAGATAACTTTACTATAAAAAAGATCAATACTAGACAAGGTTTCCTCTATCTACTGTTTAACCATATTCATAAATATTTAGTAGAAATGATTTGAGAAGTATTATATAAAATGCAGCTTTATTGTATAATTTTAATAAACAGAAATGCTAACTGATTTTTTTGTAATATATGATAATACTTGCGAATACTATCACATTATCAGGAAAAGTAATCGGGAGTACTGACGGCTGTGCCAACTAGCTTCTCTGCTAGCATTAGCAATATGTGTTTTCAGCATCAATTTTAAAAGCATTAAATTTGAAGTTTATCAAACAACACAAATTAGCAGCAAAACTTTATGAAAATGCTTCAGTTGAGTCAGCTAAATAAGGGTTTAGAATAGATATATTAACTACTTTTACTTATATCTTAATATATTATTTATGAGTAAGTAAACTACTGCAGTTTTTAAACCAGGCTAAGTTTTGAAAGCATAATTTTCAAGCTCCTCAATAGATAAATCTGTTATTTTAGAAATGGCATCAATAGAAACATCCAGCATACGTAGATTATTCGCAACCTTTGTTGCCTCCGCTTTGTAAATCTTTTCTTTGTAAACTTGCTTTCTTTGCGATAAAAATTCTACCCATATATCCAGTTCATCTCGTGATTCTTGATTGTCAATCTTTTTAGAATCTCTCACCCAACTTAATAGCTCGTTTTCTGCTTTATAATTATCTTCTTCTTTCTTCATCAGATCTTCAGGATTAACTGATAACTTTTCTGCTATTTCCCATAATCTTTCACTTAAAATGGTAGCACTCCCTTGTTCATAGTGATGTATCTGTGAAGGTCCTATGTCTAGCTCTCTTGCTAAATCCTCTTGAGTATACCCTCTTATTATTCTCCATTTTTTTATCTCTTGTCCTTCGTTTGAATGCTCAGAGCCTTTTTTCTCCTTATTATCATATTCTTCAGTTGATAAGCCTGTTGCTCGATAGATAATATCATTATCAAACCCCACTTTTGCTAAGTTCTTGGCCATGCTTACCCTTGCAGCTTTTACATTATTTTCCTCTTCAGCTTGAATAAACCCAGTTAAATCGCGAATCAACTTGCATGACTCTTGTCCCTTTATTTTTGCTATCATCCATTCTTTGTTAAAAGAACAATTTTCTCTCAGTACTTTTTGTCTAGGAAATAAGCTACCAACATGAACTGATAATGCTTCCGCTATTACTTTTAATTTTTTAGTTGGAATGCCACATGCTCCTTGCTCATATCTTAGTAATGTATGATATTTTATGCCTGTTTTCTCTACTAGATCTTTTAGGGTATACTTTTGTTTTAGCCTCCAGCTTCTTATTTTTTGTGCTATTTTGTATCTTGCAGGGCTAATGTTCTTTGTATTATTGTTCACTATTTTTGCGGAAATAAACATATATACCCTGCTAGAAAATTTTTTGCTATAGCTTAACTTTATTGAGGAAAAGTTTCCGATTGTTTAAAGCTTTCGAGAGGTTTCTTTACTACCTCCACACACCCTATCAACCCATGATAATGCTTCATTATTACTAATCGCCTTTATTTCTTCTTTTACCTTTTCTTTACTCCACTTACCACTCCTAGGAAAACTTCCTTTTTCTACCGCTTCTGTGACCGTCATTCCTCCAAAAAAACACTCTTTTCCTATATTTTCCCTTCTCTTTTGTAGTTCAGACCACATTTCTTTATCTGCTACTCTGACCTCTACTTGACTGTCATTTTCCGCATTATGGTACACTACAATTTTTAGGCTACCAATACTTGTAGGAAATGTTATCTCAAAAGCACTATTATCAGACACATCAACGTAATTCCTCTCACCTTCTTTTCCACTTCTAACCTCAACCTTACTATTTCCTATTTCTATAACATCACCTCCTAATTTTACCTCTCCTATGGTTAATCCTAAATGTTTTGTACCTTCCAATACTCTTGCAACATCTACCTTACTATTTTCAGAAAATTTCATAAAAAATGTCTGATTGTCTATTTCCACATTTTCTATGATTCCTTCATTTTCAATAGCACTTTCACCAATTTCTCTCAGTTCTTTAAGCCACTCATCTATCTGTGGACGAATCTCTTGATACAGTTTGTTATGCATTTCAATTATTCCCTTATCCTGCAATAGATCGTAACTGAATATCGCTCCATTTAGCATCAATTCACATATTATGTCTTCCTTCTCATTTTCTTTGCATTTGATTGAAGCCATTTTCGATATTACTCCATTAGCAAAACTCTTCTGTCCTTCACTATACGCATTTATCCTAATTCCAGCACTTAGTGCTTGATCTATCACTTTGTTCAGTTCATCTACGCTTTTTACCTTTACTACTCTACTTTTAAACCACCTCAATTCTGCATTTTCACTTGCACTTAGCTCTATCTTGCTTAAGGTTGGAATAAACGGATTTTGACGATTTGAAGATTTTGTGTTATGAACCTCACGTCCTTCTCCAAGATTGATTGATTTTTCAGAAACATCGCTAGGGGAAGGCACACCTTCAGGCTTCTCAAACCTGCTTTTATCACCAAATATTTTTGGTTTATTATCGGTCTCGTCTACAAATATAGGCTGCTGATTTTTTTTGCCAGTACGACTTATACCTTCAATAGCACTATATAGTCCTTTTGGTAATTTTTTAGAATCAATGATTAACTCATAAGTATTTCCATCTGTATCATCAAATGATACTGTTTTTTTAGTAGTCATATAGCCTCCTATTAAGCATGTTATTCAAGTCTAAAGAGCAATTTATTGCTTTATAATTAACTTAATACGCAAATTATAAAAAGATCTTATATATTCTGCAACTATTTATACTAAAAGAATAGCTTTTTCAGGACTTTTATTCTTTAACTANACCACAAGCCTTGTTGCGTTTTAGTTCCTTGTAACACTCTGCAAGATTCTCTTCATTAATCAAATGAACTAGCGATGTAAATTTTACTCGCTTATCTTGCTTAGCCCTTACTGCTATCTGGTTTAGTTTTCCTTGCATACTCCTCCAATCTCTGTTGTATTGGTATAGCAATCCCTATACCAGTCACTATATTGCTAACCGCTTCCCCTTGTATGTGGCTTTCCCACACTCCGAGTACTATCAGTTAGTCCGACTTCCTTTGCATCTTCCTCCAGTCCTCGCCTTTATTGACTTGTTCCAGAGTACCCTTACAGGAATACAAAGGATCTCCCAAGTTCACGTAAGGTCCCTCTCAACACATGACGCGGCCTTCGATCCCGACGGGGTGAGTAATACCTTGCCTTAGCGTTATTACCCATGCTGCCTTCCACCAAATGTAAAGTGTCGGCCCCCATGACGCGTGAATTACGGGACTCAATACCTTCACTTTCGTTGCACCCTATGTTGTCCATTCCATTAGCTTTACTACGCTCGTTACCTTACGCAGCATAATGGTTTGTTCCAGGCTGCTGGCTAAGCTTTACCCGTGTTGGATTTTCACCAACTGTTCCTTACGCACTTCTTGGCGCACACACTATCTCACGATCAAATAGAGCACTTCCTCCTCCACTTTGTAGTACTCTCTCTATTTCTTCTGTAAGTTTTTCACTATTATTCATAAAATATACTCCTCGTTAATAACAAATTGTTTTTAATTATTTACTGCTGTTTTTTATCAGCATTGGCATAGAGCCATAGCTTTCGAGTGAAGTCAAATCAATTTTTCAATCTTTTTTACTTATTTTTTCATGAATAATTTAAGATATTAACGTATGCTTATTTTATCTAATTGAAAATTAATTG
This sequence comes from Wolbachia endosymbiont of Laodelphax striatellus, assembly GCF_007115015.1. NCBI lineage: Bacteria > Pseudomonadati > Pseudomonadota > Alphaproteobacteria > Rickettsiales > Anaplasmataceae > Wolbachia > Wolbachia endosymbiont of Laodelphax striatellus. The sequence goes on from NZ_MUIX01000001.1 coordinate 1,338,687, forward strand.
TTTATGTAAAAGAAGTTGTTACTATTTTAGAAATAACATCAGTAGAAAAACCTAACTGAAATAAATTATTTGCAACTTTCATTCTCTCTACTTTATCAATCTTCTCTCTGTAAATTTGCTTTCTTTGCAATAAAAATTCTACCCATATATTCAGTTCATCTCGTGATTCTTGATTGTCAATTTTTCTATATTCTCTTGCCCAACTTAATAATTCATTTTCTGCTTCACCATCATTTTCTTTGTATTCCTTTATCAAATCTTCAGCATTCACTGATAACTTTTCTGCTATTTCCCATAACCTTTCACTTAAAAGAGTAACGCTACCTTGTTCATAGTGATGTATCTGTGAGGGACCTACATCTAGCTTTTTTGCTAATTCTTCTTGAGTATAGCCTCTGATTATTCTCCACTTCTTGATCTCTTGTCCTTCGTTTGGCTCGTATCTCTCTTTATCAGCATATTCTTCAATTGATAAGCCTGTTGCTCGATAGATAATCTCAGTATCAAGCCCTGCTTTAACTAGATCCTTTGCAATTTTTATTCTTGCTGCTTTTATATTACTTTCTTCCTCAGTTCGGACAAATGCATAAATTGCTTTGTGTCCTCCTGTTTTTTCTATGAAATTATACATTTCCTCGGTCTTAGATTTGTCAAAACGACTATCTTCTCTTAGAACCTTTAGTCTTGGAAAGAGATTTCTAATAGGAATTGATAATGCATTTGCTATCACTTTTAGCCTTTCAATTGGAATGCCACATGTTCCTTGCTCATATCTTAGCAGCGTATGATAGTTTATGCCTGTTTTGCCTACTAAATCCTTTAGAGTATATTTTCTCTTTAACCTCCAGCTCCTTACTTTTTGCGCTATTTGGTACCTTATGGAAACAGTAGTATGCTTTGCCATACAGAAATAGATATTATACAGGTTAATACTACCAAACAAAAGATATACAAAAACTTCTACGTTTCAATTTTAGTTGAATATTTCTTCAGAATTGTGTATAATTGTTAATACTTTTTAAGTGGATTTCCTATGGCTCTTTCTAAGTTTCTTGATCCAAAAAATGACTTGAGTTTTAAAAAGATCTTTGGCTCTGAAAAGAATAAAAACATCCTCATTCACTTCCTCAACGATATCTTGGACTTTTCTACTTCTGATCAAATAATGGAAATTGAATTCCTTAGTACTATCATGGATCCTGAAATTGCTTCTGACAAACAAAGCATTGTTGATGTTCTTTGCAAAGACTCTATTGGTAATAGATTTGTCATCGAAATGGTGCGACCTGAAAGTCTTCGGTCATATTGTTTAAAAGGAGAGGAATTCATTCAGAAAGAAACTGAAAGGATTCTAAAACTTATTAAACCAGATGTTTTGCCGTCTGAGTCTACGCATCAGTGCGAATCGGGCAACCGGTTGGTGCCAAGCGATGCGGACAATGAACCTCCTCTTGAAAAAGAAGATGCTCAATCGTGAGAGGAGCATAAACTACAAGTATCATGTGGTTGGAGAGCTAGGCTAGTGGTATGGTGAACGTAAGTGAAGCTTCATAAGTATCGTAATGATTAAGGAGCTAAAGATGCTGATAAGCTCTGACCAAAAGGTAATGTGGATAAGTTACATTTTTCATTTCTAGATGTACGCAAATAATAACTCCACCGGTATAGAGAAGCCACCTAACCCACTGCTGTATGACTGGAGGAACAGGGTAAGCCTGTATTTTCGCCTACATGGCAAGCAAACCGCAAGGAATGCTGATGGAAGTGCAGGTAAAGGAGAATGGAGAAAGCGAATGCCATTTTGTAACGAAATGGATAGAATTTGTAACATTAATTCGCGTGAAAACGAGCAGACTTCCATTTGGTCCCTCGTGACAAGAAACTTTGTTAACCACTTAAGGTAGGAAAGCAGATGATTACAAGTAAACCTGTAAGTGCATCTACCGAAAGCTTTGAAGCATGGAAGCAATTGCCATGGAAGAAATGCCAGAAAGTTATTGTGAGGCTACAAAGACGTATTGTTAAGGCTGTCCAAGAAGGAAGATGGGGTAAGGTAAAAGCTTTACAACATCTTCTCACACGCTCTTTTAGCGGAAAAGCTTTGGCTGTTAAGAGAGTAACTGAAAACCAAGGAAAAAACACAGCGGGTGTAGATCGTCAACTATGGTCAACTTGCAATGCTAAATTTCAAGGAATAAAGCAGTTAAAGCAAAGAGGATATAAACCTTCTCCGCTAAAACGGATTTATATCAGTAAATCTAATGGCAAAAGAAGACCTCTTGGAATACCAACGATAAAAGATAGAGCCATGCAAGCATTATATCTGTTTGCCCTGGAGCCAGTATCTGAAACGATCAGCGACCGTCACTCCTATGGCTTTAGACCTAAAAGATCCTGCGCGGATGCTATTGCTGCTTGTCACTTATTACTGGCAAGACGCAATCGACCACAATGGATACTAGAAGGTGATATCAAAGGGTGCTTTGACAACATTAACCATGAATGGCTTATGAAGCATATTCCTATGGAAAAGAAAATTCTTCATAGTTGGTTAAAGGCTGGTTTCCTAGAATCGAAAACTCTGTATCCCACAACTGCTGGCACTCCGCAAGGAAGTATAATTTCTCCAATACTAGCTAACTTTACCTTAGATGGTCTTGAACAGTTATTAGAAAGTCGCTTTGGTAAATTAGGTAGCAAAAGAAGAGGAAAAATCAGAAGTGGAGTGAATGTAATTAGGTACGCAGATGACTTTATTATTTCAGGTTTTACACATGAACTACTGGAAAATGAAGTTAAGCCATTAGTATCATCTTTCCTTCATGAGAGAGGTCTAGCTCTGTCAGAAGAGAAGACAAAGATTACATTTATTACAACAGGGTTTGACTTTCTTGGTTGTAATGTACGTAGATATAATAAGAAGTTAATTATTAAACCTTCGAAAGAAAGTATTAAAAGACTTCTTAATAAAGCACGTACATTGATAAAAGCAAATATAGCGAACACTCAGGCTATAGTAATTAAGTCACTCAACTCTCTACTGAGAGGATGGGGAAATTACTATCACCATGTGTGTGCTAAAAAAGCGTTTAGAAAGATCGACAATGAAATTTGGCATAGTTTATGGAAATGGGCAAAGAAAAGACATCCTCGTAAAGGATTACGTTGGATAAAGAATCGTTACTTCAAAGTAATGGGTCAACGCCAATGGGTTTTTGCTGCACCCATATGCAAGAACAAACCAAAAGAGATACGGTATTTAAGACTGCTTAAGCTGATTGATATACCTATCAGACGACATGTTAAAATCAGAGCGGATGCAAATCCCCTTGACTTAAAATGGAAAAAGTATTTTGATGAGAGAGTGAAACGAACAAGAATGTTAGCAAGCTCCTTTTCAAGAGAAGGTTCTCTACTGTTGGTGTCACCATTAAGAATGATGTTTCCTGAGGAATCATGAAGGACAAGCCGGTTCTAGAAAAGAAGAACTTAGATAAGGGGCTCAAGCGTAGTGTGGGGAAACCTGCATGCTGCGTTTCTAAGGGAGGGAGTAGTAGTAATACTGCTTCCTTACCTGACCAGGTCGCTAAAACCAAAGGCTTTGAAAAACGCGCTCAACTTTATGCTGCTAAGGCTTACTCAAGACAATTAGATAAATCTGGTAATTACATTGATCTTCAGAAAGTCTTCTTTATTGCTATTTCCAATTGTAACCTTCTGCCTGAAGAAGTTGACTATATTTCTACTCATAATATACGTGATATCAAAACCAATGGTCATTACTTAAAAGATCTACAATTTGTCTTTATTGAGTTGCCTAAATTTACAAAAAATAGAGTAGAGCAGTTAGAGAATACTACAGAGAGGTGGTGTTTCTTTTTTAAATACGCAGAGGAAACAACTGATGAAGATCTGAAAAAGATAGCAGCAGAAGCTCCGATAATAAAGCTAGCATATGATGAATTAGACAGGTTTCGCTGGAATGAAAAGGATTTGATCGCATATGAAGAAAGAATATTGAGTGTACAGAAAGAGAAGGCTATTTTGGAACAACGTCTTGATGATGCTAAACATGAAGGTAGACAAGAAGGCATCCAAATCGGCCATGAAAAAGGTAAAATTGAAGGTAAAATTGAAGTTGCCAAAAACTCACTCAAGGCCGGTGTATCTATAGATGTTATAGCTCAAATTACCGGTCTCTCTCATTCTGAAATTTCACAACTCAAAGAAAAAACATAATACTCCTACTTATTCACTTTAACATTTACAAAAACCTTCTCTAAGTTAGAAATATCCCCCAATTAAGAATCTAGTGAACTGTCTAAAATGGCTATAAAGATTACACATAGAATTATATAAATTACTATCATAACGTTACCTAAACTTCTATATCAAAGCTACGTGCTGTAAGTTCAATATAGAAAACACATTAACCACTTAGCATTTAATGTCTACTTCATCCATTTTAGTATTAAGACCATCAAACTTGATACTGGTTCCCCTAGCTATTTTGGCTACCCTCACTTTAAATTTTCCACTACTTGGCATATTACCTCTTATATTATAACCTACCTATTGATATTACCTCCAAGCTTGGTTACTCCTACATCAGAAAGACAAGTTGATACTTTTGAATGGCTTTGAATAGAAGCATTACTTAAATAACTTTGAGGCTCTAAACTCATTTGCTTTGCACCATCAACTTCTAATGTACCATCTCTGTTGTGTAATATCTGCTCTATTGATTGATTTAGCAGCCCCTTATTAAATTGAGCTATAAACTTGTCAAACTTTTTAGAACTTAACTTACCAGCTTCTTCACCAGGACATGCTTTCTCTACATATGATTTTAAAATACCTGAAATCTCATTAAATTTACCACTCATGATTTTTCCTGTAACTTCTTTCTGTATTCCCACAAAATCAATATTTAGTCGATGCACTGATACTTTGCTATCCTTTGCAGTTTGCTCTACTACTTTCTCAAATCCCTTTGTAATATTTAGTGCATATCCCTGTGCCTCTAGTGGAGATATAGACTGATCTACTGTAGAAACATACTTTTGACCTGTAACCCTTCTAATCAATAAGTCAAGTAACATTACTGTACCATTTACATCCATTGGTTGTGATATTGGACTTGGAGTGCTTGATGTTTCCTTAGGTAATGCAGAACTTAATAACCCACCTATAGAGCTTTTTACCCAACTAAACAAATCATTTATCCATGAAGATGGTCTTGTGCCACTGCTTGCTGCTATCTTAGGTTGATTACTTGAATCTATAGCAAGAGGTTTTTGTGATAAGCGATGACGACTGTGATCTTCATCAAGATGACGGCGTTTGCGTTCTCCTCCTCCTTCCCTGAGCTTTTCTTCTAAATATTCCATAATCTTATTGTGCCCCTTGTCTTTCGCAATATCTAGCGGTGTTTTTCCACTACTATCTTTAACACCAATACTAGCCCTATTGTTCATAAGATGATGCAGTATATCCAAGTGATTATTCATAACAGCAAAGTGCATAGGAGTTCTTCCAAGGATATCCTTAGCATTCACATTAGCTTCCTTCTCATTAACTAAATACGTAGCAACCTCTAAATGACCTTTCAATGCAGCCCAATGTAGTAGCGTACAACCATATTTATCAGTAACATTAACACCACCCTCATTCTCAACAATAAACTTGACTGTACCTAAGCCACCGATCCAAGCAAAATAGTATGCACCATGCCTATCTTCGTTTCCGTTAATACCTTTAGCAATAAGATCTTTAATTTTTTCAACATCACTACCACGCACAGTAATTAACAAATCTTTATCCAAGTGTGCCTGCCTCAAAACTCTTTCTACATTACTATTAGAACCTACAATTTGTAGAGGGGTCAAATTTCTATTATTTTTAACATTTATGTTAGCATCATTATTTATAAGACACTTTACTGCGTCTAAGCGACCTCCCCTTGAAGCATTATGTAGAAGAGTGTTACCATCATTATCTTTGGCATTAATATTAGCACCTTGATTTACAAGACTCTTAACTTTATTAAAATCACTATCTTGTATTGCGAGAGATAATTGCTCATTGAAGTGAGCTTGTTCTAGATATTGTATAACATTATCATGTTTTTGATACTTAGCAACATCTAGCGGTGTTCTACCATCCTTATCTTTAGCACTGATATTGGCTCCTTTACCTATAAGGTACTCTACTACACCTAAATTACCGCTCCAAGAAGCCCAGTGTAGTGGTGTCCTGTTATCTTTGTCAGTATCATTAACACTCACTCTCTTGCTAAGAAGAAACTCTATAATACTTTTACTGTTATTTTCAGCAGCAACATGTATAGGCTTTCCACCAGCAGTAGAGGCATCTGCAACATTGATATTAGCTCCTTTTTCTATCAAGAATTTTGCAACCTCTAATTGATCAAACTTAGCGGCATAGTGTAAAGGTGTCCAACCATTTTTATCAGCTTCATCAACGTTTACCCCCTTGCTGAGAAGAAACTCTATAATACTTTTACTGTTATTTTCAGCAGCAACATGTATAGGCTTTTTACCAGCAGTAGAGGCATCTGCAGCATTGATATTAGCTCCCTTATCAAAAAGAAGACTAGCAACCTCTGAACGGCTTCTCCATGCAGCGTAGTGCAGTGGTGTATAACCTTGCTTGTCAGTATCATTAACATCCACTCCTTTGCTAAGAAGAAACTTTACAATGTTTTCATTATTATTCTCAACAGCAATATGTATAGGCTTGCTACCATAAAGATTTTCACTTGCAGCATTAACATCAGCACCTTTCTTCACCAAAAACTCTGCAACTTCTAAATAACCTTTGAATGCAGCCCAATGTAGTGGTGTCCAACTGTACATATCTCTAGCATTAACATTGGCATTCCGATTGATAAGACCCTTAACTTCACTAAGATTGTTGTCTTTCACTGCCATCAACAATTTTTCATCTAACTCTGATTGTACTTCTTCTATCATTTCTATTATATTTGTATAATCTTCTTGTTTAGCCAAATCTAAAGGTGTTTTACCATTTTTATCTTTAACTACAATACTCGCACCTTTCCTGAGAAGGAGTTCAATCGTATCTGGTTTATTCCCTTTTATGGCTAAATGTAAAGGCGTTCTACCTTCATTAGTTACATCATTAATACCACTAAGATCTCTGCTCAAAATAAACTCAATCACTTCAAGTGTGCCATCATGTTGAACAGCTACGTGTAAAGGTGCTTCACCATCTTTGTTTTTAGCCTTTAAGCTAGCTCCCTCTTCGACAAGATATTCTACTACTTTTACATAACCATTATTACAAGCGTTATGTAAAGGAGTATGATCACTATTATCTTTCGCTTCTAAACTAGCACCTTGGCTAACAAGAGCCTTGACTCTATTAAGATCGTCACTGTTTGCTACAGCCAACAATTCTTTATCTAAATCTAACTGTGTTTTTTTCAAAAATTCTATTATATCTATGTAATTCTTTTGAACAGCCAAGTCTAAAGGTGTTTCACCATCTTTGTTTTTAGCTTTTAAGCTAGCTTCCTTCTTGATAAGATATTTCACTACTCTCAAATGATTATTCTGAGAAGCATAATGTAAAAGAGTGTTACCATTGCTATCTTTCACCTCTAAGCTAGTACCTTGGCTAATAAGATCCTCAACTTTATTAAGATCACCATTTTTTACTGCAGATAACAATTTTTCATTTAAGTCTAACTGCATTTGTTCTATCGTTTGTACTATATCTGCGTAATCTTTTTGGACAGCCAAATCTAAAGGTGTTTTACCCTCTTTATTTTTAGCCTTTAAACTAGCTCCCTTTTCGATGAGATATTCTACTACCTTCAAGTGACCATTACTACAAGCATTATGTAGAGCAGTATTACCATTATTATCTTTAGTCTCTAAATCGGCACCTTGAGCGATAAGATCTTTTACTTTATCAAGATTACCATCCCTTGCATTAATTAACAATCCTTGATCCAACTGTGCTTTCTCCAAAACTTCTATCACATCTTCTTCAGTAGCTAAGTCTAAAGGCGTTTTGCCATACATATCTGTAACGTTGACACTAGCACCCCTATCAAGAAGAAGTTTGACTACACTCAACCTGTTCGCATCAACAGCAAGATGCAAAGGCTTTTTATTATCTTTGTCTTGAGATTCAATATCCGCACCTTCATCAAGAAGAAATCTAATTATATCCAAGTTACCCTCTTGCACAGCAAAATGTAAAGGTGTTCCTTGAATCGTTATTTCATTATTAAATTTAGCACCGTTACTAATAAGAAGTTTGACCACATCCCATTTACCTGACTGAGCAGCATAAAGTATCGGTGTCCAAGCAAGCTTGTCTTGAATTTCAATATCAGCATCTCTATCAAGAAGGAACTGAACCATATCTAGATTATCCTTTTGATTAGCAAAGTATAAAAGCGTTTTACCTTCCTTATCTTGAGCATCAATATTAGCACCTTTATCAAGTAAGAGCCTTACTATGCTCCATTTACCTGATTGAGTAGCAAGAAATATTGGTGTGTACCCAAATTTATCTTGAACTTCAATATTAGCACCTTTATTAAGAAGAAGTTTCACCTTATCAAATTCACCAGCCTCGGAAGCAAGATGCAACAGTGTTCTGTCAAGTTCACCTTGGGCATTTATATCTTCACTGTTTGGGACTTCTAAAGTTATAGAACTCTCTTGTAAGTTAATAATAGAACTTACATTATTTAATTTATCAATACTATCTGAATTATTTATTTTATCTATTTCATCACTTAATAATATTTCTTTGTCAATAAACTTTATAGATAATGTTTTCATTTTAGGTTCTTTATAGAAATCTCTAAAATATATAATACACAACTCATTTGCTTCTATGCCAGCATTAAAGGCATTGGTAACTATCAAGTCATACTTATCATGAAGGTAGGTATACTGCCCTGCTTTCTTAGATATAATTAGCTTATTCCCTTCTTCTATATCTTGAGGTGTTACTACAATGATTTTTTCATCAGAAATAAAGAATGAAGACTTTAAATCTAAATTATCATCTATTTTCACCGGTGCATTATCAAAAATAATTTGTAATTTCTTATACCACTTATTTATAAGCGCATCTTTCAGCCTGACTGTTATTACATCTTGCTGCAAATCAGTGGCTGATATAGAAAGTTTAACTAACAAATCATTTTTGTCTTTTATAACTATTGGTACTGGTTTTATACTTAAATCCTTATTTACTTGCTTCACTAACTGACGAAAATCTAATGTTCTCTTCAAACTTTTCTTTCTATTGGTATCATCATTTATTACTTTTTCTTGAATAGGGAAATTTTCAGTATCAAGTCTTGCATGGCCTGAAGTAATTACGTCTTTTTCATCCACACTAATATTTCTTCTCTCATTTATATTAAGTTCATTATGTATATCTCTCATGAAAGCAGGACAGGAATCAGTATTGCCTTTTTCGTTATTTCTTGCACAACTACCTAAATCTAATTTACCCTCTGCTGGAGAAACAAGCTCTCTAATATTTTCAACCACAGAGGATATTTTACTTACTACTTGCTGATCACTGTCCAGCATTAACTTAAAGTACTGATCCACTGCATTTTGATCATACTCACTTAGTGAGGAAATGTTTTGCAGTCCTCTTGATAATTCCAAAATCTGAGTACTATTCAATTTGTCCTTAACCCCTATAGCTTTAAAGGGATCAGAGCCTAGACTCACATCTATTTCTTGTATATCACACCCCTTGCGAGTAGATCCACAATCTTCAACCCTCCATACAAATTGTGAATCCTTCGTTTGTGGAGTCCAAGTAAACACTTGCCTTCTATTTTCATCATAATGAAGATAATCAAGAACAGCGTATAAATACTCATTAAACTTAACATTCTTGATATGAATATTATTACCATAAGCCTCCATCTTCCACGTACTTTGCGAATCCCTGCTTCCTAGCCACCGAGTAAGCACTCTCCTTCTAAGTTCTCTATCACCACTAGGATCAACATAGTTGAAATTATCAATAGCAGCGTATAAACACTCATTAAACTTAGCATTCCTTATATGAAAGTTGTCTCTATAAGGTTCAATCTTCCATATAGATTGTGAATCCCTCGTGTGTGGAATCCAAGTAAATACTCTCCTTCTATGTTCTTTATCACCACTGGGCTCAACATAATTAAAATTATCAATAGCAGCATATAGATATTCATTAAACTTAACATTTTTAATACATACTTTTGATGAAAATACTGCATTCTTTACTGATTCTGGTAATTTGCTTCTTAGCTCTTCAAGATGAGATCTTTCTTCTGGATGGAGACTACGGCAACTGTCCTTCTCCATAATTTCCTTCACATAATAGGCCAACTTAAACACTGCATTGTTATTAAGATCATTTCTCCTTTGCATTGCATCAAACACAGCTACATAACCTTGAATACTCTGTGTGATACTACTACAATCGTGTATAAGCCTTAACATCTTTTTCGTATCTACTTTTTCATATACACCATTTACAGCTTCTTTCATTGCTTCACCACATAACTTCTTATCAAGATTACAAATCCCATTCGTAGGGCTACTGGCCAAAGGAGAATCATTTAACATACTATTCTCTAGATCCGTCTTTATTATACTTTTAACCATAGAAGAGATCTTACTCTTCTGATCACTTTCCTTAGTCACCATTAATTTAGAGCACTGGTCTATTACTTCTTGGCCATAAGCATTTAATAAAAGATTGTTTTGTAAAGCCTTTGACAACGCTGAGATCTGCGTACTATTTAAATCACCTCTAAAGTCAGATAACTGCTCTAAGCTACAAAAACCCTCTACAAAGTTAACTTGATCTTGGAGTGAAGAAAAGCCTAAACATTGATATGTTGAATTTTTATTTGCAAAACCAGCAGTTGATACCAAACATTTAAAGTCAGTTTCTACTTTAGATGTATACTCATTTCTACTTTGGTAATTCTCTGAAGCTTTATCAATTAAATTTTGTATTTCTCTTACCTCAGATAAACTAAACCTATTTAATCTCAGGACCTTTATAGGTTCTAAACCCAGATCAAATTCCAATCTAGAAATTCTATAAGATTCCCAACTTTTTATGTTGATCGTATTATTGGATCTCTTATCGCGAAATATCAGATCTCTACCACTACTAGAAACCTCAACCCTATCAGGAGTAATATTCTTTAATATCATTACTCCTATGCGTTCCTCATCTTGTCCTACAGAAGTAGAAATATTTTTGTCTAATTTTTGATTATGTTGAATGATACTAGTAGAGTTACCAAAGTCTTCAATATATTCTTTTACAATTTTTTCATAATCATTTCTAAGTTTATCCTTATACTCCATTACATTATCAACGTTCTCCAACAACCCAGAAGATGGAAAAAGATCATTGTTATTCCATAAAGAATAAGAAATATTCTCCCATTTGCTTCGATCAATATAGAACTCTTCTATTCTAATGATAAAAGGAATTTCACTTTCTCTTATTAATAAAAGATCATCTTTATCTTTATACTTTTTAATATCTTCAAGACGGGAATCTATCACTACATGATCATCTTCAAAATCTTTAGGCAATAAGAACATATTCTGAGTTTGTGTGGCTTGTAAAAAGGGAACTAATTTCCCTTTTCCTGAAGAAGAACATGACATTGACTGTATATCTGGGATAAAAGTTTCTCCTTTTTTATTCATAATTACGAGATGCCTGTAATTACGATCTTGAAGGTAGTTTTTTACTTGAATACTAGTATTGTTATAATTTAAATGTAAATTACATTGTTGGACTAAAAAATCTTTTCCAACCTCTGGCATAAATAACGTATCCATTTTTTCATTATCTGAATGATTATCAATCTTAATTCCTTTATTATTTATATCACCAGCAATAACATATACGTCACTTCCTTTTCCTCCTCTTGCAAACATAGTGCCTTGATCGAAGTTGATTACATCATCTCCTGAAGAACCGAAAACCATGTGTGGAACTACACTATTATTTTGACTTTGTGTTTTTCCTCTAATAACACCCAAAACTTTATAATCCTTATTATTGTTTAGAATCTTTTTGTAATGAGTTTCAACATCATAAAAATTATCTAATTCTGAATGTAATTCAAATGAATTGATTTTTATAATCGATGAGTCTGATTTTTCAATCTTAGGAACAATATTACTACCATTTTTATCTATTAGTACAAAGTGAGGTTTATTACTGCTTTGCTCAACGTAATTTTTTATATCGAGAGTAAATTGGTTATCTTGACCAAAATTTATCTTTAAAGATAAAGTATTACTGTCTGTGGAATAAGTAATTTGGTCACAATCACTTAATAAATCAAATTCTGAAAAAACTACAGTTCCTGTCCCCTTTATATTAATTTCTGAGCGTAAACTTCTACCTTTATAACCTGAGGTTTTTACGTAAAAAGTATAATTGCTTTCTCTACCTTCAACTGTAGTATATGGTGCAATAATTACTTTTTTACAATTTTCAACTATGTCTTTTGCATTATTACTAGAACCACCACCACTATCTATGATAACCTCACGATCATCAATTTCTGCAAAGTGTTCGGAATAACCCATACATAACACCCTATCTACTTTGTTTTTCCTTCCAACATAGTGATAATTAAAACTACTATGATTGATATAATCATCAATCAATAAATGATCATTCATTTTTACTTTTAATTGTCCAGAAGCACTAGGTTCAAAACGATAGTTAACATTCACCCCTACAACTGGGTTTTTCAATTGACTTAAATCAAGTATATTAACAGAGTTATCTCCACCAATAATTTTACCTGAAAAGCCGATGTTATTTACAACAAACCTATTTACTACATTATTACCACCAGTTATTCTTGTTGTACCTGGATAAATTAGAAAATTATTGTTCCATTCATTGCTTCCAATAATAACACCATTATCTACATTCTGTAGATCATAGACAATTGTTTTGCCATTTTGCTTTATACCTACTCTACCATCGTGACTAATAACCATTGCATTCTCACAGTAGTATAAAGGCGGTTGAACTGAACTTGTAATACCTTTTTCATAATCTTGCCCAGTAACCTTTGGCAAACAAATCCTGCTAGCACCTGGTATACGATCAGGTATAACACGTGAAAGATTTTCGGTATTAGTATCTTCCTTATCCATCAGAATTCTTGCATAATCTGGACGAAGAGTATTACCTCTCACCTCTCCAAAACCAATACCATAAGCAACAACGCTGCTAGGACTATCTCTCAAAGCTTGCCAAACCCCTTTAGTTAGGCTATTAACTACGTCTTTCCTTGCTGCAAGATGTTGTACATCATCTGCCATAGGTTGAAAGAAAATTGTGCGCCAAAATATACTCCAATTTTCTCCATGAGTTGTATCATATCTCTTTTTATATTCTATAATATTGCTAACACCACTATAAATTCCATAACCTACCATTAACCCAACCCCAACTGCAATGCCAACTCCAGGCATGCTAAGTGCTGTAAGAGCAACACCAGATACAAACGATGCAGTAGAAAAAGATATCGATGCTATATTATCCCTTATCTCCTTCTCTCCACATGGATTATCACTATTCTCTCTTTTTTTACAATCTACAAGATTACTTGCTGATATGCCTATATCAACAATATCAAAGACACCGGTTATAGCTCCTGCCACTCCTCCTGCTATTTTACTTCCAAACTTTACTCCTGCAACTTGAACAGCAAATTTCGTCTGCTTACCTAAAACACCTGGTATCTTTCCTACCACCTTTTCAGCTGATGCTAAAACTTTTGGAGTAATTTTAACCACTGCATTTTCAATTGGTTGAGATGCAAAAGACCATCCCATTCCTCCTAAATTTAATCCACAATCTGTTGTCATTCCATCCTGACAAGATACAATAGCACCATGGATCCCTCTGATTAATTGTATTCCACCTGCAGCATTCATTAATCTGCTCTTTAGCTTTGGATTTTTTGTTAAACTACTATCTTGATGTACAATATCACCGTGCAAATCCTTGATACGTTCATTCTGAACATAGCGTTCATACCCTTGATCTCCAACAACCTTATCAAGCAAATACTTACGATCACCTTCAATGCTTTTATCTCCAACGAACTCTACTAGTTGAGCATTTTTCGCTTCATCTTGACTATTTTTAACATAAGTTAGGAACTTTTCACTATCAATTATAATTTTGTCTACATTATTTTCATCTACCTTTCCTTTACTAAACTTTTCTACATCATCCTTTGAAAATAGACAAGAGTTAACACTTCTTTTGCTTCTACCACCAGGCCTTACACAACTGTTTAGGTTGAATTTTGGTTGTTGTGTTTCAGCAAGTACAGCCTCTAAGTTAGCTATGCGTTGTGAATCTATACTTAATTCGTCTGAAATGCCTTCTCTCATACGTATAAAATGATTTTCTCTTCTTTGAATTAGCAAACGATTACGTATTTCATCAGGAATGTTACTTAATCTACTTCCTTGCAACACAGTATTAATATCTCTAGCGTTTTCTAACGCCCATAAGCCGCAATTATAACCATCTCTTTGTTGAGTAACAGAAACATCATTAACGCCAATTTGAGCCTGTTCTAAAACTTGACGAATATTATCTGGAACATTATTACCCAACGAGTCTACATAGTATCCATTATACTGCCCATTTTGGTGGGCGATGACTAACGTAACCCAGTGATTATTATCTAAATTAACAATTAAAGTTAATGGCCTTCTTTCACCTCTTGTTGTTACGCTATCTTGAAACTGTTGCAATTGATTAACTATATGTTCTGGTGATCCCGCTATTTCAAACAATGTATCAGCTCCATCAATTCCATAACCGTATTGTATTCTTGCAATATCAGCTATATCATGTTGTTTAAGCCAATAATGATAATCTTTTTCTGCTGTTGCAGATTCTAATGTACGTAAATTCTCCTCTTGTATACCCATATCTTTGGGTCTATGGGTTACTTCTTGTATTCCTTCTAAATGTTTTCTCTTAGCTATGTCAATAGAACTATGAACTACTAGAGCAGGAACAAACTCATCACTTGTTAATATTAAAGAATTTTTATCTTTAGCTTTCACATTAACAACTACTCCCATAAAAAGCATTTTATCACTATCTGTAATTGCTTTCAGTGCCGCTCCCTTAGCATATCTAACATTTTGTTCTTTTGTTAATTTATCAACTTCTTCTCTCATTCCTTTTTCGTCTAAGTTTTTATCTATAAGCTTAAATTCCAGCGCTATAGGAGTGTATTCTTTAGTACCCTGAGGTGATGAACCAATACCTTGAATTACCATATCTACACGACCACCTGCTCCTACTTGAAATTCAGGTATGATTACAGTCTTAGAAGAAGTTTCCTGTAGCTTTAAATCACTGTAACTACTAAATAAACCATTAAGAATGGCTTGCAATCTTGCTTCATTAGTAATCAAACCTTTAATAGGATAAATTGCATTTGCTATCTCAGTAAGTAGCCTCTTATAATCTGGTAATAAATCTTGACCATCAGAAGAAGTAGCATGCTGAGAAGTGGTTGCCTGATCAAATTTTACCTTTAATTCATCAGAATTAGGTATCTTAAGAAAATTACCTGTAAATGGCTGATCTGCACCACTTGGTTTATATTTACTTATCTGTTCTATTTCAAAAAGGTCTTCAAAAGATAACCTTGTTTCATATTTTTTGAGACTCATTTTAATTTCTATGACATTGCCTACTCTTCCTATTCCAGGTATGTCCAGCACTGGAATTTTTTTATCAGCATAGAATTCTCTCGTATTGGACTCTCGTATATGAAAAATGAATGCTGTTTTATCTTGCCCTTCATTACCTTGAACAAATATTAATGTTGTAACAGGGCTTTTAGATAAAGTGTATTCTGTTCCTTGAGGACAGTTCAGCGGATATTCACCATATGAGTATATATATTTTTTTACGTTATCCTGATCTTGACCAATCTTGTTGATTAAAATTGATTGACCTAATATATCTCTACTGAAATAGTAATTATCCTTTGTTTCTTTATTTGCTGGAAAAGTATGGTACTCACTTGATAATAAATCTTTTACCTCTCTCTTAAAAACTTCCTCATAAGCTGATTGATTATCCCACTTACCAACTAGTTCGATAAATTCCTCCATCAAAGGAGCTGGTGGTTGTTTAATAGGTCTTACTTCAGTTTTAAACGGTTCTGCATTATCTAAATTCAACCCAACAGCAATGGCATTACCTGCATTGGTTAAAATCCTCATCTTATTTGGTCTGAAACCTTTAATATAGTCTTCAGCTTGCCTCAGTGCATCACTTGTAGTAACTTGTCCTTCAGTTCCAGCCTTGAGTTCAATAAGAATTGGAACTGAATCAACAGCACGATTAGGCCCACGAACAAGCAAAACAATATCAGCGTAACCTCCCCCAGCAAACTGCTCCAGATAGAGTTTGGTATTATCACGATATCGAAAGTTATCAAATATTCCTGCTACAAAGCCATGTTGATCAGCTTCGCGAGCTCTATTGCCATAAACATTACCTTGTAAATCTAAATTGGTATGAACTTTTTTAATATAATTTAGAATGGCTTTAAGATTTTCCTGAACTTGATCTACTTCTGCACCTGGGTTAGCTAGCTTTTCAATATAACTTTCTAAATAGACAGACTTACCTAACTTTTTTGCCACTTTCTGAAACTTCACTGTAGGCTCGATGGGTTGATCTATAATCTTCTTCTTACTTTCCACCTTAATATTTATTTTTTCATCCTCTCCATCACTCTTTAAAGTGTATCCCTTCACTGACGTAAGTCTTGATAACTCTTTTCTAACATCATCACTAAGATCTTTACCTGACTTATCTAGAAACTGCTTAATTTCATCAAAAAATTTATTTTTAAATGCATCATTACCTTTTAGTTCATCACGGTTAATTTGTATTGCTTTAGCACCTCCATGTATATCCTTAGCTACATACTCTAACACACCATCCTTTTTCACATATAAATATAATTTCTTTGATTTAACGTCCTTGTCTGATTTAGGTCTGCTTTTTACTAACTCATACTTATCTTTCAAAATTTTTATTACATCAATTTGAAGCTTGCGAGCATCTGATTCAGTATAATCTCTACCCATTACACTCTTAAATTCACCTGTAGTAAATTCAAAATTCCTAGTGCGTGTTTGTGGCGAGTTAGAATGTTGAACTTCTATCTCTTCACTGAAAATGAAAACATGTGTTTTAGATTCCGTTTCTGCTACAACTTTTAAAGTTCTTGCTCCCTCAAAACGAAAGTGCAATTTTTTTATGCCTAGCTTATCATTAAGTTTAGTGTCTAATACACTGGAAAAAGAACCTAAAAATCTATGAGGAAAAAAGCCAGGCTTTTCACTAGAATGTAAATAAGATTGTATTTGATCAACCAATGACTGATATCTTGCTTCAAAAGATTGATCTAACTGATCTACTGCATTAGAAGTTGAAGAATCTACTTTCCCAAAAAGTAACTCAATTAACTCGAAATCTTGTGGTTTTTCTTGTTGTTGATTGTTATCAACCATAACCGCCTCCTGATTTTAACCTTTTACAATTTTTACTCTCACTAAAATTCTTTGTATGCTTTCGTTTAAGTCTAAGTAACTGAATTTTTAAAAAGAGAAACTCTACACTTTGCTCCTAGCATCAACCACCTTTTGCTGTATAGTTTCTACATCTAATGATGAACTTGGTAACTGACTATCACCTGCCCCACGATCCAATTGCGTGTTTCTAACTCTCATAAACAGCTCATATTCTGACTTATCTTCTTCCATAATAGAGTACATTTGCTCTTGGCTAAGAGAGTTAACAACTTCAGATAATATTTCAACAGCTTTATTTCCCTTAATAAGAGAAGCAACCAAATCTCTTGTTGATGAGAGTTGTTCGCTTAGCTTATTTAAATAGTGTTGTTTATGAGACTCAAAGCCAAGACTATTCCACATAGAGGTAAGCATATCACTACCAGATTTGATAAAATTATCATTTGGTGCAGAAACAAGCGAGTTCAATGCTGAAAACATTGATGTACTATAAGCTTCAGGAGATAAATCTTCTGGCTTTAAATGTTCAAACAGCTTTCTGGCATTTTCGAAAGAATGATTTCTTCTCAATATACTTAAAGTGTAATAACACCCATGTTGTTTAAAATCTCTTTTTAATAATTCATGATATCTGTTAGGATCAAGATGACGTAGGCAAAAATCAACCATACCAACATCATCAGTAGAAAAACGTCCTTTATTATATGCTACTTCCATTAATAAATCTTCTTTTCTTTCTGAGGATAAGGAATCAATTGATTGCAACTTATTCCAGAAGAATTCTAAGGCTTCAACATGCTTTTCTATCATTGCACACCTAAAAGCATAAACATATGGATGCTCATTGTTTAATTCCAACTGGTGTTCTTGGTTATTTATAGCATGTGACCAGTAGATCATTAAAGCCCCTTTATCACATCCCTTAACTAAACTCTCTACCGGTTTATTGCCTAATGTTGATTTAAATTCCTCAAAAATAGCTCTTATCTCGTCTTCAAAACAACACCAGCATGCAATCCTGTAGCGATCAGAAGAATCAAGAAGAGGTTTTTGTCCATCTTTAGTTTTTAAGGTTAATAATTTTTTTCCTAATGCATACCTATCAAGCTCAACATGACCTAAGGCGTCATCGATTTTCCAACAGGTTCCACTTTCTAAAATTTCCTTTAAAAAAGGTGGTAGTATTATGCTATTCCATCTATTAAATAATGCCTGATATGCAATACAATATCTCTTAATCTCTAACCCTTTAAACCCTTTATGAGGATCATCTTCTTTAATAGATGCTAGTAATATCTTTTGTACATCTTCGTAATCCATACTTACCCCCTAACAAGATTTAATATGTTTTAGGCATGTTGCTCTACCTTTAAAACTTTGTCAATTACTATTTTAGAAAAATTTTCTAACCTAAAGTATTTTTCGGTAAAAGGCTCTTAACAGGCTCAATATAAGGCCTTTTATTTGCTTTTAAATTCTGTTTTTTGTCACAAGCTTGCCTTAATTCTTCTGCAAGCAAATTAATATTAATCTAGCAATGTATTTGATTAAGAATTTAAATGAGATAACCATTTCCAGCACCAAAAACCAAGGAACGTGAGAATCGTTCGTTTTGGGATGGGATGGTCTACCGCTAGATCCGTGCGAACTTTTCTTTATATCAATTTATTATATAGTAAAAGCAGCTATATTAGCCTACTTCAGCCATAT
The DNA here is from genome assembly GCF_007115015.1 of Wolbachia endosymbiont of Laodelphax striatellus. Classification (NCBI taxonomy): domain Bacteria; kingdom Pseudomonadati; phylum Pseudomonadota; class Alphaproteobacteria; order Rickettsiales; family Anaplasmataceae; genus Wolbachia; species Wolbachia endosymbiont of Laodelphax striatellus. Next base: position 1,358,060 of record NZ_MUIX01000001.1, read on the forward strand.
TTACATACGAACCAATTTACTTGGCTTTGTTGAAAAAATTTCAAACTTCTATTTTCATAACGCAGCTTTTGCTTAAATTGTTCTCACAAATATACGATCTTTTTATGTTTTTTGGAGGAAGTAAATAATTCAATTCCTTATAACACTAATTAGTATGGTCTTTTCATTAAATTTATCCTCTCAAAAAGACTGTGCTTTATCCATCTACTTTAATGGTATCATAATATTTTACACCTAAATCTATTCTATAAAAATTCACAATACGAATTAGTAAATAGATTATATTCAAACCGATTGTATTTATGATATATAGCGCATACAATATATTACTTGTTTATTTTAGTAGGGGGTATAGGTATGTTTAGTTCGAAGCAGGTAGTACAATATAATTTATTTGGTAGTAACGGCCTTGAAGGCATTTCATCTTGTGAATTTGCACATTTTCCTGAAGAGGTATTTGAGATTATCAATGAAGAAAATCAGGCAATAGATAGTTTGAAAAGTAAAATAGAAAATCTACAACAAGAAAATTTTGATCTTAAAAAAAATGTAGAGTTACAAAAACACTATAAGAAAAGAGTAGAAGAGTATTACGAAGAAGTAAGTGAACTTACCAGAGAAATGCAAACCCTAGAAGGGAAAATTAAAAAGCTTGAAGTTAAATTACAAAAAAGTACAAGAAGTTTAACTGAAAATGATCAAGACATCGAACAGCTAAAACAGAAAGTAGAAATATTATTATTAGAAACTCAGAACAAAAGTGATGTAATTAAGAACTTAAATAACCAATTAAAAGAGGCAAAGAATGAAATTCAGTTAACAGACAAAATAAATGAAGAGTTACAGCAAAAACTGGATTTGACTGAAGCTGAGTTAAACAGAGTAAAAAAAGAAAGTACAGTGCTGATAAACAGTATAGAGGATTTGAAAGGTAATTATGAAAATCAGATACTAGAAAAAAAGAAGGAACTTAATGATATAAGAGATCAATTGTGTATTTACTTATCAGAGTCTAAAGAGATATTTGCAGAATTCAGTAGCCTGCATAAGGAAAACGAGAGTTTAAAACAGAAAAATTTCTATATCAGTAATGAAGTCTCCCTTGCAGATGAAATAAACAAAGAAAACGTAAGAAAAGAAATAGCAAAGCTTCAGTTTGTACCTGAAGTGAAAATTAAACATATTATTGATAATAATGACCAAGAATCAACCTTACCAGATAGAGAAGCAGAAAATTATCGAACAAGTGAAGATAAAAACCTTGAAAATACTGATTTCGAGATTGGAGTATGGAATGAAGCTGACGATGAAAGTAGCGATGACCAGAAATCAACCTGGCTATATGGAAAAACAGAAAATTGTCGAACAAGTGAAGATGAAAACCTTGAAAATAATGATTTCCCAATTGAAGTATGGAACGAAACGGATAGTGAAAGTGACAATGTTAGTCCTTGCCCTGATTATGATGAAAGTTTTGGTAGGCGCTACAGTCAACTATTCTATGATGAAACCATAATTCATAAAGAAAAAGAGACTTTTGTTTTAATTCGTCAAAAAGATTCTTTTTCTTTAGCGAAAGTAAAACTGAATACAAGAGAAGAAGAAAAGTATGAAAGTATTTGGCAAAAAATAAATAAGATCCATGATTATCTGGACATTTTAGGTTACTCTGGTAGAGAAGAAGATTATGAGGAGTGCGAAAAAGAACTTGATAAAGTTATAAACGAAGCACTGAAACAAGGAATAATGTTCACTTTTCCATATAAATCTGATATGTCCTTGATAGATCGTATAGCTGACACATTCCCAAAGCTATATTTATCTGCTGACACTACTCGAATTTATGAGTTTTTACACAAGAAAAAAATATTTCAGATAATATCAGAAGGTGCATCTTTAAACAGATTTAGCGATGAAGAGCATGGAGATGTAGTAAACGTAATTTGTTCAGATAAAGATACCTTAGGTCAGCGAAAAGCAAACCTTTCAAAGCTGAAGGAGTTAGCACTTGAAAGTATTATAAGTAAAAGTGAGCAAATTGATAAACATGACTTTGAACTAGAAATAGATAATGGATATTTTTGTATAGATTACCCACAAAATAGTACTATTGAAGTTGCAAAGATATTCAATAATCAAAAAGCTAAAGATTTAAATCTAAATATTGGTATAGTTCAAGTTGGAAAAAGTATAATTAGAGTTGAAAACATAGAAGGAAGGAGAAATTATACAGAGTTCTCGGGAGATATCATTGAAATGTCTTTTACCACTGAAGTAGGAGAGATCAGTATTCATCTATGTCCTAGTGAGAAAGATAGTAATAAAATAGAAGTGAGGCTTGTCGATGAAGTAAGATTTAACAAGTTAGAGAATAAATCAAGTTTAGGGCAGAGTTGTCTGTTAGGTGGGAAAAGTGTTTTGACAGCTATAGAAAATGAGTATTTCGAAAGAAATAGTAGTGCTTTTAAAGAGTTAGGTAAGACTATTAGACAGTCAGATTGTACAATGGAAAATCCATCTAGCTTTTTAGAAGAAGTTAATAGAAATCAGCTACTAAAAGTAAATGCAAGAGCTTATGGTAGGGGATTATGATAGTTGCTGTACATTGTAGATATAAAAATAAGGGGGATGAAGATGCGTTTTAATTTAGAGCCGGGAGGTGCTTTTTGTGATGGTAAAAATAAGCTTGTAACTGTCAAAATAAATGATGAAGAAAAGATTAATTTACCTTATACGTCATATATCTTTGATAAACATCACCATTTTATCATCTCTAATTTCAAGATGAACCCTACGAACAGTATACTAACTAATTTTTATCAACAAGAGCTATACTTAAAGCTAGAAAAAGTAGAAAGTGATTATAAGTTGGTTCTAGTTAATAATGAAGATCAATATTATTATTATGTTTACTATAATGATACAAATATTGTCAAAATAGCTACTTTTAATTCTATACCTAGCAATTTCATAAAATATCAAGGTCAGGATTATATTCTCTCTTATGATGGAGAGTGTTCAGTCAATTTTGTACCGCTAATAAATAGTAGGGTTCTAGTAGATCCAAAAGATATAATGAGTAATCAAGACATAGATTTTGTCTTAAAAGAGCTTGAAAAGCTGCCTGATAAGAGACTTAGAATAGGCGTTGGAAAGAATTTTTTAAGGGGACCAGAAGAAGTGCTATCAAGTACTTATAAAAGTGCTGAAATATATGGTATACGTGGTAATAAGATTGGGATATTGAATAATATTGCTACTAGCTTTAGTAATAAAAAATTAGAGCTATTCTCTGGAAATGTTTCTATCGATACTATAGATCAATTTGGTGCGAATCTTAGTCTTAAAAAGACTAATCCTCGTTTTAGAATAAAAAGATTGAATAATGACAATTATGTAGGATGCATGTTAAGTAAGTATGGTAAATGTGAGAGATTTTATGCTCTGACACCTGAGAGCTTTGAGCAAGAAGAATATGCTTATACAGATTATGATGATGATGAGGAGGAGTTTGACCAGCAGAATCAATATTTATACGCTTATTACTACTATTTACATGATCTGGAGGTTGCTGTGAATAATAAAAAATTAGAACAAAGAATTGAAGAATTAGAAACAATAGTTAAAAGTTTAAATAATAGAATAGCATTAGTACCCGGTTTAAAAGGTGAGCCAGGTGAAAGTGGTATGCGAGGTCTTCCAGGTCTGAAGGGTGAACGTGGAATAATGGGTCACCCAGGTGAAATAGGTGAGCCCGGACCTATTGGTTCTCCAGGTCTTGATGGTATTCCTGGTAAACCGGGAACTCCTGGGCAAAAAGGAGATAAGGGGGATACCCCAAATGCTCAAGAAATTGCAACTGAATTAGTTACTAGTAAAAAAGCTGAGTTAGTGGAAGCAGTTCTTAATACAAAGGGTATCATAGGTAAAAATCTTGCAACTCAGATTGCCGATAAGATTAATATCCACTCGCAGGAATTTGTGAATAAAATTGATGCAGTAAAATTTACTGAAGGAGTAGTAAATAAACTTTCTTTAGAGGAAGCAAAAAACATTGTAAAAGATACTGTGAGTAAGGTAACAAGTGATGCCACAAAGAAAAATAATCCAGACTCTATGGCCTTCAATAAATATGAAAATTTTGCAGAAAAGCTTGCTGAACTACTTGTTCGTAGAAGTAGTATGAGCGAGAAAGAAGCTCAAACTCTTGTAAAAGATAAGGTAAGTAATTGGGGACTTGCTAAGTATCTTCTGATTCATAGTGATTTAAATGAGCAAATAAAAGCTCTAGAAATGGTGAAGAAAGAAATAAACGAGGAAAAATTAATTCAGTCCTTGCTTGATTATGCTCAATTAAAAGGCAATGCAAGCGCAACAAAAACAATAATTGAAAATATTGTTCATCAGTTCCTTGACACTAAAAAAGTAGGTGAACTAGGAAGAGCAGTACTAGAAGCAAAAGATAATCAAGGTAAAAAGATCTTAGTTAATGATCTGGCCTTACAAAAAGGAGTAGCGGAAGAGTTGAGAAAAAATCCTGGACAAACGAAAGGAGATACTGGAATACCAGGCACACCTGGACTAAAGGGTGATAAAGGTGTGCAAGGTGAAAGTGGAACGAAGGGGCCAAGGGGTTGGAAAGGTGAGCCTGGTTCTAAAGGTCTAAAAGGTGAGAGAGGAGATATTGGTCCTAAAGGATCAGATGGGTTGCCAGGTTCGAAAGGAGACTTAGGTCCTAAAGGAGATATTGGAGCTCCAGGTGTACCTGGTCTTAAAGGTGATCAAGGAAATATTGGTTTCAAAGGAGATACTGGCTCTAAAGGTGATAAAGGTAGAGATACAAGTCCTGAAGAAGTTGCACAAAAATTAATTAATAATGGAACTATTGCTAATCAGGTGCTTGAATACCTTGACCAAGGCGGAGATTTAGTATTAGAGAAGCAAGTTGCAGGAAGAATCATTAGTAATCAAGATATTCAAACAGGAATAGCTATTGCATTAGCTGATAACAGAATGGAAGAGCTAGCAGATGTGTTACTACGTGGTGCTAATCATACATTAGTAGAAAAACTTGCAAATAATACCGAGCTAACACAAAGCATTTCAGAAGAACTAAGGAAAAATCCAGGAGAAGTCCAAGGTCCAAAAGGGGGAAAAGGAGATATAGGTCCTAAAGGATTAGACGGAGCTATGGGAATAAGAGGTGATAGGGGTGAGAAAGGAGAGATAGGTTCTAAAGGTGAGAAAGGAGATCCAGGTGCGAATGGATTGCAAGGTCCAAAAGGATCAGATGGGTTGCCAGGACCTAAGGGAGAGATAGGTTTGCAAGGACCTAAAGGTCAGGTTGGTAGATCTGGTCTTAAGGGTAGTAAAGGAGATACTGGTCTAACGGGAATACCAGGCCCCAAGGGAGAAGATGGAATAGGTGCTGCATTAGCTGATAAGTTTTTGTATGAGATAAAAAAAGTAAAGAATGAAACTCTGAATGCTAAAGATGCAGCAGAGGTAGCCAAAAATGCTTCAGAAAGTTTTGCTAAAGAAGCTAAAAATGCTAATAATAACATTATAGAACTACACAATAAAACAGAAAACTTCACAAAGAAAGCTGAAGTTTTCTGCAATGCTAGCAAAAAATCTGCAAGTGATGCATCTGTCTCAGAATCTAATACTCAAACTTTTTATAGTCAAACACAAAAGATGTTCTGTGTAATACAGCCTGATGATAAAAGTTGTGTTATAGAGAAAAGAAATAAGAGGGAAATGATAAACTCACCAGTGACAAGCGGAGCAAGCAGACCAACTTCATTTATATCTCAAGTAATAAATTTCTTTTACCCTGCGGCAGGACAGGATGAATATAAAATAAAAAATGAAATACAGGAAGTGGCAAAAATAATAGATGCAGCAGATATTGTAACAAAATTTGAAGAAGTATTAGGAGCAACAGCTGTGAAATGTGGCATTTCAAAGAAAAGTCTAAATTTTGATCCAGTGGAACTGCAGTCAACCATTATCAATAAGTCATTACTTAATGATGAAAATCATAACGAGTTGTTGAAGTTCTTATGTGTAGCTGCGAGAAAATCATTACCTGATTACAAACAAACTAGTAAATGTTTGGCTACTTTCAAAGATCATATGGAAAAAAGATTAAATGAGCAGCAAAGAGCTTTCGTTAATACTGAAAAAATAGTGGCAGATAATGAGCAGCCAAGGAGTTTTATGAGTTATGTCTCTCCTCCTAGTAGCCTAAGTGCCATTAATCAGCAAGTTGTTGGTTATTTAAGGTAATATCATGGAAAAACATATATTTAAAATAGAGGATAAAAATCCGCTCTATAAAAAATTGATTAAACTTCCTGCTGAATATTATATATTAAACAAAAATAGTAAGGTTATCCATTCACATATTGGTCCAATTAAAGTAGAGAATATTAATGGTTTAAAGTTAAGGAAGCAGGGAGATAAAATATCTTTATATGAAGGAAACTTACCCCTGCAAGCAGAAAGATCTGATGAAAGTGGAAACTCTATTAAAGAGGATCTTATTGTAGAACAAGAAGCTATAATAAGTACAAATAGAAACTATATTATAGAAAAGCTTGAATCAAAACCTATCTTGATTTCGCTTTACAACATAAAAGATAGTCCTGACTTTGGCCTCAAATTGTCTGGTAGAGATATAACTGGAGTACTCAATTTTATCAATTTTAACGATGAAAATGACCCAGTACTAGAAAAGATTAAAGAAGAAAAAAGTGGACTTTATTTTACAATAGAAGGTGATTATATCTATATATCAGATGAAGAAGGAAAATGTCTTCCAGTATGTGAAGATGGTAGTTGCTATAAGTATCAATACACAAAAAATGAACATGATATATTAGAAATCAGTGAGGTATCAACAATAATAAAAAACTTAACTAAGACTAAGGAGTGTAGTATATTAGAAACAACAGAAAGTTCAATTAAGGCCGGACAGAGTTTGACTTTTCAGCAAGAAGAGAAGTTATCGGAGTATGATATGTATGAAGTAGAAAATGGTGAGTGTATATCTACTTTACCGAAAATTGTCTATCATATGTTTAACAATGAGTTTCTCATACATAACTATACTACAAAAGAAAAAGAGGTAGAAATTCCTAGAGATTTTCATTACCTTAAAGTTGTTCAGTCCAGTAGTAATGATGATTATCAATTAACATTTTGTAATTTCTTAGGTAATGAGTTTTTTGAACATAAAAAGTATGATCCACAATACTCAAACGTTTCAGATGAATATAAGTATATAAGTTTAAACTGTATGAGAAAGGAATATAAACCAAATTTTTGCAAGTTGCTTAATCATAAGCCATCGTTTTTTATCACAGAAGGGACTGCTAATTCAAATTGTCCATGTCACTATTCAGCTGATATATATGAATTAACAAGTAGTGGAAAAGGTAGGAAAATGGCTACATTAATTGACCAATCTTACTCTTTAAACGAGGATTGTGATTGCTATACAAACGTAGAAGTATTGCTCTCATAAAATTCGAATTCTGGATTAGATTTCAGATAAATTATTGAAAATTTTGACTTTTTTAACTAAGTATGGTCAAACTCAAAAATAGTAGTTATAGAACTTTTTACAATAGTCCCAACAGATCATCATGCGCTACTGGCTATATATAGCCATCAACATATGTCTTATCGCATTCGGACTATTATAAGAAAGGTTATAACTTCTGAAACCTAAATTATGTATTAATAATTAAAAAGAGATCGATAACTTATAATTACGAAATTTAAGATAGAAAAATTAATGGGCACTTTTTAAATTCGATCATACTTAGCTAAAAATCAAGATTTTCAATAACTTACCTCAAATCTAATCCATAATTTGGGTTTGAAGAATGGATAGTAGGACGCTCTACTTTTTCAAGCCTGGTATTAGGTTCTAAATTACTGCACAATGCAAAACTTACACAAGCTAACCCAGCAATTCCAATAACTATCCCTAGTATATGTATTTCCATAATATAAAACACAATACCACTTACTAATAACACTGCACCAATAACTCCAGCTAAAATGGGTTGATTTGATGATTTTTTATCTTTGGTAATGCTAGATCTAATATGAAAATATGGTTCAGCTTGAAATGACCTATTTGGCTCTTGCATATTAGTTTGCGTAAAAGTATTTTGGTCTTTCTTATTGATTTTACAGATGGGTTGATTTGTATGACGATTTTCTCTGTGCCACTCAGTGTTATTTTCTGCATCTTTCTCAAATATATTAACGATTTCTTCTTGCTCATCAGTAATAAAATTTAAAGAATTTTCTTCGTCTTTGTTTTCCTCTTTTACACTGGTTTCACATGTGAGCTTAGGATCTTTGCTTCCTGTTGAAATATTTTGGGTTTCTCCACTATTTGAAAACATAGGTTTGTGTATTTCAAGATTTCTACAGTCTTTATTGATACCCTCACATCTAGTTTCAACATTACTACTTGCAGCTTCAACTTCTATATTCATAATTTCCTCAAACTCCTTCAGAATCAGTGCACTTTCTTTGCAATTGTGTTTATTAGCATAGTCAAGTAGTGTATGGCTTATCTCTTTACCTTCTGCTTTCTTTACTTTCACTTTTTGGTTGAGAATTTCTTTTAAAATACCATTCTTTTTAGAAGCTTCTAGAACTGCTCTAATAGCTTTACTATCTTCCTCTAATATGCAGGATACCAGTGCTGTGTAAGTTATTGTTAGACCATTTAGCAATTTTTGGGTCAATTCCTCACTGAGAACATCCTGTAAGATTCCTTGATTTATTGCTTCTTGTAAAAGCTCCTCAAAAGCTTGATTATTTTTATAGAACACAGAGTGGCACAGTAGCGTCACAGTCCCTTCCTTTTTCTCACCCTTGTAAATTATTTTTTTTGTAAGAAGTTTCTGCGTGTTGTAATTAGATTTATTAAATTTTCCACTAATATTTTCACCGTTTTCTATCTTCTTTAACAGCTTGAAAAGCTTTTTTTTATCTTCATTGGTAAAATTATCCTGATCACCTGCCAGCTCATAGATTACATTTTTTGCGTTCTTAATCTTTTTAAACTTTGGCATTACTTTCCTTGCTCTACAATATTTAATTTTATAAATTAGTTATATTAACAACTTATTAATTGTTCAATTAGGTTGCTAATCCATAAAATTTCTCCACTTGCTCACTCCACAGCATCGGTATTTCTCTCAAATCAACTAATTTCAAATCTCTTGGCTGTCTCCCATTTATAGCTCTTTTCATAATAGTCCAAACGAGGTAAAATAAGGTTTTATAGTAGTGAAGGTGAAGGTAAGTATGCCAGCAACATATAGTTATGATTTAAGAAAAAAAGCAATGGAAGCACTAGAAGAAGGAGAAAGCAGAGAAACAGTGGCAGCAAGATTTAAAATTGGAAGAACTACGTTATGGGAGTGGCAGCAAAGAAGAAAAGAAACAGGAGATTTTCAGTCAAAAAAACTTGGAAATGGAGGTTATAATCACAAAATTACTGACTGGAATAAATTTACTGAATTTGCTAAAAAATATGGTGGAAAAACTCTATCGGAAATGGCTAAGCTTTGGAGCAATGTTAGTATCCCAACGATTCATCGAGCTCTTAAAAAAATTGACGCAAAAAAAGACATATGGATACAAAGAAAGAAACGAAGAAAAACGCGCTGAATTTTTGAAAATTATAGCAACAAAAGAACCTCAAAACTTAGTGTATATAGATGAGTCTGGCATTGATAACACCGAGTTATGGATATTGCAAGAAGGGACAGCGGTTTTATGCTCTAAAATCTGGTAAAAAAATTCAACGAATCAGTATGATTGCAGCCTTAAACGGCAGAAAAATAGTTGTTCCGTTAACATTTGAAGGCCACTGTAATATGGATATCTTTAATAAATGGTTTGAGCAGTTTCTGACACCGATTTTGAAACCTGGACAAACTGTTATCCTTGATAATGCTACTTTTCATAAGTCTAATAAGATTACTGAATTTGCCAAAGGAGTTGGCGCAGAAATTTTATATTTACCGCCTTATTCTCCTGATTTTAACAAAATTGAGCATCATTGGTTTGCTATAAAAAACAGAGCTACGAAAAACATCCCTCTATTCACATCTTTTCGTCATGCTGTTGATTCCGCTTTTCTATAAGCTTTTCGGACTATTATGAAAAGAGCTATACTTCCTGGAGTTGTGTGCTGAAGTTTAGAGTATTGCCTTTTTTGATGTTTAAAGAATTTTCCTCTAAATCTACTATTAAAATATGCAGCTAAAATTGGATACATTTTCTATCACTGTTGCATCCGATATGTTAAAACATTCATCATTTATATTGATATTTTTCGCATAATTGATTCTGTAACATTGACTTACTTTTCTATATCAATCTCAATATCTTTTGGCATGGCTCTTTGTAGCAGCTTCTTTTGCAATAACCTTTTTTAATTTTCTGGCACATACTTTTTTCGATGTTTTTTCATATTGTTGTTTTTATAAACGTTACGACGCTAATCCATAAAATTTCTTCAATTGCTCACTCCACAGCATCGGTATTTCTCTTAAATCAGCTAATTTCAAACCCCTTGGATGTCTCCCATTTACTATGTCTTCTTTAATCTTTGGTGCTAAATAATTTAACCTTAAAATTTGCTGTATACGTCTTGTACCTATATTAATTTTGGCACTCAGCTCTTTAACACTTCTATACTTTCCCTCTTCTAGTTGCCGTTTCCAGGAATGGGCTCTTACCACTGCTTTGAGTAACGCATTGTTTGTTTTACCTTCTGGCTCAATTACTGTGCATTTATTTCCCTTCTTCTTTATTGCTATAAATTCCACCTTATTCTCTAAACACACTTCTATTTCATCTTCTTTTACCATCACTCCCTTTATTAATTTCTTCACTACTTCTTTCTGCTTTCCAAAGCTTAAATTCCTCCACTCTTCCGCTTTTTTTCCCCATTTTTCATATAGCTGTTCAGCTTTCTTCATCACTTCTTTTTCTACTTCTCCTGCTACTATATTTCGACTCATTGATGCACACCCTTTTCCTCCTAAACGATTATTACATATATAATATCGGTACCTTTTATTTTCCTTTTTTGCATAGGTCAGCGTCATGTTTACTTCACAGCTCTTGCACTTAATTATTCCCTTAAGTAGCGCTTCCTCATATTTTGCTTTTCTATATGGCTGATTCTTTATTAATTCTTGTGCTTTTTTCCACCTTTCCTCTTCTATTATTGCTTCATGTTTTCCTTCATACTCTTTCTCATAATGCCGTATTTTTCCCATATATATTGGATTTGTTATTATTCTCCTTACCGTCGCTTTTTTAAAGATATCTGATTTTGTCCGGTATCCTTGACTATTTAACTCCCTTGCCAGTTCTGCCATTGATTTTAGCTCCAAATATCTTTCAAATATGTGCCCTACTATTTTCGCTTCTTTTTCATTTATTATTAATTCTTTATCTTTTACATCATATCCAAGCGGCAAAGTTCCCCCCATCCACAATCCCTGCTCCTTTGATGTTGCTATTTTATTTTTTACCCTTTCTACGATCATTTCTCTTTCTAGTTGTGCTGCTCCTGACAATACCGTTTGTACAAATTTTCCCATTGGCGTATTATTATCAAATATCTGCGTTACTGCTACAAAATTTACTCGGTGCCTTCTAAAAAATGATGTTACTTCGATGCTATCTTTTGTTTCTCTTGATAGTCTGTCTAGTGTGTACACTACTACACAATCTACCTCTCCTTTTTTTACATCTTTAAACAATTCCTTTATTGCTGGTCTTTCTAAATTCTTTCCTGAGAAACCTCCATCATCGTACCTTTTGGCCAATGCTACCCAGCCTTCTTTGCTCTTTATGTACTTTTCACATGCTACTCGCTGCGCATCAAGGCTATTAAACTTTTGCTCTAGACCATCTTCATTTGACTTCCTAGTATATATCGCACATCTTACCTCTTTTAGCATTCTCTCTCCTCAATTTCCACTTTTATCACGCATTCCAAATAATAAAGGTCCGTTGTAACTCATTCCCATTATTTTTCCTGCTACTCCTGACAATGATGTATAAAACTCTTCTTTGTAGATTAAACCCTTATCTGTTACCATTACCGCATGCGTCTCTTCTCCTCTCTCTAGTATCAACTCTGTTCCTGCTACTGGTAATTTGTCACTACTTATTCTTTTTCCCTTCTCTAGCCGCTCTGCCAGATACTCTAGTCTTTTTGTCCCCTTTCTTGACATTTCTCCATATGCTTTTTCCTGCATTCTATAAGCTAATCTCGGTATCAGATATTTCTTTGAATGTTTAGGTGCCTCTTCCCCAAATACCTTCTTCCACGTTTTTCTCAGCTCATCCAAAGGTTTTCTCTCTAAATTCATTACTTTCTTTTCTGTTTCTTCCTCCATATTTTCTATCCTCTCATAAATAACTTTTCAATTCTGTCTGTTTCTTTCTTTAATACCTCGGCTATTTCTTCACTATTTTTTGCATAATCCATTGCTGTCATTCCAAATTTATCTGCTTGCTCTATTTCTCCTCCAGCTTTCACTAGCTCCTCCACTATTTCTTTTTCACCTACCATACATGCAAGGTGCAGCGGCGTGCATTTATTTCCATATTCTTCCGCATTTACATTCCCTCCTGACTTTATCAATTCTCTCACGGTTTCTAGGCGTTTCTCTGTTACTGCTAGATGCAGTGCTGTATATCCTCTTGCATCTGCTGCATTCACATTCACTCCTTTTTCAACTAATAACCTCACTGTTTTTGCGTCTACTGCATAATGCAGAACTGTTCTTTCATTCTCGTCTCTTTCATAAATATTTTCATATGAGTTCTCTAATAATTCTTTTGCTGATTTATTAAATTTGCCAAGCTTTAACATAATCCACCTCACCTTTTCTTTAAATTTAAATCCCTCTTTTAAACCTTCCTTTTCGCTACCTCATCTATCATTTCGTTCACTTGGCTCATTATCTTGCTTGCTAAATTTTTACATTCTTCCTTTATTAACGATTTGTCTCTCTTCCTTATTTCTTCTATCTCTATTATTTTTAACTCTGGTAAATAACTCCCATTCAACATGTCTGCTATTTCTCCCACTATCCTCTCTATTCCATAGCAGGTCAGTTCTCTACTTTTTGTTACTCCACCTTTTTCTCTCAAAAATTTACTTGCCTTTTCACTCTCTTTGCTATCACATAGACGATACTTTTCACTTTCCCAGATGTAATACATTGGCGTTGCGCCGTACTTATTCAGTTGATTAACTTCAGCTCCAGCCTTTACCAGCTCTTTTATTATTTCAACTCCTGCTCCTCCTATTTTGCACGCAGAGTGGAGTGGCGTACATCCACTGACATATTGAGTGGCATTTACTTCTGCTCCTTCCCTTAGCAGCACTTTTACATTTTCTAAGCTTTTCGCAAATACTGCACAGTGTAGTGATGTATAACCATTTTTATCTCTTGCATTTACCTCTGCCCCTTTTTTTATTAATAACCTCACTGTTTTGTAATCAGAGATTTCTACTGCTTGGTGCAAGATCGTCTCTCCTTCTTCATTTCTTTTATTAATGTTTTTAAACCCGTTACTTGATACTTCTTTAAAAAACTTACTAAAAGATTCTCTCTTTTCTTCGCTAAACTTCATACTTACCTCACAAAATTAGCTTTTCTAGCGCCAGACAAATTTCTTATATTTACCTGCTGCTATTCAAGTCATGTCCTTTTTAGCATGAGAAAGCAAGTCTTTTTCTTTTTATTTCATACATTTTTACCTATTATTAATATAATATATGAGTATCTAAATATAAGTACTTAACTTATTAGAGATATTATTCGACTATCTTTCCAACTTCTGTGCAAATGTCGATGTTCATGCCACTTCAGTACTCCCGGGTAAAATACTAAAATGTGCTTTTCTAATTCGTGTATTGAGTCTTTTTGCTCTGAATCTGAGTCATTTTTATAGTAAACGTTGTGTTCTGCTAAAATATATTTTCTGACCTTCTGATCTGTATAATTTTCTACTTTGTAACGATGGATAATGCTGAATCTTTCTAAAATTGGCTTGTGTTTTAAATTCCAATGTTGCTCAGATAGTTTATCGTTTCCCAATACAAATTTATTTCCTTTTTCTTCTACGCTACTTACTGGAAAGCACCCATTTATTTCTCCTAATTTCCAGCTATCTGACAGTACAATCTGTGCTTTGGCAAACTTTATTTCTGGTAATAAGCTCTGTGATAGAGGATATAGTGCTTTTAAGTTGTACCACTGATGACTTCTTTCATAAATGCCTTTGTAATCCTTTGTATGAGCCTCTGTTTCTCCAAGTACTGCTACATCTAATCGATATATGTCATTACTAAATGTTTGTTCATAATGCTCTCTTAAATAGTTGTCTACAATCTCTACTAACGGACCTCTAGAACTGAAAAAATTTATTCTTCCAAACGATAACACTGGCCCATTTTTTTCAACTTTTATACCAGAGTAGTCTGATAACAAACTTCCAAATAAACTTTCATCTAATATAAACCTATCAACGTTGTAATAATCGTTAAAAATCCTCATTAGCCTTGATCTTGCTGGTAGTGATAGTTTTGCAAGTTCTACTACTGCATCTACAAAAAAGTTATTTGGAACATCTCTTATTCCTATTTGCAACTCGAAAAAATGTTTACCAGGTGGTTCTTCGATAATTTTAATATCTTCTATATTTGCCCATTTTAGTGCTATTTTGAGTGATGCTGGTGTTCCTCTCAGTCTTTGAAATTTTACTCCTTCTATTACGGCTTTTCTTCTATCTTTTACCCAACGTAGTATCTCTTCTAAACCATATTCTTCTATTATCCAAGGCAATGTTTCTTCTTTAAGATTAAACTTAAATCCTTTGATACAGCTTGGATCAACCTTATAATCTATTGCATCAACCAGTGCTTGCTCTTGCTTTGTTGCGTTTGGCGGTAATAAATTTTTCATTTGTCTTTTCTTTCAAGTTGCTTTAATTTCCTTTATTTAGGTAGCTTATGAGTAACCAAGAGATCGTTGCAGAAAAATAAAGATGTTCTTAATATCGAAAACACTTTCCATAATAGATGTTAATGTCAGAGGGTTAATTTGACCATATTATCCATACTTTAAAAAACAAGTTACAACTTCTGGAAGAAAATCAATACTTTCTTCTTCCTAACATTGGATCCAGTAAACCACTTATTGCACGCAATCCCCTCACTGGCACAAAACAAAAAAATACGTTTTAAATCCTATCTAACTTGACATGGCCAAGCACTGCACACTCATTCCCCAATACTACAACATCCTCTTTTGGCTCGATTAATTCTACGTTTTCTACACCATCTACAAATAAATTGGCTATTATCCATGATCTTGTAACATTCCATCCCAGCCTTCTATTTGCTTCAAACTTCTCAATAAACTGCTTCTTGATTTCCTCCTTCGATATTACAGGACTTATGCTCATTCTGCTGTGAATATCTATTTCCGTAATATTGCAACCAATTACTGTTATCGTATCTGTTAAAACCCTTATATCATCTCTAGTAACCTGCTTTTTTACAATTTCTAGTAGCTCTTCTGACACCATGCCAGTTGTGGATAATTGTGTTGATAAGATTGAAATTTGTACTTTTCCTGGTATAGGTGATTCTACTAGTGCATCTTTTACTCTACTATCTGCTGACAGTGCATGATATTTATAATATTCCTTACTTCCTCCTGTTGACCAACCTGCTATTTTTGCTTTTACCCTCTTTCTAAATCTTTCATCCTCTTCTTCTTTTTCTCTCTCTACTCCATAAAATTCAGCCAAATTATCAAGATCTTCTCCCCTTGCAAATTTCAGTAAATTACTCTTTACTGCTTCGTTCATCCTTTGTCTGAGCAAAAGTTCTCGCCAGGCTGCTACCTCCAGAATCTTTATCGCTGGATCGGATTCTACTAACGCTGAAAAGGTTTCATCTCTACGGACTAACTCTTCCTTCATTCTTGAAAATATTTCCTCATAGCTTAGTTTTTCAATAATATTAGATGTCTGCATTTCTAAACAACTATTCCACTAATACCTATGAATTTGCCTTCTGAAAGATACATACCTTCAAGTACAAGAGTCATTTTTCCTTCTTTAGCTTCAGCAATCTTTACTTTTTCTAACTTAAATCTCTTCTCAAATTTCCCCAGTGCTTCTGCTGTTGCTGCATAGATTTCCAAAGTTAAATCTCTACTGATTGGTTTATCCACTAATTCAAATAGCCTAGACCCATAATCCCTTCTCATGATTCTACTGTTAATAGGAGTGGTTAATATATCAATTATTGATTGTTTCAGATGTTCTATTCCTTCTAATTCTTTCCCTGTTTTAGCATCCATTCCTCTCATTTTTCGACTACTTTAATTTTTTTTATTTTGAAAACACACTTTGATTTTTACTTACTACTTGAAAACTACAGGACGCCACATCACCTGTTCTCGCTACACCAATACCATTTACAAATACGCTGTTTGATCCTTGTGTTAGTGTCTCTCCCATAGTTAATGTATCACTTCTACGACAGACAGATCTACCATTAATACGCACATCTTTACTCCCGCTTACGCAAACATGAATAGGTACTCCATTACAATTATCACCTGTACAAACTATAGCTCTTCTCATGTCAATTTAAATCTATTCTACTTCCTTTCAGTTTTATTCCACTTTTTGTCATTTCTATACTCGATTCCCCAGCTTTCAGTGTTATTTTATCTACTACTTCAATCTCTAAATGATGTTTATCTTTATCGTATGACAACTTTGTTCCATCTTGAAATGTTAAGCTACTCACCTCTTTTTTATTTTCTGGTGCAGAGTACTTTTGTTGATATATTCCAGGAAGTACTACTCCTAAAGATAATTCTCCCAGCGGGGAAAGTATAACTACTTGCTCATCAATATCTGGAGGAGACCAATCTCTATCTTTTCCTGCTTTGCTCGTTATCCATGGTAAATAATCTGTTAAAAATTCTCCTATTTTAACTCTTACTAACGTTTGCTAGCTTCCTATTCAGCTCTGAAATTGCAAAACTATGGTCTAACATAAACTTCACCTATCTCAATAACATGTGGCATTATGCCAGTTGACCATACTGATTTACCCGCATGCAACTCGTGCACCCAATCCACCATCCATACTAAATATGCATCGAGCTCTGGCCTAAATCCGTCAATTTCTGAAGAGATAAATTCTCCTGGTGAAACATTTTCCACGTTCCAAGTATTTTTATTTACTACCCTTGCTACTTCTGCTGCTAATGATCTGACAATAATAGGTGCATTTTCTATTGTGCTATCAACTACAATTCGTGCTTCAAACCTGGCTTTCAATGCTAATTCTTCAGTACCTGCATCTTTACCTGGTTCTAAACTTACTAGTTCTACAAACACCGCTGGCGCTACTAATTCTTTTCTTATTGCTGGATAAATTTCACATGTCTGTATAGCCGGTATTTCTTCCTTCAGTGTGCTGCAAATTGCTTGATGTAAATCTTTCAAATTCATCCTTTATAGCTCAATTCACGTTCAAAAAATTTTGTAAATACTTCCTCAACCTCATAATTAACAAGATTTCCTATTATCCTTGAAGCCTCAGGTTCTAGTGGCAACTTAATTTCCTTTATTGGCAGGGCTGTTCTTCCTTCACGCTTAAAAATACCGCTATTTCCTTTTGGCATAACTGCTGCAAATCCTCCTATAAACTCATGCTTTCCTACTTTCGATCCTCTTCTTGTTTTTTGTATTTTACCAATTGTCGATGCTCTAATGTCGTAGAGATTTGCTCTAATTAACACTTCTAATCTGCTTGTTTTTGCTTTAAAAATTCTTAATCTCTTTCTTATCAAACTTAATTTTATCTTCTTTTCCTCACTAATTTCTTTTGCTGTCTTCAATTTTAGCCATAGTGCCGTTTTGTTTAACGCTTTTATAGCTGCCAGTTTTATTTTCTGCTCTTTTCTTTCAACATTGGAGATTATTTCATTAATATTGTTACTAGTTTTTATATCAAACACTTTCTATTGCCTCAATTTTTAATATTTTACCTGAAGAATCTTTCAACGGTGGTTCAAAAATCTTGTAGAACCTTTTTTCAATCTTGATATAATCACCTATGCTAAAGGAAGTAACGTCCTGATCACGTATTTCTACAGCAATTTGCTGAGTTAATGCTCCATCTGCACCTAGAGAGTACGTAGTCTCAGGACGTTTTATTAGCACTTTTATTCTACGAATACCCTCCTTATTTCGATTACAATATATGGCTTCCACTCCTAGATGCTTAAAACAATCCTCCAATAATCGCTTAATATTCTCTTGCATATTTCTTTTTGATATACTAACCTTTACATGCTAAGAAAGCGCATACCGGTAGAGTCGTTCTGTGCCTCACCAACTTGTAATTACTCTGCCAGCATGTTATGCTATAGCGACTTTTACTGATCGTTCATATTGATGCTCCTATAAAAAATTTATGATGTTGAGTTTACCATTTTTAAAATCTATTAACATTCTAATAGTTTCTGATTTATCCTCAAATAAATATTTGCAATTAGCTTTACTAGTATCTTTTTGTATTTTAATTTTACCGTTATTAATTCTATCATAAAGCCAATGCCTAGAAACTTTAAGGATTTTTGCAACTTGCGAAATAGTAAGGTAGCCAGGTACTTCGATGGGAAGTGGATGATACTTTTTTTGAGAAATATTATTTTTTAATCGAATCCTTTCTACTGTACTTTTTAAAACAGTGTTCTTCTTGGGAGAGCGATATCCTTGTTTTTCCAGGTACTGAGCAATTTCTATATCTGTTTTGTCATCTTTGCTTAGCTTTACTATAAGTTGTTCCATTTCTGTTGCGTTGGTTAATTCACGAAAAGAATTCACTGAAATAGGAATCTGAAAAGTGGTAGTTTCTCCACCATGCCATACAATACGTATTTGTAAGCAATCACGTTTAATTCGGTGCGCTACTACCTTGTCAATTATGCAACGGAGAAAAGATTTTTGTTGTTGATGTGACAGAACTGGTTTATACCAAATTTCAGGTAATTTCCTACCTATATCTAGAAATACCTCTTTCAGTTCCTCAGATAATTGAGG
>NZ_MUIX01000001.1:1377298-1474964 GCF_007115015.1 Wolbachia endosymbiont of Laodelphax striatellus
TGACCTTACCCAGAAAAAGTAGACAGAAAGTTAAGACGTTTTTGCTATGAGAATGATGAATCAAAAAGCTCAGGAATGCAATAGTTAATAGTAGAATGTCTACGCTGTTTATTATAAAAAATTTCTATATATTCAAATATTGCGGTTTTAGCTTGTTGTGCAGAGTGTTGTGAAGTATCAATGAGTAACTCTCTCTTAAGTGAACTAAAAAAGCTCTCTGAAACAGCATTATCATAACAACAACCTTTGTGACTCATACTAGAAGTAATATTTTTTGTACTTAGTAAAAATTGATAATTTTTAGAGGTGTATTGCGATCCTTGATCGCTATGAAATAGTAGATTTTTAGGAGATTTGCGCCTACCAATAGCCATGAATAACGCATCTATAACTAATTGCCTATTTACTGCATTACTCATTGACCACCCAATCACCATGCGTGAATATAAATCTATTATTGCTGCCAAATATAACCATCCTTCATTAGTTTTTATGTACGTAATATCAGTTACCCATATCTTGTTAGGTTGATCAGCGATGAAATTCTGATTTAATATGTTAGGAGTTATAACTCTATTGTCTATTTGTGGTTTTTTACTTTTAAACTTTCGTCTAAGCTTAGCTTGAATGCCATTTTTCTGCATAATATTTTGCACTGTTTTGATGTTATAATTTTTACCTAAAGCCTTTAATTCAGCGTGAATTTTAGGAGCTCCGTATCTGCATTGTGATGATCGATATACCTTCTGAATATCTTGTATGAGCTCTTCTCTTATTGATTTTTTGTTGTTTTTTTCCTTAGTAATCCATTTATAATAACCACAAGCAGATACGTTCAAAAATCTGCATAATTCCCGTATTTTATAGCAGTTTTCATGTTCTTTTATAAAAGAATATTTTACTCTTTTTGGTTTGCAAAATATCCCAGGGCTTTTTTTAAAATGTCTCTTTCCCTCGTTACTCTTGCCAGCTCTTTCTTTAAATCAAACTTTTCTTTGTCACAATGAGCTACTTTCCCCTTTCCTGGAAACGCATCTACTCCAGACATTCTATCATTGTATGTTTTTACCCATCTGCTTACCGCTAATACCCAAATCTCTTGCTATTTTTGCTGATGATTGACCTGTTTCTTTTACTAGTCTTATAGCTTCAATTTTGAATTCTGCTGTATATTCTTTTCTTTTTGTCATACCACACCTCTTTGAAAAAACGTTTTATTTTACTTCAAAAACGTCTTAACTTTCTGTCTACTTTTTCTGGGTAAGGTCAATAGGTTATGTTGCAGGTATGACAATATCATGTTCTGCGGGAGCAGCGATTGTAGTTTGTGCAGCATCAGCGACCGTTAGTCTAGCATTGGCTGCAATGTTTGGTTATGTGATTGTAGAAGTAAAAAAAGAGAAAGCAAACAAAGGTATAGCTTCTGCGCTTAAAGATGTTTTCACTATTCAAGCTCTAAGTAGAATAGCCTTATAGAGAGTGAAAGTAGGTTTATTGCTTAAGGTTGCATGATTGCCTTAATAACAATAAAAAAATAATAGAAGCAAAAGATATGGCTTGAAAATTTTCTAAGGTCTTCACTAAAAATGTCTCAACTTGACACTGAAATACAATTTGATTTAACTAATTCATATATGTAGGTAATGTCAAACACTAGAATGAGGAAATATGGATAAAAAAGTTAGGATAGAATCAGATAGCTTAGGAGAAGTAAAAGTACCAAGTGAACGTTACTGGGGAGCTCAGACTCAGCGTTCTTTGGAAAATTTCAAAATTGGTACAGAGAAAATGCCAGAGCCCCTGATTAAAGCGCTAGCAATAGTAAAACTTGCAGCAGCACGTGTTAACATGAAACAGGGTAGCATAGATAATAGAGTAGGGAATGCAATCTGCACAGCGGCACAGGAGGTAATAGACGGTAAATTTAATAATCAATTTCCGCTTGTTGTTTGGCAAACCGGGTCTGGAACGCAGACCAATATGAATGTGAATGAAGTGGTCAGCAATCGTGCAATAGAAATTTTGGGCGGTGATTTAGGTAGTAAGTCTCCAGTGCATCCAAATGATCATGTAAACTGTGGTCAGTCATCAAATGACACTTTTCCAACAGCAATGCATATAGCAGTAGTAGAACAAATAGACCGCTTGCTTATTCCCAATCTTGAAGAATTATATAAAGTGCTAAATAATAAGGTTCATGAATTTAAAGATATAATAAAAGTAGGGCGTACTCATCTGCAAGATGCAACTCCTCTAACACTTGGGCAGGAATTTTCTGGCTATGCAGTTCAGATTAAAAAGGGAATAGAGAGAGTAAAGTCAACTCTGATCAATGTATATGAACTTGCACAAGGTGGCACCGCGGTTGGCACGGGAATCAATACTAAAAAGGGTTTTGCTGAGAATTTTGCTAAAGAAGTGGCAGAAATCACTAATCTTCCATTTATTTCAGCAAAAAATAAGTTTGAAGCACTAGCAGCAAATGATGCTTTAGTTGAGCTCAGTGGAGCACTCAATACAGTAGCAGTTAGTTTAATGAAAATTGCAAATGATATAAGGTTACTTGGTTCTGGTCCAAGATGCGGAATTGGAGAAATAATATTACCAGAAAATGAGCCTGGCTCTTCAATCATGCCAGGTAAGGTGAATCCAACTCAATGCGAAGCGGTGACTATGGTATGTGCTCAGGTTATGGGAAATCATGTTGCCGTGACAATTGGTGGCTCAAATGGTCACTTTGAATTGAATGTGTTTAAGCCAATGATAATTCACAATATTTTGCAGTCTATAAGACTTTTAGCTGATGCAAGTTTAAATTTTATGGAAAAGTGTGTAATCGGTATTAAAGCAAATGAAGAAAGAATAAAGGATTTACTGAATCAGTCGTTAATGTTGGTCACTATATTAAATACGCATATAGGGTATGACAATGCAGCAAAAATAGCGAAGCTTGCTTATAAGGATAACATCACTCTAAAAGAAGCAGCAGCAAAACTTCAACTGCTCACTGAGGAGGAGTTTGAAAGGATAGTGAAACCAGAGGAGATGGTAGGTTAAACTACCACCTTTTTTTGTCCCTAGTTATTGTGGCAATATGTATGGAATTTTACTGGTTGCTCTACATATACCTCTTCTAAATCACTTAGAGCGTGGTCATTGTGATTAAAGCCATATCTCTTAACCATCTCATCTAGAGTAACAGAGCTTAGAGAGAAACTGAACTCTGGCAATGGATTCACATTTGAGGATTGCAGACTCGTTGATGGCTCTCCGCAATTTATTTGAGAGTCTAGGAAAGTTAGCTCACCTTCCAGGCTAGTATGTTCTTCTTGCACTGAACTATCATTAACTATTGAATCTTCTGGTACTATATTGCAGAATTGATTATGGAATTCAGCAAAACCCTCAAATGGAGGTACTGATATGCATTGGCGCTTTGCTGGTGGCTCCACTGTACATATTTCTTCTAATTCACATTCTGTAAGACTATTATACGCTGTAAAACATAAGTCTTGTGATCGCTGTTTTCCAGTTATTGAACGAATTATTTGGCTATATAATTGATTCTCTTCAGCTCTTTTTCTTTTGTTTACTAACGGTTCATTTTCATAAGAAAAGTCTGGTCTACTATCAAATGTATGTTCAACAACTGTTTCCTCGAATGCAGGAGATATAGGAGATAAATTTAACTCTGGCAAATCATCCACAATTGAGGATTGCAGACTAGTTACTCCATTTATCAAATAGTTATAATAAGACTCTGGGGATAATTGCTCACCTTCTAGGCTATCTGATATATTCTCATTCGACGTTAAACTACTACTAATCGTTGAATCTTCTGGTACTATATTGCGGAATTGATTATGGAATTCAGCAAAACCCTCAAATGGAGGTACTATTTGGCTGCATAATTGACTCTCTTTGTCAGAAGAAAATTCTGGTCTAGTATCAAATGCATATTCAACAACTGTTTCTTCTGATACAGGAGATATAGGAGAGAAATTTGCTACTGGCAAATCATCTCTGTTTTGTACTAACGATTCATTGGAGTTTTCAGTACTTAAATTGCTAGAACTCTCTTTATTGCTTGAATAAAAATCCCTTAGGGTATACTTAGCTTTGGTCGTTGATTTTGCCTCCAAATGTACTCTATAATCTTCTTTTTGCTGAGGATTCAGTTGATCAAATAGAGTTTTAAATAAAGTATTTGTGGGATTAATATAATCAAGTGTATTGAAAGCAAACTCTTTATTCTCTTGAAGCAACTGATTAAAGATTATAGGTGCATCTTCCTTCTTTAGAGCATTTAGTATGCCGGACATAGCTGAAGAGCCTTTATGCTTCGCTTTTACATGCTCTATATATTCATTTTTGTATCGATCTAATGCACTAAATAGAGTTTTAAATAAAGTATTTGTGGGACTAATACGATCAAGTGTATTGAAAGCAAACTCTTGAGGCAACTGATTAAAGATTATAGGTGCATCTTCCTTCTTTAGAGCATTTAGTATGCCGGACATAGCTGAAGAGCCTTGAGGCTTTGCTTTAACATGCTCTATATATTGATTTTTATTTAATGCACCAAGTAGAGTTTTAAATAAAGTAATTTTGGGACTAATACGATCGAGTGTATTGAAAGCAAACTCTTGAGGCAACTGATTAAAGATTAAAAGTGCATCTTGACCTTACCCAGAAAAAGTAGACAGAAAGTTAAGACGTTTTTGAAGTAAAATAAAACGTTTTTTCAAAGAGGTGTGGTATGACAAAAAGAAAAGAATATACAGCAGAATTCAAAATTGAAGCTATAAGACTAGTAAAAGAAACAGGTCAATCATCAGCAAAAATAGCAAGAGATTTGGGTATTAGCGGTAAGCAGATGGGTAAAAACATACAATGATAGAATGTCTGGAGTAGATGCGTTTCCAGGAAAGGGGAAAGTAGCTCATTGTGACAAAGAAAAGTTTGATTTAAAGAAAGAGCTGGCAAGAGTAACGAGGGAAAGAGACATTTTAAAAAAAGCCCTGGGATATTTTGCAAACCAAAAAGAGTAAAATATTCTTTTATAAAAGAACATGAAAACTGCTATAAAATACGGGAATTATGCAGATTTTTGAACGTATCTGCTTGTGGTTATTATAAATGGATTACTAAGGAAAAAAACAACAAAAAATCAATAAGAGAAGAGCTCATACAAGATATTCAGAAGGTATATCGATCATCACAATGCAGATACGGAGCTCCTAAAATTCACGCTGAATTAAAGGCTTTAGGTAAAAATTATAACATCAAAACAGTGCAAAATATTATGCAGAAAAATGGCATTCAAGCTAAGCTTAGACGAAAGTTTAAAAGTAAAAAACCACAAATAGACAATAGAGTTATAACTCCTAACATATTAAATCAGAATTTCATCGCTGATCAACCTAACAAGATATGGGTAACTGATATTACGTACATAAAAACTAATGAAGGATGGTTATATTTGGCAGCAATAATAGATTTATATTCACGCATGGTGATTGGGTGGTCAATGAGTAATGCAGTAAATAGGCAATTAGTTATAGATGCGTTATTCATGGCTATTGGTAGGCGCAAATCTCCTAAAAATCTACTATTTCATAGCGATCAAGGATCGCAATACACCTCTAAAAATTATCAATTTTTACTAAGTACAAAAAATATTACTTCTAGTATGAGTCACAAAGGTTGTTGTTATGATAATGCTGTTTCAGAGAGCTTTTTTAGTTCACTTAAGAGAGAGTTACTCATTGATACTTCACAACACTCTGCACAACAAGCTAAAACCGCAATATTTGAATATATAGAAATTTTTTATAATAAACAGCGTAGACATTCTACTATTAACTATTGCATTCCTGAGCTTTTTGATTCATCATTCTCATAGCAAAAACGTCTTAACTTTCTGTCTACTTTTTCTGGGTAAGGTCATCTTCTGCTCTAGAGCATTCAGTATGCCGGACATAGCTAAAAAGCCTTTAGGCTTGTTTTTAACATGCTCTATATATTCATTTTTATGGTTAGTGCTAAGGTTATTAAATGCCTTTCTAAATTTATTTGTTTGGTAAGAGTAAGTTAACTTGTCTAAATTTTTCACCACTTCGTCGCTTATACTACCATGCATTTCTTTACCACCATCAAAGTTAATATATTAATATTATATGAACTTTGATGACAAAATCAATATAAAATATTTAAAAATTAATTATTTTTATAATAAAAACAGAAAATCTATAATTTTTTTTATTTTCCTGATTTGTGTCTGTTTTGCTTTCTATAGCTAACCCAAATTAGGTTTACCGAAGCAAATTTTATGAATAATTTAAGTTAGCGCGTAACGCTGGAATCCAGATTTTTAGCTATGGTCAAGCCATAGGATGACAAATTGGACCCCAGACTATGCAAGAAATCTAAGGCGAATTATCTTTCATGGTCTGTCTTTGTTTTTTCTACTTTCGTGACAGGAGTTACCAATGGATTATCAATTTGCTTTAAACCTTCACTTGCGCTTTGGTCTTGATTTGAAAGGAGCTTATTTTGTTGTTGCCCTTCATCATTTGAAGTGCTTTTTTGAGTAGTTCCTTTTATATCCTCTACACTCTTTTTATCTTCACCAAAAAGTTTTTTGAATATTTTCTTCAGAAAACGTACCAAAAAGCCTTCTTCTTTTTGATTTTCTTTCGGTTGAGCTATATTTTTCTTTTCACTCAACTGAGATTTTTTATTATTAGATTTTTTTTCTGTAGCATTCCTATCCACTGAGACTTGTTTTAACGAAATTTTAGGCTTTTTATCGCTAGGTTTATCTTTTATAGGATCTTTGCTTACTGAAGGTTGTACTGTATCTGTTTGAACAGAAATCTTTTCTTGTTCAAAGTTTTTATCTTCTGAAACAGCTTTTTCAGAAGTATCTGCCTCACTAACTGAGTCACGAATTTTGTCTGTTTGTACAGAGGTCTTTTCTTGTTCAAAGTTTTTATTTTCTGAAATAGCTCTTCCAGGAGTATCTATTTTGCTAACTGAGTCACGAATTTTGTCTGTTTGTACAGAGGTCTTTTCTTGTTTATTTTGATCAGAAATTTTGCCTTCTAATGTAGTTTGAGATTTTTTATTACTTTCAAACTCTGCAACTTTTTTACTTGTAAAAACGTCTTTTCCTTCGAATTTTTGTTTAAATCCAGCAATCTTTTTAAAATCTTCAGCTATTTTTTTGGCTGCACGATCCATTCGACCTTCAAGATTATGAATCAATTTTTTAATAATCTCCACTTCATCTTTACGCCCTTTTTGAGCTTTAAGCTCTCGGTGCAATTCAACAATAATTTTTACTTTATCTTCCAATGAAGAATTTTCTGGAAAAACATCTTTAAGTTCCCGATTCAATTCGACGATCTTTTCAAAATCTTTAGCTACTTTTTTAACTGCACGGTTCATTCGATCTCTAAGACTACGATTCAATTTTGCAATAGTCTTAATTTTATCTTCTAGTGAAAAATTATCTGCTGCAGAAATATCTTTTAACCTTTTCTCGAGATTTTCTTTGGTTACTTGCCTTTTGTAAGCTTTAAGTTCCTGGCGGAACTCATTGATAATCTTCACTTTATCTTCCAGCGACGTACCTTCTGGAAAAGCACCAGCAAAGACATCCTTGAATTTCTTCCCAATATCTTGTGTATCTTTAAGCTGTGTCATACCTAACTAAATAAAATCTTATACTAAAGTTAGTATATTACTTAATTATGTAAAAATGATTAACATAGAAGGAGCAACTCTTTATGCGGACACTTATGATTATGGATTTTTAAATTTTTTCTTGTTATGAGGTGACTCTAATCATTATTAACAGTTTACTATATAAAAGAAGGAATAAATGTATCTTATGAATATTGGAATGATACTGATGACGGCAGTTTAATTGTCACCTAGATATGTGCATGCTATGAAAATTAGAAGCTGAATTCTTTATTACAGATGTATTAATCGACCCTCATTCTAGAGCTAGAAGTTAGTAAAATCTCCTGTATAATAAACTTATATGACGCAAGTCTATTATACAGGCTATGTGCATTATCTTCCGCGACCTGTGTTTGTTTTTTCTACTTCAGGAGTATTGACAGGCGTTACCGATGGATCATCAAGCTTTGTTGCTTGCTTTAAACCTTCACTTATACTTTGATCTTGACTTAAAATTTTGTCGAAGTTTTTACTTTGTTGATTACCATTCATCACGCTAATTTCTAAGCCAGGACCTTTATAATTGAAAGACTTGCCGGGTTGGACATTATGTTCCTTACCATCAATATTTAAGTTAATCGCATTAGTAACATTCGGAAAAGTTGTATCTTGCTCAGAACTATTGTATGTAATCTTAATATTGAGAGCTTTATCTTGATAATTAAATGCTTTTCCTGGTTCTAAATTGAACTCTTTTCCATTTATATTTATGAAAGAGCTTTGACTCATACTATGTTGCTGAATTCCGTTATTTGATATACTTTTTTGAGCAGCTTCTTTTGTATCACGAGCATTTTCCACATTCTTTTCATCCCCACCAAAAAGTTTTTCGAATATTTTCTTCAGAAAACGTACTAAAAACCCTTCTTCTTTTTGATTTTCTTGCGGTTTTGGTGTATCATCTTGCTTAAGCTCTTTACTACTCTTTGAGTTTTGCACTCCCATGCCTTTCTGCTTAGAAATCTGATTAATTTCCCGTAATGGTTTATCATTGTTATCTGGTTGCTTAAGCTCTTCACTACTCTTTGTAGTCATTGAAGCTTGAACTCCTATGTCTTTTTGTTTAGAAATTTGCTTAGTTTCCTGCAATGATTTATCATTGCTGTCTGGTCTACTACTTTTATTTATACCAAATTCCTTTCTTAATTCTTGTGTTGACCTTGTGAGTTTACGTATTTCCTCATTTTCTTGCCTTTGTCGTCTTTGAAGCTCTTTATTTAATTCAGCAACATTTTTCATCTTGCCTTCAAGTTCTTGACTTCTTGCAGCCTTCAGGGCCTTTGTTCCTTTTGCTATCCGATCAACCTTCTCTTCCAGTGACGTACCCTCTGGAAAAGCACCTGGAGAACGTTTAAAAACGTCTTTAAACTTCTTTTCAACACTTGGTGTGTCTTTAAACTGTGCCATACCTACTACCTTAAAGCATATAATATAACCAGTGTATTAGGCCACTATGTAAAAATGATTAACATAGAAGCTTTATCATCAAAATATTATTTACTTATTAGCTTAAAATACGTAACAATATAAAAATGAAAAATAGCCCATTAGTAGTAGTATTTGATTGGGATAATACCTTAGTTGACACTCAAGATAATATTTCTAATGCCATTCAGCACACCTTGGATTCAATGGGGTGCAGCAACAAAGTTGCTGATAGAAATTCTCATGAATCAAGAAAGAGCTACATGGTTAATTTGTTTGGTGATCAGTGGAAAAAAGCGAACCAGATATATCAAAAATACCTAGATAATGCACTGTTACAAAATATTACTCTGAATGAAGGAGTAGAGAAAATGCTGCAGACACTGAAAAGCCACAATATTTACCTAGCGATAGTTAGTAATAAGAAAAATACTAATTTACGTCAAGAAGTTGCCTACTTTAAACTAGATTCTTACTTTGAAAGAATAGTTGGCTCATGTGATACTGCAGAAGATAAGCCATCTGCAACTCCACTGCTGTTTGCACTGGAGGAGAGTACGCTACCTGTAAATAGAGAAAATGTGTTTTTTGTTGGTGATAGCATCACAGACATTCTATGTGCACGAAATGCCAATTGCTTACCTATTATATACGGCCAATCAATAAGCGGTTATGAAGATTTGTTATATTTTCAACATTTTAATAAACTTACAGAATTCATAGTAAAGTATTTGAAAGATAGGTGGTAATGACAGAGATCGCTAGTATACACAGGCGCTTTTGCGCATATTTAATAGATGTAGCAATTTTATTAATTCCAACCTTACTAATTGTGTTGTCATTAGGGGATTTTCCATTAATTTTACACCTGTCATACATGTGTATAAATTGTGGTTACTTTACATATTTTATATCTTCAACAGCTCAAGCAACTCCTGGTCAACAGTTAATGAATATATATACTATCACTTTAGATAGTTCTAAAATAGGTTTGAACTTAGCATTTGATCGCACTATCTCTCAGTTTTTTCTTCCTATGCTAAATAATTCAATTATCACCTTTATCAAACTTTTTCAAACATCAGTAAATGCTTTAAGTACACTGGAAGTGATTATAGTGATGCTTACCTTCAGTTGGTATTTAGTTGCTTGCTTCTCTCAGAGGAAACAGGCATTTCATGATGTGCTATTTGATACGATTGTTGTGAGAAAAATGAATTGATGTTGCCTTGATTGTTATGTAGATTACATTGGTATATTAGCTAAAGAAAGGTTATGAATAAAGAAATAGTAGAACATTTAAATAAATTACTTACAAATGAGCTGACTTCTGTACGCCAGTATCTTTTGCATTTTGCGATTCTTAAAGATAGCGGAATTAATAAACTTGCAGAAAAGATGAAAAACGAGCTTAATGAAGAACTTGAGCATGCAAATAGGCTAGCAGAAAGAATTTTACTGCTTAAGGGCGTGCCAAATTTTCAAGATACAAATCAAATCTCAAAGTATGAAGGAAAGTTCACAAAAGATACAATACAGAAAATCTTAGAAGATAATTTTAAGTTGGAAGAAGGAGGTATAAAGGGCATCAAAGAGGCAATTTCCGTTGCTGAAAAAGAAAAGGATTGCGTTAGTGTAATGTTATTAGAAGAGCTAATGAAAAATGAGGAAGAGCACTTACATTGGATTAAAGGACAGATCGACCTTATTGAACTTGTAGGTATCGAAAATTACTTGAGAACACAAATATAGAGTGTTAAGAAAAACATTATTTATTTTCATTATACCTTTTTTACTTCTTTTTTCACTCGGGTTATGGCAATTATTTAGGTTAAATTGGAAGAACAATATTATCAAAAATATGGATCTTCCAGTTATTCGTCTACTGCCTAGTTATAATCTTTCAAAGTTTAACTACAGACACGTTAAAATCGACGGAATTTTAAGTGATATAGAACTATATGTTTTCGCAGGTCAACGTGGCTATCATGTGCTGTCTCCTATGTTGCTTACCACTGGACATTACATGTTAATAAATAAAGGAATAGTCAGAGAAAAAAAAGAAGAAAAAGCAAAAATTGAAAAAGTAGCTGCTGATGGCGTTTTGTATTGTGATGGTAGCAAAAATTGGTTTATCAAAAATGATATTGCTTCAAATACGTGGTTTACCTTAAGTACAGAAGAAATCTCCAATGATCTAGGTATTAAGCTAGAGAAATGTATATTGTGGCAAGATAATTTTGGTGGCAAATTGACTATACAGCCAATAAAGCATCTTGAATACGCAATTACTTGGTTTGCACTTTCCTTGATTTGGCTCATTATGTGCGTATTTTACTATAGGCAAAATATATATAAGTCGTAGAGATACAGTGTGGAAAAAGAAAAGCTACAAATAGAAAAAATGCAACAAAGTGGAAGAAAATACTTATTACAAGGGTTAGTGATATGTCAGTGTTGCAAATCCGTTTATTATGGAATGAGTAATGCTAAGGGAGGAAGAAGTTACTATTGTTGTCCTGGAAAACGTTTTGGTGAATGTAACAGCAAATCAATACGCGCGGATATACTAGAAGAGGTAGTATGGGAAGAAGTTAAGATGGTAAGAGAGCACATAACGAAGGAAAAGTGTGATTTATCAGAGGCAGATTGGGAGACTAAACTTAATATAATTAGAAAATTAGTTCAACGCATTGAAATTGATGATGATAATGTACATATAGTGTTTCAATTAAAAGAACTCTCTCTCGAAGGACAAAAAGAAGATATTCAACCTTGTACCAGAATTATAAAGAATGTAGTGCTATCAAATGCGATAGGAATGCATAAAGTTAGCAATGCCCTGGCTGCAATATCAGCTGCAGTGAAACTTGGAGTTAGTGATGAAGAGATTAAAAAAGGTCTTTTGGAATTTAAAGGAGTAGAAAGGAGATTTTCTTTAATTGCCGATATTAAAGGTGTTAAGTTAATTGAGGATTATGCTCACCACCCAAATGAAATACAGGCAACCCTGGCAGCAGCACGTTCGATTGCTAAAAGAAAGGTAATAGGAATTATCGAGCCGCTTCGTTTTGCTCGTATTCGTAATTTTTTTGATGAGTTCGTACGAATTTTCATGATGTTTGATTATGTAATTCTCACTCCTGTCCATCCTCCAGAAGATAAGCCTATTCCTGGCTGTGGAATTGATGATATACAAAAAGCCTTGATCAGTAATGGGTTTAATGATGTGAAGATTATGAATGATGCTTTACTCATTTCACATTTTATTAGTAATTCGACAAGTTCAGGAGATGTAGTATTATTTATTGGTGCTGGTAGTAATATAGCTAAACTAGCAAGAGAAGCTGCAAAGCTGCTGCTAGTAAAATAAACTTAAGCATTGGTGATTTATATGATAAAATTGTGTAGTAAAACTGGATCCCAGTGTCTAGGCAAACAACTGTACAGACATTGTGATATGGGGATAGCTTCCATTAAGAATGGTGTCATCCCAGTGCCCAGAAACTGGGATCCAGAAAACTTAACTTTAAATAAGTGGCTGTATAATAAAAATTGGATTCCAGTGTCAAGCACTGACCATCCGCTACTCAAATTACCTGTATATTGCAATGTTCGTACACTGGAATGTTACAGCGCTGGGGTGACATTTCCCGAACGTGCACACAATTGTGAATCTAGTAGAGGTTTAGCATGATGAAAAAGACAATTAGCAGTGTATTTGCAAGAGAAATTTTAGATAGCAGGGGTTACCCAACAATTGAGGTAGAAATAGAACTATGTGATGGAGCAACAGGTAGAGCCGCTGTCCCTTCTGGGGCTTCGACCGGTAAACTAGAAGCATTGGAGCTGAGAGATCAAGATGAAAAAAGGTATTGTGGTAAAGGAGTGCTGAAAGCTGTTCAATCTGTGAGTGGAGTGATAGCAAATAAAATCATTGGCATGGATGCAGCAAACCAGAGTGCAATTGATAAAGTTTTAATTGAACTAGATGGAACAAAAAATAAATCTAAACTTGGAGCAAATGCAACTTTGGGTGTGTCTCTTGCTGTTGCAAAAGCAGCAGCAAACAGCTTTAAAATGCCGTTATATAAGTATTTGGGAGTAGGGGAAGAGCAGATGCCAGTTCCGCTAATTAACGTCATTAATGGTGGAGTACATGCGGATAATAAACTCGATTTTCAAGAATTTATGATTCTTCCGGTTGGTGCTGAAACTTTCAGTGAAGCAATCAGAATATCTGCAGAGGTATTTCATAACTTGCGCAGCATTCTTAAGAAAAAAGGTTATAGCACAAACGTAGGAGATGAAGGTGGTTTTGCACCAAACATTGGAAGCACTGAAGAAGCTCTTAATTTGATAATTCAGGCTGTTGAATCTGCCGGTTATTCGATGAAAAATCACTTTGCACTGGGTCTTGATGTTGCTGCATCTACTTTTTATGAAGATGGAGTTTATAAATTTGAAAACAGAGAACTCACTTCAGAGGAATTGGTTCAGTATTATTTTGACCTTGTAGGCAAATATCCAATAATTTCTATAGAAGATGCAATGAATGAAGACGACTATGAAGGTTGGAAATTACTTACTGTAAAACTTGGGAATAAAGTTCAATTGGTTGGAGATGATTTATTTGTTACAAATTGTAAACTAATAAGTAAAGGAATAGAGGAGAAAATGGCAAATGCTGTACTAATCAAGCCAAACCAGATAGGAACACTTACGGAAACTTTTGCTGCTATTGAAATGGCAAAATTAAATGGCTACAGGGCTATTATTTCACATCGCTCAGGTGAAACAGAAGACACAACGATATCCCACATATCAGTTGCGTCGAGTTGTGGGCAAATAAAGACTGGCTCGCTGTCGCGTTCTGATAGGCTTGCAAAGTATAATGAATTGATGAGAATAGAAAGTTCATTAGGAGAAAATGCTAAATATTATCGTGGGTTGGCATGGATTTCATAGATGAAGTTAAATTATATTTAAAAGCAGGTGATGGTGGCGATGGCTGCGCTAGTTTTCGTCGAGAAAAATTCGTTGAATTTGGTGGTCCAAACGGTGGTAATGGGGGCAGGGGAGGAGACATAATTTTCATCAGTGATGCAAATCTCAACACTTTGCTTAATTTTCGTTGTCGAAGACACATTAAAGCAAGTAGTGGGAAAAGTGGTACGAGTAGAGATAAATCTGGCACAGCAGGAAAAGATATTATACTTAAAGTTCCAGTTGGTACACAAATAATCGATGAAGAAAGTGAGGAAATAATAGTAGATCTTGATAAACCTGATATGGAATTTCAAGTAGTGAAAGGTGGAAAAGGTGGGCTTGGAAATACTAACTTTAAATCTGCTACCAATAGGGCACCAAGACATTTTACCCATGGTCAGCCTGGCGAAGAAAGAAATATAATATTGAAGCTAAAAGTTTTATCTGATGTTGGCATTATTGGTATGCCAAATGCAGGTAAATCTAAATTTTTAACCCGCTGCTCAAATTCTGATACGAAAGTAGGCGATTACGAATTTACTACTATAAGACCACATTTAGGTGTAGCAAAAGTGGATTATAGCGAAATTGTGATAGCAGATATTCCTGGAATAATCGCTGATGCTCATCTTGGAGTTGGGCTCGGACACAAATTTTTAAGGCACATAGAAAGGTGCAAAATTTTACTGCATTTAATTGATGTAACTCACGATGATATTATTTCAGCTTATAATTGTACACATAATGAACTGAAGCTTTACAATAGCGACCTTATCAAGAAGGAAGAAACTGTCGTGTTAAACAAATGCGACTTATTGGAGGAAGCAGAAATTCTTGAGAAGAAGAATCATTTAGCCAATTATCTTGATAGAGAAGTACTGTGTTTATCAATCGACGATGATTTACAGCCCATTCTGAGGTTGTTAAATGAAAAAGTGAAAACTAAGGAAATTAATGTATATGATCCTTTTAAGACATGAATTTTTTATTTAACAGTTGGTCACTTAAGGTAAATCCGATTCTTTCAGTATATTAAACACTGCAATTGACCTTGATCCCATCTTTAGCTATATTCACGTTTGTAGGTGTCAATTCTTGGCTTGGGTAGCTTTGAATTTTCTTTAAGAACTTCGTATTGTCAATAAAAGCAACATCATTATGAGACCACATTTTTTTATGATCGAACATTTTTTTATTTAGAACTGCTACTAATTCACTTAGTGTAAGGTTAAATCTAATACCATCATTAGGGTCAAAAAATGTAAAATCATCATTTCCATTCTTCCTTATTAACATAGAATGACCGTGAAATTGAGTTGGTGTTCTTTTAAAAGTGCAGAACTTGATATAATTTCCGGAACCAATACTATTAATATCTTTTTCAAGTATTTCTTTTTTTATACAATAAGATCCACTGCTACTATTATAATTGATTATTTTTAGTTGATTAGGGTATGTTAATATGTTACAAGGATAAATTCCAAATAAAAGTGCCAATATTTTTTCAATTAAGGATGAGGCTTTTAATATGTGTGAATGTACTGTGTGTGCTTCTAACTCACTGAGAATATTTTTATATCTACTTTTTTCTGTAAGTTTTTGTGATGAACCTATATCAAATAGTAAATCGTGTTCAGTAACATAATTGCAAAGTATATCACATAACCCATCGAACTCTTTTTGAATTTTTGCAGTTAGGGGATATTTATAGTTAGAGGTTACATTTATTATGTCACCTTGTGAGAATTTTATATCTACTTTCTTTGCATAGAGATTGTTTATATCAAGCACATTTCCCAATCTGTTAATGTTGTTTCTAATAGCATAATACATTGAAAAAATACCAACCACAGCAGATAATAGAGCAACAACACATAGACTAATGATTGTAGGTAACGTTAACCTTAAGGCAATAATCAGAGACATTATTGATGCTATGAAAGCTATACCAGCTATTGTTGAAATAACCAGAAGATTAGTATTACTTTTGTTAAAGATCTCTATACTTTTCTTCATATTAATATTTTAATACTAAAAATTAATTTATTATACTATATGTAGTAGTAAATATCAATAGAAATATTATTAATAAATTAAATTCCTTTGTATAAGAAATAGAACTAGATGCTTAAAAAGCTTTTATCAAAAGCATTTGTGCTATAAAAACCTTATGTCTATTTTATTGCTAATTAAAATATATACAGCTGCAAAAAGAGCTAAATTTATTCTCATCGTAGAAAAGATTCAGAAAAAATGTAACGCACATACGACAGAGATTAAGCATATGTGTGCACCCATTTGCGCTGAAGAAGATACGCTACATTCTTTACTGAGTTTGATTATTTGATAAAAAAGTCTGCAGACGAAGATAGATTTT
Organism: Wolbachia endosymbiont of Laodelphax striatellus; assembly: GCF_007115015.1. Lineage (NCBI taxonomy): Bacteria > Pseudomonadati > Pseudomonadota > Alphaproteobacteria > Rickettsiales > Anaplasmataceae > Wolbachia > Wolbachia endosymbiont of Laodelphax striatellus. The sequence continues at coordinate 1,393,842 of NZ_MUIX01000001.1, forward strand.
GAGCTCTAAAAATACCTCTACTTTGATTATACTAAGATTAGATAAATAGGCGAAGTAATTTTTATATTAGTTTTTTAGCTAAGAGCCGATTTGGTGTTTAGTAACTTGACATTTATTCAATACTACTGTATAATAAACATGTGTATTTTTTATACACTATGGCAATAAAATTACCTTGTAATAGGTGTATTGGACCCGAGGGCAGTACTCGGCGCCTCCACCATATTTTTTGATTGATACGGGGGCGAGTAAGGATCGACATGCATAGTAAAGATGGTAGCTTTGCTCGGTTAGATACCACCGCTAAGAGTTCACAATTTAGATGCAAACGATAACTTTGCTGCTGAAGACAATGTTGCATTAGCTGCTTAATTTAGGCACTATAACTTCATTGCTATAAGCACGGTTTAGGGAACGCCGGGTAACAGAAGTTCCCCCAAACATGTAAGGGTTATATGGATAAAACAGATTATCAGAAGTCGCTTAGTTATGCTAAATTTCAAGTTATCAAAAAGGCTCTAGATACTATATTAGATAATGTTTTTACTCCTCACTTAGAGATACTGTTTTTTACGCGATTTAATGGTGTTGTCATACCAGACTACTTGAAAGAATCATATCCTACTCAAATGCTTATTATATTACAGCACCAATTTTATAGTCTAAAAGTTTTTGAGGATAAGTTTAGCGTCAGTTTGAGCTTTCGTGGAAAACAAGAACAAGTCACTGTACCGTTTTTTGCTATTAGTGAGTTTCATGATAAAATTTCAGGAGATACTTTAGTATTTAGCGTTGATTCTGATAAAGAATATGAAAGTGAGAAATGTGCTGAAAAGTCATCAAATGGTAGTATTATATCTATAGATCAACTTTACGATAAGTAGTTACTTCATTTTATAAATAAAAAATATTGTATCTGTTCAGGATATCGACAAGGCCATAGAGTAAAAGTGAGTTTATAACAAATGGTATCATTTGAGTAGCTGACATTAGCTTTCACATAAAAAACGTTATAAAGCGCTTTCATGTTTACCAACTTAGTGCCAATCTGGATCCCAGTGTCTGGGCACTGGGATGACAACAAAGGGGCTACTTGAACAGAGGCTATTTAGGTAACAAGAGGTGACAAGAAAAGAAGCGCTGGTTTCATACGTACCTGAACACTTATCCTGCATGTAATAAACATGATCAAAAAGCTATTCATACAGTACACATCTCTCCGTTAATTTATCAATAAGTTTTTTATCCACGTGGAATCAAAGGGTATAATATCTTATAGCTTATTGTTTATATCTATTTCAGCATAAAAATTATTGTGAGGCTTGATTTTATATATATCACTACACATAATAGACTTTAGTATAAATTAGTAATATGCATCCAATCATATACTTACTTAACCTGCTACTTGATCTTTACAGCTTCATTCTAATATGCTCAGTTGTTCTCGATTTGTTGATTAAATTGAATGTAGTTAACATGTATAATGAGATTGTAAGCAGCATAATGCAAACTTTAAACAGACTCACTTATCCTCCACTAAAGGTTATCAGAAGGTATATACAACCATTCAATGGATTAGATTTATCCGTGATGATATTGATAATAGCAATTCACTTTGTAAAATATACAATTACTTATTACTTTAAGTAGATGTTAAAAAAACAGCTAAAATCAGCGATATACTTGTCACTATTAATGTATATATATATATCGGTTTTTAGCTATAATTATAAAGATCCATCCTTAAATACAGCTACAAATCAGGAAGTAACAAATTTGGGCGGAGTAGTAGGTTCATATTTAGCTGATATATTGGTTCAATTTCTTGGACTCGCTAGTATTACAATAGCTACAACCATAGTTTACTTTTTAATTTTCAGAGCATCATTGCTGAAAATTATCTACCTAACGTTAATCAATGTAGCAATATATGCTATATTGTCGCAACTTTCGCTTGGCATTACTGCTAGATACATGCACGGTGGAATAGTCGGTAATGCTCTAATTGACCACTGCCCGTTTTACATATTCACAGTAGTAGCATCAATAGGTATTGTAGGATTGATTGGTTGGAAGAGAACGGTTTATTCTTTGCTTTTCCTATGTAAAAAAATATTTTCCCTTTTTACAAAGGTTCTGTTTTTCAGGTTACGTAAAACTACTGATTATTCAATAGCACCATTAGTAGTAGAGGAAAAATATATAACCACTAAACAACAACCGAAAGAAAGAAAGAAAAAAGCTGCCGAAGAAATTGTTAAACCACCTTCTAGCGAGTTTGAGTTTCCAAGCATTCACTTACTTTCCAAAGCAGAAGAATCTTTGCAGAGAAAACAGTTGAATGCATTAGAGAGCAATAAGAATTTATCTCTGCTCGAACAGGTTCTGAGTGATTTTGGCGTGCAAGGAAAAATTATAAGTGTATGTTATGGACCGGTTGTGACTTTATACAAACTTGAACCACAAGCAGGTACAAAATCTGCAAGAGTGATTGGTCTTGCAGATGATATTGCACGTTCAATGAGTGCACTTTCTGCACGTATTTCAATAATTCGTGGACAAAATGCCATGGGAATAGAATTGCCAAACAAGGAGCGAGAGATTGTAATGCTGCGTGATTTACTTGAATCGCCAGAATACCAAAATGCAAACTTAAATCTTCCAATTGCGCTTGGCAAGGAAATAAGCGGAAAACCAGTTATTGCAGATCTGACTAAAATGCCCCACTTGCTTGTTGCCGGAACTACAGGGTCAGGTAAGTCGGTTGCAATTAACACGATGATTCTGTCGCTTGTTTATCGACTAAGTCCTGATGAATGCAAGATGATAATGATCGACCCCAAAATGCTCGAGCTTTCAATATATGATGCAATACCGCATCTAATAACGCCAGTGGTAACAGAGCCAAAAAAAGCTGTTATTGCTCTTAAGTGGATAGTGAAAGAGATGGAAAATCGCTATCGCATGATGTCATATTTAAATGTGCGCAATGTAATAAACTATAATCAAAAAATTACAGAAGCGATGAATAGCGGAATAGAGTTGGAGCGCGTTGTACAGATTGGCTTTAACTCAACAACGGGTAAACCTTTATTTGAAAAAATACCACTTAAAATGGAGACATTTCCGTATATTGTGGTGATCGTAGATGAAATGGCAGATTTAATGCTTGTTGCTGGCAAAGATATAGAATGCTCTATTCAACGTTTAGCTCAGATGGCTCGTGCTGCAGGAATACACATCATAATGGCAACACAACGCCCATCTGTAGATGTGATAACAGGTGTGATAAAAGCAAACTTTCCAACGAGAATTAGTTTTGCTGTTACTTCTAAGATAGATAGCCGTACAATACTTGGTGAACAAGGGGCCGAACAGTTACTCGGTATGGGTGATATGCTTTATATGGCCTCTGGTGGTAAGATTATTCGAGTGCACGGTCCATTTGTAAGTGATGATGAGGTGCAAAATATAGTTGATCATCTGAAAACGCAAGGTGAGCCAAACTACATGGAGGAAATCACTCAAGAAGATGAAAATTCTTTCGCGGAATCAGAAGGTGAAACAGAAGATGAAGAGAACGATCTATACAAGCAAGCAGTGGCCATCATTCAGAGAGATCAAAAGGTTTCAACTAGTTACATTCAAAGGCAACTTAGAATAGGCTATAACAGAGCTGCAAATATTGTTGAAAGAATGGAGAAAGAAGGTATTGTCAGTGCTCCGAGTTACTCAGGAAAGAGAGAGATATTGGTAGAATAACCCTTAACTTAAACCAAAGAAAGTTATTTTAAGATCAATAGATCTCTTGCATAACTGGAATTCAAAAGTTCCAGCGCATGACCAGATATTTCTTATTGGATCCCAGTTGTATAGTGTTTAATACTAAATTAACTACTAAAAACGTACAATAGTAATATATTAATTAGCTAGGGGGTTAAAAATGGGTATAACCAAATTTGTATTCGGTTTTGATAAATCGGATGTAACAGCATTGCAGGAAAGTCAAAATATTGATGCTAAAAAGTTTCAAGAAGTATTTAGCGCATTAAAAGAATGGCAAGAAGCTCAAAAGATAGATGCTAAACAGTTTGAAGAGGTATTTAGTGCATTAAAAGAGTGGCAAGAAGCTCAAAAGATAGATGTTGAGCAGTTTGAAAAAGTTTTTGGTGCATTAGAAGACAAGATTGGTACTGAGCAGTTTCAAGCTATGCAAGAGCACTTAAGCGGCTTGCAAGAAAAATTTACAGGCTTAGAAGAAAAAGTAGAAACATTTGCAGACATGGTAGGGGGACAAGAACAAGCAATACTAACTTGTGCCATAGTCAGTGCTGTTGCTGCAATAGCTGTAACTAGTTTTGTTGCATTCTGTATCTATCAGGGAGTTAAGCTTGATAAAGAGAAGAAAAACGACTTGTCTCAAGATATGCCAAGCGGAAAGTTTAATAATGTGAATGATACCGAAAAACTGAAGAATAACTTACAGCAAGGAAGAGTGTAATGCTCTTCTTGAAAGGGTGTTACGTAAAATTTGTAACACCTTAAATTTCCTTTAGATTATGTAGGTTTTGGTAGTAAATTTTTTAGAAAGATGTTTGTATTATAAAGTTGGTAGAGATTCTGATTTACTTGAAGTTTGTTAATTGGTATCTTTTAAAGCACAATATTCACTATAGTATGCTTAAGATCTTTTCTAAAGTTTTATTTATATTAATACTTTTGGTTTCTAGTTTCTTTACTGTACATAATGTTGAAGCGAAGTCTAAGGTAAAGTTCAGTAAGAGGTACATACCTCCTGGTAACCCTGGTGGTGCAAACTTTCATGCAGACGAGGATTTTGCTGAGTCATATAAACTGTATGAGAAGCGTAGGGAGCTCCTCAAGAAAAAAAAGTTACAAGATCTAGCTATGAATAAAGAAGATCTAATCAAAAAATTAAAAGAAAAAAAAATTGCTAGCCTTGATAACGAGCCAAACAACGTGGGAGCTTGCATAGTTGAAGATGGGGAGGATGCTATGATCAATCAGCATGGTATTAATCTTGCACGTTTAAAGGGTGCTGTATTTATAGATCAAGAGCCAGTTTCTCAGTATGAAAGTAAGCAGCATAAAAAAAGTGAACAACAAAAAGGGAAAAAAGTTACTTCAACACGAGAAAAAAAAGTTTCCCCTATAAATGTTACTATAAAAGAAACTCCATCAAGAAGAACGTGCTCTCATGATTCTATTACTGATCTAAATAGAACACCACAGCATAGTTTAAATGGTTCAAGTTCATTTGGCAGTGTAGTTGACACAGTAAAATAGTGTCACGATTAATAATATGCTAGATAGAGACCTGACATTGAGTGATGATGCATATGAGTCATCGCCGGTTTCCAGGCATAAAACTCATACTGTAAAAGTTGGACAAGTGAAGATAGGTGGAAATAATCCTATAGTTGTTCAATCCATGGCACTTGGTGCACATATAGATTCTGACAACATAAAAAGCAGTGCTCAGAAATATGCAAAAGAAGTAATAGAACTAGCGCATGCAGGTTCAGAATTGGTGCGAATTGCTTTGAACTCAGAGGAAGTAGCAAAAGCAATACCTTATATAGTAGAGGAAATAAATAAAGAAGGCTTTGATGGTAAGATATTAGTAGGCTGTGGACAATATGAGCTCTACAGGCTGATTCAGGATTATCCAGACAACATTAAAATTCTGGGTAAAATTAGGATAAATCCAGGTAATATAGGCTTTGGTGATAAACGTGATGAAAAATTCGAAAAAATTATAGAGTATGCAATAACGCATGATCTTCCTGTCAGAATTGGAGTAAATTGGGGTAGTCTTGACAAGTACCTTTCACAAAAATTAATGGATGAAAACTCCTTATCTAGTAATCCAAAAACTTCTGATGTTATATTACGTAAGACGCTTGTAATGTCTGCTCTTGGTAGTGCAAAAAAAGCTGAAAAGATTGGCCTTAATGCAGAGAAAATAATCATTTCATGTAAAGTCAGTAGAGTGCAAGATTTAATTTTAGTTTATACGGCACTTGCACAATCTTCCAATTATGCGCTGCATTTGGGTTTAACCGAAGCTGGTATGGGTAACAAAGGCGTAGTAAATACCACAGCAGGGCTTACTTATTTATTGCAAAATGGTATTGGAGACACTATCCGGGCTTCTTTAACTCAGCGCCCTGGTGAATCACGCACTAATGAGGTGGTAGTATGTCAGGAAATACTGCAGTCTATAGGTTTGCGCTACTTTAACCCTCAGGTGAGTTCATGTCCTGGTTGTGGACGCACAAGTAGCGATCGTTTTCGTATATTAACTGAGGAAGTAAATGGCTACATAAAAACTCATATGCCGGTATGGAAGAAAAAGAATCCTGGTGTAGAGTATATGAACGTTGCTGTTATGGGATGCATAGTAAATGGTCCTGGAGAGAGCAAACATGCAAATCTGGGGATCAGCCTGCCTGGGTATGGAGAAAAACCTGTTTCAGCAGTCTACAAAGACGGCAAATATTTCAAAACTTTACAAGGTGATAATATTTTTGAAGAATTTAAGGAAATTATTAGTGATTATGTGGAGAAGCATTACACATAAGCCTTTCACAAGTTTGTACTTAGACTACATTCTGTAAATTAAATGCAAAAATGGTATCTATTGAGTGGATGTCAAATTAGACAATAAAGAACGCCAATTTAAAAACTAGATAGTATCTGACAGGGTTCCTTTTGCCTTTTTTCTATTTGAGAAATTTTTTAATATTGAGATTGACTCTAAGTAGTATAGAGATGTTATTCCAGTATCAAGGACTGAAGTTTCCTGATCTACAATATTTGTACAGTTATGAAATAGACGTAATTTGACATAAAAAGCTTTACTTTTTGAAATTTTGGGTTACGTTTAATTTAACATATTTCAGTGGGGAATTTATTGTAGGTAGAAAGGAAGCTTTAAAAATATTAGGTTTTCAATCAAGCGATGCGCCCAGTGAACAAGAAATTAAATCAGCGTATAGAAAATTAGCCTTGAAATATCATCCTGATAAACATTCAGGTAAAAATGAGGTTGTGAAGAAACAAAATGAAGAAAAATTTAAGCAGCTAGGTTCTGCATATGAATTTCTTACTAAGGAAAGCATAGAAGAGGTTACAAATCTAACTGACGAAAATTTAAATGAAATTAATTCGCCTGGAGATTTGAGGTTTTACTTAAGTAGGGCTCTATATAATCAGGATATAAAGTTTCTTGAAAAGCTTTTTTCCAAATTCAAAAGCAGTAAAGATGGAAGATTTGGTGATTACATCAATGAAAAACTTATTTATATTTACTTTCCATTATCTATTGCTTTAATGCAAGCTAAAGATTCAAGAAATTATAGTATTTTGAAACTTCTTTTAGAAAATGGTGCTGATCCTAATATAAAGCTATTACATAATGAAGCTTCGTTATACTATTGTAGGGTTATCGATGACAGCAGAATTGTAGAGTTATTGTTACAATATGGTGCTGATCCTAATATGTTAGATAAAAATGGTAAAAATCCGTTGTTTAAAGCGTTTTTGTGTGATGATGATCATACTATGGAAATACTTTTGAAATATGGTGCTAATCCTAATATGTTAGATAAAAATGGTCGAGTTCCATTATATCAAGCAATCAATTGTGACAACGATAAACGCGAAAAATATGTAGAGTTGCTTCTAAAGTATGGTGCTGATCCTAATCAGAAGGTTAATGGCTCCAGAGTTATAGAGTGTGCTCCATATTTCACTAATAATGGTGTAATGAATTTGATTAAAACGCTTACTCTGCCATACGGTAACAATGATAAAGTTAAAAGGTTGATGGCTGAGTACGGTGGAGTTGATAGACGTTATCTACGTGATCAAACGATACTGACTTGTTGTTGCTTAATAGTCGCTTCTGCTACTTTTTTTAGTATAGCTTCTCCTGTGCGCTATGTACCGACAGCAATATTTGCACTTGCTGCATGTTTTTTTATTAAAAATGCTGTACATGCTGCATTTTTTGCAAAAGAACCTTCTACTGAGTTTACCGAAGCTAGAGCTTGTCCAGAGATTAGTAAAAGAGGCTATAATATCTAAAGTTTTAGTACTGGGTAAAGACGAGAAAAAAGCACCCAGCAGACCTAAGTCAAAGGGAATGGACAGGAATAGAAAGCTACTTCAGAGTATCATACAGGAAAGGAGGAAGGTCGTCAAAGTATAGCAAAAGAGAAATATTAGAAGCAATTTTCTATGTATTGTGTACAGGTGTAAATGGCGGTATTTACTATATGATCAGTCAAGTGCTTGTATAGTAATCTGTACAGACTACAGAAAAAGGGGAATCAAAGGCTATGTAAAAAAGTAAAGGGTAGAAAAAGGCATATAATTACAGATACTCAGGGTTTTATACTAGATTGTTACGTAGGCGCTGATAACGAAAATGATAAAGGTGGTATTAAATAATATAAGAAAAAAAGATACTAAAGTTAAAAAATTTTGATGGGATACCAAGGAGAACATTTAAAAAATCATATATATGCTTGAATTTATCAATTCCCGGACAAGTTCTAATCATTAATGTTATACACGTTCTTTTCTTTTTCTATTCTCTCTTGTTCTTCAATACAATACATAGCAAGCGGATTAGCTTTAAGTCTTTCGACTCCTATTTCTTCTCCCGTTCCATCGCAGTAACCATAAATGCCTAATTTTATTTTTTCCAACGCCTCCTTAATTTTTTCTTTTCTATCTTTTCGGCGCTTAATTAATTCTCCATTTTCACTATCAGAATAAATACTACTATCTTCTAGATCTTGTTTCTCCAGTTCAGAGAGTATTGATTGTAACTTTAAGCTAAAGTATTCCAGTTGTTTTACGTTCATATATTCTTCATTTTCTGAAGGAACGTAATCTTCCGGTAACTTTATTTTTATTAATTTTTCCATAGCATTATCAATAAAATATATTAAAACTTATATAACTTATAAACAAAAAAAATTATACTACCCTCAAAGTAAACACTATAATTTATAATAAACATTTAAAATCCTGGTATGATTAGTTCGGTAAAAAAATTAGTAATAAATGATAATAATCTTACTTATATAGTATGTATTTTTATTATAATGTTAAGTTTATCTTCATATACACTTGAAAACAACAGTAAACAAGAAGTAATATTAACATTAACATGGATATGTGCTACATTTGTTTTGCAGATCTCTACAAATAATTTATTTACATCTGATTATCATGATGGAATATTAGAGCAAATCTTTGTACAGCCACTCTCTTCTAGGCTAATAGTTGCTTATAAAATCTTCGCTCACTGGTTGTTATTTGGGTTACCGATTTCAGTGATTTCTTTCATGTTCAGCTTTGCAATTCTAGGCAATAATATTGAACATTCAATAGCAGTTGGAGTGTCTTTATTATTTAATACGCTGATAATCATTAATATTTCAGCTACTGGAAATGCATTGATGATTGGTCGAAATAACTTAGCATCAGGAGTGTCGCAAATTCTTGTTTTGCCAATGATAATGCCAACTTTTGTATATTTCAAATTGCTAACTCAATTTGAAAATTTATCCTTGAATATTTATACACTACTAATCACCATCTTAATTTTTGTCATTTTAATTGTTAATAGCACTATAACTACTCACATAGCATTAAAATTTGCTGTGGAGCAGGATTGAAAAAACTTACTAGTTATTTACTTGTATCTGCTTAGTTAAGGGTGTTAACTTAAGTAGAGATGGAGACATTAGACTTCTTGCATGAATTACAGCGTGTGAAACCATTATTGGATTTCAGACTGGCTGGTTATGCAAGAAATCTAATATCTATCGAAGAGTCAGAAACTTTTATAACTTACCTTTAATCAACCTAACCCATGCGTGCCAATCTCTCTCACCAAGATTGCTTTCGAAAGACAGAAGATCCTTTACGGCTTTTGAGCAAATTTCTTCACTTGGAATTGACAACCCCCTATTCATTGCTAGCGTCAGGCATTGAGTTTTACAAGCTTGTTCTAAGTGATACGTATAAAACATTGCTTCTTGTATAGTCTGACCACATGTTATAGATCCATGATTGCGCATTAACATCACAAAATTTTCTTTCAAATCAGCTATTAATCTTTTTCCTTCCGTATCATCAAGTGCCAGGGAATTATAATCATGGTAAGATACCTTATTATAAAAGTGCAGCGCCCACTGACTTATTGGGATTAATCCATCCTTGAGAGAAGAAACTGCTACAATAGAAGGTGTATGTAGATGAAAAATTGCTTGAATATCTTTCCTTGCTTGATAAATGAAGCCATGGATTACATAGCCAGTTTTATTATATTGATATTCTTTGCCTTCAATTATATTCCCATCAAACGATACTTTCATCAATGAACTTTCATCTACTTCATCAAAACGTATACCAAACGGATAAACATAAAATGACTTTTTATCTTCAGAACGTACAGAGAGATGAGTATACGTATGATCATCTAATTTAAGATAAGATAAAATCTGATAGGCGTTAACTAGGTCTCTTTTCAACTCACTATTTGTTAATAACATAGCTTTTGACTAAAATTTTCTAAAGATTTATACGTGAAAAAAAGTTTATTACAAACTAAAAGGTGAACCTACGTTAAAATACTAAGCACTTTTACTTGCCTTAGGTGATTAGAGTTTACATTTCTAGATTACATAGTATTTTAACTATAAAAACGACTTTTTATGTAATATTTCATATGTTTTAAAGCCTCGTTTTTATGTTATTATAAGTGTAGGTTTTAATATTAAAAACAATATGGTAAACATTGACATAAAAAAACAGCTAACAAAATTTTTCATATATATCACTGGTTTTCCAGGAAGTGGTAAACTTTCTACAGCAATAGTATTATCTAGTATGATAAATGCAGTAATTGTAAGTGGACTTGAATATAATCAAACTTCCAAAGAAGCTCGAGATAGAATATATAACACTACACATGTTATGTTTCAGGCAATAGAAGCCTATCCTATTGACTCAAAAAATTATATATTTGTTGATGAATTAATTAAAAATAATGATTACAACATAAGAATATATAACTCAGTAGTAGAACTTAGTAAAAAAATGGGCACAAAAATCCTCCCTATAGTACTTAGGTGCAATCCATTGATATTACAAGAGCGTACTATATCAAAAAAGCAAAGAAAAAATAGGAAGGTTACTAATATAAATAGTATTAAATTTAGGGAGGAAGATTTATTTGTACCACAAAATGCTATAGAGGTAGAAAATTCAAATATGAGTATAAAAGAAGTAGCAGAAGAAATAGTAAGTCAGATGTACAAACTTGGCCAAATTAATAGTGTTTACGCAATAGGCAACGATTTCATATACTGAGGCTCATTTAAATATAGAGCCTCAACTCCATTTAATTTTTGTTTATTTTTTAGTCTATAACGGACTAATAGCCCTGCATGGCTAGCATCCAACTTTGGTAAACTGCAATCCATATATGTAATGCAGTCCGTTTCAGGCTGGAGTTCACTTACTACAGCAGGATTTGATAGCGGTAACAAATTGAAATCAAATAACTGCGTATAAAACTTTTGATCATCTTCGATTATAGCTTTAATATTTTTTTTGCTATTTGCACAAAGTAGCGATATTGCATATGCTTGAGCTTCCAGCGCACTAACCCCATATAACGGCTTATTTGTAGCAAGATTTATACCTTGTGCAGTTGATATACCAACTCTGATTCCAGTAAAACTTCCTGGTCCAACTATCACTGCTAAATGGTCTATTTTATCGTAGCTGTAATTATGCTTATCAAACAAAGTATTCAGTATTTGAAAAAATGATTCTGCATGACTATTGTTTGCAGAATTGCGTTCTACAAAACAATTACCATCGTAATCAATTACTGCTATTGAACTACCAGCACCTACAGTATTAATTGCTAGAATGGACATCACTTAAGCTTATCATAGAGCTTTGTAAACATTATAGTAAAAGCACCGTTACCCATAACATTTGCTGAAGTTATTATTGGGTCAAACACTATATACAATGCCGTAATTAATGAAAGCATCTCTGGAGAGAATTTAAGATACTTCTCAAGAACAGGCAACATTACCATAATCCCTCCCGCTGGAACTGCAACAATAGCAAATTTAAATAACAGAAAGTAGAGAAGGAAAGTCACATAGTCTGTTGCAGACAATCCACCACCAAAAGTCATTATCATTGATAATATTATAATAAAAAAGCAATCACCTACTAAATGAAAGCTAGCAGTTATTGGCACAACAGACGATGCTATATCAGGCTGCTTTACATTTTTTTTGCTTCCTTCAATAGTAAGAGGCATAGCTGCATTACTAGACATTGTGCTCATTGCAGTAATAAATGCAGGTATCATATTGCCTATACTAGCTATCCAGCTTGTGATCTTGAATGAATTTGCTGCTCCATATAAGAGAAAAACATAAAGGTAGGTTACAGATGCTATAATAATAAAAATTATTGAGTAATTCATAAATATTGTAGATAGAACCTGGTCATGCTGCATTTTAAAAGCAAATCCAAGTACAAACATTGGAATAACTGGTGTCAAGAATGTCTTCAAAACAAACAAAATTAAATCTGATATTTTGTGAGAAAGTTCTTTACTTTTTTCAGGCAGTAAAGCAGACATTATTAAGCTGGACAAAAACCCATAAGCAAGAGCACGAAAGTTGGAAAGCAGTATCGGTAGCTCAATCGACCATAAAGGGAAAATTGTTTCTTTATGCTGTGTTACATTCTGTATTGAATAAGTGCTTTGTAAGATAAAATGCCCAACAGAATAGGCTATTAAACTTGAAGTAAGGTTCGATAAGAAAATTGTTACAATAAGTAGTAATATAAACTTTATAGCTGATTGCTTAAGATTATTAACGCTGCTAAATATTAATGCAAAAACAATAAAAGGCATTATAAATAACAAAACCTCTTTGATGCTCAAGCTTACTGAGTACAGGAAGGTTTTCATTTCTATTGGGACTAAATGACCAAAAAATGCAACTGAAATGATAACAGTAAATAAAGTTAACAATTGTAGCATATTATATAGCGATGTTTTATTATGTATATAGTAAGTAAGTTGTTAAGTAAAGCAAAGCCACCTAAAATATTTGCATTATCTTCTAATATTCGAATGAGATTTCAAATTACAACGTTTCCACAAAGTATATAATTAACATCCACACCTTTGGTTAAGTTCCATTCACGCCTTATTACGTTGTACTCCATACCAGCCATATCTTGTAGTGCTACATTGTTCTCTCTTAGATGATTTGCAATTTCTGATGGCTTGGGAAATTTATTCCAATTATGTGTGCCTTTTGGCAGCCAATTTAATATGTACTCTGCGCCGACTATTGCAAGACAGAAGGATTTAATAGTTCTATTTATTGTCGATATAAAAATTAGCCCTTCTGGTTTCAACAGTTCTATTGCTTTTTTCATGAAAAACTCTAAATTATCCACATGTTCAACTACTTCCATCAACAAAACCACATCGTACTTCTTGTCATTGCTTAGCTCTTCAATGCTAGTGTGTGTGTATTCTATATTTAACCCTACTTTCTTTGCATGTGACTGTGCCACTTTTATGTTTTCCTCACATACATCTATTCCCGCAACGCTAATACCAATACGCGCCATTGACTCCGACAAAATGCCACCACCGCAACCAACATCAAGCAATGATAGTTCTTTTAAATCGCATTTTTTTAACTCTTTTATTTTCTCAACAATATATGATACTCTAACAGGATTCATCATGTGCAATGGCTTAAATTTGCCATTTTCATTCCACCACTCTCCTGCCATTTTAGTGAATTTTGATACTTCATCTTCATTATAAGTCTGTGTTTTTTTTTTCTTATTAATATTGCTGAGTTTATCAAGGCGTTTTTTATGTCTACTCTCTTTCGAAAATTCTGTCTCGAAGAATTGCTTGACTATGTCTTTCGCTAATCCACTTGCAGTAAATTCCGCACCAAGACAAAGTATATTCGCGTTGCCATGTTCGCGAGCTAATTTTGCAATCTCAACACTATTACATAAAGCAGCGTAGATTCCTTCAAAACGATTTGCCACAGTACTCATGCCCAAACCTGTACCGCAGATTAATATCCCATAATTTGCTTTTTTATTTGTTATATCTTCTACAACTTCAGCAGCATAGTCAGGGTAGTCTACACTCTTTTGCTCAGCAGTGCAGCCACGGTCTATCACTGTATAACCTAAAGTTTCTAGATAAGGCTTTATTTCTGATTTTAATTCATAACCTGCATGGTCTGAAGCAATTGATATTATATCTGACATGCGAAAAATTGCAACTTAAGGATATTTATATGGGTAATTTATTTTGAGCTTTCTGTCAAGCTCTCCTGATCTTTCTGAATAAATTTCGAGTCAGGTATGCATAAATTCTATATAATTTTTATCCTATCACTACTAATTCGGTAAAATGGATCATATAGATATTATAAAGTCAAAATTATTGTTGTCCGACATAGTAGGTAAAAAAGTCAGGCTAATAAAAAGAGGAGATAGTTTTGTTGGACTCTGCCCATTTCATAACGAAAAAACTCCATCTTTTTCGGTCAGCAATATTAAGGGCTTATATTACTGTTTCGGTTGTTCAGCTCATGGTGATGCGTTTGAATTTATTTCACAAACTGAGGGCTTAAGTTTTAAGGAAGCGCTGGAAAGGCTGGCATCGGTTGCAGGTGTTGAGTTACCCAAAAACCTCAGCTTTGCTAAAGAAAACGACAAACTGTTTTCAACATTGAATTTAGCTGCAAATTGGTTTACACAAAAAAATCAGGGCATTGTAGATTATTTAAAGCAGCGTAAGATATCACCCAAAATTATAGATAAATTTAGAATAGGTTATGCACCAAGCTCTGGTTTGAGAGAATACTTGAACTCTTCCGGTATTGAAGACAAAGTTTTGGTTAATGTTGGGTTGATAAATAAAAATTTTCGTGATTATTTCTATGATCGACTCATGTTTCCTATACAGAACATTGCAGGAAAAGTTATTGGCTTTGGTGGACGTGCGCTGAGTCCTGATCAACAACCAAAATATTTAAATAGCCCAGAGAGTCAGCTCTTTAAGAAAAGAGAAAATTTATATGGAATAAACTTTGCTTTGAGCGAAATACGCAAAAAACAACACATATTTGTTGTTGAAGGATATATGGATGTGATAGCACTACATCAAGCTGGAATTAGCAATACAGTTGCTCCGCTTGGTACCGCAATTTCTGCAGAGCAGATAAAAAATCTTTGGAAATTTGCTAAAGAAATTTCCATCTGTATGGATGGCGATAGTGCAGGACGTCATGCCGCTATTCGAATTGCAGAACTTGTTCTGCCGATACTGGAGCCTGGATACACATTGAAATTCGTGACTTTGCCAAACAATAAGGATCCATACGATATATGCAATAAGCTAGAATATAAGACAGAAGACGTACTCTCTGCTTTTAACCACTCAACAGAACTGCACTCTGAATATTTATGGAATCACATAATCGATAGCAATTTGCAAAATTATGACAAATTTGCTCCGGAAAAATATTCAATTCTTGAGCACAAATTCATGGAATATGTAAACGCTATCAGCAACAGCAGTATTAGAAGGTATTATAGAGATTATTTTTACAATAAAGCTAACGAACTGAGAAGTAGCTTTAAAAAGCAAATTTTTAAAAGTAGACTCAGAGAAACAAAAGAGGAGTATCTCTATAACAAATCTCCAGAATTAATTGAAACAGAGCAAAATCAAGCTATAACCCTGCGTATAGTAATAGAGTTTCCTGAGCTTTTAAACCATCCTATATTTTTTGAGCAATTTTCTCATTTTGAATTTACTAATACAGAAATGAAAAGATTACAACAGCGTATAATTGATGTAACAAATAGTCGAAGCGAACTCAGTAAAAAAGTTTTATTACAAGAATTAGAACAACTTAATGTTATAAAGTTTATACTTGAAAAAACTAATGTACTGAGCAGCCAATTAAACGAGAGAAAATCTGCAGAGATTGTATGGAATAACATAGTCTTGCTAAAAGAATTAAATGTATTACAAGATGAAAAAATCAAAGCAAGGTTGAGCGGTAATTTAGATTTAGAGGAAAAATTGATAGAACAAATAAAACAAATAGAAAGTAGTATACAAGAAATGCAAATGGAGTTTATTCAAAAGTAGATGGCTTAAGATGTTCAAAATTATTAGAAAAACACTGTATTGGTAGTTGCTTAAAATAGCTTGTTCTAGTATATTTTCAATTTATTTAATTACGACAAGTGTTTGCATTTCTTCCTCTCATTATTTTTTTAACCTTATATCTTGGTAGTGGTATTTATTTTTCTTTTTTTGGGTTTGACAATCCTCTTCATCAAATTTCACCGTTAGTTTGCTTATTACCAGCATTATTTTTTGCTATTCTATTCAATAAAAACAAAATTCAGCATAGCGTTGATACTCTTATAAAAGGTATGGGGAATAAAACTACTCTTACCGTGTGTTTGATTTTTCTCCTTGCTGGGGCATTTTCTACTGTTACTCAATCGCTTGGTAGTATAAATGTGATTGCTAGCTTAACTATTTGCTTTCTTCCAGCACAATTATTACTTCCTGGAATGTTTGTGGTTTCTGCGTTTATTGCAAGTGCAATAGGCACATCAATCGGAGTTATTGCACTTATAACACCAATAGCTGTGAATCTAGCACAAAATGGAGCTTTTGATTGTGCAGTGGGTGTTGGAGCTGTGATAGGTGGGTCTATGTTTGGCAGCAACCTTTCAATGATATCTGACACTACTATTGCTGCTACTTCTTCACAAGGAGCTTCAGTAAAGGATAAACTAAAACTAACCCTAAAGACAGGATCTGTTACAGGTCTTATAATACTTACTTATCTAGTAATGATTTCAAATAGCACAGAAGTTGTTTCTCTCTCAAGTCTGGATTATTTATCCATAGTCAAAATTATCCCTTATATATCTTTAATAATTATGGGTTTATTTGAAATAAACACACTGGTAACATTAGCTGTTAATATGGTTGTTGCTGGAATATTAGGAATAGCTTTTTTTGATTATTCGATTATTGATTATTCTCATGACATATGTAGGGGGTTCAATAAGATGAATGAGGTAATGATATTTATTCTTTTCAGTAGTGGATTAAGCCACTTAATGTACGAATACAGTCAGAAAAAGATAGATAAATTCACTGATGAGGTGAATCTCACAAGAAGTCAAGCTGAACTTATGATTGCAGGAATATCATCTATGTTTACTATTTTGGTTTCCAGCAATATTGTTGCTATTTTATTAACTAGTAATATTGCGAAAAGACTTGCACAAAGATATAACATTGCACCACACCGTAGTGCGTATTTATTAGAAATATTTACTGCGATCACAAAAAGTATCTTACCTTATGGTTCTCAAATATTGCTAGCAAGCAGCATTGCCTCTCTTTCACCTATTGCTGTACTAACAAAAGTATATTATTGTTTTGTTTTTGCAGCAGTTGCAATAAGTGAAATAGTTATTAATGGCAGACGTCATGTGGTTGTAGCTCCTCAATTACCATAAACAACTCTTTCTGTAGCTTTGTGCAAGTTATGCTAACTGATTATGCTGTAAAGTTGAGACATATTCATATATAAATTAATCTGTTATTGGAATAATTCTAAACCTTCATTTTCACAACTCATTTTTCTACAAATTTTCACTCAATTTGTTAATAAATTGACAATTATTACAATATTTGCTAAAATGTTTATATGTCAGTACCGTGCTTTCATAAAGATGTGGTATTAGTGGTATAATCAAAAATGTATAAAATAGTGGAGAAACAAATGCCTGATTATTATGAAATATTAGGAGTAAAAAGAGATGCTACTCACGATGAGATAAAAAAAGCATATCACAAATTGGCACTTAAGCTTCATCCAGATAAATTGCATAAGGAAGCGCAAGAGTTAGATAGGTTAGAGAAAAAAAAGAAGGACGGAGAGCTACTATCACAGTCGGAAGAAGGTCAAATGGCTGAGCTTAAAGAGAAATTGGGAAAATTCAAGCAAATATCAGTAGCATACGAAATTTTATCTGATCAAACAAACAAAGCTCAGTACGATAGGGGAGAGGATGTTAGTCAACAAGCTTATAAGAGGGAGTCGTCATGGGAAAAAGAAATGAGAAAGTTTTGTGAAAAAGCAGATGAAATAAAAAAAGGAATACATAAGTTAAACAAAACGAAACTTAAATACATTGCAGAAGTGAATCGAATAGAAAGTTTTTACGGTATACGTAATATACTTTTTGATAAACATAGAGAATTAAAAGAAGAATTAAAAAAAGAGCAAAAAGAAAAAGTAGACAAGATCATTGAACTAAACAGCGAGGTAGGCAAAGATGAATCGATTGAAAAATTAACCGAAAGTGTAACAAAACTAAAAAACGACAAGGGTAACTATATATTCACTATTATGAACTTGTTGGAAAAGATCAAATCAGGTGAACTTGAAGAGTGCTCTTCTATAATAAGGAAAGTTGAAATTGCTGATGATAACATTACATCTCTAGTGCAAATTGCTATTGCGTACGATCGTGTGGAAATTTTCAAGCTCTTTGAAGGAAGGATAGAAATATCACCAAATGACATCTTAAACTATGCTTATAAATACCAATCTGAAAAGTTTTTGGATTATTTTTTTAATAAGTACTTAGATAGATTAGATATCAACTATAAAGATGAAGAAGGAAATACAGCTTTACATCATACATTAAAATGGTTGGATTTGAATGAATCGAAATACCAAGGTTTTGTCGAGTCACTTCTTAGTAAAGGCGCAAAGCTTAATACTAAAAATCACGAAGATAAAACTCCATTTGATCTCTTGGTTAATTATGCTAAACAATTTTCTTCTAAGGAAGAAGCAATAGAAAGATTGAATAATGTTTTGGTGGTGCTCGGTTGTTGTAAAGCCGATGAACTGAAAAAACTAGAAGGTACTCCTGCGTTAAATAAACTGGTAGAATTTGCTGCCAAGTATCGTTTCGAAGGAATTTTCGACCTCTTGGCCAAAAATAACATACAGATTTCAAATTTAAGTGATGAAGACGGTAACACAGCTTTACATTATGCCTTAAAAGAGGTTAGTTATAACGATTATGAATATGAAAGTTTTGCTAGATTCCTTCTGAGTAAAGGTGCAAGGCTTGATGTTAAAAATAGAAAAGATAAAACTCCATTTGATCTCTTAGTTGATTATGTTAATGAGTGTTCTGAGTACGATAATGCTTTTGTGCGACGTGAAAGTCGTCTATTGAACTGTTTAGCTCTGACTAAACCGAGTGTTTTGCCACTCGTACCCTACTAAACTGTATAAGTACAGTAATGTCTTATGCAAAGCGTTTAGGACAATGAACCCGCCTGAAAAGGAGAAGTTCGGTCTGTGAAGAAGGACGATGCTATTAGTGTCAAGTTGGCACGGGGGCTAGGGTGAACGGTATGGATAACAGAAGTGAATGATCGTAAGCATCGTTAAGTCGAACAAGCCAAAGACACTGACAGGCTTGGACCAAAAGGTATGTGGTAGGTTATCGGAGTGAACGCATCTGATACGCAAACATAAACACCACCGGTGTATAGATCAATCCTAACCCGCTCGTTGTTTGATAGGTGGAACACGGAAATCCCATATATCCCTAGGAATTCAGTAAGGTTGATCGTGAGAAAGACCGATGGATATGTGGGTTTGGGAGTGTGGAAAAAGTGAACGCTCATCTGTAACGGATGAGATACAGGTTTAAACGTTACCTGGCTCGAAAGAGAACTGACGTCCACTACGGTCATCTTGAACAAGATTGTTTGTAAAACCTTTTAAGTGAGGAAAGCAGATGGTTACAGGTAAAATTGTAAGTGCACCTTCCGGTACGGCAGAACACTGGAATCAAATTAGCTGGTTTCAGTGCAGAAAAAATACTAGAAGGCTACAAGCTCGTATTGTTCAGGCAACAAAAGCTAGGAGATGGAATAAAGTGAAAACTTTACAACGCCTCCTAACACGTAGTTTTAGTGCTAAAGCATTAGCAGTCAAACGCGTAACTTCAAATAAAGGAAAATGCACAGCAGGTGTTGATAACCAGTTGTGGCAAAGCCCTTCAGCAAAATCTCAAGGAATTGCAAGCCTGAGGCAACGAGGATACCGCTCTCAACCTTTGAGGCGAATCTATATTCCTAAACCTACAGGCAGCAAGCGACCTCTTAGTATTCCCACTATGAAAGATCGAGCGATGCAAGCATTATATCTTATGGGACTTGACCCTATTGCAGAAACAATGGGAGACATTCACTCATATGGATTCAGAAAGTATCGCTCAGCGGCTGATGCAGTAAGTCAAATACACACAACTTTGGCAGGACGTAGCAGACCGCAATGGATCCTAGAGGCGGATATTAAGAAGTGTTTTGATGAAATAGACCACTGCTGGTTAGAAAACTCAATCCCAATGGAAAAGAGTATTCTCAGCAAGTGGTTAAAATCTGGATTCGTAGAAAAGCAAATGTTCCGTTCTACAATAGCAGGAACTCCACAAGGGGGAATTATCTCTCCTGTACTTGCCAACTTGACCCTTGATGGTCTCGAAAATGTTATCAGTAAACATTTCGGGAAGAAGGGTACAAGAAAACGCAAGAAATATGGTGTGCACGTGATCCGCTACGCGGACGACCTTATAGTAACTGGAAAATCAAAAGAAATCCTAGAGACTAAAGTCAAGCAGCTAGTAGAGGATTTCCTCAGCGACAGAGGGTTAACTCTATCCACAGGAAAAACCAAGATCACACACGTAGAACAGGGATTTGATTTTCTAGGTCAGACAGTACGTAAGTACAAAAAGAAGATAATCATCAAACCTTCAGCAGAAAGTACAAACCGACTTCTGAAGCGCATCCGGTGCTTGATTCGTAAGAACTGCGCAGCAACCCAAGAAAAAGTAATAGAACTGCTCACACCTCAAATTCGAGGTTGGGTATATTACCACAGGGGAATATGCGCAAGAAAAGCTTATGAGAAAGTGGATTCTGAGATTTTTAGAGCCTTATGGCAATGGTCAAAACGCAGACACCCTAACAAAGGCTTACGTTGGATTAAAGAGAAATACTTTAAAACCAAAGAAGCCAGAAGATGGTGCTTTGCAACATTAACTAATAAGGAAGGTACAGTTGAGTGGAAGGAACTCTTTCAAGCAACAAGCGTACCAATTCGTCGCCATAAGAAAATTCAAGCTGAGGCAAATCCCTACGATAAAGAATGGTATGCCTACTTTGAAAAACGTAGATCAAATAATCCTTCTCTTCATGAGGATGATAAGATATGATTAACGTTAATCCTAGTAAGGAATTTGAAATGCCAGAATATTTGAAGGAAAATGTTGCCGGTTCTCAAGAAAAGGACTTAAGATGGCTCGAGCCGTATGAAGGGAAACTTTCAAGTACGGTTCCTAGAGGAGGGTTTAGTGGAAGATATCTTAGTCCACTAAACTCTTACTCGTTCGAGTTTTCTCTAAGGAAGGACAAACGTAAAACTATGCGAAGCTTAGATTTAGTTGTGAGGTTACTTGGCAAACATAAAGTTATACCAGAAGGTCTAAATGGTACTCCTGAGTTGAATAGATTAGTAGATACTATTGTTGAATGTAACCATAAAGAAGCTCTAGATCTCCTAGTTGAAAATAACATAAAAATTTCAAGTATTACTTTAAAAAATATCGTTACAAGCGATTGCAATAAAAAGATTTTTGGTTACTTTTTATATAGAAATAAAGTTGACTATCAAGATGAAGGTGGGAATACAGCTCTACATCATGCTTTAAGAAACTTGCACTCCGATAAGTCAATGCTTTGCAAAGTTGAATCACTTACGAGTGTAGGTGCAAGATTTGACGTTAAAAATAACCAAGGTGAAACTTCGTTTGATCTCTTGGTTGAATATGTTGAGAAGGGGTTTTATGGTCAAGCGTCAAGGTTAAGTTATGCTTGGAAGTTGCTTAACAAATGTGAAAATATAAGAGAGCTAAAATATAAAGATGGTATTCCTGCATTAGATAAACTAAATGAGCTTCGTATTAAGTGTCGTAATACTTCTATCATAGTTGCTTCTACGTTAGCAGTAGTTGGAGTTGCTTTAGGTGTAGCTATTGCAGCTCATTCAGGAATGTTAGCGGTAGGGATAGGAATTGGAGTTTGTTGTCTTGTTGTTGCTGCAATCACATACCATTGTAATAGTCCTGCAAATTTATTGAAAGATAGCAATGCTGAAGTTGTAGTTGATCAAACGCTAGCGGTAAAATGATAACTTAAGATCAGGAGAAATGGCAGATCAAGTTTGATGATATTAATTCAGTAATATATTTAGTAAAATCTAAAACTAAGGAAATTCTATACTTACAATTCTGTGAGATGCTGGTGGCACCTGTCTTACTCCCCTGATAAGTATATGATGACAAGAGGTAGATAATTGAATTGCAAAGAGTTTGCAAATACTAGTTATTATTTGTAGAATATAGAGAAATTAGTAGAGATTTTAATAGTATGCCATCCATTACTTTTATTTTACCTGATGGAAGTAAGAAAAGTTATGAAGCTGCAGAGGGAGAAACTCTTCTTAATTTAGCCCATAGAAGTGATCCAGATCTGCTTGAAGGTGCATGTGAAGGTTCTCTTGCTTGCTCTACATGCCATGTGATTGTTGATCCAAAATTTTATGATGTTGTAGAAACACATAATCCTATATCTGATGAGGAGAATGACATGCTGGATCTAGCTTTCGGTTTAACAGAGACATCGAGGCTTGGATGCCAAATAAAAATCACAAAAGATATTGACGGTTTGTGCGTAACCGTGCCCAGAGGTACAAGAAATATATCATTAGATAAGTAAGAGGATCATGCGTAAAATTTTTGTCTATATTCTCATCTCCTTACCTTTGTTTATTCCTCTAGCGTATAGTGGTTTTTGGTATTTTTCTGCATTTAAGGTAAAAAGTCTTTTAACTGATTACATTAATGACGAAAAAGTTGATATTTCACATGATTTTAAGGGATTTCCTTTTAACCTAGTTTTTCGTGTAACGAATCCAAAGTTTTCTAATGAGCAATTAACTGTTTCATCTGAAGCTTTAGTGATAAAAAACAGATTATTTGATAAGTCAGTATATATCTATATACCAAGCAATAAAGTAAACATTGCTGTCCGTAGTGATGAGAAAAAGAATATAAAGTGTCACACACACGTGAGTAGCCACTTTGTTGTTAAACTAAATGATTTACTATCTTCATTAAAATTCAGCAGAAATAGCACTGTAATAGACTATATAGATACATTTCGTTACGAAGATTATGGATTAAAATGTGATGTTTTAGAAAATCAGCAAAGTGTTATAACTGAAGTTAATGATAAAAGTAATTACATTCAATTTCACTTTGATAAAGAACTGAATGAAAATACTAAACTAGAATTTGATTTTTATACTTACCGTTATAAACATACTGCAAGTCCTGAAAATTACCTTAGTGTCGACGCTAAATTAGATTATGAATTTGTAAACCATATTTCAGCTTCTAAGATTAATTTCAACATAGAAAAATTTTTGATTGAGAGTAATAACTTTTCTATTGCTGCGAATGGTGGAGTAAGTAATTACAATTTAGTTACATCTTCATTTGAAGATAAAATTAATGTAGCCATATCAAATTATAAAGAATTAATTTCGTTTGTGACTAATGATTCAAAGACTGCAGATAAATTGGAAAAATCAATATCTTCCTTATCAGAAAAAATCACTAATAACGACATTCAATTTTCAATAAAGTACGACAATAATGTAGGTTCAGGCTTTATTGGAAAATTATCCACTACTGATTTTATCACTCAATTCACCAAAAATGAGAATAGTAATTAGCTTACTTTTTACATTGATATTTCATTTAAGCATAAATGCTTTTACTTTGGATGATAAACTAAGAGACGAAAGCATGGAAGAGCGAGCAAGTAGCTTATTTGCAGTAATAAAGTGTCCAGTATGCTCTGGTGAATTATTATCCGAATCTGAGTCTCAAGTTGCATATGGTATGCGTAAGACAATTCGCAAGAAGATCAGTGATGGATATACTAACGAGCAAATAGTTTCAGAGTTAAAAAATTCTTATGGAGATTCAATTATCATTGTACCACCTGTAAAATCTAGTACCTACATTTTATGGTTTATTCCTTTTATAATTCTTCTTATTGGATGTTTTCTAATACGAAAATCAGTTCAGAAAATAGATAAGGTAGTAAAAAGATAACTATAGAGTAAAAGTGAGTTTACAACAAATGCAAGTAGCTACTATACGAACATTTGAGTTTAGATCAAAGATTGTAAGGTTAAATCTTCCATCCAAATAACCACGCACTCTACCTGCTTATCTGGGTAGACTTCTTGCACTAAGGTTTTATAGATCAACATTTGCTTTTTTATTTCATTTGATGAGGAAATAGAAACGTTATGGTGTGATTTATAGTCAATTATGATTGCTTTGTCTTCTGTTATGCACAGTCTGTCTAGCCGCACTAATACTGGTTTTCCGTCAATTGTTCCACTAAGTGGAATTTCTGATTTGCCCTCCAAGTCGAACAGGTAATCATATTTTTCATTAAAGGTTAATATTTTGCTGTAAATTTCATCCTTATCTTCACTAGTGTTTATGCTATCAAGATATTTCCTAACCCAATTTTTTCTCCTGTCTTTCTCTATCTTGGGCATATATTGCAATATACTGTGAATTATTAAGCCTCTTGCATAGCTGTCTGTCGTCCCAATGCTCCTTTTTGTCATTCCAGCATTCTCATCTGTCATCCCAGTGCTTGACACTGGCTTTTTTTCTCCAGGTTCCAGCGTCACGTGCTGCAATGACATTGATAGGTTTGATGGAGGTGAAATCACTGGAACATCAAAATAATCACGTTTTTTATAAATAGAAGGGTAGTTTGCATTCATGCATAGTACTTCAACTTTTTCTTTAAATATCGGCTGTAAGTATAGTTTTTTCCTCTCATATAATGCTCCATATTGAATAACTAGATCATACCAAGAGCCCTTTTGCACTGGCTCTTTGCCTAAAATGTATAACTCATCTTCAGCACGCGTAAGTGCCACGTACAGCAAACGCAAATATTCGTTATAATCCTCTAGTTTTTTCTCTCTTTTTACTTGATCACAATAAGCATTATTATTTTTGCCACACCAAAATGGTGCTTCCGTTGTATCAAACAAAATACTTTTGCTGTTTCTTGGCACTGTATTTGTGTCAACTAAAAACACTATTGGAGTTTGTAGACCTTTTGATTTATGAATTGTCATTATTCGTACAGCATTGCGTTCTGATTGCATATCATTTTTAATCTCAGGATTATTTTCTTTGATCCACTGAACAAATGCTTGAAGAGATGGGTGCTCAAATTGCAATACGAGGTTCATAAATTCGTCTAGAATCTCGAAGCACTCAAGACCTAGCCTTGCAGCAAATTTCTTTTTGCCTGTGCGCAATATATGCGTGAATAGTGTAAGAGGGGATTCTGTCTTAGATAAATTAATCAGATAGTTTAATTCATTCGAGGTAATCTCATGATAATCATGAAGTTTTTCCCACAACGACTGTTCTTTACGATCATATGCAATCTTGAATAAATCATCCTCAGTAAAGTTGAATAGCGGTGATTTTAAAACATTTGCAAGAGCCAGATCATTTGCCTGAAGGAGGAGGAATTCAGCCAAAGCTATTAAGTCCTGCACAGCTATGTAATCCATAATTCTAAAATAATCTCGGCCTATAACTGGTACATTTACTTTTTTTAGTTCACTTATTATGTAGTCAACTAGCGCATTTCGTTGCCGTACCAAAATCATAATGTCCCTTGGTTCTATATGGCGATCTTTGGCGACTAAAATACGCCCTTCGTTTAACCAATTGTGAATTCTTTGGGCTATTGCCTGAGCAAGTAATCGATCCGTTACTACATAATCTTTCCTCTGTGTTAAATGAATTTGTAAGGCTTGCTGCTCTTCCTCTTTATAACTTGGCAATAACGGCCAAATTTCAATGTATCCTTGATCATTTTCTCTATGTGGAATATGTTTTATCTCGTTATCATTAAAAGATATTTCTTCACGAAAATTGTTAAATATTCTGTCTACAAGCATCAAAACTTCTGGAGTTGAGCGAAATGACTTTTCAAGTTGACATGATACCCAATCTCTGCCACCTGTTTTCGTGTGAAAATATTGCTGCATGTAATTAAATAGATGGGGATTTGCTCCTTGAAATCTGTAAATTGATTGTTTTACATCGCCAACAACAAATAAAGTTCTCTTTTCATCACCGCCGGTAAAAAATTCATCGCAGAGACTTGTTATAATTTTCCATTGACTAATACTATTGTCTTGTGCCTCATCAACAAGAATGTGGTCTATTTTTTGGTCTAGATTAAACAATATCCAATCTTTATCGCCTGGATTGCTAAGGAGATCTGTTGCTAAATTGATGATATCATCATAATCAAGCAGTGCATTCTTTGATTTTTCACTATTATATAGATCAACATATACTTTAAATACACTAAGTAAACTACTGGTTCTTGCGAATATTTGATAAGAATTTATATCCTTTACATGGGTAAACAATGCATTTTGAATGCTTTCTATCATTTGCTCTACGTCTTCAAATTTTTCCAAAGCACCCTTTGTTATAATTGATGATATGCTCTTTTTTTCGTACGATTCTGATTTGAGAAATACTTTAGCTAAGTTCTCTATCTTGTTGTCATCCAAGTAGCTGACACTGGGATCCATATTTCTTTTTTTCTGGATCCCAGTGTCAGCTACTTGGATGACAACATTTGGTACGGACGATTTTGTGCTATTACACCAATCATAAAGTATCGCACTGTAACTCTGATCTCTTTTGCTGCCCTCACTTAATATTTTAGCTAATCTTTTTATCTGCTCACTCGTTTCACTCTGTAAATTGTGAATCTTATCTGGGGCACTTAGTTTATCTTTGATATACCCTAAATTATTTTCTAGAGCTGATCTCTTTATACATAAGGTATAGAGTAAATCACTCAGCTTGTTTTCATCAATTTCAGCTGCAATGATATTTATATCGTCCTGCACAGTTTCATTATGAAGCGTTTTTTCAAATACGATGGAATGCAATTCTTTACATTCGCTCAACGTACAATTTGGAGCGATACCAGCTTCTGTAGGAAAGCTGGAGATTAATTTGTAACAAAAGGCGTGTATAGTTTTAATATTAAGACCAATATTTTCCAGTTCAGAGAAGAGCCTTCTTGCTCTTGTTAAATAATCTTTATTTTCTCTAGATCCCAGTGTCAAGCACTGGAATGACAAGTAGGGGTGTTGGGGAAAGAAATCTAATTGTTCTAAATCTGCAACCAATATACTCTCTGGACATATTGCCCACTTACTAAGTGTACTGTAAATGCGATCCTCCATTTCATTTGCTGCAGCATTGGTAAATGTTAAGCAGAGAATATTTCTCTTATTCTCTAATAGAAGTCTTAATACTCTGTCTATTAAGATCTTTGTTTTACCTGTACCAGCTGATGCACTTACCCATACAGAGAAGTTAGGATTTATGGCATCTGATCTCATTAGGAGTGTATAAAGTTTGACTGAAGTGGCATTTCAAGTATAGTAAATAAGATAGTGTTAGTGAAGATATACAGATGGAAAGTTTTTGTGTAAAGGCTCCTGCAAAGATCAATCTTTTTTTACATATTATAAATAGAGAAGAAAGAGGGTATCATTTAATTGAAAGTTTGGTTGTCTTTGCTAAACTTTCTAATTTTTTAGAGATAAAAGTAGGAGAAAAAAACTTTAGATATGATAACTCTACAGTTCAATTTGTAAACTCTGAGTTTAAAATAAATTATCGATATAATACTATAACGAAAGCATTGAGTCTACTGCTTAGGCATGCTCCTGTACGCACTAAAGTCACTGTGAAGGTTGTAAAAAATGTACCAATTGCTGCAGGATTTGGTAGTGGTTCCTCAGATGCTGGAGCTGTGATACGCACGCTAGGAGAGCTGTGGGATATTGATAAGCAAATTTTAAGTGATATAGCCTTAAGCGTTGGTGCTGATGTGCCTGCAAGTGTAGATAGTAAGCCAGTTTTTGTTAGAGGTATTGGTGAGGAATTATGTCCCATTAAACAATGCTCTTTACCCATAAGTCTGGTACTTGTGAAACCAAAAAAAAAGTTTTTGAATACATCAGAAGTATTTTCCAAGTATAAAGAGGATTTCTCTAATCCAATTAAGTGGAGTGATAACACTGAGGAGAATTTGTTAGAGCTTCTTAAAGAGACAAAAAATGACCTTCAAGAAGCAGCAATAGGTTTTGTACCTGAAATTCAGAATGTAATATCAACACTAGAGTCACAAGAAGGCTCTATACTTTCTCGTATGTCAGGTAGTGGTGTAGCGTGTTTTGGAATGTTTGATAGTGAAGAAAGTGCAAAAGCTGCAGCGGCAAATATCAAAAAGGAATATCCAGAATGGTGGGTGTGCGACACGGAATTAATGGTTTGATTTATGCCCTTAATTTCCAAGAAGAAAAATCTTATAGATGGTTACAGGGAAGAAAGATTTTGGGTAAATAATCAAGAATATCATGGCTCAATTATAATTTTTCCTGAAAAGGTGATTAAATTGAAAGAAAGTGATATAAATAACAAGGAGTATTTTAAATCTTTTTTAACAGAGGAAATAGAGATTTTGATAATAGGTACTGGTAAGATACGCGATTGTTCAATGAAATCTTATCTTATGGAGCAAAAGAATTTAAATTTTGAATTTATGACGACGGGTTCTGCATGCAGAACCCATAACGTTTTAATATCTGAAGATAGATTTGTTGTCAGTTATCTGATAGCATGTTAGAGATATTTACACAGAGTTTTTTTATAAACAGTCTAATTGCGGTAATTATGATTAGCCTCGTAACAGGAGCTCTAGGGTCATTTATGATATGGCAAAGGTTATCGTATTTGGGTGATAGTTTGTCCCATTCTTCATTGCTTGGTATTGCACTTGCTTTGATCTTTAATATCAGCCCATCGGTAAGTATAATGCTCATTGCAATTATGTTTGCTATACTACTTTCTCTTAATTTTAATAAATTATACTCTGCTGATACGATATTGAACATAGTTACCAATGTAGTTTTATCATCGAGTTTAATACTTATGTCTTTTCTTCCATCAGGTAATAATAGTATTATTAGCTCACTTTTTGGTGACATATTAATGATTGACCAAAGTAATATAATATCAATTTTTCTAACCTCCGTAATAGTTACTTTGATATTAATATTTAGATGGCGCTATTGGCTGATGATTTCGATTAATCAAGATTTGGCAACAGTTGAGAAAGTAAATGTTAATTTTGTTAGGCTAGAATTTTTGATTATACTCGCTATCTTTATTGCAATTTCTGCTCAATTAATAGGAATATTACTCATTGCTGCATTTTTGTTAATACCTGCTGCATCAGCAAGACTCATTTCAAAAACTCCAATGCAAATGATTATTGTTGCAACAGTTTTTTCTGTGATTTCTGGAGTATCAGGTTTGATATTATCTGCAAGTTTTGACTTATTAACTGGACCTGCAATTATACTTATCGCAGCTGTGCATTTAATCATTGCTTATTTTATAAGATTGGTGTTAAGTAGATCGACTTAATTTTGGTCTCGGAAGTTCATAATTCATTAACAAATGAGTGTAACTATCTGAGCGTAAAGTAGTTTTTGCTACGTTGTTTTTATGTGCTAATTGTTAATTTGTGGAGTGAAAGATATGGCCGAAGGATTTTTTTCTAGATATATAGGACAGCCTATAAAAAATTTTTATAATTATGTTACGGGAAAGAAAGAAGTGTCTGATGATATGCAGAATACAGCAAATCAAGAAAGCTCAGAATTGTTGGAAACTGATGTGCAATCAAATGATGTACCACCAAGTAGTGATAATATAATATAGATGGCATGAGAATCACGCCATCTAAAGTTAAAAAATTCCTTGAGAAACCCGATACTTTAAGTGGTGTATTAATTCATGGGAGTGACAATAGTAAGGTCGATATTTTTGTACAGGAAATAATTGCCAACTTGAATGAGTATTCAGTTCAGGTGATGGATTTTGCAGTAGTGAATAAGTCGCCTAGCTTGTTATTTTCCGAGTTGGCAAACATTTCGATGTTTACTAAAAAAAGGTTAGTTAAGCTGATAAATGTCAGTGGAAGTATATCTAAAGAGTTAAGAAACATATTGGATCATAATATAGGCGATCATTATATAGTAATGATAGCAAATGATCTTCCATATAGTTCTACAACTAAAAGTTATATGGAAAGCTCAAAAATTTTCGGTGTCATTACCTGCTATAAGGACAACGGTAGTAATCTTTGTGATATTATATCAAGTTACTTGAAACAAAATGATATAGAGTGCACAAGTGAGATAATCTACCACTTGCAGTCTTATTTTAATCATAGCAAACTGCCTATATATTCAGAGCTTGAAAAATTAGTTTTATATCTAGGAAAAAGAAAAGATCTTAAACTCGCTGATATAGATCTATGCTTTTCAACCTCCGGCAATGATTATGTTACACTTGATAATCTGTGCTCTGCAATAGTGAGTAAAGACATGGGACAATTCATCAAAATTTCCGATGTATTGATATTACAAGAGAATTTTTCACCGATAGCATTAATCCGTATTATATCAAATTATTTTCTACGGCTAGAAAGCGTTTTGCTGTTAATACAAAATGGAATGAATGAACAAGCTGCAATTGACCAGCTGAGTCCTCCATTGTTCTTCAAACAATTGCAGAGTTTTAAATCTCATTTGAAAAGTTTGCAACTTTCAGAACTTAAGAAGATCTTAGAAAATTTGATGAGCTTGGAAGTGACTTGTAAAAGAACTGACTTGGACCATAAAATGATCTTTCAGCATGAGATTAACTATTGGTGTTATTCGTTCAGCAGAGTAGTAAAA
This sequence comes from Wolbachia endosymbiont of Laodelphax striatellus, assembly GCF_007115015.1. Taxonomy (NCBI): domain Bacteria; kingdom Pseudomonadati; phylum Pseudomonadota; class Alphaproteobacteria; order Rickettsiales; family Anaplasmataceae; genus Wolbachia; species Wolbachia endosymbiont of Laodelphax striatellus. The sequence continues at coordinate 1,425,071 of NZ_MUIX01000001.1, forward strand.
TAAGGTAGACGAGAAAAAACAACTAAATGTTGTCATGAAAGTAGCTGAAACTGGGATCCAGAAATATGGGATATGTGTAGAAGTTATTTTAAAATACAACGTTTTGGCAAGATTATGGATTCCAGTGTCAAGCACTGGAATGACAAGAAATCTAATATTTTCACATTTCCTGAACAATGCTTATTGGTGTCATTCAAATACATTCGGTACATTTAAACCTTTTGTATGATTTTCTTCTAACCTTGCAACAATGCTCTCTCTACTGATAAAAATTAATAATTTAGCGAGTTCTGGACCTGTTTCTGTTCCTGTTAAAGCGAGGCGCAACTGCATAAATAGATCTTTTGCCTTTATATCAATTGTCTGTCGAATATTTTTAACCCACTCTGATAATGTGTTTTCATTACAATCACCTTGAGGTAATGTGCTTAGCGCTATTTTTATAAACTCTTTATTAAGAACCACAGGTTCTATACCAAATTTGCATATTTTCCACCATTTGGCCACCTCAGAAAACTTTTCTATATTACTCCTTATAAAATACCAAAACTCTGAGCCAATTTGACTTAAACGATCTTGCACCATTTCAAATGGCATTTGTTGCAGCACTTTGCTATTTAGCTTATACATTTCACTCAAGCTGAATTGTGCAGATGCTGAGCTAAATTTTTTAATATCAAATGAGTTAATTAAAGACTGCATATCAACATGAGCTTCTATCGGATCAGATGTGCCAAGTTTTGCTAAATAGCTAGTTAGCGCCATTGGCTCAATCTCATCTTCTCTTATGGACTTAATATCCAACCCACCTTTCCGTTTCGATATCTTGCTATCATCAAAATGTAGTAGGGGAAGGTGAGCAAATATAGGAATTTTCGCTTTTAATGCTTTAATAATTTGGATCTGAACTGCGGTATTAGTTACATGATCTTCCCCGCGTACAACATGGGTTACATTAAAGTCAACATCATCAACAACAGAAGGTAACATGTATGTATAAATTCCATCTTCTCTTTTTACCACAGGATCGCTAATGTGAATTGTTGCAATATTTATTTCACCTTTAACTTCATCATTCCATTTTACAATTTCGTTTCTATTCAATTTAAATCTGAAATGTGGTTTTCGTCCTTCTTGCTCATAACGAATTTTCTCTTGCTCAGTTAGAAGCAACGCACCTCTATCGTAAACAGGGGGAAGACCTTGTTTTAATTGCAATTTTCGTTTAGTGTCTAATTCTTCTCTTGTTTCATAACATGCATAAATATGACCTTCTTTCATTAACTGTAAGAACACCTCGTTATAGCTCTCAAAACGCTCTGATTGCTTAAAACTTGAATTCCAATTTATGCCAATCCATTTTAGGTCTTCTATGATATTATCTACATATTTGATATCTGAACGCTCAAGATCAGTATCATCAAAACGTAGTAAAAATTTTCCATTTTGATTACGTGTGTACATCCAACAAATGAGTGCAGTGCGTATGTTTCCTACATGTAGGTAGCCAGTTGGGCTTGGAGCGAATCTTGTTAGCATTTAAATGATTACTTTAGTTTATTTTAATTTTATATAAATGTACTGCTAAAGCAAGATTCTTCTTTGTCTTGGTGTTAGTTGCTACAAAGTACAGCGAACATGAAACCTTTTTGTTAGAGTTCCATGATCTGCCTAAAATACTCTGAAAGCACGGCTTTAGTTATTTACTCTAAATATATTATACGTATACTTGTTATTAAATTAAATTTGAAATGATAAGAAATGAGTGAATTTAAATCAATCCGCAATATTGCAATAATTGCACACGTTGACCACGGAAAAACTACTTTACTTGATAACATGTTAAAACAAAGTGGCACGTTTCGTGAGAATCAAGAAGTTCAAGAACGAGTGATGGATAGTGGTGATCAAGAACGTGAACGTGGGATTACAATACTTGCAAAATGTACGTCAATAATGTGGGGTGATGAGAAAATCAATATCATTGATACACCAGGACATGCGGATTTTGGTGGAGAAGTGGAAAGGGTGCTCTGCATGGCAGATGGTGTATTACTACTGGTTGATGCTGCAGAAGGTCCAATGCCACAGACTAAGTTTGTGTTGTCAAAAGCACTAAAGGCAAATTTAAAACCGATTGTGATAATCAATAAGGTTGATCGACCAGACAGCAGAATTGATGAAGTACTAAATGAAATATATGAGTTATTTTTTAACCTTGATGCAACCAACGAGCAACTAGATTTTCCAGTACTCTATGCTTCAGGTAGAAATGGTTGGTGTGCTAAGGAGCTATCTGATGAGAGAAAAGATTTAAGCCCATTATTTTCAACGGTGATAGATTACATAAAACCTTCCGTTTATGATCAAAATGCACCTTTTGCTATGCTAGTTACTTTACTTGAATCTGATAAATTTCTTGGCAGAATATTGACAGGAAAGATTTACCAAGGAATCGCGCAAGTTAACTCAGATCTTAAGGTAATTGATCTTGATGGTCAAGTGGTTGAGCGAGGGAGATTAACTAAGTTACTCTCATTTTCTGGCTTAAAACGCGTTCCAGTAGAGCAAGCTGTAGCTGGTGATATCATTGCCATTGCAGGACTTGAGAAAGCTTCAGTTTCAGACACTATAGCAGCACCAGAAGTTACAACTGCGATCAGCTCAACTCCAGTTGACCCGCCAACAATGGCGATTACTATAAGCGTGAATGACTCACCTTTTGCTGGGCAAGAGGGAACAAAACTTACCTCAACTGTTATAAAAGATCGTTTATATGCAGAAGCAGAAACAAACGTTGCAATTACTGTAACTTTGGCTCCAAGTGGTGAAGCATTTGAAGTAGGTGGACGTGGTGAGTTGCAGCTTGGGGTACTGATTGAAAATATGAGAAGGGAAGGTTTTGAACTTTCAGTTTCACGGCCTCGAGTGCTGTTTAAAGAAGAAGATGGCAAAAAACTTGAACCTATAGAGGAAGTAGTAATTGATGTAGATGATGAGTATAGTGGAATCATCATGGAAAAACTTAGCTTTCGAAAAGGTGAAGTAACTGACATGAGACCTTCTGGTAGTGGCAGAACTAGGTTGACATTTTTAGTGCCATCAAGGGGATTAATTGGCTATCAAGGAGAATTTTTAACTGATTCTCGCGGCACTGGTATAATCAACCGTTTATTTCACAGTTATGCTCCACATAAAGGTTCAATTTCCGGAAGGCGTAATGGGGTTTTAATTTCAACAGACAAAGGCGAAGCAGTAGCGTATGCAATTTTCAATCTGCAAGATAGGGGAATTATGTTTGTTAAGCCACAAGATAAGGTATATTGTGGTATGATTGTCGGTCAGCATAGTCGTGACAATGATTTAGAAATAAATGTACTTAAAGGTAAGCAATTAACAAACGTAAGAGCTTCAGGTAGCGATGAAGCTATAAAGCTTACTCCACCAAAAATAATGACACTGGAGGATATGATAGCATATATAGACGATGATGAATTGGTAGAAGTAACTCCAAAATCTATACGTTTGCGTAAGAAGTTCCTCGATCCAAATGAACGTAAACGTGCAGGAAGGGCGAAGAATAAAGAGTAATCAACGTTCCTGATAAAAATCTGGATGAGCTACTCGGATAACACCATCATAAAGGGAACCAGTGTCAGTTACTTGAGCAGGTACTGGGATGACAAGAGAAGGCTACAAAGGTGTCATGCAAGTAGCTCATCCAGCTTTTTTATAATCATCGAAAACATTGTATTTTAACATTACTTTTATACTTATAAGTTTCTAGGCACTGGATTTGTTGTAGACTTACTCTATCACTTTACCCTCTTATTTTACCACTCTCCTGCCTATATATTTTTATATGAGGATTTTTGCAAAAGTTTCGCATTTTTTGTAACATGATTTTCAGTATGTGTAACCTAAATGCAAATTGATCACGAAACTAGTGTAATTATTGAGGCCATAGAGAAATTTGGTGGTGAGGCAAGGCTTGTTGGTGGATGTGTTAGAGATTCAATTTTACAGCGTGACATTCACGACATCGATCTTGCTACTAATCTGCTGCCTAATCAAGCAGTTAAAGCGTTAAAACTCCGTAATATAAAAACTATTCCAACTGGCTTAAAACATGGAACTATTACTGCGATTTTAAATAAAAGATCCTTTGAGATTACAACGCTAAGGCATGATGTAAAGTGTGACGGTAGACATGCGAAGGTAGAATTTACTAATGATTGGCAAGCTGATGCTTCAAGGCGCGACTTTACGTTTAATGCTCTTTATGCAGACAAATATGGCCATATATACGACTACTTTGGTGGCATTCAGGACTTAAAAGCACGAAAGTTAAACTTTATAGGTAACGCTGAAGATAGGATTAAGGAAGACTATCTACGTATTTTAAGAGCGTTTCGTTTTCACGCTAAAATATGCATAGGAGATTTAAGTGATGAAATATTGGATGTGTGCAAAAAGCATTCGCACATGATTCAAAACCTCTCTGGAGAGAGAATAAGAGAAGAAATATTTAAACTCTTGGAATGCAATGATCCTGCTCCAACACTTAAGAGCATGCAAAAATCTGATGTTTTACAAAAAATTATTCCAAAAGAAGTAAAATGCGAAATTTTATCTTCACCACTTCTTATCAACACTAAACCTCCTACAAAACCCTCAGCGTATGGCCATACGCCTTTCCTAGATCCCACAATCGATGCACTAACAAAATTAGCGTTGCTTATTAGGACTGCTGAAGATAGAGTTAGTCTTGGAGAAGAAGTGAGCAAGTTTTTACGTCTTTCAAATAAGCAAAAGAAAAAGCTATTATTTTTATTATCAAACGATATCAAAACAGAGCTTTCAGAAAAAGAGCAAAAGAAATACATATCTTTATTTGGTAAGGAATTATATTGTGACTTAATGAAGATTTGTGGTATTGAGTCTGGAACAAATGTTGATGAGTATATTTCATTTGCTCATATATTCAATATTCCAAAATTTCCTTTATCTGGGGATGATCTAATAATTATAGGTCACCAGCCAGGAAAAAATTTAGGTAGAAACTTGGAATTGCTACGACAACACTGGGAAGACAGCTCCTACACTTTAACAAAGGAGGAGCTGTTGCTTTATGCTAAAAGTTTTATCTAGACCTTGCTTCTTGCTTCACACTTACCGGAGTGCTATTAGTGTGACTCATGGAAGAGTTAGGTGTGTATTCTTTTTTAGCTTTATCTGTTAATTCATATTCATTGTTTTCTTTTGAAGTTTGAACGCACATTTTCTGATCTGGAGATAAAAATTTATCTCGTATGCTTGATGCTAGTTGTAACAACTCGATATTACTTGAAAAAAATTCCATTCTACCTTTTATTAACTCCTCCGAAACAATTTCTTGGAGATTGCTATTATCTTTGCTATGAAAGTTGTTCAAGACAGAATCTGTAATTGCATTAGCAGCTTCCTCATCCCAACTTAAATTTTTCATGCATTTTTTAATAGAAAGTAACAGCTTGCCTTTTAACACACCATCACGTAACTCCTTATCTATATTTCCAATATTACAATATTTTTTGACAACTCCTTTAACTTCAGCTTCTATGATCTCACTTGCTAATTTTTTCAAATTATTTTTTAATAATTCAAGTAACTTATTGCTTTCAAATTTACCATCACTTTGATTTGATAGAGATTTTATAGTTTCACCAAGCACGTTATGGCAAAAGTGTTTTCCTTCAAGTTCAGGAAAACCTTTTTTCAACTCTCTATTTTTATGAGATAAAAATTCCTTGAGCTTCTTATTACTGAAAAGATCACAAGAACCATTTGAAAAGCTTGACTTCATAGAATGAAAAAGTGTTTTTTTTGTAGTAGATGCTATACTAATTGCATCTACCTCTTTAGTTTTTTTATCCATATCTTCTAACTTTGTATCAACATTTCTCTTCTCTTTTTTCAATTCCAGTAACTCTTGATTATTTAACTTTAGTTGTTTCTGTAACTGTTCTTGCGCAACTGACAAATTTTCCTTTAAGCTATCTATTTTAACTAACAGACCTCTTTTTTCTTCCTGTGGTTTTGTAATATCAGCTTTCGCTTGATATTCTGCTTGCTTACGTTCCTCTTGTAACTGCTCAATCTGCTTCTCTTTCTTTGCAGAAGTTTGCTTTAAGCTATCATCTATTCCAGCTGATTCCCACTCTTTACCTTTTTCTAATGTCTGTACTTGTTCTTGTAACTTTTTATTCTCTTCTTGTGAAGATTTTAATTTTCCCTCCAAATCTGCCTTTTGTTTCTTTATTTCAACGTTACTTTCTTCTAATTTCTGTGATTTTTCCTGCAATTTGTCAACTTCACTTTCTAATTCTTTTTTCTCTTTTTCAATGGTATTTAGATTAGTCTTTTCTTTCTCTAATTGTTGTTTAAGATTCTCTACTTCAGCATCTTTTTCCTTAGCTTGTTCTAATTCTGCTTGTTTCTCCTCAAGTTGATTTTTTAATTCCTTTATTTTAGTATCATATTTGTTTTTCCACTTAATAGCTTTACTTTCTAAATCTGTGTTTTGCGCTCTTAGGCTTTCATTATCTTTCCTCACAGTTTCATTTATGTCTTTATTTTTATCAGTAAGTGAAGTAATTAAAGCGCCTTGTTTGTCTATTTTTTCCTCTCGATCAAGTATGATTTGCTGTTGTTCGTTATTTTTAGTCTCCAATTCCTTTTTCTTTTGTTCTAATACTTTATTTAATTGCGTTAAACTACCTATTTTCCCATCTTTTTCTTCTACCTTTACTGAGAGCATTTCTATTTTATTTGCAAATTCTTTACTGCGCTCAATTAATTCTTTCTGCGAATCTAATATCTCCTTAGACTTCTCCTTGAACTGTGCTAAAAATTCTTCTCCTCGTTTTTGTGTAATTGCTTCTAATTCTTTATAACTCTTTTTAATTTCTTCAAGTTTAGACTTTAACTCTTCATTTTCTAATTCTAAGTCTTCAATCTGCTGTGCTTGTGCTGCAAAAAATTTAGCAAATATTTCTTTTTCCTCTCCTAATGATTTCACTTGTTCTGTAAGTTCGTTCATTTCTTTCAATTTTTCTTGTAATTTCTCATTTTCATCCTTCAATTCCTTTTCTCTGTCAGAGTTGAAAAGATTATCAGTCTGAACCCCATTATCTGCAATATTGTAATGTAAGATATTCTCTGCCCATTTATTCCATCTCCCTGGCAATATTCGTCCGATTGTTTTTAGATATAGCCAAGCAAGCACAGTGGATAAGCTGTATTTTTTTTCCTTTTGTTTAATACTAGTTTCGTAATTAACCTTATTGTTAGCATTCAGCATAAAATTACCTAATTTTCAAAGTATTGAAGTTATATATATTAATATAATTATTAAATAAATAATAATATAAATGTTAAATTATGTGAAAATTTTTATAGATTTTAAGCAGAAATATACATGTTCGTAAGCACAGAATTTGCTTTTTCTATTGCTCTTGCTAACATTTCTTGTTCATTGTGCTGATTTTTCACGTTGATTACCTGAGCTGCCAAATTTGCAGGGAAAGTGACCAAACTAACTTCCCATAGCTCCACTTGTTTTAACACTCGAGCTCCGCTTTCATGATCAACATCATACTCTATTGGTATATAGCCAATCGAAAGCCCGTTAATAGTTCCAGTTTTGAGCATTAAATATGCTTCCTCTGCTTTTTGAATACCTAAAAGCAAATGTGCAGTTATATATAGGCCAATATCATTTTGGCGAATATCTGTAATATTACCTATAGGCTCACTTGGGTTGTGCTGCCAAAGAAGTTTTATCTGACTTTTATTTAAGTTGTTCTTAAATGCTCCTGGTAATATCAGATCATTTTGCTTATCAACTATATTAAAAACGCTCGCATAGCCAGAAAATACTCCGTTTTCTTCTATGCTTTTTATTGATAATGGTGAATAGAGAAATTTCTTATTCATAAGTCCTCCTTGTAAATTATGGTATTGGGTTTGCCAGCGCTCTGAACCAGCTTAAAATGTTGTATAGATTGTTTTCCTATATCTCAGGATGAGTATAAGGCACTACAATATAATTCTATTGTATGCAGTGCTTTGAAAATGTGGAAGTACTTTTTTAGTTATAAAATTTGTCATTTTATATACATAAGGGTAGGGTTTGTTGCACATTGGGTTGTTCAACAGCAGCGTTTTCCAGATTTGTAGAAACAGCTTCGTTTGTAGCTTTTCCTAGAAGGAAGCCAAATCCCAATGAAACAGCGGCTATAAAACCATTCATTAATGACTCTGTCCATCTCGTATTCTTGATAGATTTTAGAATATATCATTATTGGCTTCATTCGGGTTTAAATTTCTTTCCAACTCTTCTGATGTTTTCTCACCAGTATCTTGGGATTTTGTCGATGAACTTTTCTTTAAGTTCTCTAACTCTTGTGCGTCCATCACTACCTCACTATTAAAGCTTAAGTGCGAATGATACAGCACTATAATTGTTTAGTCAAGGTGAATACTAGTATATTAAGTAAATATTTACTATATTAATATGATTGCTTAAATTCACAACTAATTGTTTGGGGAAATAAAAAGATTGTGTTTTGTAGGTGATTTGCGTAGCGGGAGGTTAGTTTTACAACACCCGGGGTAACGATAAAGGTAGCTATATGTTCTGTTCTTGAATATTTTGTTGTTCAGTAACAACATTTTCCAAATTTGTAGAGACGGGAGCAAACGCTCTTTTCACCAAAGCCGTTGACAATGCAGCACCAGTTCCAGATATAAGGCTGAATGCTATATTTTCTCCAGAAAGCGTTGCTTCGCTTCTAGCTCTTAATAATGTTATTATACCTGCTCCTAAAGCTGCTGATAACCCAACACTCGATGTGTTTATTATTTCACGAAAAGATTGCAACAATAATCTTCTTGGCTCTATATATTGAACACCCCTATTTTCTAGTATTGATACTCCTAGTCTTGATAACGCTAGTGATCCTGTAAGTACTGTTGGCGTAATCAATAGTCCTCCAAGTATTGCCCCAACAATTTCTGGTCTTTGAACTCCCTGGTTCGATACATATACTATACTGGATGCAGCTAATACACCAGCTCCTGTGTTTATTAGTACTTGAATAAGCCTGTTGAGTAAATTATCTATATTTAAACCTGAATGTTTTCCTAATTCTTGTGAAGTTTTCCCTCCAATACTTTTGACGGCATCTTCTAAGTCTAACAATGATCTGTTATTTAACCTTACGTTATCTTGACTATCACAAAAGATAATCCAATCTAAAATTGTCATTCTCAGATTATTCATTTCTATATCATCATTAATATGATCTTTTAATATACCTATAATCTCTAATGCTTGATCTTTCATATCTTTTTCCTCTTCTGCACTATCTGGTGCAAGTATGAGAAAAATTATTCCAAGCAACTCTTGTTGTAATTTTTTTAATTGTTCTAAGTACATAATAATTAACATTAATATATATAATTAAACAATATAGTAATATAATTACTTAATCAAGATATATATTAATATATTAAGAAATAAGTACTAAAAAATAATATCCTTTCCTTAGTCGTAAAATACAAAAATAGCGGAGCACCCAGTGCCACAACACTGGGTAACGATAAAGAAGGAAGTAGGGAAAGTTATATGTAATAGTTTGAAACTATTACAAGTTTATGTGCTCTGTCCTTGAATATTTGTTTGTTCAATAGTAGTACTTTCCAAATTTTGTAAAGATTCAAATTCTTCTTGCATATCCAGTATGTCTTCTATTACTTGCTGATCTTCATCTCTTTCTTCTAATTGAAATGCTGCTGCCTCTTGAGGTGCTTCTAGCAGTTTTTTTAATATTTCTGTGTGCAGTTTCTCTGTTATTGATTTCCACTGTAGCATTACTAGCATTTCATTGTGCAGCACTGACATTTTCTGTAGTGTTTTCACTTTTTCTGACAGTCCTTTATTTTCTTTTTGCAATGCTTCTATTTTTCTTTGCTGATACTGATTATCTGAATTTGTCATTGGTAATCCATGCATAACCTACTCCAAGTTAAAATTTAGATATTATTAATTAAGTGAGACGGTTTCTTTAGTCAATCAATATATTATAACATTAGAGTTAACAACTAAAAGAATAGAATGAAATATCAGGCAATATTTCCTATAATTAAACTTTTAAGATGGAAAAATGACAATTCGTGTAGGAATTAATGGTCTTGGTAGAATAGGCAGAAGTGTATTGCGTGCTATTTTTGAAGTAGAAAACTATAGCGAGCAAATAGAAGTTGTGGCGGTAAATGGGTCGCTCAGTGCTGAGCAGCATGCACATTTGATTAAATATGACTCTGTTCATGGTAAATTCAGTGGTGATATTGATTTTAACGAGTCTGAAAATTGGCTATCTATAAATGGCAAAAGGTTTTCTTTATATAGAGAACGTAGCCCTGAAAATATTCCTTGGAATGTTGATGTAGTACTTGAATGCACTGGTGCATTCAACAAGCGTGCGGAAGCAGCAAAGCATAATGCAGAGAGAGTAATTGTCTCTGCTCCAGTTTCAGATGCTAACGTAACCATAATTTACGGCGTAAATAACGATATACTAAAAAAGGAGCATAAAGTGATCTCAGCAGGCTCTTGTACTACAAACTGTCTGGCTCCGATTGTACAAGTTTTACACTCCAATTTAGGTATAAAAAGCGGTTTTATGACCACTATACATGCCTATACGAATGATCAAAATATTCTTGATGGCAACCATAGAGACTTACGCAGGGCAAGAGCTTGTGGCCTTTCTATGGTGCCAACTACAACCGGAGCGGCAAAAATAATTGGTTCTGTTATTCCTGAGTTAAAGGGTAAGCTAGATGGTACTGCTATTAGAGTTCCGGTTAGCAACGTTTCTATGGTTGATTTTAAATTTTTAGCTGATAAGAGAGCAACAACTAAGGAAATAAACGAAATATTTAAGAATTCAGCAAATCATGTGCTTTCCATATGTAACGAGCCTTTAGTTTCAATAGACTTTGTCCATAACCCTTATAGTGCAATTGTGGATTTAGCTGGTACATATGTCACAGGCGATATCTGTAGAGTTGCAGCGTGGTATGACAATGAATGGGCTTTTTCACTGAGAATGTTAGATATAGCGTTATTGTAAAGTATGAACGAAAACTCACAAAAATATGCTTCATTTTATGAGCACTTTGCGGAACTTAGAAAAAGGGTTATTTTTTGCTTTTTATTTTTTTGTGTTACCTTCGGGTTTTGTTACTACTTTAAAGAAAATATATACCGCTTTTTACTTGCACCTTTAATAGAAGTTACAAAAGATAGCAATGATTTTTCTCTAATCTATACAGACTTAACAGAAGCGTTTTTTGTATATCTCAGGGTTGCAATAATGAGTGCACTGTTGTTTTCTTTTCCTGTGTTTGCATGGCAATTCTACATATTTCTAGCACCTGGCTTATATAAAAGAGAAAGGGCAGTGTTATTGCCATACTTAATTGCAACACCGGTTTTGTTTATAACAGGAGCTGCTGTAGTTTATTATTACATATTTCCCTTAGCTTGGAAATTTTTTATTGCTTTTGAACATAGCGGTAAATCTTTCGGTATACCAATAGAGTTTATGCCATCAGTCAGTGAATATTTGGACCTTGTTCTTCAATTCATGTTTGCGTTTGGTACTGCATTTCAAATTCCAGTCATACTAACCTTAATGGTGAGAGTAGGGCTAATCACTGCACAAAGCTTGTCAAATAAACGTAGAATTGCAATAGTGGTAATTTTCATTATTGCTGCAATCTTAACTCCACCTGATGTACTAAGCCAAGTAGGGCTTGCAATTCCAATGCTAGTATTATATGAGCTCTCTATCCTAATATGTAGATATATTGAGAAGAAAGCAAAGTAGATGAATACTTGAGCTTCTCTTCTTTCTTGTTTAAGTGTTTGTGATACTTAGTTAAATTATTGATTTTATTATTTAAATATATCATAATTAAAGTAATTTTGAATAGGAGAGTTTTATATGCCAAATTATGAAGAGTTAAATGAAACACAACAAGGATTATATGATAAGTTAAGGGATGAAATAAAAAAAGGAAAAGATGGTAATATTACTCCTATTCTTGAAGAAATTAAAACAGAAGGGGTATTAAAAGAAGTTCTTACTACTGCGAATATAAAGATCGATCTTTCAAATGGTAAAAATCATACTCTAACACCTCTTGCCTATGCTATGGGTTTTAGTAACCAGAAAGTTATTAAAAATATTTTAGATGTAATTAAAGATAAAGCGATATTAGAAGCAGTACTTACTACTGCAAATATAAGTTTGAAGTTCAAAAACGGTGCGGAACATGATATAACACTGCTTGCCCATGCTACAATTCTTTATAATCAGGAAGTTATTAAAAATATTCTAGATGTAGCTGAAAAGAATAATATGTTAGAAAAAGTTTTCGCTAGTATAAAAAAAGATCATCTTAACAAAACCAAGAATATTTTAGAAATACTAAAAAATCAAGAGCAAGATGAAGAGCAAAAAGCTAAAATTGATGGTTGGCTAAAAATACTTGCAAAGAGCATATCTAGTTGTGAAAGTAAAGATGATACTAACAAAATTAAATGGAAAGAGGAAGTTAACGAGATATTCCACAATCAAGAGCAAGAGGATTGGCAAGTAACCCTTAAAAGGATCATGCCTAATCACAAAAATAAAGATATTTATAATGATGTACTTAAGGAAATTTTAGACTCATCATCAAAAGATCCACAGCACATTGCTGATAGGCTAACAGTACTTAAAAAGATCATGTCTGGTTGTGAAAGTCAGAAACAATCTTCAGTAGCTGAAAGCAGCGTACCTCAAACTGAAGGAAATATAACTGATGAAAGTAGTACATCTGAAATAAGTATTATGCCCGATTGTGAAAGTAATGAACAGTCTTCAATGGCTGAAAGCATCGTTCCTAAAACTGAAGGAAATATAACTGATGAAAGTAGTACATCTGAAATAGAGAGTAGTAAACAAAAAGACAAAGTAAAAACTACTAATAAACCAATAATAATTGGCTGTGTTTATGGTGCTATAGCTGCATTGGCAACTGGTGGTGGATGTTTTGCTGCTGGTGTTGCATTACCGATATTGGCTTTAATTGGTATAGCTATAGCTGCTGCTCTAGTAACAGGACTTGTTGCTGGTGGTATTACATATGTAATTTCAAAGCCTAGTGAGAATCTAGATATAGTTAATGTAGGACAAGGAGTTGTTGATACAGGGGTAAATATAACAGAGTAGTTAAGTGAAAGGAAGAAGTCTATTCTTCCTTTTCTCAAAGTTTTTTTTGTTGATCATATATTCACAGAATTAAGTTCGATAGGTTGCTGTGTAAAAGATTGGGAAGTAGTTTTGTTAGTATTGAAAATTATAGCTCTTTTCCTAATAGTCGGAACATGATAGAACAGGTAAAGTAGTGAGGAGATGTGAATGCCAGCAGCATATAGTTATGATTTAAGGAAAAAAGCATTGGATGTAGGAGAAAGTAGAGCATTTGTAGCCAAGAGGTTCAAAGTTAACATTCTATGAATGGCAAAAAGGTGCAAGAAAATAGGCGATTTTAAATCAAAATGTAGATCCAATAGAGCGTGATTGATATCTTGCTAGTAATAGTGTAACAGCTTTTATTAAGATATTTTTTTACCATACGACAGCAATAACAAATGAGTTTACTGAAGTTATTACTGAAAGAGTTGTTAGACCAAATATTGCGGAAAATTCTCAAAAAAGCAGGAGTGCGTGAGTTTAAATCACAGCTGCATGAGCATTGTTACTTAATAGCAATCTCCATCAACAAGCTACTTGCATGAAACTGTCATATGATGAAACTAGATTCCACATTCATGCACTTAAATAAGGATGACAGCAGACACTAGAATGACGAAATCGTTATTCTGCTACGCATTATCGCCGTATAACTATAGCTATATATGAACTAAAAAAGTAATATTCACTAGATCTTAATATTTTAGATCTATATTTCAATAAAATATTACAATTAGTATGAATGATCCATTTAAAAGTGAGGATTATAAAAAAAAATCTCGATTCTCTGATCAAAGCTATAAAGCTAGGGAATTCAGAGAAACAATATGGTAAAACAGTAACAGATTTATCTCATGCTTTAGAGGGTTTTACAGATAAGGCAGAAGATGTAGCTAAACTTGTTATACGTGATGACTTGAATAATTGTGTAAAGAAGGCAAATAAAAAGCCATTAATTCTTGGGATATTCAATAGAATATTAGGAAGAGATGTTTCGATTAGGAATATAAGTAATTTTATAAAAGATAAATTGCCTCCTTCAACTGCTAGAACAGTAATCGAATATACAGATGTTATTCAAAAAATTTCAGATTTAGAGCGAATAGAAAGAAGTCAAGATAAATATAGGTCATATGGAGTAAATTTAGAAAATAGACAGCAAAAGAAAAATCTCTTATATTAGCGAGAAGATTCAGGTTATGGAGGTTCATTAAACGAGGATCCTGAGTATGAAGAAATATCAAATTATCAAGAGGAAAAGAGCAAATCTTTAACAAAAGATTTGCGTAATCTACAATCAATTAAAGAGGAGCCGATTTATGCAACAATTCCTAAAGAACATATAGAAGCAAAAAGAGAAAATAGGAAGAAACAACAACTTCAATCTCTTGCACCACCAAGAGTACCACCAGTACCAGAGAAAATGTTTACTATCAATCAAAAAATTAGACAAGAACCGAAAAAAGATAAACCTGCAGTACCACCAAAGCCTAAAGATTTAGGCGAAAAAGTAAGCACAGAGCAAAAAATAGTAGTGGGAAAATCAGCTGAGAGTAACCCTACACTACCACTAAAATCTGAAAATCAAGATGGTAAAGAATCAGCAAAAAAAGCTGATGGACCAAAAGTACTAGTAGTTGCTATGAAAAAAGAAGTGACTCGCGAGAGTAGTAAAGTAAAGGCATTAAAAGAAAGATTTGAGCGAAATCAAGTAAAGAACGTGTTGCCTACTGAAAACAAAACTGCTTCAGTAACACAAACGGATATCAGTGTGAAGAGAAAACAATCTCGTTCATTTCCAGTAGGGAATAAAAAATCTTCGATCAACCATCTTGCCAGCAAAAATTTACCTTCCACGAATGTAAGTGTAAAAGAAATGGTTAAAAAATTTGAAGGGAGAAAAGGTGAAAGATAGTAATATTTGGGTATTTCCCTACTCATGAAAATTAGCTCTTATCATAAAATTTTCACAGCCATAAGAGGAAGTTTTTATAAGATTGGGGCTAAAGAAAACTTGCATGTAAATGTATCAAGGTATAAAATTATAAATATTAAGAATGAATAGGTTAGTTATGAATCTTGTAACAAAATCCGCTATCGATTTTACTGCTTCGGCTGTTCTTGCTAGTGGAAAAATAGTTGATGATTTCTGTTTAAGTAAACATATAAAGGATAAGTATGCTGTCCTTTTTTTCTATCCACTTGATTTTACTTTTGTCTGTCCAACTGAGTTGATATCATTTAGCAACAAAATAGAAGATTTTTCAAAACGTGGTGTTGAAGTTATAGGGGTAAGTGTAGATTCAAAATACTCACATTTTAAATGGCGAAACACTCCAGTTAATGATGGTGGTATTGGAGAGGTTAGCTACACTTTAGTGTCTGATATCAAAAAGTCTATATCAAGAGACTATGGGGTCTTATATGATGACTCAATTGCACTAAGAGCAACTTTTGTTATTGATGATAAGTTTGTTGTGCGTCATCAATCGATAAATGATTTACCTTTAGGACGTAATATCGATGAGTTTATTAGAATTATTGATGCAATAAAACATAATGAAGAGCATGGTGAAGTATGTCCAGCAGGGTGGAAAAAAGGCAAGCCTGCGATGCAGGCAAGCGATGAAGGAGTGGCTGATTATCTAAACTCACACAGTGCAGAATTATAAATTGAGTACAAAAGTTCTTATTATTGGATCTGGAGTAGCGGGTTATGCTGCTGCTATATATGCAGCACGTGCAAATTTAGAGCCAATTGTAGTAACAGGAATGCAACCTGGTGGTCAGCTTACAATTACTACGGATGTTGAAAACTATCCAGGTTTTATTTCTATACAAGGTCCAGAACTCATGGAACAAAAGAGGTTGCATGCAGAGAAGGTGGGGGCAAGGATAATAGATGACGAAATAAAAAGCGTTGAACAACTTGAGGATTCTAATGAATATAGATTTAGATCTTGTGGTAATGCTAGTGACTACTATTCGAATGCAATTATAATCGCAGCTGGTGCGCAAGCGAAGTGGCTCGGCCTGGAGAGTGAAAAGGAATTTCAAGGTTACGGAGTTTCGGCATGCGCAACTTGTGATGGTGCATTTTTTAGAAATAAAGTTGTAGCTGTGATTGGTGGTGGAAATACTGCCGTTGAAGAGGCAATGTTTTTAACTCGATTTGCTAAAGAAGTTACACTGATACATAGGCGTGATAAATTAAGAGCAGAGAAAGTAATGCAAGACAGGCTCTTTAAAAATGATAAGATAAAGGTAATATGGAATCATACCGTAGAGCAGATTCTTGGAGAGGAAAATCCTAAAAAAGTTACTGGCATTACAATTAAATCGACAGAAACCAAAAAAATCCAGGAATTGAAAGTGGATGGTGTTTTCATTGCAATTGGGCATGCACCAAATACAGGTATTTTAAAGGGCTTTGTTGAAATGGATCAGCAAGGTTATATAATTACGAAACCTGGAACAACTCTAACCAGTAGGGCAGGGGTGTTTGCTGCTGGTGATGTTCAAGATAAGGTATATCGCCAGGCAGTAGTTGCAGCAGGTACAGGGTGCATGGCTGCACTTGATACAGAAAAGTTTTTGGAATCATAATTAGTTCTAAAATTTTTAACTAAATTACTTGCAAATTTCTTTGTTTTTTTTTTATAATTATGTTAATAAATTATAGATTGAGGAGAATTTAGTATGCTTTCGAGAAGTAATGTAGGTTTTAGAAGAAGTGTTGTTAATGATACAGGATTACGAGCTCAAAATCAAACAACTTCAGGACAATCAACAAAAAAATTATTTAAAGCTATTGAATTTCAAGGCGCTGATAATGAAAGTATAACACCTGAAGAAGTTTTGAATCATTTTCAACAAGCATTGCAAGAAGGTGAGAATATTAATGAGTTTGATGAAGGAGGCTTTACACCTTTGATGTCTATTGCTAATTCCTATGTTGCCAGCGGTTATGGACAGGCTGCGTTAGAGAAAATGGCTAAATTGCTTATACAAAAAAGAAGTATCAATATAAATGTTCAAAGCAAGCAACCTATTTATGAGGAAAGGCAAAAGAAAGACAGCCGAGGTTATATGGTTTTTCAATACCTTGGAGAAGAAATAGTATGTGATGATTCTCTTGATTCCAAACGCTTTGTACTAACAAGAAATAGCTGGAGATCAATAAATGCTAAGAAATTCAAGTACATTGACAGTAATAAAATAGTAACGGAAGATGATGATGATAATCAACCTATATGGTTTACTACTGATTGTGTGGTAGGACCTCGTGATGAAAATCCTGGTTTCAAGATTTTGACGGAGTACTATGATGGGGTGAAGGAGCAAATAAAAACATCCGAGATACAAAAAAATACTGCCTTACATATTGCTTGCCAGATTGGAGCTATAGATATAGTGAAAATATTGCTCACACACCCAGATGTAAAAACTGATATTAGAAATTATAAAAATGAAGTCCCTAAAAATTGTATTACAAGAGGATTTAAGGACACAATAGAATTAGAATTTAAAAAAGCACAAACAGGAAAAGAATTATTAAATGCTCTTTCTAACAGAAATATTGACCAAGCAAAAAGACTATTAAATCAAGAACTTAACCCTAATTGTTGGAAAAGAAATTCAAATGAAGAAATAGAAACACCCCTGAGCTTAATTATAAAATCATGTTTACAAGGAATAACACAAGATAACAAAGAAGTATTGACTAAACTTTTAAAACATGAGGAGCTAGATTTTAGTCAAATAAAACCAATATCAGCTATAGAGCAAAATTCAAGATTGAAGGGAATCATTGAACAAGCTATGAAAGAGCGATTAATTGATGATATTAAAGATTTGGATGATGTGAAAAAATTAGTAGAAGATAGCTGCTTCATAAATCGTGCAATTGTCACTTCTGTGTTGAAGAATGTTAATAAATCTATACATTATCTAAATGAAAAGTTCCCTGCAACTGTGGAACAGCCTTCAGCAAATGCACATAATGTTGCTCAGGAAATAAACGATGAGTCTATTGCTCAAGAATTGCAGCGACTTGAAAATCTGAAAGGTGAGCTTGAAAGAACAAAGGCTCGACTTGCAGAAAAAGAGCAAGAGTTGAATAGGACCGTAGATGAAAGAACAAGAGACACTAACAAAATTTCACAGTTAGAAAGGGAGTTGAGACAAGTAAGGCAGGATAATCAGGAAAGAATTCGCACTTTCACTAATCAAGTAACTCGACTTACTACAGAAAAAAGTCAATTTGAAGGCCTTAGAGGCGAGCTTGAAAGAACAAAAACTCAACTTAGAAAAAAAGAGCAAGAGCTGAATAAGGCTGTAAGTGAAGGAACAAGAGACAATAAAAATATTTTACAATTAGAAAGGGATTTTATACAAGAGAGATTAGAACTTCAAGCTCAAAATCAAGACTTAAAGAACAAAAACAGAAAACTTTCAGAAGCAAGCATTTATAATAGAAGGCAAAGTAACTATGCCTCTGCCTCTTTTGTGTTATCTGGAGCGTTTGCTGTTGGTGCATGTTTAACAATATCGAATTTAGAAATATGTATTTTACTTGCTGTAGCTGCATTTGTCTTCTTTATAATTGGAAGCTGCTGTTCATATAGAGCAAATACAGTACTGAGTGATGTGATAAGCACTCAGTTTGATAATACTATCGGTTTAGGATGAAGTTAAGGAAACTCTGCTGAAAATTTTTATATATATTGAAAACGTCTTAGTTGAGTGTGAACCTGAGTGGTTTCAAGACTTAAATAGTTGTTGTAAACTTGCTTTTGTTATCTTTTAGTTTAAGAAATTAAAAATTTAACGATGAGAATTATAATTACAGACCAAAGTAAAAAGTAGGCTTTTCCATTTGATCTATTTTTCACTTGTAATTTTTTGTCAGCTATTAGGTTTAATTTTTCTATAAGGCTAAATATTCCCTGAATTGCTTTTATGGGATAAGAGCTTTTAATTTTTTCCCTATACCCTATTTTACTTTCATGTTGATTGTTTATCCATGTTTCAACTACTTTCCACATATTGATTTCTGGATAGACTTTCCTACATGTTCCTTCTAATAAAATCATAGTTTTCTGCAGCAATAACAATTGTGTTTGAACTTTCATATCAAAATCACCAGTTATTTTTAATAGCTGAGTAAGTAATCGAGCAAATGAAATCTTCTGTATAGGCTGTCCAACAATGGGTTCACCTATTGCTCTGCAAGCTGTAACAAAATTTCTATGCTGTGATGGAACATAACCGGCTCTAAAGTGCATTTTTGCAACGTGATCATAATCCCTATTTAAAAAGCCTTTGAGTATCTCTATAACGTAATAGCATGTCTCACGATCTATTCTACCCATGATTCCACAATCCAGGGCAATAATATTGTTATTACTATCGATCATTAAATTTCCAGGATGCATATCAGCATGAAAAAAACAATCCCTATATACCTGATTACAAAAAGATTCTATAAGATTGATAGCTATTTGCTTGCGGTTATTCAGCTTTTCAACTTCGTATATTGGTATAGCTTCCATCCATTCTAATGTTAAAACCTTTTTTGAAGTTCTACTCCAATCTATTTCAGGTACGTAGAAACCTCTGTCATGTTTAGTATTTTCCTTCAGTTCCGAAGAGTGGGCAGCCTCAAAACGTAGATCTAACTCTAATCGGCAAATTTCAGCAAAAGTTTTGACTAATTCAACTGGCTTCAGCCTTTTTGATTGTTCACTAAATTTTTCTGCAATTTCTGCAAGCCAAGAAAGCATTTTTATATCCCTTGAGAATGTTTTCTCAATATTTGGCCTCAAAACCTTTACAGCAACTTCCTTACCCTCAATTGTAACTGCTCTATGCACCTGAGAAATTGATGCTGCTGCAATTGGCTTTTCAGAAAAACTTGAAAAAATGTCGCTTAATTTACAATTAAACTCACTTTCTATAGTTTTAACTGCTATTTTATACGAAAATGATGGCAATCTATCACATATCAATAGCAAGCTATTTGTTATGTCCTCATTTAAAATATCAGTGCGTGATGAAATGGATTGCCCAAATTTAATGAACACCGGACCTAATCTTTCAAGAGCACGCTTTAGTTTATGACCTTGTATTTTATTTATTGATTTTTTTGATGGTGGAAGTAAATAAGGTAACACATTGTAGCGTGTTAGCACTGTAGTTATTTGCAGAAGACGTAGAATATTTTGAATCATTTCGCTGCGTAACTGCCAAATATTTCATTTATCTCCATAATTTCATCAGGTTTACCTTGATAGTAGATAGTATTATTTATGCAAATTATGTAATCTGAGGATGGTAGAGCAGAGTTAAGGTCATGAGAAGTCATGAGAATCGACACTGATCGTTCTTTTGCGATTTTATTTATAATATCATAAAATTTGGCTCGTGCGTTAATATCCATTGCACTGACTGGCTCATCTAAAATGATCAAATCAGATTCTGAAATTAAACAGCGTGCAAGCAGCAGTAATTGTGTTTGTCCTGCAGAGATTTCTAATACTTGATTTTTTAGGATGTTACCGATACCAACCAATTCTATTGCTTCTGTAACAATGGGTTGATTTTTCTTCAATTTCTTCGAGGAGCTATTGAAAAGGAAAGACTCAACTGTTATTGGCATCAAATTACCAATACTAAAATTTTGTGGCATATAGCTAATTTTTATATTGTCAGCGAATACAATACTGCCAATAAAACCTTTATTTATACCAGCAACTGCTTTCACTAAAGAGGTTTTACCTCCGCCATTTGGACCAAGTATTGTAACTATATCTCCTCTTTGTACTGATATGTTGATATTATCAAGAACTTTTTTATTACCGTATGAAAGAGTAAGGTTTTCTATTTTTAGAATGCAGTTATTGACACTACTTAATTTTTTGGCAAAAATTGACTTCTTCTCAACATTTATATGAGACATTTACTGTTTTTTTTTCTATTACTTTCATTTACATTATACTACAATAGTGCCTTTTCATCCAATTTAAAAATTGTAGCTACAATCAAACCTATACACTCACTTGTAGCTTCTGTTACAGATGGAATTTCAAAGCCAGAACTACTAATGTACGAAGTAGTGTCTGAACATAACTACATGCTCAGGCCCTCAGACGCAAGTAAATTAGAATCTAGTAATATTATATTTTATATCGATGATTCTTTGGAAACATTCATTAAAACTTTCGCTAAAGAAAATAAGAAGTTAATACCGCTATCAAGTGCAATCGATCTACTTCCTGCTCGACCGCATTCATTTTCTAGTCACATTCAAGATGAAAAAGATTTGCATATTTGGCTGAGTCCTGAAAATGCAAAAAGTATGATACTTTTTATCAGTGCAACATTATCTAATATAGATAAAGAAAATGCCTATCGATACAATACTAACGCAGAGGAGACTATAAGAAAGATAGACCAAGAAGTAGAAAAAATTACGAAAGAATTGGATGAGTTAAAAAATCAAAAATACATAGTTACTCACGATGCTTATCAATATTTCGAAAAATATTTTGATTTAAGTTACCCAAGCGCCATTCTTTCTATAGAAGAGGATTCTTACATAGGTATGAAGAGTTTAATGAAATTAAAAAAGGTAATGAAAGAGGAAAACGTTAAATGTATTGTTTCTCATTCACGAGAGGATAGCATAAAGCCTAATGTCTTTTCTAGTGACGTAAAAATGGTGATTCTTGATCCTATTGGATCAGATGTAGAGCCTGGAAAGGATGCATATCTAGATATAATCAGCAGCATTGCACAAAATTTCAAGTCTTGTTTCACTGAGTAATGAGTTCTTTTATCTATTCAGATAGCATTGCAAACTTAGTGCTTTCTATTCCAATCACAACTATACCGACATTATATACCAGAAGTATATCATTCCAGCCTGGGATTCAGTTAAGTTGGTAAGCATAAAAATATTATGTTAAAGCACAACGTTCTTGATGAGATTAGGGCAAGCCAATGTCAGCTACTTGAATGACACTAATCCTTGCTCTACTGGATCTATATTTTTTCCTGGATCCCAGTGCCAAGGCACCGGGATGACAACGTCTGCTTGATTTTTTATCTAATAATGTGTGATATTGCAGGTTTCAGAGCGTTTTCTGTGTTTTTTACTTTAGGTTATTGAATATTCAATAACCTTTATTAATTTCAGTTTCTCTTGCCTTAATATTGTTTAGCTCTATCGTTATAGTGTAACTTGGTTATAAATTGTATATAACAATAAACTTACTTTAATTTTTCTTCTTTAAATAATACGTGTCTTCTGACTACTGGATCATACTTCCTAAACTCGAGCTTCTTGGGAAGGCTCTTAGGATTACGTTTTTTTACATAAAAACAGCCTGTTAGTTTCTCTTCTCCAGTTTTTGTTGTTTTAGTTGCAGTGCTAACTAGCTTGACAAGCAAAGAAGCATTTTTTTTCGCCATAGTTGTTAGTGACATAATAAACTCTATGCAAGTTTATTACGCAAAACACTGAAAGTCAACCCAATAATGCAGATCGCAAAATTCTTGACAATCAATAATATATTAAGTAGTATAAGAACATTTCAGAATGAAAAGTAGACGGTAAATAAGTGGCGAATGATGGCAAAAGGTTATTATTGGTAGAAAGTACTACCTGTTCTAACGAGGTAAGGGTTGCCCTACTAGTTAATGGTAGGGTTGTAGAGTTTGAACAAGAATTCAAGGAAAAAAGACAATTAAGAGGTAATATATACGTTGCTTATGTAAAGCGTATAGAGCCTGCTTTGCAGGCCGTGTTCATTGAGTATGGAAAAAATAAGCAAGGTTTTTTGTCTTTTTCTGAGATATCTCTAAATTACTTTAATATTCCAGAAAAAGAGAAGGAAATTTTCCCTGATGAAGACTATTCGAGCGGTGTGGACTGTTCAAATGATAATTGCACAGAAGAAGGCCTAGATTCTACAGCTAGTAATGAATCCAGCAGTGGTTTTGTGAGGGGGGTACCTTTACATAGAAAATATAAGTTACAAGATGTGATTTCAGTAAATCAAAAGTTATTAGTTCAATTAACTAAAGAAGAACGAGGAAATAAAGGAGCTTCATTTACAACATACGTAACTTTGGTCGGTAGATACTGTGTTTTCATGCCCAATTCCATAAGTAGGGGTGGAGTATCTCGCAGAATTGAAGATACCAACGTTAGAAAACAGTTAAAGGATATATTAAATTCAATAAATTTACCAAAAGGCTCAGGTTTAATAGTAAGAACTGTTGGTGCAGGAAAAAGTAAGAAAGAAATTGAGCAAGATTACAATAATTTGACCTTATTATGGCAAAATATCCAGCAAAACTTCTCTTCTTTAAATGTTCCATCATTAATTTACAACGAAGCAGATGTAGTTATGAGATCTGTACGTGACTTTTGTAGTAATGATACAGAAATTATAGTATCTGATAGAGAAGTTTGTGAAGCGGTAAGAAAATACACTAAAAATGTGTTACAAGGAAAATTGCGTCCTAGATTATATAGAGGTTCTGTTCCAATCTTTACTTACTATCGAGTCGAAGATCAAATTTCTGAATTATATAGTAATAGAGTAGAATTGCCATCTGGTGGGTCTTTGGTGATAACCTTAACTGAGGCATTTGTTTCAATAGACGTAAATTCAGGGAAAATGACAGGAGAAGATAACATAGAAGAAACAGCTTATAGAACTAATATGGAGGCATTATCTGAAATATCAAGGCAAGCGAATCTCAGGGGCTTATCAGGGTTAATAGTTGTTGATTTTATTGACATGTTGAAACTTGAGTATTGCAAAAATGTTGAATTTGCTATCAAGCAGGCGTTTAAAGATGATAAAGCTAAAGTTCAATTTAGCTTTATCAATGACTTTGGTTTAATGGTCTTTTCAAGACAAAGAATTAAACCAAATGTACAGGAAATTAATACTACAGAGTGCTTACGCTGTAAAGGTATTGGAAGAGTGAAATCAAACGAAGTGGTTGTTGCATCGATACTAAGGGATTTGCAACATATTGCTAATAAAAATCAAAATAAGTCCTTTGATTTAATAGCACGCAGTGCAGTTATAGCGCACATTTTTAATAATAAGCGTGATATGGTTTCTACAATCGAAAAAGAGTTCAATATTACATTAAATGTTAGTATTGATAATAGTTTAGATGCAGATACATTTATTTTAAAGCAAGGAGACCATATTAATTTTAATGCTTATAAGCCATTGCAGAATTCTGGATGTCAAATTGTGAATAGCAGGGATAAAGAAGCTGGTAAACTACCGGGCAACTTTTGGTTAACTAAATGGCTTTCGCGCCTTTTGGGCTCTAACAACTAAACGGGACTTGTAATTAACGAGTTTTATACTTATATATTTTACATCAGATAATATTTAAAAGGGAGTATTCATTATGGGAAGAGCAATAGGTATAGATCTTGGAACAACAAATTCTTGTGTTGCAATAATGCAAGGCAAGGATACAAAAGTAATTGAGAATAAAGAAGGAGCAAGAACTACTCCATCTATAGTTGCATTTACTTCATCTGGAGAAAGGTTGATTGGCGCTCCAGCAAAAAGGCAAGCAACTACCAATGCAAATAATACTTTTTTTGCAACTAAGAGATTGATAGGTCGCCAATATAGCGATCCTGAAATGAAGAATCTAGGTGTACCGTATAAGGTATTTGCAGCAAAAAATGGTGATGCATGGGTTAAAACAACTGATAGTAAAGAATACTCTCCTAGTCAAATTGGTGCATTTATACTACAAAACCTGAAAGAAGCAGCTGAGGCTTATCTTGGGGAAGAAGTAAAGGATGCTGTGATAACAGTGCCGGCGTACTTCAATGATTCTCAACGTCAAGCAACAAAAGATGCAGGAAAAATTGCTGGATTAAATGTCCTCAGAATAATTAACGAACCAACTGCTGCAGCACTTGCTTATGGTCTTGATAAAAAGCACGGACACACAATAGTAGTGTATGATCTTGGTGGTGGTACATTTGATGTTTCAGTTCTTGAAATAGGTGACGGAGTTTTTGAAGTAAAGGCTACAAATGGTGATACTCACCTTGGAGGGGAAGACTTCGATAATGCAGTAGTAAATTATTTACTGGGTGAATTCAAGAAAAGTAATGGCATTGATTTGAAAAACGATCCAATGGCTATGCAAAGAATCAAAGAAGCTGCAGAAAAAGCAAAGGTAGAATTGTCAAGTGCAATGGAAACAGAAATAAATCTACCGTTTGTTACAGCTGATGCAAGTGGTCCAAAACACTTAAATATGAAGCTAACAAGAGCAAAGCTTGAAAGTTTAGTGAATGATTTAATTGAAAGGACTATAATTCCTTGCAAAAAAGCTCTTGAAGATGCTGGTTTGTCTGCTAGTCAAATTGGTGAAGTAGTTCTTGTTGGTGGCATGACTCGTATGCCAAAAGTCATAGAGAAAGTTAAAGAATTCTTTGGCAAAGATCCACATAGAGGAGTTAACCCTGATGAAGTTGTAGCAATTGGGGCTGCAATACAAGCAGGAATTATTCAAGGTGATGTAAGAGATGTGTTACTACTTGACGTAACTCCACTTTCTCTTGGTATTGAAACTCTAGGTGGAGTATTCACTCCACTTATTGAACGTAATACTACTATTCCCACAAAAAAATCTCAGGTGTTTTCAACTGCAGAAGATAACCAAACAGCCGTTACAATTAAGGTACATCAAGGTGAAAGAAAATTGGCGATTGATAATAAACTGCTTGGTCAGTTTAGTTTGGAAGGGATACCTCCTGCTCCGCGCGGAAGGCCACAAATTGAAGTGACATTTGATATAGATGCAAATGGAATAGCACACGTTTCTGCAAAAGATAAAGCTACTGGAAAAGAGCAAAAAATACGCATTCAATCTTCAGGTGGTTTATCTGATGATGAAATAAATCGCATGGTAAAAGAAGCTGAAGAAAAAGCGCAAGAAGATGAAAAGCGTAAAAAGTTTATTGAAGTGAAGAATCAAGCGGATAGCTTAGTCCATTCTACAGAAAAGTCTCTGACAGAGTATGGTGATAAAGTTTCACCAGAAGATAGATCTGCTATTGAAAATGCAGTTAACGAATTAAAAGAAGTTAGTAAGTCTGATAATATTGATGATGCTGATTCAATACAACAGAAGGTTACTAATCTTTCTCAACTTTCTATGAAGCTTGGAGAAGCTATGTATCAAGCATCTCAGCAAAACAGTGCTGAAAATGGCTTTTCATCAGAAGGAAATCCAAATGATAAGGAAGAAAAAGTAGTAGATTCTGATTATCAAGACATAGATAATAAAGAAGAGAATAAGTAATTCGATTGTCATCCCAGTGCCCAGATACTGTGGGATGACAAGAGGAGCGTATTGTTGCTTAAAGGAACTATTGTGGATATTATTAAGACAATAGAAGAAAAATTACGCGATTCAATAGGTGTAATTGATATTAATATTATCGATGAATCAGCAAAGCATGCAGATCATTATTTTGCTTCTTCTTCAACACTACCTTCACATATCAAATTAGTATTAATATCTAACGACTTTTCTGGAATGAGTTCTTTAAAGAGGCATAAATTGATCTATGAATTATTAAAGAGTGAAATAGAACGAGTACATGCGATTTCTCTTCACTTATATACGCACAGTGAATATAATTTAAAAAATAAATAGTAGAAACGTGAGAGAAGAGTCTTTATTAGTTAAAGCAGGAAGAAAATTTAATGATTATAAAGGATCGATGAACCCACCAGTTTATCATTCTTCTACCATATTATTTTCTACTTACAAGGATTACTTAAGTGCAGCGAATGGGGAGAGTATATATGATGTGATCAATGATGGTGTTGCAAGGGATTACAGCTATAGTAATGTTGGTACGCCTACTGTTCATTATTTTTCAAATGCGCTGGCTGAAATTGAGGGTAGGGGACAAGCACTCATCTACCCTTCTGGATTATTTGCACTTACTTTTGCTATTTTGACTTTCACTAAAGCAGGTTCGCATGTTCTGATACAAGATAATAGTTATTATAGGCTAAAGAGATTTGCCGAAAATGAACTACCAAAAAGAGGAGTAGAAGTAACTTTTTATGATCCGACACGGGATATAACTGATTTAGTTCAGAGTAACACTTCACTCATCATGATTGAGACTCCTGGTTCTATAACGTTTGAGATTTCGAATGTAGAGCATATAGTAAAAGTTGCTAAAGAACGTGGAATTGTAACCGTTTGTGACAATTCATGGGCCACTCCTTTGTTGTTTAAGCCGCTTGATTATGGAATTGATATTGCACTATATGCGGTGACAAAGTATCTAGCCGGTCACTCAGATTTAGTGATGGGAGCTATGGTTGCTGAAGGTAAAATTTTTAAATTGCTTTATGAGAGCTATAAAAATTACGGAGTAACCATTCAATCGCACGACTGTTACCTTGCACATAGGGGACTTAGAACACTGCAAACACGCATGAGGAAACATCAAAGTACAGCAATGCAAGTGGCAAAGTGGCTGGAAAAACATTCAAAAATCAAAAAAGTCTTATACCCGGCACTTTTTTCCTATTCTCAGCATGATTTATGGAAAAGTTATTTCAAAGGGGCAAGTAGCGTATTTAGTATAGTACTCGATAGAGAATATTCATGTGAGGAACTAAGCTGCATGGTTGATCACATGAAAGTTTTCGGCATTGGTGCTTCTTGGGGAGGATGTGACAGTTTGATATTACCAATAGACCATAGGTCTATGTCAAGATCTGTAATGAATTCAGATTATGGTGGAAGTTTTGTGCGAATATTTTGCGGACTAGAAGATCCTGAAGATTTGATTTGTGACTTGAATACTGCATTAATAAGGCTGCCATGTTCAAGTGTTAAAGATGATTGTGAGACTGAAAGAGCTACTGCATAACATTGTAAATGCTGACTTTGATATTGAAATCAAAGGCGTCACATGTAATCCTAAGAGAGTTAAAGAAGGTTACCTTTTTGTTTGTGTGTCAGAAAGGGATAGGATTTACATAGATCAGATATTATCTTGTGGAGCTAAAGCGATAATTGTAAGTGATTGCATAACAAATGATGTCATTCCAGTGCGTGACACTGGAATCTATATCTTCCACTCGAATCCTCAAGAAATATACAGTGAAATAGTCAGCAGGTTCTATCAATTCAAACAACCTAAATATGTTGCTGCTGTAACTGGTACAAATGGTAAAACTTCAGTGGTGGAATTTTGTCGCCAGATTTGGCAAGATAATGCAGCGTCTATAGGAACACTGGGAACATGTGTCAATAATAATAGAAAAGATAA
Source organism: Wolbachia endosymbiont of Laodelphax striatellus (assembly GCF_007115015.1). Taxonomy (NCBI): domain Bacteria; kingdom Pseudomonadati; phylum Pseudomonadota; class Alphaproteobacteria; order Rickettsiales; family Anaplasmataceae; genus Wolbachia; species Wolbachia endosymbiont of Laodelphax striatellus. The sequence goes on from NZ_MUIX01000001.1 coordinate 1,453,790, forward strand.
TAGCCTTACAACTCCAAGTGCAGATGATCTTTATTCCACATTGCGTGATATAAATGATAAGAACGTAGAGCACTTAGCATTAGAGGCTTCAAGCCATGGAATTGATCAATATAGAATCTATGGACTCAAGTTCACTGCTGCAGCTTTTACTAATTTCTCTCAAGATCATTTGGACTATCACAAAAGTATCGATGAGTATTTTGAGGCTAAGAAAAGGTTATTTTATGAGGTATTGCCAAAAGAAAAAACAGCGATTTTAAATGCAGATATAGGCGAATATGGAGAGTTGCTCAACATAGCTGAAAAGCGTGGCAACAAAGTTATAACCTATGGAAAAAAAAACTCTGACATTACTTTATTAAAGCAGATACCCACTGCCAATGGTCAATACCTGACAATTCAAATCGGTGATGAAATTTATAACGCATTTTTTCCAATTTTTGGGCAATTTCAAGCATATAATTTGTTGTGTGCAATCGGTATAGTTATTTCATCTGGTATGGACTATCAAAGAATGTGTATAGATAAACTCGCTTCTCCACCTGGAAGAATGGAAAAAGTGAACACTTTTGCATTTGTCGATTACGCTCATACTCCAAGTGCACTCAAACAAGCTCTGTTGTCTTTAAAATGGCACTTCAATAAAAAGATAGTTCTAGTGTTCGGTTGTGGCGGGAATCGTGATCAAACAAAACGTGCAGAGATGGGTAAAATAGCACAAATGCTTGCAGGTAAAGTTATAGTTACAGATGACAATTCGCGTGATGAAGATCCGGGGAAAATTCGTCACGATATTTTGCTACATTGCCCTGATGCACTGGAGATAGGAGATAGAAAAGAAGCTATAGAGAGAGGTATAAGCATAGCTCATGATGAAAATATGATTCTGCTAGTTGCAGGAAAAGGACATGAAAGATTCCAAATAATAGAAGGCCAAGCCCTTGAATTTAGTGATGTTGAAGTTATTAGAGAGGGCTAAAAATTTGCTACTGCTGTTTTGCTCTCTCCTTCATTCAACGCCTGAATGGCTTTTTTCCTTAAGTCATAACTGTACGCTGCTGGCATTTTTACCTTCTTGTTACACTATCTTATCTCGTTCCTACTATTATGAGAACAAGGATATGAAAGTGGAGATTGTGATTACAAGATTAGTGAGAGAATATAGAAAAATTGAGGATGAAATGTTGTGTGATATAGTTCATTTAGTGATAAAGGCTCTTACAGGTATAGTAGCGCTTCATAAGTGAGAATATTTTTACAAAGAATTTGATAATCACAATTTAGGCAATGATGAAAGTTCTTTAAGAAAAAAGTTTAATACTATCAAGAAAAGCTTGCATAGGCATAGAAATATAATAATTAAAATATCTCAAGTTCTGTCAATTTGTTTGCACAATCAATCACTTCAGAACTTGGAAATTGGTTTTTAAACCAAGTGTACTGGCGTTTTGCGTAATGTCTTGTATTGATTTGAGCAATCTGTATTGCCTTGTCTAAAGTAATTTCACCTTGTAAGTATTTTATAATTTCTGGCACTCCGTGTGCTTTCATAGCTGGTAAGTGTGGAGATAAGTTCATGCTCAGCAGATCTTTTACTTCATTAATTGCTCCATTTTCAATCATTTTGATAAAGCGGGAGTCTATTTTTTGGTATACATTTTCACGCTCAGGTAGAATTGTATATACCTTAAAATTATTGAATAGAGGAGGCTGCCTATTTTCTTGCCATACAAAAATCGACTTGCCAGTTTCAGTGATAATCTCAAGTGCTCTTGAGAGGCGATGTGAGTCATTAATAAATATTTTACCTTGAATCCTTGGATCTTTGCTTAGCACTAATTTGTAGAATTCCTCTTTACTTAAATTTTTCCTGAGTTCATTTACGTTTTCTCTCACTTCCTGGCTTATTTGTGGAATCGATGATAATCCCTTGATTAAGCTGCTAATGTAAAGCCCACTTCCTCCAGTGATGATGGGTATTCGTGAATTTTTCAGCGCGTTGTTAACTTCCCTCTTTAAATCCTCTAGCCATAAACCTACGGAATAATTTTCTCTTGCTGAAACATAACCGTATAGCCTATAAAATTCTTTCTGCTTTGGTGGTTGAGCAGTAATTACGGGAATCTCTTTGTATACCTGCTTTGAGTCACAGTTTATTATGCTAATGTTTTTATGCTTTTTTATCAAGTTATCGCATAATTCTGATTTACCTGAGGCTGTAATTCCTGTAATAATTACTATATTATCTTGCATTTATATTAATTTAACTAACCTATGATAGGGTGTAGTAAAAATTTGGATTCTACAATCTAAAATTTGGAGACTTTTATGGCAGAAAATGATAACGATAACTCATTTACTAAGCGTTTTACAAATAGGACTTCTAATGAGACAAGAGGAGGTTTTTCCAGTAAGTATTCATCTCAAAATACCAAAGAACATGCACTAGGAGCAAAAGGAAAAATTTCTGAATTGGCAAACAAAAAAGCTGAAGCCAAGGAAGCTTTTTCTGAAAGTGGCGGCATAAAGAGTAAAAGCAGAACTATCAATGAAAGATCCTTTGCTGATGCAACAAGAAGAAGTAGATCAGATCTCATATATCTAGTTCGTGGTAAAGATCGAGGAAGATCAGCTTGGCACTATGTATTAGTTGATAAAGATAAAAGAGAAATGTTTCTGGCAAAAAGTAGAACTGGCTCTATAGATGTTGCAGATTATGGAGAGATTTTATATTCAGGATGGGGAGATGATCCACCACAGACGATAGTCGATAAAGTTAATGAAGAGTTCGGGTTGTAGCGGATTTGTTGTAAAAACGAGCAGTTGCTGATAAAATTGACTGTAAGTATGTAACACTGGCCATTTCGGTATTTTGATTGCTATCATATAGCGAGATAATCAGGTCTATTGTAGACATAAGTTTTAGCTATATGGTATTTGAAGTAATAAATGCAATAAAAAATAATTTGTTAGCATGCTTTCCAACAGAGACAGTATATGCTCTTTCTTGTAATGCGCTAGGTAACGAATCTATAGAAAAAATATATCGAATAAAAAAGCGTTCTCAAAACAAGCCGCTTTCTGTATTTGTTAGTAATATTGATAGTTTGATAAATATAGCAAAGGTAAAGGAAGAGTATATCTATTTAATAAACTATTTTTCTCCTGGACCAATGACCTATATTTTACCACTTCAAGATAACAGTATATTACCAAATGAGTTCTTTAAAGATAGTATAGGCATAAGAATTCCTGATCATCCTATTGCGATTTCAATATTAAATGAACTGAAAACTCCAGTAGTTGCAACCAGTATTAACATTTCAGGAGAAAAAAGTGTATGCAAAGCAAGAGATATACCTCAGTCTATTAAGCAACACTTATCTGCAGTAATTGAAGATAATGAATTAGTTTCTGGTATAGAATCTACTATTATTGACTTAACTGGAGATAAGATTAAGGTTTTAAGGAAAGGCAAAATTTCATTACAAACAATAAATAACGCATTTTTAAACTAAGATCTATAGGGGAAAGAATGAGAAAAGTGATAGGCCATACCCAAGCAAAAAAAAAGATAATGAACAACTTGTCTGTTCAATCTTGGCTGATCTGTGGTAAAAAAGGCATAGGAAAAGCAACACTTGCACAATCCTTTTCTAATTGGTTTCTTATCAAAAATTACGATGAAGTAGCATTAGACTTACACATTGTTGAAGGTGATACAATAGGAGTGGAAAAGGTGAGAGAAATGAAAAATTTTCTGTACCTAAGCCCCATTCAATCAGAATATAAGATAGCTATAATAGATAGCTTGGAGGCAATGACTAGCAATGCTAAAAATGCAATATTAAAGATATTAGAGGAGCCGCCAAAAAATTCTAAAATATTTGTAATTAGCCATAAGCCATATGATGTACAAGTCACTATTAGGTGTAGGTGTTTTCAGCTAAATTTACTTCCATTAACTTACGATGAAACAAAGCAAATTGTTTCATCTCAATGTAAATTTGACGATAAAATATTTAGTGAAATCATTACTTTATTTCCTGGAACTCCGGGAATAATAATAGATGCAATAAACAGTGGTGCTTATGAGTCACACAAACATTTTTATACACTTTTCTATAACCTAAATAATTCCGATATAATTCACAAAATAATTAATAGTGAAATTGAGTTAGAACTAGCATCGCATATAATTCAAACCTTTATTTTAGAAAGTATAAAGAAAGAAGTAAATAATGTTGAAATTCTACTAAGTCAATGGAAAGAAATAGATGAGCTTTTCGTTGCTGCAAAGCAATTTCGCTTAGATAAAAAGCATGTTTTAGCTAATATAGTTAACATCATGACACAAAAATGTAATACTTTTTACATAAATTTATGATAAAATTCTGCTAATTTAATACTGAAAGTATATAACTTGAATGATAATAAATTAACTGTATGGCAATCAATAGAAGTTTTAACAAACACTGTACTGAACATGCAGAAAGAATTGAGTTTAATCAAGAATACATCTTTAGATCAAGACGTCACTTTAGAAAAAGGGAAGGAGCTATCAAGTGGCATCTATGAGGCAAATTTTCAGCTAAACAAGGCAATCAATATAGCTACTTTGCCAAAAATTGGCTATTATATGCTCAGTAGTGAGCTTGTTGTACGTAATCATATTACGAAAGAGGAAGTAAAGATTCCTAGAGATTTTCATTATCTTAAAGTTATTAAACTCAATCATGATGACTATAAACTAACGTTTTGTAATTTTTTAGGTAATGAGTTTTTTGAATATAAAAAGTATGATCCACAATATTCTGATCTTTCAGATGAATATAAATTCGTGGATTTTGGTAGTGTAAAAAAGACTAATAATCTAAAATTTAAGGAGTATGTTGGTCATGCACCTAAATTTTTTGCTGTAGAAGGTCTTATTGAGCCTGGATCTGAAAACCATGTAATTGATCTATTTGAGCTAGTCAGAGACGGTAAAGGCAGAAAAGTGGGAACCCTTGCTGATGAATTTGGTTATTTTGATGATCAAAATAAATTACACTACTATAATTATCACAAAAGTGCAGAAAGTAATACTTATGATCCTGAAAGCTTCAGTGTAAAAATGATAAATTTAGATGTGAAGAAAATTGATAAATTTCACCTTATTGCAGAACAAGGTGATATAATCATTCATCCTATTTTGGAAAATTTAGACATATTTTAAAGTTTTTTTAGAGTTATTATAATTAGGTTATGGAAGTTGAATCAGTAAAAAACAAAAGTTATTTCAGGAAAGCAGTAGAATGGTATTGCCACAGATACCTGTTCTGCGTTGTAGAAAGATCTTGGATGGCGTTAATAGCGTTACTTCTCTTAGTATGTTTATTTTTATCATTACTAAACATATACCTATTACTTCCTGTTAAAAAAGATTTAAATTTTGTGAAGTACACGAACCACACAGAAGATGAGTTTTCTACAATACATAAACTTAGTTTTAGTGAAAAAGAAGATGAATACACTTCCATAGCAAGGTACTTGGTAAGTCAATACGTTGAAGCATACGAGTCCTCTCAGATCGTTGAATCAAAGTATCAAGAAAATTTTATAAAAAACAATTCTATATATAAAATCTATCAAGACTTTCAGGAAAAAGTAAACGATGAAGCTGTTTCATCCACAAGAAAAATTACCAACATAAACGTAACAACATTATCTATTGACCGGTTGACCAAGAACTTAGTTACATTTGCTGGAAACGCTACTGTAATTTTTACAGCTGAGCAAAATAAGAAAACGAAAGATTATGCTGTGGAAGTTAGCTTCACTTTGTCAAATATAAAAGCAACTCTAGCTGGAACAGTACCATTTAAATTTATTGTTAATAATTATAAGTATAGATGATTACTGAAAAAATAATTACAGTACACGCAGCAGTAAGAACTGGAGGTAAAACTAGAAGGATTGGTGTCTTTTTAATAAAATAATTTCTAGAAGGTTTTAAGAAAAAAGCATTGTAAATTATCGGTGAGAAGTATAGAGCGTTGAGTATAGTACTGACAATTAACACCAGAGCTACAAATATAGAAAGTGTTACATTACTAGAGTTAAAAACAGCTTGAAAGATGAGAAATTTGCTCCAAAAGGTCGGAGCAGGAGGTACTCCTATCATGGATAATGCACCTATGGTAAATGCTGTCATGCTAATTGGCATACTACGTCCTATACCGTGAATTCTATCTATATATTTTTCACCCGTTTTTGTTATTATGCTACCTGCAACAAAAAATAAAGTAATTTTTGCAAACGCATGGCAAACTAATTGAAAAATTGCAACCCTCATACTGAGTTCACTAAAAATTGAAGCAAACAATATAATATATGACAACTGAGAGATAGTAGAATAAGCAAGCAATTTCTTTAATTCCTTTTGCTTTAATGCAATTAACGATGCAGTAATAATAGTAAATCCAGCAGCGTACGGAAGCCATCCTCCAGCAAACCAATTTTGCTGCACAAAACGTTGCATGGTATCGACGCCAAAGGTGTATAATATGACTTTTATGATGATGAAAACTCCGGATTTCACAACAGCAACGGCATGTAGTAGTGCGCTTACAGGAGTTGGTGCAACCATTGCTTTTGGTAACCAAAAATGCATCGGCATTAACGCAGCTTTTCCTATCCCATAAATTAGCATAGCAAAACACACTGCAATAAAAGTTATGAGTGAAGTATCAAATTTGAATATTCCACCACTTACAAAATCTAAAGTATGAAATTCATTATATAAGAGGCCTATTGCGGGAAAAAATAATACCAAAGAAGAGAAAAACAGCACACCAAAGTAATAGCGCCCTGCAACCACTGACTCATTTGTTGAGTTGTAAGTAACAAGAGGGTATGTACTAATAGTTAGAAGCTCATAAAAGACAAATATAGTGAGCAAATCTCCAGAAAAAGCAATAAACATTGCACAGCTAATTGATATTGAAAAAAAGCATAGAAAACTTGAGTGATTGCTATCAGCATAGTTATTCTGCATATAACATATTGTATATATACTGGTCAGCACCCATAAAAATGATATTAATAAACTGAATATTAATCCGGTAGACTCTAGCTTTAAACTGATGTGCAAATTATTACCAAAATCCATGAGAATAAATTGAGAATGATCACCATATACCCAATATAAAGTGCACAGACACGTATACGTAAACAGAAGTACAGAAGAAATGACAGTAATACTATTGTTCACTCCTGGCCATTTACCAGTAAAAAAGATAACAAAAGCACTTAAAAGCGGAATCAACGCAGTAATTAATAAGTAATTCTCAGTAATTGAGAATGGTAAGGAAAGATACATTAAGATATAGTCCATTAAATTTTCTGTTTAGGTAAAGCTAGAATTATATTCAAGTTATAGAGAATTTGCTATTTTTTAGTTGTATATCGGAAGTGTTAAATAAACCATACGCATCAAGTTAAGAAGAAGTGGCGTAAGGAAGAAAGGAAATAAGAAAAAACTATTTTATATATTAATTAATAAAGGAGAATGTTCAAAAAAGTGTGTCAAAGCGAATTTTTAGTTCAACTCAATTTTCAATCTGTGGGGAAAGAAAATGTCAAGCTGAGATATAGTTAATATGTACAGGCATTGTCCACTTTTCCTCCACCTTCCTTATAGCACAATATACCAACTTGTACAAGGCATTTATGCTAGTGAATGCTCCCTTGGTCTTGGTAAATTTCCTGATTTGCCTATGCAATCCCTCAATTGGATTGGTGGTATAAATTAGCTTTCTAACAGGACCAGAATACTTAAAATAAATTTTCCCAATTGTTTTGCCACGATTTTATGACCAAAGGATATTTTTCGCTCCATCAGCTCAAGTAAATAATTTTCAGCAATTTCTCTGCTTGAAGCCTGGTATACTTTCTTCAGATCACTCATGAAAGTTTTTGCTGGATACATATTTCAGTAAATTTTTTATCTGATACACTATACATTTCTGCTTTAGCTATTTATAGCTGCAGGAAAACTTTTTAATACATCCATCCTCTACTCCTCTTTCTTTTAGGTCATTTGTACCAAAATACACTTCATCTCTTATCAGACGGTTCTGTTTATCCAAGTATATTATCAGGACAGCTTCTTTTGCTGAAAAGCCTATGTTTACCCTACATACTCTATCAGCTTTTCTTGGCTATCCATTACAGGGCCTCTCTTTAATCCTTCTCTGAGTGCTCTTTTATAAGCTTCTTTAACACATTCAATTGCTGTAGCTGCATGTTCGGTCATTCCTTCTATCATTTTCAGATCATCGATTTCTCGTCCCAAAATTTCTCCTATTCCTGGGCAGTTATCCATTAGAGTTTTAGTAACATCTTGTGCTTGCTTTCTGTCATGAACTGCTCCTAGAAGCACTGACACTATCTCACGATCAAATAAAGCACTTCCTCCTCCGCTTTGTAGTACTCTCTCTATTTCTTCTGTAAGTTTTTCACTATTATTCATAAAATATACTCCTCGTTAATAACAAATTGTTTTTAAATGTTTACTGCTACTTTTTTAGCAGTCTTGGCATAGAGCCATAGCTTCCGAGTGAAGTCAAATCAATTTCTCAATCTTTTTTACTTATTTTTTCATTAAAAAATTAAGATGTTAATAGATGCTTATTTATCTAATTGAAAGATTAATTCTTCATGTAAAAAAAATTGTTATTAATCAATTATTTTAGAAATAGCATCAGTAGAAAAACCTACTGAAGTAAATTATTTGCAACTTTCATTTCCTCTGTTTTCTAAATCTTTTCTTTGTAAATTTGCTTTCTTTGCAATAAAAATTCTACCCATGTATCCAGCTCATCTCGTGATTCTTGATTGTCAATTTTTCTATATTTTCTAGCCAAACTTAATAACTCATTTTCTCCTTCACCATCTTCATAATGATCTTCTTCATATTTCTTCATCAGATCTTCAACATCCACTTCTTGCTATTTCCCATACTCAAAATAGTCTTGTTCATAATGATGTACCTGCGAGGGTCCTACATTAAGCTTTTTTGCTTTGCGTATAGCCTTCTTCCACTTTTTTATCTCTTGTCCTCTGTTTGGCTCGTATCTCTCTTTATCAGCATATTCTTCAATTGATAAGCCTGTTGCTCGATAGATAATCTCAGTATCAAGCCCTGCTTTAACTAGATCCTTTGCAATTTTTATTCTTGCTGCTTTTATATTACTTTCTTCCTCAGTTCGGACAAATGCATAAATTGCTTTGTGTCCTCCTGTTTTTTTGTATCTTTCTATGAAGTTATACATTTCCTGAACCTTATCTTTGTCAAAACAACTGTTTTCTTTTAGTACTTTTCGTCTTGGAAAGAGATTTCTAATAGGGATTGATAACGACTCTGCTAGGATTTTAACTTTTCAGTTGGAATACCACATGTTCCTTGCTCATATCTTAGCAGCGTGTGGTAGTTTATGCTTGTTTTGTCTACTAAGTCTTTTAGAGTATATTTTCTCTTTAACCTCCAGCTCCTTACTTTTTGCGCTATTTTGTACCTTATCGAGATATTTGCCATCATTACAGCTGCTAGCGATTACTCACGAAAACAACCATATATACCTGATTGTAGACAATTTGAGTATGATTTTGTTTATTTTGGATGTTATTAAAAGTAAAACTTTTGGCAATAGCAAAGATCCTATTTCTTTTTATCAGTCAATCAATTTTAACAATACAACTTTTTAATTTATTATTATATTGATTTTGAATTTTCTTTACATGAAACGAGGGATTCTAAATTAACCTTCTAGTTTCCTATATGTAAGCATAGAAATATTTGAATCTTCCAATAATTCCCGAACTTCTTTCTCAGTAAATTTTGCAACTGATTTGTTTTTCGTAGCTAAACTTTCAGAAATACCTTTTCTCCTTTCGATAATGCCTAAATCTTCAAAGTTAACATCAAAATAAAGTAGTTCTAAAATTTCTGCAGCAGAGTTAGATACTTCTTCCTTTGTAATATCAAAAAGTGCTATACAATTAGGGTCAAAAAGTGAAAAGCTTTCTTTAATGTCACTATTTCGCCTTACTAACATTGCATGTCCACTACCATTTAGACGAGTAAAATATAGAGTTGCATAGTATCCAGGTTTTACTTTATCTAGATTTTTGCTAAGTATTGCGCTGTTTATTTTATGTTTTCCTGTCGTTCTATCTTGAACCATAATACATTTATGGTCTTCACATGAAACATAATCATTAGGGTAGCAACCATGACGCTCATAAAATAACCTTTCTCTATACCATCTCCCTCGTCGAAAAAATGATGCATCAGAAGAAATCATATCTAATAACTTTTTTTTCTCATCATTTGTAAGTTTTTTTTGTTGATTAGCAAAAACTTTGCTAAAAGCCACGCTATTCCGCAAATAATCATTTTTTATCACCCAGTCACACAATATCTCACATAGTCCTCTTATATATCCCTTTTCTTTCGACATACTAAAGTCTGATAACACTTCCACAAACATACGTAAATACGGGCTACTTAATGAATAATTACTTTTTATCCAATTAGGTATAATCCACCATAACGGGTCAAAATTATAAAATTCCCTAGGTTTTCCTTCTAGAACGTGAAGTTTAAAATAATGACTCTTATGCTTATTAACAAAGTCAATCAAGGGTCCTTGAAAAAAAGTAATAGCATTTTCCAGTTTTTCATCACTTACTATACCTTTTAAGCATTCTTTAAAAGTAGGCATATTGTTACCAAAAGTATAACCTACATCTATATTGGCATTACAATGCTAACAATACATTAATGCTATAAAATTCACATATGAAATGGTAACAGAAACAGTTAAATTATTGATAGAATTGACATATCACAGACGTTATAATAAACTCAGAATGAAATTTAACTATTAAGATTAAAGTGAGCCTAGAAGTATGAGTGGTGTATTTTATTACAAAGAGTTTAATGACCATGATTTAGGTGATAATGAAAATCCTTTAGGAAAAAAGTTCAATGAAATCATTAAAGATTTAGAGGAAAATAAATATACAAACCTGGGAGGTATAAAATTAATAAAAGGCGATGGAGATGTTAAATATTTTCGAGCTAAATTAAGTGACAGCGACAGTTTACTATTTACGAGTATAAAGCATAATGACAAAGATGCTTTTGTTATTTTAGAAGTAATTCTAAATCATGATTACCAAAAATCTAAATTTTTAACAAACAAAGAAAAAATAAAAAACATACACATAGTAAATCAAAGCGATAAGGAAATTTCTTATAATGCAGATGAAATAGATACTCCACAAGACCATTGATGGGGAGAGAGGGTACCGTTTGTAAAAAGGCTACTGGAAGCGAGTCTGGAAGGTGAAATAGTATCCACTGAAAGAGAAGAAAAGAATCGCAGAAACGGAAGAAACTTTGCGGACAAGTGGAAGGTAATTTGAGTTATTAACGCCAAGGAATAGGGATGGAAGTTTTGAACCACAGATAGTGAAAAAAAGGCAAATAACAGAACTTGAAGCAAAGGTTTTAAGCACATAAGCTAGTGGCATGGGGTATAGGGACATAGCATCGCATGTAGAGGAGATACAAAATATCTGCAGCAGAAATATCCCATATTACCCTGCCGTTAATCAATGAATGACGCAGTCGTCCATTACAATCTCAATAGTATTCATGGTTTTTCAAAGTCAAGGAGATTGCGTAAGTAAATGCATGTATAATATGTTAGCAAAATGGCAGAAAAGAAGTACTAGGCTTTTATTTAGCCGAAAGTGAGGTTCTGGTTAGGAGTGTTAAACGACCTAAAAGAAAGAGGAGTAGAAGATATTCTGATTGCATGTGTAGATGGGCTAAAAAGCTTTCCTGCAGCCATCAACAGTGTATTTCCCAGTGCAGAAGTGCAGCTATGTATAGTACATCAAATAAGAAATTCTCTGAAATATGTATCCAGTAAAGATGTAAAAGTTTTCATGAATGATCTGAAAAAAATATATCGTGCTTCAAGTAAAGAAATTGCTGAGAATTATCTGCTTGAGCTGGAAGAAAAATGGGGAGAAAAGTATCCTTTAGTTATAAAATCCTGGCAGAACAATTGGGAAAACTTATCCAGTTATTTTAAGTATTCTGGGCCAGTTAGGAAGCTGATTTATACCACTAATCCAATTGAGGGGTTGCATAGACAAATCAGGAAATTTACTAAAACTAAGGGTTCATTTACTAGTACAAATGCCTTGTACAAACAGGTATATTGTGCTATAAAAAAGGTAGAGCAAAAGTGGATTATGGCTCTCCCTAATTGGGCTTTAACTATGTCTCAACTTGATATTTTCTTTCCAGATAGATTGAAAATTGAGTTGAACTAAAAATGCGGCTTGACACACTTTTTTGAACGTTCCCACAACTGGAGAAGTTTTACGGGTTTAAGCAAACTGCCTGCCAATAAAAAATAAGATAATTTCCTTAGAAGAATCTATAAATTATTAAACTTTCTGCAATTCTTTAATCTCACTTACGGAAAGATCAGTAAATTTGACAATAGTATCAATATCAACATTATTAGCCAGCATCGCTTTTGCTACTTCAATTTTCCCTTCAATTTTACCTTCCTCTCTAGCGTCATCAAGTTTTTGAGCGAGGATGGCTTCTCCTTTACGTAGATCCATTATTCTCTCTTCATAAGCTACTAAATCTTTTTCATTCCAGCGAAACCTATCTAATTCATCATATGCTAGCTTTATTATTGGTGATTCCTTTGCTATTTTCTTTAAATCTTCATCTGTGGTTTCTTCTGCATATTTAAAAAAGAAACACCATCTTTCTATTGTGCTTTCTAACAGCTCTACTTTATTTTTTGCAAATTTAGGTAATTCAATGAAGATAAATTGCAAATCTTTTAAGTAGTGTCCATTGGTTTTTATATCTCGTATATTATGAGTAGAAATATAGTCAACTTCTTCAGGAAGTAAGTTACAATTAGAAATAGCAATAAAGAAGACCTTCTTTAAGTCAATGTAATTTCCAGATTTATCTAATTGCCTTGAATAAGCCTTGGCAGCGTATAATTGAGCGCGTTTTTCAAAGCCTTTATCACGAGCTAGCTGCATTTCAATTACAAATCTATTACCAATAGAATCTTTGCAAAGGACATCAACAATACTTTGTTTATCAGAGGCAATCTCAGGATCCATGATAGTACTGAGAAATTCAATTTCTTTTATTTTATTACTTCCAGAAAATCCTAAGATATCGTTCAAAAAGTGTATAAGAATGTTTTTATTTTTTTCCGTTCCAAAAATTTTTTTGAAACATAAATCATTCCTAGGATCAAGAAATTTAGAAATAGCCATAATATTCAGAGAAAGATTAACAATTGTACACTATTCTGCACAAATATTCAATCTTTTTACGTCTATAGAATGGCATAGCTTCTTTAAAAAACTGCCACTCCATTTTATTTACTTCTCAGTCTCTAAGCAACAGCATGTCCTTTATTAGTTACAACTTCGGCATCACTGTTTTTAAGTGAATTTGAAGGCTTATTAAAACAATATGTAGCTGCAGCAGCAACTAGACAGCAAGCTCCAATTACTGCTATTGTCCCTGTTACTAACAAACTAGCTTGGAAGACGAAATGTGCAATTAGTGCAGCAGGTATTGCAATCGTTGCTAGTGTTATAGCTATAGCCGATACCTTATTTTTATTAACTTGTCTAGAATGATCAACATTATGTGTAAGCGCAAGATCTAGCATTTCTTTAACATCGGTACTAACATTATTAAAATCGAAAAGAAACTGAATAAGCTTTGGAAACTTACTATCATTTAATGCTTTAATGAACGCTTTTGCTCCTTCTTCACCAACATTTTTATCCCATAAAGTAAGTGAAGTAAGGTTTGTAAGATTACCATTAGCTAAAGCTTTTGCTCCTTCATCACCAATATTGTTAATTGACAAACTAAGTGAAGTAAGGTTTGTAAGATTACCATTAGCTAAAGCTTTTGCTCCTTCTTCACCAATATTGCTCTTATACAAACGAAGTGAAGTAAGGTTTGTAAGATTACCATTAGCTAAAGCTTTTGCTCCTTCTTCACCAATATTGTTAATTGACAAAGTAAGTGAAGTAAGGTTTGTAAGATTACCATTAGCTAAAGCTTTTGCTCCTTCTTCACCAATATTGTTAATTGACAAAGTAAGTGAAGTAAGGTTTGTAAGATTACCATTAGCTAAAGCTTTTGCTCCTTCTTCACCAATATTGTTAATTGACAAAGTAAGTGAAGTAAGGTTTGTAAGATTACCATTAGCTAAAGCTTTTGCTCCTTCTTCACCAATATTGTTATTTGACAAAGTAAGTGAAGTAAGGTTTGTAAGATTACCATTAGCTAAAGCTTTTGCTCCTTCTTCACCAATATTGTTATCCCATAAAGTAAGTGAAGTAAGGTTTGTAAGATTACCATTAGCTAAAGCTTTTGCTCCTTCTTCACCAATATTGCTCTGACACAAAGTAAGTGAAGTAAGGTTTGTAAGATTACCATTAGCTAAAGCTTTTGCTCCTTCTTCACCAATATTTTTATCCCATAAAGTAAGTGAAGTAAGGTTTGTAAGATTACCATTAGCTAAAGCTTTTGCTCCTTCTTCACCAATATTGTTATTTGACAAACTAAGTGAAGTAAGGTTTGTAAGATTACCATTAGCTAAAGCTTTTGCTCCTTCTTCACCAATATTGCTCTTATACAAACGAAGTGAAGTAAGGTTTGTAAGATTACCATTAGCTAAAGCTTTTGCTCCTTCTTCACCAATATTGTTAATTGACAAAGTAAGTGAAGTAAGGTTTGTAAGATTACCATTAGCTAAAGCTTTTGCTCCTTCATCACCAATATTGTTAATTGACAAACTAAGTGAAGTAAGGTTTGTAAGATTACCATTAGCTAAAGCTTTTGCTCCTTCTTCACCAATATTGCTCTTATACAAACGAAGTGAAGTAAGGTTTGTAAGATTACCATTAGCTAAAGCTTTTGCTCCTTCTTCACCAATATTGTTAATTGACAAAGTAAGTGAAGTAAGGTTTGTAAGATTACCATTAGCTAAAGCTTTTGCTCCTTCATCACCAATATTGTTAATTGACAAAGTAAGTGAAGTAAGGTTTGTAAGATTACCATTAGCTAAAGCTTTTGCTCCTTCTTCACCAATATTGTTATCCCATAAAGTAAGTGAAGTAAGGTTTGTAAGATTACCATTAGCTAAAGCTTTTGCTCCTTCTTCACCAATATTGTTATCCCATAAAGTAAGTGAAGTAAGGTTTGTAAGATTACCATTAGCTAAAGCTTTTGCTCCTTCTTCACCAATATTTTTATCCCATAAAGTAAGTGAAGTAAGGTTTGTAAGATTACCATTAGCTAAAGCTTTTGCTCCTTCTTCACCAATATTGTTATCCCATAAAGTAAGTGAAGTAAGGTTTGTAAGATTACCATTAGCTAAAGCTTTTGCTCCTTCTTCACCAATATTGTTAATTGACAAAGTAAGTGAAGTAAGGTTTGTAAGATTACCATTAGCTAAAGCTTTTGCTCCTTCATCACCAATATTGTTAATTGACAAAGTAAGTGAAGTAAGGTTTGTAAGATTACCATTAGCTAAAGCTTTTGCTCCTTCTTCACCAATATTGCTCTGACACAAAGTAAGTGAAGTAAGGTTTGTAAGATTACCATTAGCTAAAGCTTTTGCTCCTTCTTCACCAACATTTTTATCCCATAAAGTAAGTGAAGTAAGGTTTGTAAGATTACCATTAGCTAAAGCTTTTGCTTCTTCTTCACCAATATTACAATTGTTGAGAGAAAGTTGTGTGATGTTTCTATTTTCTTGCAAAAAACTTACCAATTTCTTAATTTCTAATTTTTTATTGCTCAAAGAATGGCAAAAAGATAGTTTGTTGCCTTGAACATGCTCGTTGAAACTCATTTTTATGCCTCACTCAATATTATTATAGTTATTCTAGAAGGTATTTTAGTAATTATCAATTTTATTAGCATAATAATTTACAGAAAGCACTGGATTCTATAGCACCACAAAAATTTTGTTTATTTACTTTTCCTAAAATCGCAAAAATAAAGTACTCACCTTTGTGAGAACAGCTTAAATAAAAGCAGGGTTGTAAAAATAAAAGCTTGGAACTTTTGCAACACAGCTCAACAAATTGGTTCATATGTGAATTTAGCGAAAGTGAGCCAATATAGCTAGTTTTAGCGTATAATGAAATCACTATATAAAAAAGTTCGTATGGTACACATGGTAGATCAATGGATACCAAAGAAAAAATTTCTCACGTTTCTTGACTTTAACCACTGGGAATAGTTATTTTATTTAAGTTGCGAGTAATATTTTGTATAAGTATTAGTAATACTTTCTTAGAAATTCTAATTTATTTAGATTTTAATCTTTTGCTAAAATTAAGAAACTGTAGTGAACTGTAGCCCTTAATTCTATTAAAAATTTAGTTGCTTTTTAAGATTCTATTCTATCAAGCGATAAAATTCTCCGATTATTAAGCTCATTTTTATATATTTCAACATTGCTTTCACTACTTTTTTTTAGATTATACAGAAAGTCTAAAGTTTGTTATATTAGTTTTGCTATATATTATTTTAATAATAAATTAATCAATAAATGTTAGAATAGATATAACTAAATTGATTAAGTAATGTTTATGAATACGAAAAAACATATTTTTAAAATGGAGCCCGGACCAAAGTTTTCATGCGTCATACCTCTACTAGGTACCAAATGGTCTCAAATTGAAAGTCCTATTATGAAAAAAGTCAAGCTTATACCACTCAGTGAAGAAGACAATGAACTAGAGTTATCGATAAGACTGTGTAGCAATTTTCTTAAGAATAAAGTGATGCAGTGTATAGAAGAAAAAGAAAATCGAATGGTTTACCCTGGTGTGCCTGGTTATCTTGAGAGGAGTAATTCGTTTGCATATGACAATGGTAGATTAGTTAAACTATCATCAGAATGGGTACCTGAGGATGATACCGCGTATGTGCAATTTTTGGCAGAAGAATTGCAGTACAAATACTTAACATGGGAGGAATTGGGTATTGATAACGATAAATATTATTTTTCAGATATCGAGGGAAATATAATTGATTCACCTCACAATAAGTTATTACAATACAGTATGCCGCATTATTATGCAGCAAAAGTGATAGAAGATATGACATTACTTAAGATACCAAAAAGTGTACTAACATCATCAGAGTTCTCCAAAACTTTTCTTAGGAATTTAACAGAAAATCAGTTAGAGATTCTTGTCAATCTTATCAGTGATGAGAAATTGAAGACTTTAGTAAAGAACTTATCAGATAAACAAATACCGGTTCTAGCAGAGAACTTATCAGATAAACAATTCCTAGTTTTAGTAGATCATCTAACCAATCACCAATTACAAACTTTTGCTCACACGCTAGATCCAGGAAAGTTACAAATAATAACCCCCTTATTAAATAAAGATCAGCTTGCAAACCTAGTAAAAGACTTAAATCTAGATCAAGTAAGAGAAATTTTCCCTCACCTTAAAATGGATCAGTTTCATGAAGTTGTTAAGACAATGAGCAATGATCAGTTTATAGAATTAATAAAAGATGCACCTGAGAAAGCTATAAACACTATTTTAGACGAAACATTAAAAAATCGACTTCCAAACCTAGTACACACTTTAGAAGAAGATAGATTACATGATTTAATTAATAAGTTAGACCACGATAAACTTGCAATAGTAGCTCGAGAGTTAACTGATCCTAATAAGATTCAGATGGTTATTAAGTCTTTAGCTAACAACCCAGAAAAACTTCAAGCTTTTGCTCATAATATGTCTCATGAGCAGTTTAAAGAACTTTTGGATAGCATAGATACAGAAGAGCTTAAAGATATTATTCACAAACTGCCTCACGAGAAAGTCATATCTGTGATTGGCAATCTTGACAATAAAGATCGGTCTAATGCTATTATTGATGCATTGCAAGAGAAATTTGACAAACAGAATGAACATCACAAGGAATTAATGGATATGCTCAAGCAAATCAAAGATGATATGCCAGAAATTGGGCAGGCTCCAGACTTTACAATAGTAGACATTAATAATGACTCACTGTTATTTGTATAGTAGTGATTTATAAAGATAAGTAGTTTTTTATAGGAGGTAACTATTATGAGTAAAAATACAGAATTATATTCTAGTGAAGCAGTTGAATTAAAGAGTACATTACCACTTTCGAAGCAGCCGACATTTGATAAACCAAATTTTGCAATACCAGAAATAAAGAAGATTATTACTGGAAGCTTACCAGATGGGATTGATATAACCAAGGTCATGAAAGAAAAAGAGATTAATGCTATACCGACGATCACGGTAAGCGTTAAGAATCTTAAAAATTTTTATGATGGTCTGATGAAAAGTATTAATAAATATAACGGCGATATAAGTGAGGCAATTACAAATGGCGTAGTAACACCACTGTCATCAACTATAGAAAACATAGGCATAAAGACAAACGAGATAGACAATAAACTTAAAGATCTTCAGGCTAGACTTGATGAGATACCAGAGATTGGAGAAGCTCCTCCATTACTCCGTGTTGCTGGTGAAGAGAACGGATTGCTTTAATAAAAAAGGTCATTGCCATGACTGAGTTAATTTTAAAATTTTATAGGAGCTAACATGAGTAACAACAATAAACAAGAAAGCGAAAATAACTTTGAAGCAATAAATCAGATGAGCGATTTCAACTTTAAAAAAATAGACCATATAGAAGTTGAAGTTAAACCTGCAAACTTTGAGGACATCGCAAATAAAATTGCAACAATTCATTACGTCTATCAAGTGATGGATAAGTTAGTCTACGATTTAAACGAGAAGTTTGTTGTTGACTTAAATGTCTCACTTATGAACAACATAACACAACTTCGAGGAGAGTGTCTTGATATGAACCAACACTTAGCCGAAGGTTTATCTCATTTGAATCAGTTAATTCATAACAATTCACAGGATGGATTTATTGATAATAATCAAAATTATAAAACATGGACAGAAGAACTTGATCACCTAAGGGGAGAAATTGAAGGATTAAAAGCAGCAATAATTGACCATAATAACGTAGAATGGGAAGCACCAACTCACTCTGATCTATTTCAGTAGTTAAATAGCTTGCTGGCAGGCTGTTTTTACATGCCTTGCAATTATTTAATATTAAATCTCATTAGAATGAGAAGCTTTTGAGTATTTTAAAAGGGAATATTGAAAAGATGTTTGGGAGAGTAGACCGGCGGAACTTCCCCACCAGTCTCTCGCAAAACTGCACGTAAACCTCTCGGTTTATACAGCTTCCATTATTTAGCCTTTTGACCCTAACCCAAGCGTCCAATGATGGAAAATATTTGGAGACCTCTTTCTCACTTTTCCTAGAAATTGCCTTGCTAGTCTTCCGTGTTTTCGAAGTCTCTTATATTTTGTCCTGGCCCATTTTATTAGGTATCTCTCTATATTCCTGAGAGATGGATACATCTCTGATTTATAAAACCTGCCATAGTACTGAAACCAGCCTCTGACTATTGGATCTATCTTCTTCGATATCTCCTCCAGTGTTGTATATACAATCCGGTGTATTCTCCACGACCTTATCGTTTTAGTAATCTTTTTCTTGGCTTTATTGCTAATTGCCGGTAAAAATGAGACTGTTAGCTTATTGTTCTTTGCTAGTCTAGGTCTAAACGTATATCCTAGAAAATCAAAACTTTGAGCTGAAAACTCACCTTTCCTACTATCATCCTTACAGTACACAATTTGCGTCTTTTCAGGATGCAACCTTAGCTTAAATTGTGCCAGTCTTTCCTTAATTACTATTCGCATAAAATCTGCCTGCTTCTTAGTTTTGCAGTGCACTATCACATCATCTACATACCTCTCAAATGGTATTGTTGGGTGTTTTTGTCTCATCCACTCATCAAATGCATGATGCATAAATATGTTTGAAATGATTGGGCTAACTGAACCTCCTTGCGGAACTCCCTTATCCCTAACTACCTTACTGCCATCTGCAAGTTGTATAGGGGATTTCATCCACCTTTCAACGTATAGTATGACCCATTTACAGTCTGTATACTTTTTGATAGCTTGCAATGCTAACTCGTGGTCCAAATTGTCGAAAAATCCTGATATGTCAAGATCTATCGTCCAGTCATACCACCAGCATCTTTTTCGTGCCGTTTCTACCGCATCCAGTGCAGATTTGTTTGGTCTATAACCATATGAATCTTTATGAAAATACGGTTCTACTAACGGTTCAAGATACATTGTAACGGCTGTTTGCGCTATCCTATCAAATACTGAAGGAATGCCTAAAATTCTTTGTCCTCCTTCAGTACCTTTTGGTATTGCAACAGTCTTTACAGACTCCGGAAAATAACTTCCGGATGACATTCGATTCCATAATTTATACAGATTATCTTTTAGATTCTCTTGAAACTTTGTTATCGAAATATCATCTACACCAGCAGCTCCTTTATTTTTCGATACTTGTTTATAAGCTCTCCAAATAAGTTGCTTTGGTATATCAAAAGACTTTGTTTTATTCATTAACTCCTCCCTTTCGGTTGATAAATAATTAAAACTAAATAATCCAGCCCCTTCGCTCCATTTCCATTACAGAAATTTCCTTACTACTACGAGCTGGTCCGCCCCTGTTTTCCGCATCGGTACTTTCATCCTCAGAGATCAGCTCCTTGAACTTTTCCCTTATCATCGAAATGACAGGTTCCCGTAGTTCCACACAATAGCCTAAAACAGCTTCATGCCATCTCTATGCCGGATGCCATCTATCCAGTAAACAAGCTCCCGATAGATTCTTCCCAGGTCAACTCATAGTCCCTGGTTTTGACATCTTCAAATCCTTTCGACACTTTCTCAATGGTTCACTTACGTTCATCTCTCTGTTTCACACATGACGCATAATTGCGCCTTTTCCATAACGCTCACTACCTTGGCTCTTTACCAAAGCAGCTTATGGTTGTTTGAAGCCTGCTCTTGTAAACCGGCTCCGAGGGGCCCACCCTCATCTATTGCGTAGCTTTTGTTTCTACGGCACACATGA
>NZ_MUIX01000001.1:1476289-1600254 GCF_007115015.1 Wolbachia endosymbiont of Laodelphax striatellus
CTCATCAACTATGTTTTTTAAAATTTTTTGAATTTAGTCTTATTACAACTCTTATTTATAGTTTTGTATTCTTATTCAATTGAAAAACGTATTTTTGGCAATAAAAACCCTAGTTCATTACAGAAAGAAATTTATATCAAACAACTACCACTGCTTAGATCTTATGATTAATGAATATGTGCTTTAAATTTGTGTGGCGCGCATATTCATTAACCTATTTTCTTATGCAGATTTTAAAAATTTGCGTTAATTGCTTCTTTAAGCCTTGCATTAGCAATCACTATAATTTTGCGCATTAGAGCTGTTATGACTACCATCTTCTTTTTACCTCTACCAATGAGAGCAGAATAAAAAGCACCAAGTGCAGATTTAGTCCTTGAAGCAGCCATCGCAGATGTAAAAAGCTTTTCACGAACGTTCCTTCTGCCACCACTTATTCTGCGATAACCAATAGCTTTACCACTTTCTTTTGGATGCGGGGCAACTCCAGCAAGACTAGCAACTTCTTGCCTGCTTAAGTAGCCAAGTTCTGGCATCAAGCATACAAAATCTTGTGATAACTTTTTACCTATTCCTGGTACTGTTCTTATGATTTTTTGGCGCTTTTTTAACTCTGGATTCTCATCGATAATTTTTTGTATGGCATCATTAAGCTCATCTATTTGACTGTTAAAAAAGTCAATAGTTTTTTGGCAACTTTCTTTTATATAGTCGTTTTCAGGTGCTTTCAGTCTACATTTCTCTTGAGCTCTTATTTGTGTAAGGTCATCACGACGTTGACAAAGTGCAGCTAAGGCTGTTTGTTCTTTTGACATAGGCACAAATAGAGATAGAGTACTATAACGCTCAAATCCATATTGAGCAAGGGCTCTTGCATCTGATTGATCAGACTTTGCTAAAATTCCATGAGATAAGGTAAAGCTTTTTACTTTGCGAGTATTAGCTCGATGTACAGCAACATTCTTATCAACCAGAAAGTGTGCTAAGCCAAGCTCATATTTTCCTGTATTTTCCAAAGTTACAAAAGAATTAGGTAGAATATTTGAAAAATTTTGAAACAATTGTTGCCAACCAGCAGCATTATTATCAAACTTGATAGTGTTCTTTTGGTTGTGAACTGCAGCAACATTTTTAAATTTTCCGATATCAATGCCAATAAAATTTTGATAAGATGTAATCATAATAACCTCGATTAGTTTTAGTTAATTTAAGATTGTAAACGGGTGCATATGTATGTCCCACACAACTATTCAAACGTATCGAGAGATAGGGCTAGTGTACCTTGATGAGCACGGTTGTATAGCCATTATTCTAGCGGTCGCACACGCCCGTGATAACTCCATTCCTATAGTGAGTGGAGTTATCTTCCCTCTTATCTCCTTTATATCATATTTTTAACTTACAATATTCTAAATTTTCATCCCTTGATTCGCATCAGGTCTAATGCTTTAAAAGATGGTAATGCTCAGATAGTAAAAGATTTAATACCTCGAGGAGTAGATGTTAATGCAAAAAACGATGATGGTGATGCTCCTTTACATATAGCTGCTGAAAAGAGTTACAAAGAAATAGTAGATGCTCTATTAGAAAAGGAGGGAATCGATATTAATGTCAAAGATAATAAAGGGATCACTCCTTTACATATAGCTGACCTTACCCAGAAGAAGTAGAGAGGAAGTTAAGAGCCTGTACATGATCTCAAAAAAGAAATAAAATGAGAGGATAATATAGATAGTGAAGGATATGAGAAGCTCATACCCAAGCGACATAAGTCGGAAAAATTTGAGATTATTGTAAAAGATCTAGAGTCTTGCAGAAAAAAAACAAAACCAAGAAAACTTGATTTGTATGAGGTATTTTGTGGAGTATTGTACGTCTTAAAAAGCAGTTGCCAGTGGAGAATGTTACCAACAGAATTTCCAAAATGGCGCAATTGTTACGATTATTTCAAAAAATGGAGTGAAAAGCCAGATACAGCTAAAGAAAGCATTCTAGAGCGTGTGTTAAAAAAAATAGTTGGCGTGGTCCGACAAAACAATGGTCGGAAAGAAAAAACCAGCTTTTGCATAATTGATGCACAGAGTGTAAAGAATGCAGATACTGCCAAAGAGAAGGGCTATGATGCTGGTAAAAAAATCTCAGGAATAAAGCGTCATATTGCAGTAGATACACAAGGTTTGCCGCACGCAATTTATGTGACAACGGCAGAAGTAGTGCTGTGAGAATGGTTAAAAGAGCACAAGAAAATCTCTCTGAAGTTAAAAATATACTGGTTGATGCTGGGTATACAGGAGAAAATTTTGCAGCTCAGATAAAAGCAACTATTGGTGCAACTGTTGAGGTAATAAAACGCAGTGAATTACATACCTTTGTTGTATTGCCAAAGAGATGGGTCGTTGAACGTTCTTTTGCTTGGTTGGAAAAGTGTAGGCGTTTGTGGAAAAACTGCGAGCGAAAGCTCAACACTAGCTTACAAATGGTTGTTCTAGCTTTTGCTGTTTTACTCCTTAAAAGATTATGAACAGGTTCTTAGATAACTTATTTTTTCCTTTTCTTAAAAGTATTAGAAACAAACAAAATCATACTTAAATTTTCTACAATCAGGTATATATGGTTGTTTTGGGGAGAGAAGTGACTGTTGATAGCTAGCACAGTAGGAGAAAAATAGTAGGTTAGCAAAATCTGTAAAAATGAAGGGCTAGATGACGTATTAATTGCAGGCAGAGAATTAGTAGCTGGAAGAAGGTAGTGGACTAAAAAGTTTCTTCTTTTAGTTGTACAATTTCGTCTACCGAAAGGCCGGTAATTTCAGCTATAACATCAATAGAGACACCGGCCTTGAGTGAGTTTTTGGCTACTTCAATATCCCTTTCTTTACGACCTTCCACTCTGCCTTTTTCATGGCCGATTTGGATGCCTTCTTGTCTACCTTCTTGTCTACCTCTTTCTTGACCAACTTTAAGACCCTCATCAAATTTTTGAGCGAAAGCAGCTACCTCATCCATTATGCGTTTTTTCATTTGTTCATATGCTAGTAACTCTTCTTCTGACCAATTAAACTTATTCATCTCTTCATAAGCTCGTTTTATTATTACGTCACTACCAACTATTTTATCTAGGTCTTCTTCGTTTGTTTCTGCTGCATATCGGAAAAAATAACACCATTTTTCTACTATATTTTCTAGTTGATCTTCTTTTGTCTTTGTAAATTTTGGTAGTTCTATGAATACGAAGTGAAAATCCTTTAAGTCATGTTCAAAGCTATTTTGATCTAAAATGACATGATTAGATTTGTACTCAGCCTTATCTGGAAAAATAATACAATCAGCAACAGCAATAAAGATAATTTCTTTGAGGTTATGATAATCATCACCTTGATCAGCTTGACTTGAGTAGGCTTTAGCAGCATAATATTGAGCACGTTTTTCGAAGCCCTTGGTCTTAGTGAACTGCATCTCTATAATGTATCTTGAACCTTGAGAGTCTTTACAAAGAACATCGACAATACTCTGCTTTTTAGCGGCAATTTCAGGGTCTAAAATGGTAGCTAAGAATTCAACATCGTGAATAGCAGCTAAGCCAGTGAAGCCTAAAATATCGTTCAAGAAATGAATGAGAATATCTTTATTCTTCTCGGTGCCAAATATTCTTTTGAACGAGTAAGAGTTTAGTGGACTAAGATATCTTCCACTAAACCCTCCTCTAGGAACCGTACTTGAAAGTTTCCCTTCATACGGCTCGAGCCATCTTAAGTCCTTTTCTTGAGAACCGGCAACATTTTCCTTCAAATATTCTGGCATTTCAAATTCCTTACTAGGATTAACGTTAATCATATCTTATCATCCTCATGAAGAGAAGGATTATTTGATCTACGTTTTTCAAAGTAGGCATACCATTCTTTATCGTAGGGATTTGCCTCAGCTTGAATTTTCTTATGGCGACGAATTGGTACGCTTGTTGCTTGAAAGAGTTCCTTCCACTCAACTGTACCTTCCTTATTAGTTAATGTTGCAAAGCACCATCTTCTGGCTTCTTTGGTTTTAAAGTATTTCTCTTTAATCCAACGTAAGCCTTTGTTAGGGTGTCTGCGTTTTGACCATTGCCATAAGGCTCTAAAAATCTCAGAATCCACTTTCTCATAAGCTTTTCTTGCGCATATTCCCCTGTGGTAATATACCCAACCTCGAATTTGAGGTGTGAGCAGTTCTATTACTTTTTCTTGGGTTGCTGCGCAGTTCTTACGAATCAAGCACCGGATGCGCTTCAGAAGTCGGTTTGTACTTTCTGCTGAAGGTTTGATGATTATCTTCTTTTTGTACTTACGTACTGTCTGACCTAGAAAATCAAATCCCTGTTCTACGTGTGTGATCTTGGTTTTTCCTGTGGATAGAGTTAACCCTCTGTCGCTGAGGAAATCCTCTACTAGCTGCTTGACTTTAGTCTCTAGGATTTCTTTTGATTTTCCAGTTACTATAAGGTCGTCCGCGTAGCGGATCACGTGCACACCATATTTCTTGCGTTTTCTTGTACCCTTCTTCCCGAAATGTTTACTGATAACATTTTCGAGACCATCAAGGGTCAAGTTGGCAAGTACAGGAGAGATAATTCCCCCTTGTGGAGTTCCTGCTATTGTAGAACGGAACATTTGCTTTTCTACGAATCCAGATTTTAACCACTTGCTGAGAATACTCTTTTCCATTGGGATTGAGTTTTCTAACCAGCAGTGGTCTATTTCATCAAAACACTTCTTAATATCCGCCTCTAGGATCCATTGCGGTCTGCTACGTCCTGCCAAAGTTGTGTGTATTTGACTTACTGCATCAGCCGCTGAGCGATACTTTCTGAATCCATATGAGTGAATGTCTCCCATTGTTTCTGCAATAGGGTCAAGTCCCATAAGATATAATGCTTGCATCGCTCGATCTTTCATAGTGGGAATACTAAGAGGTCGCTTGCTGCCTGTAGGTTTAGGAATATAGATTCGCCTCAAAGGTTGAGAGCGGTATCCTCGTTGCCTCAGGCTTGCAATTCCTTGAGATTTTGCTGAAGGGCTTTGCCACAACTGGTTATCAACACCTGCTGTGCATTTTCCTTTATTTGAAGTTACGCGTTTGACTGCTAATGCTTTAGCACTAAAACTACGTGTTAGGAGGCGTTGTAAAGTTTTCACTTTATTCCATCTCCTAGCTTTTGTTGCCTGAACAATACGAGCTTGTAGCCTTCTAGTATTTTTTCTGCACTGAAACCAGCTAATTTGATTCCAGTGTTCTGCCGTACCGGAAGGTGCACTTACAATTTTACCTGTAACCATCTGCTTTCCTCACTTAAAAGGTTTTACAAACAATCTTGTTCAAGATGACCGTAGTGGACGTCAGTTCTCTTTCGAGCCAGGTAACGTTTAAACCTGTATCTCATCCGTTACAGATGAGCGTTCACTTTTTCCACACTCCCAAACCCACACTGAATTCCTAGGGATATATGGGATTTCCGTGTTCCACCTATCAAACAACGAGCGGGTTAGGATTGATCTATACACCGGTGGTGTTTATGTTTGCGTATCAGATGCGTTCACTCCGATAACCTACCACATACCTTTTGGTCCAAGCCTGTCAGTGTCTTTGGCTTGTTCGACTTAACGATGCTTACGATCATTCACTTCTGTTATCCATACCGTTCACCCTAGCCCCCGTGCCAACTTGACACTAATAGCATCGTCCTTCTTCACAGACCGAACTTCTCCTTTTCAGGCGGGTTCATTGTCCTAAACGCTTTGCATAAGACATTACTGTACTTATACAGTTTAGTAGGGTACGAGTGGCAAAACACTCGGTTTAGTCAGAGCTAAACAGTTCAATAGACGACTTTCACGTCGCACAAAGGCATAATCATTGCGTGCATCAAGAAATTTAGAAAAAGCCATAGCAAGAGTACGTGAAAAGCATTAATAATTATACACAATTGTGAAGAAATATTCAACTAAAATTGAAACGTAGAAGTTTTTGTATATCTTTATTTGGTAGTATTAACCTGTATAACATTTATGGCAAATATCTCGATAAGGTATCAAATAGCACAAAAAGTAAGAAGCTGGAGGTTAAAAAGAAAATATACTCTGAAAGATTTAGTAGGCAAAACAGGCATAAACTATCATACACTGCTAAGATATGAACAAGGAACATGTGGCATTCCAACTGAAAGGCTAAAAGTGATAGCGGACGCATTATCAATTTCTATTAAAAATCTTTTTCCAAGACAAAAAGTACTCAAAGAAAACAGTTGTTTTGACAAAGCTAAGACCCAGGAAATGTATAATTTTATAGAAAAAACAGGAGGACACAAAGCAATTTATGCATTAACCAAATCTGTCCGAGCTGAGGAAGAAAGTAATATAAAAGCAGCAAGAATAAAAATTGCAAAGAATCTAGTTAAAGCAGGGTTTGATAATGACATTATCTATCGAGCAACGGGCTTATCAATTGAAGAATATGCTGATAAAGAGAGATACGAACCAAACGGAGGACAAGAGATAAAAAAGTGGAGAATAATTAGAGGATATACACAAGAAGAATTAGCAAAAAAGCTTAATATAGGTTCCTCACAGATACATCACTATGAACAAGGTAGTGTTACTATTTTAAGTGAAAGGTTATGGGAAATAGCAGAAAAGTTATCAGTGAATGCTGAAGATCTGATGAAGAAATATGAAGAAGATAATTATAAAGCAGAAAAAGAGCTATTAAGTTGGGTGAGAGAGTCTAAAAAAATTGACAATCAAGAATCACGAGATGAACTGGACATATGGGTAGAATTTTTATCGCAAAGAAAGCAAATTTACAAAGAAAAGATTTACAAAGCAGAGGCAAGAAAGGTTGCGAATAATTTACGTATGTTGGACGTTTCTATTGATGCTATTTCTAAAATAACAGATTTATCTATTGAGGAGCTTGAAAATTATGCTTTCAAAACTTAGCCTGGGTTAAAAACAGCGATAGGTTGCTGATTTAGAAATATTATATTAAGATATAAGTAAAAATAGTCAATATATTAACCATTCTAAATCCTTGTTTAGCTGACTCAACTGAAGCATTTTCATAAAGTTTTGCTGCTAATTCGTGTTGTTTGATAAACTTCAAATTTAATGCTTTTAAAATTGATGCTGAAAACACATATTGCTAATGCTAGCAGAGGAGCTAGTTGGCACAGCCGTCAGTACTCCCGATTACTTTTCCTGATAATGTGATAGTATTCGCAAGTATTATCATATATTACAAAAAAATCAGTTAGCATTTCTGTTTATTAAAATTATGCAATAAAGCTGCATTTTATATAACACTTCTCAAATTATTTCTACTAAATATTTATGAATATGGTTAAACAGTAGATAGAAGAAACCTTTTCTATTATTGATCTTTTGTACAGTAAAGTTATCTCATAAAATATTAAATTGGGAGTTTTATGGATCACAGACTAAGAGCTTATTTGCTTGGAGTTACCTGGTTTATACTCAGTTTACTTAGTAGTGTAGTTAATGATACTATATCAAAGTGTCTCGGTTTACACCTTCAAAGTTTTGAGATAATCTTTTTCCGTTTTTTATTTAGCACTATTACTCTTATACCTTTTATATTTTACTATGGAATAGGAGTTTGTAAAACAAGCCGAATATCTATTCAAATAACTAGAGGTGCATTGTTGTTTTGTGGAATGACCTTATGGACCTATGGGTTGACTATTTGCCCAATAGTAACTGCAACAATTATAGGTTTCTCAATACCATTATTTGTTATGCTTCTTGCAATTCCTTTGCTGGAAGAAAATATAATTTGGCAAAGATGGGTAGTAGCTGTCATTGGTTTTATTGGTATTGCTATTACTACTAAAGCTTATAGTGAGGATTTTAATCCTAAAATTCTTATTTTTATTGTATCCGCATTAATCTTCGCTACACTGGATGTACTTAATAAGAAGCTTGTAATGAAGGAGTCAATAATAAGTATATTATTTTACTCAGCTCTAACAACAACAGTTTTTTCCACTCCATCTTTGTTATTTTATTGGCATATGCCTTCCTTGTCAGAATTAATATTACTGCTGATTTTAGGAATAAGTTCAAACCTAATTCTGTTCTTCATGTTAAAAGCTTTTGCTCTTACTGATGCTACTGCACTTGCACCGTATAGATACATAGAGCTAATAATTTCTGCAATAGTAGCATACGTTATATTTAATGAATTACCTGATAAAAGTGCTTTATATGGTACTTTGATATTAATACCATCAACCTTATTTATAGCTTATTCGGAAGGTAAGGCAATTAAGAAAAATAGTGTAATACTTTTGGGTAGTAACAAATAAAGATATAAGAAGGTAATTTTAATTATCCGTTTAAAGTTTTGAACTATCGCTATCATATAAACTTGAATTTGAAATTTTTGAATATTTCAGAAATGTCCAAAAAAGCATACGGGTTAAGTTAAAAGAATAAACCCAATATAGCAACCATTTTAAGTAGGTATCTTATTTATTTTTTTGAGAAGTTTTGATCTGAAATGAGATAATTTTTTTTAAATAGTCTATAAATTACTAATTTTATCATTTAATATCTAAAATAATTTTTACCGTTTCTCTTTTTTTTATGCCACTTCTTAACTTAACGAGTATGGCAAATATCAGTAAATCATTTTTTCTAAGTAGTGTTTTTGGCTTAGCTTTTTAAAACATTTTTTTGGAGAAGAGATATCCCTTGTTACAGAACTTTTTTGGCATTTCTACGTATCAAGATAAAATATCACAGAATTTTTCTATCACTTTCTGATTGTCCTCTATCATTGCCTTTGCCTCCTGTTGAAGAAATTTGATATTTTTTGATGTAATGTTATCCATGTCAGCCGACGCTAGCTTCAATTGCGATTGTATTCTTACGTATCTATTGCCTATTACTTGATTCATCTGATAATTTACGCAGTCCGGTCCAGAGGCAAACATCACATTTAACAAAGGTTTTATCCAGCCTATTTTTCCAAATCTCTTTGAATTGGCATACTCTATGCTTCTATCTGTTCTGCCAGTACCTATCGATAACAGTAGAATATCATCATTTGGAAATAACCTCTTACCACTTGCATATGCACAAGCCGCTGGATTATTGGCAAACACCCCGCCATCCACTAATACTCTGTTTATCTGGTCAATTTTTAGATGTTTTGGTATGAAATAAGTAGGTGCAGCCGTTGCAGCTCTGAGTGCATCTTTCAGCTTAATATTACCTTCTTTCCAGCTTTTGAAGAAAAATGGGCAGTTATTCTGAATATCGTAACTCGTAATCAACATATTACTTAAAGTGTTTTTAAGGATATCATCGCTAAAATATTTATGAAGTACATACTCAATATTTTTACTGGGGTATTGTGCACAGTTAAACCAAGATAATATTGATCGCCTAAAGAATGAAGATTTAAAAATATATGAACCGTATTCTCGGTAAAGCTCAACTAAATCATTGGCTGAATATTGAGGTTTATCTTTTTTACATAATCCTGCTACAACAATTCCACCAGTTGAGGTTCCTGCAATCAGATCAAAGATTTCAGCTATCGGTTTCTTTGCCATCTTTTCTATTTCTGCAAGAATAATGGCTGGTATTATGCCCCTTATGCCTCCGCCATCAACAGACAAGATATATCTAGTCATTGTAAAATTCAGTCGTTATTTGTGTTTGTGAATAGCTTCAAGTTCGTTGACTTCTTCAGTGAGGTTTTTCACTCTCTCTTCAAGTCGATAGACTATTTCTATTAGTCCTTGGTTTTTTTCTATAAATTTATCATTGATTTGTACACGTAAGTCGAGTTTGGCCAACCACCATATGAACCCTACAGTCTGTACAACTATTGTTATTATTACCGCTATTGGGATTTTTTGCTTTTTCATGTGAAGGTATTAACTTGTTATGGATAGTTTTGGAAATTTATGTATAGATTATAGAAAACTTACAGCTTTAGTGATTACTTTTTGTTGATTCGTATTGATCCTCTGCTTTAGCAAGTAGCTTTATTATTTCTCTATATGGTTTGCCTTTGTTTTTATCATATCGCAATTCCACTACAGCCATATCTCTTGGTCTTCTTCCATCTCGATCTGTAGCTGTAGGATTTGATCCTTTATCTAATAAGAACTTGACAATTTCTAAATGTCCATTATCTGCAGCATAATGTAGTGCTGTTCGCTTAAATTTATTGGCAGTATTTACATCAACACCCTTTTCTACTAAAAATTTTATGATTCCTAAACATCCTTTTTCTGCAGTATAATGCAGTGCTTTTTCGGCAATATTTGCATCATTTTGCATCAAGAGCTCGATATTTTCTAGGTCACAAGTTTCAGATGCAATTTCTAATTTAGTAATGCTATCTTTGTCTCTCTTTTTAGATAATGAAATACATACGATTACAATACATACTGCCAGTGCTATTAATAAAACTAGTCTATTTTTATGTATGATCGAATTTATGCTCATGTATTATACATTTATTTGGAATTAAATAATCATTTGCTTAAGTTTCACTTAAACAGCTTTGCTCACTGTCGCCTCTACTATAGTTTGATATCCTCTATTATTCAGAATATGTTCTGCCTTGCTAATTACCCATTCACCTTCAATTTCCTGACAAAATCCTGAAAGGCT
This sequence comes from Wolbachia endosymbiont of Laodelphax striatellus, assembly GCF_007115015.1. Classification (NCBI taxonomy): domain Bacteria; kingdom Pseudomonadati; phylum Pseudomonadota; class Alphaproteobacteria; order Rickettsiales; family Anaplasmataceae; genus Wolbachia; species Wolbachia endosymbiont of Laodelphax striatellus. Next base: position 1,486,971 of record NZ_MUIX01000001.1, read on the forward strand.
GATCTTAGCTTCTGCAAATAATTCTGGATTACCAGGAACAGTTACATTTAAATTTGATGTACTACGTTTTAGTTGTTTTAACTTAGCTGCTGCTGCACTAATTGCTGATTCTGCAGTAGAATAAAGCGTTTGCAGAGTATAACTTGGACCCTCATTTCCCACTTTCTCTTCTATAGTTTCTCCCCTTTCATAACTGTGCCATTTTGCAATAACAGATCCATATTTGTTACGCACATTAAAATTTACCTCCCAATTTATAATATCTTTAGGTGTAAGTACTGTTGTACCTAACATCTTTCCAGTCGCTGATCTTGCTTCTCCCTTTGGAATAAAAATTATATATCCTCCTGCTGGTTTTACTAGTGCATCATATTTTTTGCCTAACCCTTCCAAAAAATTCATGTCGCTTTCATCTGCTTGAATGGTATGTGGTATAAATATATTTTCAAATCTTTCAGCGACTTTACCTTCATACCCATGCTTTTGTGCTATTTCTTTAATTAAATCTCCTAAAGTAATGTCCTTCCATTCCTTTGATTTTCTTTCCTTTAATGATCCTCTTAAACTTGCAGCATCACATTTTATTCTTAAAGTTTGCGGTGGACTTTGTATTGTAATTTGATTTGCCTTATATACCCCCATAGGTAGTAAACCTGTTTCTTTGTACCCGAGAAAAATTTGTAAATTACCCTTAAGTTCTAAAGCGCTAGAGTTATAACTAATATATATCTCAGCTTCGTCACTTGTAGTACCGGATCCATCAGTAACACGTAATAATATTAAACTCTTTTTTAAAACCTCTGTTACTGGGTTATTTTTTGCTACTATATCAAAGTCTGGTGTCATTCATCTAAAATATTTATAACAGATTCTTTCGATATTTTCTGAATTTTAGGAAGCTTAATCCTTAATCCAGCAGGCAAAAAACTTCCATGTTCTGCAAGGCCTGGATTTTCAAGGTGTGCCGTAGAGACACAAAGAATGCTTAAAAATGAGCAAACTAAGTGCAAAGCTGCACAATAGATGAGGGTGGGCCCCTCGAAGTCGGTTTGCAAGAATAGGCTTCAAACAGCCATAAGCTGCTGTGGTAAAGAGCTATGGTAGTGAGCGTTATGGAAAAGGTGCAATTATGCATCATGTGTAAAATAGAGAGGCGAATGAAAATGAACCACTGATGAAGTGTCGAAATTCCAAAGACGACGTCAAAACCATGGGCTCTTGAATCTCTTGGGATAAACCTATCAGGAACTTGTTTACTGGATAGGTGGCGTCCGGCATAGAGGTGGCGTGAATCTATTTTAGGCTATTGTGTGGAACTGCGGGAACCTGTCGTTTCGATGATAAGGGAGAAATTCGAGGAGCTAAACTCTAAGGATGAGAGTACCGATGCGGAAAACAGGGGCGGATCGGCTCGTAGTAGTGAAGAAGTTTCTGTAATGGAAATGGAGCGAAGGGGCTGAGTTATTTAGTTTTAATTATTTATCAACCGAAAGGGAGGAGTTAATGAATAAAACAAAGTCTTTTGATATACCGAAGCAACTTATTTGGAGAGCTTATAAACAAGTATCGAAAAATAAAGGTGCTGCAGGTGTAGATGAGGTTTCGATAACAAAGTTTGAGGAAAATCTAAAAGATAATCTGTACAAACTATGGAATCGGATGTCATCCGGAAGTTATTTTCCAGAGCCAGTAAAAGCTGTGGCAATACCGAAGGATACGGGAGGAGGACAAAGAATTTTAGGTGTTCCTTCAGTATTCGACAGGATAGGGCAAACGGCAGCTTCTATGTATCTTGAGCCGCTAGTAGAGCCAAAATTCCACGAGGATTCATATGGTTATAGACCGAATAAATCTGCACTGGATGCGGTAGATACAGCACGCAAGAGATGCTGGAGGTACGATTGGACGATAGATCTTGATATAACCGGATTTTTCGACAATCTGGATCACGAATTAGTTTTACAAGCTATCAAGAAACATACAAACTGCAAATGGGTCATACTGTATGTTGAGAGGTGGATGAAAGCCCCTATTCAACAAGCAGATGGCACTAGGGAAGTGAGGAATAAGGGAGTTCCGCAAGGAGGTTCTGTAAGCCCAATCATTTCTAACATATTTATGCATCATGCGTTTGATATGTGGATGAGGCAAAACTACCCCACAATACCATTTGAAAGGTATGTTGATGATGCAATACTGCACTGCAAAACTAAGAGACAGGCAGACTTTATGAGAGTAAAGATTGAAGAAAGATTGGCTGAGTATAAGCTAAAGTTGCATCCTGAAAAGACACGGATAGTGTACTGTAAGAATAGCAACAGGAAGAATACATTTCCTATACAAAGCTTTGATTTTCTAGGATATACCTTTAGACCTAGAGGAGCAAAGAGCAAAATAGGGGAATATTTTGTTGGATTTCTACCTGCAATTAGCAATAAGGCCAAGAAAAAGATCACTCAAACCATAAGGTCATGGAAAATACATAGATTTACAGGAAAGAAGTTGGAGGAAATATCAAAGGAAGTAAATCCAATAGTCAGAGGCTGGTGTCAGTATTATGGCAGGTTTTACCAAACGGAGATGTATAAACTTCTTAATAATGTAGAGCGGCATCTAGAAAAGTGGGTAAGTAAGAAATATCTGATTGGAAAAAGACTAGCAAGGAAACTTCTAGGAAAAATGAGAACAGAAAATCCGAATACTTTTTACCACTGGAGGTTGGTATGGTAATCAAAGTACTGAATAATGGGAGCTGTGTGAATCGAGAGGTTCATGCACAGTTCTGTGAGGGGCTGGTGGGGAAGTTCCACTGGTCTACTCGACCGATAAACTCGGCTGCCAGAGATACTGACCTGTTTCAGATTTTAGTAGCCTCACGTCCTTTAACGTACTCCTGTTCATTAAAAATGATGCATTTTTAGAGTAATGTTCATTTAGAGAGTAGTACAATATCATTATGGCGTCGCTGTCTAGCTTATCAGCTTTAATTTGCTCTATCTTATTATGACCATTTCCATTTTCGTAAGTTAAAATTCCTTTAGGTTGAAAAGTGCCATCACCTTTAATAAAGGCTTCATTCTCCTTCTTACTGAAAGTTTCGGCAACCTTTTCTACAAGCCAATTTTCAACATTGACAAATGCATCATCGAGCAATTTTTGTGATATTTGCGGCTGAGCATAGAGCTCGTAAGTTGTGATGGAAATCTTTTGAATTTTAGGTGTACTTGTGTCTTTTGCAAAATCATACTTGGATTTATAGCCACCATCTTCATCTTCTACTGTTTCACCACTCCAACCTGCACCAGCACGGTCACAATCTTCTATAATATAATCCAGCGTTTCAGTAGAGATTCTTTGATTGGAACATATTTGCCGCATTGGAGATGAATCAGCTATACGCTTGTTTATCCGTTTTCCAATGTGAGGAGTAACTAAATACCCTCCAATATCATTGTCATCTCCACTTAGGGTTTTGTGTGATAACCTACTTTCCATTCCTTTGCGAATATAATCAGAAAAATATTTATCACCTGTATTAAAATCTGTGCTCATCTCTGGGCGTTGAGCTGAAGTTTCAATAAAATCTAAGCGCTCTTTGCAATTATCAATATTACTATTTATCTTGCATAGCTGCTCAGGTCCTTTGCTTTCGATTTCTTTTAGTTTGCGATCATTTATTAATTTAAATTGCTCCCATGATGAAGCGAGTTCATTAACACGGTGAGCGATATCAGTAAGTGACATAATAGCCTCCTTTAAAAATAAAATTAGAATAGTATTGTAGTTTGAAGGTAATCTTTATCAGTAATCTCAGTACCTTTTTGTTGTCATGCAAACTGCATTCAGAAAAAAGACCGGTGAATGGCAGCTTAGTATAACTCAAACGCTTGTTTACAACCAGTGCTGGGAGGCGCCCTCATGGTAAACAACGTTCATACAACTGTATACATATAATGCTCGTGCCTGCCATTCACCGGTCTTTTTTCTGGATTCTAGCATTGGCTTCATGGTAGATACAAATGAACGCAAGCTACTTGGTAACAAGAGAAAGATGATACTGATTACTTATTGAAGTAAAAAAAAAGTAGTGTAGTGTTACACCACGCTAAGTATTATACCTAATTTGTTAGCACTATACAGCATCCATTTTTTTGTGTCAAGCACTTTTTTTCACTGAGTAGGAGAATGTGCAAATAAAGTACGTAGCCGTATAAAGCTGGGATCCATTTTTCTATCATCACCAGAAACGTTGATTACTTTTATACCTGTAAATTTAACTGGATCCCAGTGTCAGGGCACTGGGATGACAGAAGAAAAAGGCCTGTATCGGCTACTTCGATGACACTCACAGCCCTGTCATTCCAGCGCGTGACGCTGGAATCCAGAAAAAAAAGAAAAATGGTCAAGCACTGACCCATTTAGTTATCTTTTCTCGTCTACCTTGTTTTGCCACCCTGCTGAACGGATACATACCGTTTGTTGCTTTTATTCTATGGTACCTTATCTGCCCTGCTTCAATCAGTAAGGGATTTCAATATTAACTCTGCACTACTTGCGGGATTGCTACTCTCTGTAATGGGTCTGCCAATTACGATATAATCAGCTCCTGAATTTATTGCTTCTTTTGGTGTTGCTGTCCTTTTTTGATCATCATGACCTCGATTCATACGGATTCCTGGAGTAATAATTTTAAAGTCTTTACCACATTCTTGGTGCACCTCTTGAGCCTCTAGTGCAGAGCAAACTATTCCATGTAGACCAATCTTTTTTGCAAGCTTTGCCAGCAAAATTACCTGTGATTTTGTTTCTCTTGCCACTCCAAGCTCACTTAGATCTTTATTACTCATGCTAGTTAATACTGTTACTCCAATTAGCTTTATTTTAGTGCCTTGCACTATACTTAGCGCTTCTTGAAGCATTTTTGTTCCACCACTGATATGCAATGTTAGCATTTCAACATCTAGAATCTTGATTGCTTCAATCGTTCTAGCGACAGTGTTTGGAATATCATGCAATTTCAGATCTAAAAAAATTGGTATATTGCATTTTGCAACTTCTCTCACTCCAGAAGGGCCATGTGCAGCAAAAAATTCTAACCCAAGCTTTACCATGCCAACCTTATCACGCAGAGCATTAGCTAAAGATATAGCTTTATTCAAATCTTGTGTATCCAGTGCGCATATTATTGGGTTCATTATCTTGTATAATTTTTTTTATAATAAAGCTAGTTATTATGTTTTGCAAATACCTTCACTCTGATTAAGTTCATAAGATTCTGTTAATAGTGAATTTGGCGATTTGGTTGGGGTGGCAGGTAGTGATTCATATCCAAGATCTCCCGGTAAAGTTTCTTCTAATGGTCTATAATCTTCACCTGGCGTGAATTGAACAAGTTGCCCTAATATAAATTTTATTTTCTGAGTCTCCCCTAATATTATTTTTGTGCTATAACCTTTAATTGCTCTATTTTCTCTTATTGATTCTTCTACCTTTTCTATCACATATTGAAGTTGTTTTATTTGACTGTCTCGCTCTAAAAGTGAATTTCTTAAATTTTTTACTTCGTTATTACAATCTTGTCTTATTCTGTCTAACTCCAAAGATTGATTTTTAATTAAACCATCTGCTTTATCTAGCTCTTCAAATTTCCTTTTTAATTCTTGAGATAAGTTTTTATTTTTCTGATCAATTTCTTTAAATTTACATTGTAATTCATCTAATTCCACACAAAGTTCTTCTTGTCTTTTATGTAATTCTTCTTTTTTCATATATAGTATATGTTTCTCTTTACGTAATTTGTCTATTTCCTTAGATAACTCCTCTTTTTCTTTGAATAATTTCTCTACTTCCTTATATAATTCTTCATATTTATCATTGTCTATTTTTCTTTTCAATTCGATTATGAGTTTTTTCCTCTCAGTTAGATTAGCTTCTTTTTCCTGTAACTGTTTACACAAATATGAGATTTTATGGAGTAGTTCTTTTTCTTGTGCAACAAGCTCATCTTTCTCCTTCGTTACTTTTTCTAATTCTTCTGTTATTCCAATTATATGGATCATTTTTGCTTCTAATTTCTCCTCCAAAGATTTTTTTTCTTTAAGAAAAGATTTCCTCTCAGCTTCTATTTTTTGACCAAATTTTCTTCCTTCCTCGTATAAATTGTGCTTTTCTTGAGTCAACTCACGCTCTTTGTGAGCAAATTCCTTTCCCACTTTCCTAGTGTCAATAATTATTTTATACAAAATCATAAAAGCCAAAACAGATAATACAGCTAAAGCGAGAATTAAAGAACTAGGTGCATTAATAAGCGCTAAAGATGTAAGTAATGTAAGAGTAGCAAGAGAACTAGCTATAAAATAAAATGTATTATATTTATTAAGTAAATTGCTCATCACCCATATACAAAACTTCAGCAGTCTTGTATATATTGATTAAAATTGTCTTACCTGTAGAGGAGAACACTTATCACAATTTTACCAGTGATAAACTTTAGTTGATATTCTAACTAAACTCAAAATGCAAGGTGGCATCAGACAGGAGTAGAACATCTACTAGAATATCCAAAATCTTCTGAATATGAAGCTTCATCCAGCTCTTTATTTGGTAGTGCTGATAAATCTCCATTACTTATATCTGAAGGAGCAAGGCTATCATTAGTTTGTACAGATATTTCTTCAATTACTCCTTTTATTTCTTGATCACTGACTCCAACATTCTTGATTAATTCCTCCAATCTATTCAAAATCTCTAATACAGTTTCCTGCGATATAATCACTTTATCTCCTTCTCTTACATTCTCTTTGAACAAATATATCATGTTTTTTGCCAAATCTTGTGCTAAGCTCACACGATTCTGATGAACTAATGAAGATTGATCATTCAAATCTGAAATTTCTTCTTTTATAGAATGCTTCTCAAATAGTAACTCTTTGTACTTTTCATGTTGAATTTGACTTTCTTCCTCCAGATTGATGATATAATTTTCCAACTCTTCACTGTTTTTTCTTTCTTTATTAAGAATTTTTTCTAACTCTTTAATCCTACTGAAATATTTAGTTTCTTTCTCTTCCGATTGCTTACTTAGTGTCCCCCTTCGGGGATTGTCTCGCCTTGAGGCGAAGGACAAGTTATAATAGTCGCGTATGCGACGTTATGGGTATAATGCACACTCTAAGTACGATATGAAAGTACACTTGGTATGGATTCCCAAATATCGCAAAAGGGTGCTAATAGGCCAAATTGGTGTTAGAGTTAGGGAGCTGCTAAGGCAGGTTACTATGGAAAATGAGATCCAAATTATCTCAGGCAAAGTTGCAGTAGATCATATTCATATGTTTATATCATATAAACCACAGCAAAGTGTTAGTAAAATTGTACAACTTTTGAAAGGAACAAGTTCAAGGTTGCTGATGCAAGATTTTGCAAGTCTAAGAAAGCACTTTTGGGGCAGGCACCTTTGGGCACGTGGATATTTAGCCGTAAGTTCTGGTACAATCACAGACGAGGTTATACAAGAGTACATATCTACCCAGGAAGGCGAGCCACTTCATGACAATGATCAATTTCAAATTGATTGAAATTTAACCCTTCACCTTGTAGGTGATGGTTGTTGAGTTCTTCTAAATCTACAGTTAGTTTAATCACTTCTTGAGTTTTTTCATTTAACTTTTTTTGTAATCGTTTTTTTTCTTCTTCTAAATCCGATGATTTAAGTATTAAATCATAAGTTTCAGAACTTTCTTTTTGCAACTGCGCTTCTAACTCTGCTATTTTTTTTCTCTTTCTTTTCTAAACATGTCCTCAATTCTGTTACTTTTTTAGATTCTAATTCATGTGATTGATTTTTTAATCTCTGGATTTCATTGTCCTTATTACTTAACTTTTTTTGAGCATCATTCAGTTCTTGTTCTAACCTTTTATTTTCATTCATTGATTCAGCCAGTCCGTACTCTGATTTCCTTATTTGATCCTTTAGTCTTTTTACTCTGACATCTCGACCTTCAGCATATTCTTCCAAATTTTGCTTTTCTTTACTTAACTGTTGTATCTTTTCTTGCATTTCCCTTAACTTCTTATCTAACTTTTCCTTCTCTATTCTTTTCTCCTCAAATTCACTCTCTACCGAATCACTTAGCTGCCCGAATTTTTGTGTTATTTCAGCCAAAACCTCATTTAATTGACTTACCTTTCCATTTAACTCCTCTATCTCTCTTACTTTCTGCTGCAATTGTTCTGACATAGTTTCTTTATCTTCAGTCAATCTTGTATTTTCTTTTTCCAATTTATTAATTCTTTCGTTTAAGCTTTCATCTACAACTTGTGCACTTTTGTCTTGCATTTTAGTACTGCCTATTTGAGCTTCTTTGCTGCCACGCTCAATTTCTTGAGTTGTTTTAATGTTAATATTTCTATTACCATTTTCTATCACAATCTCAGATGATTTATGATTGCCTTTCTCCTTATTTCTAAATTTTATTTGATACAAGAATAAGTTACCTATTTTTACATCTTTATTTGCTTTCAATTGATCATCAGTAACACGATTACGCTCGATAAGTTCTATACCATTAGCATCAATATTAATTATAATAGTGCACTTTTTTCCGTCCTCATCACACCAATTCAGAGTCATTTCGTATGCACCATCAGTTACAACATAGTGCCTTATTCCTTCTTCAGAAACAAAACCGTGCATTCCATTTTTTCCATTGCTATGCAGAGTTGAAAATCCTGAAATTCCATTATCTTGACAGAAATTACTATTCAAAAACTCACTGACTTTGAATTTGTTTTTATTAGCTCCCAATTTAACTTCTGCACAACTACCATATATTGACACTGTTTCAACACCATTTGCAATATACCCATTCAATACTTTTTTAGCCTCATCTTGAAGCTCTGGTCTAGCTTCTTTTATATTATTGAAATCTTGGATAACGGCTTTATACACTTCATCTTCATTAAAATTGGCATTGTATTTTATTAAAAAAGATAATATGTGAAAACTAGCTACAGCAGTGTGAATTGATTTATTCTTTTCTTTTATCTTACCGAGCAAAAACAAAAACCTTTGAATGAAGTCATGATAATCGTCTTTTTGTTCTTCAATTTTATTATTATATGAATTACCAATCATTATTACCTCACAACTAAATAATTAGTATAGTAATACGAATGCTAAGTTACATCAATCAATAGACTTACAGTAAATTTTCCATTCTCAGTTATAAGCTCTGCTTCTGTACTCTCAACCCATTCTATCACTTCAGCATTGCAAACTGACTGCAAATCATGCTGAGCAGAATAATTTAACTCATCCTCTTTTACACTCGCTTTTATCATCAACTTTTGTATAAGATGCTTAACTGATACGTTATTATCTGCTTTTATTTTTCTCACAAGGTTTAATATCTGCACGAAATTATCTCCCATTTCCTCAGAATACTTATCATAGGTAAGTTCTTCCTTGTTAGGCCAATTACTTTTATTGTGAACGGAGTTATAACTATACAACTGATGATATATTTCCTCTGTAATGTATGGCAAAAATGGTGCAAATAACCGCAAAATAATATTGAGTACATATGCCAAACTCTGTTTCGCACTCATGTTTGCCTCGCTGTCCAATGCATCTCCATATGCACGTTTTTTAACTAACTCTAAGTAATTATCACAAAAATCTTTCCAAAAAAATTCTTCTATTGCGCTCAAAGCTTCGCAATATTCAAACTGTAATAGATTGTTCGTCGCTTTTTCTATCACTTTATATAACTTAGACAATATCCACTTATCCATCGTCTCATGAACAGAATTTATGCTCAATGCTTGATGTGTTTCCATGAACATGGAAACAAATTTGCTAGCATTCCAAAGTTTTGTAACGAGTCGTTTGCCAATTTTGAAGATATTTTCAGAGTAGACTGTGTCAACCCCAAGTCTTGAGTTTGCTGCCCAATAGCGTACTACATCAGCTCCATAGGTTTCAATCATTACATGAGGAGTGATGATATTACCTTTTGATTTACTCATCTTTTTTTTATCATCAGCTAAACACCAACCGCTAATCATGATATTTTTCCACGGCAGTGAATCTGCATGATAATGCGCCTTCAAAATCGTATAAAAAGCCCAAGTTCTTATTATCTCATGGCTTTGGCTGCGCAGATCTGCAGGAAATATCTTATCATACCGATGGCTTGGTAAACCGAGCTCACTGTTTACTGCCAGTGCACTTAATTGAGGAGTGATCGCACTTGTTGCCCAAGTATCCATCACATCTTGATCTGGAGTAACTTCTTCTTTAATATACCCTTTCGGCAAATCTTTGAGTGGATCTACAGGTAAATCCTTTACTTCAGCTAGAATGATTTTGCCTTCTTCTCCCTTACGTTTTGAATACCAAACTGGAAATGGTACACCAAAATAACGCTGTCTTGAGATGCACCAATCCCAACTTAGCCCTTCTATCCACACCTCCATACGTTTACGCATAGATTCTGGATGCCAATTACATTTACTCACTTTATCTAACAGTTGAGCTTTTTGTTCTAAAGTCTTGATAAACCACTGATAAGTAGATAATATTTCGAGTGGCGCACCAGATCTTTCAGCACATTTAACAGAATGAGAAATGCTAGTGCTTTCTATTAAAAGTCCTTTTCCACTGAGGATTTCAATGATCCTCTTTCTTGCTTCTTTAACTTTTAGTCCATGGATTCCAGTGTCAGCTACTTGGATGACACCGGCATGTGTCTCCTCTGTCACCTGAGTAGCTTGATACTGTGCATCTTTCTCCCCTGTCATCCCAGTGCGTGACACTGGGATCCATTTTTGATCACACGCTGCATGCAGATTTATCCTTCCATCCTGATCAATTATAATTGTCACCGGCAGATTATGCTTTTGCTGCCAATATACATCGAGCTCATCACCGAACGTACAGCACATAACAAGTCCAGTGCCTTTATCTATTTTAACCTTATCATCAGCTATTATTGGAACTTTTGCCCCTGTCATTGGCACTATGGCTATCTTACCAATCAGCTGAGTATAGCGTTCATCCTCTGGGTGACAAAAAACTGCAACGCATGCTGGAAGCAACTCAGGTCGTGTAGTTGCGATGTGAATCTGCTCATTTTCTTCAGTGGAAAAAACTATTGTATTTAAAGATGACTCAAAAATTTTATCTTCTATTTCCGCTTGTGCAATTGCGGTTTTATCAACTGGGTCCCAAAGAATAGGTTGCATTTTCCTGTATGCATATCCCTTATTATATAAATCAACAAATGACATTTGAGAAAGTGCCACAGCTTCCTTGCTGATCGTGTGGTATTCCAAATCCCAGTCATAGCTAATGCCAACTGATTTAAACAATTCCTTGAATTCTTGCTTTGATTTTTCAATAACCTCATGGCACATCTCTATAAATTTTTCTCTGCCAACTTCTTTTGCACGAATTTTATAGGTCTGCTCAACTAACCTTTCAGTCGGAAGGCCATTATCATCAAACCCAATTGGATAAAATACATCTTTTCCCAGCATACGCTGAAACCTTGCAATAAAGTCTGTGTGGCAATAGCTGAATATATGGCCAATATGCAACTTTCCTGATATCGTTGGTGGGGGCGTATCTATAGTGAAAGTGTTACCCTTTTCACTACTCCATTTATAAACTTTACTTCCTTCCCATAATACATTGTATTTGTCTTCAACTTCTCTAAAGCTGTATTTTTCTTCCAACATAAATATTTCTCAGTTTTAAGCTTTAAGTTAGCACAATTGAGCAAATACAGCAATTTTAATGTCTATCATTTAATTTAGCCTCGTTACAATACAAAATTTTCTTGACCTTATAATTTTAAATGTATTACATAATAATTTTTAATATTGAGGTTTATTATGCTTAACTTTCATGACTTAAAAGAGATTAGAGATATTCTAAGTCATCCATACTATGTACCTCACCCAGCAAAAATAGACTTAGTAGAATTGCTTGGAGACGTGCTGGAGTTAAAAGGTAAAAAAAGCCCAGAAGAAGCAGTAGCTACATTAAAAGATAAAATAAGAAATGAACTAAAAAATGAAATGAAAAGTGAAATGAAGCAAAAAATAAATAAACTTGAGCAGCTAGAGAAGGAAAATAAAGACTTACGAACTAAAAATGATCAGGCTGAACGGTTAAATAAAGCCTTAGAATATGCAAGTAATACAGCTCGGAACAAAAATATAGAATTAAAAGATGAAAAAAATAAACTAGATATTCAAATCCAGTATTTACAGCAAGAAGAGAAAATATTAGAAGTCGAAAATGAACCAAATAAACAACTAAAAGAAAAAGCAACATACATCGCTACTGCTAGTACTGGTCTTGCTGTTGGGTTAGTAGTGTATATTACACTTGAACATACAACTAAATTGGACATGTGGTTAATCGTTGTTATAGCAACAGTATCTGCATTCTTAGCTGGTGATTTAATAATGAAACCTAGCTCTCAAGTAAATGGAACACAAGAACCACAAGGAGTAGCAAATAAGAATTCAGTGTAGCTTGATATAGTTTTTTTCATTTCACTGCCTTTCCAAATTTGAAGCAGGTTATTTGAGCCATAGTACAAAGTAAATATAGTAATTTTACACTAAAATTTTTAGTTTTGTTTCTGTGGGTTAGTTGGTACGAGCCTTGCCTTTAAGAAGATGTAAAATCACAATTATTACGAATAACATTCCACCAATAACTGATATAGCTCCACCCGTAATAAAACAAGCACGTGCCAACATTGATGAAATACTTGGCAGATCTGCAACTTTTCTTAATGCACCATATCCACCAAGCCAAACAAGTCCAGTAATGTGGAGAAAATGTCCCAAGCTATATGCATAAATCTGTAATCTTACTATGGAGCTTTTTATTTCTTTACAGCCCAATTTTGGTAACAGCCAGTAGACAAAATTCATAAAAGCTATAGTAATACCAACCACAGAACCGTGATAATGAGCAGGGATAGTGACATTTCCTTCAATAGTTAGTACTCCAAGCACACCTCCATAAATGAACAATACAAACGAGTGGAGAAGATAATTGCCCTTATCATTGAGCAGAGTTTTTATGTTGCAAGACACTAATATTGTTAAAAAGCACGGCAGAACTGCTCCAGCAATTCTCATATGCCAGGTAAAAAACTGTATCAATTCAGCACTATCCGCCGAATAAATAAAATATATAAACGGCGCACCTACGGTCAAAACTGTGTTTATAAATAGTGGTAAAATGGTAATTTTATTTAGACTAATATAGCGAGCATTCAGTATGATCAAATAAACTAAAAACATTGCTTGAGCAAAGGCAAACTGCAGTAAATGTCCGCCTCCCCAAAAGAGATATTCATAAAATAAATTCTTGTCTGAGTGATATAGACCTGGAGGCATATTTTTATGTGCTAAAACAACACAAAGAAATGATGACACAAGTATAATGACCAGGCCAATTTGTCCGATTGAAAGATATGAGTCTTGTTTATTTGATATGTAGGCTAGAGCTGTATTTATCAATATGCTGGTAATGAAAAGACTGAGTCCAAGTAAAAATAATTTGTTTTGTAATACAGGTATATAGTTACTTTTGATAACTTCAGTATTTGGAACAAATGCAGATATAAACATTAGCAGCATGGAAAGGATTGAGAGAATCCATGAGAAGTTAAACCAATGATTGGTGTTTTTTAAGTTTATGATGAAGAGCAGAGATATTATAGAGCACATCCATACCAAAATTGACAAATTTACGTGTATCACCAGTGCATTATCAAAAATATATTGTGCGGAGGGAATGAGAGAGGAAATGAAAGGCAATCGTAGAAAGATAACAATTATTGACAGCAGTCCAGAGCAAGCAAGGGCACATACTGCCAAGAATACCCATTGCCTACAAAGTGGAGTGTTATCTTGTATGTTGAGCATTTACTTTTAGGTACTATAGCATAAGACAGTGTACATTTTTCAAATTGATATGCATAGTTTAAATGAATGACATTACAACAATATCTTTCATCCTGAAAATGCTGAATCCATTTCCATTTCATATTATGGTAGTATTACTGACAGCGTTAGTCTGGGCTATCGAAATGTACTTTAATCCATACTTGGTAAAAGTTATTGTAGTAAGAACATTTTTACATAATGGTATAACATTACATTCGTAGATCAATGCTTTTAATGTACAATAAGAATATTTTCGTTGTGATTGAGGTTTCTAGTATGTATATTAATAAATCTTGTTTTCAATAAATAATGAAAATAATAATTGTCATGATGATGTTATTGTATAGTAACTATACAATGGCAAACGAACGAATAAGTCTAGTAGATAAAAAGTTATCTCAAGGATATGTAGCTCCAATACTTACAGAAAATAGCATTATTTTACCAGACAAGCACGGTACCTTATATTCCTTTGATGTCGATAATCCAAGAGTTATAAATTGGAAATTATACCTCTCAAGTAGGAAAAAAATTGGTAATATGAGTTTATCGAGCTACAAAGAAAATGTTTTCTTTGTAGTGGATAACATTCTACACGCAATAGATGCGAAAACAGGGGAGATTCAATGGGAAAAAGAATTAAGAGCTCCGGCAAGAGGGAAAGCAATAGTAATAAACAATAAGTTGGTAGTATTGACTATTGATAACTATCTACATGTATTTGATATAAAAGATGGCAGCCCCATTTGGGCTTATCAAAATGGTATAAATGAGGTTCGAGGTTTATATTCCATCTCACCAACAATCTCTAATGATAAAATAATAGCACCATTTTCAAATGGTGAGTTAATAGCTTTTAATGAAGAAGGTAAAAAATTGTGGAGCCAAAAATTAGCTACAAATCTTTTAGATACACAGCTTACAGATGTAACTACTACACCTAAAGTACACGATAACATCTTAATAGCTACGAGTAATTCTTATATTTACGGTATTGATGTAAAATCAGGAAATATCTTATGGTCAAAACCACTACAAGTAAAAAGTGTATCAGACATAGAGTCATATTATAGCCCTCTTATTCCTGCAGAGAAACAAAAAGAAGGCGGAAGAATTTTCATGGTGACTAAAGATAATAAAATAATTGGCATTGACATACAAAGTGGAAAAACAGTCTGGACGTCTGATTTAATAGAAAATGTGCAATTGTTTGCTCCAATTATGTATGCCCATACACTGTGGGTGACAAGCAATAAAGGTTCAATGTTTGCTTTTCCTGGATCTGAAAGTACAGGAAGGGTAATTAAAATACCTGGTAATGTGTTTCATGCTCCAGTATTTACTCATGGTAAGATGTATATAACGACTGAAGGAAATGGTGTTTATTCTTTAGAAAATAGGTTTGTTCTTTATGACTGATTATGATTTGATTGTTATAGGTGGTGGCCCAGGTGGTTACAAATGCGCTATTGCTGCTGCAAAACTTGGACTCAAAGTTGCTTGTATAGACAAAAATAGCATTTTTGGTGGCACGTGTTTGCGAGTTGGGTGTATACCATCAAAAGCATTACTACATTCCTCTTATCAGTATGCTAGCGCGAAAAATAATCTATCAAAACTTGGTATAAAGGTTAAGGATGTAAGTCTTGATTTGAAAGAAATGCTAGGCTATAAAGATGCTAGAGTTCAGGAGCTTGGAAAAGGCATAGAATATCTATTCAACCTTTACAAAATTACTAAGATCAATGGACTTGGAAAAATTACTTCTTTTGATCAAGGCAACCTTGAAGTTTCAGTTGAAGGTAAGGTACTAAAGACAAAAAATATAGTAATTGCAACTGGTTCTGATGTTAGTTCTCTTCCAGGAATTGATATTGATGAGGAAAATATCATTTCATCAACAGGTGCACTATCTCTCACTGAAGTGCCAAAAAAGCTTGTTGTGATTGGAGCTGGGGCAATAGGGCTTGAAATGTCTTCTGTATGGAGTAGGTTAGGATCTGAAGTTACCGTAGTAGAGTTTCTTGATAGAATCGCTGCAGCAATGGATGGAGAATTAAGTAAGTCTCTGCTTTCTAGTCTACAAAAGCAGGGAATAAAATTTTTACTTGGTACTAAAGTTGAAGAGATAAAACAAAGTAGTAACTTTTTGAATGTGAAAGTTTGTTCTGTAAAAGATAACCAAACAAGTACTATAGAGGCGAATAAGGTACTGATTTCAGTAGGGCGTAAGCCATGCTCTGATGGTCTTGAAAAAATAGAAAAAGACAGTCGTGGCTTTATTCAAGTCAATAGTAGGTATGAAACCAATGTAAAAGGAATATTTGCTATTGGTGACGTCATTGGCGGAGCAATGCTTGCTCACAAAGCTGAGGAAGAAGGGGTGGCAGTTGCAGAGATACTAGCAAGGCAATTGCCTCACGTTGATTATGAAATCATACCGTCAGTCATTTACACTCATCCTGAGGTTTCTTCAATCGGTAAAACCGAAGAAGAACTAAAAAGTGCTGGTCGAAAGTATAAAGTTGGTAAATGTCAATTTGCTGCAAACGGTAGAGCAAAAGTCACTGATGATGCTGAGGGATTCGTGAAAGTTCTGACTTGTAGCAAAGCAGATACAATACTCGGTGTACATATCATAGGAGCATACGCTGATACGCTAATCAATGAAGCAGCGGTTGCAATGGCATATGGTGCAGCAGCAGAGGATATATACAGAATTTGTCACTCTCATCCTGATATAAATGAAGCCTTTAGGGATGCGTGCATCGATGCTTTCTTTAAAAAGTAACTGTGGACCTCGGTTCAATCATTGAAAAATGGTATGATTGGCTAAAGTACAACAGGTCTTACTCACCAAACACTTTGGAGTCATACATGAGGGACCTCAAAGATCTTATAAATTTCCTAAATACTCACATTGGTGAAGAAGTAAATGTTGGCTCTTTAGAAAAATTAAGCATACCTGAACTGAGAAGTTGGTTTACCTCTCGTTATGCAAGAGGTGTAAATGCGAGATCTAACACTCGCGCATTGTCAGTAATCAGAAATTTTTTCAAATATATAAAAAACAATTATGAAATAAATAATGAAGCGGTATTTTCTTTATCAAGGCCAATTCAGAGAAGAACTCTACCTAAAGCACTTTCAATATCTAACATAGAAACTCTATTGAAAGAAATGAAATTGCCTGATCTAGGCGAGCCTTGGGTGGTAAAAAGAGAAATTGCAATTGTCGTTCTGCTATATGGTACGGGCTTAAGAATCACTGAAGCACTGAATCTTAAGGTTAGTGATATTAGCAATGAAAGTTTAATAGTAACAGGTAAGGGAGATAAACAAAGGCAGGTATTTATTCTTCCAGTAGTAAAAAAGTGTATACAAAAATATATAAAAGCTTGTCCCCACTCTGACGAAGCGGGACATCTTTTTGTCGGGGTAAGAGGAAAAAAATTGGGAAGAACTTATGTTGCTAATCGTTTGCAAAAAATAAGAAGATTTTTAAACTTACCAGAAATTTTATCTCCACATGCATTTCGCCATAGTTTTGCTACTCATTTGCTTCAGGAAGATATTGACATAAGATCAATACAACAGCTGCTTGGCCACTCAAGCCTTGAAACTACTCAAGTTTACACTCACCTAAATTATCAAGATGTCTTCAATATGTATAAAAACTTTCAGAAGAGTTTGAATAAAAAATCGAAATCTTAACTTCGTCTTAAATCGATAATATTGCCGAACTGAGTGCTTGCAACATCATTCAGTACTATACTTGCTTTATATAAGCAATAGTGACCAGCAGAGAAGAAAGCAAAAACGTTTTGCAAAAGGTTATGAATGAGAGAGAATAGACAGCAGAATTTAAATTAGAAGCTATGTAAAGAAACAAGTCAAGCAAATAGCAAAAGATCTGGGACCGTACACCTAGGCACTCAATTTTAATTTTTCACTCAAAACCAAGTTTACGACATCAGGGCTGGCTTTTCCTTTGGTGGATTTCATGACTTCACCAACAAAGAACCCATACAATCTTGTTTTACCACCCTTATATTCTTGAACTTTATCTTGGTTGTCATTGATGATTTTATCTATTACCTCTGAGATTTGACATGTGTCAGTTATTTGCTTGAGATTCTGCTCTTCTATAATAAGGGATGCAGGCTTTCCAGTTTCAAACATAATATCAAAAACTTGTTTACCAAGTTTAGCAGAGATCGTTCCATCGACGATAAAGTCGAGGAGTTCGGATAAAGCATCTGCTTTAATTGGAGAGCTAACAATATCAATATTTGTTTTATTTAAACGACCGAAAAGCTCGACGGTTAACCAGGTAACTGCAATCTTTGAATCATGCTTTTTTGCTAATTTTTCAAAATAATCGGCAATTTCTTTATCAGAAGTGATAACGTCTGCATCATATTCATTGATACCTAATTCCTCTATGTATCGAAGTTTTTTTTGATCTGGCAACTCGGGTAAAGATGATTTAATAGAATCAATTTTGTCTTGGCTTATTTCAACAGGTAGCAAATCAGGTTCAGGGAAATATCTATAGTCACTTGAATCTTCTTTGCTTCTCATCACTTTTGTTTTTCCTAAAGTGACATCAAATAATAAGGTATCTTGACTTATTTCTCCTCCGCTTTCCAAAATTTTGATCTGCCTTTGTGCTTCATAATCTATAGCTTGTACAATATAACGTATTGAATTTAAGTTTTTTATTTCACAACGAGTGCCAAATGTGCTACTACCCTTTGGGCGAACGGAAACATTTGCATCACAGCGAAGTGACCCCTTTTCCATATCACCATCACATGAACCGATGTAACGCAAAATCTGCCTCAATTTTTTCATGAATTCTGCAGCTTCTGCAGATGAACGAAGATCTGGCTCTGAAACAATTTCCATTAAAGCAACACCTGCACGATTTAAATCTACGTAAGTTTTGCTTTCTTCATGAATACTCTTTCCTGCATCTTGCTCTAAGTGAATTCTTGCAATTCTTATTTCTTTTTCATTATTATTGATAAACACTTTACCATTTTTAACTATTGGCTCAAAGAACTGGGTTATTTGGTAACCTTGTGGTAAATCGGGATAAAAATAATTTTTACGATCAAAGTAAGAGCATTTATTAATTTCTGCAGAAAGTGCAAAACCGGTACATATTGCTTGCTCTATGCAGAAATAATTTAATATTGGCAATGTACCTGGCATTGCTGCATCAACTAGAGAAACTTGAGTATTGTGCTCAGTGCCAAATTCCGTTAGTGAACTAGAAAATAGCTTTGTCTTAGAAGAAACCTGAGCGTGTACCTCAAGTCCAATTACTGTCTCCCAGTTTTCTTTTGTCATGTATTTTATTCAATTAACAACTTTATATTCTGCAAACTAGCGCAAAAAGTCAAATAAAACTCATTTAACCTATGATCCAAGAGCGGTGTATATCAATAATATAAGAGTTACTACAGTTTCTATTGACTAGGCTGTTATATAATAAAGTTAAGTGCTGCCAAAAAATATCTATAGTAGGCCAAAACATAATTTTGATGGAAACTGATTAGCTAACAAATTTATAAACATCAGTATATAGTTCATCAATGTCTGGCTCTTTACTATTTTTAGCAAAATCTTCTGACTTTTTTACTAAATCTCGTATTTCCTTATCAATAGCTTTGCATTCTTCATCAGAAGCGATTTTATTGTCTGTTATATACTGCTTTAGGGTGATTATAGGATCATGATTTTGCTTCATATCTTCAACTTCTTCTTTTGAGCGATAAGTAGCAGGATCTGACATTGAATGGCCACGATATCGATATGTCTTCATTTCAAGCAAGAGAGGTCCTTTTCCCCCACGTACGTGCTCAGCTATTTCACTTGTTAACTCATAGACAGAGAAAAAATCCATTCCATCAACTTGTTTTCCAGAAATACCAAAACTCTCTCCTCTTTTATATAGTTCAGTTACTAAAGTTGATCTTTGCACAGAAGTTCCCATTGCGTATCCGTTATTTTCTATGATATAAACCACAGGTAACTTCCACAAAGATGCCATATTAAATGATTCATATACTTGTCCTTGATTTGTAGCACCGTCACCAAAATATGTGAATACAACGTTGTCTTTTTTCTTGTATTTATTAGCAAATGCTATTCCTGTACCAATTGGGACTTGTGCACCTACTATTCCATGTCCACCAAAGAAATTTTTTTCAACATCAAATATGTGCATGGAGCCACCTTTTCCTTTTGAACACCCTGTTTTTTTGCCGGTTAGTTCTGCCATCACAATATTCGGATCAGAATTACATGCAAGCATTAAGCCATGGTCTCTATAGCTTGTGATAAAAGCATCACCAGATTTTGATGCAGCTTGAGTCCCAACTGCAACTGCTTCTTGCCCTATTGATAAGTGACAGAATCCGCCTATTAATCCCATTCCGTATAATTGTCCTGCTTTTTCCTCAAATCTGCGTATGAGAAGCATTTTTCTGTAGAATCCAATCACCTGTTCTTTAGTGAAATTTTCTGCTTTCATATTGACTTTCTTTTATTAAATTGAGATCATACCAGAAATTTTTAACATTTTATAATACTATCTATATGGACTACTATCACTGGCTTGAAGCTTTTCACGTTATCTCTGTAATTATGTGGGTGGCAGGTATGCTCTATTTGCCAAGGCTTTATGTTTACCATGCATCTGTAAAACCAGGGTCAGAAAATGACAGCTTACTTCAAATAATGGAGAAGAGACTCCTTAGATATATCATAAACCCTGCAATGCTTTTCTCCCTTAGTTTTGGAATTATGCTAATGATTATTAGGGAAGCATACCGCGAAGGGTGGTTTCATGTAAAAGCGCTAGCATTATTCTTAATGTTTGCTATTCATGGTCTACTTGCAAAACATAGGAAAAATTTTGCAGTGGGCTTGAATAAGAAAACTCACGTTTATTTTCGTGTTTTAAACGAAACAGTAACAGCGTTAATAATAATTATAGTTATTATGGTTATTGTAAAACCTTTTTGATTTTCTAGCCTAATGCTGAACCATTCAATAGAGTATAAGAATTGTTACTAAATAGTTTATTCTGATGTTCCATAGTCTAAGTAAAGTACTTAAGGTATAGATTATTTGTTTTTGTGTGTTATCCTGATTAACAAAAATTCGCAGTAGTATTATAATGAGTAAGTTAAAAAAGCTTAGTGCTGGACTTTCTTTGAAAGGCCTGATTGGCAGTGATGATATAGATATGCAAGGGGCAGGAAATAGAAAGAAGAAATATCAATTTTTGGATAAGACGTTCGCATGGATTGATGCGATGATAAATTTTATTTTTAAACGTGAGAGTAATAACATAAATGAAGTCCTAAAAGTCACATGGGGACCACTATTTTTTGGTTTAGTGGTGATATTCATCTTTTTTGGAATAGGTGGTATTTGGTCGGCTATAGCTCCAATTGACGGAGCAGTGCATGCAAGTGGAGAAGTTATTGTCTCTTCAAATAGAAAAATAGTGCAACACTTGGGTGGGGGAATAATAAGCAAAATTTTAGTAAAAGAAGGTCAAACAGTTAAAAAAGATGAGCCTTTAGTTTTATTAAGTGATGTTAACGAAAAGGCAAATTTGAGTATAATTAAAGAAAAACTCTTATCACTTTTGGCAACTGAAGCAAGACTTATTGCAATCAGAGGAGATTTAGACACGCTAGAATTTTCTGACGAGGTTAAAAAATTGTCGGACGATGAACTTGTAAGTAAAGCGATAAATAATCAAGTAAAGTTATTCAACTCTCAGAGAAAGAGCATATTGGGAAAAACAGACATACTGCAACAACGTATAAAGCAGTTAAATGATGAATTAGCGGGGCTAAACTTTCAACTAAATGCAGCTCATAAGCAATATGACTTGATAACTGAGGAGTTAGAAACAAAAAGACAATTACTTGATAGTGGCCATATAAGCAAACCACACATTTTAGCTTTAGAAAAACAGTTTGCTGACATTGAGGGCAGAGTTGGGCATTATCGTTCTGCAATATCTCAAGTGCAGCAAAAAATTGGAGAAAATGAGTTAGAGATTATAAATGTGAAGAATGATGCTCAAGAAAGAGCAAATGCTGAGCTTAAGGAAGTTAATACATCTATTGCAGACTTAAAAGAGAGGCTGATGGTTGCTGAAGATTCGTTAGCACGTACAATAATTAAATCACCTCAAGATGGTATAGTTACAGATATAAGATACCACACTGAAGGTGGTGTTATACAATCTGGAGTTCCAATCATGAGTATAGTACCATCAGATGATGATCTAATAATAGATGCTAAAGTTCTAACCAGAAACATAGAAGAGATACTGTCAGCAAAAAAGAAAGATAGCAATATAGTCTCTATTGACGGACTAGAAGGGCTGAAAGTTAAAGTAAGGCTGAGCGCTTATAGTGCACGTCGCTTAAGTTTAATTAACGGTATAGTAAACCATATTTCTCCTGATGCTCTTGATGATCCAAGGATGGGGCGTTATTATTCAGTGCGAGTAGTGATACCAAAATCAGAACTTGCTCAGTTTAAAAACGTATACCTATATCCTGGTATGCCAGCAGAAGTATATATAGTTACTCAATCCCGCACTCTTTTATCGTTCTTGTTTACACCTATAATTGCAACATTCGATAGATCTTTCATAGAGAGATAATTTATTTGGCTTTTCTAAAAAATTTGTTTAAAGAGTTTGATATGCAAAAAAATTTACACACAAGATGCAAATGCTAACGTAAACATTAAAGGTTAATTAGTAAACTCATCTGTATAATAAAATCAAAGGAATTAGTAGGATTTTTACCTTAATGAATTATAAATAGGTAAAACTACCTAAAGTTTAATAGTGTCTGTTACTGCTTTTAGGTGTGAGGCTAGAGGGTTATTAGCAATAACAGACACTATTAAACTTATTATAGAATTTCCTTAAAGTAAATATTTAACTTAAAATATTATAATATTTTAACTTAAAATAGATTCATGTAAATGCTTTTTTCCTCAAGTTAGTATCGTATTATTATATTTATTAAATACTAAAAAAACATTAATCATCATTTACTGTTGATTCAATATTTAGCAAAACACTTGTGTACATTCTATAATCTCTGTTTGCATAGTAAGTTTATATATACTATTATACAGTTAGTTTTACAGTAGTTTTACAGCAAAAAATATGGTGAAGTTATTTGCATTATTGATAATGTTTTACTCAAACATATCAATTGCTTCTGCTCCTACTTCTTGGCAATTTGGATTTCCTGCACCTGCAACTGAGATAATGGAGGTTGTAGTTAAGTCACATTCGTTTGTGATGAGTGTAATGATTGCAATTATGCTTTTTGTATGGGCCCTGCTTGCTTATATAGTATTTCGCTTTCGTAAGGGCAAAGTGAAAAATGTCAGTAAAATAACTCATAATATCTTTTTAGAAATTATCTGGTTTGTTATACCAACGATTATTGTTGGAATATTGGCTTTTAAAAATGCTGAATTAATCAAACTACAGGAGAAAGTGCCAAAAGCTGACATAACACTAAAAGTTATTGGTCATCAATGGTATTGGAGTTACCAGTACCCAGAATATCAAGGTATTTCATTTGACAGCTATATAAAAGGAAAAGAAGACTTTAGCGAAGGAGATTTAAAACTATTCTCTGTTGATAATAACGTTATTTTACCTATCAATACTAATATTCGTTTACAAGTGACAGCAGGAGATGTAATACACAGCTGGGGAGTACCTGCTTTTGGTATAAAAGTTGATGCAATACCAGGTAGACTAAATGAAGCATGGTTTAACGTTACAAAGCCCGGTATTTATTATGGGCAATGTTATGAACTCTGTGGTCAAGGTCATGGATTTATGCCAATTGTTGTTGAAGCAGTGAGTAAAGAAGATTTTAATAAGTGGATTGAAGATAAAAAATTAGTAAGTTAAATTTGGAGTATAGATATGAGTGATGTACCAAAAGGTATAAGACGTTGGCTGTTTTCTACTAATCACAAAGATATAGGGACACTATACATTATTTTTTCCATATTAGCTGGAATTATTGGTGGATTATTATCGGTAATTATTCGTACTCAGCTAATGCACATTAATATACTTAACAATAATTACCAGCTATATAACGTAATGATTACAGGGCATGCGGTAATAATGGTGTTTTTTATGATAATGCCAGCCTTAATGGGAGGATTTGGTAATTGGTTCGTACCTCTCATGATTGGTGCACCAGATATGGCATTTCCTCGTATGAATAATTTAAGTTTTTGGTTGTTAGTGTCATCTTTTATTCTGCTTATTCTCTCGGTGTTTGCTGGCGAAGGTCCTGGGACAGGATGGACTTTATACCCACCTCTATCGCAAATCATGTCTCACCCAAGTGCAGGAGTTGATCTTGCTATACTTGCACTTCATGTTGCTGGTATGTCATCAATTGTTGGGGCGATCAACTTTATAGTCACTATATTCAATATGCGTGCAAAAGGCATGTCACTCACTAAAATGCCACTATTTGTTTGGTCTGTTTTACTAACGTCATTTATGTTAATTGTTGCCTTACCGGTACTTGCTGGTGCTATAACTATGCTGCTAACTGATCGCAATATTGGTACTTCCTTTTTTGATCCTGCTGGTGGCGGTGATCCTGTGTTATTTCAACACCTGTTTTGGTTTTTTGGTCATCCAGAAGTTTACATAATTATTTTTCCTGCATTTGGCATCATAAGCCAAGTCGTATCAACTTTTTCCCATAGGCCAGTATTTGGCTATAAAGGGATGGTTTATGCTATGATAGGTATAGCAGCATTTGGCTTTATGGTTTGGGCTCATCATATGTTTACTGTTGGGCTTAGCGAAGATGCTGCTGTATTTTTTAGCACTACAACAATTTTTATTGGCGTTATAACTGGTGTAAAAGTCTTTAGTTGGATTGCAACTATGTGGGGTGGGGCGATTGAATTTAAAACTCCCATGCTATTTGCACTAGGTTTTATTTTCATGTTTGTTGGTGGAGGTATAACAGGAATAATTCTTTCTCACGGTGGAATAGATAGGCTTTTGCATGATACCTATTATGTCGTTGCTCACTTTCACTATGTCATGTCGCTTGCTGCATTATTTGGAGCTTTCGCCGGTTTTTATTATTGGATAGGCAAAATGTCAGGTAAGCAATATAACGAGTGTTTAGGAAAGATACACTTTTGGCTCACTTTTATTAGCACCAATGTCACTTTCTTACCCCAGCATTTCCTGGGATTAGCAGGTATGCCAAGGCGTATACCTGATTATCCTGACGCGTTTATCCCTTGGAATTATATATCCTCAATTGGTTC
Source organism: Wolbachia endosymbiont of Laodelphax striatellus (assembly GCF_007115015.1). Taxonomy (NCBI): domain Bacteria; kingdom Pseudomonadati; phylum Pseudomonadota; class Alphaproteobacteria; order Rickettsiales; family Anaplasmataceae; genus Wolbachia; species Wolbachia endosymbiont of Laodelphax striatellus. The sequence continues at coordinate 1,512,333 of NZ_MUIX01000001.1, forward strand.
ATATATGTCCTTTCTTTCAGTTATGTTTTTTGTATTTATAGTTATACATCTCTTTAAGTGGGGCAAAAAAACTGGAGATAATCCTTGGGAAGGTGACACTTTAGAATGGACGGTATCTTCACCACCGCCTTTTCATACTTTTGAAAAACCACCAGTGATAAAATAGAATGTACACAAGTGTTTTGCTAAATGTTGAATCAACAATACTGGATTTTTGGCATTTGCTGAAGCCAAGGATAATGTACCTTGTAGTGTTTACTGCAATTGCTGGAATGGTTGCTGCACCAGGTAGTATTCATCCTTTCCTTGCACTAATATCTCTTATGTGCATTGCTCTTGGTTCAGGATCTGCAGGTGCAATAAATATGTGGTATGACAGAGATATAGACTTGCTTATGGAGAGAACAAAAAACCGCCCTATACCTTCAGGTAGAGTTTCTGCAGAAAGCGCTCTTGAATTTGGCATAACTCTTGGAATATTGTCAGTATTTATCATGGCAATAGCAGTGAACTATGTTTCTGCTGCTTTGCTTGCAATTAGCATATTATTTTATGTTTTTGTGTATACAATTTGGCTCAAAAGGCGTACTCCGCAGAATGTTGTTATTGGTGGTGCAGCAGGTGCTTTTCCTCCAATGATTGGCTGGGCGGTTGTAACTGACTCTGTAAGCTGGGAAAGTTGTATTCTATTTTTAATAATTTTTATGTGGACTCCACCACATTTTTGGGCTCTATCCTTAAATAGATCTGAAGATTATACAAAAGCATCGATTCCAATGTTCAATATCGTTTATGGTCCAGAAAAAACGAGGAAATATATATTAATCTATAGCGTGTTACTCGTATTAACTAGCTTACTTCCAGCACTATTTTTGAAAAAGGCTCTATTTTACCTCAGTATGGCAATTATTGAAGGTTGTGTTTTTATTTGGTTTGCCATATCCGTTATAAGGCTTAAGAGTCATAGCTCACAAAAAAAAATGTTTTCTTACTCAATTTCTTATCTATTTTCTCTGTTTGCTAGTATTATTTTTTGTTCTATTGACTTGTTTTGACTATGAAAGAACATAAAAACTATCTTTTACTTTCTCTTCTAATAATACTCGTTGTAGCACTTTTTTTTGTTTCCATAATAAAATTTAAAGGTGTGGCTTAAATTGCCTCTATATCTATAAAAATAGTATTTTCATAGAAGTAACGGTATACTTTAATTCATTCACTACAGTAAAGATGAATAAAAAGGAAGTGACAATATACACAGATGGAGCATGCCTTGGTAACCCTGGTTTAGGAGGGTGGGCAGCGATCATATTATTTCAAAATCATAGAAAGAATATTTTTGGTAGAGAAGAAAATACTACAAATAATAAAATGGAGTTAAAAGCAGTGATCAATGGGCTGAAAGCACTAAAATTTCCTTGTAATGTCAATTTATATACGGATAGTCTTTATGTTAAGTATGGTATAACAGAATGGATAAATAAGTGGAAAATGAATGGTTGGAAGACAAGTAATAAGAAGTCAGTAAAAAATATAGAATTATGGAAGGAATTGGATAATGTTGCTTTGCAACACGAAATTAATTGGAAGTGGGTAAAAGCGCATAATGGTGATAAATACAATGAGGAAGCTGACAGTTTAGCAAGAAAAGCAATAATCGATGCTTAAAAAAATCACTATATCATTTTTTATAATTTTATTATTTATATTCTGCTTCTTTATCTTTTTTAAAGGTGAGGGACCTCTAGAAATCAATATTAGTTATATTAATTTCTATATAAAGAAAAAAATATCAAAGATATTTGCCAATTCGGATGTCAGCATGGAGAGTACCTCGGTTATTTTGCATAAAGATGGCAAGCTAGTCATTACAGATTTAAAAATAACAAATCCTGATTTTACCATAGAAGTCCCTGAGCTTTTCGTACACTTTAAATTAAGTTCCAAAAAGTTCTCTCAGATTTTAGCTGATAATGTACACATATATATAAAGAAAGAGGAGACCAAAGGGATAACAACATCTGTAATGACAGACAAGATGAGTAGTACAAAAAATCTTCTAAAGGCAATAAGAAAGTTTTTTTTCTACTTCAATGTAGACTCAAGGGTTGAAATTACTAACATTGCTATCAATAAAAACACGGAAGGTGAATTTTTCATTGATAAAGTATCTGCAGGGAAGGGGGAAGATTTCAATGTTTTGGATATTCGTGTCCATACAAAAGAAGGTAAAGGGTTTCTAGATGATGATTTATCCATTACGATAAAAAACCGCAATAATTTACTAAATTTGTATGGAACATTCTATAATCTAAAGTTGGGCCTATTTAACGAGTTTTCCACACTAGTTAAAAGTTACAATTTTGACAAAGAAATAGGATTCAAAGGAAACTTTTCAATTAGAATTAATGGAAAGGATGAAGTTGTGGACGGAAACATATACATATTAAATACAGAGAATCATTCGGACAAAAACTTAGCCTTAACTAATGTAAATGTAAATTTGACATATAGTGATGAAACCATCAGCGTAAAAAACTTTCATTTTAAGTTAAATGGTATGTACCTTTCTTTGATTGGTAAAATGAACTTTAGTACAAGTCATGCTTTGCTTAGAGTTAACATTAGTAAACTTGTTGCAAAGGATTTATGTACTTATGTACCAGATGGTATAGTAAACGATCAATTTAGAAAGTGGTATTGCGGTAATATTGATGGAAATATCATAAATACAATTATAAGTTTTAACGGTAAAATCGATAGCTTAATAAATGATGATCTATCAGGTATTGTAATTGTTGCTGATATAGAAAATGGTAGCGTTCAATTTGATGAGGATTTTGAACAAGTAAAAGAATTAAGCGGTGATCTCACTTTCAAGAATAACAATCTAAAAATTACTGTAAATAGCGCTAAGTTCCAGAATTTCACTATCGATAGTGGTGATATTGAAATGAACTCTCTCAATAAAGAAGATTCTGTTCTCACAATTAATGGTCAGGCTGTAAGTGATGCCTATGGGTTATATGAGCCTATAAAATTCAAGCTGGATGATGTGATGAAAGTTGAAAGAGATAAAGTAGGTGGAATAGCAAAATCTGTATTTAATTTTCGCATCTTTAATCTAAACTCTAGTGACAAAAAGGTAGATTTTTTAGCTAAATTTCATTCTGAAATTGACAATTTGGTCACTTATAATGAAAGTCTTGGTAAATATGATATTAAGCTCGATTTTGGTAGTGACTTTATAGATTTAAATGGTAGCGGCATGGTGAATAACACACAGCTATTATTTGACCTGAAAAGTAGCAACAAAAATGAAAGTTTCGCCTGGAATTTAATCGGAGATTTACCTGCTCAAATACTTAATTTCGATAGTGGCTACATCAATGTAAATATAGAATCAGTGGTAAATCAAGATAAAACGGGATATATTAATGGTAGTATAGATTTATCAGAGCTTGAATTACGTTCAAGTTATTTAGGGTGGAAAAATCGCTTTGAAGATCACAATAAAGTTTTGTTCTCTGTAAAGTTAAAAGGAGTAAGTGAGTTATTAATAGACAAACTAGACATTATGGGAAACGACTTAGATATAAAGTTCAGCGGAAGAGTAGAAAATGGAAATTTATATTTAAATTCTAGCAATTTTAAATTACCTGATAATAATTTTAGTATAGAAATTGAATCAGGTAAGGAGAAAGATGCCATAACTATTCACGGTGAGAAAATCAACTTAAGTGATGTGTTAGGTTTACTTGGCAAAGATAGTAATCGATTAAGTAACAAAATAGAAGTTACTATGAATGTTGACAATATAATTATGAAAGAAGGCATTACCATAGAAGATGCCAAGCTGAACGTAACTTGCGCTAAAGGTGATTGCAGTGGAAGTCAATTTACAGGAAAGTTTTCAGAGGATAATAGTAATATATTAGCAGAATACAGTGAAATAGGGCTTGAAATATACGCGGATAATTCAGGTATGCTTTTGCGTTCTTTAGGGATTAGTAAATCAGTTAAAAACGGCAAATTCTCTCTTTATCTATCTTCTAAGAGAGAAAATGGAGGACATTATGGTATGTTATCTATCAGCAATTTCTATATCAAAGATGCTCCACTGCTTACCACTTTATTATCAATGTCTTCACTGCCTGGTATTGTAAATGCTATAAAGAACGAAGGTGTACATTTTTATAAGTGTAATGCACCTTTTTCATATAAAGATGGCACTGTTGAAATTGAAGAATCTTGGCTTGAAGGAGCGGAACTAGGCATTAGCACTAGTGGTACACTCGATATTAAGGGTTATAAATTCCAGGTTGAAGGACAAGTAATACCAGCATATTCAATTAACAAATCTTTGTTGAAAATCCCTATAATCGGAAAACTTCTAACTGGTGGGAAGAGTAGGGGGATTATTTCAATAGACTACAAAGCAAATGGTGATGATAAAAACAACAACGTATCTGTTAATCCTATCTCTTCGCTAACCCCAAGCTTACTTAAGAGGTTATTAGGAGTATTTGATCGTATTATGACAAAAACTAATAAAAGCATTTTAAAAGGTAGTTTGAAGAAGAAATTTAGCTCAATATGACCAGAAGAAAAGTTGTTTATTGATGTTTAGTTAGATGGTAAACGTTAGATACAACAAACAGAGGAAGTTAGATAAAATAATTAAGGGAACAAGAATATAAAGGTTTAACTTGAAGTAACCGGATAAAATCTGAGTCACACTTCCAAGTGCTGGTACCCACGAAAGCAATGCAACTGCACAAATCAGTAGGTGCCTTACGATTTTTGGTGTTTTGTCTTCATTCTCTAATTTGTGATGTGATCTTCTGATAAAAATTGTTATTCTACCTAAATACCAGTTAGCTATTCCACCAAGACTGGATCCTAATACTCCAAAAAGTAATATAAGTAGTTGATCGTAATTTGACCTAAAGCATAACATAGTGTAAAGTACAAAACCTTGATGTATGGGTAAGATAAGCGATGATACTAGGCTATCTATAAACAATAGGAGATAATTTTCCATACCAAGTTGTTGTGCCATCTTCGTTGTCAGAAATTGTAACCCCCATTTGTTTCAATTGCTCTCTTATTTTGTCTGCAGTATCATAATCTTTATTTTGTTTTGCTACTTTTCTTAAGTCTATCAACCTTTCTATTTCTTGATGATTCACACCACTTGCAAACCACTCTTGATAACTTGACTCAAGAATACCAATGAACCTTGCGCTTTTAACAAACTTCTTAGTTAATTTGAGCCTCTCACATTCATTACTTGTCTTATTGATTTCTGTAGCCATTTCATGCAATATGGCTACAGCTTCAGGAATGTTTAAATCGTTTTTTAAAGCCTCTATAAAATCTTTAGAGACTTCTGCATCACTTTCCTCAATACATGTACTACGTAATAACCGATAAAACTTGTTTAAAGTTTCTTGCGACTCAGAGATAACATTTTCTGTCCAATCAAGTGGTTTTCTGTAGTGAGTTTTAAGCAGCGCATAACGTATTACTTCACCCTTTATTCCACTATCTAACAAATCCCTTACTTTGACTATATTAAATAAGGATTTGCTCATTTTCTCTTCATTTACTGTAAGAAACCCGTTGTGTACCCAATATTTTGCAAACGTTGACTCAGCAAATGCAGACTTACTCTGTGCAATTTCATTCTCATGATGAGGAAATTGCAAGTCTATACCCCCACCGTGAATGTCAAAATCTTTGCCAAGGTAAGCATATGACATTGCTGAACATTCTATATGCCACCCTGGTCTTCCCTCTCCCCATGGACTATTCCAGTGACTTGAAAGTTTATAGTCAGTTTCGTTTGCAGGTTTCCAAAGTACGAAGTCTCCTGGGTGTTTTTTATTTTCACCCACTTCAACTCTATTACCATGATCCAACTCATCAATTTTTTTCCCTGATAAAACACCGTACTCAGGGTAAGATTCTACACTAAAATATACATGTTTATTTGATTCATAAGCATGACCAGACTGCAGCAAAGATTCAATTAACTCAATAATTTGGTCTATATTTTCTGTTGCTTTTGGTTCATGTGTTGGTTCTACGCAATTTATGCTTCTCATATCTTCATGAAAAGCTTTGGTATAATATGCGCTGATACTTTCTATATTACTACTTTTCTTATTTGCTGCATTGATTATCTTGTCATCGATGTCGGTTATATTACGCACATAAGTAACTTTGCCATAACAAAATTTCAGCAGTCGAAATAATACATCATAAACAACAACAGAACGTGCATTTCCTATATGTGCAGTATCATATACTGTTGGTCCGCAGACGTACATTTTTATATGATCTTTACCGATCGGTGTAAAGGGCTCTTTTTTTTTTGTTAAAGTGTTGTAAAGCTTAACCATGTACAAAGCTTTTTAGAAAAGAAAATGCTCCAAATATAAGCTGTGGTCCTTTAACTATTACGACAAGAGTAAGTAATAACCCACACAATGATACTAATACTCCCATTATCGAGAGAAATCCATCTTTGCTCATGATACCCAGTGAAATGAGAGTTGTACCAATTGCAGGAATGAAGTTAGTTAAAGGAAGTGGGATTGCTATCGATAATGCACAAAGCAGCATTATAAATGCTAAAATATTTTCACCAGGACCACGAAAAATGAAAGACATTCTTGGTTTCATGAACTTTTCTATTTTTTTTAATGTAGGTGAAGTTTTCTCTACCACAAGAGCTAGTGTTGAACGTTGAAAAGATTTCCTTTCTAGCCAATTAGGCATCCAAGGAGAATCAAACCCAAATAGAAGCTGCAGTGAAAATAAGATTAAAGGCATAGAAAGAATGGTTGTATAGCCAGGTGGAACAGGTATAGGTACTGATAGCGGTAAAGAGAAGATGATTATTAAAATACCAAAACCGCGCTCATGTAAAGCTGTTTTGATGTCGAACAATGTTACTTTATCACTATCGTTGTTATTGGTATCTGCAACCTCTTTGAGAATATCAGAGGCCAATTTTTTATCTTCAGTCAATTTCTCACTTTTTTCCACAGTTACCCTTTAATAACATTCTAACTTCTAACTAACATAGTTATTGCTATATTTCAATATAGATTATTCATTTCATGCTGTACTTCATTCTTTTATTAAAGTGTTTTAAAGCTTTTAAGTTATAAGGCTTTTAAGAAGAGAAAGTGTTCCGGCTATAAGTTTTGGTCCTTTAACTATTACAATAAGGGTAACCAATAACGCACAGAATGAAAATAACACTCCCAACGTAGATAAAAATCCATCTTTACCCATAATGCCGAGTGAAATAAGAGTTATACCAATTGCAGGAAGGAAGTGAGTAAAAGGTAATGGAAGAGCTATTATTATTGCACAAAGCAACATCATAAAAGCTAGAATCTTTTCACCCGGACCAAGAAAAATAAAAGACATTCTTGGTTTCATGAACTTTTCTATTTTTTTTAATTGTAGGTGAAGTTTTCTCTACCACAAGAGCTAGTGTTGAACGTTGAAAAGATTTCCTTTCTAGCCAATTAGGCATCCAAGGAGAATCAAACCCAAATAGAAGCTGCAGTGAAAATAAGATTAAAGGCATAGAAAGAATGGTTGTATAGCCAGGTGGAACAGGTATAGGTACTGATAGCGGTAAAGAGAAGATGATTATTAAAATACCAAAACCGCGCTCATGTAAAGCTGTTTTGATGTCGAACAATGTTACTTTATCACTATCGTTGTTATTGGTATCTGCAACCTCTTTGAGAATATCAGAAGCCAATTTTTTATCTTCGCTTAGTTTCGCACTTTTTTGCATAATTGCCCTTTAATAACATTCTAACTAACGTAATTATTAATATATTTCAGTTATACCTCTTCAATTCTTTAGCCTTATTTAAATAAATGACACGCACTCTAGTGCGTGTCACGAAACATAAGGACGCTAACGATCTGGTTCGTTAGATGATAGTTTCTCTGAATCCTTAAGTTCTTGTTTAAGGTTTTTAATGCCTTTGCCTAAATCACCCATAACTTGTGGTAACCTACCTGCACCAAACAGAACTAAGATTATTATTAAGACTAGAAACAGCTGCCATGGACCTAAACTCATTTGTACCTCCGTTGAAAATATTAACTTTTAGGTATTAAAACTTGACTGAAGCCAAGTGATACATAAATTATATCACTTTTATTGAATTATAAATCAAGAGTTTTTAATTATCTTATAATAGTTTTAGCCTAACATTAAGTTTAGTTTAGCTGTAGAGTAAAAGGAAGCTCACTAAAAAATTTTGCTAACGTATCATCTTTAGGTCTGTGGTATATGTAGCTAGGAACTCCTGATTGAATAATTTTACCATTTTTCATCACGTAAATAAAATCTGCAACTTTCAACGCTTCTTGCGGATCATGAGTTACCATGAGTACAGGAATATTTTTGCTTCTAAAAAGTGACAATATATGGTGCCTTATTCGATATTTGAGCAGTATATCTAAATTAGAAAATGGTTCATCGAGCAAAACAACATCAGGATTTTGCGCCATTACTCTTGCTATTGCAACTAATTGTTGCTGTCCTCCTGATAAAGCATGAGGGTACATGTTTTCATATTTTTCTATATTAAATAGCTTTAAGATTTCCAATGCAGTAAGGTATTTTTCTTTCTTAGAAGTACTGCAAATAGCAAAAGTTATATTTTCTATTACTGTTTTATGAGGAAATAATGCAGAATGCTGAAAAATCAATCCGATATTTCTACGCTCTATAGCAATTGACACTTTGTTACTTGCAACTAATTTATCATTTATAACAATGGTTCCAGATTTTGGATTTTCTATTCCTGCAATTAATTTTAGAATTGTTGACTTGCCACAGCCAGAATGACCTAGTAAACAGGCAACACCTCCTTTCTTCACTTGAATGTTGATGTTGCTTAAAGCAAAGCCATCTTGATTACTATAAAAGTAACTAATATTGTTAACTAGCATTAATCTTTCAATTGGAATCGTATTATTAAATATAACAGTATTACATTCAAGAAATACAGAAATATTTTTTATTATTGTGAATTAATTATACAGGGTGCCTAGAAAAATGCGAGACTTTTTGCTATAATTTTGCATAAATAGCAGAAGACATGGGACTATAGCTCAGTAGGATAGAGCGTTGGATTCCTAATCCGAAGGCCGTGCGTTCGAATCGCACTAGTCCCACTTAATTTTGATAAAGTGGTTTAACAATCAAGAAATTATAATTGGTTTGAAAAGTGATTCTAGGAGCTAGATTGCATGGTTTCTCAAACTTGAATTTACAGGTTCAACCTTATTTTCTCTCATTTCGCTGTAACTTGGAAGTGTAAAATTTTTTACATGTAATCCAGTTACCATTACAACTAAAATAGCTAGGACACTGCAAACTAATGCACCAGCTAAAGATGGAACCGTCACAGCAGCAGCAACAAACAATCCTGCAATAACAACTCCAACAACATCACTCCTTAATGAGGCGTAAAAACTCTCCTTACTTTTTTTGTATTTAGTTTCTTTTTCATGTGGTGGAGAAAATTGAGCCTCTACAAAGCCGTTAGCTTTCTTATCATTATTTGGTGTGACGGTTGGGCCAGTCCTTGTTGATACAGGTGCTTCATTTTTGTTATTATGATTATCATCGTTAGTACTAACAGGGAGCACTGTTGCTACAGGTTTACTAATAACATTTCTATTACTATTGGATACACTATTTGTTTCTATGTGGAATGTTTCTTGTTCCTTATTTGTTGCTGATCCATGCGGCACAATTATTTCTCGATCATTTTGTATTAGTGCTGTTGCTGCTACAGAATTCTTTTTTGAAGAAGCAGTGCAGAATGCATCATCCTTCAACTGTTGATATAATCTGTACAATTCACTTTCAGGATCTAGTTTTGATTGCTCTGCATTAACACTTTGCAGTAACGTGCTCAGAATCTCAGCATTGTCATCATCAGTGTAAGAGACAACAAAGCATAATATAGGTTTGTCTCCTTCAATTTTGCTAACGTAATAACTGTCTTCTTGACTGATTGCATTAATAACGGTCACTCTATTTTCTAAGAGAAATTTTATTACATTAAAATTCTCATTTTGAATTGCACACTCTAGCAATGCGTTTCCTAACACAGTACCTTGTCCACACTTGCTTTGAAAACTAGTTTTTTGCTTATTTAAATCCCTTTGTAAGTCTTCAAAACTGATTGAGTTTATTGTTCTCGCTATACGTTGATACCACTTTCCAACGTCATTGCTATTTAGCACAGCAGTTTCTCCACTACTGCTGGACTCCGCTCTATTCCCTCCCAAATTAGGCGTGTTACTTAATGCTGATCTAAGCAGTGCAATTATTACACAGCTTGAGAGATATTTATTGTGATCAGAATTGCTGAAGTCGACTTTAAACTCAGAATCTATTTGAAGTTGTTCTCTGAGTGATAATTTCTCTTCTTCAATTATTTTTAGAAGATTTCTTATACCATCTTCTGGTATACCTGTCATATACTTTAAAAGTAACTTAATTTTTGGTAGGTCGCTATCTACAGAGGCATTACTCAAAGCCTGAACTTTCTCTTCTCCAGTAAATCTTTTGTTATTCAAGAGTATCTTCATAACTTCAGTGCTCTCATTGTGAGGAGCTGTGTTAAGAACCTCTAGTATTTTCGTATGATCTATGTAATCTAAAAATATCTCAAACTCTTGAACTTTACCTTCATTAACGGCGGTCAACAAAGCATTCGATTTTCTTTCTTGATCAAATTTATCGCTATCCAAAAATATCTTTATAACGTTAGGTTTTTCACCTGACACAGCGTAATCTAATACAGTTTTAGAAGTAGTATCTCCAATATCAATTTTAATATTTGACTTTGCGAGCAATTCAACAATTTTTAGAAATGTATCATAATCATTTAAAATACTGCTTTTCCCTGAGCGGAGAATATCCATAAACAAATCACAAATCTTTGCATCTGTTGGCCCACTTTGTTTTAGCTTCTCACCAAATTCCTGAGCAGCTATATTAGGATTATCAGTTACAAATTTCTTTACATCTTCATAAGTTAAATTACCGATCATATTCAAATCTTACTATTATTGCTATACGCTTATTATATCAACTTTTTCATTATTCAGTCAAGTAATCTTGCAGTATCAAATGGCATGATATATATTGATTTATGATTCTCGAGCAAATGATAGAAGGTTTAGCCTATAAGTTAGTGAAAGTAACCGAAGCTGCAGCACTTGCTGCATATAAATTGGCAGGCCTTGGTAATGAAAAAAAGGCCGATCAGGTTGCAGTTGATGCAATGCGTACGGTGCTAAACTCAATGGAAATAAATGGTACTATCGTAATTGGTGAAGGTGAGAGAGATGAAGCGCCGATGCTATATATTGGCGAGAATGTTGGCACTGGAAATGGTCCTGAGATTGACATTGCTGTTGACCCACTTGAAGGCACTACGATTTGTGCTCATTACAAATCAGGGGCAATGTCCGTTCTTGCTGCAACGAAAAAAGGTAATTTTTTACATGCACCTGATGTTTATATGGAAAAGATAGCAGTAGGAAAAAATCTTCCAGAGGGTGTAGTCTCACTAAAAAATAGGATTGAGAAGAATCTGGACAATTTAGCCAAGGCAAAAGGATGTAAAGCAAGTGATCTTATAGTAACTGTACTTAAACGTGAAAGACATGATGAATTAATAGCAAAAATTAGGAAGCTAGGAGCAAAAGTGAAATTAATAGATGATGGTGATGTTGCAGCCATAGTTTCGCTAATAAATGGCAATCACGATATGTATATCGGCACAGGAGGAGCTCCAGAAGGAGTGCTTGCAGCAGCAGCGCTAAGTTCAATCGGTGGGCAGATAGAAGGAAGATTAATATTTGACACGGATCAATTAAAAGAAAGAGCAAAAAATTTGAATATCACTGACCCAGAAAAAATCTACACCGTGAAAGACATGGCAAAAAGTGAATCAGTGTTCATTGCAACTGGAGTAACAAATGGAGAGTTTGTGGATGGAGTAAAGTTTGGCCAAGATATTTGTCTGACTAATTCATTAATAATATTGCCTGGTAAACTAATAAAAATACAAACAAAATCAATATCTTAAACATTTGTCATATGCTGATTATGAAATTTTTATAGAAGGAAGATACTTAATAATTATCTTAAAAAAAATGAATTTACATGTTAATTTTAGCTTTACAACATTTGGAATTAAGTTATAGCTAAATAGTAATACTAAGAGGTGCTTAATGTTTAGTTCACTAACTAATTTTTTTACTAATACGTCTAAAAAGAAAAGTTCTCAATCTGAAGAAAATAATCATTCTTTCTCTAACAGCACAGAAAGTTTATTAGTCCAATCTACTAAAAAAAATCCTCAACTTGATGATCAAAGTAGAACTGACGCGTCTCCTCAAACAAATCTTCAATTTAGTGAGGATGATGTAAAAAACGTGCTCCAAGACTTCGAAAAATTGGATTTTAAGAACAGTAATGAGTGTTTTAACGAAATAGCAGAAGATTATGAAAGGAGGAAAAAAAGTGACCTTTTTAACTACGTAATATTGAATAAGCGAAAATACATAACAGATATATTAGATCAGAGGCTTGCCCATAAAGATCAAGAAAATTTTAGGAAGAAATTTAGTGAATATCTTCTTAAAATAAATGAGAAAATGAATTATGGGAAAGAATTTCAAAATAAACTTCAATTTTTTGAAGATAGGGTAGAAGAAGTATTATCAGATTTTAGAAAATTGAATTTTGGCCTTAAGGATAATTTGTGTAAAGATGATAAGGATAACGTAAATTATAATAAAGGCTGGCCTGCAGATCCATTTGACAAAATAGCGAATTATTATCGATGGAATAAGAACATTTTCCTTTTTAATTACGTAGTATTAAGTAAGCAAAAAGAAATAATAAGTATATTGAATGAAAAGTCTATTCCTGAAGACAAGCGAAAGAATTTTAAAAAGAGGTTGGGTAGATATCTTCTTCGAATCGAAGAAGGGATGAGTAACGGACAGGAATTTCTCAAAACTGATAGTGCAGTTGCCTTTTTTGATGGATGTTATGTGCCATGCGCATATGAAAAACGTTCTCTTAATCATTATGATCATCTTAATATTAATATTTTTAAGCCTAGGTATAGCTTGGAAATCAGCCGTCTTTTCACTGACAAAATTGAAGAGATGGAAAGAAATAAAAATGAGGTAAAAAGAGCAAAAATATACAGCGATGGTAAACTAATTGTAACGATTGAAAAGAATGATAAGCAACAAAGAAATTACTGTTTTGAAGAAAATGCAATATGCAACATCAAAGTTAGGTGGAGTGCAGAAGATGAGAAAGGTAATTCTGTTAACTGCTTTATTAGTTTAAATGTAAATTCTGGTGAATTTGAGATTGAGAAGGCAACTATTAATGATGAAGATGTTGAGCTAGACGAAATTTTGAAATTAGCTAAGCAAAATAAGGATATGCTTATAGAAGGTGAAGCTTTGTACGAATTTTTAGAAAGAGGTCTGGAGCACGTACTATGTGAGGAGAAGAAGAATGTACAACCACAGAAAAAAGAAGTTGTTACAACACCTAGCTCCATTCTCCATGATGTGGAACTAGATGAGGTCAGCGAAGAGAAAGATATAATAAACAGAGGCCGTATTCCCTGGTTTTTTGGTAGTTAGATGTATACTACACATTAAACCTAAAGTGCATTATATCACCATCTTGCACTATATAGTCTCTGCCTTCGAAGCGAATTTTGCCTGCATCTTTACATGCTGATTCGCTTCTGTATTTTACATAATCTGCAAAGCTTATAGTTTCTGCTTTTATAAAGCCTTTCTCAAAATCAGTGTGAATTACACCTGCTGCTTTGTCAGCTGTTGATCCTATCTTTATTGGCCATGCCCGTGCTTCTTTTGGCCCTACAGTAAAAAAAGTTATCATACTTAGCACTTCATACATAATACGTGCTACTCCATCAAGTCCTGATTCTTGCAAGCCAAATTCTGATAAAAAACTCTGTTTTTCTTCTTCGCTATCAAGATTTGCAATATCTGCTTCGAGTTTTGCTGAAATACAATAAAATTTGCTTTTATTTTCCTCTGCCATTTTCTCTACCTTTTTAGATAATTCATTACCAGTTATAACATTTGTATCCTCAACATTGCAGACGTACATAACAGGCTTTGTTGTTAGCAATTGAAGCAACTTCATTTCATCTTCATCAATATGCTCTAAACTTCTTGCAGGCTTGCCAAGTTTTAAAGTAGCTAATACCTCTTGCATTAATTCAAGTTGTCTCTTTAGCTCTTTATCACCTTGCTTTGCTTTTTTTTCAAGTTGTGGAAGCCTTTTTTCTATGCTATCAATATCAGCTAGAATTAATTCCATTTCCACTACTTCAGCATCTGATATTGGATCTACAGTGCTGTGTACGTGACTGATATCGTCATCCGTAAAGCATCTGAGCAGATGAACAATGGCATCAACTTCTCTGATATGACTTAAAAATTTATTTCCTAGTCCTTCACCCTTGCTTGCACCCTTAACCAGGCCTGCAATATCTACAATTTCTAATTGGTTGTAGATTACCTTCTCTGAACTGGCAATTGCGGCAATTTGTTTCAAACGCTGATCTCGTATTGGCACTTTGCCAACATTTGGCTCGATTGTACAGAAAGGATAGTTTGCAGCTTCGGCTGCACTTGACTCTGTAAGTGCATTAAATAAAGTTGATTTTCCTATGTTTGGCAATCCAACTATGCCACAATTAAAGCTCATATTTGCTATTTAAAGCTATAATTATTGCATAATTTAAAAATTTTTGCTATACTTTAATTATCTGCTTGCTTAGCTTAAGTGAAGGTAAAAATATGGCTGAATTTAGAAAACGAAAACTACCAAATGATTTTCTTGATGTAGATGCAAAAAGACTCAAGGTTTCAGACAATGATGTGAAGCAAGAATTTTTTGCTAATCAAGTAGTTAAGTATGATACTACAGGTGATGGCAATTGCTTTTTCCATGCAGTGTTTGGTGATAACAGCTCTGGTACATATAAAGCTGAAAGAGCACAAGATATGAGAATGGAATGGCACAAATTCTTAAGTCAATTTACGTCTTTAGATGATCACAATATGCCAGATTCTTTAAGGACTCAGCTAGAAAAAGTTTTTAATATGTTTTTAAACAATCCAGGAGATTTAACTGGCGAGTCTGATAAAATAAAGGAGTTGGTTGAGCAAACAAAAAGGAAAATTGAAAATGTTGAAGATAATGTGAAGAGGTTAGTGAATAAAGCTGTTAGCAAACTTAATATACCGCGTGATCAAGCTATGCTTAATTTAAGAGAATATGCAGAGGCTCTTAATAATCATAGTGAAGATGAGTACGATGACCAATATAACAGTGAATTTATTACACGCTCATTTCTTAATGAATCTAAACTTTATCAAGCTTACCTTAAGGCAATAGAAAGCCCAAATTATTTTATTTTCATTGAAGAAGTTCAGGTATTAGCTTCTTTAGCTAATATTGAAATTAATGTCCATTGTGAAGTGGATGGTAGAGAAGAACAACAAAAGTTTGAACCAAATCCTGAAATGATAAACAATGATCAACTAAATGAGTTCTTGAATCGTGAGAGTTATAAATTAAATGACGAGTTATGGGGTAGTAAAGAGAGAGAAACAATATATCTTGGAGGAAATCATTACTCTAGAGCTAAGACTAAGGAAATTCAAGAACAAGAAGACTTCCTATTAGCAAAACGGTTTCAGATAGATGAGATTTTAGAATATTGTAATATTACAAAAAACATTTCTGAGAGAGAAAAAGTTGAGAAGAGATTTGATGAGTTATTGGCAAAAAATGCTGATGGAAAAATTGATGATGTTGTAGAGCAGTGCGCTTGTGATATAAAGCAACACATAGAGCGCTCTGAGCAGCAGAAGTCTTTCAGTCCATCGTGTAGTATGGAAGAACCAAGAGTCACATCTCATCAACAGCAACAAATATCTGCACAGTAAATTTTCACAGTCCTACATACTTCTATAGGGGGCATTCTATAATAAAAGCCATGCTCATTTTGAACCACTGCTTAATAAGAATAAAGTCTTAGCAAAACAAACACAAGAACAATAGGATTTCTTGCTTGCAAAGCAACTCCAAGATCGGGAGGAACAAGACTTTTTCCCTTGCAAGGCAACTTCAAGAGCAATCCTCACGCACAATCTCTTAACCCAAATGGAAGAAGTAAAAATGGAAGATCAGCGGCAGCAAATACTTGTAAAATAATAACTCTATGGTTAATATGCGAAGATTTAAGTAAAAAATGTTGTCATTCTAGTAGCTGATACTGGGCTCCAATGTCAATTAGTCGGATAACAAAAAAACACAGGCTTCACATGCATCTGCAGTACTGTATTAGTCTACTATCTTCATTCCCACAACATTATACCCTGAATCAACATGTAAAATTTCTCCAGTTGTACCACTACTCAGGTCGCTTAATAAGTATAGTGCTGCCTTACCAACATCTTCTATTGTAACATTGCGTCTAAGTGGAGAATTACTTCTATTCCATTCCGATATGGAGTGAAAGTCACTTATTCCAGAAGATGCCAAAGTTCTGATTGGACCAGCAGAAATTGCATTTACTCTGATGTTCTGTGGTCCGAGATCACATGCTATATATTTTACACTTGCTTCAAGTGCTGCTTTACATAAACCCATCACATTATAATTTGGCATAACTTTTTCAGCACCATAGTAAGATAAAGTAAGTAAACTACCGCCATTTAACATCATTTTTTCCGCTCTTTGCGCTAAAGCAGTAAAAGAATAGCATGATATATGCATTGCATTAATAAAGTTGTTTAGTGAAGTATTGACATATTTACCATTTAGCTCATTTTTATCGGAGAATGCTATTGCATGTACCAAAAAATCAATAGCACCCCACTTCTCCTTTATTTCCTTAAAAGCATTATCTATAGTTTCCTCATTTGAAACATTACAGTGCAATATTAACTCTACATTTAATTCACTTGCTATTGGTAATAATTTCTCTTTTATTGTTTCATTTTGATAAGTGATTGCAAGCTCAGCTCCGTGCTCTGAGAGGGTCTTTGCTATACCATATGCTATTGACCTCTTATTTATTATTCCGGTTATTAACCCTTTTTTGCCCTGCAATATCATAGAATTATTTGCCTTTTTTATAATTTGAAATATTAACTAAGCAAAGTCAATTATGTTTTAACTGTAGCTAACGTATAAAAATTACTTCCGCATATTTCCAACCTCATTATAATTACAATTAGAGATATTTTAAGAGCTCAAAATCTATCTTTAGTCTGCAGACTTTTTAATCAAACTTATTAAAAAATATATTCTTCAGTGTATATCTTTCGTATATGCACTGCATTTTTTTCTAACTTTTTTTACACAGGAGGATTTTATGTCCAGAATTCCAGATACTTGACCTTTAATTTATAGCTAATAGAAAAGTGGGGCACAAAGTACCCTATGGTTTTGGCAAAATAACTGGGAAAAACTTATCTGGTTATTTTAAGTATTCTGCGTTGATGCAGAACAAAAAGCTAGTACAGCGGCAAGTATGGTAGTGTAGTTAAGTAAAAAAAGGAAGAAGACTTCTTCCTTTTTTCTCCAAATTTTATATATATAATTGAGAATAAAAAAACTGTGGATAACTCTGAAAAAGATCAAAAAAGACATCAAAAAGAGTATGATTAGATTGAGATATTTACAGAAAAACCTACTCAACTGATAAATATCTTAATACTTTTTAAAAAAAGACAAATAAAGGACTATGCTAGAACTAAAAATTGAAATTTTAAGTGTTTTTAAAGTAGCAATTTAATCTTAAAGAGGTACTTTAATAGTTCCTTTTACGTACTAATCCGGAGGTTCAACAGGTTGTTATTTAAAAGATTGGGAAATAGTTTTATTAGTATTAAAAATTACATAATGTATATTATGGAAAATACAAGAGACACAAGCTTTCAGCAAGGGAAAATGCAATTTTTGCTCTTCTCAAACAGCATAAAAAAGTGCCTGTTGAACCTCCAGATTAATGCTCAAAAATGTTCAATTGATACTTTAAAAGTATTACTTTAAAAATACCTAAAGTATCACTTCAAAAGCACTTAAAAATTTTATCTTTTAGGAAAAATTTTCCAAGAATACCCACTTATTGGCTTTTGTTAGAAAAATATTAAAATTATAACCAAATATGTAATCTTTTATATGATTGTATTAGCTTGGCTCCCTTAATGGTTGTTTCTTTTTTTTAAAAAATATTAAAATAAATATAACTTTTTAGAGTTATCCACAGTTCTTTTGCTTTCAATTATATATATATTAGTATTTGGAGATCATATTTATTATAGATCTCCGAAGTACTCATAATGTGAAAATATGTATTTCTCTGGGTTATCAACTGCGTTATTAACAATTCTGTGAATAACTAAAACAAGAAAAAGGGGCTTCTAATCAAGTGGAAATAGTGTCATTCTTTAAAAAACGACGCTAAAAACATTGTTTCTGTTCGAGCAATGGTTACACCTATTATCAGATCTAGGTACCCTGAATAGGATTAAGGGTACCTAACGAAGTAAAAAATTTCGAGAAAAGGGAAGAAGAAACTTCTTCGCTCTACTTAATTAAACTGATATACCTGTCGCTGTATTAGCTTGACCTTACCCAGAAAAAGTAGACAGAAAGTTAAGACGTTTTTGCTATGAGAATGATGAATCAAAAAGCTCAGGAATGCAATAGTTAATAGTAGAATGTCTACGCTGTTTATTATAAAAAATTTCTATATATTCAAATATTGCGGTTTTAGCTTGTTGTACAGAGTGTTGTGAAGTATCAATGAGTAACTCTCTCTTAAGTGAACTAAAAAAGCTCTCTGAAACAGCATTATCATAACAACAACCTTTGTGACTCATACTAGAAGTAATATTTTTTGTACTTAGTAAAAATTGATAATTTTTAGAGGTGTATTGCGATCCTTGATCGCTATGAAATAGTAGATTTTTAGGAGATTTGCGCCTACCAATAGCCATGAATAACGCATCTATAACTAATTGCCTATTTACTGCATTACTCATTGACCACCCAATCACCATGCGTGAATATAAATCTATTATTGCTGCCAAATATAACCATCCTTCATTAGTTTTTATGTACGTAATATCAGTTACCCATATCTTGTTAGGTTGATCAGCGATGAAATTCTGATTTAATATGTTAGGAGTTATAACTCTATTGTCTATTTGTGGTTTTTTACTTTTAAACTTTCGTCTAAGCTTAGCTTGAATGCCATTTTTCTGCATAATATTTTGCACTGTTTTGATGTTATAATTTTTACCTAAAGCCTTTAATTCAGCGTGAATTTTAGGAGCTCCGTATCTGCATTGTGATGATCGATATACCTTCTGAATATCTTGTATGAGCTCTTCTCTTATTGATTTTTTGTTGTTTTTTTCCTTAGTAATCCATTTATAATAACCACAAGCAGATACGTTCAAAAATCTGCATAATTCCCGTATTTTATAGCAGTTTTCATGTTCTTTTATAAAAGAATATTTTACTCTTTTTGGTTTGCAAAATATCCCAGGGCTTTTTTTAAAATGTCTCTTTCCCTCGTTACTCTTGCCAGCTCTTTCTTTAAATCAAACTTTTCTTTGTCACAATGAGCTACTTTCCCCTTTCCTGGAAACGCATCTACTCCAGACATTCTATCATTGTATGTTTTTACCCATCTGCTTACCGCTAATACCCAAATCTCTTGCTATTTTTGCTGATGATTGACCTGTTTCTTTTACTAGTCTTATAGCTTCAATTTTGAATTCTGCTGTATATTCTTTTCTTTTTGTCATACCACACCTCTTTGAAAAAACGTTTTATTTTACTTCAAAAACGTCTTAACTTTCTGTCTACTTTTTCTGGGTAAGGTCAACAATCCTAACCCAACTGCTAATGCAGTTATAGCACCACCAATAGCACCAAATTTCATTCCTTCCTTAGCTGCATTTTTCCTTAACTCACGGTTATCTCCAAAATCTAGGTTCCTTGCCCTTCTCCTTAATATTGTTGTATTGAGCTCTTGTACCAATTCGATTATCCTGATTTCTTCTAGAAAATTTTTATATTTACTTTTCTCTTGATCATCTTCCAGTTTCCCCATCTTTCTTTCTAAAGCACCTTTAATCATATTACGATCTGAATCTTCAGGTAAAGCTTTCCAAAACTCTTTTAATCCAAATTTGTCTTTGATTAAATCTAAAAATTCAGTTATATTAACTGAAGATTTCACAATAATATCAACCATTCTATAATCTTCGTGAATACCATTATCCGATTCTACAAAACCAAAAACGCCATATCAAACTCTCCTACTAAAAATAATAATATACTTTAATTATGATGTATTTAAATAATAGAGTCAATAATTTAACTAAATATCACAAACACTTAAACAAGAAAAAGGGGCTTTTACTCGAATAGATATTTTATAACGTCTTAATGCTAACTCCACCGACATATAAATTTGCGTGGCTTTTTCCAGTATTAAGCAATGCAAGTCCAATATTGTCGACACTAGAGCGTAGTTCTCCTACTTCTTCATTATGTTCACTGATTACTTTAGTGCCAATATTTGGAAGTGCATTTTTTCCCTCAACAAGGTAAAGTTTCCTTCTGAATTTTTCTTGTCTGCTCATTCGATTTACAACTTCCTGACCTATATAGCACCCTTTATTAAAGCTTATACCATTTATCTTATCGATTAAATATTGCAGCGGAAATGATGAATTTTGCACCATATCTTTTGCTCCATCCGGGACAAGGTTTTTAATTCTAACTTTTTCATACTGAATAAAATCTCCAACCGGTTCTTTTATTTCATCTTTATGTATGATCCTCATTCCTAGCAGCTTGTGCCTTGGATCTTGAAAAATAACTTGTGACTTACTACTACACTCCGCCAACTTAGCATCAAACAAAACTCCAACCTTATATAGTGCACTAATGTCTTTAATTTTCACTCTCAAATAAGTTTTAAGTAAATCTAGTTTCTCGATAATTTGCTGTAAGTGCACATTTTCGCACTCTAAGAAAATATATCCACCATATTCAATGAGGAAAAAATCGTACAGATATTTTCCCTGAGAACTGAGTAATAAAGAGTAAATTGCCTGCTGGCTACTTAGTTTATTAATATCATTTGTTATAACACCCTGAAGAAAATCTCTCGTATCTGGTCCGTATAAAGATATTACACTACGGTTTGCTAGCGGTATGTAACCCATAAAACTTCTGTTCAAACCTTAAATTATACACTTTTACTAACTCCAGCCCTTGAAATGTAACCTTTAGATGACTACATAGAATTGTAGGTTAATCTATTAATGAGGAAACATAAATGTCAAGTGTAAATTTGAATGTACTAGATGATAATGTGCTAATAAAGCCTATTACTGAAGAAAAACAAGGTGGAATTGTACTACCATCAAGTGCTGAAAAGAAGCCTACTAAAGGTGAAGTTATAGCAATTGGTAGTGGTTCACGCAACTCAAGCGGAGAGCGCATAGCTTTAACTGTAAAAACTGGTGATAAGGTTTTCTACAGGCAGTGGGCTGGAACAGAAGTAGAGCATGATAATGAAAAGTATGTCGTGATGAAGGAGTCAGACCTACTTGCTGTTATCAAGTAGGTATTCCTATTTTACTAAACTAATGCGCTACATAGTGCATTATGTATTTTAATATTCTAAATTTTTTATTAATTTAAGGAGTGATAAAAATGGCTAACATAGTAGTATCAGGCGAACAGTTGCAAGAAGCATTTCGTGAAGTTGCAGCAATGGTTGACTCAACGGTGGGAGCAACTGCAGGGCCTAGGGGAAATACAGTAGGAATTAGCAAGCCGTATGGTGGACCAGAGGTCACAAAGGATGGCTATAAGGTAATGAAAGGTATAAAGCCTGAAAAACCATTACACTCTGCGATAGTAAGCACCATTGCTCAAAGTGCTTCTCAGTGTAATGACAAAGTTGGTGATGGTACCACAACATGCTCAATACTGACTAGCAATATGATAATGGAAGCTTCAAAGTCAATTGCAGCTGGAAATGATCGTATTTGTATCAAAAATGGAATACAGAAGGCAAAAGATGTGATATTAAAGGAAATTACATCAATGTCTCGCACAATTTCTTTAGAGAAAATGGATGAAGTTGCACAAGTTGCAATAATTTCTGCAAATGGTGATAAAGATATTGGTAATAGCATTGCTGATGCTGTTAAAAAGGTTGGAAAAGAAGGCGTCATCACTGTTGAAGAGAGTAAAGGTTCAAAAGAATTAGAAGTTGAACTTACAACTGGTATGCAGTTTGATCGTGGTTATCTCTCTCCATACTTTGTTACAAATAATGAAAAGATGAGCGTGGAGCTTGATGATCCATACTTGCTGATTACAGAAAAAAAACTTAATATTATTCAACCTTTACTTCCTATTCTTGAGGCTATTTTTAAGTCTGGTAAACCTTTGTTTATCATTGCAGAAGATGTTGAAGGTGAAGCATTAAGCACTTTAGTGATCAACAAATTACGTGGTCTAAAAGTTGCTGCAGTAAAAGCTCCAGGCTTTGGTGATAGGAGAAAGGAAATGCTCGAAGACATAGCAGCTTTAACAGGTGCTAAGTATGTCATAAAAGATGAGCTTGGAATCAAGATGGAGGATTTAACTCTCGAAGATCTTGGTACTGCTAAAAATGTTAAAATCACTAAAGACAATACTACAATTGTTAGTGAAGACAGCGACTCTGATAAACAAAACAGAGTGGATGCTAGAATTAACCAGATTAAATCTCAGATTGAAACTTCAACCTCTGATTATGATAAAGAAAAGCTGAGAGAGCGTTTAGCGAAATTATCAGGCGGCGTTGCTGTGCTCAAAGTTGGTGGAGCAACCGAAGTAGAAGTAAAAGAACGCAGAGATAGAGTTGAAGATGCACTTCATGCAACAAGAGCTGCAATTGAAGAAGGGATAGTTCCAGGTGGAGGAGTTGCACTTCTTTATGCTGCATCTACTCTTGATAAGCTAAAAG
Source organism: Wolbachia endosymbiont of Laodelphax striatellus (assembly GCF_007115015.1). Taxonomy (NCBI): domain Bacteria; kingdom Pseudomonadati; phylum Pseudomonadota; class Alphaproteobacteria; order Rickettsiales; family Anaplasmataceae; genus Wolbachia; species Wolbachia endosymbiont of Laodelphax striatellus. Next base: position 1,535,534 of record NZ_MUIX01000001.1, read on the forward strand.
CTTCAAGCGATGAAGAGCAAATAGGTATCAACATTGTCAAAAAAGTTCTCAGTGCTCCAATCAAAAGATTGGTTAAAAATGCTGGTCTTGAATCTGCTGTTATAATTGACTATTTGATTAAGCAGAATGATAAAGAGCTTATATACAACGTTGAGGCTATGAACTACGCTAATGCATCAACAGCTGGTGTAATTGATCCGGCAAAAGTAGTTCGTATTGCTTTTGAAACGGCAGTGTCTGTAGCCAGCGCACTTATTACTACTGAATCTATGATAGTTGATCTACCAAACAAAGAAGAAAATGCTTCATCACCTATGGGTGCAGGAGCAATGGGCGGAATGGGTGGATTCTAAGTAAACAAGAGCCTTGGAGCAAGTTGCTCCAAGGTATCTTTCTAGTTCTAAAAAGTCTTACATTTATAAAGGAAATAAATTTGTGATTTTCTATGCAAAGCCACTACTATTTATATTTGTTACGTCTCTTTAATATTATAACTGCTTAAAAATAAAAAAATAATATATGAAAGTTATAATTGCTAGTATATTTGTATTAGCATAATATTATATTAACAAATGATTTATATAATATTTTTATTATAATAGATAGAACTTAAATTATTTTCTTCATAAATAGAGTATTTATGAAAATACGTATATACTCAATCCTACTTTTACTTTTTTCTTGCACTCAATTGTGCGCTGAAGAAGAAGTTGCAAAATTTGATCTGCTCATTGGTAAGGTAAATAAAGCAAATCTTACCATTGAAGGCGCAATAAAGGTTACAATAAAACCAGGTTGGCATATATATTACAAAGACCCTGGAGATTTCGGCCTTCCTACTTCCTTTGACTGTCAGGGTAACATATCAAATATAGATATTCATTGGCCTACTCCCAAGGAACATGAAGATAAAGTTGGGGAAGTTACATTTGTTAGTAACATATATGAAGATATGGTGTTATTTCCCCTTAAAACTAATATCATTCCAAATAAAGAATTTGTTGATATTAACTTTCATATAAAGTACGCAATATGTAAAGATAGGTGTATCCCTAAAAATGCCGAGATAAAAACCAGTCGACCACTAAAGGATTTTATAGATCCCGATATCAATAAACTCATAAATGAGTGGTATGAAAAATAGGGTTCTCATGGGGTAGGTGTCATTCCAGTCTGGAATCTCATTTACTTTTTTGTTCACTATGTGAGGAACTTGGGCCTACAAGTATAATGGTTTCGCATAAAAAATTTAGATCCCAGTGTCACGCACTGGGATGACAAGAAAGGAGCGCTAGGATGACAGAAAGGGGTGCTAGGATGACGGAAACGAAGTCATACATAGAAAATAGGTTAGGTATTTTCAACTTTTGCTATATACTCGAGTAAAAATCTCTCTTTTACAGATGGATACAGTAAAGTTTGTTTTATTACTGCCAACAATACTACTCATACTAGTTGCTGGTGTTTACCTATCGGTTAAACTAAAATGGTTACAGGTGTTTAGACTACCGTATGCCGTTTCACTTATTGGAGCTAAAAGAGGAGAAAATAAATTTTCTTCTATAGCCGCCCTGTTTACAATCTTAGGAGGAAATTTAGGAGTAGGAAACGTTTCAGGCACTGCTGTTGCTCTAAAAACCGGAGGACCGGGCTCTATTTTATGGATGGCAATAATTATTGTTATCACTTCTGTAATAAAATATGTTACTTGTTTCCTAAGTATAAAAGCTAGAAAAGAAAAAAATGGAAGGTTTATAGGTGGGCCTGTAGCCTACATGACTGATGCATTTAACTCTAGAAAAGCTACAATTGTGTTTCTAGCGATTATGATCATGGCTTCAATAACAGTTGGTAACCTTGTTCAGGTAAACTCTCTATCAATACCACTCAGCATGGTAGATATACCTGTAGTCATCGGCGGCATTGTAATGGCCATAATATTTTTTGTTGTTGCAGCTCTTAGCTTAAAAAAAATTAAAATTTTTATATCGGCTATGATACCGATAATGACGGTAAGTTACCTTACACTTTGTGGTATCATATTATTTAAGTTTAGCGAAAATATTCTTCCTTCTCTAAAACTAATAACAAGCAGTTTTTTTACAACTAGTAGCTTTACATCTGGTTTATCTTTAGGTTTTATTTTAGAAATGTTGACTATTATTCAAGTAGGAACTTTGCGAGGTATTTTTGCAACAGATATAGGGCTTGGTCTTGAAGGGATTGTGCACTCTTCAATTGTTCCTAAGAAAAACAACAATAAATTTATCATTGAACAGAGCCTCATTACAATAATATCTCCTTTTATAGTTGCACTTATAGTGTTCATTACAACAATGGTACTGCTTGTCACGGATTCTTGGATTACTGATTTAGAGAGCACTAACATGTGCATTTTTGCTTTTAGAAAAGCTATGAATTGGCCCTATACTGACTATTTAATTATGGCTATAATGTTTTGTTTTGCCTTTACTACTATCTTTACTTGGTTTTTTTGTTCAAAACAAACAATACGCTATGTATCTATGGATAATAAATACACTAAAATCTGGACTGTAGTTTTTACCTTAATCATTCCACTTGGTGCAATCGGTGGAGTTAAGTTACTCTGGGATATCGCTGATATTTCAATTGCTGCTTTGCTGCTCATAAACATACTTGCTATACTCAAGCTCACTTCTCAAGACCCAGAAGTATTTACTATGAGTAGCAAATACTTGAAGTTGCAAAAACAGAGCTAAAGCAATATTTTAAGTTGTCATCCCAGTCTGTAATCCAGCCTTTCATGAACTTCATCAAAAATGTTATGTTTTAACATAATACTTTTATGCTCACTAACTGAGTGCCACTGGATCCCAGTGTCAGCTACTCAAATGACATACTTTTTGGTGAAAATTACTCTTATATTACAACGTTTGTAGTTATGAATTTAACTATAGGATCAAGTCTAGAAAAATCTAGATTCCAGACTGGGATGACAACTTAAATTGCTTGATGTGAACATAAAATAGCTCATGTCATCACGTTATCAATACAACTTCTTTAATAAAAACTAAATCAATTCCCGTAATAATTGTACTAGCTAAGGCTAAAAGGCAGAGGGTTATTAGTGAGGGAAAATATGAATACTCAAAGCACACAACAATATCATGAATTCATTCGAGGATTTTTTACTTTATTCGATGAAATAAAAAAGGAAGACGACCCAATTTATAATTCCAGAGTCGGTTTTAATGCAGTAAAGTTTCTAATAAAGCACCCCATCTGGAATTTGGAGACAGATGAAGACAAAAATAAAGCTTATGAAGTTATTCTTCCAGAGCAGAACAAGATAAAGAAAGCTGAACAAAAGCTTGAAAGTGAAGTTAAAGCAAGGTTAAAAGAGTATGTTGATGATATCGTAGGAGTTTCAATATATGGCGATCACGCAAGTATTACACTGGTAGATGACAAAAAAGAGTTTAAAATCAGCGAGTTTTTAAATAGTGACTTTTGTCAGAAGAAAGGAATTTCGGGATTTTCAACGCTGCATAGTGATGGAAAGAGCGGAATGCACGGTTTTGTTGCCGAAGAAGGAGAAAAAAGAATAAGGCATTATGTTGTAACCGATGGTTCATATGAAATGACTTTGAATTGGTATGACAAAAATGGAAAAAAATGTACTATCAAAATCAAGATTGATAAAGATGGTGTAGATCTCACTGAACGTAATGGTGTTACTGAGGAACAATTAAAAGCAAATACAGATGTAAAAATAGGTGGCTTATTCCTATATCAAATACAATTCAAGGAGAAAGGACAAGAACAAGAGAATCAACAATCATCTGAAACTTTCATAGAAAGTGATATTAGTAAAGGTGTTGGCGTTCAAGCTACTCAAGATCAAGAAGTTGAGTTTAAGCATGCAACGACTAGCACTACAAATTCTAATAACGCATCTGCTAAAAAGATTCCACCGTCACTGCCACCTAGAGCTAGTTCATTACCTAATAATCAGAAAAAAGATGAGTATCAGCCAATACGGATTAATAGTAGAAATAACTACAATTCTCCATATTCTGATGCTTCTTCAAGCAGTACTATTTTCACCAAGTCTGTAATCTACAATCAAGATAATACACAAGAGGATGAACGGTATGACAATCCTACATTTGCTACATTTGGACATGCTGCACCTGGAAGCCGAAAATCAGATGAAAGTGAGCAAATATCTAATAATCGGCAAAAAGGTGCAATTTTTGATCCTACAACTACTGAAAGCGCTGCACCAGCACAAGACGTTGCATTCAAAAAAGTTAAAGATGCATTTAAGTATGAAAACGCTAAAGAATCACGCAATACTGGAAATAAGCAACCACTAAATGATGTAGCTTCGATTCTTGCATGGAAAGCAAAAAATGAGTTATTACGTAGTGAAAGTGAGTATGATGAAGAATTTTCTGACTTCGAAGATGGTTGGAGCGATAACGAAGATGAGTATATAACGCTTTCAAATTCTCAATCAGATAAACAAGAAAAAGATTATCTTAGCACTAAGGAAAACGAAGAAAGAGGAAACGATGAACAAAAAGAAACCGAACAAGAAAATGAATCTCTAGAATACAGCTCAACAGACATAAAAACAAACGATTCGGGCTATTCATCTCCAACTCACTCTAATCATGAAAAATCTCGAGTAAATTCTGGACAGTTAAAAGCGAGCCTAATGAATGTTGAACAAAGAGATGATACCCTACTTACGGAATTTACCAGTAAGTTGGATAAAGAAACTCAGAAATTCCTGCTAAAACCAGTAAATCAAAAGAAAATGAGTGGGCAAACAAAAGAACATTTATTAGCAGCTGGATTGCTAAAAGACAATGCAGCGGAGGAAGAAATAAACGACTCAGGTTACTCATCTCCAACTTACACTAGCCACGATAATTTTCAGGTAAATCCTGAGCAATTAGAGAGGAAATTAGAAACCATTGAACCAAAAGATACATTGGAAAAATTGAATAAAGGATTGAGAGACCAGGCTACTAAAGATTTATTCTCAGAAAGTATGTTGAAAGAAATAAAAGAAGGTAAAAAATATGACCCTGTACGTAAGTTATTAGAAAGAAAAGTGGCAGAACAAGAAGCAGAACAAGAAAATGATAATACTAATCTGACTATAGACAAAAATAGCGAACTATATAAATTGCTAGAAAAAGATGCAGCACAACTGAAAGCTGGAATAGTAGAAGAGGAAAGAAAAGATACTTTAACAGAACGCAATGATAGTCCTGATCGCAATAGAATTGCATTAGCAAATAGAAATAGAATCTGGGCTAAACTTATTGCTGAAGAAAAACAAAAAAAGGACAATGGTATTAGTATAGGTTAAAGTAATTACTTAGCAAGCAATGGGTTTCATGTAATGGTAACCCTATTACAGAAGAGTATGAGCCACGTAAAAATAATACAAACATTCCTGCAAGACCTTGTATGTTGCACCCCCCTGCCCTGTTTTTCCACTCTTCTGATGCTAAATAATATTTAATTTCTTGTTCGCTGAGACGCTTAAATTTCACTATTGTAACTACAGTCCTAATATGCTGTTTAGATTGATCAGGAGTTAATAAACACACACTGGTGTATACTCTATGCCTTCTTCCTGATAACAAGCGAACGCATTTTTCTGCTTGCTCAACGTTTTCAGCTTTGAGCAGTATCCTTCTACCACAAGCAACAACTGTATCAACACCAAGCACAAAGTAATTTGGATTTGCACTTTGTATTTTCTCGGCTTTACTTTTTGCCATACGGATTGAGTAATCTTTTGGCAGCTCTTTCTCCAAAGGCGATTCATCTGTATCTGCTGGCAAAACCAAACCTGGCTTAATATTTATTTGTTTTAGTAAGGCTACTCGCCTTTCTGATGATGAAGCAAGAATAAGATTATCTAGAGATTGTTCTATCACTTGAGCCTTTTTATTATCCTACCCTTTCTTGCATTCCTATCATAAATACTCATCTCAACTAACACTCTATCGCCTATAATAATACGTATTTTACTTCTTCTCACTCTCCCTGATACATGACAGATAATCTCATGTTCATTGTCCAGCTTCACTCTAAATTCTGCTGCAGGTAGTAAAGCAGTTACTGCCCCTTCCACTTCAAAAATTGTTTTTGATTTGTCTTCTTTTATCATTGTCGTATTATAATTTAATAATCTTTTTCAGTCTACTATAGATTTTAAATTATTATCAATACAGGAGATTTTTATACTCTACGTGAGTATTCCTCTTGCAACTTATCTCCATATAATACAAGAGGAAAGCAAGTTACCTACGTTTCTACTCTCTGCCACCTTCTCAACAGAACTTATAGAACTTATGTTAGAAGATAAATCATTATCACAATTTTCCTCATCGCTATCAAGTCCACTATCAAGGCTTGGAGATTTGTGCAATGTTGTCTTTTCTTTCAGTGGAACATCAGACTCATTATCAGGTTCACTAAAAACTTCTCCCATTAGACTATAATATTGTTTTGCATAACCACTTATGGTCTTGCTAATTTTTTGTTTATCAGTAACTTGATCTTGTTGATCCTCTAAGTATTTAACTTGATTATTTAAGTTTTCTATTTCTTCTTTCATTTCTTCAATTGTCTGAATTTGATCTGCAATGATGTCGCTGTAGTTCTCTTGTAATTCATCAATACTATCTTCGTCTTCAATGAGTTCAAGTATATCTTCTGGAAATTCCTCGTACTCGATTTCTGGATCTTCGATGTCGAACTTTACTTCTTCTTCAAGTTCATCTTTTAAATTGCTATCATGCCTCTCTAACTTTACAATTGTTTCTGCTTCTATTTCTTGCTTCAATTCAGTAGCTCCTTTTTTCAAGCTTGACATTTCTTGCTTTAATTCGACATTTTCTTTAGACGATATTTGATTATCTGGAATCAATTCATCCATTCGTTGTGAGTTAGTTTCCTCTTGAGTTCGGATTTGTTGTGAAGCAATTTCTAGTTGAGTTTTAGTGTGCTGTAAATTGGCTTCCAATGCATTGCTATTAATAGAAGGAGAAGAAGGAAGGCTATTATCAGCATCAACTTTATGATCTAACTTCCCCTCTGGTTCCTTACCTTGATAAGCCACCATAGATTCATTGTAAAGATTAATAGGAGTAGCCCTATTCTCTTCTAGTGATTCCATTACAGCATCATATAAGGAGAGACCTTGAATATATAATTCATCGTTTTGCCTTATTAATTCTAGAATCTCCTTCGATGAAACAAAATCTTCACCATTAAATTTTAGTATTTCAGTTATGCCATCGCTACTCACATTCATAATCATGGTACACATTCCTGATCCATCTTTTGCAGCCCAAGTGCTTGTCATTTCATAATATGCACCTTCTTTAAATTCATAATATCTTTTCTTATCTTTTTTATGAGCGTGTATTTCATGTTTTTTATTGCAATAGATATTCAGTTCTTTAATATCTTTCTCTTGCTGTAAAACGTCACTAATCTTTGTTGGCTCACTATTGTCGTAATGAGTAAGGTTAATATTCAAAACTTTATTATTATTGTCAATTTCTTCACAGTAAACTTGAAAGTCCTCTTTCCATTTTCCAAAATACCTACTTGCAACTTCTTTTCCTTCCTTTACTAACTCTATGTATTTACCTATATTTTTCTCAAAGTCCTCATTAACAGGCTTTTCTCTTTCTTTTACTGCTTCATCCACATACATTCGCTTAAAATCATTATCACCTATTAGATTACTAAAACGCCAATTACCATAAGCTTTTTGTATATCAGTAAAGTCCATCTTTTCTCTCAAAAGCGCTAATAAGCTTATCTTATCTCTCAAATTTTCTAACTCACAATCGAGAAAATCATCGAAACTGCATAACTTTTTATACAGTTCCCTATCTTCTATAATTGAGCGAAGAAATTTCATTATAGTAAGGTTCTTAATGGAAGGCTCATTTTTTTCTGCATCATTAATATAGCTTTTGAGAAATTGAAATATACCAAGCCCATCACTATCTTGGACAAACTTCTCTCTATCATTAACACAATTGTTGCCCTGTGATGAACATAATCTATTATGCAATTTTTGCAAGTCATGTATTGACTTAACTACATATTCTGCAACTGACAATTCTCTCAGCTGATCACTTGTTTTTTCCGCTTTTACTGCTTTGTCTCCCTTAGTCAAACCTGCAATCATAATACGCCTCCTTTAACTATGTTTATATTATAACAATCAACATGTATTTAAGAAAAATCACACTGCTCACTGTACGTTTACGCTGCTACTTTGCATAATAGATTGCTTGAAGTCACACAAGTATCGTTTTTTATTAGATAAAAGTTAACAAGACGTTTTCATAGATTTTTAAGCTTAATAACATCCTCTCTATTGGGACTAGTTGAAATTAGATGAATTGGTACACCTATTAATTCTTCTATTTTTCTCACATATTTCATCAAATTTGCAGGTAATTCCTTAACTGACCTTTTGCCTTGAGTTTTCTCTTTCCAACCAGGAAATTCTTCATATATTGGCTCTAATTCTTTTTGTATTGAATGTGATGCGGGTAAATAATCATACATTTTTCCGCCATACTTATAACCAGTGCCTATTTTAATAGTATCAAAAGAATCAAGAATATCTAATTTGGTTAATACAATGCTTGAAACTCCAGAGAGTTGTACGGCCTGGCGCACTAAAACTGCGTCAAACCATCCGCAGCGCCTTCTTCTATTGCTTACTGTTCCAAGTTCCTTACCTATAGAAAATAAGCTGTCTCCAATCTCGTTATTTTGTTCAGTAGGAAATGGACCATTACCCACTCTTGTTGTATACGCTTTTGCTACACCAATAATGTGAGCATTGTAGGATAATCCTGAGCCTGTTATCGCTTGCGATGCTACGGTATTACTTGAAGTAACAAAAGGGTAAGTTCCGTGGTCGATATCTAAAAATGCGCCTTGAGCGCCTTCAAATATTATTTTCTTACCTTCTTTCATAAAATCATTTAGTATCTTCCACACAGGTTTTTTATATAAAAGAATTTTTTCTGAAATCTCTTCAATTTCCTTTAATATTTCTTCTTTTTTAACTACCTGGTAGTTAAGTCCTTTTCTGATAGCATTATGGTAACTCAGGAGAGCGCCCACTCTTTGATTGAGCTCATCTGTGTTTTCTAAGTCACAAAGGCGTATAGCTCTCCTTCCAACTTTATCTTCATAACATGGTCCTATCCCTTTGTTTGTTGTGCCAATTTTGCAATTTCCGTTTAAATCTTCAAATAGCTTTTCCTTGTCTTTATGTACACTGAGTATTAATGGGCAACTTTCAGATATCATCAAATTGTTATGATTTACGTCTACCCCTTTAACTTTCAATGACTCTATTTCTGAGATTAAAGCGTGTGAATCGAGAGCAACGCCATTTCCTATGATAGATATTCTGCCTGGTCTCAAAACAGCAGAGGGCAGTAAATTTAATTTATACACCTTATCACCTACTACTATAGTATGCCCTGCATTATTTCCCCCCTGAAACCTCACAACTACATCTGCATTCTCAGAAAGATAATCTACTATTTTACCCTTACCTTCATCACCCCATTGCAGACCAACAATTACAATATTATTCATCACTATTTTCTAGATTAATACGTAAATATTAATGCAGCATGCTACAAATGAAAAGAGAAATCTACGCCTTTCCTATATCCCTAAAATAAAGAAATAGACTATCGACTTTTTTATATATTATAAAATTATTCATCATTATATGGTACAACTTACAGCATATTTATAGTAAGGTGTTAATTATGAAAGAGGCAAAGAAGAGTCCGGTAGTTAGATTAAAGGCCACAGCTAAAGAATTCAATTTTAGTAAATTAAGAGCAGATCAAGATAATAAATTAGCGAATTCCGGTGAAACAATGTTCTTAGATTTTCAAAGAATGAATTTTATTATTAATGAAAAAGAAATAGATAAAAATTTTATTATTGCATTTAAGGAAGGAGCTAAAGATTATAAAAATGAGATTTTTAACCGTGATAATTTTGATAACCTCTCTGAAGAAGGTAAAGCTTTTATGGAACCAGTACTTAGGGAGCTTGATCAAGATAGACTATCTGAAGTTTGGGAAAATCATTGTAATAGCCCTACAGTTGCTGATGAGAAAAAAATTGATGAATATAGAAAGGAATTTGAGAGATTTTATAACGCAGGGAGAAGCTCTTATCATCTATTCTCCAAAAAAGATTACCGTGCATTAGCAAAGGAAATTTTCAAGGAAATGTTTAGATACGCTGAAGCAAAGGTTCCAAGTGATGCTATTTTAGAAGAGTTAGTCACCAATTGTAATCAAGCAGGGTATGGGGCTGGTATATTTAATGAATCTCATGCCGCACTCAGTAGTTGTAATTTAACTCCACACAGTCCTAAAAAAGCGCTAAACATTTACTGCACCGACCACAACTGCATAAAAGTGACGTCTGATATGGCAATGTCTATAACCACGGTTGACAATCCGGAAGAGAAAATATGTGACCTATCCAGCTCATTAGAATTCATACTCGAATCTCAAAATGACAAAGATGATATAATATATAAAGAAGGTAAATTATCACTCACTATTCCTGAAGAGTTAAAGAATTATAAAGATAATGGCAAGAGCTTGTTTGACATTATTAAAGAATATTTTCAGAAATTCTGTACAAAATTAGGATTTAAACCTGAGATAAAAATACAAATAGAGCATAGCTTAGGTACTCAAATCAAAGTAAACAACTATTTAGATGGTACAATATCTACTACAGGATCGGATGCAAATGAAAAATTTACCAATCTTTTAAAGAAAAATCTCAGAGAGAGGTTATTGGGATCAGGAGTTGCTCTAGGAGGTGAAGATGTTGATGATATTATTGAAGTCAGAGTATCTGCAGTTATGGATCTACTGCGTGATTATACTAAATTGGAAGATAATAAAGAAAACAGAGAGTTATTAATAAGTGAAGTAGCAGATAATTTAGGGCTTTTCTTTCAAGGTAAAATAGCATCAGAAATATTGAGAGAGTTTGATAATGAAATATTAATGCATACAGAAGGCATAGAGAATAACATAGGTCAATATATAATAGAATTAAGATCTTTACCTTTTTTGATAAAAGGTCAGGTTAATCATAATCAAGTGCAGTTTGTTGTAAATATTTTTACCAATTTAATTATTGAAGGAAAAAGCGAAGTATACAAAGAAAAAAATGCAATTAATGCAATTCATCAGAAGATAGATAAGGCAATTGTTGAGCAAGAAGAAAAAGCAACCAACAAACAAGATATAGAAAATGATAAATGGACAGACAAAATAAAAAAACAGAGATTATCTATGGAATCACATGGGCATTTACATTAAAGATACTGTGTACAGAGGCGTAGTATACTAAATCCAAAGCGTTTGTAGATTCGATATCTTCAGTAACTTGACGCAGAGAGAATTATATACCTTAATCAACTTTTCTAGCGGTATCCATAAGGTAAATCATTATTTGAGTGTTACACCTAAGCCCTCTTTATTCTCCTCTGTTATCAAGCTAAAAATACCATTTGGTTTCATTATGTATACGAAACTATTATGCTTGCAAGAAAAAAACTCCTAAAAAACTGGAAAAGAGAATAGAAATTTGACATAAGCTATTCCCAAATTTTGGGAATGTTCAAAAAAGCATACGCGTCAAATTAAGAGAAAATGAGCAAATTTAGTGCACTCAAAGTTGATATTCTTGTTTTTCTATATTTGTCTTTAGTAATAGTCGAATCAAAAGCATTCGTTATCATTAGATCATTGCTGTTACTACGAACAAACTTATAATTTCCTCCTTTTCTAGGCGTAGCAAGCTCAGTATCTTTCTCTACATCTTGATCCGTTATAACAATAACTTCTTTATCCTTTTCAAACATCAAAGGTTGTGGTTTTAAACTCCATTCATTATTGTCAACGCTGATTATCATAGGAGCATTTTCTACTATTACATGAGTCTTGTTATACCTCTGAGCCTCATCTTTTAACCTCACGGTAAAATACTCATGCTTTCCCACTGTTGCTCTTAATAATAAATCATTTTCAAATCTAATTACTTGTAATTCAAAATTATCTTTTGCTTTTCTTACTACATTTCTTAAATCAACCGTATCTATTGAATTCTCTTCATCAATATCATGAATAATAACCTCCGGAATGTTATCAGCTTCAGAATCAATTACATATACATTTTCACCACCATTGCCTGTTAAATGACTCTTATGTACAGGATAGTTACGTATTACTTCATGATTTCCACTTCCTATGACCACTGCCTCATTACTTAAAAGTGATTGTATAAAGATTGCTACACCTTGATAATCTCGATTTAAAAAGTCAGCCAAGACGTTTTTAGCCATCATTCCATGCATGGTCATACCTGAGTTTTTCCTACTCTAGCTAACCCCAGTTGCGGATTAATCAATACAGTAAAATCTAGAAATAGAGGGCTTTTTAGGCTTCATAGAATATGAAACTAATGTGGAAAAGATGTGCACCAAGAAATTTATTGGAGACCTGTGTCTTGAATGCTCAAGATCAAGTCTGTTTTTGAGGTAACCAAAAACTGTTTCAATAATCGACCTTTTTCTTAAAAAAATCTTTTCTTCAAGAAGCATTAATGTGTTTTTCATACCTTTTTTTACTTTGGTAACGAGTTTTATTCCTCTATCGAAGAGTTTTGCAAAGAGCTCTTTCTTTATATAGTCCTTATCACCAAACAAAAGACCAGTCAGTTTTTCAGTTAATTTTGGTACTGGTTTTCTGTCGTCAACGTTACCTTTAGTCATTGTAACTCCTTGAATTTCACCTTTTTCATTAATTACCATATGCAATTTAAAACCCAAAAACCAGCCATATGTAGTCTTTCCAAGCTTTGCCAATCCTTTGAAAACTTTGTTTCTTGAGATTTTTTTTGGATGGCAAACAGCGATAGAAGTTGCATCTATGTACGAAATTCCGGTCATTTTTGAGTGCTCACAAAGCCACTTTAACAAGAGCACTAAATACCATAAAACCCTAGATTTTAGCCTAATAAATCTACTATATGTTGGCAAATTTTGAAACTCAGATCCATGTAGTGCTTTCAAATAATATGTATAGAAAGATTTAAAGTCCTCACATCTAGATTGTTGATAAAGTAAAATTATAGTAAGAATTTCAGAATGCGTAATCCCTGGCGTTCTGGTAGGTTTTTTACTGTTTGGCAGGAGTTTTTCTGCGAAATTTTTGTTTATAGCCTTGCAAAAATCGTCTACAAAGCAAAATAATTCTGTTACATTTTTATTCATGGGTAACCTCTCTATTTTTTGATAATATGTTTCCGGAGTTTAGTGTGCCGTAGAGACACAAGGAATGTTCAAGTAAGAGCAAACTAAGTGCAAAAGCTACGCAATAGATGGGGGTGGGCCCCTCGGAGCCGGCTTACAAGAGCAGGCTTCAAACAACCATAAGCTGCTTTGGTAAAAAGCTAAGGTAGTGAGCGTTATGGAAAAGGCGCAAATATGCGTCATGTGTAAAATAGAGAGATGAATGAAAATGAACCACTGATAAAGTGTCGAAAGGAATTGGATGATGTCAAAACCAGGGGTTAGACTTAACCTGGGATAAATCTATCGGGAGCTTGTTTACTGGATAGATGGCGTCCGGCATAGAGGTGGCATGAATCTATTTTGGGCTATTGCGTGGAACTGCGGGAACCTGTCGTTTCGATGATAAGGGAGAAATCCAAGGAGCTGATCTCTGAGGATGAGAGTACCGATGCGGAAAACAGGGGCGGATCAGCTCGTAGTAGTGAAGAAGTTTCTGTAATGGAAATGGAGCGAAGGAGCTGAGTTATTTAGTTTTAGTTATTTATCAACCGAAAGGGAGGAGTTAATGAATAAAACAAAGTCTTGTGATATACCAAAGAAACTTATTTGGAGAGCTTATAAACAAGTATCGAAAAATAGAGGTGCTGCTGGTGTAGATGGGGTTTCGATAACAAAGTTTGAGGAAAATCTAAAAGATAATCTATACAAACTATGGAATCGTATGTCATCCGGAAGTTATTTTCCAGAGCCTGTAAAAGCTGTAGCAATACCGAAAGATATGGGAGGAGGACAAAGAATTTTATGTGTTCCTTCAGTATCAGATAGGATAGCGCAAACAGCAGCAACAATGTATCTCGAACCGTTAGTGGAGCCAAAATTCCATGAGGATTCATATGGTTATAGATCGAATAAATCAGCATTGGATGCGGTAGATACAGCGCGTAAGAGATGCTGGAAGTACGATTGGGTGGTAGACCTTGATATATCAGGGTTCTTCGACAATCTGGATCACGAATTAGTTTTGCAAGCTATCAAGAAACACACAGACTGCAAATGGGTCATACTATATGTTGAAAGGTGGATGAAATCCCCTATACAACTTGCAGATGGCAGTAAAGTAGTTAGGGATAAAGGAGTTCCGCAAGGAGGTTCAGTTAGCCCAATCATCTCTAATATATTCATGCATCATGTGTTTGATATATGGATGAAAAAGAACTATCCGACGGTACCATTTGAGAGATATGTGGACGATGCGATAGTGCACTGCAGAACAGAGAAACAGACAGGATTTGTGAAAGTAATGATCGAAGAGAGATTGGCTGAGTATAGGTTGAAATTACATCCTAAAAAGACACAGATAGTGTACTGTAAGGATGACAATAGGAGAGATGAATTTCCTAAACAAAGTTTTGATTTTCTGGGTTACACATTCAGACCCAGGTTAGCAAGAAATAAAATAGGGAAGCATTTTGTTTCATTTCTCCCAGCAATTAGCAACAAGGCCAAGAAAAAGATTACTACAACCATAAGATCATGGAAAATGCTACGAAATACGCATATAACATTAGAGGAGATATCAGGAAAAGTAAATCCAATAGTCAGAGGCTGGTATCAGTACTATGGCAAATTTTACAGAACTGAGGTCTACAAATCTCTAAAGAATGTAGAGCGGCATCTAGAAAAGTGGGTCAAAAGGAAATATAAGAGACTCAGGAGTCACGGAAGACTAGCAAGACAATTTCTAGGAAAGGTGAGAGATAGGTCTCCAAATATTTTCTATCATTGGACACTAGGTTTAGGGTCAAAAAGGCTAAATAATGGGAGCTGTATAAGCTGAGAGGTTTATGTACAGTTCTGCGAGAGACTGGTAGGGGAAGTTCCACTGGTCTACTCTCCCCCTATTTTCCTGGCTTTTTCACTGACTTCTAATCCCCAACTGGGGTTTTTATAAATGGTGTTAATGCTCCATCTCTTCCTGTTAGCGGCTTACCTTCTCTGATAGATGATAAAATATTTGTTTCTAGTTCTTTATAGTCTACTAAACCTGTAGTTCTGTTTGCTTGACTCATGTCAAACCTACATTTTTTTATATCAATTTATTACTTTTTTTTGGTTTAACTCACTTTTTTGAACGTTCCTGTTCCTTTATTATGGAGAGTAGCTTGCGTTTCTTGGAGATTGGAGACTACTATCATCTTTGCAGGATCTTTCCAAAGATTGACTTTCGTCTCATCAGATTGACCGATCTTTTCAGGATGAATTAATGCTCTAGATCTCTTGAAAGAACCTCGGTTTATAGCTTCACTTACTGATAACCCTCCTAGCAAACAATTCTTGCCTATTTTTTCGTCATAATTTTCTATTTCCTCTAGTAGATCTTCATCATTCACTTCTACTATTACCAAATTTTCATTTTCCTTATTAGGATATAATCTCACTTCTAACTCTCCAAAACTAGTATCGAAAGTCAGTACTATATCACTACCATCTGCAAGGTCTGTATAATTTCTTGTACTATCCTGTGCGATAATCTCTACTTCACTTTTACCGATCTTTATTATACTTCTTGCATGCTCTATTTCTTTCTGAGTTAGTACTAGATCTCTTACTTTATTTGTTACTTTTGCAACATCTATTATACTATCTTCTGAATATTCCAAGTAGAAATTAGAGTTGTCTATTCTTATGTCGTTCAGCTCACAATTGGTTGCACTTTTTGCAACTTCAATAAACTTATGAGTCTTTCTAATATAATCTTTATATGCTTTTATAATATTAGTTTTGTGGTCTTTGAATTCCGATTCCAATGTAGTCATTACTTCCATGCTATCCTGAGAATAGAAGACAGCTCCTCTTGCTACCAATTTATATATTATATCATTGGCAACTTTAGAATTCTTTTCTAATCTATTAATTTTTTTTGTTACATAATCTAGAAAGTTGTATTTTTTATTTTTAGAAGATTTTTTAGCAAAATTTAGCACTATCCCAGAAACTATAGCCTTATTGACTAATTTTTCTAGCTGTTCCATATCTTTAACTTGAGATATTTCATTTAAAAATCTGTCTAGTACTATCTTTTGATTTTGTATGTTCCATAAAGTACTTGGTTGAGGTAAACACTTTCTCTCCTTACTGTGGATTTTTGAGTCCTTTTTTTCAGGATGAGTTGCTCCTGCTTTTAGAAGTAAATCCTCTGCTTCTTTGCACGCAGCCTTAGCATAACTAAGTACTTTCGACATACCTGCTCTATTTTGAATAGTGAAAATCATTTTCAGATCCTGACTATTATTGTGTTTATTAAGAAATTTTTCTAAATTTTCAATAGCTCGAGCGTTAGAAGATTTACCTATCATATAAGGTTTTTTACTATCTTTAGATAATACTGTACCTAGGAGTATATCATATAGTTCCTTACTCAACTTCTTCTGATTTTTAGTTAAGAAGCATTCTAAACTGTTGACATTATTATTATCAATCACAGTTTGTAAAGGGGTTTTTCCTGTATTGTCTTGTATGTTAGGATTAGCTTTTCCCTCTAAGAGTAGATCTATAATAGGATAAGCATAATTTCTATTAGCAGCATAATGTAAAGGTATTTTCCCTTCATTGCTTTTTATATTAGGATCAGCTCCTGCTTGTAAAAGTAAATCTACTAAAATAGAACCGTCATGATTGAGTTTTGAAGCAGCATGTAATAATGTTAATCCAGACTCTCCTCTTTTAAGATTAAGAACAACTTTTAAATCTTGATCGTTCTTGTTATCTTTTAAGAACTTTTCGAGTTTATCAGTATCGTACTGATAAAAACACCTATACCCTTAAGAGTCTTTAATAATTCTTTATTTAACTTTTTTTGATTTTTGGTCAAATTCGTTGTACAAGCAAGCCAGATACACACTAGCTCCTCAAATGAGTATTTACTAGCCATTAGAGATCTACCTCTACTGAATTCAGATGGAATCCATAAATATTTTTTAATTAACTCATACTCTTCTTCCAATAGTTTGTTTGCTTCTAACCACTCTTGCTTAGGACTTAATTCTTTTCCTTGCTCAAATAAACTACGATAACCTTCATCTAAAAACTCATCTTCATAATGAATTTCTTTCTGGTTACAACTACCTCTATCATAACTAATTTCCGTTTGAGTCAATTTGTCTGCTTTGATCTTTACCTCACTGAGCTCATCTGAAAGCAACATTTTAGGCTGAAAGCATAGAAGTTTAGACTTTTGATCTTCATTTTCTTTTTGTAATGTACTCAACTCTCTAGTTAAATTCTGCTTTTCTGAATTCAATGGCTCATTTGGTTCTAGACACTTTTGCTCAGAACTCGACTCTGGTTTTATTCCATCAAAAAAAGAAGCGTAACCTAAATCTGATTCCTGACTACACTCACCTTTATCACAATCATTTTCCGTTTGAGTCAATTTGTCTGCTTTGATATTTGTCTCACTGAGCTCATCTAAGAGTGATCTTGATGATTGAGATTGTTGAAGTTGTAATTTTAACAAATTATATCTCTTCTGTAATATGCTTAACTCCCCAGTCAAATAATGATTTTCTGTTACCTTTTGGTCAAAAGCACTTCTTAGATGGTTAATGTCTAGTGAACACCTCTGAGCATTTGCTAATTCCTTTGTTAAATCTTCTAACTGCTTTTCCTTCTCTTCCAACCGCTCTTTTAACCGATTTATTAAAGCCTTAGCTTGATCCAAATCTTGATTTATCTCTTTATTCATGTAATAAATGTCATATTTTTTATTCTTTAACTCCTCATTCAAGGGGTTAATTGTAGAATTCTTAGTACGAGATTCATCTTCCAGATCTTTCTTGAGCTTTTCTACCTGTTGTTCTAATCTTTCATTTTCTTCACAGATGTTACGTGCCTTTCTTTCCTGTTTCTCCATTGTAACTTCAAGCCTTTTAATTTTCCCTTCTAGGGTTTGTATTTCTCTGGTCAGTTCAATTACTTCTTCGTAATACTCTTCTGCTATTTTCTTATAGTGTTTTTGTAACTCTAGATTTTTTTTAAGATCAAAATTTTCTTGTTGTAGATTTTCTATTTTACTTTCCGAACTATCTATTACTTGATTTTCTTCACTGCTAATCTCAAATACTTCTTCAGGCAAATCTTCAAATCCACGAGACGTAGTGTCTTCAAAACCATTACTACCATGTGCTATCTGATTTGAATTAAGCATAACTATACCCCCTACTAAAATAAACATTATGAGTTTTTATAGAATAGGTTTATATGCAAAACATTATGATACCATTAAAGCAATGCGTAGTCTTTTTGGAAGAATAACTTTAGTGAAAGTAACATGCTAACTAGTGTTATAAAGAATTGAATTATTTACTCTTTCAAAGAGTAAGTACATTTGTGAGAACAAGCCACGTGAAAATAGAGTTATAAAAATGTAAGCTTGAAATCTTTGCAACAAGATCAGGAGATGAGTTCGTATGTAATTTTAGCAAAAGTAAGCCAATATAGCTAATTTTAGCGTATAATGAAATCACCATATAAAAAAGTTTGCACGAATCCAATGGTAGACCAACCCATCCCAAAACAAAAAGCTCTCACCGCCCTTAGTTTTGAGTGCTGGAAATGGCTATTTCACTTGAAATATTAATAATATGTTTTGCTAAATTAATACTAGTTTATTTTAGAATAATAATTAAGGTAGACTTATAAAAAACAGAATTAAAAAGTGAACAAAAGATCTTATATTGAGCCTGTTGAGAGCTTTTTGCCTAAAACTACTTTGGGCTAGAAAATTTTCTAAAATAGTGATTGACAAGTTTTAAAGGTGGAGTAATATACCTAAAGTATAATAGAAGCCGATTCATTATGGTATGTAAGAGGGTACAATATTTTTTCATTTATTTATTAAGGAGGGGATAATTATGAAGCATCAAAATATTCAGAAGTTCTATTAGTAAGGTGGTCCTTATTACAGTAATAGGGTTTTTAAGATAGTGTATTTAATTTTCAATGGGTAAATTATAATGGAGCAAGAAAGCTTAATCAAACTAGATGATTCATATTACTGCAAAGAAATCTTAGAAAGAGTCATAAAACATGATGACCCTTTTAAACATTCTAAGGCAAAACAATTAAGAAGGCACATTAACAGTAATAGTAGGATAATCTATTATGTGAAGTATGATATAGCCTCAAGTATTCTCTCTCAAGATGATTGCTGGGTTGATGATACTATTTATGGAAAAAGACTAGATTGGCGAATATTTATTAAAAAGTTAATAGGTGTTTGCTCAGAGAGTAATTATGATAATTCGCTGGGCGTTAGTGATTGTTATACATTAGCTTGTTTAAACGGTTTAGATGAAAATTTGATTTGCGATTTATTTAAGTTATGTAAGGAACAAGCAAAAAGGGTGCATAATCTATCTGAAGATGAAGTACTAGAAGAAAGCTCTAGGTGGTTAGAGAAATTTTGGGGCCATTTTATTACTGGTAAACTGGAACAGATAAAGGAGGAGTATACCGAATGTTATGATCCTAACTTTGACATTTATGGGTTCAAGGTAGCTTATCAGGATTGTGAACGTGAAGCCGTTGCTTTTTTCTATGAAAAGTTAGAGAAACAAAACATACCAGAAGAAGTTAAACTAAACTTATTGATAGAAGCTGCTTTGTATTCTATGAGTGGAACTAATGATGTGGATACTACTATCTTTTGTTTACAAAAGGTAATGGGTAATGAACAGTACTTGGAAATATTTCTTAAGAAGTGCGATGTTCTATATACGTTAATGAGAGAAGGTTATTTTGATTCAGTTTGTCAGTTATTTCCAATACAAGGTCAATTCTATTCTGTAAGGAACTATAGTACACTACTATCAGTTATTAGCTGTAAGTTTAACAAATTTCATACAAAGTTACTCTACAGTGTTCTTGAACTAGGAAAAGAAAAGTTCTGGGAAAAGTTACCTTCATTTGATTGTAATAATTTTAGTCATTTACTGAGAGCGTTTGCAGAAAATAGCTGTAGTGAAGCTTTCAAAGAACTCTGGCAAGCTTATAGCAGCGAGGAACGTCAGCATGTTTTTTTATCTGGAACAGGTGAGATTATTTGTGGTTTACTTTATATTGGTGACAATCAAGAGCTATTGAAAGAGTTTCTATTTTACTATGCTAGTAGTAATGAAATGGTATTAGAAGATATTGATAACTTTATTGATAACTTGGATAGTGCCTTTAATAGATATGTGCCAACTGCCGATGCTAACTTAGATGCACTTAATCGTGACAGAATAGTATTTGGTAAAATTAAAAAGACGTTACCAGGATTAATTGAAGTTCTTGATCAAAACACTCAAGATATAGAAACTTCGAGCGTAAGTGTGGATATAAATAGTACTTCTGCAGTGCAGGGCAACGAAGAGTGTATGCTAAACACCATGTTAAGTGAGTGTTTCATTTTTAAGCAATTACAGAAAGATATTAATACAATTAATTTAAATTAGGAGATATCAATATGCAAGGTGCAGTGAATGAGGAACAATATCCTGAATTAATTGAAATGTTATTAAGTAGTGATACTCAAACCTTTCAGGAAAGATTACAGTCATTTGTTGATCAGCTTCCAGATAACAAGCGTTCTGCAAATAAAAAAGGGTTTTTTCCTCTGTTTGTGTTAGGTGGGTTTCTAGCTTTGCCGGATACTAAATTGGGAAGGGATTTAGGAGTTAAACAAGTATATTACCACGTTGAAAAGAATACAGTAGGTTATATTTCTGGAGTTAAATTTGTTATTCCGATAGAAAAACAAGATAACAAGAAATTGCTGTTTGTTGTAGTTTCTGAAAATCCACACATTCAGTTTACACCAGAAGAAATAAGTTACATGAGATCTAAGTTGGGTCATGATCGTTATGATAGTTTTAGTAAAATAGGTTATTCCATTCCAATAGAACATCCCTCTCCAACGGAGTACCACAGTAATGTAAAAATAGGAAAAATAAAGGGTATTGATCGTCAAACTTTCACACAAAAGAGAGTTTCAATCGATACTGGAAAGGACTTCCTCCTTTTAAAGAACAGGATAAGAAAAGTGGGTGAAGATTTAGAAAACTTAATTTCTGAATGCTCTTCTTCTAACGAAGAAAAAGTTCAAAATGGTATTAAAGAAGTATCTAATTATTTCGATTCGATAGCTCAAAAGTATATAATCGAAAAAAGTGGAAATTTTAAACGTGAATCTGATTACCATGGCTTACTTGCTGGCTTTTTTGTAATGCTATTTAAGTATCGTTATAACCTTAAGTCCTACCTTGAATTGTCTTTAGGAGAAGGTTTTAGTGATATTGTTGTGCTGGTCCGATCGCCTGAAAGGTCAGATAATGCCATTCCTATAATAATAGAGCTTAAAGCTGGTAAGACGCTAACCATTCAAGGTACCCCTTTTGATCAAGCAGAAAAATATGCTGAGGCATTTAAGTATGGTCCACAGCGGATGATAACAAATAACGATAATGTTATTTATGCAGTATATAATCCTGACTTGCCTAACAATAGAATTAAAATAGATAAAGCGGCTAGAGATAAACAACATCCTAAGCCTTTTTTGCAATCAGTGTTAGAATCTGCTGATCCAGCGCAAATACGCGAACAACTGAAGTATACTTACTACTCCATACCAAATTTAGCTGAAAACTATTATAGGTATACTAGTGAGGTGCTGTTGGGAGAATTGATACCTGTAAGAACAACAAGAGAAGTATGGAATAAGTATATTTTTCAACACGATAGGGGTGTTTCTAATGATATCACGTCATTTGGGTTCGTGAATTCAGGTAAAAATGAATTGGTATTGCTAAATATCATTAGAGTTAATCCAAGAAGTAAAAAAATTAATATAGATAAAGTAATTGAGGAAGATGCAGAAGTTAATGTAAAGCTTGATATGCATGAATCGATTAGGAAAAGTAGGAGCTTAGAAATAAGAGAGGTTAATTTATTATTAGAAACAGAAAAGGCAAGAGCAGGTAAATTTGAGAATTGGTGTCGGAAAGTTCAAGTGAATTCTTATAGTAATTTAGATGACTACAATCAAAGAAAGACCCAAAGTCTTAATGGAAGGTGTACTCAATTAAATGTTGATGTTAATAGCTGGAATAGAATATTTGGTGATGTAATTGATAATGAAAGAGCTGGCGTAGAACACTTTAGGAGATTGTTTACAGAAGTAAGTGATACTTTATTTCCCGTCAAGGAGATGATTAAGAATGAAATAGATTTTCAAGCTATACTGCATGGTTTATTTATGTATTATAGTGATTCGCAAATGTCTGGAGGTAGCAAGAAACGTATAGGTGTTATTCCGGAAGTTCAATCTGGAGGTGGTAAACGTATTGATATTGGGGTAATTGGAGGGGAAGAATTTACTGGTATAGAGTTGAAGTTTAGTGAAACCCAGGGTATAGCAGATGGATTAACAACAAAAGCTAAAGAGGCTGAAAGCCAGTTAGATCGCTATAAGAAACAACCAAATAATGTTAAATCTTTGACAGATAGCGAAAGGGCAAAGATGTTTTGGGCGGTATTCCATAAAGGTGCTAGCACGCCTGAATCATTAATTGAAACGCGTGACAAGTTTGATGTTTTTCAGGTAGTACATAGCTCAATGCATGTCATACCTCATCTTCAACCAGAAGATATTTTAGAGCAGTCAAGGGATATTTTTAATCAGCAATGTAATGGAAATAGAAAAAAACGTAATATAAATATGGCCTGCGTGGATTCACGTGATGAAGAAAAGATTACAGAGGAAGAAAAAAAACAACTTATTAGAGAGTTATTTAACACTGACAAGGTAGTGGAAAAAGTAAAGAATATTGAGTTTTATGATCAGCTTTTCAAGGTTTCTCAGAAGATATCTAAAGGTGAAATTATAGACAAAAATGTTGAAGAAGCATTTGTAGCAAAGATTAAAGACATAGATCTGGATTCAATAGACCCAGAGATTAGGGATATTGTGAAAGAAATGAAGGATAATATAGAGAACAAAGAAGAAGTGAAAAATATTCTGAGAAGATCCGGAGTAGCAGAAAAAATAGGAAAAGTAGCAGAAGGTGCAGGTCTTGCCTTTACAGCATTTTTGGTTGGTAAACATATAGCAAATGGAGACATAGAGGGGTTAGGCTACGATGCATTAAATCTCTGGGTAATGCCAAAGATTGGTGAAAAAATCTCTGAAAAAATGTTAGAGTTAGGAACAAAGCTTGATTCTCAGATGTTGAAGGGGTTTGCTCCAGTTATGGGACGTGCTATAGGTAATTTTGCGGCATTTTTAGGGCTAGCAGAATCGATTAAAGCAAGACAAAATGCAACAGATCCTGCAGACATAAAGATTGCCGATCTAAACATAGCAACTAATTCTATCTTTATAGCTGCAGATGTCCCTGCGGTTGTTACGGAAACAATGTCAGCTATAGGTATGGAAGCAGGAATAATAGGAGAATTTGCAGGTCCGGTTGGTGCTGCTATTTCAGTTGCTGTAATCATTATAGCACAATTTGTAGAAGCGGGACTTGAAGTAGAAAAATTAGGAGAACATATAAAACTTACAGATCAAGAGAAACATGACTTGTATTGGGATTTCTTTCTTGGTAAAAAAGTACCAGATTATATAGGAAATGATCTGCAAGCAGAAGAGATATATAAACAGTATATATCAAAGATCTTAAATCAATTTAAGAGTAACTACGATACAATAGCTATTTCACTGCCTTCTATACTGGTTACAAAAGAAGAATATGCTACTAGTAAACACTTTCGAGATAAAAGACAGGGGCATATGATGCCATCGGATGTTGGTAAAGGAATTGTAGAACTTTTAGGCGGATTTAAGTGTAGTACCCAAACTAGGGTGATTAGTAATAGGCTTGGTTTTGACTTAGGTACGAATATTACGCACTTTCTTTATGCTGATGATATGAATTACTATTCTAGAATTGTTCCGAGTACTATTGAAAATTATAGTGTCACTTGTGGACCACGTGATGATGATATTACAATACATGAAAAAAACAGGGAAATTCTGTATACGTTGCCAAGTCAAGCTTCATGTGGAGATTCATCACCACATAGGGGTAGGATATTAAATAGAGTATTAGAAAAGTGGTCCTTGCAAGAACATTCTGGCGACTGTTATAATGCAGTTATATACAGAAATAAGAATTCCCGTGGGTATGGAAGCATATATTACATACCGGCTCAAAATGCTAATGTTAATATTGTTTTTCAAGAAAAGGATATTTTAAATGGTGATCGGGATAGAAGAGATAATATAGAAAATAGGTACTATTTTGAAAAGTCATTAGATAGTTGTAAGGTATATAGTCCAGGTAAAAATTTCTTTCACATAGCAGGAAAGTTTTCTTGTGATTTAGGAGCAGATGGACAAAAGAACATAGTCATAACACAAGGTAATCTTACTACAGATTCAATAAACATACATTCTATTATTGGCAGTAATAGAACTAATTACCTAGAGTTCTTCAATGTAGATTATGTAGATGGTAAAGGTGGAAATGATGTAATAACAGCAAAAAACTTTACTACAATAAAGGGTTATTTTGGTGATTCCATTCATGGAAAAGGTTTAGTATTATTACCGATAAATTTTAATGATATATATAACATAACCCACGTTAATAACATAACAACCATCTATAATAAAAGTGGGGCTTCTATAAGTGTAGATAAACAAACATCGGTAAAAACAGCAGATGGTTTATTTGTAACACCAACGAAAATAGATGATAAGACTGGCGTAGTAACAAACTTGCATGTGATAAAAAGCTTGAGAGGTGATATTGTGTGTGCGCCAAGAAGTGCGTAAGGAACAGTTGGTGAAAATCCAACACGGGTAAAGCTTAGCCAGCAGCCTGGAACAAACCATTATGCTGCGTAAGGTAACGAGCGTAGTAAAGCTAATGGAATGGACAACATAGGGTGCAACGAAAGTGAAGGTATTGAGTCCCGTAATTCACGCGTCATGGGGGCCGACACTTTACATTTGGTGGAAGGCAGCATGGGTAATAACGCTAAGGCAAGGTATTACTCACCCCGTCGGGATCGAAGGCCGCGTCATGTGTTGAGAGGGACCTTACGTGAACTTGGGAGATCCTTTGTATTCCTGTAAGGGTACTCTGGAACAAGTCAATAAAGGCGAGGACTGGAGGAAGATGCAAAGGAAGTCGGACTAACTGATAGTACTCGGAGTGTGGGAAAGCCACATACAAGGGGAAGCGGTTAGCAATATAGTGACTGGTATAGGGATTGCTATACCAATACAACAGAGATTGGAGGAGTATGCAAGGAAAACTAAACCAGATAGCAGTAAGGGCTAAGCAAGATAAGCGAGTAAAATTTACATCGCTAGTTCATTTGATTAATGAAGAGAATCTTGCAGAGTGTTACAAGGAACTAAAACGCAACAAGGCTTGTGGTATAGATCGTGTGACAGTGGAAGCTTATGGAGAAAATCTAGAAGAGAAACTTAAAACACTAGTGGATAGTATGAAGAGAAAACAATATCAACCGCAACCAGTGAAAAGGGTATACATACCCAAAGCCGGGAGCAAAGAGAAGCGCGGCCTCGGAATACCATCAACTGAAGATAAGTTGGTACAGGTAATGCTAAAGAAGATATTAGAAAATATTTATGAAGCAAACTTTATGGACAGCTCGTATGGATTTCGACCAGGAAGAAATTGTCATCAGGCGATAAACGCTCTAGATAAAGCAGTTATGCACAAACCAATTAACTATATTGTAGAAGTGGATATCAAGAAGTTCTTTGATAATGTTCAACATAAATGGCTAATGAATTGTCTAAGGGAACGAATAGCTGACCCAAATTTATTGTGGTTAATAAAACGATTTCTAAAGGCAGGAATAGTCGAAGTTGGATGTTATAAAGCAACCGATCAAGGCACACCACAAGGTGGTATAGTAAGTCCTGTATTAGCTAATATATACTTACACTATGTGCTGGACTTATGGTTTGAAAAGAAATTTAAGCCAAAAGCCAGAGGATATATACAGCTAATAAGGTTTTGCGACGATTTTGTAGTTGGCTGCGAGAGGGAAGAAGACACAAAAGAATTTCTAGAATTACTGAAACAAAGACTAAGTAAATTTGGGTTGGAAATAGCTGAAAATAAAACAAAAATAGTAAAGTTTGGTAAGAAAGAATGGTATCAAGCAGAAAGAGAGAAACGTAGGACGGCTAGCTTCAACTTTCTAGGATTTACACATTATTGTGGAAAAAGTCGTAATGGTAAACTTATGATGAAGCAGAAAACTTCAAAAATAAGCCTAGCCAGAAAGATTAAAGAAATCAAAGAGTGGTTGAAGATGGTACGAAGTCGTATCTGTCTCAAAGATTGGTGGCAGAAACTTAAAGCCAAAGTAACAGGACACTATAGCTACTTCGGAGTTAGCGGAAATTATCGGTGTTTGATTCAATTCTATCGACCGATAACAAAGCTAGCATTTAAGTGGATAAACCGACGTAGTCACAAGAAAAGTATGGATTGGGAACAGTTTACATACTATTTAAAAATAAATCCACTACCAAAGCCAAAGATATATGCTTCTTTGTACACAGGAGCACTAGTGTGAACGCTGTATTGTGGAGCCGTGTGCGGGAAATCCGCAAGCACGGTTCTTTTGGGGGGACTATGATTAAGAGACCAAATCGCTGGTTTTCAAGGTCATAAGTCTCTACCAGACTAGATGATGAATTAGATAATTTACGAAAGATAGACAATTCAAGCTTTAATATTACAAAGCAATTATCAAGTGCCAATTATCATAGCACTATAGGCGGTTCTAGCAATCATATTTTTTATCCTGATAAAGAACATCATAATTTTTACTGGGAAGCTCCAAGTAATATAAGTCATCTTTATCTTTTCGAGAACAGGGACGCTAATATTACGATTGCTCAAGCAAATGGCATATTGGATTTTAGCCAATTAAATTGTACGTTAGATGATATACCATTTATAGAAAATAATAAAGGAGAAATAAAGATTAACAGAAATAGCTTGCACGTAGCCCTGTTGCCGAATTATAAAGATGTTACAGTTACATTTGACGGGCAAGAGTACTACAAACTTCAGAATGGAGAATTAGAGCGAGATTATTGTTCTCATAGCTTGAAAATAGATGGAAGGTTTAGTGTTAATGGTACTGACTTATTAAATCACCATAATTGTTTCACATTTGACTCAGACAAAGTACTTTTCTTGAAACTAAATAATGATTTGCTATTGTTATCAGATAGAGGAGCATTATCAATATCGGATTACTATTCTTCTGTTCATAAAAACTGGGATTTATCCATAGAGTTGAGCGACAAAATTATGGAACCAGAAGAATTTGGAGAAAGAGCTGATGACTTTAGTTCTTTCAGGTATTATAAGCCAGATGAGCAAGGGTTACAGATTTATCATAATCAGCCCATTAATAAGAATGATATTGGTTTGGTTGATTTGAAAGGTAAGTCTATATTAGATTTCGATATGAAAGTTATGAATGATACCTTATTGCTATCACATAAAAATAACACTCTTGTAAAAATAGAAAATTGGAATACTTACCAACCAGCAAGAGAAATGATGCTTGCTTTTAATGATGCAATAGTTTCTAACTCAAAGTGTATAGCTTCTATTTGTAACTCAGAAGATGTTATAGTGGAATTTAATAGAGAAAAGAGCACTTTATTATTAAAAGAGCAGCTGTTTAGTTCTATAGAATTAGGTAGTTTTGATATGACTAATCTTATGATTAATGAAGGTGCTGACATTGAAGCTAAAGATAATAAGGGTAGAACACCTGTGCTTTTTGCTATTTACTTAGGTAAATGGCATATAGTTCATCTCCTTATTAATAAAGGTGCTAACATTGATGCTAAAGATAATATTGGTCGGACTCCTCTGCATTGGGCTGCCAGAAATGGTCACTTAAGTATAGTACAACATCTTATAGAGAAAGGTGCTAATCTTTCTATTAAAGATAATGATGGTAAAACACCGCTAGATCTTGCTAGAGATAAAGGACATAATAATGTTGTAGAATACTTACAACAAACACAATTAGGTCTAGATAGGCAGTTGTTAACTGCAGTACAAGGTGGTAATCTTAATGAAGTTAAGGATTTTGTAGTTCGAGGTGCTAGCTTAGATACTCAAGATAGTAATAATGGTTGGACACCTATAATCTATGCCGCTCGGGGAAGTAAATGGGATGCGGTCAAGTTCCTTATAGCTCAGGGTGCCAAGTTTAATAATGAGATCACATATCAAGGAACACCCTTGCACTTTGCGGCTCAAGAAGGTAATTCAAATATGGTTCAATTTCTTCTTGATAAAGGTGCTAATATTGAGGCTCAAGATGCATACAATAGGAAACCTTTGCATATTGCTGTTGACGCAAACAGGTTGAATGTAGTAAATCTACTTCTTGACAGGGGTGCTAATTTAAAGGCTACAGAAATGTACGGCAAGACATCTTTAGACCTAGCTATTCAAAAGGGTTACGAAGATATAGTAGAAGTTTTGAAACAAAAACAATTGGATCTAGATAAAGAATTATTAATTTCTACAGAAAAAGGAGATCTTGAAAAAGTTAGAGACGGTATCAGACAAGGTGTTAACGTTAATGTTCAGGGTAGGCAGGGTTGGACTCCTGTGTTCTGGGCCATTCAAAAGAACAATTTTAATATAGTTGAACTTCTTTTAGATAACAATGCTGATATTAAGGTCAAAGATGATGAAGGTTGGACACCTATTCATTGGGCTGTGCAGTTGGGTTCATTAGACGTCGTTAAGCGTCTTGTTGAAAGAGGTGCTGATGTTAATGCCTTAACTGCTGACGGTAGAACACCCTATGATTTGGCTATCAATCAGAATTATAGAGAAATTAAGGAATATTTAAGGAGCAAGTCTGCAGTTCCATCTTCAGCGTTGATTTATCATGTTATCCCAGCTGATGATAGTGTAAGACAACGCAAACGCCGTCATCACCATGGAGATCATGCTCGTCATCATATGTCAAGAAAACTTCTTGCTATAGATTCAAGTAATCAACCTGAGATAGCAGTAAGTGGTAGTACAAGACCATCTTCATGGATAAATGATTTATTTGGTTGGGTAAAGAGCTCTATAGGTGGATTGTTAAGTTCTAAACCTGTGGGAATATCAAGCACTAAGGATTCAATCTCACAAGTTGATGGGCAATTTGCCAAAGCTTCGGTAAGTAATAGTAGCTCAACAAGTACCACACTATCATCTGATGGTACAGATAAAAAACAAGAAAGTAATTATTTTACAAATGGGGGTTTTTCCCGAGATAATATTGGTTATGTAAATGCAAATATAAAACAAATGCGTGAAAGGCAAACACCTGTTAAATTTAAACCGAGTGGCGGAAATACAATACTAGAAATGGGAGATCACTATCTATCACAGGTTGATTTTAATGGTACAATAATATTACTTGATTTATTAATTAGAAAAGTTACACGTCAGAAGTATATTTCTACAGTAGATCAGTCTATATCCCCACTAGAAGCACAGGGCTATGCATTAAATATTACAGAGGGATTTGAGAAAGTAGTAGAGCAAGCTGCAAAGGATAGCAAAATATCAGTGCATCGACTAAATATTGATTTTGTGGGAATACAGAAAGAAGTTACAGGAAAAATCATGAGTGGTAAATTTGATGAGATTTCGGGAGTTTTAAACTCATACCTAGAAGAAGCATGTCCTGGTAGAGAAGCAGGATGCCCTGGTAAGTTAAGTCCGAAAAAGTTTGACAAGTTTATAGCTCAATTTAATAAGGGTCTGCTAAATCAATCAATAGAGCAGATATTACACAACAGAGATGGTAGATTAGAAGTTGATGGTACAAAAAAACAGCAGATGAGTTTAGAGCCTCAAAGTTATTTAAGTAATGCTTCAGTTCACAGCCATTCAAAGGACAAAATATCAACTTGTCTTTCTGATGTAGGAGTAACCAAGCTTGGAAATACTTTGAGTAAGTAGATGAGAATATGGAAGGTATAATATGCCAAGTAGTGGAAAATTTAAAGTGAGGGTAGCCAAAATAATTAGGGGAACCAGTAGCAAGTTTGATAGTCTTAATACTAAAATGGATGAAGTAGACATTAAATGCTAAGTGGTTAATGTGTTTTCCATATTGAACTTACAGCACGTAGCTTTGATATAGAAGTTTGAGTAACGTTATGATAGTAATTTATATAATTCTATGTGCAATCTTTATAGCCATTTTAGACAGTTCACTAGATTCTTAATTAGGTGATATGTCTAACTTAGAGAAGGTTTTTATAAATGTTAAAGTGAATAATTATGTTTTTTCTTTGAGTTGTGAAATTTCAGAATGAGAGAGACCGGTAATTTGAGCGATAACATCAATAGAGACACCGGCCTTGAGTGAGTTTTTTGCAACTTCGATTTTTTCTTCTTGCCTACCTTCTTGTCTACCTTTTTCTTGACCAACTCTAAGACCCTCATCAAATTTTTGAGCAAAAGCAGCTACCTCATCCATTATGCGTTTTTTCATTTGTTCATATGCTAGTAACTCTTCTTCTGACCAATTAAACTTATTCATCTCTTCATAAGCTCGTTTTATTATTACGTCACTACCAACTATCTTATCTAGATCCTCTTCCCTTGTTTCTCCTGCATAGCGAAAAAAGTAACACCATTTTTCTACTATATTTTCTAGTTGGTCTTCTTTTGTCTTTGTAAATTTTGGTAGTTCTATGAATACGAAGTAAAAATCCTTCAAGTCATGTTCAAAGCTATTTTGATCTAAAATGACATGATTAGATTTGTACTCAGCTTTATCTGGAAAAATAATACAATCAGCAACGGCTATGAAGATAATTTCCTTGAGATTATGATAATTATCACCTTGATCTGCTTGACTTGAGTAGGCTTTAGCAGCATAATACTGAGCACGCTTTTCGAAGCCTTTGGTCTTAGTGAACTGCATCTCTATAATGTATCTTGAACCTTGAGAGTCTTTACAAAGAACATCGACAATACTTTGCTTTTTAGCGGCAATCTCAGGGTCTAAAATGGTAGCTAAGAATTCAACATCGTGAATAGCAGCTAAGCCAGTAAAGCCTAAAATATCGTTCAAGAAATGAATGAGGATATCTTTATTCTTCTCGGTGCCAAATATTCTTTTGAACGAGTAAGAGTTTAGTGGACTAAGATATCTTCCACTAAACCCTCCTCTAGGAACCGTACTTGAAAGTTTCCCTTCATACGGCTCGAGCCATCTTAAGTCCTTTTCTTGAGAACCGGCAACATTTTCCTTCAAATATTCTGGCATTTCAAATTCCTTACTAGGATTAACGTTAATCATATCTTATCATCCTCATGAAGAGAAGGATTATTTGATCTACGTTTTTCAAAGTAGGCATACCATTCTTTATCGTAGGGATTTGCCTCAGCTTGAATTTTCTTATGGCGACGAATTGGTACGCTTGTTGCTTGAAAGAGTTCCTTCCACTCAACTGTACCTTCCTTATTAGTTAATGTTGCAAAGCACCATCTTCTGGCTTCTTTGGTTTTAAAGTATTTCTCTTTAATCCAACGTAAGCCTTTGTTAGGGTGTCTGCGTTTTGACCATTGCCATAAGGCTCTAAAAATCTCAGAATCCACTTTCTCATAAGCTTTTCTTGCGCATATTCCCCTGTGGTAATATACCCAACCTCGAATTTGAGGTGTGAGCAGTTCTATTACTTTTTCTTGGGTTGCTGCGCAGTTCTTACGAATCAAGCACCGGATGCGCTTCAGAAGTCGGTTTGTACTTTCTGCTGAAGGTTTGATGATTATCTTCTTTTTGTACTTACGTACTGTCTGACCTAGAAAATCAAATCCCTGTTCTACGTGTGTGATCTTGGTTTTTCCTGTGGATAGAGTTAACCCTCTGTCGCTGAGGAAATCCTCTACTAGCTGCTTGACTTTAGTCTCTAGGATTTCTTTTGATTTTCCAGTTACTATAAGGTCGTCCGCGTAGCGGATCACGTGCACACCATATTTCTTGCGTTTTCTTGTACCCTTCTTCCCGAAATGTTTACTGATAACATTTTCGAGACCATCAAGGGTCAAGTTGGCAAGTACAGGAGAGATAATTCCCCCTTGTGGAGTTCCTGCTATTGTAGAACGGAACATTTGCTTTTCTACGAATCCAGATTTTAACCACTTGCTGAGAATACTCTTTTCCATTGGGATTGAGTTTTCTAACCAGCAGTGGTCTATTTCATCAAAACACTTCTTAATATCCGCCTCTAGGATCCATTGCGGTCTGCTACGTCCTGCCAAAGTTGTGTGTATTTGACTTACTGCATCAGCCGCTGAGCGATACTTTCTGAATCCATATGAGTGAATGTCTCCCATTGTTTCTGCAATAGGGTCAAGTCCCATAAGATATAATGCTTGCATCGCTCGATCTTTCATAGTGGGAATACTAAGAGGTCGCTTGCTGCCTGTAGGTTTAGGAATATAGATTCGCCTCAAAGGTTGAGAGCGGTATCCTCGTTGCCTCAGGCTTGCAATTCCTTGAGATTTTGCTGAAGGGCTTTGCCACAACTGGTTATCAACACCTGCTGTGCATTTTCCTTTATTTGAAGTTACGCGTTTGACTGCTAATGCTTTAGCACTAAAACTACGTGTTAGGAGGCGTTGTAAAGTTTTCACTTTATTCCATCTCCTAGCTTTTGTTGCCTGAACAATACGAGCTTGTAGCCTTCTAGTATTTTTTCTGCACTGAAACCAGCTAATTTGATTCCAGTGTTCTGCCGTACCGGAAGGTGCACTTACAATTTTACCTGTAACCATCTGCTTTCCTCACTTAAAAGGTTTTACAAACAATCTTGTTCAAGATGACCGTAGTGGACGTCAGTTCTCTTTCGAGCCAGGTAACGTTTAAACCTGTATCTCATCCGTTACAGATGAGCGTTCACTTTTTCCACACTCCCAAACCCACATATCCATCGGTCTTTCTCACGATCAACCTTACTGAATTCCTAGGGATATATGGGATTTCCGTGTTCCACCTATCAAACAACGAGCGGGTTAGGATTGATCTATACACCGGTGGTGTTTATGTTTGCGTATCAGATGCGTTCACTCCGATAACCTACCACATACCTTTTGGTCCAAGCCTGTCAGTGTCTTTGGCTTGTTCGACTTAACGATGCTTACGATCATTCACTTCTGTTATCCATACCGTTCACCCTAGCCCCCGTGCCAACTTGACACTAATAGCATCGTCCTTCTTCACAGACCGAACTTCTCCTTTTCAGGCGGGTTCATTGTCCTAAACGCTTTGCATAAGACATTACTGTACTTATACAGTTTAGTAGGGTACGAGTGGCAAAACACTCGGTTTAGTCAGAGCTAAACAGTTCAATAGACGACTTTCACGTCGCACGAAGGCATAATCATTGCGCGCATCAAGAAATTTAGACAAAGCCATAGGAAATCCACTTAAAAAGTATTAATAATTATACACAATTTTGAGAAAATATTCAAGTTTTTTACATTCAGTTTATAAAACCTTACTTTTTTTAACTTTAGGATATGTTAAAGAAAAAACGGCTGTCAGAGATCATCCGAAAATTGCATTTTAGGCTTTAGATGTAAGTAGTTTTGATCATCTTTCTATAACTGCCTTATAAAGCACCTTAAAACCCCAGCAAATGAATTGATAAGCTATGAAGAGCTTAAAAATATTTATTTTCAGTGTGAGAGATTAACCTCCTAATAAAAATACGAGCCCAAAAGCTCAATTACGATTTACCTAATATCGAGAGGACAGGTTTATCAATCTCTCACACCTTACATTTTAAAATATTCAAAAAACAATATCAACATATTTCGGTAGCAAATTTACGTTGAATCTATATCCTGTAAGTATGGGCAAAAAAAAGAAGGTTATAATATATACAGATGGAGCATGTTCTGGAAATCCAGGGCCTGGTGGATGGGCAGCTGTGATGATGTATGAAAATAAAAGTGAAAAAACGTATCTCTGGAGGTGAAGAAAACACAACGAATAACAAAATGGAGTTAAAGGCTGTGATTAACGGGCTAAAGATGTTGAAAGTTTCTTGCGAAGTTGTTTTACACACTGATAGTCAGTATATTAAACAAGGTATAACAGAGTGGATCAATAAATGGAAGGTAAATGGTTGGAAGACAGCCGATAAAAAGCCAGTGAAGAACAGAGAATTATGGCAGGAACTAGATGAAGTTGCTTTGCAGCATGATATTAATTGGAAGTGGGTTAGAGCTCACAACGGTAATATGTACAATGAGGAGGCAGATAGACTTGCTAGAAAGGAATCTAAAAAGCTAAAATATAGAGATTGTGAGGTCAAAAAATCACCAAAAATAGAGGGAACTCTAAGTTTCATAGATTGGGTGGGGTATTATGGCAATAATTCTTTTAGACACAAAAACTATAAATCATATAGCAGCGGGAGAGGTAATAGAAAGGCCAGCGAGTGTAGTAAAGGAATTAGTAGAAAATGCAATAGATGCTGGAAGTTCAGAGATAGAGATCAAAATAGAAAGTGGTGGACGTAACCTTATAACTGTGACAGATGATGGAAATGGAATAGAAAAGGACGACTTAGAACTAGCATTTATGAGGCATGCCACTTCAAAATTAAGCGATAGTGAGTTAATAGAAATCAAGCACCTTGGGTTTAGGGGAGAAGCTTTACCTTCAATTGCAGCAGTAAGCAGAATGAAATTATCGTCTAAGGCAAGTGGAGCAAAGGAAGCATGGTCTATAAGGTATGAGGGAGGAGAAAAAATAAGAGAGATTACCCCTTGTTCTTTGTTGCAAGGTACATATATTGAAGTTCGTGACTTATTTTTTGCTACACCAAATAGACTAAAGTTTCTAAAAACCGAAAGGGCAGAAACACAAAGTATTGTTGATATTGTGAATAACTTAGCGATGATTAATTATAGTATTGGGTTTACTCTCACTTCTGGTAATAAAAAGCTCTTAAAATATGTTAAGCAAACTTCGCTGTTCAACAGATTATGTGAAATAGAAGAAGAATTTCAAAGCAATTCACTGGAAGTTAAAGAGGAAGAAGAAGGCATCAAACTTAAGGGACACATCTGTAAACCTAATGTCAATCGTGGCAACTCAACTCAGATTTATACGTTTGTTAATGGAAGGCCAATAAAAGACAATCTACTTGTTGGTGCAATTAGATATGCGTATCACGATTTTATTCCAAACAATAGGTATCCTTTTGCAGTGTTGCATTTAGAAATACCATATGACCAAGTAGATGTAAATGTGCATCCAAATAAATCGGAAGTAAGATTTCAGAACAAGAGGCTAGTATATGAAATAGTGAGAAGAGGGCTAATAAAAGCGTTGTCAATGAGAATAGGTACCTCTTCAGTGAGTGATATTGATGGATCTAGGTGTCAAGGTACTGGAGAAGAACTGGGTGGTTCGCCTTTTGATGTTAGTGAAAGTCAAAGGAATAATGAGCGTGTTAATAATGGAAAAAGCAGAGAAGTAAAGGGTCAAAAAGAATTTTACGAAAGGAGGCCAAGTCTTTTAGAAAATCGTCTAATGAAAGAATTCAGTGCACCAGATGAAAGAAGGCAAAGCTTACCAGAAATGTTTAAATATGGAGAATCCCCAGCCCAAAAGGGAACGATGGTTTTAGAAAGGAAGCAAATTGATTTGGTAGAGGATCATCCCCTAGGATATGCACGTTGTCAGGTCCACAATACTTACATTATTGCTGAGGCTGGAGATAGGCTGATTATAGTAGATCAACATGCAGCCTATGAGAGGTTGATATACGAGTGCTTAACAAGCATAAAAAGACAAAAACTTCTCATTCCTGAAATAGTTGAAATTAAAAACCAAGCTGGAATGGAGATGGTTAAAACTTATAAAGATAAGCTTTTTGAAATGGGTTTTGGTATTGAAATAGAATCAGAAGATAAAATAATGGTGAAAGAAATACCTTCAATCTTGGGAACAATAGATATAAAAGAGATGCTAGTTGATATAGTAGATAAGTTAACGGAAATGGAAGATACGTTGTCAATAGAGGATAAGGTGAATAAAATATCAGCCACAATCGCTTGCCATGGAGCAGGAAGAAAAATGAAATTGGAAGAGATGAATGAGATACTAAGACAAATTGAGAAAACTCCATATTCTGACCACGGAAAGCTAACTTATATAGAAATGAAACTAAGTGATATAGAAAAATTGTTTGAAAGGAGATGAGTTCAGTTTGTCACAAAGGTTCCCAATTAGGTATACGTAACGGCTCTTCTGATTATGAGTATAAAATGTGAAAAAAGAGAATAATTACTCTAATTTTTTATATTATAAAGTAGTAGGACAGAAAGTAAGAAGTTATAGGATAGCAAAGGGGTATACTCAAAAAGATTTAGCAAAAAAAATCGGAACAACATATCAGGTAATACTGCTATATGAAAAAGGAACGCGCAGAATTTCAATTAAGAAGTTATATGAATTAGCAGAAGCATTATCAACAACTGCTAGAGATCTAGCTTGCGTACAAGAAGTATCAAATGAGGGAAGGTATGAGGAAGAGGAGGTACTGAATCTAGTAAGAAGACATAAAGAGATTAAGGATCAAGAATTACGCGAAACGTTTTATTTATTAACTAAATTCATCCGTATTAGTGAGGAAGAAAGTGGAAAGGCGGTAAAAATAGAAGTAGCAAAGGGTTTAGTTAAGGAAGGAGTTTCTACTCATGTTATCTCTCGAACAACTAATTTATCTATTGGTGAATATGATAATGATGAAAAAAAAATTTCTATTCCGTATAAAGTAGGTCGAAGAATAAAAGAATGGAGGTTGAGAAGAGGATACACTCAGGAAGATTTAGCAAGTAAAGTGGGTATAATAAATCAAAGAATATATGAATATGAACAAGGACGAGCTGCTGTTTCACTTGAAATGTTAGATGAAATAGCAAAGGTACTATTAATTAATATTACAGATCTGCTTCCAGAAACAAGAGAAAATGAGAATAGTGAAGCAGAGCTATCAAGGTTAATAGAAGAATACAAAAAGATCAAAAGCAAAGAACTACGTCATGTACTAATAAAATCTCTGTTTGAAAGCATACAAATTTGCAAAGAGAAAGTGAAGAAAGTAGAAAAGATGAGAATTGCAAAGAATTTAGTTAAGGAAGGAATTTCTATCAATATTATTTTAAAAACAGTAGGCCTCTCCTTGAACGAAATTCAACAAATTTAAAATAAAAAATCAGTATATATTAATATCTTTACCTATTCATGAAAAAATAAGTAAAAAAGATTGAGAAATTGATTTGACTTCACTCAAAAGCTATGGCTTTATGCCAATGCTGACAAAAAAACAGCAGTAAATATATAAAAACATTTTGTTATTAGTGAAGGGTAATTTTTATGAATAATAAGAAAGATCGTAGAGAAGAAATAGAGTTCAGAGCATTAGAAAGCAACGGTAAAGCTCTACTTGATCGTGAAGTAATAGAAACGTTTCTAAGTGCAGTGCATGACAGGGAAGAAGCTCGAGTTATTGCTAGAAAGCTAATAGATAGTTTTGGAATAGGAGGAATTTTAGGCCAGGAAATAGATGACTTGAAAACTATAGAAGGGATAACTGACTCTACAGTAGCAGTAATTTTATGCCTAAAGGAAGCTGCAAAGAGAGTACCAAGAGAAGAGTTAAAGAAAGGACCTGTAATGGATAACTTGGAAACCATCGTAAAATATTTAAGGGTGAGTATTGGTTATTCAGAGGAGGAAAAGATGAAAATAATATATTTTGATCAAAAGTGCCGTTTAAAGGGGGAAGAAGTGTTCACTGGTACAGTGGATAAGGTACCTTTTTACATAAGAGAAGTAACAAGAAAGGCATTAATAAGAAAAGCGACGTCAATAATAATATCGCATAACCACCCAGAAGGAAGGTTAAAGCCATCTGATGAGGATGAAGCTGTAACTAAAGACTTGGCTAAAGCTTGTCAGACTATAGGGATTAGGTTACTGGATCACATTATCATCACAAGTGTTGGGTATTTTAGCTTTAAAGAGCAAGGACTGTTATAAAGCAGATATTTGAAGATTTTCATGAGTTGTTTAACTACTTGAATGAAGAAAGTATTTGCAAGTGCATTAATTATTGCTTACAATTAATGAGAAGGTATATATTAAATTAATAATAAAGTAATAAAGTCGGTTATAGACTTAGTTAAATATATTTAATAGCGGAGGCTAATATGAGTAATAAAATAATTGTACCTTTTGATGATCAAGAAGGAGGTACTTACGAGTTAAACATTGATCTTGATAGATTATCAAAAGGTGAGGTGTTAAATGCTATTGTAGGAATAGGTCGTACTAACACCTTTGTAAGCAAAATTAATAAGGCTAAAAAGCCTGAGGAAATAGCACCTTTCCCTGGTAGAGAAGTTCGCGAAAACAAAATCAACTGTGGGAAAGGATTTGACTATGTTTATGGCACAAAACCTGCAAGTGATCAAGAAGATAAAAATCCATTTACCTCCGCCTTGCAAAAAATAAAGCCAAGTATAAGCGAAAGTGAAAAGTTGAGCTGGTTTAAGAGTGGAGTGGTAAAAGCAAAAACCCCAAAAGAGATGAACAAAGTTATAGATGAAGTAATAGGTGATGGAACAAGGCTAAATGCATGTAATGATGGGGAATGGAGTTTCTCAGAGTATGTAGTGTTAGGTACACATTTTCATAAATTTGATAAGGTTGATCGTAAAAAGGTAATACGTAAATTAATGTTAAGCGGTGCAGAGTTTCATGATACTCTACTACAGAATAAACTGATAGGTGAAATCTATGATGAGCTACAACCAGAAGTTCAGCCACAGATAGATAAGCAACTAGAAGAACTAGAAAAAGCTGGCGAAAGTGCTGTTCAAGAAGGATCCTTAATAGATCTCGAGATAGACAATACAACATCATATATAGAATTTTCTGATAATAGCAAGGTAGAGGTAGCCAAAATACTGGAAGCAAACAGAAAGTTAGGAAGTAATATTTTAAAAATTGGTAATGATGCAGTTGAGGTTAAAAGTGAGAAGGGAGGTATAAGAAACTATATCGATATGTCAGATGAAAGCTCTATTATATTAGAATTTCCTACAAGCATTGGTAAGCTAAATATTATATTGTACCACGATGTAAAAAAATATGATCAAGTGCAAGTGAGAGTAGAAAACAAAGAAATGTGGGCTGAGTTACAAAAAAGAGGCGAAGAAATAGGAAAAAACTGCCTTTTTGGAGGAGTGAAACTTCAAGAAGCAGTAGAAAAGGGAAGTTTTATGAGATGTGGCATATGGAATAGCAAGCAGCTTATGAAGGAGGTTGATAGCCCAAGTGAAAAATTGTCTTCATGGGTAGATAAAGTACGTGAAAATAGTAAAGAAACTTGTAGGGGGCTTTAATTCATTTATTTTAAGGTTCCAGAGTCTAGTGTGCCGTAGAGACACAAGGAATGTTCAAGTAAGAGCAAACTAAGTGCAAAAGCTACGCAATAGATGGGGGTGGGCCCCTCGGAGCCGGCTTACAAGAGCAGGCTTCAAACAACCATAAGCTGCTTTGGTAAAAAGCTAAGGTAGTGAGCGTTATGGAAAAGGCGCAAATATGCGTCATGTGTAAAATAGAGAGATGAATGAAAATGAACCACTGATAAAGTGTCGAAAGGAATTGGATGATGTCAAAACCAGGGGTTAGACTTAACCTGGGATAAATCTATCGGGAGCTTGTTTACTGGATAGATGGCGTCCGGCATAGAGGTGGCATGAATCTATTTTGGGCTATTGCGTGGAACTGCGGGAACCTGTCGTTTCGATGATAAGGGAGAAATCCAAGGAGCTGATCTCTGAGGATGAGAGTACCGATGCGGAAAACAGGGGCGGATCAGCTCGTAGTAGTGAAGAAGTTTCTGTAATGGAAATGGAGCGAAGGAGCTGAGTTATTTAGTTTTAGTTATTTATCAACCGAAAGGGAGGAGTTAATGAATAAAACAAAGTCTTGTGATATACCAAAGAAACTTATTTGGAGAGCTTATAAACAAGTATCGAAAAATAGAGGTGCTGCTGGTGTAGATGGGGTTTCGATAACAAAGTTTGAGGAAAATCTAAAAGATAATCTATACAAACTATGGAATCGTATGTCATCCGGAAGTTATTTTCCAGAGCCTGTAAAAGCTGTAGCAATACCGAAAGATATGGGAGGAGGACAAAGAATTTTATGTGTTCCTTCAGTATCAGATAGGATAGCGCAAACAGCAGCAACAATGTATCTCGAACCGTTAGTGGAGCCAAAATTCCATGAGGATTCATATGGTTATAGATCGAATAAATCAGCATTGGATGCGGTAGATACAGCGCGTAAGAGATGCTGGAAGTACGATTGGGTGGTAGACCTTGATATATCAGGGTTCTTCGACAATCTGGATCACGAATTAGTTTTGCAAGCTATCAAGAAACACACAGACTGCAAATGGGTCATACTATATGTTGAAAGGTGGATGAAATCCCCTATACAACTTGCAGATGGCAGTAAAGTAGTTAGGGATAAAGGAGTTCCGCAAGGAGGTTCAGTTAGCCCAATCATCTCTAATATATTCATGCATCATGTGTTTGATATATGGATGAAAAAGAACTATCCGACGGTACCATTTGAGAGATATGTGGACGATGCGATAGTGCACTGCAGAACAGAGAAACAGACAGGATTTGTGAAAGTAATGATCGAAGAGAGATTGGCTGAGTATAGGTTGAAATTACATCCTAAAAAGACACAGATAGTGTACTGTAAGGATGACAATAGGAGAGATGAATTTCCTAAACAAAGTTTTGATTTTCTGGGTTACACATTCAGACCCAGGTTAGCAAGAAATAAAATAGGGAAGCATTTTGTTTCATTTCTCCCAGCAATTAGCAACAAGGCCAAGAAAAAGATTACTACAACCATAAGATCATGGAAAATGCTACGAAATACGCATATAACATTAGAGGAGATATCAGGAAAAGTAAATCCAATAGTCAGAGGCTGGTATCAGTACTATGGCAAATTTTACAGAACTGAGGTCTACAAATCTCTAAAGAATGTAGAGCGGCATCTAGAAAAGTGGGTCAAAAGGAAATATAAGAGACTCAGGAGTCACGGAAGACTAGCAAGACAATTTCTAGGAAAGGTGAGAGATAGGTCTCCAAATATTTTCTATCATTGGACACTAGGTTTAGGGTCAAAAAGGCTAAATAATGGGAGCTGTATAAGCTGAGAGGTTTATGTACAGTTCTGCGAGAGACTGGTAGGGGAAGTTCCACTGGTCTACTCTCCCCATTATATCTGGAGCCTTTGAGCTATAGTAGAAAATATTATATGTATGGTTCTTTGTATGGAAAAAAGTCTAGACTGTGAAGTAGGGCAAAAAGTGAAAAGTTGGAGGTTAGAGAGAGGGTATACTCAAAAGGATTTAGCGGAGAAGGTTGGTGTAAAGTACTGGGCAATACTGCAATATGAAAAAGGGAGTCGTAAAATTCCAATTAAGAAGTTATATGCCATAGCAGAAGCATTATCAGTGAATGTTAAAGGTCTAGTTTGTGGAGAGACACTACCAAATGAAAAAAGATATTTTGAAGATGAAGAAATATTAAATTTAGTAAAGGGATATAAAGATAAAGAATTAAGCGAGGTATTTTATTTATTAACCAAATTTATTCGTTTGAATGAGGAAAGAAGCAGAAAAGCGGTAAAAATAGAAGTAGCAAGGGGTTTGATGAAAGTAGGAGTTTCTGCTCATGTTATCTCTCGAACAACTAACCTATCTATTGGTGAGTATGAGGAGAACAAAATTTCGGTTCCATACAAAGTAGGGCAAAGGATAAAAGAGTGGAGATTGATACGAGGATATACACAAAAAGATTTAGCGAATAAAGTTGGTATAACAAATCAAGGAATATACGAGTATGAACAAGGGAGAGCTGCTGTTTCACTTGAAATGTTAGATGAAATAGCAAAGGTATTATCAATCAGTATCATAGATCTACTTCCCGAATCAGATGAAGAAGTGGAAGAAAAGCTATCAAATTTGATAGAAGAATACAAAAAGATTGAGAGTCGGGAATTACGCGATATGCTAATCAAGTCTTTATTTAAAGGTATACATGTTTGTAGAGAAAAGGTCAGAGAGGAAAAGAAGATTGAAGTTGCAAGGAATTTAGTGAAAGAAGGAATTTCTGTTGATATTATCTTGCAAACGACAGGCTTATCAAATTATATGATTGAGAAATTTTTGTGATTTCATAAAAACTTAGCCAATAGTGGATTTTTTTGTGATAGAATATATGTTTGCTTCTGTAGGAAAAACAGCTTTTAGAGGATTTATCTATGATAATTCAGAGCATATTGAGCTACGAGCTAGGGAAAAAAATAGAAGGTTATAGGATAGTACAAGGGTATACTCAGGCAAAATTAGCAAGCAAAATTGGTTTAACACATAAGGAAATACATAACTTTGAACTAGGGTGCAAGGCTATCACAATCAAAGAATCGTATATAATAGCAGGAGCATTGTCAGTCAATGTTGTAGATCTACTTCCAGGACCAACAGTACTAAGAGAAAACAGTTGGTATGAAGATGAGGATAAAGAAATAGTCTATCTAACAAAAATACATAGAGAAATTAAGGATCAGGAATTACGCAAGAAGCTGTATCCATTAGTAAGGTTTGTATATATTAGCGAGAAAATTAGCCAAGAAGAAGCAAAAATAGAAGTAGCAAAGAATCTAGTGAAAGAAGGAGTTTCAGTTGATATTATTTCCCAAGTGACTCGCTTATCTACTTACGAATATGATGATATAGAGGAAGAAATTTGTACTGATTCTATACTCTACAAAGTGGGGAAAAGGATAAAAGAGCAGAGATTAATACGGGAATACACTCAGGAGGACTTGGCAAATAAAATCGGTTCAACACCTAAAGAAATACACGACTATGAACGAGGATATACAGACATTCCAATTGAAATATTATATAAGATAGCAAAGACATTATCAGTTAACATTAAAGCTCTTGGACTAACAGAATATGAAAATGAGCCAATTTTGCGGTTTGTAGGTAAATGCGAAAAAATTGAGGATCAAGAATTACTGGATACGGTAGCTAGATCTTTATCTGAAGGAATGCAAACTGGTAAAGAAAAGGTTAAAAAAGCAGAGAAAATCAAGATTGCAAAAGATCTAGTTAAGGAAGGTATTGCTATTGATATTATCGTGCGAGCAAGTGGCCTAACTGCTGATGAGTGTGAAAATTGAATTGTGTTAAATAATATATTAAGATACAAGTAAAAGTAGTTATATACTTAATATAGATAAAGGTTGCAAATAATCTACTTATGCTGGACATTTCTATCGAGG
Source organism: Wolbachia endosymbiont of Laodelphax striatellus (assembly GCF_007115015.1). Lineage (NCBI taxonomy): Bacteria > Pseudomonadati > Pseudomonadota > Alphaproteobacteria > Rickettsiales > Anaplasmataceae > Wolbachia > Wolbachia endosymbiont of Laodelphax striatellus. The sequence goes on from NZ_MUIX01000001.1 coordinate 1,579,485, forward strand.
AGCTTGAAAATCATGCTTTCAAAACTTAACCTGGATTAAAGATTTCAGTAGTTTACTTACTCATAAATAATACATTAAAATATCAATAAAAAATAATTATATATTTAATATATCTAAATTACTGAATGAAATTCTTGTGCTTGTGTATTTAATATATAATGTTCAAATAGATTGAAGTGAATTAACTAAATTAGGTACCAGAAATTTGCTTAATGTAATTCATTGGTATCACAAATGATTATCTTGAGTATGCCAATTTTTCTAAAAATATTGACGGTACTAAAAAAATAAGTTATCCTTTTAATAGATTTATTAAGAAGGTGTGTATGGTTAGTCATGAAAAGAAACATACAGTAGCATTTTGCATTTCAGCTATTGCGTTTTGTGTTGGCATCTCATTAATTGCAGCAGTACTTACAACAATAGCACCTTTAATTGCCATAATTGTTTCAACTATAATAGGGGCAATAACTATTTTGTCTGCTTGCCAAGCTATTGAAAGCTACTCAGTCATAAAAAATAGCAATAAGGCAACAAGTAGTTTGCATGAAATAAAAGAAGCTTTTACAGGAAAGGAAAGCGAGCTTTTTATTGAAAAGGTTTTTAACCATTTATGTGGATTTTTTAGTAGTGAAAAAGAAAGTAGTACACAAAGATAATAAGATTTCTCAACAAGGCAAATTTGCTTATTTTACTTTTCTGGCTCAACTAAAGCTTTAGATTTTACTTGATGTAAATTAAGATACAATGTCACAAAATTTATCGATTACTTTTTGATTGCCTTCTACCATTGCCTTTGCCTCTTGCTGAAGAGATTTGATATTTTTTGATGTAATATTATCCATGTCGGGTGATGCTATTTTTAATTGCGATTGTATGCGTATATATTTATCAGCTATAACTTGATCAAGTTGGTAGTTTACTGCATCTAAACTTGAAGCAAACATCACATGTAATAGTGGTTTTATCCAGCCTATTTTTCCAAATCTCTTTGAATTGGCATACTCTATGCTTCTATCTGTTCTACCAGTACCTATCGATAATAGTAGAATATCATCATTTGGAAATAACCTCTTACCACTTGCATATGCGCAAGCCGCTGGATTATTGGCAAACACCCCTCCATCCACTAGTACCATTTTCTTTTGGTTGATTTTAAGATATTTAGGTGCAAAGTAAGTAGGTGCTGCAGTTGTAGCTCTGAGTGCATCTTTCAGCTTAATATTACCTTCTTTCCAGCTTTTGAAGAAAAATGGGCAATTATTCTGAATATCGTAACTCGTAATCAACACATTACTTAAAGTGTTTTTTAGAATATCCTCTCCAAAATATTTATCCAGTACAGATTCAATATTTTTATGTGGATATTGTGCGCAGTTAAACCAAGATAGTATTGATCGCCTAAAAAATGAAGACTTAAAAATATATGGTCCATATTCCCGATAGAACTCGACTAAATCATTAGTAGAATATTGAGGTTTATCTTTTTTACATAATCCTGCTATAACAATTCCACCAGTTGAGGTTCCTGCCATAAGATCAAAGATTTCAGCTACTCTCTTTCTTGTTCTTTTTTCTATTTCTGCTAGAATGATGGCTGGTATTATGCCCCTTATGCCTCCGCCATCAACTGAAAGGATATATTTAATCATGTTTAGATATTTAATAATTTTATTAACTTGTTCTCTTTTATCAGGTTGTGTTTCTTGTCCTAGTACTACTGTATGTTTCACTCCTGGGGAAAATTGCACCAATCTAATAATTGATTCCGTAGAGCATGCTAAAGGGTCTGTGTTAGTTCAAGCATACCAATTTACCTCAAAGCCTATTGCTGAGTCCTTGATTCAAGCCAAAAAACGAGGTGTAGAAGTTAAGATAATTCTTGGGAGAGTAGACCGGCGGAACTTCCCCACCAGTCTCTCGCAAAACTGCACGTAAACCTCTCGGTTTATACAGCTTCCATTATTTAGCCTTTTGACCCTAACCCAAGCGTCCAATGATGGAAAATATTTGGAGACCTCTTTCTCACTTTTCCTAGAAATTGCCTTGCTAGTCTTCCGTGTTTTCGAAGTCTCTTATATTTTGTCCTGGCCCATTTTATTAGGTATCTCTCTATATTCCTGAGAGATGGATACATCTCTGATTTATAAAACCTGCCATAGTACTGAAACCAGCCTCTGACTATTGGATCTATCTTCTTCGATATCTCCTCCAGTGTTGTATATACAATCCGGTGTATTCTCCACGACCTTATCGTTTTAGTAATCTTTTTCTTGGCTTTATTGCTAATTGCCGGTAAAAATGAGACTGTTAGCTTATTGTTCTTTGCTAGTCTAGGTCTAAACGTATATCCTAGAAAATCAAAACTTTGAGCTGAAAACTCACCTTTCCTACTATCATCCTTACAGTACACAATTTGCGTCTTTTCAGGATGCAACCTTAGCTTAAATTGTGCCAGTCTTTCCTTAATTACTATTCGCATAAAATCTGCCTGCTTCTTAGTTTTGCAGTGCACTATCACATCATCTACATACCTCTCAAATGGTATTGTTGGGTGTTTTTGTCTCATCCACTCATCAAATGCATGATGCATAAATATGTTTGAAATGATTGGGCTAACTGAACCTCCTTGCGGAACTCCCTTATCCCTAACTACCTTACTGCCATCTGCAAGTTGTATAGGGGATTTCATCCACCTTTCAACGTATAGTATGACCCATTTACAGTCTGTATACTTTTTGATAGCTTGCAATGCTAACTCGTGGTCCAAATTGTCGAAAAATCCTGATATGTCAAGATCTATCGTCCAGTCATACCACCAGCATCTTTTTCGTGCCGTTTCTACCGCATCCAGTGCAGATTTGTTTGGTCTATAACCATATGAATCTTTATGAAAATACGGTTCTACTAACGGTTCAAGATACATTGTAACGGCTGTTTGCGCTATCCTATCAAATACTGAAGGAATGCCTAAAATTCTTTGTCCTCCTTCAGTACCTTTTGGTATTGCAACAGTCTTTACAGACTCCGGAAAATAACTTCCGGATGACATTCGATTCCATAATTTATACAGATTATCTTTTAGATTCTCTTGAAACTTTGTTATCGAAATATCATCTACACCAGCAGCTCCTTTATTTTTCGATACTTGTTTATAAGCTCTCCAAATAAGTTGCTTTGGTATATCAAAAGACTTTGTTTTATTCATTAACTCCTCCCTTTCGGTTGATAAATAATTAAAACTAAATAATCCAGCCCCTTCGCTCCATTTCCATTACAGAAATTTCCTTACTACTACGAGCTGGTCCGCCCCTGTTTTCCGCATCGGTACTTTCATCCTCAGAGATCAGCTCCTTGAACTTTTCCCTTATCATCGAAATGACAGGTTCCCGTAGTTCCACACAATAGCCTAAAACAGCTTCATGCCATCTCTATGCCGGATGCCATCTATCCAGTAAACAAGCTCCCGATAGATTCTTCCCAGGTCAACTCATAGTCCCTGGTTTTGACATCTTCAAATCCTTTCGACACTTTCTCAATGGTTCACTTACGTTCATCTCTCTGTTTCACACATGACGCATAATTGCGCCTTTTCCATAACGCTCACTACCTTGGCTCTTTACCAAAGCAGCTTATGGTTGTTTGAAGCCTGCTCTTGTAAACCGGCTCCGAGGGGCCCACCCTCATCTATTGCGTAGCTTTTGTTTCTACGGCACACATAAGTCGCAAATTCATTCAAAATATAGTGTCATCAATGAGTTATTCGAGCAAGGTATTAAGATTTATATTGATTTCAAACCAGCAATCGCTCACAATAAAGTCATGGTTATTGATAACCAAAAAATCATAACTGGGTCTTTCAATTTCTCTGACGCCGCACAGAAAAAAAACGCTGAGAATCTACTAATTATAACAGGAGATCCTCCATTAGTCGAGCAATACATCAAAAACTGGAAGGATCGTCAATCTCAATCTGATGCTTACACACCAAAAGTAGAAGAATAATTACTTGTACTTCAAATTAGCTTTGAATTCATCTAATTCCTCAGAAAGATTCTTTACCCGTTCTTCCAGACGATATACCGTAACGGCCAATCCATTGTTCTGCTCTATAAATTTATCATGCATGTGTACCCGTAAGTCTAGCTTGGCGAGCCACCAAATTGTTGCTATGGTCTGTATTACCATCGTTATTATTACTGTGATTGGGATTTTTTGTTTTTGCATGCTTTTCCTGATTGTATAATAAAAGACTTTCAATTATTTCTTGTTTGGTAGTGTTCATAAGCGTCAAGTTAAGTGCAAGCGGCATAAGAAGGAAAATGGAAAAAACTATTTTAGAAATTGAGTAATAAGGTTAGTAATTTATGGATCAATCTAAAAAAATTATCTTAAACTTGACATGTATAAATATTTCCTATTGTTTCCCAGTTACGAAATATTACTGCTCAGATTTGTGTTCCTTTTCAGCATTATAGAGCAAGTGTATAATTTCATCGTATGGTTTATCTTTATTGTGCCGTGATCTTAGCACAGCTACATCTCTTGGGTTTTTTCCATCTTTATTTCTGATTGTAGGATTTGCACCTTTCTCCAATAAAAACCTTATGATTTCTAAATCCCCTCGATACGCAGCATTGTGAAGTGCTGTACTTCCATACCCGTTGATAATATTTACATTAATTCCTTCGTCTATCAGAAATTTGACAACTTCTAAGCATCCTTCTCCTGCAGCATAATGTAGTGTAGTAAGTTTAAAAATTTGCGTATCTATATCTAATAAATTTTTTACTGAAAACTTCGCAATTTCTAAGTTACAATTTTCAGATGCAATCCGCAATATTGTTTTATAATTATCTGTAGCTTTTGCTTTCGTATAGCAATAGGTAATAATAACACATACTACTGTTACTATAAACCACCAAAAATGTAGCTTATTTCTTGAGTCTCTATTCATATTCAATACTTTTTTCAACATTAAACATTTGTTTTACTGATTTTCCTTTAACGTTGATGCTGACAACACAGTGCGATAACCTGAACTATTTAACACATGTTCCGCTCTGTCAATTATCCATTCACCGTCTATATCTTGATGAAACCCTAATAAACTGAGTTTTGCCTCTGCAAATAGTTCTGGATTACCAGGCATAGTAACATCCAATACTGCATTATTTCGCTTTAATTGTTTTAACTTAGCATTTGCTGCACTTAGTGCTGATTCTACATTAGAGTAAAGCGTTTGTATAGTATAACTTGGGCTACCAAAGCCAACTGTTTCTGGTCTGGTAGAGACTTATGACCTTGAAAACCAGCGATTTGGTCTCTTAATCATAGTCCCCCCAAAAGAACCGTGCTTGCGGATTTCCCGCACACGGCTCCACAATACAGCGTTCACACTAGTGCTCCTGTGTACAAAGAAGCATATATCTTTGGCTTTGGTAGTGGATTTATTTTTAAATAGTATGTAAACTGTTCCCAATCCATACTTTTCTTGTGACTACGTCGGTTTATCCACTTAAATGCTAGCTTTGTTATCGGTCGATAGAATTGAATCAAACACCGATAATTTCCGCTAACTCCGAAGTAGCTATAGTGTCCTGTTACTTTGGCTTTAAGTTTCTGCCACCAATCTTTGAGACAGATACGACTTCGTACCATCTTCAACCACTCTTTGATTTCTTTAATCTTTCTGGCTAGGCTTATTTTTGAAGTTTTCTGCTTCATCATAAGTTTACCATTACGACTTTTTCCACAATAATGTGTAAATCCTAGAAAGTTGAAGCTAGCCGTCCTACGTTTCTCTCTTTCTGCTTGATACCATTCTTTCTTACCAAACTTTACTATTTTTGTTTTATTTTCAGCTATTTCCAACCCAAATTTACTTAGTCTTTGTTTCAGTAATTCTAGAAATTCTTTTGTGTCTTCTTCCCTCTCGCAGCCAACTACAAAATCGTCGCAAAACCTTATTAGCTGTATATATCCTCTGGCTTTTGGCTTAAATTTCTTTTCAAACCATAAGTCCAGCACATAGTGTAAGTATATATTAGCTAATACAGGACTTACTATACCACCTTGTGGTGTGCCTTGATCGGTTGCTTTATAACATCCAACTTCGACTATTCCTGCCTTTAGAAATCGTTTTATTAACCACAATAAATTTGGGTCAGCTATTCGTTCCCTTAGACAATTCATTAGCCATTTATGTTGAACATTATCAAAGAACTTCTTGATATCCACTTCTACAATATAGTTAATTGGTTTGTGCATAACTGCTTTATCTAGAGCGTTTATCGCCTGATGACAATTTCTTCCTGGTCGAAATCCATACGAGCTGTCCATAAAGTTTGCTTCATAAATATTTTCTAATATCTTCTTTAGCATTACCTGTACCAACTTATCTTCAGTTGATGGTATTCCGAGGCCGCGCTTCTCTTTGCTCCCGGCTTTGGGTATGTATACCCTTTTCACTGGTTGCGGTTGATATTGTTTTCTCTTCATACTATCCACTAGTGTTTTAAGTTTCTCTTCTAGATTTTCTCCATAAGCTTCCACTGTCACACGATCTATACCACAAGCCTTGTTGCGTTTTAGTTCCTTGTAACACTCTGCAAGATTCTCTTCATTAATCAAATGAACTAGCGATGTAAATTTTACTCGCTTATCTTGCTTAGCCCTTACTGCTATCTGGTTTAGTTTTCCTTGCATACTCCTCCAATCTCTGTTGTATTGGTATAGCAATCCCTATACCAGTCACTATATTGCTAACCGCTTCCCCTTGTATGTGGCTTTCCCACACTCCGAGTACTATCAGTTAGTCCGACTTCCTTTGCATCTTCCTCCAGTCCTCGCCTTTATTGACTTGTTCCAGAGTACCCTTACAGGAATACAAAGGATCTCCCAAGTTCACGTAAGGTCCCTCTCAACACATGACGCGGCCTTCGATCCCGACGGGGTGAGTAATACCTTGCCTTAGCGTTATTACCCATGCTGCCTTCCACCAAATGTAAAGTGTCGGCCCCCATGACGCGTGAATTACGGGACTCAATACCTTCACTTTCGTTGCACCCTATGTTGTCCATTCCATTAGCTTTACTACGCTCGTTACCTTACGCAGCATAATGGTTTGTTCCAGGCTGCTGGCTAAGCTTTACCCGTGTTGGATTTTCACCAACTGTTCCTTACGCACTTCTTGGCGCACACATAGTTTCACCTCTTTCATAGCTATGCCATTTTGCAACCACTGAGTTGTACCTACTCACAGTAAAATGCACTTTCCAATTTATCGTGTCTTGAGGTCTAATAGCTGTTGTTCCTAAAGCTTTTCCAGTTGCCGACTTTGCTCTGCCTTTTGGAATAAAAAGTATGTATCCGCCAGCTAACTTTGCCATTGCCTCACGTTCTATTGCTATTTTTGTTAATAAACTTATATCACTTTCTTCTGTTTGGTTAATATGTGGAATCAACACATTTTCAAATTCTTCTGCAACTTTGCATCCATATCCGTGCTTTTCTGCTATTTCCTTAACCAAGTTACCTAGAGTAATTTGATGCCATTCTTTAGATACTTTCTCCTTTAATGATAGTCTTAAATTTGTTGCATGAGCCTTTATTAGTAAGGTTTTAGGTGGACTCTGTACCGTAATTTCATTAACTGTATATATACCCATGGGCGTCACTCCGATTTCCCTATACCCTAAAGAAATATCCAATTCATCTGGGATATTTAAGTTTTCATCTCTGTAATCAACACACACTTCAACTACATCGTCTATTGTCCCAGATTCATCGGTAAGGCGTAATGATATAACTCTATCTTTAATTGATTCACATTTATCTATTATAAAATCTGGCTGCATTTATTCCCAGATCTTCAATTTTGACTTTTGTATTGTTTTTTGAATAGTAGGGAGCTTTATCTTTAATCCTGCCGGTAAAAAGCTTCCGTATTCTGCCAAACCTAAGTTCTCTGCTAGTACTAATTCCACTACTCCATCCGTAAATCCGTAATGTTTCCAGCAAATCAGATCTAGCATTTCTCCTTCTTTGGCTAAATAATATATAGTCATCTATAGCTCTTCAAACTCAAACTAAATTCAACTTTTCTTGGTAGTCCATTAGGTAAAAAATACATCTGCTTTTCTTCTAACTTGGTAATTACGAATTGTCCTAAAATATTACCTAAACTATCTACTAAAACATGTGGGTTTTCAGCTTCTTTCATATTCTTTAATTGATTTAGCCCGTTGAGATTATGTAGATAAATCGTTCCTTCTAAATCTATATTTTCTGTACCTTGACCGATATTTTGTAATAGTGGTATATTTTCAATACACTCAATTGTACTCCAACGATTTTCTCTATTATACTTTAAACTTGTTGGAGCAAATTTATAAGGGCCAAGAGACAACATTTTAATAAACGGAGTCTATGGTATCAAATAAAACATCACGTGACTTTTCTCTTATCCTTTTTATTACTTCATCTGCAAGACTATGAACATCTTGATTTGGCTCTGCTTTAATGCTGATAGTATAATTATTAGTGATGTTCTGAGTTTTATTTTGTTCTTTATTTTCAAATTTACTCTTTGCAAATATCTTATCATTATCACTCTCTGTAAACTTTTTCTCCTCAATAAGGCTTTTGATTCTGAAGCTATTCTGATTTCTATTGGAAAATTCTTTAATTATACTGTTACCTAGCAAAGGATTTCCACTGTTGAGAATATTACTCTTTAGGGGACTATGTACTGCTTTTATTTCAGTAACAATACTTTTTCTTTTTTCAAATTCTTTCAGTGGACTATTTTTAGCAAATATGCTACTAACTGTATTTTCTATCCATGAAAAGGCTTCTCCTATAGGTTTAATGAGTGATTTTATGTATTCCAAAAAGCTAGAAAAAAAGTCTTTCACCTTTTGCCAGTTAGTCACAACAAGAGCTGCACCAGTAACAAGACTTGCTATTAAAAATCCAATCGGGTTACTCATTATAGCGAGTGTTATTGCTCTTAGTCCTGTTACTACTGCAGGAAAAACTGTAGCTGATAAAAATGAAAATACTCCAAGTAGGTTTGCTTTCAGACTAAAAATCGTACTTCCTAGCAATGTAAATCCGTATCCTAGTCCTACTGCTACAATTTTTAAACTTATTAAAGCTGCTATAGTTCCCATGATTGCTGTAGTTAAGGTTGGATATTTTTCTGCAAACTCTGCTATATATCTAGTTTTTTCTTGTAAAAATTCAGCTATAAATTTTAAAGTAGGCAGCATCACCGAGCCCAGGTTCATACCAACTTCAGCTATTGCATTTCGAAGGAGTCTTAATTTATTGGCTGTAGTGTCTGCACGATTTTTGAATTCTTTTTGCAGAGAGCTTCCGTACTTTTCTGTATTAGCCAATAACTTTATTGCATCCTCATACTTATTAAAACTTCCAGCTAATAATGCAATATCATCTTGATATTCCTGACCGAAAAGTTTCATAAGGATTGTAGAACGTTCCTGATTATCCATTTTCTTTAGAGTTTGAAAAAAGTGAAGTAGTGTTTCTTCTCCGCTTTCACTGATCCTTTGTACCATTTCTTCCGCGGTTATGCCCATTTCTTCTAGTGCTGCTTTGAATTCTTTTCCTTGACCTTCAGCAGTTTGAAGTTTGCTAAGCAGTGCATTTATAGCAGTTGCAGCTTTTGCTGGTTGTTTACCTAAACTAATAAAAGCATTTACTAAGCTGCTGGTTTGTTCAAACTTTAATCCAAACTGCTTTGCAGTACCACCAACTATTGCTAGAGCTTCAACCATATCTTTTGCTTTAGCAGCAGTGTTATCTGATAAGTGGTTGATTACATTACCAACATGCTCCATTTCACTAACATCAATTCCATAAACGTTAGAGAGTTTAGCTATGGAATCACCTGCTTGCTCTGCAGACATATCAAATGCTGTAGACATTTTTGCCACCGTTTCTGTAAATTTGAAAAGATCTTCTTTTTTGATACCAAGTTGACCACCGCTTGCAGCTATTTGTGCTAATTCTGCAGCAAATAATGGTACAGTACGTGACATCTCTTTTAACTTCTTAACAAATTTATCAGCTTCCTTTGTTTCTTTGTTAAACTCAACTACTTTTGCAACATCAGCCATAGCCGATTCAAAATCAACAGCAACTTTAATTGGCGCTGCAAGCGTTAGCCCTAGCCCAATAGTCTCTATAATTTGTGACTTAAAATGTGCTTTGGTTGCTAAAAAACTTTGGTGACTACGTATTGCAGACCCAAGTTTACCATACTTACCTTTTAGCGCTTCAACAGATGAACCAAGTTTATATTGGTCACTTACTAATGACTTAATATTTCTGCCACTTTTCCTTACTTCTTCATTAAATGAATGCAAAGCATCTCTCTTTTTCAAATATGCTTCTTTTGCTTTTATTGCGGAGGTTTTAGCCTTGTCAAATTCTGCTTTTAAAGTTTTGCTTGGTTTCTCTATCGCTTTCATTTGTTTAGCTAAAGATTTTACCTGATCTTCAAAGCCTTTCCATGACCTCTTGCTAGTCAAAACATCATGACCTAACTGCTTAAACTTTGATACTGATTTTAAAGATGAGTCAAGCTTTCTTATATTCTCACCAAGACGAGTAAGTTGACTACTGCTTCCCTTTATTACAGTATTAAAACTGCCATCAAGTACCGCACCTATTTTTATCGATAATACTGACATTTGAACTCCCTAGCTAATTTGCTCCATAAAATAAACTCACTAATCTCCATATCAAGAATGTGCTCAACTCCACCACCTATGATAGAGCCAAGCACTAGTATTTCTAATCTCAAGTTTTTTGGATAATTGGTGAAAAAAAATCCTTTAATACCTCTTGCACTTTCACATAATCAGCAATATCTAACTCTTCAATCGCTTCTTTTGCAACTGATGTCAAATTGGCAGTCAAAGTTACTTCCTTACTTAGATCACTACCATTAAGTCTCTCAATAGCTAGATAATCTCTAACTTTTGGACGTCTAACGGTAAGTTCTGAGACAGAAATACCATCAACTGTTATTGGGTTGTTTAGTGTTATAGTTTGCATAAAATTTTCCTATAAAAAATAAAATCTTGTAAAATGTTGTAACTATTTGATCAACATCTAAAAAATAGAATTCTAAAAATCTTCATATTCCAAGCACCGTTTGAAGTAGTGCCATCTGATCAACACCATTTATCTTTCTAATCATATTTTCAGCATCGATTTCTATTAACTCATTACCACCTATAGTAAGTTTATAGTAATGAGCAGCGACAGTGCATTTGAGAGTGGCTTTTTCAGCAGGTTTCCAGCTACCAAAGTCAAATTCTTTGAATATGCCTCTAAGGTTGATAATTACTCCTTCAACCTCATTGCTGCCACTGCCTTGTAATCCGCCCCTTAGCGTCAAAGCTACTGAATTTCCATCTATCAAACCAAAAAGTCTAAAAAGTTCTGAATCATATTCTGCAAAAGTAAAATCTGCTTCAAGCTTTTCCATGCCCATGTCAATATTTATTGGAATATCCATACCACCAGCTCTATATTCTTCAGTTTTTATGGTAAGCTTCGGTAAGGTTATTTCATCTATTTTTCCTGCATAACCCCGACCATCTACGAATACATTAAAATTCTTTAAAATCTTCGGTAACATCTCTTTCTCCCATTTTNTGGGAGAGTAGACCGGCGGAACTTCCCCACCAGTCTCTCGCAAAACTGCACGTAAACCTCTCGGTTTATACAGCTTCCATTATTTAGCCTTTTGACCCTAACCCAAGCGTCCAATGATGGAAAATATTTGGAGACCTCTTTCTCACTTTTCCTAGAAATTGCCTTGCTAGTCTTCCGTGTTTTCGAAGTCTCTTATATTTTGTCCTGGCCCATTTTATTAGGTATCTCTCTATATTCCTGAGAGATGGATACATCTCTGATTTATAAAACCTGCCATAGTACTGAAACCAGCCTCTGACTATTGGATCTATCTTCTTCGATATCTCCTCCAGTGTTGTATATACAATCCGGTGTATTCTCCACGACCTTATCGTTTTAGTAATCTTTTTCTTGGCTTTATTGCTAATTGCCGGTAAAAATGAGACTGTTAGCTTATTGTTCTTTGCTAGTCTAGGTCTAAACGTATATCCTAGAAAATCAAAACTTTGAGCTGAAAACTCACCTTTCCTACTATCATCCTTACAGTACACAATTTGCGTCTTTTCAGGATGCAACCTTAGCTTAAATTGTGCCAGTCTTTCCTTAATTACTATTCGCATAAAATCTGCCTGCTTCTTAGTTTTGCAGTGCACTATCACATCATCTACATACCTCTCAAATGGTATTGTTGGGTGTTTTTGTCTCATCCACTCATCAAATGCATGATGCATAAATATGTTTGAAATGATTGGGCTAACTGAACCTCCTTGCGGAACTCCCTTATCCCTAACTACCTTACTGCCATCTGCAAGTTGTATAGGGGATTTCATCCACCTTTCAACGTATAGTATGACCCATTTACAGTCTGTATACTTTTTGATAGCTTGCAATGCTAACTCGTGGTCCAAATTGTCGAAAAATCCTGATATGTCAAGATCTATCGTCCAGTCATACCACCAGCATCTTTTTCGTGCCGTTTCTACCGCATCCAGTGCAGATTTGTTTGGTCTATAACCATATGAATCTTTATGAAAATACGGTTCTACTAACGGTTCAAGATACATTGTAACGGCTGTTTGCGCTATCCTATCAAATACTGAAGGAATGCCTAAAATTCTTTGTCCTCCTTCAGTACCTTTTGGTATTGCAACAGTCTTTACAGACTCCGGAAAATAACTTCCGGATGACATTCGATTCCATAATTTATACAGATTATCTTTTAGATTCTCTTGAAACTTTGTTATCGAAATATCATCTACACCAGCAGCTCCTTTATTTTTCGATACTTGTTTATAAGCTCTCCAAATAAGTTGCTTTGGTATATCAAAAGACTTTGTTTTATTCATTAACTCCTCCCTTTCGGTTGATAAATAATTAAAACTAAATAATCCAGCCCCTTCGCTCCATTTCCATTACAGAAATTTCCTTACTACTACGAGCTGGTCCGCCCCTGTTTTCCGCATCGGTACTTTCATCCTCAGAGATCAGCTCCTTGAACTTTTCCCTTATCATCGAAATGACAGGTTCCCGTAGTTCCACACAATAGCCTAAAACAGCTTCATGCCATCTCTATGCCGGATGCCATCTATCCAGTAAACAAGCTCCCGATAGATTCTTCCCAGGTCAACTCATAGTCCCTGGTTTTGACATCTTCAAATCCTTTCGACACTTTCTCAATGGTTCACTTACGTTCATCTCTCTGTTTCACACATGACGCATAATTGCGCCTTTTCCATAACGCTCACTACCTTGGCTCTTTACCAAAGCAGCTTATGGTTGTTTGAAGCCTGCTCTTGTAAACCGGCTCCGAGGGGCCCACCCTCATCTATTGCGTAGCTTTTGTTTCTACGGCACACATGAGTCGCAAATTCATTCAAAATATAGTGTCATCAATGAGTTATTCGAGCAAGGTATTAAGATTTATATTGATTTCAAACCAGCAATCGCTCACAATAAAGTCATGGTTATTGATAACCAAAAAATCATAACTGGGTCTTTCAATTTCTCTGACGCCGCACAGAAAAAAAACGCTGAGAATCTACTAATTATAACAGGAGATCCTCCATTAGTCGAGCAATACATCAAAAACTGGAAGGATCGTCAATCTCAATCTGATGCTTACACACCAAAAGTAGAAGAATAATTACTTGTACTTCAAATTAGCTTTGAATTCATCTAATTCCTCAGAAAGATTCTTTACCCGTTCTTCCAGACGATATACCGTAACGGCCAATCCATTGTTCTGCTCTATAAATTTATCATGCATGTGTACCCGTAAGTCTAGCTTGGCGAGCCACCAAATTGTTGCTATGGTCTGTATTACCATCGTTATTATTACTGTGATTGGGATTTTTTGTTTTTGCATGCTTTTCCTGATTGTATAATAAAAGACTTTCAATTATTTCTTGTTTGGTAGTGTTCATAAGCGTCAAGTTAAGTGCAAGCGGCATAAGAAGGAAAATGGAAAAAACTATTTTAGAAATTGAGTAATAAGGTTAGTAATTTATGGATCAATCTAAAAAAATTATCTTAAACTTGACATGTATAAATATTTCCTATTGTTTCCCAGTTACGAAATATTACTGCTCAGATTTGTGTTCCTTTTCAGCATTATAGAGCAAGTGTATAATTTCATCGTATGGTTTATCTTTATTGTGCCGTGATCTTAGCACAGCTACATCTCTTGGGTTTTTTCCATCTTTATTTCTGATTGTAGGATTTGCACCTTTCTCCAATAAAAACCTTATGATTTCTAAATCCCCTCGATACGCAGCATTGTGAAGTGCTGTACTTCCATACCCGTTGATAATATTTACATTAATTCCTTCGTCTATCAGAAATTTGACAACTTCTAAGCATCCTTCTCCTGCAGCATAATGTAGTGTAGTAAGTTTAAAAATTTGCGTATCTATATCTAATAAATTTTTTACTGAAAACTTCGCAATTTCTAAGTTACAATTTTCAGATGCAATCCGCAATATTGTTTTATAATTATCTGTAGCTTTTGCTTTCGTATAGCAATAGGTAATAATAACACATACTACTGTTACTATAAACCACCAAAAATGTAGCTTATTTCTTGAGTCTCTATTCATATTCAATACTTTTTTCAACATTAAACATTTGTTTTACTGATTTTCCTTTAACGTTGATGCTGACAACACAGTGCGATAACCTGAACTATTTAACACATGTTCCGCTCTGTCAATTATCCATTCACCGTCTATATCTTGATGAAACCCTAATAAACTGAGTTTTGCCTCTGCAAATAGTTCTGGATTACCAGGCATAGTAACATCCAATACTGCATTATTTCGCTTTAATTGTTTTAACTTAGCATTTGCTGCACTTAGTGCTGATTCTACATTAGAGTAAAGCGTTTGTATAGTATAACTTGGGCTACCAAAGCCAACTGTTTCTGGTCTGGTAGAGACTTATGACCTTGAAAACCAGCGATTTGGTCTCTTAATCATAGTCCCCCCAAAAGAACCGTGCTTGCGGATTTCCCGCACACGGCTCCACAATACAGCGTTCACACTAGTGCTCCTGTGTACAAAGAAGCATATATCTTTGGCTTTGGTAGTGGATTTATTTTTAAATAGTATGTAAACTGTTCCCAATCCATACTTTTCTTGTGACTACGTCGGTTTATCCACTTAAATGCTAGCTTTGTTATCGGTCGATAGAATTGAATCAAACACCGATAATTTCCGCTAACTCCGAAGTAGCTATAGTGTCCTGTTACTTTGGCTTTAAGTTTCTGCCACCAATCTTTGAGACAGATACGACTTCGTACCATCTTCAACCACTCTTTGATTTCTTTAATCTTTCTGGCTAGGCTTATTTTTGAAGTTTTCTGCTTCATCATAAGTTTACCATTACGACTTTTTCCACAATAATGTGTAAATCCTAGAAAGTTGAAGCTAGCCGTCCTACGTTTCTCTCTTTCTGCTTGATACCATTCTTTCTTACCAAACTTTACTATTTTTGTTTTATTTTCAGCTATTTCCAACCCAAATTTACTTAGTCTTTGTTTCAGTAATTCTAGAAATTCTTTTGTGTCTTCTTCCCTCTCGCAGCCAACTACAAAATCGTCGCAAAACCTTATTAGCTGTATATATCCTCTGGCTTTTGGCTTAAATTTCTTTTCAAACCATAAGTCCAGCACATAGTGTAAGTATATATTAGCTAATACAGGACTTACTATACCACCTTGTGGTGTGCCTTGATCGGTTGCTTTATAACATCCAACTTCGACTATTCCTGCCTTTAGAAATCGTTTTATTAACCACAATAAATTTGGGTCAGCTATTCGTTCCCTTAGACAATTCATTAGCCATTTATGTTGAACATTATCAAAGAACTTCTTGATATCCACTTCTACAATATAGTTAATTGGTTTGTGCATAACTGCTTTATCTAGAGCGTTTATCGCCTGATGACAATTTCTTCCTGGTCGAAATCCATACGAGCTGTCCATAAAGTTTGCTTCATAAATATTTTCTAATATCTTCTTTAGCATTACCTGTACCAACTTATCTTCAGTTGATGGTATTCCGAGGCCGCGCTTCTCTTTGCTCCCGGCTTTGGGTATGTATACCCTTTTCACTGGTTGCGGTTGATATTGTTTTCTCTTCATACTATCCACTAGTGTTTTAAGTTTCTCTTCTAGATTTTCTCCATAAGCTTCCACTGTCACACGATCTATACCACAAGCCTTGTTGCGTTTTAGTTCCTTGTAACACTCTGCAAGATTCTCTTCATTAATCAAATGAACTAGCGATGTAAATTTTACTCGCTTATCTTGCTTAGCCCTTACTGCTATCTGGTTTAGTTTTCCTTGCATACTCCTCCAATCTCTGTTGTATTGGTATAGCAATCCCTATACCAGTCACTATATTGCTAACCGCTTCCCCTTGTATGTGGCTTTCCCACACTCCGAGTACTATCAGTTAGTCCGACTTCCTTTGCATCTTCCTCCAGTCCTCGCCTTTATTGACTTGTTCCAGAGTACCCTTACAGGAATACAAAGGATCTCCCAAGTTCACGTAAGGTCCCTCTCAACACATGACGCGGCCTTCGATCCCGACGGGGTGAGTAATACCTTGCCTTAGCGTTATTACCCATGCTGCCTTCCACCAAATGTAAAGTGTCGGCCCCCATGACGCGTGAATTACGGGACTCAATACCTTCACTTTCGTTGCACCCTATGTTGTCCATTCCATTAGCTTTACTACGCTCGTTACCTTACGCAGCATAATGGTTTGTTCCAGGCTGCTGGCTAAGCTTTACCCGTGTTGGATTTTCACCAACTGTTCCTTACGCACTTCTTGGCGCACACATAGTTTCACCTCTTTCATAGCTATGCCATTTTGCAACCACTGAGTTGTACCTACTCACAGTAAAATGCACTTTCCAATTTATCGTGTCTTGAGGTCTAATAGCTGTTGTTCCTAAAGCTTTTCCAGTTGCCGACTTTGCTCTGCCTTTTGGAATAAAAAGTATGTATCCGCCAGCTAACTTTGCCATTGCCTCACGTTCTATTGCTATTTTTGTTAATAAACTTATATCACTTTCTTCTGTTTGGTTAATATGTGGAATCAACACATTTTCAAATTCTTCTGCAACTTTGCATCCATATCCGTGCTTTTCTGCTATTTCCTTAACCAAGTTACCTAGAGTAATTTGATGCCATTCTTTAGATACTTTCTCCTTTAATGATAGTCTTAAATTTGTTGCATGAGCCTTTATTAGTAAGGTTTTAGGTGGACTCTGTACCGTAATTTCATTAACTGTATATATACCCATGGGCGTCACTCCGATTTCCCTATACCCTAAAGAAATATCCAATTCATCTGGGATATTTAAGTTTTCATCTCTGTAATCAACACACACTTCAACTACATCGTCTATTGTCCCAGATTCATCGGTAAGGCGTAATGATATAACTCTATCTTTAATTGATTCACATTTATCTATTATAAAATCTGGCTGCATTTATTCCCAGATCTTCAATTTTGACTTTTGTATTGTTTTTTGAATAGTAGGGAGCTTTATCTTTAATCCTGCCGGTAAAAAGCTTCCGTATTCTGCCAAACCTAAGTTCTCTGCTAGTACTAATTCCACTACTCCATCCGTAAATCCGTAATGTTTCCAGCAAATCAGATCTAGCATTTCTCCTTCTTTGGCTAAATAATATATAGTCATCTATAGCTCTTCAAACTCAAACTAAATTCAACTTTTCTTGGTAGTCCATTAGGTAAAAAATACATCTGCTTTTCTTCTAACTTGGTAATTACGAATTGTCCTAAAATATTACCTAAACTATCTACTAAAACATGTGGGTTTTCAGCTTCTTTCATATTCTTTAATTGATTTAGCCCGTTGAGATTATGTAGATAAATCGTTCCTTCTAAATCTATATTTTCTGTACCTTGACCGATATTTTGTAATAGTGGTATATTTTCAATACACTCAATTGTACTCCAACGATTTTCTCTATTATACTTTAAACTTGTTGGAGCAAATTTATAAGGGCCAAGAGACAACATTTTAATAAACGGAGTCTATGGTATCAAATAAAACATCACGTGACTTTTCTCTTATCCTTTTTATTACTTCATCTGCAAGACTATGAACATCTTGATTTGGCTCTGCTTTAATGCTGATAGTATAATTATTAGTGATGTTCTGAGTTTTATTTTGTTCTTTATTTTCAAATTTACTCTTTGCAAATATCTTATCATTATCACTCTCTGTAAACTTTTTCTCCTCAATAAGGCTTTTGATTCTGAAGCTATTCTGATTTCTATTGGAAAATTCTTTAATTATACTGTTACCTAGCAAAGGATTTCCACTGTTGAGAATATTACTCTTTAGGGGACTATGTACTGCTTTTATTTCAGTAACAATACTTTTTCTTTTTTCAAATTCTTTCAGTGGACTATTTTTAGCAAATATGCTACTAACTGTATTTTCTATCCATGAAAAGGCTTCTCCTATAGGTTTAATGAGTGATTTTATGTATTCCAAAAAGCTAGAAAAAAAGTCTTTCACCTTTTGCCAGTTAGTCACAACAAGAGCTGCACCAGTAACAAGACTTGCTATTAAAAATCCAATCGGGTTACTCATTATAGCGAGTGTTATTGCTCTTAGTCCTGTTACTACTGCAGGAAAAACTGTAGCTGATAAAAATGAAAATACTCCAAGTAGGTTTGCTTTCAGACTAAAAATCGTACTTCCTAGCAATGTAAATCCGTATCCTAGTCCTACTGCTACAATTTTTAAACTTATTAAAGCTGCTATAGTTCCCATGATTGCTGTAGTTAAGGTTGGATATTTTTCTGCAAACTCTGCTATATATCTAGTTTTTTCTTGTAAAAATTCAGCTATAAATTTTAAAGTAGGCAGCATCACCGAGCCCAGGTTCATACCAACTTCAGCTATTGCATTTCGAAGGAGTCTTAATTTATTGGCTGTAGTGTCTGCACGATTTTTGAATTCTTTTTGCAGAGAGCTTCCGTACTTTTCTGTATTAGCCAATAACTTTATTGCATCCTCATACTTATTAAAACTTCCAGCTAATAATGCAATATCATCTTGATATTCCTGACCGAAAAGTTTCATAAGGATTGTAGAACGTTCCTGATTATCCATTTTCTTTAGAGTTTGAAAAAAGTGAAGTAGTGTTTCTTCTCCGCTTTCACTGATCCTTTGTACCATTTCTTCCGCGGTTATGCCCATTTCTTCTAGTGCTGCTTTGAATTCTTTTCCTTGACCTTCAGCAGTTTGAAGTTTGCTAAGCAGTGCATTTATAGCAGTTGCAGCTTTTGCTGGTTGTTTACCTAAACTAATAAAAGCATTTACTAAGCTGCTGGTTTGTTCAAACTTTAATCCAAACTGCTTTGCAGTACCACCAACTATTGCTAGAGCTTCAACCATATCTTTTGCTTTAGCAGCAGTGTTATCTGATAAGTGGTTGATTACATTACCAACATGCTCCATTTCACTAACATCAATTCCATAAACGTTAGAGAGTTTAGCTATGGAATCACCTGCTTGCTCTGCAGACATATCAAATGCTGTAGACATTTTTGCCACCGTTTCTGTAAATTTGAAAAGATCTTCTTTTTTGATACCAAGTTGACCACCGCTTGCAGCTATTTGTGCTAATTCTGCAGCAAATAATGGTACAGTACGTGACATCTCTTTTAACTTCTTAACAAATTTATCAGCTTCCTTTGTTTCTTTGTTAAACTCAACTACTTTTGCAACATCAGCCATAGCCGATTCAAAATCAACAGCAACTTTAATTGGCGCTGCAAGCGTTAGCCCTAGCCCAATAGTCTCTATAATTTGTGACTTAAAATGTGCTTTGGTTGCTAAAAAACTTTGGTGACTACGTATTGCAGACCCAAGTTTACCATACTTACCTTTTAGCGCTTCAACAGATGAACCAAGTTTATATTGGTNTATCAAATAAAACATCACGTGACTTTTCTCTTATCCTTTTTATTACTTCATCTGCAAGACTATGAACATCTTGATTTGGCTCTGCTTTAATGCTGATAGTATAATTATTAGTGATGTTCTGAGTTTTATTTTGTTCTTTATTTTCAAATTTACTCTTTGCAAATATCTTATCATTATCACTCTCTGTAAACTTTTTCTCCTCAATAAGGCTTTTGATTCTGAAGCTATTCTGATTTCTATTGGAAAATTCTTTAATTATACTGTTACCTAGCAAAGGATTTCCACTGTTGAGAATATTACTCTTTAGGGGACTATGTACTGCTTTTATTTCAGTAACAATACTTTTTCTTTTTTCAAATTCTTTCAGTGGACTATTTTTAGCAAATATGCTACTAACTGTATTTTCTATCCATGAAAAGGCTTCTCCTATAGGTTTAATGAGTGATTTTATGTATTCCAAAAAGCTAGAAAAAAAGTCTTTCACCTTTTGCCAGTTAGTCACAACAAGAGCTGCACCAGTAACAAGACTTGCTATTAAAAATCCAATCGGGTTACTCATTATAGCGAGTGTTATTGCTCTTAGTCCTGTTACTACTGCAGGAAAAACTGTAGCTGATAAAAATGA
>NZ_MUIX01000002.1:0-3341 GCF_007115015.1 Wolbachia endosymbiont of Laodelphax striatellus
AATCGACACATATTTCAGCTATATCTTCTATAGTCCCTGATTCATCAGTAACATGCATTGACACCAAGAGGTCTTTTGCTAATTCATACCCTTCAATGACAAACTCTGGTTGCATCTTACCCCCAAATCTTCAAGGTTGATTTCTGTAGAGGTTTCTCAATTATAGGCAGCTTAATTTTCAGTCCTGCCGGTAAAAAACTTCCATATTCCGCAAGTCCAGGGTTTTCTTCTAATACTATTTCTACTGCTCCTGAAGTAAATCCATAGTGCTTCCAGCAAATATAGTCTAACATATCATTTTCTTTTGCTAAGTAATATATAGTCATGAATAACGCTTCATACTTAAACTGAATTCAACTTTTTTTGGCAATCCACAAGAGAAAAATGATGTTTGCTTTTCTTCAAAGCGAGTAATTACAAATTGCCCCAAAACATTTCCCATGCTATCAACTAAAGTGTGAGGTTTTTCTGCCTCTTTTATATTCTTTAATTGATCTAATCCATTATGAAGATAAATTACTCCTTCTAAATCTATATTTTCTGCTCCCTGGCCAATATTCTGTAGTAATTGCTTACCAATACACTCAACCACACTCCAACGCTTCTCTTTGCTATATTTCAAACTTATCGGAGTAAATTTATATGGACCAAGGGATAGCATCAGTAAATGGGATCTACCGTATCGAACATAACATCACGTGATTTTTCTCTTATTCTTTTTATTACTTCATTTGCAAGATTACGAATATCTTGATTTGGCTCTGCTTTAATGCTGATAGTGTAATTATTAGTGATGTTCTGAGTTTGATTCATAGTTTTCTGTTCTTTGTTTTCAAATTTACTCGTTGCAAAATCTGCAAATATCCTATCATTTTCTGTGGATTTTTTTTCCTCAATAAGGCTTTTGATTCTGAAATTATTCTGATTTCTCTTGGAAAATTCTTTAATTATACTGTTACTTAGCAAAGGATTTCCACTGTTGAGAATATTACTCTTTAGGGGAGTATGGACTGCTTTTATTTTAGTAACAACACTTTCTCTTTTTTCAAACTCTTTAAGTGGACTATTTTCAGCAAATTTTCCAAATATACTACCAACAGTATTTCCCATCCATGAGAACATCTCTCCGATGGGTTTTATTATCGATTTTATATACTGCCAAAAGTTAGAGAAAAAGTCTTTTACCTTTTGCCAGTTAGTTATAACAAGAGCTGCACCAGTAACAAGACCTGCTATCAAAAATCCAATCGGGTTACTCATTACAGCAAGTGTTATTGCTCTTAGTCCTGTGATTACTGCTGGTAGAGCTGATGACAGTAGAGGAAAAGCTTTCATTGCTAAGCTCAGAGTTGCAGCTTTTAAAAAACTTAGTCCAGTAATTACTGCTGGAATAGCATACGTTGATAATGATATTAATGCTGGCTTCAGTATTCCATGCAAAAAAACCGAGAAAGCAAGCATTCCACCTCTAACTAAATTCCATGCATAACCACCGCTTACTACTAGAACTTTAAGACCTATTAGTGCTGCTATGGTACTCATTATTCCTGTAGTAATAACTGGAAATTTTTCTGCAAATCGAGCTATGGGGTTAGTTATCTCTCTTAAAAGACTACTTACCGATTTTAAAGGAGGTAGCATTACTGAGCCCAAATTCATTCCTACTTCTGCTATTGCATTTCTCAGTAATCGTAAATTATTTGCTGTGGTTGCTGCACGATTGTTAAATTCTTTTTGCATGGATTTTTCAAATTCTTTTTCGTCAGCTACATGAGTTATAGCCTCTTTAAAATTTTTTAGGCTTCCAACTAGTAACGCAACGTCATCCTGATATTCTTGACCAAAGAGGTTGAGAAGAATTTGAGAACGTTCCTGTTTATCTACTTTCTCCAGAGTTTCAAAAAAATAAAGTAGTGCGCCTTGACTATTTTCACCAATCCTTTGTACCATTTCTTCTGCAGCTATTCCCATGCCTTCTAATGCTGTTTTGAACTCTTTGCTCTGTCCCTCAGCAGTCTGGAGTTTACTAAGTAGAGCGTTTATTGCAGTTGCTGCTTTTGCTGGTTGTTTACCTAAGCTAATAAAGGCATTTACTAAACTACTTGTTTCCTTAATACCAAAGCCAAACTGGTTTGCAGTACCACCAACTATTGCTAGAGCTTCAACCATATCTTTTGCTTTAGCAGCAGTCTTGTCTGATAAGTGATTTATAATGTCACCCACCCACTCCATCCTGTCTACATCTATTCCATAGATATTGGCAAGTTTAGCTATGGAATCACCTGCCTGCTCTGCAGACATATCAAATGCTGTGGACATTTTAGCCACTGTTGTCGTAAACTTAATCAGATCATCTTTTTTTACACCAAGTTGTCCACCACTTGCAGCAATTTGAGCTAACCCTGCAGCCGACAGTGGTATCGTACGGGATAGTTCCTTTAATGTCTGACCAAATTCTGCGGCTCCTTGATTGTGAGCTGCCTCATCCTCAGCAAATTGCACTACTTTCTTAACATCAGCCATAGCACTTTCAAAATCAATTGCAACTTTAATTGGTGCTGCAAACGAAAGACCTAGTCCAATAGTCTCTATAATTTGTGACTTAAAATGTGCTTTGCTTGCTAAAAAACTTTGGTGACTACGTATTACAGACCCAAGTTTACTATATTTACCCTTTAATACTTCAATGGACGAGCCAAGTTTATATTGGTCGCTTACTAATGACTTAATATTTTTTCCACTTTTTCTTACTTCTTCATTAAATGAATGTAAAGCATCTCTCTTTTTCAAATATGCTTCTTTTGCTTTTGTTGCAGAAAACTTAGCTTTATCAAACTCAGCTTTTAAAGTTTTGCTCGGTTTCTCTATTGCCTTCATTTGTTTAGCTAAAGATTTTACTTGATCTTCAAAGCCTTTCCATGACCTCTTGCTAGTCAAAACATCATGACCTAACTGCTTAAACTTTGATACTGATTTTAAAGATGAGTCAAGCTTTCTTATATTCTCACCAAGATGAGTAAGTTGACTGCTACTTCCTTTTATTACAGTACTGAAACTGCCATCTAGGACTGCTCCAATTTTTATAGATAACGTTGACATTGTACCTTCCTCGCTGCTTCATGCCATAGAATAAATTCATTAATTTTCATATCAAGCAAAGGCTCAATTCCACTACCAATAATAGAACTGAGCTCGATTACTTCTGACCTCAAGTTTTTTGGATAATCGGTGAAAAAAAATCCTTTAATACCTCTTGTACTTTTACATAATCAGCAATATCTAACTCTTCAATCGCTTCTTTTGCAACTGATGTCAAATTGGCAGTCAAAGTCACTTCCTTA
>NZ_MUIX01000002.1:3847-20935 GCF_007115015.1 Wolbachia endosymbiont of Laodelphax striatellus
TTTGCCTCCTGTTGAAGAAATTTGATATTTTTTGATGTAATGTTATCCATGTCAGCCGACGCTAGCTTCAATTGCGATTGTATTCTTACGTATCTATTGCCTATTACTTGATTCATCTGATAATTTACGCAGTCCAGTCCAGAGGCAAACATCACATTTAACAAAGGTTTTATCCAGCCTATTTTTCCAAATCTCTTTGAATTGGCATACTCTATGCTTCTATCTGTTCTGCCAGTACCTATCGATAACAGTAGAATATCATCATTTGGAAATAACCTCTTACCACTTGCATATGCACAAGCCGCTGGATTATTGGCAAACACCCCGCCATCCACTAATACTCTGTTTATCTGGTCAATTTTTAGATGTTTTGGTATGAAATAAGTAGGTGCAGCCGTTGCAGCTCTGAGTGCATCTTTTAGCTTAATATTACCTTCTTTCCAGCTTTTGAAGAAAAATGGGCAGTTATTCTGAATATCGTAACTCGTAATCAACATATTACTTAAAGTGTTTTTAAGGATATCATCGCTAAAATATTTATGAAGTACATACTCAATATTTTTATGTGGATATTGTGCACAGTTAAACCAAGATAATATTGATCTCCTGAAGAATGAAGATTTAAAAATATATGACCCGTATTCTTGGTAAAGCTCAACTAAATCATTTGCTGAATATTGGGGATTTCCTCGTTCATCTTTTCTACATAATCCCGCTACAACAATTCCACCGGTTGAGGTTCCTGCCACTAAATCAAAGATTTCAGCTATAGTTCTTCTTGTTCTTTTTTCTATTTCTGCTAATATTATGGCTGGGATTATGCCCCTTATGCCTCCTCCGTCAACGGATAAAATATATTTAATCATTATGAATTTAGGTAAGGATATTAAGATTTAATTTTTCCGCTTAAAACCTGCAATTTAAACTCATCTAATTCTTCAGAAAGATTTTTTACCCTTTCCTCAAGTACTAACACTTTTTCCATTAAACCATATTCAATAAGTTTATCGTGAAATTGTACCCTTGAGTCTAACTTGGATAACCACCATATCAATGCTACGGTTTGGATTAATATGGTAATAATTACCGTAATTGGGATTTTTTGATTTTTCATAATTTGTGTTATTGAAAATTTGTACTGCGTGTTGTGAGAAAATAACTATAATTTTATTTCTCTGACTTATATTGCTTTTCCGCCTGATCAAGCAGGTCTATAATTTCTCTGTAAGGTTTATCTCTATAATAAAATGATCTTTTAAATGCTCTAGCTCTTGGAGTTTGTTCTTTCCAACCTCTAATATAAGGGTTGGCTCCTCTCTTCAACAAAAGTTTTACAACTTCTAATTGACCACCGTCAGCAGCACCAAGTAGTGCTAAGCTAATATTTATATCTACTCCTTCATCTAATAGAAATGTAACAATTTCTAAGCATCCTTTCTCTGAAACATAATATAATGCCTTTTCACTAATACTTGAATCACTTCTACTTTTTTTTACTAATGATTTCACAGTTTCTAAGTCACAGTTCTTAGCTGCTACTTCTAACATTTTCTGATACTCCTCAGCAGCCTTGGGTTTTTGATAGTAATACGTAATAACAACACATACTATGACCACTATAAACCACAATGTAGCTTGTTTCTTGCTCATGTTCGGCATTTTTTTTGCATTAAATCAACAATGTACTTATTTTCTCTTAAACATAATTACTCAAAGAAGCTGATAATGTAGTACGATATCCTGAGCTATTTAAAATATGTTCTGCTCTATCAATTACCCATTCACCATCTATATCCTGATTGAACCCTACAAGATTAAGTTTTGCCTCTGCACATAACTCTGGATTACCTGGTATTGTCATCTCTAGATTCTCATTGTTACGCTGTAGTTGTTTAAATCTGGCATTTGCAGAGCTTAAAGCTGATTCTGCATTTGAGTAAACTGTTTGTATAGCGTAACTTGGTTCACCGCTACCTACTCTTTCCGATATAGTCTCTCCCTTTTCATAGTTATGCCATTTCGCTACTACTGAATTGTATTTATCACGTACAGTAAAATGCACTTTCCAATTAATTGTATCTTGAGGTCTAATAGTTGTCGTTCCTAAAGCTTTTCCCGTTGCTGACTTTGCTGCACCTTTTGGAATAAACAATATATACCCTCCTGCCAGTTTTGCCATGGCTTCGCGCTCTATAGCTATTCTAGTCAACAAACTTATATCGCTCTCTTCAGTTTGGTCAATATGTAGTATTAATATGTCTTTAAATTCCTCAGCAACTTTGCATCCATATCCATGTTTATTTGCTATTTCCTTGACTAAATTACCTAACGTAATCTGGTGCCATTCTCTGGATACTTTTTCCTTTAGCGATATCATCAAATTTGTTGCATGAGCTTTGATTATTAAGGTTTTTGGTGGACTTTGTACTGTAATTTCATTGACTCTATATATACCTATGGGTAGTACCTCTGTTTCTCTATATCCCAAAGCAATCTTTAGCTCTTTTGGAACTTTTATGTTATCATCCCTGTAATCGACACATATTTCAGCTATATCTTCTATAGTCCCTGATTCATCAGTAACATGCATTGACACCAAGAGGTCTTTTGCTAATTCATACCCTTCAATGACAAACTCTGGTTGCATCTTACCCCCAAATCTTCAAGGTTGATTTCTGTAGAGGTTTCTCAATTATAGGCAGCTTAATTTTCAGTCCTGCCGGTAAAAAACTTCCATATTCCGCAAGTCCAGGGTTTTCTTCTAATACTATTTCTACTGCTCCTGAAGTAAATCCATAGTGCTTCCAGCAAATATAGTCTAACATATCATTTTCTTTTGCTAAGTAATATATAGTCATGAATAACGCTTCATACTTAAACTGAATTCAACTTTTTTTGGCAATCCACAAGAGAAAAATGATGTTTGCTTTTCTTCAAAGCGAGTAATTACAAATTGCCCCAAAACATTTCCCATGCTATCAACTAAAGTGTGAGGTTTTTCTGCCTCTTTTATATTCTTTAATTGATCTAATCCATTATGAAGATAAATTACTCCTTCTAAATCTATATTTTCTGCTCCCTGGCCAATATTCTGTAGTAATTGCTTACCAATACACTCAACCACACTCCAACGCTTCTCTTTGCTATATTTCAAACTTATCGGAGTAAATTTATATGGACCAAGGGATAGCATCAGTAAATGGGATCTACCGTATCGAACATAACATCACGTGATTTTTCTCTTATTCTTTTTATTACTTCATTTGCAAGATTACGAATATCTTGATTTGGCTCTGCTTTAATGCTGATAGTGTAATTATTAGTGATGTTCTGAGTTTGATTCATAGTTTTCTGTTCTTTGTTTTCAAATTTACTCGTTGCAAAATCTGCAAATATCCTATCATTTTCTGTGGATTTTTTTTCCTCAATAAGGCTTTTGATTCTGAAATTATTCTGATTTCTCTTGGAAAATTCTTTAATTATACTGTTACTTAGCAAAGGATTTCCACTGTTGAGAATATTACTCTTTAGGGGAGTATGGACTGCTTTTATTTTAGTAACAACACTTTCTCTTTTTTCAAACTCTTTAAGTGGACTATTTTCAGCAAATTTTCCAAATATACTACCAACAGTATTTCCCATCCATGAGAACATCTCTCCGATGGGTTTTATTATCGATTTTATATACTGCCAAAAGTTAGAGAAAAAGTCTTTTACCTTTTGCCAGTTAGTTATAACAAGAGCTGCACCAGTAACAAGACCTGCTATCAAAAATCCAATCGGGTTACTCATTACAGCAAGTGTTATTGCTCTTAGTCCTGTGATTACTGCTGGTAGAGCTGATGACAGTAGAGGAAAAGCTTTCATTGCTAAGCTCAGAGTTGCAGCTTTTAAAAAACTTAGTCCAGTAATTACTGCTGGAATAGCATACGTTGATAATGATATTAATGCTGGCTTCAGTATTCCATGCAAAAAAACCGAGAAAGCAAGCATTCCACCTCTAACTAAATTCCATGCATAACCACCGCTTACTACTAGAACTTTAAGACCTATTAGTGCTGCTATGGTACTCATTATTCCTGTAGTAATAACTGGAAATTTTTCTGCAAATCGAGCTATGGGGTTAGTTATCTCTCTTAAAAGACTACTTACCGATTTTAAAGGAGGTAGCATTACTGAGCCCAAATTCATTCCTACTTCTGCTATTGCATTTCTCAGTAATCGTAAATTATTTGCTGTGGTTGCTGCACGATTGTTAAATTCTTTTTGCATGGATTTTTCAAATTCTTTTTCGTCAGCTACATGAGTTATAGCCTCTTTAAAATTTTTTAGGCTTCCAACTAGTAACGCAACGTCATCCTGATATTCTTGACCAAAGAGGTTGAGAAGAATTTGAGAACGTTCCTGTTTATCTACTTTCTCCAGAGTTTCAAAAAAATAAAGTAGTGCGCCTTGACTATTTTCACCAATCCTTTGTACCATTTCTTCTGCAGCTATTCCCATGCCTTCTAATGCTGTTTTGAACTCTTTGCTCTGTCCCTCAGCAGTCTGGAGTTTACTAAGTAGAGCGTTTATTGCAGTTGCTGCTTTTGCTGGTTGTTTACCTAAGCTAATAAAGGCATTTACTAAACTACTTGTTTCCTTAATACCAAAGCCAAACTGGTTTGCAGTACCACCAACTATTGCTAGAGCTTCAACCATATCTTTTGCTTTAGCAGCAGTCTTGTCTGATAAGTGATTTATAATGTCACCCACCCACTCCATCCTGTCTACATCTATTCCATAGATATTGGCAAGTTTAGCTATGGAATCACCTGCCTGCTCTGCAGACATATCAAATGCTGTGGACATTTTAGCCACTGTTGTCGTAAACTTAATCAGATCATCTTTTTTTACACCAAGTTGTCCACCACTTGCAGCAATTTGAGCTAACCCTGCAGCCGACAGTGGTATCGTACGGGATAGTTCCTTTAATGTCTGACCAAATTCTGCGGCTCCTTGATTGTGAGCTGCCTCATCCTCAGCAAATTGCACTACTTTCTTAACATCAGCCATAGCACTTTCAAAATCAATTGCAACTTTAATTGGTGCTGCAAACGAAAGACCTAGTCCAATAGTCTCTATAATTTGTGACTTAAAATGTGCTTTGCTTGCTAAAAAACTTTGGTGACTACGTATTACAGACCCAAGTTTACTATATTTACCCTTTAATACTTCAATGGACGAGCCAAGTTTATATTGGTCGCTTACTAATGACTTAATATTTTTTCCACTTTTTCTTACTTCTTCATTAAATGAATGTAAAGCATCTCTCTTTTTCAAATATGCTTCTTTTGCTTTTGTTGCAGAAAACTTAGCTTTATCAAACTCAGCTTTTAAAGTTTTGCTCGGTTTCTCTATTGCCTTCATTTGTTTAGCTAAAGATTTTACTTGATCTTCAAAGCCTTTCCATGACCTCTTGCTAGTCAAAACATCATGACCTAACTGCTTAAACTTTGATACTGATTTTAAAGATGAGTCAAGCTTTCTTATATTCTCACCAAGATGAGTAAGTTGACTGCTACTTCCTTTTATTACAGTACTGAAACTGCCATCTAGGACTGCTCCAATTTTTATAGATAACGTTGACATTGTACCTTCCTCGCTGCTTCATGCCATAGAATAAATTCATTAATTTTCATATCAAGCAAAGGCTCAATTCCACTACCAATAATAGAACTGAGCTCGATTACTTCTGACCTCAAGTTTTTTGGATAATCGGTGAAAAAAAATCCTTTAATACCTCTTGTACTTTTACATAATCAGCAATATCTAACTCTTCAATCGCTTCTTTTGCAACTGATGTCAAATTGGCAGTCAAAGTCACTTCCTTATTTAGGTCACTACCATTAATGCGTTCTATTGCCAAATAGTCTCTAACTTTTGGACGTCTAATAGTAAGTTCTGAGACAGAAATACCATCAACTGTTATTGGATTATCAAGTTTTACTGTTGTCATACTTTCTCCTAAAAAATAAAATTCTAAAATCTTTTTAAAACTAAACCTAAATACCTAAAATCGTTTGCAGCAAGGCCATTTGATCAACACCATTTATCTTTCTTATCATATTTTCAGCATCGATCTCTATCAGCTCATTGCTACCTATCGTAAGTTTATAATAATGAGCAGCTACAGTACACTTCAGCGTTGCTTTTTCAGCAGGTTTCCAGCTACCAAAATCAAATTCTTTGAATATTCCCCTAAGGTTGATAATAACTCCTTCAATATCATTGCTACCACTTCCTTGCATTCCTCCACGGAGCGTCAAAGATACTGAGTTTCCATCTATCAAGCCAAAAAGTCTAAATAGTTCTGAATCATACTCAGCGAAAGTAAAGTCTGCTTCAAGCTTTTCCATGCCCATGTCAATATTTATTGGTATATCCATACCACCAGCACGGTACTCCTCTGTTTTTATGGTAAGCTTCGGCAAAGTTATTTCATCTATTTTTCCTGCATAACCACGACCATCTACAAATACATTAAAATTCTTTAAAATCTTTGGTAGCATCTTTCTTCCTTTTTTCCCTTAATAAAATTTACGATATTTCACTATTCACCAGCCGTGAACGAAAAGTAATCTGTTCTGCTGGATATGGTGGTGTAAACTCAAAGTCAAAATATACTTTTCCACTTGCAATATTTGTTGGTGTATTGAGCTCTGGTGTTGCATAACATCTTCCACTGATAATCGCTCCTTGCGCTTTTAAATTGGCCAAATAAGAATTCACCCCCTCAATCACATCATCTATGTAAGTTTTGGTAATATTGCGATCAACTGCCCATAAATGAGCTCGAAGTAAACTATCATNTAAAATATTAGAGGGAATAGTTATATATTTAATATTTCTATACAGAATTTCTCTATCACTTTCTGATTATCTTCTATCATTGCATTTGCCTCCTGTTGAAGAAATTTGATATTTTTTGATGTAATGTTATCCATGTCAGCCGACGCTAGCTTCAATTGCGATTGTATTCTTACGTATCTATTGCCTATTACTTGATTCATCTGATAATTTACGCAGTCCAGTCCAGAGGCAAACATCACATTTAACAAAGGTTTTATCCAGCCTATTTTTCCAAATCTCTTTGAATTGGCATACTCTATGCTTCTATCTGTTCTGCCAGTACCTATCGATAACAGTAGAATATCATCATTTGGAAATAACCTCTTACCACTTGCATATGCACAAGCCGCTGGATTATTGGCAAACACCCCGCCATCCACTAATACTCTGTTTATCTGGTCAATTTTTAGATGTTTTGGTATGAAATAAGTAGGTGCAGCCGTTGCAGCTCTGAGTGCATCTTTTAGCTTAATATTACCTTCTTTCCAGCTTTTGAAGAAAAATGGGCAGTTATTCTGAATATCGTAACTCGTAATCAACATATTACTTAAAGTGTTTTTAAGGATATCATCGCTAAAATATTTATGAAGTACATACTCAATATTTTTATGTGGATATTGTGCACAGTTAAACCAAGATAATATTGATCTCCTGAAGAATGAAGATTTAAAAATATATGACCCGTATTCTTGGTAAAGCTCAACTAAATCATTTGCTGAATATTGGGGATTTCCTCGTTCATCTTTTCTACATAATCCCGCTACAACAATTCCACCGGTTGAGGTTCCTGCCACTAAATCAAAGATTTCAGCTATAGTTCTTCTTGTTCTTTTTTCTATTTCTGCTAATATTATGGCTGGTATTATGCCCCTTATGCCTCCTCCGTCAACGGATAAAATATATTTAATCATTATGAATTTAGGTAAGGATATTAAGATTTAATTTTTCCGCTTAAAACCTGCAATTTAAACTCATCTAATTCTTCAGAAAGATTTTTTACCCTTTCCTCAAGTACTAACACTTTTTCCATTAAACCATATTCAATAAGTTTATCGTGAAATTGTACCCTTGAGTCTAACTTGGANCTTCATCTACAAATTATTTATAGAGATTACCTAAAGACTCAACTTAAGAATTTTAGATAAAAGTTGTTATATTTCTATAAGACCTCTAAAATAACCAGCTCTGGTTTCACCGAAATTACAAAAACTGTTCACTTTTTTTGAAAAAATATTTTACAACAAATAAAAAACATGATAAAATGAGGCAAGGTTCTTTGTGGTAAGTAAAAATTTAAGGTAAAAGATAATTTACAAATGCCTCATAATCGAGTTTTAAGCTACCCTATGTGAGTAACTTAGATCTTGGTGGTATAATCGTACCCTGGAGTCGTGTAATCACTTTAAATCCGCACTAAATGCAATTGTCTCAAAGTTGTATTTTTTTCATTCAATTTAAGTAATGTTTTGTGGTAGTCTCTCTAGGTCTTCTTTATTTCTATTTATCCAATATATTTTATATTTATTATTACTGTTATTATTTATTACTATTATATATATATAATATATAAGGGTTTTAGGAAGCTAGAATCCGCTATATTGGCTGACTTCAGATATATGATTTCCAGGAACGCTTTTGGGAACGTAGGTCAAAAAACCAGCTCTCACGCGTGATTCAGCTTCCCAATTTCCAATTGCTGATTTGGGAACCTGGGGATTGGGAATAGAATAGTAGTCTCTATCTGCTTTTAATCAAAATTATATTCGGTAAATACTTGTAGTTTTTAGTTCTAAAATTAGTGTTCTAGTTGAGTAAATATGGTAGCTATAAATTGAAAAAAGAAAACCCTCACCTATAAAAAATTTACCCATAAAAAAAGTTTTATCCTAACATTGAATTGTGCCTATAGCTGAGATCTTCAGCTCCAGGGGTGAATTTTCCTATACCACGAGCAAATGGTCCTGTTGGATTATCGAGCCATTTATCTTCTTTTGAACCTGTAGACATTCCTTTTACTAACTTTGAGGTGACCTTACCCAGAAAAAGCAGACAGAAAGTTAAGACGTTTTTGCTATGAGAATGATGAATCAAAAAGCTCAGGAATGCAATAGTTAATAGTAGAATGTCTACGCTGTTTATTATAAAAAATTTCTATATATTCAAATATTGCGGTTTTAGCTTGTTGTACAGAGTGTTGTGAAGTATCAATGAGTAACTCTCTCTTAAGTGAACTAAAAAAGCTCTCTGAAACAGCATTATCATAACAACAACCTTTGTGACTCATACTAGAAGTAATATTTTTTGTACTTAGTAAAAATTGATAATTTTTAGAGGTGTATTGCGATCCTTGATCGCTATGAAATAGTAGATTTTTAGGAGATTTGCGCCTACCAATAGCCATGAATAACGCATCTATAACTAATTGCCTATTTACTGCATTACTCATTGACCACCCAATCACCATGCGTGAATATAAATCTATTATTGCTGCCAAATATAACCATCCTTCATTAGTTTTTATGTACGTAATATCAGTTACCCATATCTTGTTAGGTTGATCAGCGATGAAATTCTGATTTAATATGTTAGGAGTTATAACTCTATTGTCTATTTGTGGTTTTTTACTTTTAAACTTTCGTCTAAGCTTAGCTTGAATGCCATTTTTCTGCATAATATTTTGCACTGTTTTGATGTTATAATTTTTACCTAAAGCCTTTAATTCAGCGTGAATTTTAGGAGCTCCGTATCTGCATTGTGATGATCGATATACCTTCTGAATATCTTGTATGAGCTCTTCTCTTATTGATTTTTTGTTGTTTTTTTCCTTAGTAATCCATTTATAATAACCACAAGCAGATACGTTCAAAAATCTGCATAATTCCCGTATTTTATAGCAGTTTTCATGTTCTTTTATAAAAGAATATTTTACTCTTTTTGGTTTGCAAAATATCCCAGGGCTTTTTTTAAAATGTCTCTTTCCCTCGTTACTCTTGCCAGCTCTTTCTTTAAATCAAACTTTTCTTTGTCACAATGAGCTACTTTCCCCTTTCCTGGAAACGCATCTACTCCAGACATTCTATCATTGTATGTTTTTACCCATCTGCTTACCGCTAATACCCAAATCTCTTGCTATTTTTGCTGATGATTGACCTGTTTCTTTTACTAGTCTTATAGCTTCAATTTTGAATTCTGCTGTATATTCTTTTCTTTTTGTCATACCACACCTCTTTGAAAAAACGTTTTATTTTAC
This sequence comes from Wolbachia endosymbiont of Laodelphax striatellus, assembly GCF_007115015.1. Taxonomy (NCBI): domain Bacteria; kingdom Pseudomonadati; phylum Pseudomonadota; class Alphaproteobacteria; order Rickettsiales; family Anaplasmataceae; genus Wolbachia; species Wolbachia endosymbiont of Laodelphax striatellus. The sequence goes on from NZ_MUIX01000002.1 coordinate 13,989, forward strand.
TTCAAAAACGTCTTAACTTTCTGTCTACTTTTTCTGGGTAAGGTCATTGTCCATTTAGCATCAATTCACATATTATGTCTTCCTTCTCATTTTCTTTGCATTTGATCAAAGGCATTTTCGATATTACTGTATCAGCAAAACTCTTCTGCCCTTCGCTATACGCATTTATCCTGATTCCAGCACTTAGTGCTTGGTCTATAGTCTTGTTCAGTTCTTCTACGCTTTTTGCCTTTACCACTCTACTTTTAAACCACCTCAATTCTGCATTTTCACTTGCACTTGGCTCTATCTTGCTTAAAGATGGAATAAACGGGTTTTGACGATTTGAAGATTTTTTGTTATAAATCTCACGTCCTTCTTCAAGATTGATTGATTTTTCAGAAACATCGCCAGGGGAAGGCACACCTTCAGGCTTCTCAAACCTGCTTTTATCATCAAATATTTTCGGATCAGTCTCATCTACAAATATAGGCTGCTGATTTTTTTTGCCAGTACGCCTAATAGCACTATATAGTCCTTTTGGTAACTTTTTAGAATCAATGATTAACTCATAAGTATTTCCATCTGTATCATCAGATGATACTGTTTTTTTAGTAGTCATATAGCCTCCTATTAAGCATGTTATTCAAGTCTACAGAGCAATTTATTGCTTTATGATTAACTTAATACACAAATTATAAAAAGATCTTGTATATCTTGCAACTATTTATAATAAAAGAATACCTTTCTCAGGACTTTTATTCTTTAACTATTACTTAACATACAAATTATACAAAGATCTTTTATATTTTGTAATTCTCCAATATCTCTCTCCAGATTCTTGACTTAGTTTTTTTGCTACTTGATTTTATATTGCATTGTGTAGCCAAACTTCTCAAGCAATTGAAATTTAGTTTATAACAGCTCTCTGTTCCTTAAAACTGCAATATCCTTTATCTGTCATAATAATGTGGTCCTCTAACTCAATTCCCACTCCTTGACATGCTGACACTAATTCTCTAGTCATTACTTTATCATCTTCTGATGGCTCTAAACTTCCTCCTGGATGATTGTGAGATAATATTATCGATGCTGCTTCCATTGATAACGCCTTTTTTACCACTTTCCTTTCAGATAGGTGTACTTCATCTATTGTACCAAAATACACTTCGTCTCTTATCAAACGGTTCTGTTTATCCAAATATATTATCTGAACAGCTTCTTTTGCTGAAAAGCCTATATTTACCCTTACATACTCTATCAGCTTTTCTTGGCTATCCATTACAGGACCTCTCTTTAACCCTTCTCTTAGTGCTCTCTTGTAAGCTTCTTTTACACATTCAATTGCTGCAGCTGCATGTTCGGTCATTCCTTCTATCATTTTCAGATCATCGATTTCTCGTCCCAAAATTTCTCCTATTCCTGGGCAATTATCCATTAGAGTTTTAGTAACATCTTGTGCTTGCTTTCTGTCATGAACTGCTCCTAAAAGTAGTGGTCTGGTAGAGACTTATGACCTTGAAAACCAGCGATTTGGTCTCTTAATCATAGTCCCCCCAAAAGAACCGTGCTTGCGGATTTCCCGCACACGGCTCCACAATACAGCGTTCACACTAGTGCTCCTGTGTACAAAGAAGCATATATCTTTGGCTTTGGTAGTGGATTTATTTTTAAATAGTATGTAAACTGTTCCCAATCCATACTTTTCTTGTGACTACGTCGGTTTATCCACTTAAATGCTAGCTTTGTTATCGGTCGATAGAATTGAATCAAACACCGATAATTTCCGCTAACTCCGAAGTAGCTATAGTGTCCTGTTACTTTGGCTTTAAGTTTCTGCCACCAATCTTTGAGACAGATACGACTTCGTACCATCTTCAACCACTCTTTGATTTCTTTAATCTTTCTGGCTAGGCTTATTTTTGAAGTTTTCTGCTTCATCATAAGTTTACCATTACGACTTTTTCCACAATAATGTGTAAATCCTAGAAAGTTGAAGCTAGCCGTCCTACGTTTCTCTCTTTCTGCTTGATACCATTCTTTCTTACCAAACTTTACTATTTTTGTTTTATTTTCAGCTATTTCCAACCCAAATTTACTTAGTCTTTGTTTCAGTAATTCTAGAAATTCTTTTGTGTCTTCTTCCCTCTCGCAGCCAACTACAAAATCGTCGCAAAACCTTATTAGCTGTATATATCCTCTGGCTTTTGGCTTAAATTTCTTTTCAAACCATAAGTCCAGCACATAGTGTAAGTATATATTAGCTAATACAGGACTTACTATACCACCTTGTGGTGTGCCTTGATCGGTTGCTTTATAACATCCAACTTCGACTATTCCTGCCTTTAGAAATCGTTTTATTAACCACAATAAATTTGGGTCAGCTATTCGTTCCCTTAGACAATTCATTAGCCATTTATGTTGAACATTATCAAAGAACTTCTTGATATCCACTTCTACAATATAGTTAATTGGTTTGTGCATAACTGCTTTATCTAGAGCGTTTATCGCCTGATGACAATTTCTTCCTGGTCGAAATCCATACGAGCTGTCCATAAAGTTTGCTTCATAAATATTTTCTAATATCTTCTTTAGCATTACCTGTACCAACTTATCTTCAGTTGATGGTATTCCGAGGCCGCGCTTCTCTTTGCTCCCGGCTTTGGGTATGTATACCCTTTTCACTGGTTGCGGTTGATATTGTTTTCTCTTCATACTATCCACTAGTGTTTTAAGTTTCTCTTCTAGATTTTCTCCATAAGCTTCCACTGTCACACGATCTATACCACAAGCCTTGTTGCGTTTTAGTTCCTTGTAACACTCTGCAAGATTCTCTTCATTAATCAAATGAACTAGCGATGTAAATTTTACTCGCTTATCTTGCTTAGCCCTTACTGCTATCTGGTTTAGTTTTCCTTGCATACTCCTCCAATCTCTGTTGTATTGGTATAGCAATCCCTATACCAGTCACTATATTGCTAACCGCTTCCCCTTGTATGTGGCTTTCCCACACTCCGAGTACTATCAGTTAGTCCGACTTCCTTTGCATCTTCCTCCAGTCCTCGCCTTTATTGACTTGTTCCAGAGTACCCTTACAGGAATACAAAGGATCTCCCAAGTTCACGTAAGGTCCCTCTCAACACATGACGCGGCCTTCGATCCCGACGGGGTGAGTAATACCTTGCCTTAGCGTTATTACCCATGCTGCCTTCCACCAAATGTAAAGTGTCGGCCCCCATGACGCGTGAATTACGGGACTCAATACCTTCACTTTCGTTGCACCCTATGTTGTCCATTCCATTAGCTTTACTACGCTCGTTACCTTACGCAGCATAATGGTTTGTTCCAGGCTGCTGGCTAAGCTTTACCCGTGTTGGATTTTCACCAACTGTTCCTTACGCACTTCTTGGCGCACACACTATCTCACGATCAAATAGAGCATTCCTCCTCCTACTTTGTAATACTCTCTCTTATTTCTTCTGTTAAGTTTTTCACTTATTATTCAATAAATATACTCCTCGTTAAATAACTAAATTTGTTTTTAATTATTTACTGCTTGTTTTTTATCAGCATTGGCATAGAGCCATAGCTTTCGAGTGAAGTCAAATCAATTTTTAAATCTTTTTTACTTATTTTTTCATAAATAGGTAAAGATATTAATATATATTTATTTTCAAGTTATGTAAAAAGGTTGTTGTTAATCAATTATTCTAGAAATAACATCAGTAGAAAAACCTAACTGAAGTAAATTATTTGCAACTTTCATTTCCTCTGTTTTCTAAATCTTTTCTTTGTAAATTTGCTTTCTTTGCAATAAAAATTCTACCCATATATTCAGTTCATCTCGTGATTCTTGATTATCAATTTTTCTATATTCTCTTGCCAAACTTAATAATTCATTCTCTGCTTCGCAATCATTTTCTTTGTATTCCTTTATCAGATCTTCAACATCCACTGATAATTCTTTTGCTATTTCCCATAACCTTTCACTTAAAAGAGTAACGCTACCTTGTTCATAGTGATGTATCTGTGAGGGACCTACATCTAGCTTTTTTGCTAATTCTTCTTGAGTATAGCCTCTGATTATTCTCCACTTCTTGATCTCTTGTCCTTCGTTTGGCTCGTATCTCTCTTTATCAGCATATTCCTTAGTTGATAAGCCCGTTGCTCGATAAACAATGTCATTATCAAATCCTTCCTTAACTAAATTATTTGCAATTCTTATTCTTGCTGCTTTTATATTACTTTCTTCTTCAGCTCGGACAGACTTGGTTAACATATAAATTGCTTTGTGTCCTCCTGTTTTTTCTATGAAATTATACATTTCCTGGGTCCTAGCTTTGTCGAAACAATTGCTTTCTTTTAGTACTCTTCGCCCAGGAAAGAGATTTCTAACAGGAATTGATAATGCATTTGCTAATATTCTTAACTTCTCAATTGGAATGCCACATGTTCCTTGCTCGTATCTTATCAGTGTATGATAGTTTATGCCTGTTTTGCCTACTAAATCTTTCAGAATATATTTTCTTTTTAACCTCCAGCTCCTTACTTTTTGTGCTATTTGATACCTTATCGAGATATTTACCATAAATATTATACAAGTTAATACTACCAAATAAAGATATACAAAATGTTTGCATTTTAGTTGAATATTTCTTCACAATTGTGTATAATTATTAATGCTTTCTTGGTTAATTTCTCATGGCTCTTTCTAAGTTTCTCGATCCAAAAAATGATATATCGTTCGTGCGACGTGAAAGTCGTCTATTGAACTGTTTAGCTCTGACTAAACCGAGTGTTTTGCCACTCGTACCCTACTAAACTGTATAAGTACAGTAATGTCTTATGCAAAGCGTTTAGGACAATGAACCCGCCTGAAAAGGAGAAGTTCGGTCTGTGAAGAAGGACGATGCTATTAGTGTCAAGTTGGCACGGGGGCTAGGGTGAACGGTATGGATAACAGAAGTGAATGATCGTAAGCATCGTTAAGTCGAACAAGCCAAAGACACTGACAGGCTTGGACCAAAAGGTATGTGGTAGGTTATCGGAGTGAACGCATCTGATACGCAAACATAAACACCACCGGTGTATAGATCAATCCTAACCCGCTCGTTGTTTGATAGGTGGAACACGGAAATCCCATATATCCCTAGGAATTCAGTGTGGGTTTGGGAGTGTGGAAAAAGTGAACGCTCATCTGTAACGGATGAGATACAGGTTTAAACGTTACCTGGCTCGAAAGAGAACTGACGTCCACTACGGTCATCTTGAACAAGATTGTTTGTAAAACCTTTTAAGTGAGGAAAGCAGATGGTTACAGGTAAAATTGTAAGTGCACCTTCCGGTACGGCAGAACACTGGAATCAAATTAGCTGGTTTCAGTGCAGAAAAAATACTAGAAGGCTACAAGCTCGTATTGTTCAGGCAACAAAAGCTAGGAGATGGAATAAAGTGAAAACTTTACAACGCCTCCTAACACGTAGTTTTAGTGCTAAAGCATTAGCAGTCAAACGCGTAACTTCAAATAAAGGAAAATGCACAGCAGGTGTTGATAACCAGTTGTGGCAAAGCCCTTCAGCAAAATCTCAAGGAATTGCAAGCCTGAGGCAACGAGGATACCGCTCTCAACCTTTGAGGCGAATCTATATTCCTAAACCTACAGGCAGCAAGCGACCTCTTAGTATTCCCACTATGAAAGATCGAGCGATGCAAGCATTATATCTTATGGGACTTGACCCTATTGCAGAAACAATGGGAGACATTCACTCATATGGATTCAGAAAGTATCGCTCAGCGGCTGATGCAGTAAGTCAAATACACACAACTTTGGCAGGACGTAGCAGACCGCAATGGATCCTAGAGGCGGATATTAAGAAGTGTTTTGATGAAATAGACCACTGCTGGTTAGAAAACTCAATCCCAATGGAAAAGAGTATTCTCAGCAAGTGGTTAAAATCTGGATTCGTAGAAAAGCAAATGTTCCGTTCTACAATAGCAGGAACTCCACAAGGGGGAATTATCTCTCCTGTACTTGCCAACTTGACCCTTGATGGTCTCGAAAATGTTATCAGTAAACATTTCGGGAAGAAGGGTACAAGAAAACGCAAGAAATATGGTGTGCACGTGATCCGCTACGCGGACGACCTTATAGTAACTGGAAAATCAAAAGAAATCCTAGAGACTAAAGTCAAGCAGCTAGTAGAGGATTTCCTCAGCGACAGAGGGTTAACTCTATCCACAGGAAAAACCAAGATCACACACGTAGAACAGGGATTTGATTTTCTAGGTCAGACAGTACGTAAGTACAAAAAGAAGATAATCATCAAACCTTCAGCAGAAAGTACAAACCGACTTCTGAAGCGCATCCGGTGCTTGATTCGTAAGAACTGCGCAGCAACCCAAGAAAAAGTAATAGAACTGCTCACACCTCAAATTCGAGGTTGGGTATATTACCACAGGGGAATATGCGCAAGAAAAGCTTATGAGAAAGTGGATTCTGAGATTTTTAGAGCCTTATGGCAATGGTCAAAACGCAGACACCCTAACAAAGGCTTACGTTGGATTAAAGAGAAATACTTTAAAACCAAAGAAGCCAGAAGATGGTGCTTTGCAACATTAACTAATAAGGAAGGTACAGTTGAGTGGAAGGAACTCTTTCAAGCAACAAGCGTACCAATTCGTCGCCATAAGAAAATTCAAGCTGAGGCAAATCCCTACGATAAAGAATGGTATGCCTACTTTGAAAAACGTAGATCAAATAATCCTTCTCTTCATGAGGATGATAAGATATGATTAACGTTAATCCTAGTAAGGAATTTGAAATGCCAGAATATTTGAAGGAAAATGTTGCCGGTTCTCAAGAAAAGGACTTAAGATGGCTCGAGCCGTATGAAGGGAAACTTTCAAGTACGGTTCCTAGAGGAGGGTTTAGTGGAAGATATCTTAGTCCACTAAACTCTTACTCGTTC
>NZ_MUIX01000002.1:21089-153818 GCF_007115015.1 Wolbachia endosymbiont of Laodelphax striatellus
CCTTATTATTTCAGGTTTCACACATGAAGTACTGGAAAAGGAAGTTAAGCCTTTAGTATCATCCTTTCTTCATGAGCGAGGTTTAATTCTGTCAGAAGAGAAGACAAAGATTACATCTATTACAACAGGGTTTGACTTTCTTGGTTGTAATGTACGTAGATATAATAAGAAGTTAATTATTAAACCTTCGAAAGAAAGTATTAAAAGACTTCTTAATAAAGCACGTACATTGATAAAAGCAAATATAGCGAACACTCAGGCTATAGTAATTAAGTCACTCAACTCTCTACTGAGAGGATGGGGAAATTACTATCACCATGTGTGTGCTAAAAAAGCGTTTAGAAAGATCGACAATGAAATTTGGCATAGTTTATGGAAATGGGCAAAGAAAAGACATCCTCGTAAAGGATTACGTTGGATAAAGAATCGTTACTTCAAAGTAATGGGTCAACGCCAATGGGTTTTTGCTGCACCCATATGCAAGAACAAACCAAAAGAGATACGGTATTTAAGACTGCTTAAGCTGATTGATATACCTATCAGACGACATGTTAAAATCAGAGCGGATGCAAATCCCCTTGACTTAAAATGGAAAAAGTATTTTGATGAGAGAGTGAAACGAACAAGAATGTTAGCAAGCTCCTTTTCAAGAGAAGGTTCTCTACTGTTGGTGTCACCATTAAGAATGATGTTTCCTGAGGAATCATGAAGGACAAGCCGGTTCTAGAAAAGAAGAACTTAGATAAGGGGCTCAAGCGTAGTGTGGGGAAACCTGCATGCTGCGTTTCTAAGGGAGGGAGTAGTAGTAATACTGCTTCCTTACCTGACCTGGTCGCTAAAACTAAGGGCTTTGAAAAACGTGCCCAATATTACGCTGCTAAAGCCTATTCAAGACAAGCAGATAAAGGTGATCAATACCATAACCTTAAGGAAATTATCTTTATTGCTATAGCAGATTGTATTTTATTTCCTGATAAGTCCGAGTATAAATCAAAGCACACTATTCGCGATGAAGATACTAATGAACATGATCTAAAAGATTTTTATTTTGTATTTATTGAATTGCCTAAATTTCCCAAAACCAAAGAAGATCAGCTTTCAAGTATAGTCGAGAAATGGGTTTACTTCTTCAAATATGCAGATGAGACTAGTGAAGAAGAGCTGGAAAAAATAATAGGTAGCGATCTAATAATTAAAAGAGCATATGAAGAACTAAATAGGTTCAACTGGTCAGAAAAAGAATTTATTGCCTATGAACAAGAGATCAAGCGTATTCGTGATGAACAGGCCGTTCTTGCTCAAAAACTCGATGATACTACTCAAAAAGGTAGACAAGAAGGCATCCAAATTGGCCGTGAAAAAGGTAGGGAGGAAGGAAGAAAAGCAGAAAAAATCGAAGTTGCAAAAAACTCACTCAAGGCCGGTGTCTCTATTGATGTTATAGCTCAAATTACCGGTCTCTCTCATTCTGAAATTTTGCAACTTAAGAAAAAAACATAATTATTCACTTTAACATTTATGAAAACCTTCTATAAGTTAGAAATATCCCCTAATTAAGAGTCTACTGTCTAAAATGGCTATAAAGATTGCACATAGAATTATATAAATTACTATCATAACGTTACTCAAACTTCTATATCAAAGCTACGTGCTGTAAGTTCAATACATAATTTTAGTTGATATAAGCTGCTAACAATACTATCATTAGCATTATTAATATATGAGGTTAAAAATGAGCACTTCTAAAGCTTCGTCTCCATTAAAGTACTCTATTGCCACTTTCTTGCTATGTACATCTGCACTTACAACTGGAGTATTTATTTACCCTGTAAGTTTAGCAATTTTGAATGCTACTACGATACCACTGCTTTTTGTGGCAATTGCTTCTGTATCTGCAATAATTGCATTAAGTTCAACAGTATACCTTGTCAAATCAGCTATTTTTGCAATAAATAATAAAAATGCGTGTAATATTCTTGAAGAGAAACCACATGGTAATGATACTAGCACATCATCTTTGCCTACTTTGAACTCTATTACTAATAATGACATTAGCACAAAAGCACCGGAAAAGATGTCTGCTCTTCAAGTACCACAAGTTAGTGTACCAGCTCCTCCACCTTTTCCAAATCAAGGTGTGAGTGTACCACCACCTCCTCCTTTACCAACTGAAGGTTTGAATAATTGGAAGCTACAAAAAGATAGCGCTATTAGTAAAAAACTTCTTGATAGTGGTTCATCAAAAAATTCCTCTTTTACTAAACCTCAGGACAACAATGAAGGTTTACAGGAGGAATTGAAAAAATTTCTAGAGAAGAGGAGAAAAAAAAGTGATCCTCTATTGAATACTGAACTCAAAACACAAGAAGAATATGCTATAAGAGTCGATAGCAAATTAGAGGAGAGAAAGAAGCAGAGTAGGGATGAAGGTACTCCTGCAGCTATTATGCGTGAAAAGATGAATAGCATGAGGCAATGTGTTGCATTCTCAAATAGTGAAAGCGAGCATTCTGGAAGTGAATCTGGTTGGAGTGATGATAATCAAGATATTCAATCAAGCAAAAAAAAAGAAGGAAAAAAACTTATAGAGGCACAAAAATCTATGCCATCAACTACTACTTCCTCTAGCACACCATTTATACTAGCTCCTCCACCTTTTCCAAATCAAGGTGTGAGTGTACCACCACCTCCTCCTTTACCAACTGAAGGTTTGAATAATTGGAAGCTACAAAAAGATAGCGCTATTAGTAAAAAACTTCTTGATAGTGGTTCATCAAAAAATTCCTCTTTTACTAAACCTCAGGACAACAATGAAGGTTTACAGGAGGAATTGAAAAAATTTCTAGAGAAGAGGAGAAAAAACAGTCAGCATCTATCGAATGTGGAAATAAAAGATAGTACTGAGCTCAAAACGCAAGAAGAGTATGTTGCAAGAGTAGAGAAACAGCAAGAAGAGAAAAATCAGGTAGAAAGCCAGAATAATCATGACTTCATTCGTAGTATGATTTTAGAGTATATTTTGCCATCCATAAAGTTTACTGATATAAAAAAAGGCGAGAATAGCGGGCATTCCTCTGGTTATGCCTCTGATTTAGAAGAAGATCAACCTCCAAAATCAAAAAATCTACAACTATTGCCAACAACTGTAATGAAAATTGATAATGTGGATCCAATAAATAGTGAAGCAAAAAAACCATCTTTATGGAAAAAGCTTTTTAAGAAACCCAAAAAGAAAGCAGAGCAGAAAACACCGGAGTGCATTAGTAAAGTATAAGGTAAGGGGAGAAGATTTTCCTCTTTTTGACCATAAAAGTTAAATTAAGGAAAATCTTCCAATATAACAACATTTAAGAAAATGCACATGATATCAAAGAAGGAATAAAGTAGGAGATAATTTATATAAGTTAGATATATGAGAAGTGTATACCCAAGTGACATAAGTCGTGAAAAATTCAAGATAATTTTACCAGATCTAGAATCTTGTAGAAAAAAACAAAGCCAAGAAGACTTGATTTGTATGATGTATCTTGTGGAGTGCTGTACGTCCTCAAAAGCTGTTGCCAGTGGAGCACAAGAGTTTCCAAAATGGAGAAGTTGTTACGACTACTTTAAAAAATGGGAAGATAAAGAAAGTATTTTGGAGAGTGTTTTAAAAAAATTAGTTAGAAAGAACAATGGTAGGAAAGAGAAAACCAGTTTCTGTATAATTGATGCTCAAAGTGTTAAAAATACAGATACCGCTGAAAGTAAAGGCTATGATGCAGGTAAAAAGATTTCAGGTATAAAGCGTCATATCGCAGTTGATACACAAGGTCTCCCACACGCAATTCATATAACAACGGCAGGAGCAGCTGATAGTAGCAGTGCTGTAAAAATGGTTAAAAATGCTAAAGCAAAACTCTCTGAAGTTAAAAATATACTAGTTGATGCTGGCTACACTGGAGAAAATTTTGCAACTCAAATAAAAGATACTATTGGTGCAACTGTTGAGGTGAAGTAAATTGCACAGGTTTTTCGTATTGCCCAAAAGATGGGTTGTGGAACGCTATTTTGCTTGGTTGGAAAAATGTAGAAGGTTATGGAAAAATTGCGAGCGTAAACTCAACACCATCTTACAAATGATCGTTCTGGCTTTTACTGCTTTGCTCCTCGAAAGATTATGAACAGGTTCTAAGGTGTGAGAGATTGAAAAACCTGTCCTCTCGATATTAGGTAAATCGTAATTGAGCTTTTGGGCTCGTATTTTTATTAGGAGGTTAATCTCTCACACTGAAAATAAATATTTTTAAACTCTTCATAGCGCATCAATTCATTTGCTAGGGTTTTAAGGTGTTTTATAAGGCAGTTATAAAAAGATGATAAAATCTAATCTAAAGCCTTAAATGCAATTCTCAGGTGATCTCTGACAGACGTTTTTTCATTAACACATTTAAAGCAATAAAAAGATTGAACATTTCCTCACAATTGTGTATAATTATTAATGCTTTTTATCTTACTTTCCCATGGCTCTTTCTAAGTTTCTCGATCCAAAACTGGACCTGACCTTTAAGAAAATTTTTGGTACTGAAAAAAATAAGAATATCCTTATCCACTTTCTAAATGATATCTTAGGCTTTACTGGAGTCAATGCTATTCAAGATGTTGAGTTCCTTAGCACTATTATGAATCCTGAGATTGCTTCTGATAAACAAAGTATCGTTGATGTCCTCTGTAAGGATTCTCTCGGAAATAGATATATTGCAGAAATGCAACTCGCTCGTGATAAAGGCTTTGAGAAACGTGCTCAACTTTATGCTGCTAAAGCCTACTCAAGACAGTCTGGCAATTACATCGATTTTAAGACTGTTTTCTTTATTGCTATTTCTAATAGTACTCTTTTTCCTTCAGATGTTTATTATATTTCCACTCATAATATACGCGATATAAAAACTAACGGACATTATTTAAAAGATTTTCAATTTGTCTTTATTGAACTACCTAAATTTACAAAAAGTAAAGTAGAGCAGTTGGAAACTACTGTTGAGAGGTGGTGCTTTTTCTTTAAGTATGCAGAAGAAACAACTGATGAAGATTTAAGAAAAATAGCAGAAAAGTCACCGATAATAAAGTTAGCGTATGACGAGTTAGATAAATTTCATTGGAATGAGAAAGATCTTGTAGCTTATGAAGAAAGGGTAATGGATTTACAGAAAGAAGCTGCTATCTTGGAACAAAAACTCGATGATGCTAAACATGAAGGTAGACAAGAAGGTATCCTCATCGGCCATCAAAAAGGTAGAGCTGAAGGTAAGGAAGAAGGCGAAAAACAGACTAAAATAGCCGTAGCCAAAAACTCACTCAAGGCCGGTGTCTCTATTGATGTTATTGCTGAAATCACTGGCCTTTCAGTAGATGAAATTAAACAACTTAAGGAGTAAATGACATTTTGTAATTGCTTATCCACTGTCGTATTATTTTTGTGTCGCTCACAGAGAGTATTACAGCTAATTTGTCAGATTAAGTTGTGTCTAGTATACAACTTAAAGTTTTTATTTTATCTTACATTTTTGCTGTAATAACCTCTATGAATCATACAAAGACTCAAAACTGTCAATGGTCTTACACCTTTTGAATTTATATGTTTACAGTGCTCCTGATTTGTTTACACTAAATCCCCACATCACACTCTGGGACCATACAGTTCTACAGTACCACTGTTAAGTAAAGATATAGGTACCTTATGATTTATACTGATTTACATCTGTATATTATTAACCAACTGCTGTGAGTAGCTGTTTTCTAATTGACTATTAATTTCTTCCTCTTGCATAGCCTTATTACAATAATCTAGTTTACGCTTCAGCTTAAATAGCGATTCTTTCGTGTTAAATGGTAGGGTATTCTGAGTACCTTGAATCAGTTGTGTATTTGATGCATTTTCCTCAGACGTTCTACTTACATTTTCTAATTTTATTTTTTTAGATACACTTAAACACGCTGATGTCTCCTGTTGATTTTTATGTAATTGTATTCCTAAGTGCGGAAAATTAAGTTGCGGTTCAAGATTATATGAGTAGTTATTGACATCAGCAGGACAGTAAACAAGATTCCTGTATCTTGGATTTATAGTAGCTCCGAAATTATAAAGGTAGTAAGCACTCTCTGAGTGGTTATTCATAACATCATAGTCTACAGGACTCATACCTTTTTTGTTCTGTAGATTTACATTAGCCCCGTACCTCATAAGGTAATAAGCAATATGTGAATGACCAAGTTTAGCAGCCAAGTGCAAAGGAGTATTACCGCCGTTATCCTGTAGATTTACATCAGCCCCTTGCATTACAGAGTACATAACACTATTTAAGTGACCCTTTTGAGCAGCCAAGTGCAAAACACTCATACCTTTTTTGTTCTGTAGATTTACATCAGCACCTTTTGATACTAAGCATATAACACTATCTAAATGATTATTTTTAATAGCCAAGTGCAAAGGAGTATTACCATCTTCGTTTTGCTTATTTATATCAGCACCTTGCTCTACAAGGTACTCAACAATATTTAAGCTATCATTTCCAGCAGCCAAGTGCAAAGGAGTATCATCATCTTCGTTTCGCTTATCTATATCAGCACCTTGCTCTACAAGGTATTTGACAATATTTAAGCTATCATTTTCAGCAGCTAAGTGCAAAGGAGTATCATCATTTTCGTTTTGCTTATTTATATCAGCACCTTGCTTTACAAGGTATTTGACAACATCAAAGTATCTAGCATTATCTATTTCACTATTTTTAATAGCACAATCTAAAGCAGTATCACCTTCTTTATTAGTTTTATTAATATCATAATTTTTATTATTAGTAAATAAATACTTAATTATTTCTAATTGAGCACATGCAGCAGCCCAGTATAAAATGGTATAATCACCCTTCAAACCTTCCTCTTTTTCTATAAAGTATTCAACTAACTTTAAGTGGCCATACATAGCAGCGTATTCGAGAGGAGTATTTTTATATTTATCATTGACATTAATAATATTACTTAATTGACTTGAATCTATTTTCTCTAATATAAGATTAATAACTTCTTTATTACCATATATGACTAGCAAATGTAATATATTATACCCAATATAATTAGAGTTAATAAATTTATTAACTAATTTATTATATTTACTTATATAATTCCAAACAGATACAATGTGACCTACATCTGTAATATAATTACATTCCAATAACAGTATTATTTTTTCTAAAAATTTCTCTTCTGTTCCCTTTTGTTTGTGCTTTGATCTTATCACTGCTTGTATTTCTTTATCAATTTTTCCTATTGGTCCTTTAAATTCAATAATTGAAAACTTACAAAGTAGATCAAGAGCACTTAAAACTCGTTGCTTATTTTTTTCTGATTTACCCCAAAGAAAAAATTTTTCTACATCAATTTGATTAGGATTCAAGTAAGCCATGAATGACAAAATATCATACGCTTTCTGCCCAATATCCTTTTTTTTTATTTCATTTAAGTTAATCTCTAAAGCTATAGATAATTCTTTATTGACATTTGGTACTACCAAATAATCAGTGGATTCTTGCATCATTTTATTAAAACACTTCAGATATTTACTAATAACCGTTTTTCCTTGCATTTTAGTGGACGCATTCAAATTTTTGATATATGCTAATGCTTGCTTCATAGCTGATGGAATACAATTCAAAGCTTCTGCTAAATCTTTCGTCTCTTGTATATTTATATTCGATAGTCTCTTTCTCAAGGACTTTAGAGTAGATTGATAGATTTCTGCTTTTTGCAAGGCATCCAATTCTATTTTACTTATCTGTATTATCTTCCCTTTTTTTCCTTTCTGTTCTTCTTCCGTCTTTACTGTCCAATTCTTGTTACAAGAAGTAATTATAATAAAAGGCCTTTCTCTATTGGAAAACACCTCAGGAAAATAGGACGGTAAAAATTGTACAATCTGCTTATAACTGCTGGCATCATCAAAAATAAATAAAATTTTTTTATCTAGTACAAACTTATATATATTCTTGACAATAGATTTAATTTCTTGTCCTAGTGTAGGAATCTTTAATTCTTTAGCTATTTGACGAAAATTTTCTGAAATATTGGTATTTGATGAAGCATCTATCCATATAATCCATACATCAACATGACGAAACCGTTCATACAATCCATATCTTCTAGCAAGTGTGCTTTTTCCTACTCCAGGATCCCCATTAATTACAAGCATTCGTGACGTTTTTTCTTCTTTACTTTGACCATACAAATGACTGGCTAATTCTTCATACATCCCTTCTCTTTCAACGTAGAAGAAGTTTTCTTCACTACTAAAATTAAAGGAATATTGAGATATATTTTCATCTTGTTCTAAAGGATCTTTTCCATTCATCCCTCTTAATATATTACCAAATAATTCCTCTTTTTCTCTTTCATTGAAAATAGACTTATATTCTTCTTTTCTAAGTATGGTATTTTGTTGATACTCATATATATTGCTCCACCCTTCTGATTCCCACTTTAAGGGAAATCGATAGCCGTACTTTTCAGCACAATTATTTTTTTTCATTGTAAAATATTGGATATGATTACCACTCGCTTTTTTTATTCCTATATTTCTAAATAAATCTGAAGTTGACCAAGTTTCACCACTTTTCTCATCTTGCACTTTATGTCCATAATTTTGCAATATGTCCCTAATAATAGTGGGACTTTTTGATTGACCTAAAATAATACCTTTAGTTATAAGATTAACAGGAAGGTCTTCTTTTTTATCAATATTTGAAATGTAATGTATTGCTCTAGATGTAGCGTCCATTGCTAATTTCTCAATTCCCCTCTCCCAAGAAGGTTGGCCGACATCTACAACCCTCATGAATTGGTCCCCAAATTTTTGAAAAATTTCCAAGCTAGCCTCTACTAAAACCTCTCTTATGTTCTCTCTGAAAGGCGCAATTTTTGCAATAAACCTTTTCACTTCTATTTTATGTTGTTGTGCACTACATAACGATAGAATTTCACTTATTTTATCAGTAACTAATCGCGTACTACTTGGTGAAATAAAGCTCTTTTGAGCTAAGTCAAGATAATCTAATGTTTTGCCTCTTTTTTCTATTTTTGAATCTGGTTTTGCCTCCTTAGAACGTTTATGTACTTCTTCCTTAAATTCTTTAACAAAAGTCTCAACAAAATAAGTTACTCTTTTCACTATCTCATAATCAAGATCTACACCATTAGCCGTTCCTATTCTTATAGATGAAGAATCTGCCACCCTAGAACTTATTGAACTCTCTTGACTTTGTTTGTATTGAAGGTCTTCATCAGATAATCTGTCTTCATCGTCAATTGAATCAGCAGGCAACACTTCTACACCATGGCTAGGTTCTTTATAGTATTCACAGTCCATTTGATTGTCTATCACATCCTTCATTTCTACTCCGGAATTTTGTTGAAGGTAAACAGACTCACTGTCCAATTTTTTTTCACTAGCTATGGTGTCATAATAATGAGATGATATTTGCTGTTCTGTCCCTCTTAAGATTGGCTCAAAATGAATACCTGTTTTGTTTATTATGTGTATAGTATTTTCTTCACTAAAATCTACGTAACCTATAGATCTAGATGCTAGTCCATCAACAAGCTGATCTGACCATCCACACACGGGAAGATTTTCAATAACATGCAGATTAACATCATATTCACTACAAATCATCCTTCCCTCAATTTCAGGTCTACCCCATACAGGAACATTTAACGTTTTTCCATATTTCGAGTCAGTTAATTTTTCATATAAACCTGAGTCCTTACTCTTGATTTTCTCCATATCTTGAGCAGTGTATACTACGCGAAACAAATAAGCCTTCCACAATTCATCATCACTAACTTTAGGGCTAGGTTTGCTTTTGTCATCGACACAACGTTTAGCATCTGTTATAATTTTCTCTTTTATTTCTGGCTTATCTAAAGCGCGCTTCCTACAAACTTCCCTCAAAGACTTCACAGTAAAGCTCATATCAGGTTTAAGATGTTTAAGTCCTTGTGCAACTGCGTGAAAGAAACAATCTCCCATATCAACAGCTTTCCCTACTGTAAAACCTTCCGGTAACCGTAATGTTTGCTGACTACTAGATGGTAGTGTATCTTTTTTTTGCTCTCTTATTGACTCAGATTGATCATCTGCTACTTGCTCCTTTGTATTTTCTTTACCTAACATAAAGCCCCCTATATTTTAATATTCATACTTTGATTATTTTGCCGTAAACCTCTTTTCTAAAGATTGGTTTCAATATTTGATTCTTATGCAGCTGTGGTGCCAAACCAGTTTGCTGTAGAAACCTTACGGTAATCCTAAGCAACTTTGATTACAGTGTGCTTTTCTTTTGCTTTCTTGCTAAACTATATATATCCTTAAAAAAGCCAGGATTGCTTTCTGAATGATGTACATAACACAATGCATTTGACTCAACACCTGATGTATTTATTATGTTAAACTTCACTATAGCTAAAGAGATCTAGCAAAACAAGAACTTTTTTGCATGTTTTAGTATTTTTTTTTTAAACTAAAGCCAGTGCTTGCAGAAACACTTCTGTTTTTTTTACTGCAATGTACTCTTTCTATTTTTAAGTACTAATTCAACTTTACATATCACTAAAAACTCAACAACCATCACCTACAAGGTGAAGGGTTAAATTTCAATCAATTTGAAATTGATCATTGTCATGAAGTGGCTCGCCTTCCTGGATAGATATGTACTCTTGTATAACCTCGTCTGTGATTGTACCAGAACTTACGGCTAAATATCCACGTGCCCAAAGGTGCCTGCCCCAAAATTGCTTCCTTAGACTTACAAAATCTTGCATAAGCAACCTTGAACTTGTTCCTTTCAAAAGTTGTACAATTTTACTAACACTTTGCTGTGGTTTATATGATATAAACATATGAATATGATCTACTGCAACTTTGCCTGAGATAATTTGGATCTCATTTTCCATAGTAACCTGCCTTAGCAGCTCCCTAACTCTAATAGCAATTTGGCCTATTAGCACCCTTTTGCGATATTTGGGAATCCATACCAAGTGTACTTTCATATCGTACTTAGAGTGTGCATTATAACCATAACGTCGCATACGCGACTATTGTAACTTGTCCTTCGCCTCAAGGCGAGACAATCCCCGAAGGGGGACACTAAAACAATACATCCACTTCCAATAACCAAAACCAGCAACTGTGAGAACTGTTCCTTTTGGGATGCGTTGGTCTACCAAATGATACATACGAACTTTTTTATATGGTGATTCTATTATGCGCTAAAACTAGCTATATTGGCTTACTTTTGCTAAATGTACATATGAACTATTTTGCTTAAGCTTATGGAAATAATTTAAATCTTCTATTTTTACAATCCTATTTTTACGCAACTTGTTCTCACAAATATACGACCCTTTTTGCAATCTTAGGAAGAGTCAATAATTCAATTCTTTATAACACTAGCTAGCATGGTATCTTCACTAAAATATTTTTTGAAAAAGTTAGTTGACTTATAAATAATTCTCTACTAATACTGGCATGTCTTTGTTTATTCTGCTGAAGTGGCTCCGCAGGTTACTGTATAAGCTTCAGCAGTTTTTGCACTCCTTTAAAGCATCATATTCCTATATATTAAATATCGCTAGTGC
The DNA here is from genome assembly GCF_007115015.1 of Wolbachia endosymbiont of Laodelphax striatellus. Taxonomy (NCBI): domain Bacteria; kingdom Pseudomonadati; phylum Pseudomonadota; class Alphaproteobacteria; order Rickettsiales; family Anaplasmataceae; genus Wolbachia; species Wolbachia endosymbiont of Laodelphax striatellus. The sequence goes on from NZ_MUIX01000002.1 coordinate 32,757, forward strand.
TTCTCAATTTTCTTGGTCTATAGTAAAACTGGCTAAAATTTCGAGTCATAAGCAACTTTTAACCTCTCTATATACTCCATTGTTACTCACCATAAAAACTTAACAAAAGCTTAACTACATAAGTAGTAAAAAGATTATGGTTATTGACTTAATGTTACATATCGCATATAACGTATTATGTATCTTAGCATTAGAGGGATAAGTATGGGTGAATATACTGGGATAAAATCTATCATCAATCTACTAAAACCCAAACCAGAACCATCTGATTTTGAATATGAATCCATTATAGAACATCTATCATCTAAAGAGCATTTATTAAATGAGCTGATGAATGATATGTGGTACTCAGGAGATTTACCATCAGTTAGAAATCATAATGAACTACCTTCTTTAATAGATAGCAAACTTGGACTAAGCGAGCAAATTTGTGTTTGGTTTGCTCTGGACCATGATCTTACGCCAAGTCAAAAAATTTTAAACAAAAAGTTACTTAGTGCTCTGAAATGTTTAGCTTCTAACTGTGGTTCATTTGATAATACTGAGCCCCTTGAAGAATTTTTACATGATAATAAAAACAATAAAGATTTAAAAGTAATTCTTAACCTAAGAAGAGGAGAATCTCAATCAACAGTATTGCATGCGATTGCAGGAGCAAATATTGGTGGATTTCGTCGCACAGGAAATCAGGCTATAGATTTACTCTTAGGAGCAGGTGCAGATCCTAACATACAAGATAATAAAGGAAAAACACCACTATACCTTGCTGCTGCTAAAGGTCATTACGATAATGCAAACTCTCTTCTTTTGAAAGGAGCTAAACCTAATATAACAAGTAGAAAGGGCAAAACTCCACAACGAATAGCAACTAATAACCTCTGCTATGATATTGAAGAATTATTTTTAACTGATAAACAGAAAAAGATGAATAAGGAATTGTATGACTTACTTGTACTAGATTCAGACTGTACTAAAAATTTAAAGGAGTTTTTAAGTAAGCATAAAAGAGATTCAGACCTAAAAGTAGTGCTAAATATTCGGCAAGGAATGGGTGAATCAAAAGTGTTTTCGTATGTTGATCGTTTTGCTTGGGATAATGAAGATCTTGCTCAAGAGTTAAGAAAAATATTTCTAGAAGCAGGAGCATTAGATTATGATAAAAATATTATTTATCGTCAGCAAAAGAAAGGACAGGCCAGTACATTACTCGTCAATTTAACTTCAAATCAGAAGGAAAAGTTAAATAAGTTTTCTGATAAGGTGTTTCAAGCTCAAAATATGGCTGAACTTGAAAAGATTGTAAACGATGCTATAAAGTCTGGTGTACGATTAAACTATTCTCTTTCACAAGATTTCTTTTCAGGTAATGAGTACACTTTTACCGATTATGTGATGAAAAAAATCAGTGAGTTGGAAAAAAATCCTAAAGTTGCTAGTAGTATAATATGTCAATTAGTATCAAAAGGGGCAGTGTTTGGTAATACAGTTGATGCTAACACACTGACATCAGAATTTAAAGAGCATAAAACTAACCTAAAAAAAGCTTATAGAGATTATATTAGCAATTCTCATAAATTTATTGAAATCGCAAAAAGTGCAACCACTAGCGAGCTAAAAGATGCAAGAGTAGACAATTCCGTTTTTTACTTAGAATATTCTAAAGATAGTAAAATAGATATTATAAAGATAACAGATGGAACAAGGGATTTAGGTCTAACCGATGGAGATGTAAAGTGTGGAAGAAATATAGTAAAGATCGGTAATAGTGAAGTAGAAATTAAAACTGAAGATGGCATAAGGAATTACACAGATCTTACGGAAGGCAGCGATATAGTATTAACTTTCTACACTAGTTTGGGAGAATTAAAGGTTAGGTTATATCCCCATGAGACAAATAAAAATTGGATAAAAGTAGAGGTGAGTGATAAAGATAAGCTTCTACTTGAGGAAATAGAAAGTTATGAAGAAACAGGGCAAAATTGCTTATTGGGAGGTTTATCGGTTATTGAAGCTATAGATCGAGGTGTTTTTGCTAGATCCGGTGGGTTAATGCGTCCTGAAGTAATAAGCGAGTCTGACAAGAAATGGGCAAAACGTGAAGAGCTAAGAAGGGCTTCTGATTCTAGGGGAAAAATTGCTAGTTTGCCATAAAAGTTGAAGATTATTATTTAAATATAAACTACTATAATTTATAGATTAAGGAAGTTGTACCAATGTTTTCTAAGAATACTCTTTTATATTGTTTTTAAGCTGGCTACAAAATGAGGATATGGAACATACAATTGGCTGAGCTGCCTTTTACACTCCAGGTTTACTATTAAAATATGCAGCTAAAATTGGATACATTTTCTATCACTGTTGCATCCGATATGTTAAAACATTCATCATTTATATTGATATTTTTCGCATAATTGATTCTGTAACATTGACTTACTTTTCTATATCAATCTCAATATCTTTTGGCATGGCTCTTTGTAGCAGCTTCTTTTGCAATAACCTTTTTTAATTTTCTGGCACATACTTTTTTCGATGTTTTCATATTGTTATTTTTATAAACGTTACAACGCTGAGCCGTAAAACTTCTCCATTTGCTCACTCCATAACATCGGTATTTCTCTTAAATCAGCTAATTTCAAACCCCTTGGATGTCTCCCATTTACTATGTCTTCTTTAATCTTTGGTGCTAAATAATTTAACCTTAAAATTTGCTGTATACGTCTTGTACCTATATTAATTTTGGCACTCAGCTCTTTAACACTTCTATACTTTCCCTCTTCTAGTTGCCGTTTCCAGGAATGGGCTCTTACCACTGCTTTGAGTAACGCATTGTTTGTTTTACCTTCTGGCTCAATTACTGTGCATTTATTTCCCTTCTTCTTTATTGCTATAAATTCCACCTTATTCTCTAAACACACTTCTATTTCATCTTCTTTTACCATCACTCCCTTTATTAATTTCTTCACTACTTCTTTCTGCTTTCCAAAGCTTAAATTCCTCCACTCTTCCGCTTTTTTTCCCCATTTTTCATATAGCTGTTCAGCTTTCTTCATCACTTCTTTTTCTACTTCTCCTGCTACTATATTTCGACTCATTGATGCACACCCTTTTCCTCCTAAACGATTATTACATATATAATATCGGTACCTTTTATTTTCCTTTTTTGCATAGGTCAGCGTCATGTTTACTTCACAGCTCTTGCACTTAATTATTCCCTTAAGTAGCGCTTCCTCATATTTTGCTTTTCTATATGGCTGATTCTTTATTAATTCTTGTGCTTTTTTCCACCTTTCCTCTTCTATTATTGCTTCATGTTTTCCTTCATACTCTTTCTCATAATGCCGTATTTTTCCCATATATATTGGATTTGTTATTATTCTCCTTACCGTCGCTTTTTTAAAGATATCTGATTTTGTCCGGTATCCTTGACTATTTAACTCCCTTGCCAGTTCTGCCATTGATTTTAGCTCCAAATATCTTTCAAATATGTGCCCTACTATTTTCGCTTCTTTTTCATTTATTATTAATTCTTTATCTTTTACATCATATCCAAGCGGCAAAGTTCCCCCCATCCACAATCCCTGCTCCTTTGATGTTGCTATTTTATTTTTTACCCTTTCTACGATCATTTCTCTTTCTAGTTGTGCTGCTCCTGACAATACCGTTTGTACAAATTTTCCCATTGGCGTATTATTGTCAAATATCTGCGTTACTGCTACAAAATTTACTCTATGCCTTCTAAAAAATGACGTTACTTCGATGCTGTCTTTTGTTTCTCTTGATAGTCTGTCTAATGTATATACTACTACACAATCTACTTCTCCTGCCTTTACATCTTCAAATAATTCCTTTATCGCTGGTCTTTCTAAGTTTTTTCCTGAGAAACCTCCATCATCGTACCTTTTTGCCAATATTACCCAACCCTCTCTGCTCTTTATGTACTTTTCACATGCTATTCGTTGCGCATCAAGACTATTAAACTTTTGTTCTAGTCCATCCTCATTTGATTTTCTTGTATATATTGCACACCTTACTTCTTTTAGCATTTTATTCTCTTCAATTTTCATTTTTATCACGCATCCCAAATAATAAAGGTCCGTTGTAGCTCATTCCCATTATTTTTCCTGCCACTGCTGACAATGATGTATAAAACTCTTCTTTGTAGATTAAACCCTTGTCTGTTACCATTACCGCATGCGTTTCTTCCCCTCTCTCTAATATTAGCTCTGTTCCTGCTACTGGAAGTTTGTCACTACTTATTCTTTTTCCCTTCTCTAGCCGATCTGCCAGTACTCTAGTCTTTTTGCTCCTTTTCTTGACATTTCTCCATATGCTTTTTCCTGCATTCTATAAGCTAATCTTGGTATCAGATATTTCTTTGAATACCTAGGCGCCTCTTCCCCAAATACCTTCTTCCATATTCTCCTCAACTCTACCAACGCTTTTTTCTCTAAATTCATTACTTTCTTTTCTATTTCTTCCTCCATGTTTTCAGCCTCTCATAAATAACTTTTCAATTCTGTCTATTTCTTTCTTCAATATTTCAGTGATCTCTTTGCTGTTTTTCGCATAATCTATTGCTGTCATCCCACATTCATCCTCTTGCTCTATTTCTCCTCCAGCTTTCACTAGCTCCTCGACTATTTCTTTTTCACCTACCATGCACGCAAGGTGTAGAGGTATGCATTTATTTCCATATTCCTCAGCATTTACTTCTGCTCCTGATTTTATTAATTCTCTCACGATTTCTAGACGTTTCTCCGTTACCGCTAGGTGCAGTGCTGTGTGTCCTTCTACATCTGCTGCATTCACATTCGCTCCTTTTTCAACTAATAACCTCACTATTTTTGCGTCTACTGCATAATGCAGAGCTGTTCTGTCTCTTGCATAAATATTTTTATATGAGTTCTCTAATAATTCTTTTGCTGATTTATTAAATTTGCCAAGCTTTAACATAATCCACCCCACCTTTTCTTTAAATTTAAATCCCTCTTTTAAGTATTCCTTTTCGCTACCTCATCTATCATTTCACTTACTTGGCTCATTATTTTGCTTGCTAAATTTTCACATTCTTCCTTGATTAGTGATTTGTCTCTCTTCCTTATTTCTCCTATCTCTATTATTTTTAACTCCGGCATATAGCTTCCATTCAACATATCTGCTATTTCTCCTACTAACCTCTCTATTCCATAGCACGTCAGTTCTCTACTTTTTGTTACTCCTCCTTTTTCTCTCAAAAATTTGCTCGCCTTTTCACTTTCTTTGCTATCACATAGACGATACTTTTCACTTTCCCAGATGTAATACATTGGTGTTGCACCATACTTATTCAGTTGATTAACTTCAGCTCCGGCCTTTACTAGCTCTTTTATTATTTCAACTCCTCCTATTTTGCACGCAGAGTGCAGTGGCGTACATCCACTGACATATTGAGTGGCATTTACTTCCGCTCCTTCCCTTAGCAGCACTTTTACATTTTCTAAACTCTTTGCGAATACTGCACAGTGTAGAGGTGTATAACCATTTTTATCTCTTGCATTAACCTCTGCTCCTTTCTTTATTAAGAACCTCACTGTTTTGTAATTGGAGATTTCTACTGCTTGATGCAATATCGTCTCTCCTTCTTCATTTCTTTTATTAATACCGTTACTTGATACTTCTTTAAAAAACTTGCTAAAACTCATTTCATACCTCACAAAATTAGCTTTTCTAGCGCCAGACAAATTTCTTATGTTTACCTGCTGCTATTCAAGTCATGTCCTTTTTAGCATGAGAAAGCAAGTCTTTTTCTTTTTATTTCATACATTTTTACCTATTATTAATATAATATATGAGTATCTAAATATAAGTATTTAACTTATTACACATATCACTTGACTATCTTTCCAACTTCTGTGCAAATGTCGATGTTCATGCCACTTCAGTACTCCCAGGTAAAATACTAAAATGTGCTTTTCTAATTCGTGTATTGAGTCTTTTTGCTCTGAATCCAAATCATTTTTATAGTAAACGTTGTGTTCTGCTAAAACATATTTTCTGACCTTCTGATCTGTATAATTTTCTACTTTATAGTTGTGAGTAACGCTAAATCTTTCTAAAATTGGCTTGTGTTTTAGATTCCAATGTTGCCCTGAAAGTTTATCGTTTCCCAATACAAATTTATTTCCTTCTTCTTCTATGCTACCAACCGGAAAGCACGCATTTGTTTCTCCTAAGTTCCAACTGTCCGATAATATAACTTGCGCTTTCGCAAACTTAATTGCCGGTAATAAGCTCTGTGGTAGCGGATATAGCGCTTTTAAGTTGTACCACAAATGATCTCTTTCATAGATGCCTTTATAATCCCTTGTGTGAGGCTCGGTTTCTCCAAGGATTGCTACATCTAGGCGATATATATCATTGTTTAAAGCCCGTTCATAATGATCGCGTAGATAGTTTTCTATAATCCTAATAACTGGACCACTAGACCTGAAAAAATTTACTCTTCCAAATGATAACACTGGTCCATCCTTTTCAACCTTTATACCTGAGTAATCCGATAACAAATTTCCAAAAAAACTTTCATCTAAAATAAACCTATCAACGTTGTAGTGATCATTGAAAATCCTCATTAGCCTTGATCTTGCTGGTAATGATAGTTTTGCAAGCTCTACTACTGCATCTACAAAAAAGTTATTTGGAACATCTTTTATTCCTATCTGTAATTCAAAAAAGTGCTTGCCAGGTGGTTCTTCGATAATTGTAATATCTTCTATATTTGCCCATTTGAGTGCTATTTTGAGTGATGCTGGTGTTCCTCTCAGTCTTTGAAATTTTACTCCTTCTACTACGGCTTTTCTTTTATCCCTTATCCAACGTAGAATTTCCCCCAATTCATATTCCTCAATTAGCCAAGGTAATATTCTTTCTTCTAATCTAAATTTAAACCCTCTTATACAGCTTGGATCTACTTTATAATCTATCGCATCTACTAGCGCTTTTTCCTGTTTTGTTGCATTTGGTGGCAGTAACATTAATTCAACTCAATCTTTAAATTTCGCAAATTTGCACATTCATTTCCCAGAACCACAACATCCTCTTTTGGTTCTATTAATTCTACATTCTCTACACCCTCTACAAATAGATTCGCTATTATCCATGATCTTGTTACACTCCACCCTAATCTTTTTGCTAATTCAAACTTCTTAATAAACTGCTTCTTGATTTCTTCCTTCGATATTACAGGACTTATGCTCATTCTACTGTGAATATCTATTTCCATAATATTGCAACCAATTACTGTTACTGTATCGGTTAAAACCCTTATATCATCTCTAGTAACCTGCTTTTTTACAATTTCTAGTAGCTCTTCTGACACTATGCCAGTTGTGGATAATTGTGTTGATAAGATTGAAATTTGTACTTTTCCTGGTATAGGTGATTCTACTAATGCATCTTTTACTCTACTATCTGCTGACAGTGCATGATATTTATAATATTCCTTACTTCCTCCTGTTGACCAACCTGCTATTTTTGCTTTTACCCTCTTTCTAAATCTTTCATCCTCTTCTTCTTTTTCTCTCTCTACTCCATAAAATTCAGCTAAGTTATCAAGATCTTCTCCCGTTGCAAATTTAAGTAAATTACCCTTTACAGCTTCGTTTATCCTTTGTCTGAGTAAAAGTTCTCGCCATGCTGCTACCTCCAGAACTTTCATTGCTGGATCCGATTCTACTAATCCTGAAAAGGTTTCATCTCTACGGACTAACTCTTCTTTCATTCTTGAAAATATTTCCTCGAAATTTGGCTTTTCTACAATATTTAGCTGCTGCATCTTTAAACTACAATTTCATCAAAATGAATGTTTTTCCCGCTTGGTAAGTATAATCCTTCTAGGTCAAGTATTACCTTTCCCTCCTTTACTTCTTTCATTTTTACTTTTTCCAGTTTAAACCCTCTTTTCCCATTTTCCCTAAAGCTTCTGCTACTGCTGAATAGATTTCCAAAGTTAAATCCCCTATCTATTGGCTTTATCTACTAATTCAAATAGTCTTGAACCATAATCTCTCCCTCATCAACTATGTTTTTTAAAATTTTTTGAATTTAGTCTTATTACAACTCTTATTTATAGTTTTGTATTCTTATTCAATTGAAAAACGTATTTTTGGCAATAAAAACCCTAGTTCATTACAGAAAGAAATTTATATCAAACAACTACCACTGCTTAGATCTTATGATTAATGAATATGTGCTTTAAATTTGTGTGGCGCGCATATTCATTAACCTATTTTCTTATGCAGATTTTAAAAATTTGCGTTAATTGCTTCTTTAAGCCTTGCATTAGCAATCACTATAATTTTGCGCATTAGAGCTGTTATGACTACCATCTTCTTTTTACCTCTACCAATGAGAGCAGAATAAAAAGCACCAAGTGCAGATTTAGTCCTTGAAGCAGCCATCGCAGATGTAAAAAGCTTTTCACGAACGTTCCTTCTGCCACCACTTATTCTGCGATAACCAATAGCTTTACCACTTTCTTTTGGATGCGGGGCAACTCCAGCAAGACTAGCAACTTCTTGCCTGCTTAAGTAGCCAAGTTCTGGCATCAAGCATACAAAATCTTGTGATAACTTTTTACCTATTCCTGGTACTGTTCTTATGATTTTTTGGCGCTTTTTTAACTCTGGATTCTCATCGATAATTTTTTGTATGGCATCATTAAGCTCATCTATTTGACTGTTAAAAAAGTCAATAGTTTTTTGGCAACTTTCTTTTATATAGTCGTTTTCAGGTGCTTTCAGTCTACATTTCTCTTGAGCTCTTATTTGTGTAAGGTCATCACGACGTTGACAAAGTGCAGCTAAGGCTGTTTGTTCTTTTGACATAGGCACAAATAGAGATAGAGTACTATAACGCTCAAATCCATATTGAGCAAGGGCTCTTGCATCTGATTGATCAGACTTTGCTAAAATTCCATGAGATAAGGTAAAGCTTTTTACTTTGCGAGTATTAGCTCGATGTACAGCAACATTCTTATCAACCAGAAAGTGTGCTAAGCCAAGCTCATATTTTCCTGTATTTTCCAAAGTTACAAAAGAATTAGGTAGAATATTTGAAAAATTTTGAAACAATTGTTGCCAACCAGCAGCATTATTATCAAACTTGATAGTGTTCTTTTGGTTGTGAACTGCAGCAACATTTTTAAATTTTCCGATATCAATGCCAATAAAATTTTGATAAGATGTAATCATAATAACCTCGATTAGTTTTAGTTAATTTAAGATTGTAAACGGGTGCATATGTATGTCCCACACAACTATTCAAACGTATCGAGAGATAGGGCTAGTGTACCTTGATGAGCACGGTTGTATAGCCATTATTCTAGCGGTCGCACACGCCCGTGATAACTCCATTCCTATAGTGAGTGGAGTTATCTTCCCTCTTATCTCCTTTATATCATATTTTTAACTTACAATTATTCTACTGTTAATAGGAGTGGTCAGTATATCAATTATCGACTGCTTTAAGTGCTCTATTCCTTCTAACGTCTTTCCTGTTTTAGCATCCATTCCTCTCATATATTTTTCATGGCTCTGACTTAATACTTGCATGTTTTTCACGTGCTATAGAAATAGCCTTTCTCAACTTCTTTTCAAGAATTTCTTTAGAAGGAAGCTGTGTTAAATACTGTGCAACATGAATATTAGAGCCTTCGAGTTCAAGATATTCTATATCCTCTTGATCCTTATCAGCACATAAAATAATCCCTAACGGTTTTTCTTCACCTGCTTTTCGTTCATTTTTATCTAACCAATTTAAATACCATTCCATCTGTCCTTTATAAGCTGGTTCAAAACGGCCTATTTTTAGCTCTATTGCTATAAGGCGTTTTAATCCTCTGTGAAAAAATAGCAGGTCCAAATACCTGTCAGTTGTTTTAGTACTCATCCTTTTTTGACGTGTTACAAAACAAAAATCACTCCCAAACTCTTGTAAAAATTTTGTCAATTCATCCAAGATTGTATTTTCTAGATCAGTCTCACTATAACTTGATGGCAATTCCATGAAGCTAAGGAAGTATGGGTCATGAAAAATGAATTCTGGTGCTAACATATTTTCTTCACGTAAATTTTTTATACTCCTTCTTATGAAATCTTCAGGTTTTTTTGCTAGTGCTGTACGTTCATACAACATAGTATCGATTTTACTACGTAGTGCCCTAACACTCCACCTTTCAATACGACACATTTCTATATAATAATTACGCTTCAGCTCATCAGAAATTGCAATAATTTCTACAAAATGTGACCAACTCAATTGTTGTGACAGTGTCGCGACAATCTCTTGATCAGGAAAGAATTTAGAAAATTGCACCATACGAAATAATGACGCTCTATCAAACCCACGTCCATATTTAATCTGAAGTTCTTTTGCAAGTTGGGAGATGATTTGCTTCCCATAATCTGCGCGTTTGTGCTTTAGAATATCTTGGTCAATTCTGGAGCCAATTTGCCAGTTTAGCAATACTAGAGTAGAGTTGAATTGAACAGAAAGATGATTCTTTGCTCTATCTATTAAATTACTAACGTCTCCTAATAGGCTAGTAGTTATATCCATGTTCATAACCTTACTTTTTGTAAGTATAACAGATGGTTTATTTTTATCCTGAAAAAACATTATTACTACCACTCATTACTTTAGAACCACAAGATATTGAATCTCCAACTCTTCCTATACCATACCCATTTGTAAACACTGTTTTTGACCCTTCAGTTAATACTCTACTTTCTGTAAAATTATCTCCTTTTCGGCAAACTGGTTTACCATTCACAAAAACATTATTACTGCCGCTAATGCAAAAATGTGGTGTTGCTTCTGCACAATGATCTCCTACTCGCACAACCGATTTATTCATCAATTAAGGTTTATTTTATCTGCCTTCAATTTTATTCCACTTTTTGTCATTTCTATACTCGATTCTCCAGCTTTCAGTGTTATTTTATCTACTACTTCAATCTCTAAATGATGTTTATCTTTATCGTATGACAACTTTGTTCCATCTTGAAATGTTAAGCTACTCACCTCTTTTTTATTCTCTGATGCAGGGTATTTTTCCTGGTATATCCCTCCTAACACCACTCCTAACGATAATTCGCCAAGAGGAGAAAATATCATAACCTGTTCACCGATATCTGGTGGAGACCAATCTCTATCTTTTCCTGCTTTGCTCGTTATCCATGGTAAATAATCTGTTAAAAATTCTCCTATTTTAACTCTTACTTTTGCTTTTTCATAATCTATTTCTTTTACAACTCCTATACGAACAATGTTGGCCATTTTCCTCTGTAGTTCCGAAATTGCAAAATTATTTTCTAACATTTATTTCACCGATTTCTATTTTGTGTGGCATAAATTTTCCTTCTTTCCAAATAGATCGCCCTACGTGTATTGTATGCACCCATTCAACCATCCACACGAGATATGCATCTAATTCTGGCCTAAAATCATCTCCTCCTCCTGATATAAATTCTCCTGGTGAAACATTTTTCACGTTCCAAGTATTTTTATTTACTACTTTCGCAACCTCAGCAGCTAATGTTCTGACAATAATAGCTGCATTTTCTATTGTGCTATCAATCACAATTCGTGCTTCAAATCTTGCTTTCAGTGCTAATTCTTCTGTTCCTGGATCTTTTCCCGATTCTAAACTCACAAGCTCTACAAATAACGCTGGCGCTAATAATTCTTTTCTTATCGATGGATAAATTTCACAAGTTTGAATTGCTGGTATTTCTCTCTTCAGCGTAGTGCAGATTGCGTTATGCAAATCTTTGAAATTCATACACTTTCTGTAATATAACTTAATTCACGTTCAAAAAATTTTGTAAATACTTCCTCAACCTCATAATTAACAAGATTTCCTATTATCCTTGAAGCCTCAGGTTCGAGTGGCAACTTAACTTCCTTTATTGGTAATGCTGCTCTTCCTTCACGTTTAAAAATACCGCTATTTCCTTTTGGCATAACTGCTGCAAATCCTCCTATAAACTCATGCTTTCCTACTTTCGATCCTCTTCTTGTTTTTTGTATTTTGCCAATTGTCGATGCTCTAATGTCATAGAGATTTGCTCTAATTGACACTTCTAATCTGCTAGTTTTCGCCTTAAAAATTCTTAATCTCTTTCTTATCAAACTTAGTTTTATTCTCTTTTCCTCACTGATTTCCTTAGCTACTTTTGATTTTAGCCATATTGCTGTTTTGTTCAGCGCTTTTATAGCTGCCAGTTTTATTTTCTGCTCTTTTCTGTCAATATTGGAGATTATTTCATTAATATTGTTACCAGTTTTAATATCAAACACTTTCTATTGCCTTAATTTTTAATATTTTACCTGAAGAATCTTTCAATGGTTGTTCAAAAATCTTGTAGAACCTTTTTTCAATCTTGATATAATCACCTATGCTAAAGGAAGTAACGTCCTGATCACGTATTTCTATAGAAGCAATTTGCTGAGTTAATTCTCCACCTGCACCTAAAGAGTACGTAGTCTCAGGACATTTAATTAGCACTTTTATTTTACGAATGCCCTCCTTATTTTTATTACAATATGTGGCTTCCACTCCTAAATGCTCAAAACAATCTTCCAATAATTTTCCTATATTCATCAACTAGAACTAATTTTTACCAAAACGGCCGGACGATGGCACATTGGCAATGGATTCGACTGCCTATGCAAATCAGTTCCTCTATCAAATCTTCTTGGCTCTTGTTTTGCATAGAGTGGCTGTCCAAGAGTATTTACTGTCTCATTAAAATCTGCTGGTGCAAAATATGTTGTAAATGTGCTTGCTGTTCCTAGTGGAAAACAGTGCCCTGTATCTTTCTCAATAAATCTTCTTACCGTCCCTTCAGGGTCAGTTGCTTGTCCTCTATATTCCTCAAACGTTATGCCACAGAACGTAANCTCATCAACTATGTTTTTTAAAATTTTTTGAATTTAGTCTTATTACAACTCTTATTTATAGTTTTGTATTCTTATTCAATTGAAAAACGTATTTTTGGCAATAAAAACCCTAGTTCATTACAGAAAGAAATTTATATCAAACAACTACCACTGCTTAGATCTTATGATTAATGAATATGTGCTTTAAATTTGTGTGGCGCGCATATTCATTAACCTATTTTCTTATGCAGATTTTAAAAATTTGCGTTAATTGCTTCTTTAAGCCTTGCATTAGCAATCACTATAATTTTGCGCATTAGAGCTGTTATGACTACCATCTTCTTTTTACCTCTACCAATGAGAGCAGAATAAAAAGCACCAAGTGCAGATTTAGTCCTTGAAGCAGCCATCGCAGATGTAAAAAGCTTTTCACGAACGTTCCTTCTGCCACCACTTATTCTGCGATAACCAATAGCTTTACCACTTTCTTTTGGATGCGGGGCAACTCCAGCAAGACTAGCAACTTCTTGCCTGCTTAAGTAGCCAAGTTCTGGCATCAAGCATACAAAATCTTGTGATAACTTTTTACCTATTCCTGGTACTGTTCTTATGATTTTTTGGCGCTTTTTTAACTCTGGATTCTCATCGATAATTTTTTGTATGGCATCATTAAGCTCATCTATTTGACTGTTAAAAAAGTCAATAGTTTTTTGGCAACTTTCTTTTATATAGTCGTTTTCAGGTGCTTTCAGTCTACATTTCTCTTGAGCTCTTATTTGTGTAAGGTCATCACGACGTTGACAAAGTGCAGCTAAGGCTGTTTGTTCTTTTGACATAGGCACAAATAGAGATAGAGTACTATAACGCTCAAATCCATATTGAGCAAGGGCTCTTGCATCTGATTGATCAGACTTTGCTAAAATTCCATGAGATAAGGTAAAGCTTTTTACTTTGCGAGTATTAGCTCGATGTACAGCAACATTCTTATCAACCAGAAAGTGTGCTAAGCCAAGCTCATATTTTCCTGTATTTTCCAAAGTTACAAAAGAATTAGGTAGAATATTTGAAAAATTTTGAAACAATTGTTGCCAACCAGCAGCATTATTATCAAACTTGATAGTGTTCTTTTGGTTGTGAACTGCAGCAACATTTTTAAATTTTCCGATATCAATGCCAATAAAATTTTGATAAGATGTAATCATAATAACCTCGATTAGTTTTAGTTAATTTAAGATTGTAAACGGGTGCATATGTATGTCCCACACAACTATTCAAACGTATCGAGAGATAGGGCTAGTGTACCTTGATGAGCACGGTTGTATAGCCATTATTCTAGCGGTCGCACACGCCCGTGATAACTCCATTCCTATAGTGAGTGGAGTTATCTTCCCTCTTATCTCCTTTATATCATATTTTTAACTTACAATTATTCTACTGTTTACTGGAGTGGTTAATATATCAATTATCGATTGCTTTAAGTGCTCTATTCCTTCTAACGCTTTTCCTGTTTTAGCATCCATACCCTTCATTTCTATTTTGCAAATACGCTTTCACTGCCTTTTATTACTTTAAAACCACATGAAACTATATCTCCTACTCTTCCCGCTCCAAACCCATTTGCAAACACTGTTTTTGATCCTTCAGTTAATGCTCTTCCTTCACTAAAATTGTCTCCTTGTCTGCACATTGGCCTACCATTTACAAAAACATTGTTACTCCCACTAATGCAAAAATGCGGTGTTACTTCTCCACAATAATCTCCCACTCGTACAACCGATTTATTCATCAATTAAGGTTTATTTTATCTGCCTTCAATTTTATTCCACTTTTTGTCATTTCTATACTTGATTCCCCAGCTTTCAGTGTTACTTTGTCCATTACTTCAATCTCCAAATGATGCTTCTCTTTATCATATAACAGTCTTGTTCCATCCTGAAACTTCACACTATTTATTTCTTTTTTATTCTCTGGTGCAGAGTATTTTTCCTGATATATTCCTGCTAACACCACTCCTAATGATAGTTCACCAAGAGGAGAAAATACCACAACTTGTTCATCGATATCTGGCGGAGACCAATCTCTATCCCATGGTAAATAATCTGTTAAAAATTCTCCTATTTTAACTCTTACTTTTGCTTTTTCATAATCTATTTCTTTTACAACTCCTATACGAACAATGTTGGCCATTTTCCTCTGTAGTTCCGAAATTGCAAAATTATTTTCTAACATTTATTTCACCGATTTCTATTTTGTGTGGCATAAATTTTCCTTCTTTCCAAATAGATCGCCCTACGTGTATTGTATGCACCCATTCAACCATCCACACGAGATATGCATCTAATTCTGGCCTAAAATCATCTCCTCCTCCTGATATAAATTCTCCTGGTGAAACATTTTTCACGTTCCAAGTATTTTTATTTACTACTTTTGCAACTTCGCTAGCTAATGATCTAACAATAATAGGTGCATTTTCTATTGTGCTATCAATCACTATTCGTGCCTCAAATCTTACCCTCAGAGCTAGTTCACCTGTACCTGGATCACTTCCTTTTTCAAGACTGCTAAGTTCTACAAATACCGCTGGCGCTAATAATTCTTTTCTTACCGATGGATAAATTTCACAAGTTTGAATTGCTGGTATTTCTCTCTTCAGCGTGGTACAAATTTTATCATGTAAATCTTTCAAATTCATCCTTTATAGCTCAATTCACGTTCAAAAAATTTTGTAAATACTTCCTCAACCTCATAATTAACAAGATTTCCTATTATCCTTGAAGCCTCAGGTTCTAGTGGCAACTTAATTTCCTTTATTGGCAGGGCTGTTCTTCCTTCACGCTTAAAAATACCGCTATTTCCTTTTGGCATAACTGCTGCAAATCCTCCTATAAACTCATGCTTTCCTACTTTCGATCCTCTTCTTGTTTTTTGTATTTTGATCTGCTAGTTTTCGCCTTAAAAATTCTTAATCTCTTTCTTATCAAACTTAATTTTATTCTCTTTTCCTCACTGATTTCCTTAGCTGCTTTTGATTTTAGCCATATTGCTGTTTTGTTCAGCGCTTTTATAGCTGCCAGTCTTATTTTCTGCTCTTTTCTTTCAATATTCGAGATTATTTCATTAATATTGTTATTAGTTTTTATATCAAACACTTTCTATTGCCTCAATTTTCAATATCTTACCCGAAGAATCTTTCAATGGTAGTTCAAAAATCTTGTAGAATCTTTTTTCAATCTTGATATAATTACCTATGCTAAAGGAAGTAACGTCCTCACTGCATATCTCTATTGAGGCAATTTGCTGAGTTAATGCTCCATCTGCACCTAGAGAGTACGTAGTCTCAGGACGTTTAATTAGCACTTTTATTTTTCGAATCGCCTCCTTATTTTTATTACAGTATATGGCTTCCACTCCTAAATGCTCAAAACAATCTTTCAATAGTTTTCCTATATTCATCAGCTAGAACTAATTTTTACTAGCACTCCAGGCCTGTGGCACATTGGCAAAGGATTTGACTGTGTATGTAAATCGGTCCCTCTATCAAACCTCCTTGGCTCTTGTTTTGCATAGAGTGGCTGTCCAAGAGTATTTACTGTCTCATTAAAGTCTGCTGGTGCAAAATACGTTGTAAATGTGCTTGCTGTTCCTAGTGGAAAACAGTGCCCCGTATCTTTCTCAATAAATCTTCTCACGGTTCCTTCAGGATCTGTTGCTTGCCCTCTATATTCCTCAAATGTTATTCCACAGAACGTAAATCCTGATCTCATATCATTCCTTAGCGCTGCTCCTTCTTGCCATCTTTCATATGCTTCTTTTACTTTAACGTGAGAAGTTAATGCATCGAAAAACTCAGGGCTTACCAAGGCATGAATTCCTGTCATATATTCACCACTTAGATTATCTTCTATGTGCCGGAGTACTTCCAGACACTTACGTTTTACATCAGTTGTCGCTGTTCCCAGTGCAAAATTTACTACTTTTGGTGTGATTTCAAATTCGTTGTACAGATTTAATAATTCTGACCCGTCAGCATCTAAAATTATTCCTTTCAGCGCTCCCATTCGCAAATGCTCTAATGTTATTGCGTGTTTGTTTCTCATTAGCTGTAAATGGTCANGCATCATCATTTGCTATCGCTATTATCCTCTTTTTTCCTCTTGCACTATAGATAAAATCAGCTAAGTCAAATACTCCATTTACTTCTCCTCCCGGACTGTCTATATCAAGTAGAATCGTCTCTATGCTTTTATCTTCTAAAGCACTCTCTATCTCTTCATGAATATTTTCATACGAAGTCATGTCTAAAATATGATCAAAAGCTTCTGTTTTTTTAGTCAAAACTCCATAAATACGTATTATTGCTATTCCTTTTGGGTTTATATGAAAATACTTTGAGTTCTTAAAGATAGGTTGTTTGCTGTTATATAATGATAGTAGTTCAAAGCTTCTTCTCTCTACCATTATTGGCTTATTTATCCACATCACCTTCCTTTCCTTATTCTACTTTATGGTTAACGTCAGAATCGAAACAAAGTCCAAAAGAATTAGCACGCTTTTGATCTTCTGCTATTTCTTGGTCAATTTCTTCTACATCGTAACCCATTTCTGACACTACTTCTGACCTACTCTTAAATCCATTTCTTACTGCCATTTGCTGTGCTTGCTGGTCTTTCAGTGGATCCACCCAATCAAATCCCTGTGGTATCCATTTCACTTCTTCTTTCGCTGCTTTTACTACTTTTTCATCTACACTGAGTTCTCCACAAAGTACTGCTAATTCTAGCCATCTATTCCAAATAGGTCTACAAAACTGGAACACTATCACGTTATGCTGTAACATTGCGCACCTTCTGCGAAACTCTATCAGCCCTGCTCGAATGGATGAATAATTAACACCGGTTAAATCTCCTGTTAGCTGCTCATATGTTATTCCTGTACCAATCGCTATTGCCCTCAGTTGCTGTCTCATAAATGCTTCATAACTTCCCCCAACATCAGACGGCTCTGAAAATTTTATGTCTTCTCCTGGGTCTAAAAGCTGCATTGTTCCAGGTTCCAGTCCAGATAGTGCTACTCCTTGCTCATTACTTTCACTTTCTCCCATGATATTTGCTTCTGGATCAAGTCTTGTAATAAACCCTGCAAACATCGCTGCTGTCTTTTTTCTCACTAATTCTGCATCATCGTATTGATCAAGCTCATAAAGTTTCAGCAGTATATTAGAAAGCCAAGGCTCCCCTCTGATTTGCCCAGGTCTTAAAGGTTTATAGATATGTAAAACATCATTTGCCGGTACTCTAACTGATTCTCCAAACGAACCTTCACCTGGGTGCTCTCTAAATAGGTAATAAGCTTCTCTTTGACCAAGTCGGTTAAATTCAATACCACTACGAATAATATTGCCGTTCGCAAGAGTCTGATTGCTTTTGTTATCTAAATGCTCTGATTCCAATACTTGAAGTTGCAATGGTACAGAAAATCCATCTTCGAGTTTACGATTTCGGAGGCGTACAAAACACTCTCCACCTTCTATCATGCTCCTACATACCAGAGCTTGTAATCCATAAAAATCACTTACTCCGCTACTGTCTGCTTCATCTGTCCATTTTAGCCATAATTCTTGTACTTTCTTTCGAAATTCTCCATCTCTTGCTTTTGATTGCGGTTTTATTCCTGTTCCAATAGAGTTACTTACTATCGTATCAATTATATTTGCAGCGTAAGGATTTTTTCTCACCATATCACGTGATCTACTACGTAAAGTTTCAAGGTTTTGAGACAGCAAATTGTTTATACTTCCTAACTCTGGTTGACAGTGAAAAAATCTTCTTCCTGAGCCTGCTGCATCCCACGCTGAGCTTTTTATCTTTGGTTTGTTAAATAATTGCTTGAAGGTTTTTAGCAGCATTTATAAAATTCCTTTACTCGTTGAAAAAACAATTTTCCTCTTTGGCCTCATGCCTGCAACTTTTAACTCAGCCTTAATTCGTTGTCTTAAATTCAATAAATCCTTTATTTGAACTTCCCCGTACCGCACAACATGGTCACCATATGCAATTGAGACAACTCTTTCTCCGCTTTGCAGTTTTTGAATTGCTTTCTCAACTTGAGTTAAATATTCTTCACTGTACATTTTGATTACCAAGCCACTTACTCTGTCTTACTTTTTTAGGCTTTTTGCTTTCCATTTTTCCACTCAAACTATTCCATTTACTCTCTGGCCATCTATCAATACCAAGCGCAATAGATGCTGCTCTTGCGTAAATTCGGCAATCTAGTACTTCATTTCTCTCTCTTACCTTTTGCCACTCTTGTTTGGTATATCCTTTCACTACTTTACTGACTAATTGCTCTGCCGTTAGCTGCTTAAAATATTCAGGTGCATACTCCGGAAAATGACAATATCCTGCTGGAGCTTCTTCACCTTCTTTTAAAACATTAAGTAATTGAAAAAGCTCTGACTTTAATATCGATACTCCAACTGGCCATAGCTTTATTCCTCTCTTTAGCTTTTGACCACCAACTGTTATATCTACTCTACTTGGGCTGCTAAGTGGTACTAGTGCTTTATTTACACCTTTCACTGCCATTACTCTTCCAGATCCTTGATGACTCCTTACCCAATTATACACTTCTTGCGTTGCATATCCAGCATCAACCGCCATCATGCTTATCATGTATTCAAGCCCATTTTCACCGATAAAATGATGATTTAAGAGCTCAGAGAGTTTTCCCCATACTTCTCCTCCTCCTGTATCTCCTTCAAATACTCGATAGTCTATTGACCAACTTTCACGGCTTTTTCCCCATGCTACAACTTCTACTTCTAACCGGTCTTTTTGGACATCAACACCTGCTGTGAGAACTACTTCGCCTTTTGGTACTGTGCCTATGGGAAAAAATTCTCTCCTGTTAAATAATTGCTTCCAGTCTGGTACTTCTCCTTTATCTACCCAAGTTTCTCCTAAAGTGGTATTTATCCATACTTTTAGTAATTGTTCACTTTCCTTTGCATGAAGAAAATCTTCTACTGCTTGTTGCCAACTATACCACCCAACTGGGCTATAAAGACTTGAAAGATGAAATCCTTTTCTCTCACCTTTTACTCTATTAGTAGGCCTCCATTCTCCACGCTCAAGCATCTCTGTCTTTTGATGATTTTCTATCTTTTCACCACATTCTATACATATATAGTGTGCTGTATTTGGATTTTTATCTTCCCATTTTATTTGTGCCCATTTTAATATTTGATAATAATTACAATGCGGACATGGTACAAAAAAATATCTCTTATCTGTTGCTTCAAATTCTTTCTCAATTCTGCTTATTCCATGAATCGTTGGTGTTGATACTAAAAAAATCTTTCGCCTTGCAAAGGTATTAGTTCGTGCAATACTGAGCAGTACTGGATCTCCTTCACCTCCTGAATCTCCTGGATATGCATCTATCTCATCAAGAAAGAGATATTTTACTGGCATAGAACGAAGTCCTACACTGCTATTTGCTCCAGTTATTACTACTATTCCACCTGGAAATTCCTTACTTTGCACAGTATTCCCTGAATCTCTTGATCTTGGGTCTTTTACTTTACTTTTTAAACATGGCGTACTCTCTATTAACGGTGCAAATCTTCCCTTCGACCAACGCTTTCCCATTTCAACTGTTGGCTGTACTACCAGCATTGGACCTGGTGTCTGATCTATGATATAGCCAATCCAGTTATTACCAGCTTCTGTTCCTCCAATTTGTGCTCCTTTCATGAATACTATTTTCTCCGCTGGTGAAGATGGAGATAGTGAATCCATGATTTCTTTTAAATAAGGAGTTCTTTCCGTTCTCCATTTTCCTGGCTCTGATGCTGCAGTTGGCGCTAAAACTCGATACTCATTCGCCCACTCTGATACTTTAAGCTGCGGATCTGGTCTTAAACCTTCAGAAAAAGATGTAGCATAGATCATACCTTAACCCTACTTATTGCTGGTTCTATCTCAACATCATTAACAGTAGAACTACATTCCTCCAGTTCCATAAACATCTTTTTCTGAAATTCGTTTTCTATATATCTTTTGCTCATCTCACTTATCATTAGTGCTATAATAAGCGCAAATATACCCTGTTGTTGTTTGCAAAAATGATTGCACTGCTTATTGTTGTTGCTGGTTAAACCTATATATGCTGCCATTGCTACTGCGCTAACTGTAATACAGATGCAGATAATATTATTATGTTTTTTACATCCTTTTATACTGCTATTTCTCTCTGTGCTATATATTTATTATGAAGGGTTGGAAAATTAATAACGGTATCTCTGCAGAGCAATGCACCATTTTTTTCAGTAAATAAAACTTTAAGTAACTCTAAATTGTTTGATTTGATTGCTAAATGCAGAACAGGTGTATAATTTGCTCCTTTTTTCAGCAATAACTTCACTACATGTAAATGCCCTTTTTCCGCAGCAAGGTAAATTGGAGAGTGACCTTTGTTATTTAAGATATCAATATCAATTTCTTCCTTTAAGATTGCATCTACAACTCCTTTTTGTGCGGCTAAATGCAATAGACTATTCTTTTCAGAACCGTACTTATTGTTCATCAAAGCCTTCTTGATCTCAGGTCTATTTTCAGCGTAATCAAATGGTGTCTTGCCGCTATCATCTTTTACCAGAGGGTCTATATCTTCTCGCGTTAGTAAAACTTCTATTGTTTTCAGTCTTTCAGCATAATGTAGTGGTGTTTTATTTTCGTAGTCCTGCAAATTGACTTGAGCATTAGGCTCCTTTATTAAGCATTTGAGAATATCGAGACATAAATCTCTTTCATCGTAATTAGTGTTACTTACAGCTATATGCACTGGTGATAATTTCATCGAATTTTGTCCTACACGTGCGCTATTTACATCTGCTCCTAGCTCCAGTAATAACTTTACTATCTCCAATTTTTTGTTGTTAACTGCATAGTGCATCGGTGTCTGATTTCGTACATCAAAGACATCTATTTCAGCGTTTCCTTCTCTTATCAAAATCTTTACAACTTCTGCATGTCCTATTCCTGCTGCTAGATGTAATGGCGTATGATGCAGAGCATTTCGTACATTAACGTCAACACCTTTTCCTATCAAATATCTAACTGCATTAACTTCACCTATCATTGCAGCTAAATGAAGTAAGTTATCTTGTTCTGATCCGTATTTGTTATTAATTAGCGCTTGTAATATTTCTGCTTTTTTCCCTTCTTTGGCGTAATCAAGAGATGTTTTACCTTCATTATCTTCCACAAAAGGATTAATGTTCTTCTTCGTGAGTAACAAATCTACCATGCTTAATTCATCAAATTCTATAGCACAATGTAGTGGTGTCTTTCCATTTAATCCTCTGACATTAACATCTAATCCAGGTTGATTGATGAGGCACTTTATTAACTCCAAACTTAAGTTATCAGCCATTTTATATTCAAAATCTTTTTTATATTTGAAATTTAGTATTAGATAATTCTTGTAATGAGTTTGTAATCTCTTCGGTTAGCGCCATATGAATCTTTTCAGTGTCACTCAGTGATGCAAGCAGTGCTGAAACTCTATTTGGAATATTAAGCAGATTATTACGGACAACTCTTGCTACGTTAAATGCATCGCGCTTTACTTCCTCTACTGCTACAAGTTCACCAATCTCAGCTTTTGCCTTTGCCTCAAGTAGTTTACCTCGTTCCATTTCATTTTTTATTCGCGTTTTTAGCAACATTGTGGAAAGGTTACTTGTATTTTCGTTTTCTGGATTTTTCCTCCTCAGTGGCTGACTTGGATCTCTTATTGCCGCTACTGCTTCATTTGCTTGTTCTCTATTGATCAAACCATCCTCCAACTCAACTATTCCTTTTTTTACTAAATAACAGACATACTGCTTTGATACTCCTATCTCTCTTGCCCATTCTGTTTGTGTGATTTTCACTTTTTTTCTCCTCTCTCTCTTTATTTACCTTTTTTCTACGAATTTTCTTCTTGAATCTTTGAAAAAGTTTTACCAGTACCAGAAAGAATTGCCTCCCTACCTGTGTACACTTGCCAACGTTTTATCGTTACATCTACAAATTTTGAATCTAGCTCTATTGTCCTACAAATTCTTCCTGTTCTCTCACATGCAATCAGTGTGCTGCCAGAACCGCTAAATGGATCAAGTACTATGTCTCCTGGTCTACTGCTATTAACTATTGCTCTCTCCATTAGCTCTACTGGCTTCATCGTTGGATGTAGTGTATTGTGTGTTGGCTTATCATAAAACCACAGATCACTTTGATTTCTTCCTCCATGCCACTCACGTTTATTGCCGCTTTTCCATCCATAGAGCATTGCTTCGTATTGTCTTTGATAATCAGACCTGCCTAGCGTAAAGTGATTCTTTGCCCAAATGATAAATGTCGACCATTTTCCTCCTGCTTCCTCAAATACTTTTTGTAACGTTGAAAACTCTGATGATGATATGCAGATGTAAATTGCTCCCTTCGTATATGCTAAAATATTGGAACAGATGTCGTAAAGAAAAAGCTCATACTTTTCACCTTGATTATCATTTAATATTTTTTTATCTTCTCTTTCTTGACTGCTACCATAATCAACGTTATATGGAGGATCACAAACAGTAATGTCTGCCATTTTATCATCTAACAGCGCTTTATATGATTCAACTACAGAGCTATCACCACAATAGATTCNCTCAACATCATTAACAGTAGAACTACATTCCTCCAGTTCCATAAACATCTTTTTCTGAAATTCGTTTTCTATATATCTTTTGCTCATCTCACTTATCATTATTGCTATAATAAGTGCAAGTATTCCTGTTATTGTTGCAAAAATGATTGCACTACTTATTGTTGTTGCTGTTAACCCTATATATACCGCTATTGCTACTGCACTTACTGAGGTAAAAATACAGATCACATTATTGTATTTTCTTACTTTTGCATCTCTATGCTCTATACACCTATAATAAATTGGTACAGATCTGCCTATCTCATCTGGTAATTTGATACTCTTTTCTTTAAATAAAGTTTTTAACAATTCTAAATTATTTGACTTGATTGCTGAGTGCAGAACAGGTGTATAGTTTGCTCCTTTTTCCAGTAGTAATTTTACTACATGTAAATGTCCTTTTTCTGCAGCAAGGTAAATCGGTGATAGACTTTTATTGTTTGAAATATCAATATCAATTTCTTCTTTTAAAATGGACTCTACAAGCTCAATTTCTCCTCTTTTTGCAGCTAAATGTAATAAACTATTTTTTTCAGATCCATATTTGTTGCTCATCAAAGCCTTCTTTATCTCAGGTTTAGCGTAGTCAAATGGTGTTCTACCGCTATCGTCTTTTACCAGAGGGTCTATATCTTCTCGGGTTAGTAAAACTTCTATTGTTTTAAGTCTTTCAGCGTAATGTAGTGGTGTTTTATTTTCGTAGTCTTGCAAATTTACTTGAGCATTAGGCTCCTTTATTAAGCATTTGAGAATATCAAGACACAAATCTCTTTCATCATAATTAGCATTACTTACAGCTATATGAACAGGTGACAATTTCATTGAGTTTTGTCCCATGCGTGCACTATTTACATCTGCTCCTAGCTTCAGCAGTAACTTTACTATCTCCAACTTTTTATTATTAACTGCATAGTGCATTGGTGTCTGATTTCGTGCATCAAAGACATCTATTTCAGCTTTTCCTTCTCTTATCAAAATCTTTACAACTTCTGCATGTCCTATGCCTGCTGCTAGATGTAATGGCGTATGATGCAGAGCATTTCGTACATTAACGTCAACACCTTTTCCTATCAAATATCTAACCGCATTAACTTCACCTATCATTGCAGCTAAGTGAAGTAAGCTATCTTCCTCTGATCCGTATTTGTTATTAATTAGCGCTTGTAATATTTCTGCTTTTTTCCCTTCTTTGGCGTAATCAAGAGATGTTTTACCATCATTATCTTCTACGAAAGGATTGATATTCTTTTTTGTAAGCAGCAGATCTACCATACTTAACTCATCAAACTCTATAGCGCAATGTAGTGGTGTCTTTCCATTTAATCCTCTAACATTAACATCTAATCCAGGTTGATTAATGAGACACTTTATTAATTCCAAACTTAAGTTAGCAGACATTATTAAAATTTAGCGTTAGATAATTCTTGTAATGAGTTCGTGATCTCTTCAGTTAGCGCCATATGAATCTTTTCAGTGTCACTCAGTGATGCAAGTAGTGCTGAAACTCTATTTGGAATATTAAGTAAATTATTACGGACAACTCTTGCTACATTAAATGCTTCGCGCTTTACTTCCTCTACTGCTACAAGTTCACCAATCTCAGCTTTTGCCTTTGCCTCAAGCAGTTTACCACGTTCCATTTCATTTTTTATTCTAGTTTTTAGCAACATTGTGGAGAGGTTACTTGTACTTTCTGGATTTTTCCTCCTCAATGGCTGACTCGGATCTCTTATTGCTGCCACCGCTTCATTTGCTTGTTCTCGGTCGATCAAACCATCCTCCAACTCAACTATTCCTTTCTTTACTAAATAACAGACATATTGCTTTGATACTCCTATCTCTCTTGCCCATTCTGTTTGTGTGATTTTCACTTTTTTTCTCCTCTCTCTCTTTATTTACCTTTTTTCTACGAATTTTCTTCTTGAATCTTTGAAAAAGTTTTACCAGTACCAGAAAGAATTGCCTCCCTACCTGTGTACACTTGCCAACGTTTTATCGTTACATCTACAAATTTTGAATCTAGCTCTATTGTCCTACAAATTCTTCCTGTTCTCTCACATGCAATCAGTGTGCTGCCAGAACCGCTAAATGGATCAAGTACTATGTCTCCTGGTCTACTGCTATTAACTATTGCTCTCTCCATTAGCTCTACTGGCTTCATCGTTGGATGTAGTGTATTGTGTGTTGGCTTATCATAAAACCACAGATCACTTTGATTTCTTCCTCCATGCCACTCACGTTTATTGCCGCTTTTCCATCCATAGAGCATTGCTTCGTATTGTCTTTGATAATCAGACCTGCCTAGCGTAAAGTGATTCTTTGCCCAAATGATAAATGTCGACCATTTTCCTCCTGCTTCCTCAAATACTTTTTGTAACGTTGAAAACTCTGATGATGATATGCAGATGTAAATTGCTCCCTTCGTATATGCTAAAATATTGGAACAGATGTCGTAAAGAAAAAGCTCATACTTTTCACCTTGATTATCATTTAATATTTTTTTATCTTCTCTTTCTTGACTGCTACCATAATCAACGTTATATGGAGGATCACAAACAGTAATGTCTGCCATTTTATCATCTAACAGCGCTTTATATGATTCAACTACAGAGCTATCACCACAATAGATTCGATGATCACCTAAAATCCATAGATCACCTGGTTTTGTTACTTTTTTGTCATCAATAGCTAAGTCAGAAAGATCTTCTTTTTCACTATCTAAATCATCAAGGAAATGTTGAACTTTTTCTAATTCAAATCCAGTCATTTTAAGATCAAACTGTAAATCTTCTAACTCTTGAATTTCTACTTTCAAAAGCTCATCATCCCACTTTGCCCAATTAGCTGATTGATTTGCCAGTAATCGAAAAGCTTTGGTTTGTGGTTCATTTAAATTATCACTTAAGACCACTGGAATACTCTCCATACCAAGTTTTCTTGCTGCTTTAAGTCTTAAATGACCATCAACCACAGTACCATCACTTTTTGCAACTATTGGTATACGAAAGCCGAATTCCCTGATTGAAGCACACATTCTGTTGACTACATCATCATTTTTACGAGGATTACGCTTATATTCGACGAGGTTTTCAACAGGATAGTAGTGGATTGCTAAATTCATATCTTAATAATTAAAAAGTTAATATTCAAAATATCTCTGACGCTAAAGAAGGCCTGAGGTCGAACCCACCAAACCCGCCAGTATGGCCGAAAGGACCCACTTTTACGGTATTTTTAATGTGTTAAAATCTTTACTAAGATTCATAACGTAGAACATTAATGCCAAAGCATCCCCCTCATTATCATCTCTAGGTGAAACCCCTTTTTTCTTTACAGCTTCAATAACTTCACTCTTACTTGCATTACCTTTGCCTGTTATAAAGCGTTTGATAGTTTTAACATTAACACCTTGGTAGGGCACATGATGTTCTTCACACCAAGCAGAGAGAACTGCAAGAAAACCACCGTAGCAATGCGCTGCATCAGTTCCTAAATGTCTTCTTACTTCCTCAAAATACACTGCTTCAATGTTTGAGAACTTTTCCTTCATTTCATTTAGCCAGCTACGAAATTTTAAGAAGTGCATTCCACCTCCGCTAAACCGGCTACCATGAAAACTTTTGCTTCCACTTTCAATTACTCCATCTGTTAGAATTGCCCAGCCTGTTTGTTTGCCGAGGTCCAGTGTTAGGATTGACATTACTAGAAATTAGAGGTAAGTTGTAGTGTGTACATAATATATATACACGGTAACTTCAAAATTCGTCCAAAAAATTCTACTTTTTTATTGAAAATATACTACAATAAGTTTATTAAACATAATAAGTTAGTAAATGTCGCTCGTTCCATCCACTGAGCTATCTCAGCCTAAGGTACTGCATTTGCATATTATAAATAACTCAATCTACATAAATAACATCCAAATTATCAGTAGGCATTCAGTAGCACGTCTTGATATTATGCATGTGTTATTAGCTCAGTTTTGGCAGGATTTCAAAAGCGGATTGCCAGCAGAAAAATATAAGTTCCTTAATATCAATCAACTAGGAGAGAGTTTGGGTTTTAATTCAGAAATTCACAATTTAGAGTATAAGATTAGAAGGCCACTAAATAGAATGATTAAAGCAATAAAAGAAATTTTATCCAAAGAGCTTAGTACAGATTGTAACGACGTTATTGAAAACATTGGCTGGCCAGGATATTCTTGCAAGGAACATGGTTATCGTCTCAATCCTTTTATACTTTCTTTGAGTGCTGCTAACGCTAATTATCGATTGAAAGTAAAAAAGAGCACAAATGTCAATAATCTATAAATTCAAACATCTGTAGTAAAAAAGCCAGTCTAGAATTTACATTTACTAAAATGCCAGCTAAAATATTCACATAGTTGTAATAGAGGGTAAGGTGAACTTTAGTGAATATGTACATGATAAAGTTTTAACAATATCAGATATAAATGCTAAAATTGATGTAAGAGAACTAGCAAATTTTCTACAGAATAAAAAAGGCATTAACGAGCTTAATTTAATAAATGTAGAGATTGATAGTAAAGATGTAAAAGAGTTAACTAAACTTACACACCTTACTTCGCTTACTCTAAGGAATAATAAACTTGGTTTTCAAGGTGCAGGATACATAGGTTTAGGCAATCTAATAAATCTCACTTCGCTTGAAATAAGTAATAATAATATTGGAGACAGAGGTTTTGCATTTTTAATTGGCAGCAAACGCTTCACAAAACTTACTTCATTAAATGTAGAAAACAATAACATTGTTGGAGTATGGCGCCATCACTATGGAGGAGATATAGCACTCAAAAATCTTACTTCACTTTATGTAGAGGGCAATGGTAAAAAATTTTTAGATGATGAAGTAGTTATCCTTAGAAACGTGACAAGACAAAACACCAAAGTACCTATATGCTCTGGAGTAGAGGGCGAAGTAAAATCTGAAGGTGCTATACAAAAATTGTTAGCCAGAAGAAAAAAAGCGGTAAAAACTACTCTAACTGTAGCACTTTCTAAGCAACGTGAAATAGTGCTTGATACTGAAACTACTGGTCTTAGTGTTAAGTTCGGTCACCGTATTATTGAAATAGGATGTGTGGAACCGTATTCCAACAGGCAAAGTATCCCACTGGTACATCAATCCAGAACGGCATATAGACAAAGGGGCATTTAAGGTTCACGGCATCAGTGAAGAATTCTTAAAAGATAAACCATTATTTTCAGAGATTGCACCTGAATTCCTTAAATTCATATCTAATGATATTTTGGTAATTCACAATGCTAAGTTCGATGTAGAATTCCTTAATATGGAACTTGGTAAACTGAATGCCAAATTAATCTCTTCAAACAGAGTGTTAGATACATTACCACTTGCGAGAAAAAAGTTTCCAAAGTCACCTGCATCTTTAAATGAGTTATGCAAGCGTTTTGATATATCGCTGAATGATAGAACATCACACGGGGCGCTAATTGATGCTCAGTTACTTGCAAAAGTTTATGCTCAGCTTTCAGGTTACAATTATGCAGCATGAGGTTAAAACTCTAGCTTATTTATCTCTCATAATGGATTACATTCATAAGGTGAGTTACATTTTTTTACTGCACTGCTGAAAAGATGGCTTTCTGAAAGCTCTTTTGCTTGGTTGGAAAAATGTAGAAGATTGTGATAAGCAAAAACTCAATATTAGCCTGCAAATTTGCTTTTACCCTCAAAAGATTATGAACAGGTTCTTAAAAACTTTCCTTTACAATGAATAAAAATGATGTTAAACTCAACCATGGGTTTGTTTACACTAATAGAATCTTTTACGATGCCTTGTATTCGGGTTTTTAAGGGGTTTACAAGCGTTAATTAAAAAAAGATGGCCCTTTCTCTATCTAAATTATAGGTAGTGTTGTAATGACCTCTTCAAGAGCTTTAAAGGGTGGGGGTCTGGTAGAGACTTATGACCTTGAAAACCAGCGATTTGGTCTCTTAATCATAGTCCCCCCAAAAGAACCGTGCTTGCGGATTTCCCGCACACGGCTCCACAATACAGCGTTCACACTAGTGCTCCTGTGTACAAAGAAGCATATATCTTTGGCTTTGGTAGTGGATTTATTTTTAAATAGTATGTAAACTGTTCCCAATCCATACTTTTCTTGTGACTACGTCGGTTTATCCACTTAAATGCTAGCTTTGTTATCGGTCGATAGAATTGAATCAAACACCGATAATTTCCGCTAACTCCGAAGTAGCTATAGTGTCCTGTTACTTTGGCTTTAAGTTTCTGCCACCAATCTTTGAGACAGATACGACTTCGTACCATCTTCAACCACTCTTTGATTTCTTTAATCTTTCTGGCTAGGCTTATTTTTGAAGTTTTCTGCTTCATCATAAGTTTACCATTACGACTTTTTCCACAATAATGTGTAAATCCTAGAAAGTTGAAGCTAGCCGTCCTACGTTTCTCTCTTTCTGCTTGATACCATTCTTTCTTACCAAACTTTACTATTTTTGTTTTATTTTCAGCTATTTCCAACCCAAATTTACTTAGTCTTTGTTTCAGTAATTCTAGAAATTCTTTTGTGTCTTCTTCCCTCTCGCAGCCAACTACAAAATCGTCGCAAAACCTTATTAGCTGTATATATCCTCTGGCTTTTGGCTTAAATTTCTTTTCAAACCATAAGTCCAGCACATAGTGTAAGTATATATTAGCTAATACAGGACTTACTATACCACCTTGTGGTGTGCCTTGATCGGTTGCTTTATAACATCCAACTTCGACTATTCCTGCCTTTAGAAATCGTTTTATTAACCACAATAAATTTGGGTCAGCTATTCGTTCCCTTAGACAATTCATTAGCCATTTATGTTGAACATTATCAAAGAACTTCTTGATATCCACTTCTACAATATAGTTAATTGGTTTGTGCATAACTGCTTTATCTAGAGCGTTTATCGCCTGATGACAATTTCTTCCTGGTCGAAATCCATACGAGCTGTCCATAAAGTTTGCTTCATAAATATTTTCTAATATCTTCTTTAGCATTACCTGTACCAACTTATCTTCAGTTGATGGTATTCCGAGGCCGCGCTTCTCTTTGCTCCCGGCTTTGGGTATGTATACCCTTTTCACTGGTTGCGGTTGATATTGTTTTCTCTTCATACTATCCACTAGTGTTTTAAGTTTCTCTTCTAGATTTTCTCCATAAGCTTCCACTGTCACACGATCTATACCACAAGCCTTGTTGCGTTTTAGTTCCTTGTAACACTCTGCAAGATTCTCTTCATTAATCAAATGAACTAGCGATGTAAATTTTACTCGCTTATCTTGCTTAGCCCTTACTGCTATCTGGTTTAGTTTTCCTTGCATACTCCTCCAATCTCTGTTGTATTGGTATAGCAATCCCTATACCAGTCACTATATTGCTAACCGCTTCCCCTTGTATGTGGCTTTCCCACACTCCGAGTACTATCAGTTAGTCCGACTTCCTTTGCATCTTCCTCCAGTCCTCGCCTTTATTGACTTGTTCCAGAGTACCCTTACAGGAATACAAAGGATCTCCCAAGTTCACGTAAGGTCCCTCTCAACACATGACGCGGCCTTCGATCCCGACGGGGTGAGTAATACCTTGCCTTAGCGTTATTACCCATGCTGCCTTCCACCAAATGTAAAGTGTCGGCCCCCATGACGCGTGAATTACGGGACTCAATACCTTCACTTTCGTTGCACCCTATGTTGTCCATTCCATTAGCTTTACTACGCTCGTTACCTTACGCAGCATAATGGTTTGTTCCAGGCTGCTGGCTAAGCTTTACCCGTGTTGGATTTTCACCAACTGTTCCTTACGCACTTCTTGGCGCACACATTTTGTCACCGTCCTTATGGTAGAAGTAACAAGAGTTAGCTGTTGCAAAAATAACCTTTCAAAAATTTACTAGCCACTTGTTCTCTAGACTTCAAAAATTTTCTTTGCAACTACAGTTTTTTAATAAATAAAAATTTAGGGTAAAAGGCACTATTTTTTAAAGTCAGAGTATAAACGTTAAAAGGTACAGCTCTAGTTTTGCCCATCAATATGGAGACATAAAACCCAAAACTTAAATATTCGTCTCTACTTTGCGTTAACAGTTTTTTTGAAAGATTTTCTTTCTTCTACGGTGATTAAAGAATAGCTTTTATTTGAGCTTTAAGGTCTGTTATAAGCTTAGATAAAACCCATCCTAAAAATTACACCTAGCTTAAAAACGTATTTTTTAGCCTTTTTTTAAGAAACCATCTCTTCTCAGGGTGTAAATAAAGCAACTAAACATCAGCAATTTGAATACTATCGAGTTTTTTGCGAATATTTTAATTTTTCCAAAAGGTCGTAGCATCAATATCGAATCACTTTATATTTTTATTACAGGTTGCAACTCCATAGACAAAGCAAAATTATGAAAGGATCTCAAAAAATGTTAAGTTCTTCTCTTAACTGATATATACTATGTATAATAGCATAGTATATATTTATATATATATATAGATTTTTGCCATCTTGCCAACTTCCCTAAACCCTCTATATAGGAGGACTTTACCCATGCTACCTAGTTGGCAACTTTTTGCCATCTTGCCATCTTACTATTTCTTTAAGCTATTGATTTTCTCGTATTTTTATCAATTTTAAGTTGGCAAGATGGCGAATTCTTAAGTCTGCCAACTTACCGTCTTGCCAACTTACTATACTATTTTGCCATCTTGTTTTATAGAATTATGTATAACCCAAACGTCTGGATTTTCAACTGGTAAAGTTACTCCGTTATTTGGTGAAAGATAATAATCTGGCTTTATCAGTACATGTTGATTTTCAGAAATTTTTAACTCCATGTCTTTAACACATAAATAGCCGTACTTTGATTTAGTGCTTGATACTTTATATCCAAGAGCTTCCTTAAAGAACTTTATATAGCCAAGAGCTGCAAGATGGCTAATCCTTTCACGGATGCTACGTTCACTTCCAAGGCCTAGTTTTCCCTCAAAATACTTAGCAAAGTGTGCTGCAGTGTAAGTTTCACCTTTATATGCTTCATTAGCAATTAACTCTAAAATAATGTCATGTCTTCTTGAGCGTTCCAAATCAAGTTTTCGATTATAATTATCTCTTACTATTCTTCCCGAATCAAAGGTTACATCATGTTGCATAAATGACCCGTTGTGCCAATACAATGAAATTTTATCTTGTTCAGATGCAGAATAATTAGATTTCATGCGGCAAAGAACACGATCATTAGGGCAAGTACAAGCCTTTTCTGGTTTTGACAAATACCATCTAGATCGAACAGAATTATTCCACGCTGTTGAACCTCCTGTACCTGTTTTACGTACTATCCCTGAATCAGAAGGATGAGCACACAACAAAACAGCCCCTTTTATTGCTTCTGCTATACGACCACAACAGTTTTGAATAAATTGTCTTACATGGGAACGATTATTTTCATTACCTCCGAATAGATCTGCTGCTGTATCCAAAATCACTAGCTTTGGCTGAAACAATTCAATATCTTCAAGTAACTCCTGAAAGTAATGGGTCAATTGGCCTACATCTTTGTTATTAAAAACCATAAGTATATTATTTTTCCATACTCGAGATGACAAGCAAACATTGTCATGAAAATCAGAAGATTCCATATCCAATTGATAAAGTTTATGTATTGCACATTGCCTGCGCCAAAGTTCTTCCTCCTCATCTTCACAAAACACACCATATGTTCTCATCTGCTGAATATCTATACCAAGCCAAGATTTACCAATACCAGCAGCAGTCATTAATTGTTGAGCAAGAAGAGATTTTCCAACACCACCGTCACCGTAAAGAGCTGTAACACTTCCCACAGGGAGCCAATCCTTAATAATCCATTTTCTCTCTGGAGCAGTGTTAGTCCAAGCTGTAGTATCAATTGTTTTTGACTTTCTAGGGCTTTTATTGTTAAGAACAAATTCTTCAACGTTCATTCCTTCTAATACACAATCAGCAGCATCCCAGCCTTTCGGTTTATTTTGTGGAATATTAAGAACAACAAGTGATGCAACTCCGATCTCTAAAAGCTTTTTTTTAGCATTTTCAGCATACTTTTTACCTGGTTCATCATTATCTGGCCAAATAATAATATTTTTACCTTTAAGTGGAGTCCAATCTGTTTTCTCAATAAGTGCATTTGCTCCAGACATTATTGTTGTTGCTGTTATTCCTTTTTCTATTAGAACTTCAGCACATTTTTCTCCTTCAACCAGAACAACTTTATCAGACTTTAAAATTCCTGGGATGTTGTATAGAGGCCTTATTTCTGGTGCAGCAAACTTAGATCGTTTTACATCAAAAGGACGATATTCTTTTCCTCCGGGAAGATCATAACGGTTGACTATGACAATAACTTGATTGTTTTCATCGTAGTAGTTCCAACTGCATGTTAAAAATTGTTCTAGATTTTTATATTTCCTAGTATGTTTTTTTCCAAACCATTCAGCTATAGAAGCCATTACTTCAGGAAACTCTATTCTTGTACTTTTTCTATTTACTCCCGCCCAAAGGTCGATAATGTCACCACCTTCTCCTGTTGCAAAATCATGCCATAAGCCAGCTTCATTGCCACTTAATTCTACTACTAGACTCTTGCCTTTATCACCTTGTACATTGCCTACATAAAACTTATCACCACGAAAAATCCCTCTTGGTAATAGATAAGAAAGGCATGATCTGATATTCAACAGAAGCTGAGCTTTTAGCTGTTCTTTCTTTTCTGATAATTTATAGCTTCCATTTTTTTTTGAATCTACAGTATTAAAATCACAATAAATAACCATCAAATCTCCAATATATTTAAAGTTTAGAAATTTGGTTAAGCTGTAGCTATCCAGCGTCCGTTAACCATGTTTATGAATTTTGTTGGTATTGGTTTGCCGTTTTTAAGTTCGTACATCAATTGCAGAGTATTCCTTTCTGGCCTAAATATCATTACTCCAGATGTATATAAACTTCTTAAAACATTAGCACCACTCAATGCTTGAAATGGATTCTTTTTTAACGTGGTTGTTGACACTTTTTTGGTGTAATGTGTAGCTATTACTCCAGCCGTAGGATTAGTTATAGAGCGTAGTTCATCAATACCATTTTGCAGAAAAGAGATCATACTTCTATAATCAAAAAGAGAGTCTATTACTATAAGATCAACTGTTTTTACATCGAGATTTTCCGACATAATTTCTTTTATTTTTTCCACATTCAAAGTTAATTGTACTTTTTTAGTAATAACTAAGTTTTCTGTTCCTGCATCAAGGGTTTTCTTGCTGATTCTTAGCTTCTGTAAGCGTTCTCTTATGTAATCATATTCCATTTCATTCTGTAGATAGAATATCTTAAGTGGCTTTGCAGGCTTCATACCAAGAAATGATACTCCAGCAGCTAAATGTACTAACATGGAAAGAAGAAAATTACTTTTTCCGATTTTTGGAGTTCCACCTATAACCAAAAGACCTCCTGGAGTTAAAATTCTTGGGCCTATTATATCTTTTGGCATTGGTGATTTATCATTCAAGTAATGCCTTGCTGAAAACGATGTAATTTTATGTTCTGTTGTGTTTTCTTTAGTATTTAACCACTTCTTAGCGGAATTTATATCACCTTTAACTAAAGTCCTAAAATTACGCCAATTTCCAGCTTCTTTACCCACTATTTTAACTGTAATCGTATCCTCATCACAATTACCAACATAAGTCCTCTCTCGATAAAAATGACCGTTTGGAATTAGGTAAGGTACACACTTCTTAATATTATCAATCAATAATCCTTTTATTTCCTTTCTCTGCATAAAACCCCCATACATACTTTTCATACGTTTAGAGCTGAGATTAGCTAGCTCACAAACAGTTTCAAAAGACTCTGAATCAAACCATTTAATTGCTTCTTTCTTTAGCTCTAGATTTTTTCCTGCTGCATCTTTGATAGCTCTCTCAATTACAGCAATCCAGAGCTTCTCTTCGTCGTACTTCAAAATGGCAACCAATCAACTTCAGATTGTTCTGGAGTAATAACAGTGGCAATCTTGTTTTTTTCTCCATATCTATCAGCTTCAATACCAACTTTTGCAGTAAACTCTACCCCGTTAAAATCAGCTATAGAGTTGACTTTTCTAGCAATAACTGCTTTTTCTGAAGTGTCATTTGAATGAATGTTCCGTGCTGACTCTAAAATACTTCTAAGCATAGAACGTCCAGATTCTCCCCAGATGTCTTCTCCTTCAACGCTTGCTTTGCCACTTTTAATACCAATTACTTGAAAAATCTTGCGTTTTGCATATGGACCTTCAGTGACAATAAATTCAGCGTTTAAATAGATGCTGCCGGTAGCATAGCTTTTAGTGAACCAATTTTCATAACCTCCAGGCTTTATTGCCATTTTTACCTTGACTATTATACCTTTCGGTATTAAACTGCTTTGCAGTTTCGCGTTATTAAAATCAGTTAAAAAATCTGATAACATATTGTCTCCTATAATTTAAGTAAAAAAAAGAATCAACTCCATTGGTCTACAAGCTCCCAATGACCATTTATCTTATCGACAAGTTTGTTTGGCACGCGTTCACCATTGCGAAGCTCAAATACTATCTGACGTACAGTACTTTCTTCGTCATAAGCAAACATTACCATCCCAGTACTGTAGAAACCTCTTAAAGACCCAGCTCCGCTCAAACCCTGAAATGGATCTTCTTCCAGCATCTTTTTTGATAATTTTTTTGTATGATGAGTGAGTACAATACAAGCATCTGGATTGACAGCACTGCGTAGCTTTTCAAGAGTCTTTTGCAGAAAGAACAACATAGCACTATTGTCATTTTCATTTCCATACTCACTGCTAAAGATGTTACGCAATGGATCTATGGCCAAAACATCAGGTTTAAAGCGTTCATTTACAATTTCCTTGATTCCACTTATTTCATCATGATTAAATGATAAGTGCACTTTTGGCGTAATGATTAAGTTGTTAGCAGCCACATCCAAAAGTTCATTATCAAGTTGAAGTTGTTGCAAACGTTCTTTCATATATTCATATTCAATTTCAGTTTGCATGTAGAAAATTTTCAAAGGTCTAGTGTGCCGTAGAGACACAAGGAATGTTCAAGTAAGAGCAAACTAAGTGCAAAAGCTACGCAATAGATGGGGGTGGGCCCCTCGGAGCCGGCTTACAAGAGCAGGCTTCAAACAACCATAAGCTGCTTTGGTAAAAAGCTAAGGTAGTGAGCGTTATGGAAAAGGCGCAAATATGCGTCATGTGTAAAATAGAGAGATGAATGAAAATGAACCACTGATAAAGTGTCGAAAGGAATTGGATGATGTCAAAACCAGGGGTTAGACTTAACCTGGGATAAATCTATCGGGAGCTTGTTTACTGGATAGATGGCGTCCGGCATAGAGGTGGCATGAATCTATTTTGGGCTATTGCGTGGAACTGCGGGAACCTGTCGTTTCGATGATAAGGGAGAAATCCAAGGAGCTGATCTCTGAGGATGAGAGTACCGATGCGGAAAACAGGGGCGGATCAGCTCGTAGTAGTGAAGAAGTTTCTGTAATGGAAATGGAGCGAAGGAGCTGAGTTATTTAGTTTTAGTTATTTATCAACCGAAAGGGAGGAGTTAATGAATAAAACAAAGTCTTGTGATATACCAAAGAAACTTATTTGGAGAGCTTATAAACAAGTATCGAAAAATAGAGGTGCTGCTGGTGTAGATGGGGTTTCGATAACAAAGTTTGAGGAAAATCTAAAAGATAATCTATACAAACTATGGAATCGTATGTCATCCGGAAGTTATTTTCCAGAGCCTGTAAAAGCTGTAGCAATACCGAAAGATATGGGAGGAGGACAAAGAATTTTATGTGTTCCTTCAGTATCAGATAGGATAGCGCAAACAGCAGCAACAATGTATCTCGAACCGTTAGTGGAGCCAAAATTCCATGAGGATTCATATGGTTATAGATCGAATAAATCAGCATTGGATGCGGTAGATACAGCGCGTAAGAGATGCTGGAAGTACGATTGGGTGGTAGACCTTGATATATCAGGGTTCTTCGACAATCTGGATCACGAATTAGTTTTGCAAGCTATCAAGAAACACACAGACTGCAAATGGGTCATACTATATGTTGAAAGGTGGATGAAATCCCCTATACAACTTGCAGATGGCAGTAAAGTAGTTAGGGATAAAGGAGTTCCGCAAGGAGGTTCAGTTAGCCCAATCATCTCTAATATATTCATGCATCATGTGTTTGATATATGGATGAAAAAGAACTATCCGACGGTACCATTTGAGAGATATGTGGACGATGCGATAGTGCACTGCAGAACAGAGAAACAGACAGGATTTGTGAAAGTAATGATCGAAGAGAGATTGGCTGAGTATAGGTTGAAATTACATCCTAAAAAGACACAGATAGTGTACTGTAAGGATGACAATAGGAGAGATGAATTTCCTAAACAAAGTTTTGATTTTCTGGGTTACACATTCAGACCCAGGTTAGCAAGAAATAAAATAGGGAAGCATTTTGTTTCATTTCTCCCAGCAATTAGCAACAAGGCCAAGAAAAAGATTACTACAACCATAAGATCATGGAAAATGCTACGAAATACGCATATAACATTAGAGGAGATATCAGGAAAAGTAAATCCAATAGTCAGAGGCTGGTATCAGTACTATGGCAAATTTTACAGAACTGAGGTCTACAAATCTCTAAAGAATGTAGAGCGGCATCTAGAAAAGTGGGTCAAAAGGAAATATAAGAGACTCAGGAGTCACGGAAGACTAGCAAGACAATTTCTAGGAAAGGTGAGAGATAGGTCTCCAAATATTTTCTATCATTGGACACTAGGTTTAGGGTCAAAAAGGCTAAATAATGGGAGCTGTATAAGCTGAGAGGTTTATGTACAGTTCTGCGAGAGACTGGTAGGGGAAGTTCCACTGGTCTACTCTCCCTTGGTGTCATACCAAGAAATGATCTACCAGCAGCCATATGAACAAGCCAAGAGATCAAAAAGTCACTTTTGCCGATTTTAGGTGGGCCACCCAGTACCAATAAACCTCTTTTCGTTAAAATTCTAGGACAGATGATATCTTCTGGTATTGGCGTTTGATCACTTAAATACTCCTTTACGCTGAAGAAAGGGATTTTTTGACCGATATTGAAAAAGCTTTGTTCCATAATAATTATTCTCCAATTTTTAATTAAGCAATAGGAGCCAAAGTTTTGGCTTTAATTTTCGCAAGTAATTTACCCAAATGTGGTTCTTCAACCATACTCAGACAGCCACTTCGATCTTTAGCTGGGTATCCCCAAGTATTAATAGTCTGACAGATAAATGAACGTACTTCTGTGCCATTATCTTTCTTAATTCCAACCATGCTGATCACCTCATCAACAATACCTGGAATCTCACTAGCAGTTTTAGCTCCTTCACATTGAGGTAGCCAAGTTGGACGATTGCAGTCATCTAGATATTGACCTAATGTGCCAACTATGATGATGTCTTTATCTCTGATATGTTGAAACTGATTGAGCCAAGCCATCATCTCTTGAGCAAGTAATCCATAAGCAGCTCTTTTGTCTTCTTTTCCCGATCTATCAGAAAAACACTCAGGTTGCATTCTTGACCATAATAGACATAAACGTGAAGCAACGGTTATACTATCTACAAAGATGCATTGGTATTTAGAAACTTCAGAAAGAAGATCTTTGTGCTTGCTACAGACATGCTCATAGTGTTTTTGACTATACGCTTGATCAGATTTCAGCGCAGGATTAGGACCACCAATAAGACAAGCAATGTCTCTGGCCTCATTCCAAGTGCGCATATTGATTGAATCTCCTTTCCAGTCTTGTACAGCTAGAAGTCCTGCTTCAAAATCAAGGCAAAGTGTTGTTGATTCATCAAGAGTTTTAAGTAAACTAGTTTTGCCAATTCCATAAGGACCAAAGATCACAATTTTCGTTCCTGTTTGCATCTTCAGTCGTTCATTTCTACCAATTATTTTCATTTTTCTCCTGGTTTAACTACCTAGATATATACACGGTGACCTATGTAATTCGTCCAAAACTTATAAAAAAAGTTCGAGAAGATCTCATTTTAAAGATGAAAATTTATCCCGTATCTGCTTTAAAATGTTGTAGACAGTTGTTTTTGGTATACCTGTTGTTTTTGAAGCTTCAGTAATAGTAGAAACCTTAAGCAGCTCACATATTTTTCTATGAGATTTCGGTAATTTTGAGATTATATTTTTTACGTCAATGTATACCATTATATCATCTTCAAGATATTTAGAATCTGGTATGTTATCATCAATACCAAAGTTAATCTGACGTTTAGTGCATAGTTGGTTACGCAAGAGGTTACGAGCACGACGTCTAGTTAAATTAGCAACAAAAGTATTAAAGCTACTTCTTGTTTTATCATACAGACTAAGGCAAGGCCAAACCTCACAAAAAAGTTCCAGCTCTATATCTTCAAGACTCTTATCAATAAAGCAGTTAGTATGATTAAGACAGCTAGCATAGTACTTTATATATTTAACAATTATTGGATCAATGCCTGAAAAAGAATTTTTAGATTTCATAAAAACCTCGAATAATCAAAGATTTATTACTAATTCTTCTTTCGAGACTCTGCAGAATTTAAATAAGAATAGTTTATCTATTATGAAAAATAAAATAAGACAATAATTATTTTATTAATAGATCAAATAAGACTTCTCTAAAATTAAATAAGACAGACTGCTTATATGAAAATTGAAAGTGAATTGCTGAAATTTGAAAATGTAAAAGCTAATGGGAAAGGCTGGCTGATTTTCAAAAATCTTGCTCAAATATAGGATTTATTTTCTATGATTTAGTTGATTTTCAAAAGCTGCCTTAAAATTATTTAAACTTTTTTTACATTATTTGGACGAATTGTTGAGCAACCGTGTATATATATAATACAGGGGTCAAACTTTCAAATGTCAATTCTCACACAGTCAGGAAGAGCAGCAATAGCAGCAAGTATAAAAGAGCAATCTCTACATCTTGCCTGGGGCAGTGGTGATACGAGCTGGGAAAGTAGCCATCAGGTCGAAAAAGTTTTTATTGAGGGTGAAATAGCTCTAGATTACCACACTATTAAAGATGTAAGGGTTTTTACAGGACAAACAGTGTATCAATCCAGTATTGACTATATAGTTGAGAGCAGTAGTGGTATAATAAAACGTACGGAAAACAGCTCTATTCCAGCAAGTGATAAAGTTACCATAGAGTACATTCAAAGCACACCACCTGAACCTATAAATTCTATAAAGCTCTTGAATGAACTTGGCAGACGTACTGCAGATGAAGTGCTATTCTGCACAGGTGATGAAAACGGCGAACTTATAACTCCTTCTGGAAGGTTTAAACCATCGAATGTACCAACCAATAATCTTTTTCTCAAATTCACTTTCGATTTCACGGATGCAGCAAATCAAGTTATCAGGGAACTCGGGGTTATGGTTGGTACACAGGTAAAGAAGAAAGCACCTCCTGGACAGAGATATTTTGAGCCAAAAGATGTAGAAGATCCTGGAATTTTGTTAGTTTTAGAACACACTGTACCACTTATTAGAACTGCAGCAACTCGGGAAACTTTTTCATTCGTTGTAACTTTTTGAAACAAAATGACCTTAAATAGTTATTATAACCGCTTTAATCCTGACAAAGAATACGAAAAAAGCTTGTTTCTTGCTGGAAGAGGTCNTAGAAAAGCAAAAGGATTTGGCTGGGAGAGGTGGAGTAGCGAATGGATATACGAAACACTAGGTCTATATAAAGACTATAGATTAAGATATTACGTTCCGAAAGCAGCCCCAGTACAAGATGTTATAAACTTTGGTAAGAATCTGCTAGGAAAGCGTAGTGCGGGAAAACTGCATGCTGCGTTTGACGAGGCGGGAGCTGGAAACGTAAACATGGGAATTTTGGATTGAGGCCCAACATGAAAATAATGGATCAGCCACCAAGCCCTAAAGAGGCGCGCCAGTTCTCGACCCTACCTCTTCGTAATATCTTTAACTCAAGTGAATATGGCAACGAAAATGACAACAGCGCTATGCTATTCTTCTTGCAAAAAACACTTGAAAAACTGAGAAATGTTATTAATCCAGATGCCAGCGTAGTACTTACTCATCATACAAAAAAATTATCCAAAAAAATGTTAGAAGAAGATCCATTTCAAGGTTTAAGCGGTGCTGGGTCCTTAAGGGGCTTCTACACTACAGGAATGGTGATGTTCAGTCAAGATGAAGGAAGCACTGTCCGTCAAATAGTATTTGAGTTGCGTAATGGTGAACGTGTGCCAAGTAAGCTTGTCGATAAACTAAATGGCCATTGGCAACTTGTGGATAAATGGAATAGTTAATTTTTATAGGAGATAATATATGTTACAAGATTTAACTGATTTTAACACTGCAAAGTCGCAAAGTAATTTAATACCTAAAGGTACAACGGTAAAAGTCAAAATGGCTATTAAGCCTGGAGGTTATGAAATTTGGTTCACTAAAAGCTATACTACTGGCAGCATCTATTTAAACGCTGAATTTACGGTCACTGAAGGTCCATATACAAAACGTAAGATTTATCAAGTAATTGGTATTAAAAGTGGCAAAGCAAGCGTTGAAGGAGAAGATACTTGGGGAGAAATGGGTCGTTCTATGCTTAGAAGTATTTTGGAGTCAGCACGGAACATTCATCCACATGACACTTCAGAAAAAGCAGTTGTTGCTAGAAAAATCAACTCCATTGCAGATTTAAATGGACTAGAGTTTATGGCAAAAGTGGGAATTGAGGCCGATAATAGGTACGGAGACAGGAACAGAATTGATACGATCATTACTCCGAATGAAACTCAGAAGGATGACTGGATTCCATTCTAAGCGAATAAAAGAATCATTTTTTTATCATAAATTATTGAAGGGCACCTTTTATGAATAGATCTCTAGAAGAAATAAAAGCGTTAGTAATTGATAGAATTGAAACTCCATTTACTACCTGGCGGTGAGTTTTACATTGGAGATTCACGTGGAGATAAAATAATAGTTGAGACAACAGGAGAAAGAGCAGGAGATTGTAGCCAAAATTAAAGGAGACGTAGTTGAATTTTTTACTTTCATTGCAGGTGACAAAAAAAGCGCTGAAGAATTGTATCTGTATATTTTAGAGAAGTATCCTTCTGCGTTTTCTGTCCAACATTGACTAAGGAGCTTAGCTAGCACTTAAGTTAATGGTAGATGGATTAAGCCGGTAGCCTGACCAGTTACATGCTTGTATCACATCATCTCGTCTTATATTTAGTCCCAAGGTGCTAGCTAGCTTTTCTGCTATTGTTTTTTGCATTCTGTTAAGAGGTCTGCGCACCTGCTGTTCTGGGTCTTCAATACCTAAACTATCTGCTATTTGAATGATACTAAGAAATTTATATTCTTTAGCTTCTTCCAAGTCACGCAAAAATTGTTTAAGTAATACTCTAAAGATGCGGATGCTTGAAGTTGCTTGTTTGCCTATAATTTCAACGTCATTAACATAAATAGTATTATCTATAATTTTCAACCTTAATATTTTTTTCTCCTGATGAACTGTTTTTTGTAGTGGAATACAAGGAAATGCTTGAAAAGAAACGTTAGGTAATAATTCTGGTACTCCTTTTTCAACTGCTTCGCTTAGTATTTGATTTAGAGTTTTTTGTTCACAAATTAAATCGGCCATGGGAACAGTGTATAGGGTTAACAATGTTTTTAGGTCTACCTTTCCAAAAGTTATAAGAACAGCAACATTAGCTCTTAACCTATCTACAGTTAAATATGACTTATCAGTACATAAAATTGGTATTATAATGCTTACTATTTTACTTTTAAAGCTTATATGATATATCCCATTTGCCGCCTTTTCCCATATGAGTCCTATTAATAGTTTTTCAAACCAACTTATAATTTTTTCCGTATTAAGTTTTATTGAAAGCACAAGATAACGCTGTTTTTTATAAGTATCAGGAAAAATATCACGACCACAATCCTCGCAAGCTAGATCATCACAATCTTCATCAAAACCATGAGGAATGATAACCTCGTTTTTGCAATAAGGATTTTGTATATTTGGAAAATCAAGATCTAAATCATTAGCGCAAACAACGAAATAATACTTCTCAAGTTTAACAAAATCAAGCTGACTGAGATGCTCTGCAGCCTTTATATAGTTCTCGTTAGGATTTACCCAGGACCTATTTATTAACATAGTATCAATATCTTGAGAGTGTTCTCGACAAAACGGTAATTCCATAGCTATCTCTAATTAAAGACTTAAAATCATCTCGTTCTTTTCTATTGAGAACATATTCTGAGTAATCAATTTCTATATAATTTGCGTATTGCGTGTCTGTCTGAAAGGATAAAGTAACTTTTTTACTTTTGAACAATACTTTGATATGCTGAACAAGTGAAACATCATGCAGTACACTACCAACCGAAGGCTCTATTTTCTGCAACCACTCTTCAATATTATCTGTGTTTAACGTAAGATTAGTTTTAGATTTAGATGGACCAAATTTCAATTCAAATAGGTGAATATCAGGTACATGTTGTTTTACACAGTCATTCAAAAAAGTCCTCACTTGTGCTGTTGTATTTTGGTGGCGCATGTTAGTAAATGAACATTCTCGCTGAAAATAACAGCTTACTATTCTATTTGCTATTTTTAATCCTTGATCAAAACTTTGAATAGATAAGTTTACTTGGTTAGCATTTAAAGCAAAGTCAATAATAATTCTACTAGGTTTATAACCGTGTATTACCTTATTTGAACTGATTAATAAATCCTCATCTTTACTAGCACGTCGTATAAATAAGTAAATACTATTTTGGTAGTAAAAGAGTTCTTGAAACTGACTTTCAAAACTATCATTTTCAAATAGATCATGCTGTTTTAATATTTGCTGTATTGTACTTTCTGATAAAAAATCCTTAAATGAAGTGGACTTTTGTCTTGGAGGATTTTTTAATATGAAAGGTAAAAACCCTTTTTTCTGTACTTGATTAAAGCAGAAAATTTGTTTTAGTAAGTTACGATTAGTTATAAAGAGAGTGAACAACAAGGACTTTTTGTCATATTTGTTATTTTGTAGCAGAAATGACTTCAGAAGATCTTGGCCTAATAC
Source organism: Wolbachia endosymbiont of Laodelphax striatellus (assembly GCF_007115015.1). NCBI lineage: Bacteria > Pseudomonadati > Pseudomonadota > Alphaproteobacteria > Rickettsiales > Anaplasmataceae > Wolbachia > Wolbachia endosymbiont of Laodelphax striatellus. The sequence goes on from NZ_MUIX01000002.1 coordinate 77,639, forward strand.
AGACTGTGCTACTTCAGCTATAGTTGTTTCTGATTTTGTACGACTAAAACGATTGACTAAATAATAATCAAACAGAGATTCAGAAATTTTAATAAGCATCTTGCGTTTTTGTTGAGTTGAAATATCATCGCATTTTTCGTAGTCTTTAAATAATTGCCTGTTTTGTTTATTCTGAAAGTAATGGTTAAAGATCACACTTAATTGTCTACCAGAAAGAGAATCAAGCCAACTTTCACGTAAACTTGGATTTTGAAAGTCCTTAAGCAAAAAGGATACTGGCATTTCTAAACTGCTTTCCCAAAACTCCTCACTAGCTATCATATATCTAAAAGTAAATATATTATGTCTAAAATAGATTAAAGATTAGTCAACAAAAATTTATTATGAAAAAAAGAAGAATTTTCCTAAAAAAACTGAACAGTTTTTGTAATTTTGGTGAATATATATACAGGAGTCAAATTTTCAAATGTCAATTCTTACACAGTCAGGAAGAGCAGCAATAGCAGCAAGTATAAAAGAGCAATCTCTACATCTTGCCTGGGGCAGTGGTGATACGAGCTGGGAAAGTAGCCATCAGGTCGAAAAAGTTTTTATTGAGGGTGAAATAGCTCTAGATTACCACACTATTAAAGATGTAAGGGTTTTTACAGGACAAACAGTGTATCAATCCAGTATTGACTATATAGTTGAGAGCAGTAGTGGTATAATAAAACGTACGGAAAACAGCTCTATTCCAGCAAGTGATAAAGTTACCATAGAGTACATTCAAAGCACACCACCTGAACCTATAAATTCTATAAAGCTCTTGAATGAACTTGGCAGACGTACTGCAGATGAAGTGCTATTCTGCACAGGTGATGAAAACGGCGAACTTATAACTCCTTCTGGAAGGTTTAAACCATCGAATGTACCAACCAATAATCTTTTTCTCAAATTCACTTTCGATTTCACGGATGCAGCAAATCAAGTTATCAGGGAACTCGGGGTTATGGTTGGTACACAGGTAAAGAAGAAAGCACCTCCTGGACAGAGATATTTTGAGCCAAAAGATGTAGAAGATCCTGGAATTTTGTTAGTTTTAGAACACACTGTACCACTTATTAGAACTGCAGCAACTCGGGAAACTTTTTCATTCGTTGTAACTTTTTGAAACAAAATGACCTTAAATAGTTATTATAACCGCTTTAATCCTGACAAAGAATACGAAAAAAGCTTGTTTCTTGCTGGAAGAGGTCTACAGTCAGCAGAATTAAATGAGACGCAAGAATATGCTCTCTCTAAGCTTAAAGGCATAGGCGATGCAATATTTCGTGATGGCGATGTTATAACAGGAAGCAATTGTATTATAGATAGAGAAACTGGTAAAGTTACGCTTGAATCAGGAAAAATCTATCTGCGCGGTGCAGTTAGAAAAGTCGAAAAAGAAGAATTTGTTATTCCACTGAGTACCACAGTTCGCATAGGTGTTTATTATGTAGAATCTACGATTACAGAACTTGAGGATGAAAACCTTCGTGATCCTGCTATTGGTACAAGAAACTATCAGGAAGTAGGAGCTGCAAGGCTTAAAATTTCCACCATTTGGGGTTATCAAGCAGAAGGTCTTTCTCCACGTTTTTCTGAAGGAGAGTTTTATCCAATCTATAACATTGAAAATGGAGTATTAATAGAACATTCACCGCCACCACAAGCAAATATAGTAACTACCGCTCTTGCTCGTTATGACAAAGAGGCAAATGGTTCCTACGTCGTAAATGGTCTTGAAGTAATGTTCCTGCAAAAGGAAGAGGGAGAAGGAGGAAAAAAAATATTTGTGATTAATGAGGGCAAAGCTCATGTTGATGGCTATGAGATTGAGTTACCTCACAGTATTCGCATTTCTTTTGATGAAGATCCAGATATAAAATCAGTTGAATCAGAACCACATACTTTTCAGCCAAATAGCCAAAGGGTAATGGAGCTTAAAGTTAATGATTTCCCAATAAGTGAAATTAAAAAAGTAGATATCACTATTCAAAAAACTATTACCATTACTCATGGTTCATATTCAGGAGCCATTGATCCAATACCTGACTCTGCAGTACTTGAGATTATTCAAGCTAAACAAGGCAATGTAATTTATGAAAATAGTGTAGATTATAAATTAAACGCAGGAAATGTTGATTGGTCATTACCAGGCAAAGAACCAGCTCCTGGAAGTAGTTATCAAATAACCTATCGTTGCCGTACCCACGTAAGCCCTGAAGATATAAGTGAAGAGGGGTGTAAAGTAAAAGGTGCAGTTGATAACAGCTTGGTTCTGATTGATTACACTTGGAAAATGCCCCGTTTTGATTTAATTACTATCGATAGCAAAGGGGTGGTAAGGAGAATAAAAGGTATAGCTCACCCTTGGCGACCATCAATGCCTAGAGCGCCTAGTGGACAACTTCTGCTCTGCTACATTCACCAAACATGGAAAAACGGAGAAGGGGTAAAAATAGTGAATAATGCTATTCATGCTGTACCGATGAATGAGCTTGAAGCAATGAAAAAAGGAATAAATGATCTTTATGCGCTGGTTGCAGAGGAACGTCTACGCAGTGATGCAAATTCAAGAGAACCTACCACCAAAAAAGGAGTATTTGTTGATTCGTTCTTCGATGATGATATGCGTGATCAAGGAATTTCGCAGTCTGCAGCGATAGTAAACAAGGAATTAATTTTACCAATAGATGTAACGATTGCTGATATTGATGGAGGAGAAAAAACTTATTTGTTGCCGTATGAACTTGAACCGGTACTGGAGCAGCTTTTACAGACCAAAGGAGAAAAGATCAATCCATATCAAGCTTTTGATCCAGTCCCGGCACAAATTACTCTAAATAAAAATATAGATCACTGGACAGAGGTTACCACGAATTGGAAAAGTCCAGTAACGAGAGTATTTAATGTTAAAGAAACAACAGAGCTGCTGTCAAGTACTTCGTATGAAGCTGAATTTATGAGAGAAGCGGTACAAGATTTTGAAATTGAAGGTTTTGAGCCAAATGAGAGGCTTAAGGAGATAAAATTTGACGGTATGAGCATTCAACCTACAGCATAAAAAAGATGTTAACAGCTAACAACCAAGGAAAATTAAAGGGAAAGATAAAAATCCCAGCAAACATTCCAGCAGGTACTAAATTAGTACAGTTTTATGGGGATAAAGGAAGCTATGGAGAGACAACTTATACTGGTAAAAAAACTATTACCATAGAAGAAAGAAGAAGAGTTATCGCAGCAAGACGAGTTGATCCATTAGCGCAAACATTTACGCTAAATGAAAGTAGGCACATAGGAGGTGTGGAGCTATGGTTTATAAATAAAGGCAAAAAACGTGTTGTTGTTCAGACTAGAGAAACAGCAGTGGGAATGCCCTCACAAACTGTTATCGCTGAAAGCTATATTGAGCCAAAAGATATAAAGGTAGATGGTACAGCAACACGTATTACTTGGTCACCAGTGTTTTGCCATGCAGGACAAGAGTATGCAATAGTGCTACTCACTGATGATGCAGATACTGCAGTAAAAATAGCAGAACTTGGCAAATATGATGCAGTAAATAGTAGGTGGGTAACAAGTCAACCATATCAAGTAGGAGTATTACTCTCATCAAGCAATGCAAGTACGTGGACACCACATCAAAATTTAGATTTAACGTTTCGATTACTAGCTGCAAAATTTAGCGAACTTTTTCACCTTTTTAATCTTGGCAAAGTCAATGCGAATAACGTATCAGATTTAATAGTTTTAACAAATGTTGAAAAAGTAGCATTTGATACCAATGTAGAATTTATTTTAACAGACGAAGAGGGAAGAGAAAACTTTCTGTCTGATAATTTGCCACTTGCATTGCGTGAAAGATTATCTGGAGAGCTAACGGTAAAAGCAAGCCTAAAAGGAGGGCAAGAAAAAAGTCCAGTTCTTTATCCTGGGTTACAGTTAGTTATGGGTAATCTTTCAGAGTCTGGAGATTATGTAACTAGGAGCATTACCGCAGGATCCAATACTAAGGTTACCATAACGTATGATGCATTAATACCTGGCACTGCAGATGTAAAATCATATGTGGAACAAAGCGCTAAAGGGGGAGAAAAATGGCAATTAGTAAATTTAACATCAGGAAAACCAATTGGAGAAAATTGGGTGGAGAGAACTCATGTGCTATCAAACTTTAATGGCAATGAGACAAGGATAAAATTGGTTTTAAGTGGAACGGTTATTTATCGTCCTAAAGTCAAAAATTTGCGAGTGATTATTACTTGAATCAATGCCAAATAACCAAAGCAAACGAGGATATACACTACCACATCCAGAAAACATTGCAGTGGAAGATGTAGTACGTATTCGAAGAGCTATAGAAAAAATAGATGAAGATATTACCGAAAGAGAAGATAAACATAATCAACTAAAAAATAATTTTAAACGATTTAGATTTGAAACTTTTTTGAATTTTTGGGAATGAAAGAAGCAATATACCAAAGGATAAAGGATTTAGCAGCAACCAGCACACCTGATCAACTTGCATATCTTGCAAAATCTCTGGAATTGATAGCAGATAAAAAAGCTATTGCCAACGTTGTACAGATGACTGAAGTAAAAGGGATAATTGATACACTACAAAAAAGACTTAAGGATTTAGCGGTAAATAGTACTCCAGATCAGCTTGCATATCTTGCTAAAGCATTGGAATCAATAGTCGACAAAAGTGCGGTCTCTGAAATTGTACAAATGACAGATCGTAAGCTAAAAGAACTTCTTGATAGTGCAAGAAAACACTTAACTGATCTGGATAATAAAAAAGCTAGTTCTTTAGCAGTGATCTCTGAATCAGAGAAGCAGTTATTAAAGAGAATTGATGAAAAAGGAACAACAAATTTATCGCTACTTGATACGAGAAAGAATGCCAATATTGCAGCAATAAACAGTGTTGGCAATGATCATAAAGATGGTCTAAAAGGTTTAGTGAATAACTTCCGTACTGTTAATGATGTGCCAAGCGGTTCATCGATCATGAAAGAAGTAAGAAATCGTCACATGATTGAACCTGGAGCATTACCTTTTTTATTTGGTGTACTAAGTAGAAAAAATAATTACTTTGGTCACGGAACTTTTACAACTGAGCTTGGTCAGTGGAGTAGTGATATAACAAAAACAGACTATATGTTACAACTACTAGCAGGTACTCACACATATGATACAAGCTATGTTAGTTTTTATCTGCCAAGACAATTGTGCTTTTTAGAGGGAAGCAAAGGTACATTTATCTATGGAGAATCATACCCAAGATTCATGTATGATGGATTTTCTGAGCAATTCAATATGCTGAAATACCCTTATGCTGCACTGGGAGTAATATTCGTAAAAAACACAAGCAATGTAGATATAAGTAAAACTATAAACTTTGTTGGATCTGCAATGTGGTATAAAGATGAAGTTAATTATGGGGGAGCAGGATTATTTATAGGTACACCTGATAGAACTAATACAAGGAAGTCAGAGATTTCGAGAATTACTTGGACACGTATTTATCAGCATGAAATTAGCAGTTCTGAATTTATTGGATTAGGTAACATAATCATTCCAGCAGGAAAAACCGTTACAGTGTTACTTTATACGTCATCCAATCTTCACTCAGAAGGTGAAAGAGTTGGTGAGACACCTGAGTTCTTTGCAAGTGAGCATGCGTATAGCACAATCTATGGTCAATTTATACAGTGGGGAATATACAATTTTCGCAGCAATTTTTTAACTACAGGGCTTGAGGTGGACGTAGAGAGGACGCTAAGAGCTTGGCAATGTCCAGGGTTAGATGCAACATATAAACTTTGGCATTAAAAAAATATATAAGTTGAAACCAAAATACTTGTATCTTTCACTACGTAAGATATTAGAGCTTAAAAACAAGCCATAGGCACCAAAGAATTTTTATTGGTAAAAAAAGTTACTATTTAACAAAAGAGTATTAAACGAAGTGAAAAGAATATTCAAGAAGACTTATTACAAAATGCGTAGTTTTCTATATTTTCTAGTTTTTGTCTTTATTTTAATAAATATACTAAATCTTAAAAAGTAGTAATCAAAAGAAAATCAAAGAGTTTTCTTAACAATTTTAAAAAGCAAGTGAAGAATTCTTTAGAAAGTTTATAATAGCTATGACAGAACAATTTTTACATGGGGTAAATGTTATTGAGGTTACCTCAGGGACAAGATCAGTGCGTACAGCTAAATCATCAGTGATAGGTGTAATTGGTACTGCACCTGAAGCCGATGAGCAAAAATTTCCGCTAAATAAACCAGTGTTAATTGCAGGAAGCTTAAAAGAAGCGGTAAAACTTGGCAAAAAGGGGACTCTTTTTTCAGCAGTAAATGGAGTATTTTCCCAAATTGGTGCAACAGTAGTAGTTATTCGAGTTAAAGAAAGTGAAAACAGCGATTCAAAGCTCAAAGAAAGTGAAACTATCCAAAATATAATTGGCGGTGTTGATAAAGAGACTGGAGAGTATCAAGGGATAGAGGCATTCCTCAGTAGTGAAAGCATAGTTCATATTGCTCCAAGAATATTAATTGCACCTCAATTTACTCACCAACTACCAGAAGATGGCAAAAATTCAGTGGTTTCAGCATTAATTCCTATAGCAGAAAAATTAAGAGCAATTATTGTTGCAGATGGACCAAATACTAATGATGAAGAAGCAATCAAGTGGAGAAAAAGTGTAGGTAGCTCAAGAGTTTATATTATTGATCCTTGGGTTAAGGTACTTATTGAAGAAGAAATTTTGCCAGCAAGCCCGTTTGTAGCTGGTTTAATAGCGAAAGTAGATAGCGAACAAGGATTCTGGCACTCACCTTCAAATAAAGAAATAAACGGTATTGTTGGAACAAGCAGGCCTATTGATTTTACGCTCGGTAATACAAATTGCAGAGCAAACCACTTAAATGAAAATGAAGTAACAACGATAATTCATCAAAACGGCTATAGGCTTTGGGGAAATAGAACATGTTCAAACGATTCGAAATGGGCTTTTCTGTCAGTGAGGCGTACTGCAGATTTAATCAATGATAGTTTACTTCGAGCTCATCTATGGGCAGTTGATCGCAATATTACCAAAACTTATATAGATGATGTAATTGAGGGGGTGAATTCTTATCTTGCGCATCTGAAAGCACAGGGGGCAATTATCAGCGGAAAATGTTATGCAACACCAGAACTCAATACGCCGGCAAACATTGCAAGTGGAAAAGTGTTTTTTGATTTTGAGTTTACACCGCCATATCCAGCAGAACAGATTACTTTCAGGTCACATCTTGTGAGTGGTACAATATTATAAAAATGGGAGAAAGAGATGTTACCGAAGATTTTAAAGAATTTTAATGTATTCGTAGATGGTCGGGGTTATGCAGGAAAAATAGATGAGATAACCTTGCCGAAGCTCACCATTAAAACTGAGGAATATAGAGCTGGTGGTATGGATATTCCAGTAAATATAGATATGGGGATGGAGAAACTTGAAGCAGATTTCACTTTTTCTGAATACGATACAGAGCTCTTTCGGCTATTTGGGTTGATAAATGGAAATTCGGTATCTTTGACGCTAAGAGGAGGATTACAAGGCAGCGGAAACAATGATATTGAAGGAGTAATTATCAACCTTAGGGGCATATTCAAGGAATTTGATTTTGGTAGCTGGAAACCTGCTGAAAAAGCCACTCTCAAATGCACGGTAGCTGCCCATTACTATAAACTTACGATAAGTGGCAATGAGCTGATAGAAATCGATGCTGAAAATATGATGAGAAAGATAAATGGTGTTGATCAAATGGCCTTGCTGCAAACGATTTTAGGGATTTAATGGAATAGATGGATGCCTTTTTATACAACCACTTTTTTATTGAAAAATTACTAATAATACTGTATAATTATTAACGTTTTTTAGGCATTTTTGCTATGGCTTTATCTAAATTTCTCGATCCTAAAAATGATATAGCATTTCGTCGTATCTTTGGTACAGAAAAGAATAAAGACATCCTCATTCACTTCCTCAATGATATTTTGAATTTTACTGGCAAAAATGCAATACAGGATATAGAGTTCTTAAGTACTATTCAAGATCCTGAGATTGCCTCTAAAAAGCAAAGTATTGTTGACGTGCTATGTAGAGATTCAACAGGAGTGCAATGGATAATTGAGATGCAGGTCGCTAAAACCAAAGGCTTTGAAAAACGAGCTCAGTACTATGCTGCTAAAGCCTATTCAAGACAAGCTGACAAGGGTGATCAATACCATGATCTTAAGGAAATTATTTTTATTGCTATAGCAGATTGTATACTGTTTCCTGATAAGTCTGAGTATAGATCAAAGCACACTATTCGCGATGAAGATACTAATGAACATGATCTAAAAGATTTTTACTTTGTATTTATTGAATTGCCTAAATTTCCCAAAACTAAAGAAGATCAGCTTTCAAATATAGTTGAGAAGTGGGTATATTTTTTTAAGTACGCTGACGAAACAGGTGAAGAAGAGCTGGAAAGGATAATAGGAAGTGACGTAATAATCAAAAAAGCTTATGAAGAGCTAAATAGGTTCAACTGGTCAGAAAAAGAATTTATAGCCTACGAACAAGAGGTCAAGCGTATTCGTGATGAGCAGGCTGCTCTTGCTCAAAAACTTGATGATGCCAAAAAAGAAGGAAAGATTGAAGGAAAGATTGAAGGAAAGATTGAAGGAAAGATTGAAGTTGCAAAAGCGATGTTGACTAATAATGTTGATATTAGCACTATTGTCAAGTGTACAGGTCTTTCTGTCGATGAAGTTCAAGAATTAATCCAAGTTGAGGAAAAATAAACCCTATTATCATTTTTATATTGAGAAATTTAGTATAAAGGGTCGTTAATCAAACACAAAAACTATAGTAAAAAAAATTAGTTATGTAAAAGCCAAGCAGACTTTTATTTAATTAATTTTTAAGGAGGAACATGCAAGCTATAACACTTAATAACCCAATTACAGTTGATGGAATTTCTGTCTCAGAACTTACCGTTAGACGTCCAAAAGTTAGAGATTATCTTGCAATTGAACGCTTAAATGGTAGTGATCTAAGTAAAGAAGTCACTCTGACAGCGAACTTAACATCAGTGGCAAAAGAATCAATTGAGGAGTTAGATATTGCTGATTATGTTAAAGTACAAGAGGTGCTCAAGGATTTTTTTTCACCAGTTATTCAAAGAACTTGAGGTCAGAAGTATTAATGTTCAGCTCTGTTGTAGGAGGCGGAGTTGAACAAATACTTGATATGGAGATTAGTGAATTTATTTTATGGAGCAAATTAGCTAGGGAGTTCAAATGTCAGTATTATCGATAAAAATAGGTGCAGTACTTGATGGCAGTTTTAATACTGTAATAAAGGGCAGTAGTAGTCAACTTACTCATCTTGGTGAGAACATAAGAAAGCTTGACTCATCTTTAAAATCAGTATCAAAATTTAAGCAGTTGGGTAGTGATGTTTTGACTAGCAGGAGGTCGTGGAAGGGCTTTGAAGATCAAGTAAAATCTTTAGCTAAACAAATGAAAGCAATAGAGAAACCGAGCAAAACTTTAAAAGCTGAATTTGATAAAGCTAAGTTTTCTGCAACAAAAGCAAAAGAAGCATATTTGAAAAAGAGAGATGCTTTACATTCATTTAATGAAGAAGTAAGAAAAAGTGGAAGAAATATTAAGTCATTAGTAAGTGATCAATATAAACTTGGTTCTTCTATTGAAGTGCTAAAAGGTAAGTATGGTAAGCTTGGGTCTGCAATACGTAGTCACCAAAGTTTTTTAGCAAGCAAAGCACATTTTAAGTCACAAATTATAGAGACTATTGGGCTAGGGCTAACGCTTGCAGCTCCAGTTAAAGTTGCGATTGACTTTGAAAGTGCTATGGCTGATGTTACAAAAGTGGTAGATTTTAAAAAAGGAACGGATGAAGCAACTAAATTTGCAAAGAAGTTAAAAGAGATGTCACGCACTATACCATTATCAGCCGCAGAACTGGCACAAATAGCTGCAAGTGGTGGTCAACTTGGTATCAAGAAAGAAGATCTTTTTATGTTTACAGAAACAGTGGCAAAAATGTCTACAGCATTTGATATGTCTGCAGAGCAAGCAGGTGATTCTATAGCTAAACTCTCTAACGTTTATGGCATTGATGTTAGTAAAATGGAACATGTTGGTAATGTGATCAACCACTTATCAGATAACACTGCTGCTAAAGCAAGAGATATGGTTGAAACTCTAGCAATAGTTGGTGGTACTGCAAAGCAGTTTGGTTTGGATATCGAGAAAACAAGTAGTTTAGCAAATGCTTTCATTAGCTTAGGTAAAACACCTGAAAAAGCTGCAACTGCTATAAATGCTCTACTTAGTAAACTTCAGACTGCTGAAGAACAAGGAGGGGATTTTAAAGCAGCATTAGAGCAAATGGGAATAACTGCAGAAGAAATAGTACAAAGAATAAGCGAAAACGGCGAAGAAGCATTACTCTATTTTTTTCAAACTCTAAAGAAAATGGATAACCAGGAACGTTCTACAATCCTTATGAAACTTTTCGGTCAGGAATATCAAGATGATATTGCATTATTAGCTGGAAGTTTTAATAAGTATGAGGATGCAATAAAGTTATTGGCTAATACAGAAAAGTACAAGAGCTCTCTACAAGAAGAATTCAAAAATCGTGCAGACACTACAGCTAATAAATTACGACTTCTTCGAAATGCAATAGCTGAAGTTGGTATGAACCTGGGCTCAGTGATGTTGCCTACTTTAAAATCTATAGCTGAATTTTTACAAGAAAAAACTAGATATATAGCAGAGTTTGCAGAAAAATATCCAACTTTAACCACGGCGATCATGGGTACTGTAGCATCCTTGATAAGTTTAAAAATTGTAGCAGTAGGACTAGGATACGGATTTACATTGCTAGGAAGTACGATTTTTAGTCTGAAAGCAAACCTACTTGGAGTATTTTCATTTTTATCAGCTACAGTTTTTCCTGCAGTAGTAACAGGACTAAGAGCAATAACACTCGNGAAAATTGGGTGGAGAGAACTCATGTGCTATCAAACTTTAATGGCAATGAGACAAGGATAAAATTGGTTTTAAGTGGAACGGTTATTTATCGTCCTAAAGTCAAAAATTTGCGAGTGATTATTACTTGAATCAATGCCAAATAACCAAAGCAAACGAGGATATACACTACCACATCCAGAAAACATTGCAGTGGAAGATGTAGTACGTATTCGAAGAGCTATAGAAAAAATAGATGAAGATATTACCGAAAGAGAAGATAAACATAATCAACTAAAAAATAATTTTAAACGATTTAGATTTGAAACTTTTTTGAATTTTTGGGAATGAAAGAAGCAATATACCAAAGGATAAAGGATTTAGCAGCAACCAGCACACCTGATCAACTTGCATATCTTGCAAAATCTCTGGAATTGATAGCAGATAAAAAAGCTATTGCCAACGTTGTACAGATGACTGAAGTAAAAGGGATAATTGATACACTACAAAAAAGACTTAAGGATTTAGCGGTAAATAGTACTCCAGATCAGCTTGCATATCTTGCTAAAGCATTGGAATCAATAGTCGACAAAAGTGCGGTCTCTGAAATTGTACAAATGACAGATCGTAAGCTAAAAGAACTTCTTGATAGTGCAAGAAAACACTTAACTGATCTGGATAATAAAAAAGCTAGTTCTTTAGCAGTGATCTCTGAATCAGAGAAGCAGTTATTAAAGAGAATTGATGAAAAAGGAACAACAAATTTATCGCTACTTGATACGAGAAAGAATGCCAATATTGCAGCAATAAACAGTGTTGGCAATGATCATAAAGATGGTCTAAAAGGTTTAGTGAATAACTTCCGTACTGTTAATGATGTGCCAAGCGGTTCATCGATCATGAAAGAAGTAAGAAATCGTCACATGATTGAACCTGGAGCATTACCTTTTTTATTTGGTGTACTAAGTAGAAAAAATAATTACTTTGGTCACGGAACTTTTACAACTGAGCTTGGTCAGTGGAGTAGTGATATAACAAAAACAGACTATATGTTACAACTACTAGCAGGTACTCACACATATGATACAAGCTATGTTAGTTTTTATCTGCCAAGACAATTGTGCTTTTTAGAGGGAAGCAAAGGTACATTTATCTATGGAGAATCATACCCAAGATTCATGTATGATGGATTTTCTGAGCAATTCAATATGCTGAAATACCCTTATGCTGCACTGGGAGTAATATTCGTAAAAAACACAAGCAATGTAGATATAAGTAAAACTATAAACTTTGTTGGATCTGCAATGTGGTATAAAGATGAAGTTAATTATGGGGGAGCAGGATTATTTATAGGTACACCTGATAGAACTAATACAAGGAAGTCAGAGATTTCGAGAATTACTTGGACACGTATTTATCAGCATGAAATTAGCAGTTCTGAATTTATTGGATTAGGTAACATAATCATTCCAGCAGGAAAAACCGTTACAGTGTTACTTTATACGTCATCCAATCTTCACTCAGAAGGTGAAAGAGTTGGTGAGACACCTGAGTTCTTTGCAAGTGAGCATGCGTATAGCACAATCTATGGTCAATTTATACAGTGGGGAATATACAATTTTCGCAGCAATTTTTTAACTACAGGGCTTGAGGTGGACGTAGAGAGGACGCTAAGAGCTTGGCAATGTCCAGGGTTAGATGCAACATATAAACTTTGGCATTAAAAAAATATATAAGTTGAAACCAAAATACTTGTATCTTTCACTACGTAAGATATTAGAGCTTAAAAACAAGCCATAGGCACCAAAGAATTTTTATTGGTAAAAAAAGTTACTATTTAACAAAAGAGTATTAAACGAAGTGAAAAGAATATTCAAGAAGACTTATTACAAAATGCGTAGTTTTCTATATTTTCTAGTTTTTGTCTTTATTTTAATAAATATACTAAATCTTAAAAAGTAGTAATCAAAAGAAAATCAAAGAGTTTTCTTAACAATTTTAAAAAGCAAGTGAAGAATTCTTTAGAAAGTTTATAATAGCTATGACAGAACAATTTTTACATGGGGTAAATGTTATTGAGGTTACCTCAGGGACAAGATCAGTGCGTACAGCTAAATCATCAGTGATAGGTGTAATTGGTACTGCACCTGAAGCCGATGAGCAAAAATTTCCGCTAAATAAACCAGTGTTAATTGCAGGAAGCTTAAAAGAAGCGGTAAAACTTGGCAAAAAGGGGACTCTTTTTTCAGCAGTAAATGGAGTATTTTCCCAAATTGGTGCAACAGTAGTAGTTATTCGAGTTAAAGAAAGTGAAAACAGCGATTCAAAGCTCAAAGAAAGTGAAACTATCCAAAATATAATTGGCGGTGTTGATAAAGAGACTGGAGAGTATCAAGGGATAGAGGCATTCCTCAGTAGTGAAAGCATAGTTCATATTGCTCCAAGAATATTAATTGCACCTCAATTTACTCACCAACTACCAGAAGATGGCAAAAATTCAGTGGTTTCAGCATTAATTCCTATAGCAGAAAAATTAAGAGCAATTATTGTTGCAGATGGACCAAATACTAATGATGAAGAAGCAATCAAGTGGAGAAAAAGTGTAGGTAGCTCAAGAGTTTATATTATTGATCCTTGGGTTAAGGTACTTATTGAAGAAGAAATTTTGCCAGCAAGCCCGTTTGTAGCTGGTTTAATAGCGAAAGTAGATAGCGAACAAGGATTCTGGCACTCACCTTCAAATAAAGAAATAAACGGTATTGTTGGAACAAGCAGGCCTATTGATTTTACGCTCGGTAATACAAATTGTAGAGCAAACCACTTAAATGAAAATGAAGTAACAACGATAATTCATCAAAATGGCTATAGGCTTTGGGGAAATAGAACATGTTCAAATGATTCGAAATGGGCTTTTCTGTCAGTGAGGCGTACTGCAGATTTAATCAATGATAGTTTACTTCGAGCTCATCTATGGGCAGTTGATCGCAATATTACCAAAACTTATATAGATGATGTAATTGAGGGGGTGAATTCTTATCTTGCGCATCTGAAAGCACAGGGGGCAATTATCAGCGGAAAATGTTATGCAACACCAGAACTCAATACGCCGGCAAACATTGCAAGTGGAAAAGTGTTTTTTGATTTTGAGTTTACACCGCCATATCCAGCAGAACAGATTACTTTCAGGTCACATCTTGTGAGTGGTACAATATTATAAAAATGGGAGAAAGAGATGTTACCGAAGATTTTAAAGAATTTTAATGTATTCGTAGATGGTCGTGGTTATGCAGGAAAAATAGATGAGATAACCTTGCCGAAGCTCACCATTAAAACTGAGGAATATAGAGCTGGTGGTATGGATATTCCAGTAAATATAGATATGGGGATGGAGAAACTTGAAGCAGATTTCACTTTTTCTGAATACGATACAGAGCTCTTTCGGCTATTTGGGTTGATAAATGGAAATTCGGTATCTTTGACGCTAAGAGGAGGATTACAAGGCAGCGGAAACAATGATATTGAAGGAGTAATTATCAACCTTAGGGGCATATTCAAGGAATTTGATTTTGGTAGCTGGAAACCTGCTGAAAAAGCCACTCTCAAATGCACGGTAGCTGCCCATTACTATAAACTTACGATAAGTGGCAATGAGCTGATAGAAATCGATGCTGAAAATATGATGAGAAAGATAAATGGTGTTGATCAAATGGCCTTGCTGCAAACGATTTTAGGGATTTAATGGAATAGATGGATGCCTTTTTATACAACCACTTTTTTATTGAAAAATTACTAATAATACTGTATAATTATTAACGTTTTTTAGGCATTTTTGCTATGGCTTTATCTAAATTTCTCGATCCTAAAAATGATATAGCATTTCGTCGTATCTTTGGTACAGAAAAGAATAAAGACATCCTCATTCACTTCCTCAATGATATTTTGAATTTTACTGGCAAAAATGCAATACAGGATATAGAGTTCTTAAGTACTATTCAAGATCCTGAGATTGCCTCTAAAAAGCAAAGTATTGTTGACGTGCTATGTAGAGATTCAACAGGAGTGCAATGGATAATTGAGATGCAGGTCGCTAAAACCAAAGGCTTTGAAAAACGAGCTCAGTACTATGCTGCTAAAGCCTATTCAAGACAAGCTGACAAGGGTGATCAATACCATGATCTTAAGGAAATTATTTTTATTGCTATAGCAGATTGTATACTGTTTCCTGATAAGTCTGAGTATAGATCAAAGCACACTATTCGCGATGAAGATACTAATGAACATGATCTAAAAGATTTTTACTTTGTATTTATTGAATTGCCTAAATTTCCCAAAACTAAAGAAGATCAGCTTTCAAATATAGTTGAGAAGTGGGTATATTTTTTTAAGTACGCTGACGAAACAGGTGAAGAAGAGCTGGAAAGGATAATAGGAAGTGACGTAATAATCAAAAAAGCTTATGAAGAGCTAAATAGGTTCAACTGGTCAGAAAAAGAATTTATAGCCTACGAACAAGAGGTCAAGCGTATTCGTGATGAGCAGGCTGCTCTTGCTCAAAAACTTGATGATGCCAAAAAAGAAGGAAAGATTGAAGGAAAGATTGAAGGAAAGATTGAAGGAAAGATTGAAGTTGCAAAAGCGATGTTGACTAATAATGTTGATATTAGCACTATTGTCAAGTGTACAGGTCTTTCTGTCGATGAAGTTCAAGAATTAATCCAAGTTGAGGAAAAATAAACCCTATTATCATTTTTATATTGAGAAATTTAGTATAAAGGGTCGTTAATCAAACACAAAAACTATAGTAAAAAAAATTAGTTATGTAAAAGCCAAGCAGACTTTTATTTAATTAATTTTTAAGGAGGAACATGCAAGCTATAACACTTAATAACCCAATTACAGTTGATGGAATTTCTGTCTCAGAACTTACCGTTAGACGTCCAAAAGTTAGAGATTATCTTGCAATTGAACGCTTAAATGGTAGTGATCTAAGTAAAGAAGTCACTCTGACAGCGAACTTAACATCAGTGGCAAAAGAATCAATTGAGGAGTTAGATATTGCTGATTATGTTAAAGTACAAGAGGTGCTCAAGGATTTTTTTTCACCAGTTATTCAAAGAACTTGAGGTCAGAAGTATTAATGTTCAGCTCTGTTGTAGGAGGCGGAGTTGAACAAATACTTGATATGGAGATTAGTGAATTTATTTTATGGAGCAAATTAGCTAGGGAGTTCAAATGTCAGTATTATCGATAAAAATAGGTGCAGTACTTGATGGCAGTTTTAATACTGTAATAAAGGGCAGTAGTAGTCAACTTACTCATCTTGGTGAGAACATAAGAAAGCTTGACTCATCTTTAAAATCAGTATCAAAATTTAAGCAGTTGGGTAGTGATGTTTTGACTAGCAGGAGGTCGTGGAAGGGCTTTGAAGATCAAGTAAAATCTTTAGCTAAACAAATGAAAGCAATAGAGAAACCGAGCAAAACTTTAAAAGCTGAATTTGATAAAGCTAAGTTTTCTGCAACAAAAGCAAAAGAAGCATATTTGAAAAAGAGAGATGCTTTGCATTCATTTAATGAAGAAGTAAGGAAAAGTGGAAGAAATATTAAGTCATTAGTAAGTGATCAATATAAACTTGGTTCTTCTATTGAAGTGCTAAAAGGTAAGTATGGTAAGCTTGGGTCTGCAATACGTAGTCACCAAAGTTTTTTAGCAAGCAAAGCACATTTTAAGTCACAAATTATAGAGACTATTGGGCTAGGGCTAACGCTTGCAGCTCCAGTTAAAGTTGCGATTGACTTTGAAAGTGCTATGGCTGATGTTACAAAAGTGGTAGATTTTAAAAAAGGAACGGATGAAGCAACTAAATTTGCAAAGAAGTTAAAAGAGATGTCACGCACTATACCATTATCAGCCGCAGAACTGGCACAAATAGCTGCAAGTGGTGGTCAACTTGGTATCAAGAAAGAAGATCTTTTTATGTTTACAGAAACAGTGGCAAAAATGTCTACAGCATTTGATATGTCTGCAGAGCAAGCAGGTGATTCTATAGCTAAACTCTCTAACGTTTATGGCATTGATGTTAGTAAAATGGAACATGTTGGTAATGTGATCAACCACTTATCAGATAACACTGCTGCTAAAGCAAGAGATATGGTTGAAACTCTAGCAATAGTTGGTGGTACTGCAAAGCAGTTTGGTTTGGATATCGAGAAAACAAGTAGTTTAGCAAATGCTTTCATTAGCTTAGGTAAAACACCTGAAAAAGCTGCAACTGCTATAAATGCTCTACTTAGTAAACTTCAGACTGCTGAAGAACAAGGAGGGGATTTTAAAGCAGCATTAGAGCAAATGGGAATAACTGCAGAAGAAATAGTACAAAGAATAAGCGAAAACGGCGAAGAAGCATTACTCTATTTTTTTCAAACTCTAAAGAAAATGGATAACCAGGAACGTTCTACAATCCTTATGAAACTTTTCGGTCAGGAATATCAAGATGATATTGCATTATTAGCTGGAAGTTTTAATAAGTATGAGGATGCAATAAAGTTATTGGCTAATACAGAAAAGTACAAGAGCTCTCTACAAGAAGAATTCAAAAATCGTGCAGACACTACAGCTAATAAATTACGACTTCTTCGAAATGCAATAGCTGAAGTTGGTATGAACCTGGGCTCAGTGATGTTGCCTACTTTAAAATCTATAGCTGAATTTTTACAAGAAAAAACTAGATATATAGCAGAGTTTGCAGAAAAATATCCAACTTTAACCACGGCGATCATGGGTACTGTAGCATCCTTGATAAGTTTAAAAATTGTAGCAGTAGGACTAGGATACGGATTTACATTGCTAGGAAGTACGATTTTTAGTCTGAAAGCAAACCTACTTGGAGTATTTTCATTTTTATCAGCTACAGTTTTTCCTGCAGTAGTAACAGGACTAAGAGCAATAACACTCGNGGAGAAAAATGGCAATTAGTAAATTTAACATCAGGAAAACCAATTGGAGAAAATTGGGTGGAGAGAACTCATGTGCTATCAAACTTTAATGGCAATGAGACAAGGATAAAATTGGTTTTAAGTGGAACGGTTATTTATCGTCCTAAAGTCAAAAATTTGCGAGTGATTATTACTTGAATCAATGCCAAATAACCAAAGCAAACGAGGATATACACTACCACATCCAGAAAACATTGCAGTGGAAGATGTAGTACGTATTCGAAGAGCTATAGAAAAAATAGATGAAGATATTACCGAAAGAGAAGATAAACATAATCAACTAAAAAATAATTTTAAACGATTTAGATTTGAAACTTTTTTGAATTTTTGGGAATGAAAGAAGCAATATACCAAAGGATAAAGGATTTAGCAGCAACCAGCACACCTGATCAACTTGCATATCTTGCAAAATCTCTGGAATTGATAGCAGATAAAAAAGCTATTGCCAACGTTGTACAGATGACTGAAGTAAAAGGGATAATTGATACACTACAAAAAAGACTTAAGGATTTAGCGGTAAATAGTACTCCAGATCAGCTTGCATATCTTGCTAAAGCATTGGAATCAATAGTCGACAAAAGTGCGGTCTCTGAAATTGTACAAATGACAGATCGTAAGCTAAAAGAACTTCTTGATAGTGCAAGAAAACACTTAACTGATCTGGATAATAAAAAAGCTAGTTCTTTAGCAGTGATCTCTGAATCAGAGAAGCAGTTATTAAAGAGAATTGATGAAAAAGGAACAACAAATTTATCGCTACTTGATACGAGAAAGAATGCCAATATTGCAGCAATAAACAGTGTTGGCAATGATCATAAAGATGGTCTAAAAGGTTTAGTGAATAACTTCCGTACTGTTAATGATGTGCCAAGCGGTTCATCGATCATGAAAGAAGTAAGAAATCGTCACATGATTGAACCTGGAGCATTACCTTTTTTATTTGGTGTACTAAGTAGAAAAAATAATTACTTTGGTCACGGAACTTTTACAACTGAGCTTGGTCAGTGGAGTAGTGATATAACAAAAACAGACTATATGTTACAACTACTAGCAGGTACTCACACATATGATACAAGCTATGTTAGTTTTTATCTGCCAAGACAATTGTGCTTTTTAGAGGGAAGCAAAGGTACATTTATCTATGGAGAATCATACCCAAGATTCATGTATGATGGATTTTCTGAGCAATTCAATATGCTGAAATACCCTTATGCTGCACTGGGAGTAATATTCGTAAAAAACACAAGCAATGTAGATATAAGTAAAACTATAAACTTTGTTGGATCTGCAATGTGGTATAAAGATGAAGTTAATTATGGGGGAGCAGGATTATTTATAGGTACACCTGATAGAACTAATACAAGGAAGTCAGAGATTTCGAGAATTACTTGGACACGTATTTATCAGCATGAAATTAGCAGTTCTGAATTTATTGGATTAGGTAACATAATCATTCCAGCAGGAAAAACCGTTACAGTGTTACTTTATACGTCATCCAATCTTCACTCAGAAGGTGAAAGAGTTGGTGAGACACCTGAGTTCTTTGCAAGTGAGCATGCGTATAGCACAATCTATGGTCAATTTATACAGTGGGGAATATACAATTTTCGCAGCAATTTTTTAACTACAGGGCTTGAGGTGGACGTAGAGAGGACGCTAAGAGCTTGGCAATGTCCAGGGTTAGATGCAACATATAAACTTTGGCATTAAAAAAATATATAAGTTGAAACCAAAATACTTGTATCTTTCACTACGTAAGATATTAGAGCTTAAAAACAAGCCATAGGCACCAAAGAATTTTTATTGGTAAAAAAAGTTACTATTTAACAAAAGAGTATTAAACGAAGTGAAAAGAATATTCAAGAAGACTTATTACAAAATGCGTAGTTTTCTATATTTTCTAGTTTTTGTCTTTATTTTAATAAATATACTAAATCTTAAAAAGTAGTAATCAAAAGAAAATCAAAGAGTTTTCTTAACAATTTTAAAAAGCAAGTGAAGAATTCTTTAGAAAGTTTATAATAGCTATGACAGAACAATTTTTACATGGGGTAAATGTTATTGAGGTTACCTCAGGGACAAGATCAGTGCGTACAGCTAAATCATCAGTGATAGGTGTAATTGGTACTGCACCTGAAGCCGATGAGCAAAAATTTCCGCTAAATAAACCAGTGTTAATTGCAGGAAGCTTAAAAGAAGCGGTAAAACTTGGCAAAAAGGGGACTCTTTTTTCAGCAGTAAATGGAGTATTTTCCCAAATTGGTGCAACAGTAGTAGTTATTCGAGTTAAAGAAAGTGAAAACAGCGATTCAAAGCTCAAAGAAAGTGAAACTATCCAAAATATAATTGGCGGTGTTGATAAAGAGACTGGAGAGTATCAAGGGATAGAGGCATTCCTCAGTAGTGAAAGCATAGTTCATATTGCTCCAAGAATATTAATTGCACCTCAATTTACTCACCAACTACCAGAAGATGGCAAAAATTCAGTGGTTTCAGCATTAATTCCTATAGCAGAAAAATTAAGAGCAATTATTGTTGCAGATGGACCAAATACTAATGATGAAGAAGCAATCAAGTGGAGAAAAAGTGTAGGTAGCTCAAGAGTTTATATTATTGATCCTTGGGTTAAGGTACTTATTGAAGAAGAAATTTTGCCAGCAAGCCCGTTTGTAGCTGGTTTAATAGCGAAAGTAGATAGCGAACAAGGATTCTGGCACTCACCTTCAAATAAAGAAATAAACGGTATTGTTGGAACAAGCAGGCCTATTGATTTTACGCTCGGTAATACAAATTGTAGAGCAAACCACTTAAATGAAAATGAAGTAACAACGATAATTCATCAAAATGGCTATAGGCTTTGGGGAAATAGAACATGTTCAAATGATTCGAAATGGGCTTTTCTGTCAGTGAGGCGTACTGCAGATTTAATCAATGATAGTTTACTTCGAGCTCATCTATGGGCAGTTGATCGCAATATTACCAAAACTTATATAGATGATGTAATTGAGGGGGTGAATTCTTATCTTGCGCATCTGAAAGCACAGGGGGCAATTATCAGCGGAAAATGTTATGCAACACCAGAACTCAATACGCCGGCAAACATTGCAAGTGGAAAAGTGTTTTTTGATTTTGAGTTTACACCGCCATATCCAGCAGAACAGATTACTTTCAGGTCACATCTTGTGAGTGGTACAATATTATAAAAATGGGAGAAAGAGATGTTACCGAAGATTTTAAAGAATTTTAATGTATTCGTAGATGGTCGTGGTTATGCAGGAAAAATAGATGAGATAACCTTGCCGAAGCTCACCATTAAAACTGAGGAATATAGAGCTGGTGGTATGGATATTCCAGTAAATATAGATATGGGGATGGAGAAACTTGAAGCAGATTTCACTTTTTCTGAATACGATACAGAGCTCTTTCGGCTATTTGGGTTGATAAATGGAAATTCGGTATCTTTGACGCTAAGAGGAGGATTACAAGGCAGCGGAAACAATGATATTGAAGGAGTAATTATCAACCTTAGGGGCATATTCAAGGAATTTGATTTTGGTAGCTGGAAACCTGCTGAAAAAGCCACTCTCAAATGCACGGTAGCTGCCCATTACTATAAACTTACGATAAGTGGCAATGAGCTGATAGAAATCGATGCTGAAAATATGATGAGAAAGATAAATGGTGTTGATCAAATGGCCTTGCTGCAAACGATTTTAGGGATTTAATGGAATAGATGGATGCCTTTTTATACAACCACTTTTTTATTGAAAAATTACTAATAATACTGTATAATTATTAACGTTTTTTAGGCATTTTTGCTATGGCTTTATCTAAATTTCTCGATCCTAAAAATGATATAGCATTTCGTCGTATCTTTGGTACAGAAAAGAATAAAGACATCCTCATTCACTTCCTCAATGATATTTTGAATTTTACTGGCAAAAATGCAATACAGGATATAGAGTTCTTAAGTACTATTCAAGATCCTGAGATTGCCTCTAAAAAGCAAAGTATTGTTGACGTGCTATGTAGAGATTCAACAGGAGTGCAATGGATAATTGAGATGCAGGTCGCTAAAACCAAAGGCTTTGAAAAACGAGCTCAGTACTATGCTGCTAAAGCCTATTCAAGACAAGCTGACAAGGGTGATCAATACCATGATCTTAAGGAAATTATTTTTATTGCTATAGCAGATTGTATACTGTTTCCTGATAAGTCTGAGTATAGATCAAAGCACACTATTCGCGATGAAGATACTAATGAACATGATCTAAAAGATTTTTACTTTGTATTTATTGAATTGCCTAAATTTCCCAAAACTAAAGAAGATCAGCTTTCAAATATAGTTGAGAAGTGGGTATATTTTTTTAAGTACGCTGACGAAACAGGTGAAGAAGAGCTGGAAAGGATAATAGGAAGTGACGTAATAATCAAAAAAGCTTATGAAGAGCTAAATAGGTTCAACTGGTCAGAAAAAGAATTTATAGCCTACGAACAAGAGGTCAAGCGTATTCGTGATGAGCAGGCTGCTCTTGCTCAAAAACTTGATGATGCCAAAAAAGAAGGAAAGATTGAAGGAAAGATTGAAGGAAAGATTGAAGGAAAGATTGAAGTTGCAAAAGCGATGTTGACTAATAATGTTGATATTAGCACTATTGTCAAGTGTACAGGTCTTTCTGTCGATGAAGTTCAAGAATTAATCCAAGTTGAGGAAAAATAAACCCTATTATCATTTTTATATTGAGAAATTTAGTATAAAGGGTCGTTAATCAAACACAAAAACTATAGTAAAAAAAATTAGTTATGTAAAAGCCAAGCAGACTTTTATTTAATTAATTTTTAAGGAGGAACATGCAAGCTATAACACTTAATAACCCAATTACAGTTGATGGAATTTCTGTCTCAGAACTTACCGTTAGACGTCCAAAAGTTAGAGATTATCTTGCAATTGAACGCTTAAATGGTAGTGATCTAAGTAAAGAAGTCACTCTGACAGCGAACTTAACATCAGTGGCAAAAGAATCAATTGAGGAGTTAGATATTGCTGATTATGTTAAAGTACAAGAGGTGCTCAAGGATTTTTTTTCACCAGTTATTCAAAGAACTTGAGGTCAGAAGTATTAATGTTCAGCTCTGTTGTAGGAGGCGGAGTTGAACAAATACTTGATATGGAGATTAGTGAATTTATTTTATGGAGCAAATTAGCTAGGGAGTTCAAATGTCAGTATTATCGATAAAAATAGGTGCAGTACTTGATGGCAGTTTTAATACTGTAATAAAGGGCAGTAGTAGTCAACTTACTCATCTTGGTGAGAACATAAGAAAGCTTGACTCATCTTTAAAATCAGTATCAAAATTTAAGCAGTTGGGTAGTGATGTTTTGACTAGCAGGAGGTCGTGGAAGGGCTTTGAAGATCAAGTAAAATCTTTAGCTAAACAAATGAAAGCAATAGAGAAACCGAGCAAAACTTTAAAAGCTGAATTTGATAAAGCTAAGTTTTCTGCAACAAAAGCAAAAGAAGCATATTTGAAAAAGAGAGATGCTTTGCATTCATTTAATGAAGAAGTAAGGAAAAGTGGAAGAAATATTAAGTCATTAGTAAGTGATCAATATAAACTTGGTTCTTCTATTGAAGTGCTAAAAGGTAAGTATGGTAAGCTTGGGTCTGCAATACGTAGTCACCAAAGTTTTTTAGCAAGCAAAGCACATTTTAAGTCACAAATTATAGAGACTATTGGGCTAGGGCTAACGCTTGCAGCTCCAGTTAAAGTTGCGATTGACTTTGAAAGTGCTATGGCTGATGTTACAAAAGTGGTAGATTTTAAAAAAGGAACGGATGAAGCAACTAAATTTGCAAAGAAGTTAAAAGAGATGTCACGCACTATACCATTATCAGCCGCAGAACTGGCACAAATAGCTGCAAGTGGTGGTCAACTTGGTATCAAGAAAGAAGATCTTTTTATGTTTACAGAAACAGTGGCAAAAATGTCTACAGCATTTGATATGTCTGCAGAGCAAGCAGGTGATTCTATAGCTAAACTCTCTAACGTTTATGGCATTGATGTTAGTAAAATGGAACATGTTGGTAATGTGATCAACCACTTATCAGATAACACTGCTGCTAAAGCAAGAGATATGGTTGAAACTCTAGCAATAGTTGGTGGTACTGCAAAGCAGTTTGGTTTGGATATCGAGAAAACAAGTAGTTTAGCAAATGCTTTCATTAGCTTAGGTAAAACACCTGAAAAAGCTGCAACTGCTATAAATGCTCTACTTAGTAAACTTCAGACTGCTGAAGAACAAGGAGGGGATTTTAAAGCAGCATTAGAGCAAATGGGAATAACTGCAGAAGAAATAGTACAAAGAATAAGCGAAAACGGCGAAGAAGCATTACTCTATTTTTTTCAAACTCTAAAGAAAATGGATAACCAGGAACGTTCTACAATCCTTATGAAACTTTTCGGTCAGGAATATCAAGATGATATTGCATTATTAGCTGGAAGTTTTAATAAGTATGAGGATGCAATAAAGTTATTGGCTAATACAGAAAAGTATGGAAGCTCTCTGCAAAAAGAATTCAAAAAATCGTGCAGACACTACAGCCAATAAATTAAGACTCCTTCGAAATGCAATAGCTGAAGTTGGTATGAACCTGGGCTCGGTGATGCTGCCTACTTTAAAATTTATAGCTGAATTTTTACAAGAAAAAACTAGGAGCATAGCCTTATTTGCAGAAAAATATCCAACCTTAACTACAGCAATCATAGGAACTATAGCAGCTTTAATAAGTTTGAAAATCTTAGTAGTGGGCTTAGGTTATGGGTTTACTTTTTTAGCAAGTACAGTTCTCGGTTTAAGAGCAAAAATAATTGCAACATTTTCATTTTTATCAGCTACAGTTTTTCCTGCAGTAATAACAGGACTAAGAGCAGTAACACTTGCTGTAATGAGTAACCCGATTGGATTTTTAATAGCAAGTCTTGTTGCTGGTGCAGCTCTTGTTATAGCTAACTGGCAAAAGGTGAAAGACTTTTTCTCTAGCTTGTGGAAATCACTCATTGAACCTATAGGAAAAGCTTTTTCATGGATAGGGGAAAGTGTATTTGGAAAAGTATTGGAAAATAGCCCACTGAAAGAATTTGAAAAAAGAAAAACTGAAATAAAAGCAGTCCATACTACCATAAAGAGTAATATTCTCAACAGTGGAAATCCTGTGCTAGGTAACAGTATAATTAAAGAATTTTCAAAGAGAAATAAAAATAGCTTCAGAGTCAAAAGCCTTATTGAGGAGACAGAGAGCGATAAGATATTTGCAAGGAGTAAGTTTGAAAATAAAGAACAAAATAAAACTCAGAACATCACTAATAATTATACTATCAGCATTAAAGCAGAGCCAAATCAAGATGTTCATAGTCTTGCAGATGAAGTAATAAAAAGGATAAGAGAAAAGTCACGTGATGTTTATTTGATACCATAGACTCGTTATTAAAATGTTGTCTCTTGGCCCTTATAAATTTGCTCCCACAAGTTTAAAGTATAGCAAAGAAAATCGTTGGAGCACGATTGAGTGTATTGAAAATATGCCACTATTACAAAATATCGGTCAAGGTGTAGAAAATATAGATTTAGAAGGAATGATTTATCTGCATAATCTCAACGGGCTAAATCAATTAAAGAGTGTGAAAGAAGCTGAAAAACCACATATTTTAGTAGATAGTTTAGGTAATATTTTAGGACAATTCGTAATTACTAGGTTAGAAGAAAAGCAGATGTATTTTTTACCTAATGGACTACCAAGAAAAGTTGAATTTAGTTTGAGTTTAAAAAGCTATAGATGACTGTATACTATGTGAGTAAAGAAAATGAGATGTTAGATCTGATTTGCTGGAAACATTACGGATTTACTGATGGAGTAGTGGAATTAGTACTAGCAGAGAACTTAGGTTTGGCAGAATACGGAAGCTTTTTGCCTGCAGGATTAAAGATAAAGCTTCCTACTATTAAGAAAATAGTACAAAAGTCAAAATTAAAGGTCTGGGAATAAATGCAGCCAGATTTTATAATAGATAAATGTGAATCAATTAAAGATAGAGTTATATCATTGCACCTTACAGATGAATCAGGAATAATAGATGATGTAGTTGAAGTGTGTGTTAATTACAGGGATGAAGACATAGATATTCCGAATGAATTGAACATAGCACTAGGTTATAAGGAATTTGGAATCTTTCCAATGGGTATATATACAGTCAACGAAGTGACTATACAGGGTCCACCTAAGACTCTACTAATCAAAGCTCATGCAACAAATTTAAGAATATCTTTGAAGGCAAAAGTATCAAAAGAATGGCGCCAAATTACCATAGAAAACTTAGTAAAAGAAATAGCCCAAAAACATGGATATGGATACAAAGTCGCTAAGGAATTTAAGAGTGTATTGATACCCCATATTAATCAGGCAGATGAAAGTGATATAAGTCTGTTAACAAAGATCGCAACAGAGCGTGAAGCAATGGCAAAATTAGCTGGTGGGTATATATTGTTTATTTCAAAGAATATGGCAAAATCAGCCACAGGAAAAGCTTTAGGAACAACGACTATTAGACCTCAAGATACAATTAACTGGAAAGTACATTTTACCGTACGTGATAAGTATAATTCAGTAGTGGCAAAGTGGCATAGCTATGAAAAGGGCGAAACTATTAAAGAAACAGTTGGTAGTAGCGAGCCAAGTTATATTATGCTGGAACTTTACTCTAATGCAGAGTCAGCGCTGAGTGCAGCAAATGCCAAGTTGAAACAATTGAAGCGTAACAATGAAGCTTTAGATATAACTATGCCTGGTAATCCTCAAATTTTTGCAGAAGCTAAACTTAATCTTATAGACTTTAACCAAGCGGTAGATGGTGAATGGATAGTTAATAGAGCGGAGCATACTTTAAATAGCTCAGGTTACCTTACTATGTTGTCAGCATCTTTGAGTAAGTAATGTTAATAAAAAATGAGTAAATGATCTATTTAATATTAAAAAGATGTTGAATATGGATAAATTGGGTCAAGATACAAAAAACAAGCTGCATTTTTGGTGGCTTATAACAGTAATAGTATGTATTATTGCTACCTATTCCTACATGAAGGCAAAGGCTGCAGATAATTATAAAACGATATTACGCATTGCTTCTCAAAATTGTAACTTAGAGACTGTAAAATTCTTAGTAGAAAATCTATTAGATATTAATGTGCAGATCCCTAAATTAAC
This sequence comes from Wolbachia endosymbiont of Laodelphax striatellus, assembly GCF_007115015.1. NCBI lineage: Bacteria > Pseudomonadati > Pseudomonadota > Alphaproteobacteria > Rickettsiales > Anaplasmataceae > Wolbachia > Wolbachia endosymbiont of Laodelphax striatellus. The sequence continues at coordinate 104,962 of NZ_MUIX01000002.1, forward strand.
AGCACTACATTATGCTGCAGAAGAGGGATGTGCAGAGGTTGTAAAATTCCTAGTAGAAAAAGGAGTTGATATAAATGCTACGAAATATGAAAGATGGACACCTTTACATGCAGCTACATATGAAGGCAAATTGGAGATAATTAGATTTTTATTAGACAAAGGTTCAGACCCTACCATTAGAGATACAGATGGAAAAACACCAAGGAAAATTGCTGTATTAAGATCACGGCATAATAAGGACAAACCTTATGATGAAATCATTAAGCTACTTGCAGAAGCAGAGGATCGATACAAATCAATAGAAAGAAATCACTAAAGCTGTAAGTTTTCTATAATCTGTATATAAACTTCTAAAACTATCCATAACAAGTTAATATCTTCACATGAAAAAGCAAAAAATCCCAATCACAGTAATAGTAACGATAGTAATACAGACCATAGCAACAATTTGGTGGCTCGCTAAGCTTGATTTAAAAGTACAAATTCATGATCAATTTATAGAACGAAATCACGAACTAATGGAAACAGTTTATCGCCTTGAGGAGCGGGTAAAAAACCTCATTGAAGAAGTTAATGAGCTTGAGCAAAAACACAAATAAATTTCACAGTGGTAAAATACATTTTATCCGTTGATGGAGGTGGCATTAGAGGGATAATACCTGCCATTATTCTAGCAGAAATTGAATCTAGGACAAAAAAGCCAATTTCCCAGATTTTTGATTTAATGGCAGGAACCTCAACCGGTGGGATTATTGTTGCTGGACTTTGTAAAAGCAATAAACTTCAATACTCTGCCAATGATTTGGTTGAACTTTATCAAGAGTATGGAGCATATATCTTTCAATCATCATTTTGGAGAAAATCAATTGCTTCTTGGCTGAGTGGTTCTCAGTACTCATATAGAAATATGGAATTTATTCTCAACAAATACTTTGGTGAAAGTACTATGGCCGATGTTGCGAGTAATCTACTACTCACCAGTTATGACATTCACAATAGTTGTGAATTTTTCTTCAAAAGTTGGAAAGAAAAAAACATTAAGTTGAAAGATGCACTCAGAGCTACAACAGCTGCTCCAACGTACTTCACACCAAAACGTCTGAAAATTAGCCAAACAGAGAGAGTATTGATAGATGGTGGAGTGTTTGCAAATAATCCAGCGGCTTGTGCATATGCAAGTGGTAAGAGGTTATTTCCAAATGATGAGATTATACTGCTATCAATAGGCACTGGTGGAACAGATAGAAGTATAAAGTATGCTAACTCAAGGAAATTTGGCAAAATAGGGTGGATCAAGCCACTACTGAATGTGATGTTTGCCTCTGGATTGGATTGCGTTGATTATCAACTAGAACAAGTAATAGACGATAAATATATAAGAATACAATCGCAATTGAAAGTAGCATCGACTGAGATGGACAATATTACACTCAAAAATATCAAATCTCTTCAGCAAGAGGCAAATGCAATGATAGAGGACAACCAGAAATTAATAGATAAACTTTGCGATTTCATATCTTAATTTATACCAAGCAAAATTCAACTGAGCCAAAAAAGTTGGTTAGCAAATTCTGCTGGTTAAATCATTAACTAACTTTACTTATATCTTAAACACATTCAATTTTCACACTCACCCAACTCATCAGCAGTTAGGCCACTTGCTCGCACAATAATATCAATAGCAACACCTTCCTTAACTAGATCTTTTGCAATCTTGATTTTCTCTGCTTTTTTAACCTTTTCTTTACCAGTTTGCATTCCTTCAGATAAAGATCTAGCTACCGTATCCAGTAATTCTTGATCCTCAATTTTTTCGCATTTACCTATAAACCCAAAAACTGGCTCATTTTCATATTCTGTTAGTCCAAGAGCTTTAATGTTAACTGATAATGTCTTTGCTATCTTATATAATATTTCAATTGGAATGTCTGTATATCCTCGTTCATAGTCGTGTATTTCTTTAGGTGTTGAACCGATTTTATTTGCCAAGTCCTCCTGAGTGTATTCCCGTATTAATCTCTGCTCTTTTATCCTTTTCCCCACTTTGTAGAGTATAGAATCAGTACAAATTTCTTTCTCTATATCATCATATTCGTAAGTAGATAAGCGAGTCACTTGGGAAATAATATCAACTGAAACTCCTTCTTTCACTAGATTCTTTGCTACTTCTATTTTTGCTTCTTCTTGGCTAATTTTCTCGCTAATATATACAAACCTTACTAATGGATACAGCTTCTTGCGTAATTCCTGATCCTTAATTTCTCTATGTATTTTTGTTAGATAGACTATTTCTTTATCCTCATCTTCATACCAACTGTTTTCTCTTAGTACTGTTGGTCCTGGAAGTAGATCTATAACATTAACTGACAATGCTCCTGCTATTATATACGATTCTTTGATTGTAATAGCCTTGCACCCTAGTTCAAAGTTATGTATTTCCTTATGTGTTAAACCAATTTTGCTTGCTAATTTTGCCTGAGTATACCCTTGTACTATCCTACAACCTTCTATTTTTTTCCCCAGCTCGTAGCTCAATATGCTCTGAATTATCATAGATAAATCCTCTAAAAGCTGTTTTTCCTACAGAAGCAAACATATATTCTATCACAAAAAAATCCACTATTGGCTAAGTTTTTATGAAATCACAAAAATTTCTCAATCATATAATTTGATAAGCCTGTCGTTTGCAAGATAATATCAACAGAAATTCCTTCTTTCACTAAATTCCTTGCAACTTCAATCTTCTTTTCCTCTCTGACCTTTTCTCTATAAACATGTATACCTTCAAATAAAGACTTGATTAGCATATCGCGTAATTCCCGACTCTCAATCTTTTTGTATTCTTCTATCAACTTTGATAGCTTTTCTTCCGCTTCACTATCCTCATCTGATTCGGGAAGTAGATCTATGATACTGATTGATAATACCTTTGCTATTTCATCTAACATTTCAAGTGAGACAGCAGCTCTCCCTTGTTCATATTCGTATATTCCTTGATTTGTTATGCCAACTTTATTCGCTAAATCTTTTTGTGTATATCCTCGTATCAATCTCCACTCTTTTATCCTTTGCCCTACTTTGTATGGAACCGGAATTTTGTTCTCCTCATACTCACCAATAGATAAGTTAGTTGTTCGAGAGATAACATGAGCAGAAACTCCTACTTTCATCAAACCCCTTGCTACTTCTATTTTTACCGCTTTTCTGCTTCTTTCCTCACTCAAACGAATAAATTTGGTTAATAAATAAAATACCTCGCTTAATTCTTTATCTTTATAACCCTTTACTAAATTTAATATTTCTTCATCTTCAAAATATCTTTTTTCATTTGGTAGCGTCTCTCCACAAACTAGACCTTTAACATTTACTGATAATGCTTCTGCTATAGCATATAATTTCTTAATTGGAATTTTACGACTCCCTTTTTCATATTGCAGTATTGCCCAGTACTTTACACCAACCTTCTCCGCTAAATCCTTCTGAGTATACCCTCTCTCTAACCTCCAATTTTTTACTTTTTGCCCTACCTCACAGTCTAGACTTTTTTCCATACAAAGAACCATACATATAATATTTTCTACTATAGCTCAAAGGCTCCAGATATAATGGGGAGAGTAGACCAGTGGAACTTCCCCTACCAGTCTCTCGCAGAACTGTACATAAACCTCTCAGCTTATACAGCTCCCATTATTTAGCCTTTTTGACCCTAAACCTAGTGTCCAATGATAGAAAATATTTGGAGACCTATCTCTCACCTTTCCTAGAAATTGTCTTGCTAGTCTTCCGTGACTCCTGAGTCTCTTATATTTCCTTTTGACCCACTTTTCTAGATGCCGCTCTACATTCTTTAGAGATTTGTAGACCTCAGTTCTGTAAAATTTGCCATAGTACTGATACCAGCCTCTGACTATTGGATTTACTTTTCCTGATATCTCCTCTAATGTTATATGCGTATTTCGTAGCATTTTCCATGATCTTATGGTTGTAGTAATCTTTTTCTTGGCCTTGTTGCTAATTGCTGGGAGAAATGAAACAAAATGCTTCCCTATTTTATTTCTTGCTAACCTGGGTCTGAATGTGTAACCCAGAAAATCAAAACTTTGTTTAGGAAATTCATCTCTCCTATTGTCATCCTTACAGTACACTATCTGTGTCTTTTTAGGATGTAATTTCAACCTATACTCAGCCAATCTCTCTTCGATCATTACTTTCACAAATCCTGTCTGTTTCTCTGTTCTGCAGTGCACTATCGCATCGTCCACATATCTCTCAAATGGTACCGTCGGATAGTTCTTTTTCATCCATATATCAAACACATGATGCATGAATATATTAGAGATGATTGGGCTAACTGAACCTCCTTGCGGAACTCCTTTATCCCTAACTACTTTACTGCCATCTGCAAGTTGTATAGGGGATTTCATCCACCTTTCAACATATAGTATGACCCATTTGCAGTCTGTGTGTTTCTTGATAGCTTGCAAAACTAATTCGTGATCCAGATTGTCGAAGAACCCTGATATATCAAGGTCTACCACCCAATCGTACTTCCAGCATCTCTTACGCGCTGTATCTACCGCATCCAATGCTGATTTATTCGATCTATAACCATATGAATCCTCATGGAATTTTGGCTCCACTAACGGTTCGAGATACATTGTTGCTGCTGTTTGCGCTATCCTATCTGATACTGAAGGAACACATAAAATTCTTTGTCCTCCTCCCATATCTTTCGGTATTGCTACAGCTTTTACAGGCTCTGGAAAATAACTTCCGGATGACATACGATTCCATAGTTTGTATAGATTATCTTTTAGATTTTCCTCAAACTTTGTTATCGAAACCCCATCTACACCAGCAGCACCTCTATTTTTCGATACTTGTTTATAAGCTCTCCAAATAAGTTTCTTTGGTATATCACAAGACTTTGTTTTATTCATTAACTCCTCCCTTTCGGTTGATAAATAACTAAAACTAAATAACTCAGCTCCTTCGCTCCATTTCCATTACAGAAACTTCTTCACTACTACGAGCTGATCCGCCCCTGTTTTCCGCATCGGTACTCTCATCCTCAGAGATCAGCTCCTTGGATTTCTCCCTTATCATCGAAACGACAGGTTCCCGCAGTTCCACGCAATAGCCCAAAATAGATTCATGCCACCTCTATGCCGGACGCCATCTATCCAGTAAACAAGCTCCCGATAGATTTATCCCAGGTTAAGTCTAACCCCTGGTTTTGACATCATCCAATTCCTTTCGACACTTTATCAGTGGTTCATTTTCATTCATCTCTCTATTTTACACATGACGCATATTTGCGCCTTTTCCATAACGCTCACTACCTTAGCTTTTTACCAAAGCAGCTTATGGTTGTTTGAAGCCTGCTCTTGTAAGCCGGCTCCGAGGGGCCCACCCCCATCTATTGCGTAGCTTTTGCACTTAGTTTGCTCTTACTTGAACATTCCTTGTGTCTCTACGGCACACTAGACTCTGGAACCTTAAAATAAATGAATTAAAGCCCCCTACAAGTTTCTTTACTATTTTCACGTACTTTATCTACCCATGAAGACAATTTTTCACTTGGGCTATCAACCTCCTTCATAAGCTGCTTGCTATTCCATATGCCACATCTCATAAAACTTCCCTTTTCTACTGCTTCTTTAAGTTTTACTCCAGCAAAAAGACAATTTTTTCCTATTTCTTCGCCTCTTTCTTGTAATTTAGACCACATTTCCTTATTTTCTACTCTGACTTGTACTTGATCATATTTTTTTACATCGTGGTACAATATAATATCTAGCTTACCAATGCTTGTAGGAAATTCTAATATAATAGAGCTTCCATCTGACATATCGATATAGTTTCTTATACCTCCCTTCTCACTTTTAACCTCAACTGCATCATTGCCAATTTTTAAAATATTACTTCCTAGCTCTCTTTTTGCTTCCAGTATTTTGGCTACCTCTACCTTGCTATCCCCAGAAAATTCTATATACGATGTTGTATTATCTATTTCAACATCTATTAATTCTCCTTCTTGCACAGCACTTTCGCCAGCTTTCTCTAGTTCTTCTAGTCTCTCATCTATATGTGGCTGAACTTCTGGTTGTAGCTCATTATAGATTTCACCTATCAATTTATTCTCCAATAAAGTATCATGAAACTCTGCACCGTTTAGCATTAATTTACGTATTAGCTTTTTACGATCAGCCTTATCAAATTTATGAAAATGTGTGCCCAGTATCACATATTCCGCGAGGCTCCACTCTCCATCATTACATGCATTTAGCCTTGCTCCAGCAGCTAGTGCTTCGTCTACAACCTTGTGCAGTTCATTTGGACTTTTTGCTCTTACCACAGCACTCTTAAACCAGCTCAACTTTTCTGCACTTGGCTTTATTTTTTTCAAAGCTGAAGCAAATGGATTTTTATCTTCTTGATCACTTACAGGTTTTGTGCCATAAACATAGTCAAATCCTTTCCCATAGTTGATTTTGTTTTCGCGAACTTCTCTACCAGGGAAAGGTGCTATTTCTTCAGGCTTTTTAGCCTTATTAATTTTGCTTACAAAGGTGTTAGTACGACCTATTCCTACAATAGCATTTAACACCTCACCTTTTGATAATCTATCAAGATCAATGTTTAACTCGTAAGTACCTCCTTCTTGATCATCAAAAGGTACAATTATTTTATTAACCATATTAGCCTCCGCTATTAAATATACTTTACTAAGTCTATAACCTACTTTATTACTTTATTATTAATTCAATATATACTTTCTCATTAATTATAAGCAATGATTAATGTGATTGCAAATACTTTCTTCATTCAAGTAGTTAAACAACTCATGAAAATCTTCAAACATCTGCTTTATAACAGTCCTTGCTCTTTAAAGCTAAAATACCCAACACTTGTGATGATAATGTGATCCAGCAACCTAATCCCTATAGTCTGACAAGCTTTAGCCAAGTCTTTAGTTACAGCTTCATCCTCATCAGATGGCTTTAACCTTCCTTCTGGGTGGTTATGCGATATTATTATTGACGTCGCTTTTCTTATTAATGCCTTTCTTGTTACTTCTCTTATGTAAAAAGGTACCTTATCCACTGTACCAGTGAACACTTCTTCCCCCTTTAAACGGCACTTTTGATCAAAATATATTATTTTCATCTTTTCCTCCTCTGAATAACCAATACTCACCCTCAAATATTTTACTATGGTTTCCAAGTTATCCATTACAGGTCCTTTCTTTAACTCTTCTCTTGGTACTCTCTTTGCAGCTTCCTTTAGGCATAAAATTACTGCTACTGTAGAGTCAGTTATCCCTTCTATAGTTTTCAAGTCATCTATTTCCTGGCCTAAAACTCCTCCTATTCCAAAATTATCTATTAGCTTTCTAGCAATAATTCGAGCTTCTTCCCTGTCATGCACTGCACTTAGAAACGTTTCTATTACTTCACGATCAAGTAGTGCTTTACCGTTGCTTTCTAATGCTCTGAATTCTATTTCTTCTCTACGATCTTTCTTATTATTCATAAAAATTACCCTTCACTAATAACAAAATGTTTTTATATATTTACTGCTGTTTTTTGTCAGCATTGGCATAAGGCCATAGCTTTTGAGTGAAGTCAAATCAATTTTTCAATCTTTTTTACTTATTTTTTCATCAAAAAGTAAAGATATTAATAGATACTGATTTTTTATTTTAAATTTGTTGAATTTCGTCTAAAGAGATGCCCACTGTTTTTAAAATAATATTGATAGAAATTCCTTCCTTAACTAAATTCTTTGCAATTTTCATCTTTTCTACTCTCTTCACTTTCTCTTTGCAAACTTGTATGCTTTCAAACAGAGATTTTATGAGTACATGACGTAATTCTTGGCTTTTAATCTTTTTGTATTCTTCTATTAACCTTGATAGTTCCACTTCACTATTCTCATTTTCTCTTGTTTCTGGAAGCAGATCTGTAATATTAATTAATAGCATCTTTGCTATTTCATCTAACATTTCAAGTGAAACACTAGCTCTCCCTTGTTCATACTCGTATATCCTTGATTTGTTATACCAACTTTATTCGCTAAATCTTTTTGTGTATATCCTCGTATCAATCTCCACTCTTTTATCCTTTGCCCTACTTTGTATGGAACCGAAATTTTGTTCTCCTCATACTCACCAATAGATAGGTTAGTTGTTCGAGAGATAACATGAGCAGAAACTCCTTCCTTAACCAAACCCTTTGCTACTTCTATTTTTACCGCCTTTCCACTTTCTTCCTCACTAATACGGATGAATTTAGTTAATAAATAAAACGTTTCGCGTAATTCTTGATCCTTAATCTCTTTATGTCTTCTTACTAGATTCAGTACCTCCTCTTCCTCATACCTTCCCTCATTTGATACTTCTTGTACGCAAGCTAGATCTCTAGCAGTTGTTGATAATGCTTCTGCTAATTCATATAACTTCTTAATTGAAATTCTGCGCGTTCCTTTTTCATATAGCAGTATTACCTGATATGTTGTTCCGATTTTTTTTGCTAAATCTTTTTGAGTATATCCCTTTGCTAATCTATGATTTCTTACTTCCTGTCCTATTACTTTGTAATCTAAAAAATTAGAGCATTTATTCTCTTTTTTCACATTTTATACTCCATAACCAGAAGAGCTGTTACGTATACTTAATTGGGAACCTTTTTGACAAACTGAACTCATCTCCTTTCAAACAATTTTTCTATATCACTTAGTTTCATTTCTATATACGTTGGTCTTTCATGACCAGAATATGGAGTTTTCTCAATTTGTCTTAGTATCTCATTCATCTCTTCCAATTTCATTTTTCTTCCTGCTCCATGGCAAGCGATTGTGGCTGATATTTTATTCACCTTATCCTCTATTGACAACGTATCTTCCATTTCCGTTAACTTATCTACTATATCAACTAGCATCTCTTTTATATCTATTGTTCCCAAGATTGAAGGTATTTCTTTCACCATTATTTTATCTTCTGATTCTATTTCAATACCAAAACCCATTTCAAAAAGCTTATCTTTATAAGTTTTAACCATCTCCATTCCAGCTTGGTTTTTAATTTCAACTATTTCAGGAATGAGAAGTTTTTGTCTTTTTATGCTTGTTAAGCACTCGTATATCAACCTCTCATAGGCTGCATGTTGATCTACTATAATCAGCCTATCTCCAGCCTCAGCAATAATGTAAGTATTGTGGACCTGACAACGTGCATATCCTAGGGGATGATCCTCTACCAAATCAATTTGCTTCCTTTCTAAAACCATCGTTCCCTTTTGGGCTGGGGATTCTCCATACTTAAAAGTTTCTGGTAAGCTTTGCCTTCTTTCATCTGGTGCATTGAATTCTTTCATTAGACGATTTTCTAAAAGACTTGGTCTCTTTTCATAAAACTCTTTTTGATCTTTTTTCTCTTGACTATCAACCTGCTCTTGGCTTTTACTATCATTAAAAATTAGCTCCTCTTCAATACCTTGATCACCCGCTGCAAATCTCGTTGATAGTGTTTTTATTATCCCTCTTCTCACTATTTCATATATTAGCCTTTTATTCTGAAATCTTACTTCCGATTTATTTGGATGCACATTTACATCTACTTGGTCATATGGTATTTCTAAATGCAACACTGCAAAAGGATACCTATTGTTTGGAATAAAATCGTGATACGCATATCTAATTGCACCAACAAGTAGATTGTCTTTTATTGGCCTTCCATTAACAAACGTATAAATCTGAGTTGAGTTGCCACGATTGACATTAGGTTTACAGATGTGTCCCTTAAGTTTGATGCCTTCTTCTTCCTCTTTAACTTCCAGTGAATTGCTTTGAAATTCTTCTTCTATTTCACATAATCTGTTGAACAGCGAAGTTTGCTTAACATATTTTAAGAGCTTTTTATTACCAGAAGTGAGAGTAAACCCAATACTATAATTAATCATCGCTAAGTTATTCACAATATCAACAATACTTTGTGTTTCTGCCCTTTCGGTTTTTAGAAACTTTAGTCTATTTGGTGTAGCAAAAAATAAGTCACGAACTTCAATATATGTACCTTGCAACAAAGAACAAGGGGTAATCTCTCTTATTTTTTCTCCTCCCTCATACCTTATAGACCATGCTTCCTTTGCTCCACTTGCCTTAGACGATAATTTCATTCTGCTTACTGCTGCAATTGAAGGTAAAGCTTCTCCCCTAAACCCAAGGTGCTTGATTTCTATTAACTCACTATCGCTTAATTTTGAAGTGGCATGCCTCATAAATGCTAGTTCTAAGTCGTCCTTTTCTATTCCATTTCCATCATCTGTCACAGTTATAAGGTTACGTCCACCACTTTCTATTTTGATCTCTATCTCTGAACTTCCAGCATCTATTGCATTTTCTACTAATTCCTTTACTACACTCGCTGGCCTTTCTATTACCTCTCCCGCTGCTATACGATTTATAGTTTTTGTGTCTAAAAGAATTATTGCCATATTTTCAACTCTCAGTCTGATCAGTTTAATATCAATTAAAATCAGATTGTCTATTAAATTCTATTCTAAGCCCTTTCATGAAGATCATTAGAATTATGTATAATTATTAATGCTTTTTAAGTGGATTTCCTATTGTTCTTTCTAAGTTCCTTGGTGCACGTAACGATTATTCTTTAAAAAGAATATTGGCTACTGAGAAGAATGAAGACATCTTCATCAGAAAAAAAAGGGGCAAAAACAGAGAAAATTGACGTAGCTACTTAAGGCAGGTGTCTCTATTGCAGCTGAGACACCTGATCTACTCATGATCAAATGAAGAAGTTATAAGCATACAGATTGGATTACAGTATCTTTTTTAAGAAGAAGATTTATCTTGCTTAAAAACTTGTAGATACTATATTTTACATAAATTCTTCATGCGAGGCCTTTATGTTTACTAATAGAATATCTAATAATCTGGATCAGCTGCAATTTTTTGTAGAGTTTTTAAATGAAAATTATGAAATTCAGAAACATCTTAGTCTTACACCACTACATTTAGCAGCAGGAAATGGTCAGTTGGATTTAGTCAACACTTTATTAGGAGAAGGTTTAGATATTAATTCAGAGATTAAGTACGATGGCTTTACGCCACTGTATTTTTCAATTGCAAAAAATCGCTTAGAGATGGTTAACTTTCTTATTGCTCATGGAGCAGATGTAAACCATAAGACCATTCTAGGCTTTACACCTTTAAGTTTTGCATCCCAGCAAGGATATTTAGATATAGTCAACACCTTGATTGCAAATGGAGCAGATCTTAGTACTAAAACAGATAAACTTAATACACCTTTACACCTAGCAGCAGAGAATGGTCATCTAGATATAGTAAATGTTTTTATTGAAAAGGGATTAGATGTTAATGCTGTAAATAATGATCGAGCAAGACCTTTGCATTCTGCAGTACAAAATGGTAACCTCGAAGTAGTTAAAGCTCTTATTTCACAAGGGTCTAATATTAACGCTGGATCTTCAGGCATAGGTAATCATAAAGTTGATGCAAACATTACACCCTTACATCTGGGAACACAAACTGGTAGGTTAGATATAGTTAAAGTTCTGCTTGAAGCGGGAGCAAACGTTAATGCAAAAACAGATGATAAGATTACACCTCTACATTTAGCGTCTCAAAATGGCTTTTTAGAGTTAGTAGACATTTTACTAAAAGCAAAATCTAATGTTAATGCTAAGGATTATGAGAATCTTACACCTCTACATTTAGCAGCAGAACGTAATCACTTTGGAGTAGTTAAGTCTCTTCTTCTCGTAAGGGGAATTGATGTTAATGCTAAGGACCACGATAATTCCACAGCTTTACATATAGGATCTCAGAATGGTCACTTAGAAGTAGTGAAGCTACTAATAGAGAAAAAAGCCAATGTTAATGCTAAAAAAAACGAAGGTTTTACACCTTTGCATCTAGCAATTCAGCAAAGTCATTTCGAGGTGAGTGATTTTTTAATTAAAAATGGAGCAAACATTAACACCGTGGATGATCAGAATTGGACTCCTTTACATAATGCAGCATATAATGGTTTTTCTTTAAAAATAGTAGAGAGCTTAATTGCAAAAGGAGCAAATATAAATGCAAAGATGGATGATGGTAGAAGAGCTCTACATTTGGCAGCAGAACATAATCGCTTGGAAATAATGAATTTCTTGATTGAAAATGGAGCAGATATTAATGCTCTAGATAACAGAAGTTGGACTCCTCTACATTGTGCAGCATATGATGGTAATTTAGAAGTTGCTAAATCTTTGCTTGATAAAGGAGCAGACATTAATGCTAAAACAGTTAAAAGTACTACACCTCTACACTTTGCAGTAGACCATGATCATTTAGAGGTGGTTGAATTGCTCTTAGAAAAGGAAGCAGATATTAATGCTTTAGATCACACAAATTGGACTCCTTTACATTTTGCAGCAGAAAAAGGTTATGATCAGATAGCAACCGTTCTATTGAAACATGGTGCTGATGTAAATGTAAAAGAAAATCAAAATAAAGGCACAGCCCTACATCTTGCAGCTCAATATGGTCATCCTAAGGTAGTTAAAACTCTTATTATAAATGGAGCGGATGTTAATGCAAAAATGGATAAAAATGCTACGCCTTTACACTTAGGGGCACAAATTGGTAATTTAGATATAGTTAGGTCTCTACTTATGAGCGGAGCATACTTTAATGCTAGAGCTGAAGGAGGTAGATATGTTTTACCATTACACTTTGCGGAAAGAAGAGGAAACCCAGAAGTAATAAAATTACTAAAATTGGTTGAGAAGTTATTTAAGGCTATAGAAGATAATAATTATTTAGGAATTGAGAGTTCCATTAGAGATGGAGCAATCATTGATTCGAAGAACGTGGATGGAAGAACGCCATTACATTATGCTGTTAATAATGGGCACATAAAAGTTGTAAATATCTTGCTAGCAAATGGAGCTGATGCTACTAAAGTTACTAACAAGGGTAATACACCATTACACACTGCTGCTTCCAAAGGTCATAAAGAAATTATTGAAGCTTTGTTACAACGTGTAAGCCACAATAAATTGAGTGATTTTATTAATGCTAAAACAATAGTTAAAGGCACTACATCGTTGCATGTTGCTACTGAAAATAGCTTTTTCGAAGCTGTAAAATCTTTGTTGAAACATGGTGCAATTTATAACATCAAGAATAAAGAAGGTAAAGCACCACTTGATCTTTCTCGAGACCAGAATATTACTAACCTATTGAAATTAGTAGAAGAGCTATTTGAAAATGCAAAAAATGGTAATGTTGAAATTATCAGTAAGCTGAGAGCAATAAAACCCGATGAGCGCGTAGCTGTAACAAATGCTCGTAATGATCAAGACAAGTCATTAGTCCAGGTTGCAGTAATCAATAAACACTCAAACCTTGCAAGTAGATTATTAGAAATATTAAAAAGTCCAGATCAGAGTTTACAAGATGTCAGCGTAGAAAATAGAGTAAAGAGTTTAAAGTTATAGCTCTCTTAAATGAAACTCTAATGAGGGTGCCAAGATCTAGAAAATATATAAAAATTACAGTGGACTTTACATCTTACTAATTATAAATTAACTTACTACCTAATCAATTCCTGAGTTATGTATGAGTAAAATTTTGATAATATTAGCAGCAGGAAAGAGCAGTAGAATGAATTCTGAATATTCAAAAGCGTTGCACCAAGTGGGAAATCTTACTCTTTTAGAACATATAATTTCTAATGCAAAATCGCTGAGTCTAAAAAGCTTATCAATTGTTGTTAACAACTCCCTTCTAAAAGATTTAGAAAACTTTGATACTCTAAAAAGTATAATCGATCAATACAATATAAAACTAATAATTCAAGAAGATATTACAGGCACTGGCACTGCAGTTAAAATTGCTCTAGAAAATCTGGAGGAGTTATCTGATCAAGACATAGTTTTAATACAGTATGGAGACACTCCTTTTATATCTAGCGATACAGTTATGAAAATGACTGATTGTTTAAAGTATAATAATTTAGTTCTTCTTGGATTCAATAGTCAAGATGAACAATATGGAAGATTAGTAATTGATAATTACGGAAATGTTCAAAAAATCCTAAAAAATGGAGATAAAATGCTTCTTGCAAACTCTGGAATAATGGTTTCATATGCTAAAGATCTCTTTACCTTAGTAAAAGAAATAAAATTTAATAATTCGACCAATGAATATTGTCTTAATGATATAGTGCCCATTGCAGCAACCAATAACTTGAGTGTAGGTTATGTAGTTTCTGATGAAAGAGAAGCAATGGGAGTAAATAATAAAGAGGATTTGATTAAAGCCGAACACTATTTTCAAAAAAAAAGGCGGCCAACTTTTCTTTCATAACTACATTTTCTTATTCATTAATTTAAGTTGACATTTGTTTTATACTGGTTTTATAATACCTTTTGATTCTTACTTGTAAGATAATTGGTACGACAAATTTTCCTAGTTGTAGTGAGAGGGTATACATGGGGATATTAATAACAGGTGCTGCAGGTTTGATAGGGTCAACCTTGGTGAAAAAGTTAGAAAACCAGGGCCATGAAGTAATAAGCTGTGATATTAGGTTTCACAACAATCCACTCAGTTTTTTTTCAGAAGATATAGTACCACTACTTGCTCAGTGTACAGGAATTATTCATCTGGCTGCAATTTCTCGAGTTATACATGGTGAACTTTATCCTGAACTGTGTAGAAAAATTAATGTTGATGGTACAATGCAGTTTTTAGGGTTATGTAAGTCACTTCCAAATAAACCGTGGTTTATATATGCAAGTAGTAGAGAAGTCTATGGAGAGCAGAAGGAACTGCCAGTTACAGAATCTGCTAGTATCGATCCAATAAATAATTATGCCAAAGGTAAAGCATTGATTGAGGAACAAATAACAAGTTCAAAAGATTTTAATGTAGCAATATTACGCTTTTCAAATGTATACGGTGGTTTACTAGATCATAACAGTAGAGTAATTCCTGCACTCTGTATTAATGCATTAAGAGGTGATCCAATTAAAATAGAAGGTAAAGAATGTGTTTTTGATTTTACCTATTTGGATGATGTTATAGAGGGTATATGCTTAACTGTTCAATATTTACAAAGCGAAAAATCTTCTCTTCCTGCTATTCATCTTACTACTAATAGCCCATGTACTTTAGAAAACTTAGCAAAAACAATATTAAAAGTCACAAAAAGTGATTCTAGAATTGATTTTTATCCTCCAAGAAATTTTGATGTAACTAAGTTTCATGGTGATTTTACTAGAGCTAAAGAGCTACTTGGTTGGTCTCCAAAACATTCATTAGAAGTAGGATTAAGTAAATTTATAAAAAGTCTACAAAACAATACACAAGAATATCCTAACAATATAGATATGGTAATATATGAAAATATTAAAAGTTATTCATGGTTACCCTCCTTATTATAGTGCTGGTTCAGAGGTTTATAGCCAAACTCTTGCTCATGAACTAGCAAATAACAATGAGGTACAAGTATTTACTAGGTATGAAAATAGCTTTTTACCTGATTTTTATTACACTACAGTTCTAGATCGTAGTGATTCCCGGATTTTACTGCATTTAATTAATATACCTACAGCTAAATATCGTTATAAATTTATCAATGAAGAAGTAAATATAAAATTTAAAAGAATAATAGATAACTTTCAGCCAGATCTTATACATTTTGGTCATCTTAATCATCTATCAATTACTTTACCAGAAATTGCTTTTAAAGAAAATATACCTACAATTTTTACGCTACATGACTTTTGGTTAATGTGTCCAAGAGGAAGGTTTATTCAACGTAATTCTGAAGATTTATTGCAGCTTTGTGATGGACAAAAGGATCAAAAATGTGCAACCCAATGTTACAAGGGATATTTTACAGGAGATGAAGAATTCCTGAATTCAGACATAAATTATTGGGAACAATGGGTTGCAACTAGAATGAAGCACACAAGGAAAATAATAGACTATATAGATTACTTTATTTCCCCATCGAAATTCTTGATGGATAAATTTACTCAGGATTTTAATGTTCCGATAAACAAAATTTCTTATCTTGATTATGGTTTTGATCTCAATCGTCTTAAGAATAGAAATAGAGCACAAGAAAAAGAGTTTATTTTCGGTTATATTGGTACTCATACTTCCGAGAAAGGTGTTGATCTATTATTGAAAGCTTTTTCTCACTTATCATCTAAAGCAAAACTTAGAATTTGGGGAGCAGAAAGAGAAGAAACTAACGCTTTAAAAGCGATTACCGATCAATTTTTACCTATTGTTAAAGAAAGAATAGAATGGATGGGAAGTTATGATAACAAGAATATAGTTACTGACGTATTTAATAAAGTTGATGCAATAGTCGTTCCTTCAATTTGGGGTGAAAATTCACCGTTAGTAATACATGAAGCACAGCAACTTAGAATACCAGTTATAACAGCCGATTATGGTGGCATGGCAGAATATGTAAGAGATGGACTGTTGTTTAAGCACAGAGATGCAAGTAGTTTATCAGAAAAAATGCAAATCCTATCTACAGATCAGGAGTTATATAGTAAACTTACCCAAAAAGGCTATCCTTATACTAAAAATGGAAATATACCTTCTATAAGTGAGCATACTGAAAAACTTAACAAGATTTACCGTAATGCTATTAAAAAGAAAGGCAAATCAGTAGCTGTTAAACCCGGTCCTTGGAGAATTACTTTTGATACTAATCCAGATTACTGCAATTTTTCTTGTATAATGTGCGAATGTTTTTCACCATACAGTAAAGTTAAAGAAGAGAAGAAAGCTAAAGGAATAAAACCTAAGATACTATCAATAGAAACTATCAGAAAAGTAATTAAAGAAGCAGCTGGTACACCTTTAAGGGAAATCATTCCTTCTACTATGGGTGAGCCTTTAATGTATAAAAGCTTTGATGAAATAATCAATTTGTGCCATGAGTTCGGCCTTAAGCTTAACCTCACAACCAATGGTTCTTTTCCCATTAAAGGAGCTAGAAAATGGGCTGAACTATTGGTACCAATTTTATCTGATGTTAAGATTTCCTGGAATGGGGCAACTAAAGAAACTCATGAAAGAATCATGAAAGGTTCAAAATGGGAAGTAGTGACAGAAAACTTAAAAACTTTCCTTGAAGTTAGAGATAAATACTTTAGCGACACAGGTGAAAGGTGTACCGTTACTTTACAATTAACATTTTTGGAAAGTAATTTACATGAACTCTATGACATAGTTAAGATGGCCATAAAAAACGGCATAGATAGAGTTAAAGGACATCATCTTTGGGCACATTTTGAGGAAATTAAGGATCTATCTATGAGAAGAGATGAGTTAGCAATTAGTAGATGGAATACAGAGGTGAGAAGGTTATATGAGCTTAGAGATAATATGCTATTACCAAATGGTAAAAAGATAAAATTAGAAAATTTTACAATTCTTTCTCAAGAAGGTATTAAGGATTTGGCTCCAGGTGGTCAATGCCCATTTTTAGGTAAAGAAGCATGGATAAACAATGAAGGAAAGTTTAGTCCTTGCTGTGCTCCAGATGAACTCCGTAAGACATTAGGAAATTTTGGTAATGTTAATGAGGTTAAACTCGAGGAAATATGGCAGAGTAGTGAGTACCTAAGCTTACAAAAGAATTATTTAAATTACAAATTATGCAAAACATGCAACATGAGAAAACCTTTGATCAATTAATCAAAGATAATCTTAGATCTATTAAAATTTCACCGTGTGAGAGCTTTCACGAATTACTAGGAAATCCTTTGTATGAAAATAGGTTTATAAAGGTTGGTAAATTTCATGAGCCCGGTCTTGCACCGGTTTATGATCAGACAGGTGCTTATCATATCAATGTAAGAGGAGAAGCAGTTTATCATAATAGATTTCTAAAAACTTTTGGATTCTACTTTAATAGAGCAGCCGTAGAAGATGATACAGGGTGTTACCATATTGATTCATTTGGATGTAGAGTATACAAACAGTCTTATCAATGGATTGGAAATTATCAGGAAGATGCTTGTGTAGTTAGAAGACATGATAAATGTTTTCATATTAATTTAAATGGCAACAGGATTTATCAGGAGGAATATGATTATGTTGGAGATTTTAAGGATGGTATCGCTGTAGTCTATAAGGATGGTAAAGCTACACATATTAATCATCATGGAAAGTTAGTACATAATAAATGGTATAAAAAACTTAATGTTTTTCATAAAGGGTATTCTATTGCAGAAGATCAACATGGTTGGTTTCATATAGATATTAATGGTGATCCTGTTTACCAGCAGAGATTTAAAATGGTAGAAGCATTCTATAATGGGATGGCAAAAGTTGAAACTTTTGAAGGTCTGTTAGGACAAATCGATATTACCGGAAATGTAAAGTTTAGTATTTTTGATTTAGGTAAAGAATCTCAAGTGCATAGGATTTCTGCAGAACTTTCAGCCTTTTGGAAAACTTACCTAACAAGCATTGCTATTGAACTTGATTTGTTAAATATTTTACCTGCAACTATGCCAGTTTTATCTAAAAAGTTAAACATTATCGTACCAAATCTAGAAAGGCTGTTAAGGGCGTTGTGGGAAATAGGGTTTGTTGATTACGATAAGGACGAGGACTTATGGAAACTATCATCAAAAGGTAAGTGTTTTAAGGAAATACCATTTTTGCCAAAAGCAGCAACAATGTGGGCAAGAGTTGCCGCTGAAAAGAATTGGTTAAAGATTGCTGATATACTAAAACAGGAGTCAATCTCTTCATTTGAATCTTTTAAGGAAAGAGAAGCATCAGAAGATAAGAAAATAGCGTTTTACCAAGCATTGCTAGGATATTCTAGATTTGATACTAAAGAGTTTAATTCTAGGATTAATATAGATGGTGCTAAGAATATATTGCTATTTGGTGTACACTCTTTATTTCTTGCTTATTCTGATATACACAATAAAGGTTCTATAGGCCTATATAACGAACATAAAGTACCAAGACAGTTAGTAGAAAATTTAAAAGTCAAACTTATAACTCAGGAAGAACTATCAGTTACAAATTATGAATTAGGTGTCTTTTGCCGCTTTCTACAGCACTATGATGATGATAAAGTATTGTCTTATTTAAAATTGGTCAAAGGAATATCTCGTATTTTATTGATAGAAACTATTTTAGATTACCGCTCTCCAACTGGAGGCTCTGTAGATATTAATGTCATGGTTGAAACAGGAGGTAAACTAAGAACATTAAACGATTGGGAAAAAATACTCAAACAAGTAAAAGGATTCAAAATTTTTGCTGTTTTACCTTTAACAGATTACTTATCAGTTATTGATGTCAGGTGTTAATCACATGGAAACATTACAAAAAAATGGTTTTTTTATTATCAAAAATCTGGTTCCTTTAGAGCTAATAACTCAGTCTTTAAGTGATATAACAAATAAGATATCAAAGCTATCCCAAGAACTAAGTGTTTCAACTTCTGACTACTTAAACTGTACCGGCAGATGGGGCACGTCATCTCGAGTAACTAGAATTATCTCTCAAGCATTAGATAAAATTATTAAAAATTACCTTGAAAAGTCACTTCAGTGTCAGATACTGCAGAAAAAATCAAATGTTATATGTAAAACTGCTGATTTAATAGATGCAGTTCCCTTCCATCAAGACATCTCCTATAGTTTCAATGATCCTTACCACTTTTCTGTTTGGTTAGCTTTGAATAATGTAAGTGAAACTTCAGGTGCACTGCAAATTATAGAAAACAGTCATAAATGGGAAATACAGCCTTTAGTTGATTTTTGGTACCCATATTTTTTTGATCAGTACTCAAGTAATCGGGAAAATTACAAAATTAAGTCACTACCTATTTCAGCAGGAGATGCGATAGTTTTTGATTCACGGTTATGGCATGGTAGTGATAAGAATACAGATGCTAAAGATAGATTTGCTTATGTAACAAGGTGGATTATAAAAGATCAAGACCTTCCCTATGTGCCAAAACCTCAGCCTTCAGTTTTTGGTATACTCAATTGTGGTGAGTTAACAGAATCTATACTGAGAGAATGCTTGTCATTGTTTGGCTACCAGGAAAGTATAAAAGCAAAAAACATGGAAGAACTTATCAAGAGCTGGTTAGCCTTTATTACAGATACAACTACAAATATTTCTGAGATCGACACTACTGAGGCTAAGCGAGATTTATATAAGCTGCTTATTCTAAATCAAGCATCAGCACTACATGATGCTGGAGACATCTCAGGAAAAATATACAAAAATTTATGGTTTTCACTACTTGTATTTCTCAATAAAAAAGTTAAAGTAGTGGAGCTAGCATTGTAAATGAACAGAAGTAGAGTTGATAGCTTCAAATGTGTATTGATGTTCATCTTGAATATAGTATCTAAATTCAAGCTTAATGTACTTATAATGTCTTTAGTTGCTCTGGTGGTAGCTGTTGATTTGTCTTTTAGAAAGTATTTAGTAAAAAATATTCTAGATACAGCTGTAAAATATCAGGAAGGTAATGTAATTGAAAATCTTTTATTACCTGTAAGCGCTTATCTTGGCATGGCATTACTTATCACTACTGCTTTTAGATTCTATGGCTATTTTGTTGACATTCGAATGTTTACCTTAATGCGTCAAAAAATAGCTGATATATCTTTTTGTAGGCTACTCCAACAAGACCATTCCTATTATCAGAACAATTTATCTGGAAGCTTAGTACATAAGGTCAGTAGCTTAATGGATAGTGTGATAGAGTTAATAAGATTGCTTATAGATTGTTTTTTCGGTTACAGTATAGCATTAGTCTTAGCTATTTATACCTTATCATTAGTAAACATAAAGTTTGCAATCGCTACATTCACTTGGGTAAGCATTTTTATTTTAGTCTCGATTTTCAGCTTTCGTGTACTTACTGAACTAGCTGATAATTACTCTAAACAAAATTCACAAGTAATAGCTAGTATAGCAGATAGTATTTTAAATGTTATATCAGTAAGGCTATTTTCTCAGCAAGCACATGAGAGACACAAATTTTTTCAAATATGCAAGAAAAGAACTATTGCAGAGAGAAAATTGCAGTGGGCATACTTTTGTCTTTGGTTTATATATGGCTATTCATTCGATATACTCCAAGCAGTAAACTTGTATTTTTTAATTCATGATTATCAATTGAACAAAATCGCAATAGGAGATATTGTTCTTGTACTTGGAATTAATATATCGATTATAGAGTTTCTTAACCATCTAACTAGAAATCTTACCCAATTTTCTACTCATTTCGGCAAAGTTTCAGATGCATTGCCAATCTTGAATACCGTACCAGAAATTCAAGATAAGGAAAATGCTAAAGAATTAAATTTATTAAGTGGAAGAATAACGTTTAACAATGTTTCTTTTTCTTATGAAGGTCAGGAGCCATTATTTCAAGATTTCTCAGTTACCATTAATCCTTGCGAAAAGGTAGGTCTAGTTGGTTATTCTGGAGGTGGTAAATCTACTTTTATAAACTTAATCCTAAGGCTATTTGATGTTAAAAAAGGTAATATAGAGATTGATAATCAAATAGTATCAGAAGTTACACAGAGTTCTTTGAGGCAACAAATATCTGTAATACCTCAAGACCCATTGTTATTTCATGATACTATTTTAGCAAACATCATATATGGTAGACTTCAATCTACTATCGAAGAAATAATGAGAGCTGCAAAGCTGGCTGGTATTCACGATTTCATTATGACTCTACCAGATCAATATGGAACTACAGTCGGAGAAAAAGGCATCAAACTATCTGGAGGAGAAAGACAAAGAATAATAATAGCAAGGGCATTTTTAAAAAACGCTCCAATATTATTTCTTGATGAACCAACTAGTCAGTTAGATTCTATAACAGAAAAAACAATTCAAATGAGTTTATTTAAACTGATGCAAAATAAAACTACGATTACTATAGCACACCGTATTTCTACACTTTTACACATGGACCGAATTCTAGTATTTAACAAAGGAAAAATTGTCCAAGATGGTAAACACGCTGAATTAGTTTCTAAGCAAGGTCTTTACAAGGAACTTTGGAATGCTCAAATTGGTTGTTTGAATGGCAAGAAATAAGATGGAAAAAATTATTGATCTGAGAAGTGACACTACAACTCTGCAGAGCTCCAACGTTATACATGCAATAAGTAATGCAACTGTTGGAGATTTTGCTTATGGTGAAGACAAAAGCTGTAATGACTTATCAGAATATTGCAAACAATTATTCAAAGTAGAAGAAGCATTATTTGTAACCAGCGGTATGCTTGCAAATAGATTAGCCATTGCCAGTCAAACAAGTCCTGGTGATGAACTAATAACTCATTATAATTATCACGTTAATTTTTTCGATAGCGCAGGCAATGCAAAAGTAAATAATATCGTATTTAATTGTATTAGAAATAATAGCGGAATCTTAGATGTTGCTGAAGTAGAATATGCTATTAATTCTAAGCCAAGGTACAAAATTTTTGCTCAGGTGAGTCTTGTTTCTATAGAAAATAGTATAAACGGGTTTAATGGTAAAATTTATCCTTTTGAAAAACAAGTCGAGTTATATCACTTTTTAAAAGCTCACAATGTAAATCTTCATTTAGACGGTGCAAGAATATTTAATGCTCATGTCGAAACAAATATTGCTTTAGCAGATTATGCTAAATATGTGGATACAATGAGCTTTTCTTTTACCAAAGGACTTGGAGCTCCTTTTGGTTCAATGCTTATGGGTAAAAGAGAGATAATTGAAAGGGCTAAAAAGCTACAGGTTTGGCTAGGTAGTGGTTATCATCAGATAGGGTATTGTGCTAATGCAGCAAAGTATGTACTACAGAACAATATTTCTAGGCTTAAAGAAGACAATAAACTCGCCAAACTGTTTGCAGACAAGATTAAGGAAATTCCACACATAAAACTGGTACTACCTTATCCAGAAACTAATATAGTAAGCTTTAGTATAAAAGCACTAAATGTAACTAATGAGGTTTTCTTAAGTAAGTGCCAAGCTTATGGTTTATTGCTTTTTCCTTGGCTCGAGTCTCATATAAGAGCAGTTACCCATCTTGGCACAAAGGAAACAGACATCATGAAAGCTGCTGAAATTATAAAGGAGGTTGTGTTAAATTTAATATGAGAGTAAAAATAGATTTCTTTAGCGATTCAAACACTGACCCTTCAGCTAAAATGAGGGAAGCGATGGCTAAAGCAAAAGTTGGAAACGAAGCTGCATGTGAAGATCCAACTGTGAACGAATTAGTGGCAACCGCATGTAAAATATTAGGTAAACCTGCAGGAATCTTTTTGATTTCAGGAACGATGTCCAATGTAATTGCTTATAAAGTACACATTCAAAGACCTGGTGATTACTTGCTGCTTGATGAAACTTCACATCCGCTCATAGTACAATCTGGCTTGATCGCAGCCCAGGCACATGCCACTCCTTTGCCCATCAAAGGTACGAGAGGAATATTTACTGGAGAACAAATTGTTGAGTTTATTACTCGTCCTAGTTTAAGAAATATTCCGAGAGTTGGGCTTGTTTCTATCGAACAAACGACAAATTTTGGTGGTGGAGCTGTGTGGCCTTTAGAATATATTCAAGAGATCTCAAGTCTCTGCAAAGAGAATGACGTATTCACTCATTTAGATGGAGCAAGACTGTTCAACGCTTGTGCTCATACTAAAATATCTCCAAAGGAGTATGCAAGTTATTTTGATTCGGTATTCATTGATTTTAGTAAAGGATTAGGTGCTCCAATGGGCGCAGTATTGCTTGGAAGTGAAGAGTTTATTGAAAAAGCTTGGTACTATAAGTTTCAAATTGGCGGAGGTATGCACCAAGCTGGCATTATTTCAGCTGCATGTTTATATGCTCTACGTAATAATGTAAATTCTTTAGAAGAAGATCATAAAAAAATGCAGCACCTTATAGAAGGCCTAGACTCCATAGATCAAGTTATAATTGATATCGACCTGTATAAAACTAATATAGCGTATTTTTCATTACGTACTAATTGTATATCTACTCAAGAATTAATAAACGTACTAATGACAAATTATGGAATTAGAATGGCTAACATAAGAGGTAAAATCAGAGCTATAACACATAGAGATATAAGCTATGAAGATATTAATGCTACTGTATCTGCTATAAGAAAGATACTAAGTAAGTAATTTTCTGCACTAATTGTTTGCAAACTTCTTGTCAAACAATATTATACCAATATAGTATTATGCTAGCATCTGCATAGAGCTATTTGGGAATAGGTGTGAACTTTGTCTTCTTTCAATATTTACTATTCTTCTGTGGATATATGCTGCTTTATTTATCAAGACAAAGTATACCAATTGCTCTGCCACTGTTAATAGATACTGACCATGTAAAATTAAGCTATTTTTTTGCCTGCTTTTCTTTTTTTTATGGAGTATCAAAATTTGTTAATGGAATAATCATGGACTCCAAAAATAATCCATTATTTATGTTTGGGCTATGCAATATTGCAACTGGATTATTAACCATTGGTATAACTTTATCATATAATAATCTAACTTTATTACTGTTAACATTAATATTATTAGCTTGGACACAAGGGTTAGGTTGGCCAGCTATTACCAAGTTTATGGTTACAAACTCTAGCATCTCTTCAATTGCATCATCATGGGGAGTTATGAGCGCATCTCAGCAACTTGGTTCTTGTATTACTTTAATTGTATTACCAAGTATAATTAAAATATATGATGCAAAAAGTGCATTTTTGTACTCTGGTTTCTTATGCTTACTTTTTGGAATTTATATAATATTAAAAGCATATTACAAAGAAAGCGCCAACTTTACTACCTATTATAAGGTGCAAAAATCTCAGATAGGTATCAAAGTGAAAAGTTCTATATGGTTTCTATGTTGTGCTACTTTTTGTGCTTATATTATAAAAATGGGAATCTTCTTTTGGTTTCCTATAATTTTAAAGGATAAATTACAAATTTCTCTTGTACAATCCTCACTAATAACAGGCGTATATGATTTAGGTGGAATCCTTGGAACTTTAATCACAGGAAGAATTAGTGATATGTACTTCTTTCAAAATAGAAGCTTGCTGGCATCACTTTATATGTTGGGTATAGCACTCACTTTTATTGCAATGAACTTTGGTCAAAATATAATTCTTATGAACCTTGGTGCAATCTTGTCAGGATTCTTTATATTTGGAGTGCAAGTACTGACAGGTGTTATAGCTGTAGAAATTGCTCCACAAAATAATGTATGTGCAATTGTAAGCTTAACAGGATTATTTGGGTATATTGCAAGTTCAATATTTTCATGCGTGCTCTTAGGAGTGCTTGTTAAGCACTGTGGTAACAGTATTATGTTTTCATTTTTTTCCATTTGCTCTGTTGTTGCACTCGTTTGCTTTTCCATACTATCAAGCAAAGATCTAAAAAAAATAAGTAAAGCGGTGTAAAAAAAAATTCTTAACAGTTAAACTTTGTAGATAGATTTTTTACCCAAGGAATAAACATGGTAACCATATCTTAGTAATAGCTCGCTATCTAATAAATTACGGAAATCAAAAACATTAGGTGCAGCCATAATACTCTTTAAACTTGCAAAATCTTGATTTTTAAATTCTTTCCACTCCGTTAACAATAACAAGGCTTCCGCGTCCCTTGCAGCCCCTATAGCATTATCCGCGTACTCTATATCCTTTAGAACTTGCCTAGCATTATCTATCCCCATTGGGTCATATGCAGTAATTTTAGCCTTGTTATTCACTAACAATTTTGCAATATCTATAGCTGGGCTATTTCTTACATCATCAGTACCAGACTTAAAAGTTAGCCCCCATATCGCTATTTTTTTATTTTGGACTCCATTTAATACATATTCTACCTTTTTAGCAATGTTTGTTATATGATTATAGTTAGATTCCTTAACTGAATTTAAAATTTGTAGCTTAACATTGTGGTCTTCAGCAAGCCTTATTAAAGCTGACAAATCTTTAGGAAAACATGATCCTCCAAATCCTGGACCAGCTTTGAGAAATTCCTTACCTATTCTATGGTCCATTCCCATACTGTTAGCTAAAAGGTCAATGTCTGCTCCTAATAGCTCACATAAACCTGCCATCTCATTGATAAAAGCAACCTTTGTTGCTAGAAAAGCATTAGAAGCATATTTAATCATTTCAGCAGTAACTGTATCAGTGACTATTAACGGAATATTCTTATCTATAAATGATCTATATATAACTTCTAGTTTTGCTCTAGCTAGCTTAGTTTTTACTCCTATTATTATCCTATCTGGGTATAAAAAATCTGATACTGCAGAGCCTTGCTTGAGAAACTCTGGATTAACTCCTAAATCAAAGTTATAGCCCTTATTAGATAAATAATTATGTATATTTTCTGCAGTACCAGGAGGAACAGTTGACTTTATCACTATTAAGCAATCTTGATTAACTCTTTCAGAAACTTCACTTACTGCATTATATACATTCTTTAAATTTGCATTTCCTAGGGAGTCTGATGGAGTATCTACAGTTATAAATACTACTTCTGTATTGGGATTTATTTGAGAATACGAATCAAAAAATCTTATCCTTTGTGACTTTATATTATTCTCTAAATAATCTGCTAATCCAGGTTCATATAGAGGAATTTTCCCTGATTTCAAAAGTTCAATCTTCTCAGTATTTATGTCAATGCAATCAACTTTATGGCCCTGCTCCGATAACATTGTACCAGATACTAATCCTACATACCCTACTCCTATAATAGTTATGTGCATTACCTTAAAAATATAGCTTAGCATCTAAAATAAATACCATTAACAATTATAAACTTTTGTTGTTACACTATTTTTCTTAATTGCCTTACCTTCCGAATAAGCTATAAATAAGGTTGAAGGTATTAATATCAAAGTACCATATAAAGCACTTTTATCAGGTAATTCATTAAATATAACGTATGTTACTATTGCAGAAATTATTAGCTCTATGTATCTATACGGTGCAAGTGCAGTAGCATCAGTAAGAGTAAAAGCTTTTAACATAAAGAGCAAAATTAGATTTGAATTAATTCCCAAAATCAGCAGTAATACTAATTCCAACAAGGAAGGCACATGCCAACAAAATAACAAAGGTGGAGTAGAAAAAATAGTTGTCGTTAGAGCTGAATAAAATAACATACTTATTACTGACTCTTTTGTTACAAGTTTCTTATTAAGTATATCCAATATAGCAAAGATCAATGCAGATACAATAAAAATAAGAATTTTAGGATTAAAATCTTCACTATGAGCTTTGGTAGTAATAGCAATACCAACAAAGCCAATAACAGTTACTATCCATCTTTGCCAAATTATATTTTCGTTTAGCAAAGGGATTGCAAGAAGTATAACAAATAATGGTATAGAAAAACTTATAATCGTTGCAGTTACTATGGGGAAAACAGTCAACCCGTAAGTCCATAAGGTCATTCCACAAAACAACAACCCACCCCTGGTTATTTGAGTAGATATTTGACTTGTTTTAAAAGTTTCTATTCCATAGTAAAACATAAAAGGTACAAGGGTAATAGTGGTAAACAGAAAGCGGAAAAAAATTATTTCAAAACTCTGAAGATGTAAACTTAGATATTTTGATATAGTATCATTAGCTACACTACTAAGTAAGCTAAGTATAAACCAGATAACCCCAAACAAATAAGCTCTCAATCTGTAATCCATAAAGCTTCTGATTTAATAGATACGATGTACTCATATAATTTTACTACAAAACTAATAATATAAAAGTTTTCTGATGTACGTCCCCAGAATGTGATCGTAAGGGTTCATTATAAATAATTCGGGAAATTTCGTCTCTTTAGACATATTAAGAGCTATGTAACGAACGTTTATATTTGTGAGTAATAGTAAGGCTCAAGTAAGGAAAATGCTAGTGAGGTAAAGTAGAATAACGTTGATTTGATAATTTAAGCTCATTCCCTCTTGCTACATCTCTCTTTAAATATCTCCTCTTTTGCAGCAGGTCTATAGAATTATACAGAGTATTTTATCTTCCAATACAGGCAATCTTGACGTTCTTCCATGGCATTTCTTCTGTTCTTGAACTTTTTCCCATTCTGGGCGCACTTTTTCTACAATCTTTTCGAATTCTTCTATTTTCAAACCTGTTACATCTCGAAAATTTCTCGGATGTTCTTTTAGATTATGGTAGTTTAAGCTCATCTTCCCTCTCTATTCTCTTGCTATACCTCCCTATTTTATAACCATTCCTACTCTTTTGCAGCAGGTTTAAAGAAATACTAAAAGCAAAAGATACGCTTGCGTAGTTCGAAAGCTTTCTATAGGATAAGTCTCACCTGATTTACAAATAGAATTGTTATGTTAGATGTTTGCTATTTATTCTTAAGCTCATTTTAACAGCATTTTGCTTTTTTTAGTATGTAGGGGTTTTCTAGGAATTATCCTATTGAATTCTATGATATTATTTTTTGTAACATTGTTATACATATCATGATAAGGAAATTAGTGAAATGTTTCGAGTAACTTTTTCTTTTCTATGAGCTACTTGACGGCAAGAATAAAGTTTTAATCATTCCATGGTTTCTGTATAATTTTCAAAACTTAATTGGTATATATGAAGGTAATAATAGGTAGCGCTAGTAAACAATTAGGAGATTTAATAGCAAGTGGGCTAAATGCTCAGCTATTTTCTACTCAGGCGTCAAAATTTGCCGATGGTGAGGTAAATGTAGAAGTAGCAAATGATCTACATAATCAAGAAGTATACGTAGTACAATCTCTTTCTTCTCCTGTAAATGATAACCTTATGGAGCTTCTTCTTACAATTGATGCAGCAAAGAGGTCAGGAGCCAAGAGAATAACGGCTATTATTCCTTATTATGGATACAGTAGGCAGGATAGGGTTATTAAAAACAATAATATGCAATCTGCTTTAAGTGCTAAATTAGTTGCAAATCTTATTCAAACTGCAGGTGCAAATAGCGTTGCTGCTATTGATTTGCATTCAAGTCAAATTGAAGGTTTTTTTGATATATCAGTTACTAATCTAAGCTGTTTTGAAGTATTTGTTAACTCTATATATAAGGAAAACTTGGCAATAGTTGCGCCTGATGTTGGAGCAATTGGCAGAGCTCGTGCTTTTGCAAAGATTTTAGAGGAAAAACACAAGTTAGATAATGATATTGTTGTAGTAGATAAATATAGAGAAAAAGCAGGTACATCTGAGGTAATGAATGTAATCGGAGAAGTTGCAAACAAAAATTGCGTCATTGTTGATGATATAGTTGACTCTGGCGGAACATTATGTAATGCAGCTCTTGCTTTAAAAAACCGAGGAGCAAAGTCTGTAGTTTCATGCATTACACATGGCATACTTTCAGGAAATGCAGTTGAAAAAATCTCTTCCTCTTCTTTGGATAAATTAGTAATTACGGACACCATATTTCACAAATTCGAAAAAAATGATAAGATAGAGGTTGTTTCAATTGCAAATATTTTAATTTGCTTTATGCAAGGAGGTAAAAGTGCCAGCTAGATCAACAGAAGATCTTATCACTTCGTTAATAGAATTTGCAAATAAGAGAAAAATAACAATTACTAAAGAAGAAATGCTTAAAACTGCACAGCTTGTGAGGATTAAGTTATCCGATGATGAGATTCAATACTACTCAAAAGAACTGACAATGCTGGATTGGATACATGATACTTTGTTGAAAGTTAATACTGAAGGTGTTTCTCCTATGCGTTATGGAACTATAGATAAGGATATTCATGTACGCGATGATATTATAAATTCTCAAAACATTAAAGAAGAAATATTATCCAATACAAAATCGGAGCATGGGTATTTCGTAGTACCGAAGGTTATAAACGATTAAGATAAAGCAAGATTTATAACGATTTTATAGATCTACTTTCAAAAATAAGACCAATCTGGTAAAGAAGCATTCGTTGGAGTAAAAACCATTTTTTGATTTTTCTTTACTAAATCTACCAAATATAATTTAGAGTTGCTTGGTGATTCTGCGTTAGTGAAGATAATTTCTCTGCCGTTTGGTAGCCATGCCGGAGATTCAATTTTATGTCCCTCTGAAAGCAAGCGCTCTTCTTTGCCATCTGGCTTCATAACTCCTATGTAAAATTTTCCTGACTGAATTTTTGTAAAAGCTATCAGATCTCCTTTTGGCGACCAAACAGGTGTAGCATATCTTCCATTTCCAAAACTAATTCTCTTGGGTTTTTTGCTTTTTTTAGTGAAATCTATGATATATAGTTGCTGACTTCCACTTATATCAGAACTAAAAACCATGTACTTTTGATCTGGAGACAAAGAGGGAGAAGTACTTATAGCTGAACCTTTAGTAATTTTTTTTGTTCGTTTACTGTTTAAGTCTAGAGATAATATATTTGTTTCACCACTCAATGAGTGGGAAATAAAAAGAGATTTACCATCAGGAGAAAATCTTGGTGCAGAAATAACTCCTTCAAATGCGCTGATTATTGATTCAGTGTTATCTTTTAAATTTTTTAATATTATATAACTTTTACCATTTGTGTATGAGATATAAACAATACCCTTTCCATTTGGTGAAAATCTTGGTGTTGACACAAATTTCTCACCATTTGTTAAGTACTTTATATTACTTCCATCTTGATTCATCACAGCAATTTTACGGACGGATTTGTAATTGCTATCTTTTTCTTCAGCGATATATGTAATTTTTGTATTGAAATGCCCTTTCTCACCAATCAATCTATCATGTATCAGATCTGAAACAAGATGACTAATTTTCCTCCAGTCTTTTGCTAGAAAAACAACCGACTGAGTAAGCAATTCTCTGTTTGTAAAGCTGTCAGATAAACGAAAAGATAGCTCTAAATTTCTGTTTGATACTTCACTTAAACTTACTGTGACTACAGTATCGCTTTTCCAAGACTCAACTTTCGCGTCACGTTTCACATTAAATAAGCCACAATTAGATAGATTTGTTTCAATTACTTTTGTGATGCTTTCACTTAGCTCACTTTCCACTTCTGTCTTGCATGCACATTTAGATACAACAAGATCAATATTACCAATATTGCTTTTTTTTATATCAACATATAAAACAGCTTTTGTGGAATAAGGAATAAATAACGAAATAAATAACACCAGTTGAACGAATAGCTTCATTAGATTTCTTGCATTACCTCCTGTCATCTCAGCAAATAGCTTACTTTTGAAGTTAAACTGCATGACAGTAGAGTAAATCAATTTCTGCAGTACTTGACACTGGAATCCAGAAATTTGACTGCAAGTAAGTGCACTGAGGTGGCAAGCATAAAAGTAGCTGTTTTATTCTAAAATAAACGTCTTTGACAAGGTTGCATGAAAAACTGGATTCCAGTTTCAGAGCACTGGGATGACACCCTACTGGTGGAGATTGCTCTAAAACTACAATGTTTGCATGGGCGTTGAGATGGCACCCTTCTGGTAGATTCAAATCACAATGTTTGTATAGTTGTGTGATCTGACACTGATTTTTTTTTACGGATTCCAGTATTGCATGCTGAAATAACATCAAAGAATACATTGTTAACTTCTTACTCAAATAATGGTTAATAAAAAAAAGGTGTATTTCTATACCTGTTCTATCTGGACTTCAATTATAGGTCTTTTTAGTAAATATTCTTTTAAGATACTAAATATTGAGCTCTCAATTTTATTTCTTATTTTTTTTATCGGTTGTGAGTCAAATGCTGACTCAACCTTCTTTATGATCTTTTGCATAATGGCTGCATCTTTTTGCGCTTCGAAAACACCAGGTGCAAATACTTTTGGCTTAGCAAGCAGTTTATTTTTCTTGTTTACAACTGCTGTCACTACGATAGCTCCGGCATCTCTCATTCTCTCACGCATTTTTATAACGCTGCATTCTGGATGACGGAGTAACATACCATCAATACCAAAGTAGTCGACATCAATGGAGCTAACTTTTTCCCCATTTTCCAAATTAACAATATCACCTGGTGCAATCATTATTGCTTTTTTCACACCGCACTCTTTAGCAAACTTTACATGTGCATCCGTATGAATATACTCACCATGAACCGGAATAGACATCTTAGGTTTTATCAAAGAATACATTTCCCTTAGCTCTGCTTTTACTGGATGTCCGGAAGCATGAACATTCTCTGTTTTTTCAGTAATAACTTCCACTCCCATCTCAATAAAGGCATTGAGCATGTTATGTGCACGAGTTTCATTGCCAGGAATGATTTTTGATGAAAAGATCATGGTATCACCTTGCTGCATTTTAAATGCTTGATGACTCTTAGCGGCAAGTCTTGCGGTAGCTGCCAGTGGCTCACCTTGACAACCTGTGCAAAGTAGCACCAGCTTTTCCCTTGGAAAATTTACTGCCTCCTTTGCTTCTAGAAACTCAGGAGAATCAGTTAAATAACCACTATCCTGAGCAACTTTCACTATTCTCCATAAAGATCTGCCAAGCAAAACCACTTTTCTATTTAGTGCTTTTGCAGCTTGGCTTATTGTTTCAATTCGTGCCACATTCGAGGCAAATAGCGAGACAGCAACCAATTTTTTAGACCGCTTTATTATATTGTAAATATTATCATAAATTTCACTTTCTGATTCAGGGTCGTGTTTGCTCAGTATGTTTGTTGAATCACAAATTGCTGCAAGTAGATCACCTTTATCGCCAATTTCTTTTAAACGCTCTATATTAGAAATTAATCCAACAACAGGTTTTGGATCAAATTTCCAGTCCCCAGTATGAAGTGCACTACCTGCTTCAGTGCTAATTAATATTGAATTTGCCTCAGGAATTGAGTGAGTTACATTTATAAACTCAACGGTAAAAGGACCCAAATTTATGCTGCCATTTATGTCTACCTCTTTCACAGGTACCACACCTTCCAATCGAAACTCCTTTAGTTTCTCCTTGAGAAAATTAACTGTAAACTTTGTTGTATATATGGGACATTGCAAATCTTCCCACAGATGAGGCACTGCACCACAGTGATCTTCATGTGCATGTGTAATTATTATTCCAAGCAAATCTTTTTTTCTTTGAGCAATAAAATCTACATCAGCAATGAGTAGCTCAACACCTGGCATAGTTTCATCTGCAAAACCGATACCAAGGTCGATCATAATCCACTTGCCTTGATAATGATATAGGCTAACGTTCATCCCAATCCTTCCTACTCCTCCAAGAGGAAGAAATAAAAACTCATTTTTGTTTATGTTCATTAATTTTAAATTATTAAAATGCGAGGATAGCAAAACTTCGACCTTAAATAAAGGAATTTATCACTTTTGCATAACTTAAAAAAATCTTTTCACTAAAAGAGAACGCTTTCAAATTGGTAAGAAGAATTAAGTGTAGACAGCTACCTCTTTATATCATTTAGCAAATTTCTCATTTTTTTTTTACTTTTCCAAAGAATCCTTCAGATTTCTGCTCTACACTTTCATGTTCCTCTTCCTCAAGCGCTTTTAATAGCTCAATCTGCTTTTGGGTTAAATTCTTTGGATTTAAAGTCTCAACTATTACCTGTACGTATAAATCACCACGAGCATGTGAGTTCATATATGGCATACCCTTTTCCCTACAACGTAGTTTGGTACCAGTTTGAGTGCCTTCAGGGACCTTTACTTTTATTTTAGCTCCATCAATTGATTGAATATCGATTTCACCACCAAGTACTGCTAGTGTCATTCTTATAGGCACTTTACAGTGTAAATCTGCTCTATTGCGAGTGAAGATCTGATGAGTAGCTATTTTCACACATACGTATAAATCTCCGCTTTTTCCACCTCTTGCTCCAGCTTCTCCTTTACCACTGACCCTTACCTTAGCTCCTTCTTCTATGCCTTTTGGAATTGAAACGGAGATATTTACTTCATCTCTTTTACGCCCACTTCCACCGCATTTCTTACATTTATTTTGTATTATTTCTCCTTCCCCATAGCATGTAGTACACGTTCTTTCAATGGTAAAAAAGCCCTGTTGAGTTCTAATTCTACCGCTTCCCTGGCATGTGTTGCACTGAACTGGTTTGATTGCTCCTTCGCTACCTGTGCCTTGGCATGTATTACATTTTATATTTGTCACATAATGTATAGGTGCTTGTATTCCTTTAAATGCATCTTCTAAGGTAATTTTAAGGTCGTAGCGCAGATCTGCTCCAGATACTACTGTTGTACTTCTTTTTGTTCTTGACCTACTTGTACTGCCGCCGAATCCTCCACCAAAAAAATCGTTAAATATATCGCTAAAATCCCCTCCAGCTTGGCTGAAATCAAATCCACCGGAAGCACCATCGTGACCATAACGATCATAACCTGCTCTTTTTTCAGAGTCAGATAGAACTTCATATGCAGCTGTTACTTCTTTAAATTTTTCCTCTGCTTCCTTATTACCAGGATTTCTGTCAGGATGATATTTTAATGCTAGTTTTTTATATGCTTTTTTTATCTCGTCAGTACTAGCATTTCTGCTCACTTCTAGCAGATCATAATAGTCTTTTTTGTTCATATATAATAGCTCAGTATTTTACCTTTAAAGATAGGTATTACACATATCAATTTCAAGCATGACCTCTATTTCCTATAAAATATGGTGCACCCTGAGCGACTTGAACGCCCGACCTTTTGATCCGTAGTCAAATGCTCTAATCCAACTGAGCTAAGGGTGCTTGCACAAAGTTGACTTTAACAGATTTTATAGCTTATTTCAATTGTTTTGGCTAAAAATAAAACTCTTATCATGTATGAAACCTGTAAGAAATTGTACCAGCTCTCTTAAAGAATAACTTAAATTAACAATTTCCGATTACTGTGATTTTAGAACCGCTATCCGAATAAGAGCTTTTCACATTATACTGCCAAACTGCTAACAAATAGCGGAATGACGGTTGTATAAACTATTTTGGCTATATAAGAAGACGGGTTATGCAGAGACCTTAAAATACTTCTTGCTTGCCAAGGAGAATAAATACATTCCTACAAACAAGCAGATACTCAATATCGATGCATAGGAAAACTTGAAAATTAAATCTTTAATATATCTTGATAAGCATTTACCTGCAGAAATTTTGTATAGTAGTCCAACACAAACAATCGTACTATCAATGACTGATGCTATAATTAAAGTGATGAAATTTGCCATATGAAAATTCAATTTGGACTTTAATTTTTTTAAAATAACTATGCTTGAGAGAAGAGAGACTAGAATTGCAGTATATGAAACCAATATTACCAAACTAAAATTTTGCAATTTAAAAAGACAGCATATCACCGTACACACTATTAAGCTGTAAGTAGCTTTGCTTCTACCATGAAACTCAACCATTGAGTTTACAACTAAAGTAGCTCCTACAAATAAGGTAGCACATATCATTAATTTATTTGAAGTGTTAAGTAAAGAAAGACTGATAAGCAAGAGTATTGATAAAATGGACATAATCACCTACCCAAATTTAATAACATGCATTTATTTTAATCAGACATTACACATAATGAAAAATTTGTCTAGCGTAATCAAAAGTTATTTAAACTAGTACCTAAGTCTTTCAAATCTATTCTTATAATATCCTTTATATTGAGAGCTTTCTCCTCTGTCACTTTTCCAATACATGAAAAAACTATACCTTTAAACAATTCTTCAAACTTCCGCTGATTTTGCGGGGCAATGGTTACTAATATTCTACTTTGCGATTCAGAAAACATTATTATCTTGTTTATTATGTCTGTATTTTGTTTTTTTCCTATTGGTACTAGTGAAAGATCAATTTCAGCACCAAGGTCTCCTGCAATTAGCGATTTTGCCAGAGCAATAATTAAGCCGCCTAAGTTTGGTGCAATTGCAGAGACAATTATGTCATCTTTTATTGCCTGGTTGTAACGTTCATACAACTTTCTAGCGCTCTTTGCATCAACTTTTGGCACGTTGTTATTATCTATTCCACTATATAACTGATATTCAGATCTACCAAGCTCATCGTGGGTTGTACCAAGCACATATATCAAGTCCTCCGGCATTTTTACATCAAGCGATACCGCATTTTCAATATTGTCTATAACTCCAATTGCTGAAATGAGTAATGAAGGTGGTGCAGATATCATCACTTTCTCGCCATTTTCGTCATATCCCTTGAAGTCATTGAACATACTGTCTTTTCCGGATATGAATGGCGTTTTAAATGCAGTTGCAAAGTCGTAACAAGCCTCTGCAGCTCTCTTTAGTTGCCACAACCTTTCTGGATTATAAGCATCGCACCAGCAAAAATTATCGAGCAACGCTAGATGATTTATATTTCCTCCTGCAGCTACGTAGTTGCGTATGGCAGTGTCAATCGCACATGCTGCCATGTGATAAGTGTCAATTTCTCCATAACTTGAGCCAAATCCTTGCGATTTTACAACACCTTTATTTGAAGAAAGGATTGGTCTTGAAACAATAGCTTCACTGCACACTCTTCCCTTGCCCTGCAGTGGTTTCAGCACTGACGACCCTTGAACCTCATGATCATATTGTACCACTATGAACTCTTTGCTGCAAATGTTTGGTCTGCTCAGCATTTCTTTTAGTTCAGTTTCTTGGCTTGATGTCATGCAAGTAGCTGACACGCAAAGGGTGTCATGCAAACTGGAATCCATTTCACATTCAATTCCACCATTAGATGAATTTTGGCGTAAAATGTTTGCAGGCTTTACCTGCTGGATTCCAGTGTCAGCTACTTGCATGACAGGAAAGTATACAGCAGACTTCTTAGACCACGGTTTCGTCTGTAAATGCACTTTGGGATTACCGTCATGCAGAAATTCAGTTTCGATGTCCATTATTGCTGCCTCTGGGGGACATTTAACAACGGCTTTGCCACTTTTGTTGAATTCTCCAATTACACAGACCTCCACATCATGTGTTTTCATGATTTGCTTAAACGCAGGAAGATTTTCTTCTGGCACTGCTAAGGTCATTCTCTCTTGTGATTCTGATATCCATATTTCCCACGGAGCCATACCATCGTTTTTAATGAGAACCTTGCTCAAATCAACTTCAAATCCGTCTTTTCCCATTTCACCAATGGACGATGATAGACCGCCTGCTCCATTATCTGTTATTGCATTATAAAGACCAAGATCTCTTGCTTCTACGACGGCGTTGGATAATTTTTTTTGTGTTATAGGGTCACCAATTTGCACAATTGTTGAAGGGCTGTTTCCCGACAATGCCTCTGAAGAAAAAGTTGCACCGTGAATTCCATCTCTTCCAACTCTTCCACCAATAATTACGATTTTATCGCCGTTTTTAGGCCCTTTGATGTGTGAAGGTACATTATTTATACTGCGCGGAATAATTCCGACACTGCCAACAAAGACTAACGGCTTTCCACAAAATCTATCGTCAAAGTATACCGATCCAAGTTGCGTTGGAATACCGGAGCAATTACCAGCAACATTAACACCGTGAATCACTTCTTTCATTATATATTTTGGCGGTAAGATCTCATCAGTGCGCTCTTTATCTCTATAAAGTTTGCCTTTTGATTCTTTTGCAAAGCAAAAGTAATAAGTATTCATGATAGGTTCTGCACCTTTGCCAAAACCGACTATATCTCGATTAACTCCAAGCACTCCAGTCATTGCTCCACCGAACGGATCGAGAGCTGAAGGACTATTGTGAGTTTCAACTTTATCTACAATCAAGTAATCGTCATCAAAAATTATTCCTCCTGCGTTGTCGGAGAAAACTGACACGCATATGTTAGAATTTATCTCACGCGTTGCACGCTTAATATAATGAGCATATAGACCATCTTTTATTTCATCAATAGGGGAGCAAAAAATATTGTGTTTACAATGTTCAGACCAAGTCTGTGCCAGAGACTCAAGTTCAATATCATATGGATTTCTACCGAGTTTTTTAAAGTAATCCTTTATAGCTTTTATTGCTGCCAGCGAGAGCCCTAAAGTGCCATTACCATCGATTCCATCTCTGCTGATTTTTTCAAGCTCTTGGTCACTTACATTGAGTTTGACAGATTTTGCTCCATTATTACCTGGTGTCATCCCAGTGTTTGACACTGGAATCCATTCTTTTTTTTCCTGGTCACGCGCTGTAATGACACCAGGTGGGGTATTTGGTTTACTGTAATACTTCCAATGGCAATTGCCGTTTTCTTTATAGACAAGTGTGCAATATTCAGTAATAGGATTGAATTCCTGTTTTATGTCATCTTCGGTTGGAAAACCTCCTTGACTTAGAATCAATTTTGAACTTCTTGCCTTGATAGAAACACTTTCATCAATGTGGCCTTTGCTCATTAGATATTCTCTAACAATTTGTTTTACCGTGTTGCCTACGTTATCGGTCATGCCAGGCAGAAAGCTTATCTCCAAGCCCCACTTTGCTTGTGGTTCTATGAAGTTATATTGAACTTCTTCAAGGTTTTCATTGTAGGAATAATAACGGCAGTCTTGTATGGCTTTATTATAAAATAGCCCACAAATTTCTTCATGTAATTTTGATGGTAATTCTTTGCTTATGTAAATCAAGTAAACATTAACTATCCTTCTGCGGCCAACTTGTTCACATTTATTAAAAACTTCTATTCTGATGTTTGCCATGTAATATTGTGAAAGACTTTAATATATCATAGCATAAGAAACTGTGAGCACATTTATATTTTGAGTGATTTCTATATAATAAGATATTGTATTAATTGTTACTGTTAGTGGGAAGAGTTTTTACCGTTAACGTGGATGAGTCCTTTTTCAATGTATTGGTTCAACACATATTTTCTGAATATGAAAGAAGAGAAATTCCTAAAATAAAGATCATACTTCCCTGCAAGAGGGATGTGATAGCATTGTTGAGTGCATTCAAGAATTACAGAACTATAATTTTGCCAGAGATAGTTTCACTAGAGAATATTGATGAAGAAGATTTAATATTAAATCTTGATAGAGTTAAAGTTATTAACCCGACAAAGAGAACGCTGCTACTCATTCAATTCATATTGGAGTGGAATAAAAAACACAATGATAGTTTTCCAATCGATCTAGTTTACAGTTTGCCGTCATTACTTCAATATACCCAAATAGCGGATTGTTATCAGCTTGATGAGCATTCGAAGAAAATAGAGAATTTCATAAACTTACTTATCAAAACTTGGAGTAACACTTTAAAAAATTTAGGAGTAGTAGATATACTAAAGCATAAGAGTGACTACATAAACAATATGATAGCCTCCCTGCAGAAAGATCAGCATATGATCTTTATTGGAATTGGGAAGGAGGAGATTTATAAGTCGTTGATTAAAGCTGTATACGACCTGCCATTTGGAAAGATAATTTTACCTAATCTGAATTTGAAAATTAAAGAGAAAGATTGGCAATCACTTGATAAAAAACATTATCAATATTGCCTGAAAGATCTGCTCGATTATTTAAGTATAGGCAGAGAGGATGTAAGTTTTCTGCCAGAAGCGTGTTCTCCAGTGTCAAGCACTGGGATGACATCATCTACTACTCAAATTACCTGCAAATTACAATGTTCGTACACTAAAAATCAGAGGGCTGGGATGACAGGCAGTTCTGAGCTAGATTATGTCTTTGATACAACTGCCGATCTAAGTAAAGTTAGTAATGGATATATTGGCAATATTGAAGTCATCACTTGTGATTCCAGAGAGGAAGAAGCACAGGTGACGTCACTAATTATAGAGAATGAAGGTTATGAAAACGTTTCTTTGTTTGTTTTTGATAAATTACTTGCAGTTCGTATGGCGTGCCCCATATCGGAAAACTATTCTTATGTGACGCTTCTGCTTTATAGTATTGAGATTTTGAACTCAAAATGGAACGGTGTGGCATTGCTTTCTCTTCTTAAACATAGGCTAGTGACTTTTGGTTACGCTCAAGAAGAGTACACTCGTATTTTATCTGAGTTTGAGATAGAAGTATTGCGTAGCTTTGATATAAATGGTCTTAAGGATATTATCAACGCTATTGGTACTTGTAAAAAGTTAAGATATAAAGAAGATATATTAATTATTATCAGTAGATTAGAAATTATATTTAATCTTTTACTTAATCTTATAAATCATCCTATTTCTGCTATAGTAGCAGCTCATTTACAGTGTGTTAATGTGCTTTCTAATGTGAATTTTCTAGAGCTAAATGGTGAAATAGGTAATTTTACTCGCGATTTCTTAAATGCATGTGACGGTATAGCAATTGAGTGTTCCTTAGAGTTATATAGTCAAATTCTGGTATTATTTTTAAAAAGGAAGTTTTTTTCTTCAGAAAATAACTTTGATAAATTTAGCTTATATCAAAATAAAGTTGTAATACTTGCTGGATTTAATGATATACCAAATTTTCAGAATCCGTTTTTGAGTGCACTGAATAGAGAAAAATTTAACCTTCCTTCTGTGCAAGAAGAGCAAGGGTACTTTTTGTATACTTTGCGCAATTTATTTGGTGCCGGCAAGGTTTATATTACGAGGCTAATCAGTGATAGAAAATCAATTCTATTACACCGTTGGGAGATTCTGTTACAAAGAACAAAATATCCTTATCGCAATTGGCTAAGAATATTAAATACACCTGAGTGCATTGTTCCATGTACTCAGCCTATGCCAAAACCTCAAGCCAAAGTCAGAGAAGAAAAAATGCAAGTGATGTCTTGCAGTGCGGTAGAAAAACTGATTCGTAACCCTTATTCATTTTATGTTGAATACATACTGAACCTTAGACAGTTGAAAGACTTAAATTTTAAGCCATCGATATTGGAGTTTGGCACTATGGTACACAATATTCTTGTAAGATATTTACGCAACGAAAAGTCGCTGATGAGTATTGCACGAGAAATATTCTCGTCTAATCGATTCCACTTTTCAAATATGTGGTGGGTAAGGTTGCAGAGGATAATTCAATCTTTTGTTGAGTTTGATAGGACTGGAAACAATCATGTCGAATTAGAGAGGGAATTTTCTTATCCAATATTTCATGATCAGTGTCAAGCTACTCGAATGACAGAAGAAATTTCACTGGCGGCAAGATGCGATAGAGTGGAATATTTGTCAAATGAGCAAGTAACAATTATAGACTATAAACTTGGTTCACCACCTTCCAATGAAGAAGTTATGTCAGGATTTTTTCCGCAATTAATTTTACAAGCTTTAGCAGTGGAATACACAACAAAAAAAGAAGTCTCGGAGCTTGCTTATTGGAAACTTGATTATGATAAAATAAAGGTTATTGCTTTGAAAAATTATAGACAAAAAATGCATGAATTTCAGAATATTCTACCAGATTTCTTATCTCATTATTTAAGAGATACTACTCCCTTTATTGCCTCTCCTTATTTTGATAAATTCCTGAGATTTAATAGCTACAAACAACTAGAAAGGATAGGGGAGTGGTTATAAATTATATCTCCTCTCATCCAGATCAAAATAGCTGGTTGTACAGCTGGTTTACTAAGTGCAGTAGGAGAATTACTGGATTGTGATATAGACTCATCTTTGCTAGACTCAAACAACCATAAAAAAACACTAAAAAGTGATTCAATCAATTTTAGCCATTAAAACTTGAATAGTGGCTAAAATAGCTTTAAATTGTATATTTACTTTAGGAGGGGTATATGCCATCACAAAAACAGCTAAGTGCGCAGCTAATTGATGCTGCTAAAAAAGGACAGCTAGAGATATTACAATACTTGATAGAAGAGGGAGCAAATGTTAATGCAGAATCTCCGCGAAACATAACTGCTCTAATTCATGCTGCTGCCCATGGTCATCTTGAGGTAGTACAACTTCTAATAGCAAATGGAGCTGATTTAAATGTGAAACGTAAAGGTCAATTCTCTTCCCTAACATATGCTATTGTAAATGGCCATACGGAGATAGCAAAGCTTCTAACTAGATATCATTTAATAGCTAATCTTGATATGTCAATACCTCGCTTGCCTCTTCCTACTTGTATACCAGAGTTATCATCTTATTGGTATGACTGTAAGGATGAGCTCAAAAAAATGAAGGAAGAAGATAGTGAATTATATAATTTTCTTGTAAGTAAGAGAATTAATGAACAGGTAAGAATTTGGACAGAGAGTGAGAGAATACGAAATATTTCACAAGATAGATTAAATATAGAATACTCAATCTATGCTAAAGATTTAACAGGTAAAATAGAATTAGTGATATTTTTTCTTAACAACAGGGAAATAA
Source organism: Wolbachia endosymbiont of Laodelphax striatellus (assembly GCF_007115015.1). NCBI lineage: Bacteria > Pseudomonadati > Pseudomonadota > Alphaproteobacteria > Rickettsiales > Anaplasmataceae > Wolbachia > Wolbachia endosymbiont of Laodelphax striatellus. The sequence continues at coordinate 147,314 of NZ_MUIX01000002.1, forward strand.
TCAATTCTTTATCGCGGTATTATAAGGTAAGAATTCAAACAATTGATCAAGTAAAAAGCCTACTTGATCGTTTCACAAGAGAACATGTAGAGCTTGAAGTAGAAATTGTTCCAGCGCAATTAAACTTTAATACTCAAGAATTACAACCCTCTAAACTAAAAACATTATCATTTGCACAAATGATGAACAATCATGCAGGATTATTTTCAGCTGCTAAAAGTGGTCAATTAGAAACAGTAAGATACCTGATAGAAAAACAGAAAGAAGATATTAATGCAACAGATCACTATGGAAGAACTGCTCTAATGTGGGCTGCTGGAAGTGGCTATTTAGAGGTAGTAAAGTACCTGATAGAAACAGCAAAAGCAAATGTTAACGTGAAAGATGAATATGAGGACACTGCTCTGAATTATGCTACTAGAAACGGGCATTTAGATGTAAAAGAATATCTGAAAGGTCATATACAAAAAGAGCTACGGAAGAAATACGTCTGCATTGGTGTGAGTGGTACAATATGACCTTACCCAGAAAAAGTAGTATTCATGAAAGGAGCGCAGATTGGGGGAACAGAAGCAGGAAATAATTGGATTGGCTATATCATCGATCAAACGCCAGGGCCAATGCTAGTAGTACAGCCGACAGTTGAAATGGGAAAACGTTGGTCAAAGGGAAGATTTGCACCACTGATTGAAAGTACACCATGTTTAAAAAGTAAAGTAAAAGACCCAAGATCAAGAGACTCAGGCAATACTGTACAAAGTAAGGAATTTCCAGGTGGAATAGTAGTAATAACTGGAGCAAATAGCAGTGTAGGACTTCGTTCTATGCCAGTAAAATATCTCTTTCTTGATGAGATAGATGCATATCCAGGAGATTCAGGAGGAGAAGGAGATCCAGTTTTACTCAGCATAGCTCGTACCAATACATTTGCACGGCGAAAGATTTTTTTAGTATCAACACCAACAATTCATGGAATAAGCAGAATTGAGAAGGAATTTGAAGCAACAGATAAGAGATATTTTTTTGTACCATGTCCGCATTGTAATTACTATCAAGTTCTAAAATGGTCACAAATAAAATGGGAAAATAACGACTCAAGAACAGCACATTATGTCTGCACTGAATGTAGCGGCAAAATAGAAAATCATCAAAAGACAGAGATGCTAGATCGTGGAGAATGGAGACCTACTAATAGAGTAAAAGGTGAGAAAAAAGGATTTCATCTTTCAAGTCTTTATAGCCCAGTTGGTTGGTATAGTTGGCAACAAGCAGTAGAAGATTTTCTCCATGCAAAAGAAAGTGAACAATTACTGAAAGTTTGGATAAATACTACGCTTGGAGAAACTTGGGTAGATAAAGGAGAAGTACCTGATTGGAAGCAATTATTTAACAGGAGAGAATTTTTTCAGATTGGCACAGTACCAAGGAGAGAAGTGGTACTTACTGCAGGAGTAGATGTCCAAAAAGATCGTCTAGAGGTGGAAGTTGTAGCATGGGGAAAAAGTCGTGAAAGTTGGTCAATAGACTACCGAGTATTTGAAGGAGATACAGGAGGTGGAGAAGTATGGGGAAAGCTTTCGGAGCTCCTCAATCATCATTTTATCGGTGAAAATGGGCTTGAATATATGATAAGTATGATGGCAGTAGATGCTGGATATGCAACGCAAGAAGTATACAACTGGGTAAGAGGTCATCAAGGATCTGGAAGAGTAATGGCAGTTAAAGGTGTAAATAAAGCCCTAGTGCCACTTAGCAGCCCAAGTAGAGTTGATATAACAGTTGGTGGTCAAAAGCTAAAAAGAGGAATAAAGCTATGGCCAGTAGGAGTATCGATATTAAAGTCAGAGCTTTTTCAATTACTTAATATTTTGAAAGAAGAAGAGAAAGTGCCAGCAGGATATTGTCATTTTCCGGAGTATGCACCTGAATATTTTAAGCAGCTAACGGCAGAGCAATTAGTCAGCAAGGTAGTAAAAGGATACACCAAACAAGAGTGGCAAAAAGTAAGAGAAAGAAATGAAGTACTAGATTGCCGAATTTACGCAAGAGCAGCATCTATTGCGCTTGGAATCGATCGTTGGCCAGAGAGTAAATGGAATAGTTTGAGTGGAAAAATAGAAAGTAAAAAACCTAAGAAAGTAAGACAGAGTAAGTGGCTGGAAAATGTATAACGAAGAGTATTTAGTTCAAGTCGAAGAAGCGATAAAGAAGCTGCAAAACGGAGAGCGAGTAGTATCAATTGCATATGGTGACCATGTAGTGAGATATGCTGAAGTTCAGATAAATGATTTACTAAACTTAAGACAACGTATTAAAGCTGAGCTAAAGATTGTTGGAATGAAACCGAAGAGAAAGATTGTTTTTTCAACGAGTAAAGGGATCATATAATGATAAAAATCGTTAAAAGGAACCGTATGACAAAAATTATAGCAAAAGAATATACAGAATTTTTAGAGCAGCTCAAAGAACAGATTGCTACTAGTCGTTATAAAGCAGCACTAGCAGTAAATAGCAAACTCATTGTGCTTTATCACTATATTGGTACAGAGATCTTAAGGCGCCAAAAAGAACATGGTTGGGGTGCTAAAATCATAGATCAGCTAAGTAAGGATTTGAGAAGCGCATTTCCAGAAATGAAGGGATTTAGTGCTAGGAATCTTACTTATATGCGTCAATTTGCTGCAGAATATCAAGATACTGAATTTACGCAGCAGGTTGCTGCACAATTGCCTTGGTTTCATATTGTAGTTATTTTAGATAAAGTAAAAGATCCAAAAGAAAGACTATTTTATTTTCAAAAAGCTATAGAGCACGGCTGGTCACGTAGTATAATGGTGATGCAAATCGAACGTGAATTGCACAAACGTCAAGGAAAAGCTGTTACTAACTTCAAAGATAAGTTACCTTCTCCCCAGTCAGATTTGGCACATTATACATTAAAAGATCCATATATTTTTGATTTTTTGAGTATAGGAGATGACGCTCATGAAAGAGAAGTAGAAAAAGGTCTTGTAGGCCATGTGGAAAAATTTCTGCTTGAGCTAGGAGAAGGATTTGCATTTGTAGGTAGGCAATTTCACTTAGATGTTGGAAATAAAGATTTCTATATTGATTTATTGTTTTACCATTTAAAGTTACGTTGCTTTGTAGTAATTGAGCTAAAAGATAAAGATTTCAAGCCAGAATATGCAGGAAAAATGAATTTTTATCTTTCAGCCGTTGATGATTTACTAAAGCATGAGACAGATCAACCATCTATAGGATTAATTTTATGCAAGTCAAAGGATAACGTACTAGCTAAGTATACACTGAAAGACATAAATAAACCGATAGGGTTGGCAGAATATAAAATTACTGAAAATCTACCAAAGAATATAAAGGCAGCTTTACCAACAGTAGAAGAGCTAGAGGCTGAGTTATCCAAAGTTTCAGATCAGGAAAAGTAATGCTATTAAAATCGTTCAAACAACTATTTAGTAAGCCAAAGATAAAAAGCTCAGCATGGGATGCAGCAGGCTCAGGAAGAAGGGTAATGTATTGGCAAGGAGAAGCGGGAAGCATAAATAATTTGCTGTCTCAAAACCTTGAAACTTTACGTAGCCGCTCTCGTGATATGGTAAGAAAAAATCCATATGCAGCAAATATTATTGATACAATAGTAAGTAACTCTATTGGAACAGGAATAAAACCGCAATCAAAAGCAAGAGATGGAGAATTTCGAAAGAAGGTGCAAGAATTATGGCTAAAATGGACAGATGAAGCAGATAGCTGTGGAATAAGTGATTTTTATGGATTACAAGCTCTAGTATGCAGAAGTATGATAGAGGGAGGAGAATGTTTTGTACGTCTGCGGATCCGAAAACCTGAAGATGGTCTGTGTGTACCTCTGCAATTACAAGTACTTGAATCTGAACATTTAGATAATAAAACAAATCAAACTTTAGCAAATGGTAACATAATCCGTAATGGCATTGAGTTTAACAGGCTTGGGCAAAGAGAAGCATATTACCTATTTAAAGAACACCCTGGTGAAGGCTCGTTTGGTGAATCAGTGAGAGTACCAGCAAATGATGTTTTACATATTTATAGACCATTAAGACCTGGACAAATTAGAGGGGAGCCTTGGCTTTCTAACGTGCTTTTAAAACTTTACGAACTTGACCAGTATGATGATGCAGAATTAGTACGAAAAAAGACTGCTGCGATGTTTGCTGGATTTATTACAAGGCTTGACCCAGAAGCAAATATTTTAGGTGAAAGTGAAAGTAATGAGCAAGGAGTAGCACTATCTGGCCTAGAACCTGGAACAATGCAGCTTTTAGACCCAGGAGAGGACATAAAATTTTCAGAGCCATCAGATGTAGGAGGAAGTTATGAAGCATTCATGAGACAGCAACTGAGGGCAATAGCAATAGGCACAGGAATAACATATGAGCAACTAACAGGAGATTTAACCGGTGTTAATTATTCATCCATTCGAGCAGGGCTGATAGAGTTTCGCAGAAGGTGTGGAATGTTACAGCATAACGTAATAGTGTTCCAGTTTTGTAGACCTATTTGGAATAGATGGCTAGAATTAGCAGTGCTTTGTGGAGAACTAAGTATAGATGAAAAAGTAGTAAAAGCAGCGAAAGAAGAAGTGAAATGGATACCACAGGGATTTGATTGGGTGGATCCTTTAAAAGATCAACAAGCACAGCAAATGGCAGTAAGGAATGGCTTCAAAAGTCGAGCAGAAGTAGTATCAGAAATGGGTTACGATGTAGAAGAAATAGATCAAGAAATAGCAGAAGATAAAAAGCGTGCAAATAGTCTCAATTTAATGTTTGACTCTGATTGCAAAGGATTATGATGCTCTTAGGAAAACCATTAATGCTTGAACCAAGGAGTTTTGAGCTATTGTCATTAAACAATCAAAAACATCCCACGTTTAAAAACATAAAGCACTCCATCAAAAGTAACGTAGAAAGAACTGCAATTATACCAATTCATGGAATCTTGACGAAAAAACCAGGTGCGTTTGATGAAATGGTGCGACCTGAAAGTCTTCGGTCATATTGTTTAAAAGGAGAGGAATTCATTCAGAAAGAAACTGAAAGGATTCTAAAACTTATTAAACCAGATGTTTTGCCGTCTGAGTCTACGCATCAGTGCGAATCGGGCAACCGGTTGGTGCCAAGCGATGCGGACAATGAACCTCCTCTTGAAAAAGAAGATGCTCAATCGTGAGAGGAGCATAAACTACAAGTATCATGTGGTTGGAGAGCTAGGCTAGTGGTATGGTGAACGTAAGTGAAGCTTCATAAGTATCGTAATGATTAAGGAGCTAAAGATGCTGATAAGCTCTGACCAAAAGGTAATGTGGATAAGTTACATTTTTCATTTCTAGATGTACGCAAATAATAATTCCACCGGTATAGAGAAGCCACCTAACCCACTGTTGTATGACTGGAGAAACAGGGTAAGCCTGTATTTTCGCCTACATGGCAAGCAAACCGCAAGGAATGCTGATGGAAGTGCAGGTAAAGGAGAATGGAGAAAGCGAATGCCATTTTGTAACGAAATGGATAGAATTTGTAACATTAATTCGCGTGAAAACGAGCAGACTTCCATTTGGTCCCTCGTGACAAGAAACTTTGTTAACCACTTAAGGTAGGAAAGCAGATGATTACAAGTAAACCTGTAAGTGCATCTACCGAAAGCTTTGAAGCATGGAAGCAATTGCCATGGAAGAAATGCCAGAAAGTTATTGTGAGGCTACAAAGACGTATTGTTAAGGCTGTCCAAGAAGGAAGATGGGGTAAGGTAAAAGCTTTACAACATCTTCTCACACGCTCTTTTAGCGGAAAAGCTTTGGCTGTTAAGAGAGTAACTGAAAACCAAGGAAAAACCACAGCAGGTGTAGATCGTCAACTATGGTCAACTTGCAATGCTAAATTTCAAGGAATAAAGCTGTTAAAACAAAGAGGATATAAACCTTCTCCGCTCAAACGAATTTATATCAGTAAATCTAATGGCAAAAGAAGGCCTCTCGGTATACCCACGATAAAAGATAGAGCGATGCAAGCATTATATCTGTTTGCTCTGGAACCGATAGCTGAAACGATCAGTGATCGTCACTCCTATGGCTTTAGACCTAAAAGATCCTGCGCGGATGCTATTGCTGCTTGTCACTTATTACTGGCAAGACGCAATCGACCACAATGGATACTAGAAGGTGATATCAAAGGGTGCTTTGACAACATTAACCATGAATGGCTTATGAAGCATATTCCTATGGAAAAGAAAATTCTTCATAGTTGGTTAAAGGCTGGTTTCCTAGAATCGAAAACTCTGTATCCCACAACTGCTGGCACTCCGCAAGGAAGTATAATTTCTCCAATACTAGCTAACTTTACCTTAGATGGTCTTGAACAGTTATTAGAAAGTCGCTTTGGTAAATTAGGTAGCAAAAGAAGAGGAAAAATCAGAAGTGGAGTGAATGTAATCAGGTACGCAGACGACT
>NZ_MUIX01000002.1:153988-161398 GCF_007115015.1 Wolbachia endosymbiont of Laodelphax striatellus
GAGATGTATACATCTCTCAGAAATATAGAGAGATACCTCATAAGATGGGTCAGAACCAAATATAAGAAACTTCGAGATCATGGAAGACTAGCAAAGCAATTTCTAGGAAAAGTGAGAAAGAGGTCTCCAAATATTTTCTATCATTGGACACTTGGGTTAGGATCAAAGGGCTAAATAATGGGAGCTGTATAAACCGAGAGGTTTCCGTACAGTTCTGCGAGAGACTGGTGGAGAAGTTCCGCTGGTCTACTCTCCTTATTATTTCAGGTTTCACACATGAAGTACTGGAAAAGGAAGTTAAGCCTTTAGTATCATCCTTTCTTCATGAGCGAGGTTTAATTCTGTCAGAAGAGAAGACAAAGATTACATCTATTACAACAGGGTTTGACTTTCTTGGTTGTAATGTACGTAGATATAATAAGAAGTTAATTATTAAACCTTCGAAAGAAAGTATTAAAAGACTTCTTAATAAAGCACGTACATTGATAAAAGCAAATATAGCGAACACTCAGGCTATAGTAATTAAGTCACTCAACTCTCTACTGAGAGGATGGGGAAATTACTATCACCATGTGTGTGCTAAAAAAGCGTTTAGAAAGATCGACAATGAAATTTGGCATAGTTTATGGAAATGGGCAAAGAAAAGACATCCTCGTAAAGGATTACGTTGGATAAAGAATCGTTACTTCAAAGTAATGGGTCAACGCCAATGGGTTTTTGCTGCACCCATATGCAAGAACAAACCAAAAGAGATACGGTATTTAAGACTGCTTAAGCTGATTGATATACCTATCAGACGACATGTTAAAATCAGAGCGGATGCAAATCCCCTTGACTTAAAATGGAAAAAGTATTTTGATGAGAGAGTGAAACGAACAAGAATGTTAGCAAGCTCCTTTTCAAGAGAAGGTTCTCTACTGTTGGTGTCACCATTAAGAATGATGTTTCCTGAGGAATCATGAAGGACAAGCCGGTTCTAGAAAAGAAGAACTTAGATAAGGGGCTCAAGCGTAGTGTGGGGAAACCTGCATGCTGCGTTTCTAAGGGAGGGAGTAGTAGTAATACTGCTTCCTTACCTGACCAGCTCGCTCGTGACAAGGGCTTTGAAAAACGCGCTCAACTTTATGCTGCTAAGGCTTACTCGAGACAATTAGATAAATCTGGTAATTATATTGATCTTCAGAAAGTCTTCTTTATTGCTATTTCCAATTGTAACCTTCTGCCTGAAGAAGTTGACTATATTTCTACTCATAATATACGGGATATCAAAACCAATGGTCATTACTTAAAAGATCTACAATTTGTCTTTATTGAGTTGCCTAAATTTACAAAAAATAGAGTAGAGCAGTTAGAGAATACTACAGAGAGATGGTGTTTCTTTTTTAAATATGCAGAAGAAACAACTGATGAAGATCTGAAAAAGATAGCAGCAGAAGCTCCGATAATAAAGCTAGCATATGATGAATTAGATAGGTTTCGCTGGAATGAAAAGGATTTGATCGCATATGAAGAAAGAATATTGAGTGTACAGAAAGAAAAGGCTATTTTGGAACAACGTCTTGATGATGCTACTCATAAAGGTAGACAAGAAGGCATCCAAATCGGCCATGAAAAAGGTAAAATTGAAGTTGCAAGAAACCTACTTAAAGCAGGCGTTTCTGTTGATATTATAGTTCAAACTACTGGTCTCACAATTGACGAAGTCAAAGATTTGATCTGATTTTATCCCTTTTGACACCCAAATGAATATTCTTATATTAGATAAAAGCACAGTAATTGCAGCACAAATGTTATGCGGTAAGCATATAGTGAAAATGCCATTAGGAACTGCTCAATTACTTAGTAGTGTTTTTGCAATAGCATTAAAAACGCCAAATCCTTTAGTTAGCATTACAGACCAAAATATAGAGGTTCCATATAAACTTACTCACAAAAACCATCCTTGCTCTTTATGGGCTAGACAGTCAAAAGGGAATTTTTATTGGTTATGGAAAAGATTATGTATAGCTCTTTTCACAATAATCCGAACGTATCGTAATACACTACTGGCCCACTATCGACATAAATACATATCTTATCACGTTCGAACTATTATAAGAAAGGCTATAAAGAGTACAACTGACGATACAAAAGAACTCATAAATCTGAAAAAGTTATAGATTGATGTGATAATAATAAGGATTTTCTAATCTTTCAATCAGCCGTTATACGAACTTTATACAAGCATTGCCTGACTGATATAAATGTAGTTGTAATGGTTATTTAACACAAAATTCTGTTCGATAATAAACGAGTTTTTATTGCCGATTTGGTTGGACAAAATTACAAATAAAAAACTTATAAAAACATATTTGACTCTGGTAGCAATACATTATTCATCAAATTGTCATATCGTAGGTTCTTTGGGAAAATTAGGTAGTGATTTTATGATAGAAGATAGCAATATTGACACTTTGTTACTTAACGCAGCTAAGTATGGTGATATTGAAGAAGTAACACGTCTCATAATCATCGAAAAAGCAAATGTTAATGCAGAAAATCAACATAAAATGACTCCTTTACATTTTGCTGCTTACAAGGGCTATAAAGAGATAGTGGACGCTCTATTAAAAGCAAATGCAAGTGTTAATGCAGAAAATCAACATAAAATGACTCCTTTACATTTTGCTGTCATAAGTGGCAAAAAAGAGGTAGTAGAGGCTCTATTGAAGATAGAAGGAATTAATATTAATGTACAAAATAATAATAAATATACTTCCTTACGTTTGGCTGTTGAAAATGAGCATTCAGATATAGCTGAAACTTTAGTAACAGCTTTATTGAACAAAAAGATTAGCGTTGAAAATAGTGATATTAATATTGTTTTACGTTTAGCTGCTGAAAAAGGCTACGTAAATATAGTTGAACAACTCATAAAGTTACAAGGGATTAATATTAATGAAAAAGACAACAATGGTTACACTGCTTTACATTTCGCTGCAAAAATTGGAAATAAAGATATAGTAGATGCTCTATTAAAAGCAAATGCAAATGTTAATGAAGAAAATGGAGAAAAACAGACTCCTTTACATTTAGCTGTCATAAGTGGCAAAAAAGAGGTAGTAGATGCTCTATTGAAGATAGAAGGAATTAATATTAATGTACAAGATAATAATAAATATACTTCCTTACGTTTGGCTGTTGAAAATGAGCATTCAGATATAGCTCAAGCTTTAGTAGCAGCTTTATTGAACAAAAATGTTAGCGTTGAAAATAGCGATAGTAATATTGTTTTACGTTTAGCTGCTGAAAAAGGCTACATAAAGATAGTTGAACAACTCATAAAGGTACAAGGGATTAATATTAATGAAAAAGACAACAATGGTTACACTGCTTTACATTTCGCTGCAAAAATTGGAAATAAAGAGATAGTAGATGCTCTATTGAAGATAGAAGGAATTAATATTAATATACAAGATAATATAGGAGATACTCCTTTACATTTGGCTGCTTTCAAGGGCCATAAAGATATAGCAGATGCTCTATTGAAGATAGAAGGAATTAATGTTAACATACAAGATAATACAGGATATACGCCTTTATATTGGGCTGTTTTTAAGAACAATAAAGAGATAGTAGATGCTCTATTGAAGATAGAAGGAATTAATGTTAACATACAAGATAATACAGGATATACGCCTTTATATTGGGCTGTTTTTACGAACAATAAAGAGATAGTAGATGCTCTATTGAAGATAGAAGGAATTAATGTTGATATAAAAAGTAATAGTGGAAATACGCCTTTACATTTGGCTGTTGCGAAGGACAATAAAGATATAGTAGATGCTCTATTAAAAGCAAAAAAAATTAATGTTGACATACAAGATAATAGAGGACATACGCCTTTACATTTGGCTGTTGAGAAGGGCAATAAAGATATAGTAAATGCTCTACTAGCTAAAGAAGCAAATGTTAATGTAGAGAATAAAGACAAAGAGACTCTTTTATGTTTGGCTGTTGAGAAGGGCAATAAAGATATAGTAGATGCTCTATTGAACGCAAAAGCAATGAATGTTAACATAAAAGATAACAATGGAGATACGCTTTTACATTGGGTTGTTAATAAGAACAATAAAAAAATAGTAGATGCTCTATTGAACGCAAAAGAAATTAATGTTGATATAAAAAATAATAGTGGAAATACGCCTTTACATTTGGCTGTTCAGCACAACAATAAAGAGCTAGTAGATGCTCTATTGAAGATAGAAGGAATTAATGTTAACATACAAGATTATAGTGGAAATACGCCTTTACATTTGGCTGTTAAGAACAAAAATAAAGATATAGTAGATGCTCTATTGAAGATAGAAGGAATTAATGTTAACATACAAGATAATAGTGGACATACGCCTTTATATTGGGCTGTTTACAGGGAAAATAAAGATATAGTAGATGCTCTATTGAAGATAGAAGGAATTAATGTTAACATACAAGATAATAGTGGACATACGCCTTTACATTTGGCTGTTTACAGGGACAATAAAGATATAGTAGATGCTCTATTGAAGATAGAAGGAATTAATGTTAACATACAAGATAATAAGGGGCATACGCCTTTATATTTGGCTAGGAACAATAAAGAGCTAGTAGATGTTCTATCAGCTAATGGAGCAAAAGATAATATCACCAATACAGAAGAACAAACAAGCACTTTTTTTGATAATTTTTTTAGTATTATTACTAAGCCTTTTTCACTAATTGTATCATTTTTTAGTGGGTTTTTCTCATGGTTGTTTGGATCTAATGAAGAAAAAATCGATGAATCTACATCACAACCAAATGCTAGTATCTCTTTACTTCCACTGGATTCATCAAGCGAAAAAAAGACCGATGCACAACCTAGTGATCATTCTTTGATCGTACCCGATCAATCAATTGGGCAAAGTGATAGTGACGGCCATTTACTTGGATGATCTTATCCAGAAAAGTAAAGGGAAAGTTTGGAATATTCTTTACTAAAGAGAAAGATTATAACAAGAGGAATTTTGTTCTATTTAAAATATAGAGCGATTATACATAATGATCAGTTAAGTAGTATATTTTACTAAAAAAGCAAGCAACATAGTTTTATTTATTAATAAATCTAGTTAGCGTAAGGAGCTTTTACTTTCGAAATATATGGTCTGGTAAAGTCACTATGAAAAAATCCTAATAATATTTCTGATCTTGTTATAAGCTTCTTCAAGCTCTGGAGTACTTATTGAATAGGGTGGTAATAAATAAACTGAATTGCCAAGAGGTCTAATTAAAAGTCCTTGCTCTAAAAATTTTATCTTTAGTGTTTGTGCATCATGAACATCAAAAGCTGCTATTGTACCAGTAACACGTGTATGCTTGACACTCTCACAAGCTTCAACTAATTCCTTTTTATGTATACTATGAATCCTCTTAATTGACTCGATGGTATCAGGCTTAATTAATAATTCTAAAGAAGCAATTGCGGCCGCACAACCTAAAGGATTGGCAGTGTAGGAGTGACCATGAGCGAACGCTTTAGTAAAATNAAGGTGTGCCGTAGAGACACAAAGAATGCTTAAAAATGAGCAAACTAAGTGCAAAGCTGCACAATAGATGAGGGTGGGCCCCTCGAAGTCGGTTTGCAAGAATAGGCTTCAAACAGCCATAAGCTGCTGTGGTAAAGAGCTATGGTAGTGAGCGTTATGGAAAAGGTGCAATTATGCATCATGTGTAAAATAGAGAGGCGAATGAAAATGAACCACTGATGAAGTGTCGAAATTCCAAAGACGACGTCAAAACCATGGGCTCTTGAATCTCTTGGGATAAACCTATCAGGAACTTGTTTACTGGATAGGTGGCGTCCGGCATAGAGGTGGCGTGAATCTATTTTAGGCTATTGTGTGGAACTGCGGGAACCTGTCGTTTCGATGATAAGGGAGAAATTCGAGGAGCTAAACTCTAAGGATGAGAGTACCGATGCGGAAAACAGGGGCGGATCGGCTCGTAGTAGTGAAGAAGTTTCTGTAATGGAAATGGAGCGAAGGGGCTGAGTTATTTAGTTTTAATTATTTATCAACCGAAAGGGAGGAGTTAATGAATAAAACAAAGTCTTTTGATATACCGAAGCAACTTATTTGGAGAGCTTATAAACAAGTATCGAAAAATAAAGGTGCTGCAGGTGTAGATGAGGTTTCGATAACAAAGTTTGAGGAAAATCTAAAAGATAATCTGTACAAACTATGGAATCGGATGTCATCCGGAAGTTATTTTCCAGAGCCAGTAAAAGCTGTGGCAATACCGAAGGATACGGGAGGAGGACAAAGAATTTTAGGTGTTCCTTCAGTATTCGACAGGATAGGGCAAACGGCAGCTTCTATGTATCTTGAGCCGCTAGTAGAGCCAAAATTCCACGAGGATTCATATGGTTATAGACCGAATAAATCTGCACTGGATGCGGTAGATACAGCACGCAAGAGATGCTGGAGGTACGATTGGACGATAGATCTTGATATAACCGGATTTTTCGACAATCTGGATCACGAATTAGTTTTACAAGCTATCAAGAAACATACAAACTGCAAATGGGTCATACTGTATGTTGAGAGGTGGATGAAAGCCCCTATTCAACAAGCAGATGGCACTAGGGAAGTGAGGAATAAGGGAGTTCCGCAAGGAGGTTCTGTAAGCCCAATCATTTCTAACATATTTATGCATCATGCGTTTGATATGTGGATGAGGCAAAACTACCCCACAATACCATTTGAAAGGTATGTTGATGATGCAATACTGCACTGCAAAACTAAGAGACAGGCAGACTTTATGAGAGTAAAGATTGAAGAAAGATTGGCTGAGTATAAGCTAAAGTTGCATCCTGAAAAGACACGGATAGTGTACTGTAAGAATAGCAACAGGAAGAATACATTTCCTATACAAAGCTTTGATTTTCTAGGATATACCTTTAGACCTAGAGGAGCAAAGAGCAAAATAGGGGAATATTTTGTTGGATTTCTACCTGCAATTAGCAATAAGGCCAAGAAAAAGATCACTCAAACCATAAGGTCATGGAAAATACATAGATTTACAGGAAAGAAGTTGGAGGAAATATCAAAGGAAGTAAATCCAATAGTCAGAGGCTGGTGTCAGTATTATGGCAGGTTTTACCAAACGGAGATGTATAAACTTCTTAATAATGTAGAGCGGCATCTAGAAAAGTGGGTAAGTAAGAAATATCTGATTGGAAAAAGACTAGCAAGGAAACTTCTAGGAAAAATGAGAACAGAAAATCCGAATACTTTTTACCACTGGAGGTTGGTATGGTAATCAAAGTACTGAATAATGGGAGCTGTGTGAATCGAGAGGTTCATGCACAGTTCTGTGAGGGGCTGGTGGGGAAGTTCCACTGGTCTACTCGAC
>NZ_MUIX01000002.1:165485-167309 GCF_007115015.1 Wolbachia endosymbiont of Laodelphax striatellus
TGCTCTGCTACATTCACCAAACATGGAAAAACGGAGAAGGGGTAAAAATAGTGAATAATGCTATTCATGCTGTACCGATGAATGAGCTTGAAGCAATGAAAAAAGGAATAAATGATCTTTATGCGCTGGTTGCAGAGGAACGTCTACGCAGTGATGCAAATTCAAGAGAACCTACCACCAAAAAAGGAGTATTTGTTGATTCGTTCTTCGATGATGATATGCGTGATCAAGGAATTTCGCAGTCTGCAGCGATAGTAAACAAGGAATTAATTTTACCAATAGATGTAACGATTGCTGATATTGATGGAGGAGAAAAAACTTATTTGTTGCCGTATGAACTTGAACCGGTACTGGAGCAGCTTTTACAGACCAAAGGAGAAAAGATCAATCCATATCAAGCTTTTGATCCAGTCCCGGCACAAATTACTCTAAATAAAAATATAGATCACTGGACAGAGGTTACCACGAATTGGAAAAGTCCAGTAACGAGAGTATTTAATGTTAAAGAAACAACAGAGCTGCTGTCAAGTACTTCGTATGAAGCTGAATTTATGAGAGAAGCGGTACAAGATTTTGAAATTGAAGGTTTTGAGCCAAATGAGAGGCTTAAGGAGATAAAATTTGACGGTATGAGCATTCAACCTACAGCATAAAAAAGATGTTAACAGCTAACAACCAAGGAAAATTAAAGGGAAAGATAAAAATCCCAGCAAACATTCCAGCAGGTACTAAATTAGTACAGTTTTATGGGGATAAAGGAAGCTATGGAGAGACAACTTATACTGGTAAAAAAACTATTACCATAGAAGAAAGAAGAAGAGTTATCGCAGCAAGACGAGTTGATCCATTAGCGCAAACATTTACGCTAAATGAAAGTAGGCACATAGGAGGTGTGGAGCTATGGTTTATAAATAAAGGCAAAAAACGTGTTGTTGTTCAGACTAGAGAAACAGCAGTGGGAATGCCCTCACAAACTGTTATCGCTGAAAGCTATATTGAGCCAAAAGATATAAAGGTAGATGGTACAGCAACACGTATTACTTGGTCACCAGTGTTTTGCCATGCAGGACAAGAGTATGCAATAGTGCTACTCACTGATGATGCAGATACTGCAGTAAAAATAGCAGAACTTGGCAAATATGATGCAGTAAATAGTAGGTGGGTAACAAGTCAACCATATCAAGTAGGAGTATTACTCTCATCAAGCAATGCAAGTACGTGGACACCACATCAAAATTTAGATTTAACGTTTCGATTACTAGCTGCAAAATTTAGCGAACTTTTTCACCTTTTTAATCTTGGCAAAGTCAATGCGAATAACGTATCAGATTTAATAGTTTTAACAAATGTTGAAAAAGTAGCATTTGATACCAATGTAGAATTTATTTTAACAGACGAAGAGGGAAGAGAAAACTTTCTGTCTGATAATTTGCCACTTGCATTGCGTGAAAGATTATCTGGAGAGCTAACGGTAAAAGCAAGCCTAAAAGGAGGGCAAGAAAAAAGTCCAGTTCTTTATCCTGGGTTACAGTTAGTTATGGGTAATCTTTCAGAGTCTGGAGATTATGTAACTAGGAGCATTACCGCAGGATCCAATACTAAGGTTACCATAACGTATGATGCATTAATACCTGGCACTGCAGATGTAAAATCATATGTGGAACAAAGCGCTAAAGGGGGAGAAAAATGGCAATTAGTAAATTTAACATCAGGAAAACCAATTGGAGAAAATTGGGTGGAGAGAACTCATGTGCTATCAAACTTTAATGGCAATGAGACAAGGATAAAATTGGTTTTAAGTGGAACGGTTATTTATCGTCCTAA
>NZ_MUIX01000002.1:168011-183143 GCF_007115015.1 Wolbachia endosymbiont of Laodelphax striatellus
TGCTCTGCTACATTCACCAAACATGGAAAAACGGAGAAGGGGTAAAAATAGTGAATAATGCTATTCATGCTGTACCGATGAATGAGCTTGAAGCAATGAAAAAAGGAATAAATGATCTTTATGCGCTGGTTGCAGAGGAACGTCTACGCAGTGATGCAAATTCAAGAGAACCTACCACCAAAAAAGGAGTATTTGTTGATTCGTTCTTCGATGATGATATGCGTGATCAAGGAATTTCGCAGTCTGCAGCGATAGTAAACAAGGAATTAATTTTACCAATAGATGTAACGATTGCTGATATTGATGGAGGAGAAAAAACTTATTTGTTGCCGTATGAACTTGAACCGGTACTGGAGCAGCTTTTACAGACCAAAGGAGAAAAGATCAATCCATATCAAGCTTTTGATCCAGTCCCGGCACAAATTACTCTAAATAAAAATATAGATCACTGGACAGAGGTTACCACGAATTGGAAAAGTCCAGTAACGAGAGTATTTAATGTTAAAGAAACAACAGAGCTGCTGTCAAGTACTTCGTATGAAGCTGAATTTATGAGAGAAGCGGTACAAGATTTTGAAATTGAAGGTTTTGAGCCAAATGAGAGGCTTAAGGAGATAAAATTTGACGGTATGAGCATTCAACCTACAGCATAAAAAAGATGTTAACAGCTAACAACCAAGGAAAATTAAAGGGAAAGATAAAAATCCCAGCAAACATTCCAGCAGGTACTAAATTAGTACAGTTTTATGGGGATAAAGGAAGCTATGGAGAGACAACTTATACTGGTAAAAAAACTATTACCATAGAAGAAAGAAGAAGAGTTATCGCAGCAAGACGAGTTGATCCATTAGCGCAAACATTTACGCTAAATGAAAGTAGGCACATAGGAGGTGTGGAGCTATGGTTTATAAATAAAGGCAAAAAACGTGTTGTTGTTCAGACTAGAGAAACAGCAGTGGGAATGCCCTCACAAACTGTTATCGCTGAAAGCTATATTGAGCCAAAAGATATAAAGGTAGATGGTACAGCAACACGTATTACTTGGTCACCAGTGTTTTGCCATGCAGGACAAGAGTATGCAATAGTGCTACTCACTGATGATGCAGATACTGCAGTAAAAATAGCAGAACTTGGCAAATATGATGCAGTAAATAGTAGGTGGGTAACAAGTCAACCATATCAAGTAGGAGTATTACTCTCATCAAGCAATGCAAGTACGTGGACACCACATCAAAATTTAGATTTAACGTTTCGATTACTAGCTGCAAAATTTAGCGAACTTTTTCACCTTTTTAATCTTGGCAAAGTCAATGCGAATAACGTATCAGATTTAATAGTTTTAACAAATGTTGAAAAAGTAGCATTTGATACCAATGTAGAATTTATTTTAACAGACGAAGAGGGAAGAGAAAACTTTCTGTCTGATAATTTGCCACTTGCATTGCGTGAAAGATTATCTGGAGAGCTAACGGTAAAAGCAAGCCTAAAAGGAGGGCAAGAAAAAAGTCCAGTTCTTTATCCTGGGTTACAGTTAGTTATGGGTAATCTTTCAGAGTCTGGAGATTATGTAACTAGGAGCATTACCGCAGGATCCAATACTAAGGTTACCATAACGTATGATGCATTAATACCTGGCACTGCAGATGTAAAATCATATGTGGAACAAAGCGCTAAAGGGGGAGAAAAATGGCAATTAGTAAATTTAACATCAGGAAAACCAATTGGAGAAAATTGGGTGGAGAGAACTCATGTGCTATCAAACTTTAATGGCAATGAGACAAGGATAAAATTGGTTTTAAGTGGAACGGTTATTTATCGTCCTAAAGTCAAAAATTTGCGAGTGATTATTACTTGAATCAATGCCAAATAACCAAAGCAAACGAGGATATACACTACCACATCCAGAAAACATTGCAGTGGAAGATGTAGTACGTATTCGAAGAGCTATAGAAAAAATAGATGAAGATATTACCGAAAGAGAAGATAAACATAATCAACTAAAAAATAATTTTAAACGATTTAGATTTGAAACTTTTTTGAATTTTTGGGAATGAAAGAAGCAATATACCAAAGGATAAAGGATTTAGCAGCAACCAGCACACCTGATCAACTTGCATATCTTGCAAAATCTCTGGAATTGATAGCAGATAAAAAAGCTATTGCCAACGTTGTACAGATGACTGAAGTAAAAGGGATAATTGATACACTACAAAAAAGACTTAAGGATTTAGCGGTAAATAGTACTCCAGATCAGCTTGCATATCTTGCTAAAGCATTGGAATCAATAGTCGACAAAAGTGCGGTCTCTGAAATTGTACAAATGACAGATCGTAAGCTAAAAGAACTTCTTGATAGTGCAAGAAAACACTTAACTGATCTGGATAATAAAAAAGCTAGTTCTTTAGCAGTGATCTCTGAATCAGAGAAGCAGTTATTAAAGAGAATTGATGAAAAAGGAATAACAAATTTATCGCTACTTGATACGAGAAAGAATGCCAATATTGCAGCAATAAACAGTGTTGGCAATGATCATAAAGATGGTCTAAAAGGTTTAGTGAATAACTTCCGTACTGTTAATGATGTGCCAAGCGGTTCATCGATCATGAAAGAAGTAAGAAATCGTCACATGATTGAACCTGGAGCATTACCTTTTTTATTTGGTGTACTAAGTAGAAAAAATAATTACTTTGGTCACGGAACTTTTACAACTGAGCTTGGTCAGTGGAGTAGTGATATAACAAAAACAGACTATATGTTACAACTACTAGCAGGTACTCACACATATGATACAAGCTATGTTAGTTTTTATCTGCCAAGACAATTGTGCTTTTTAGAGGGAAGTAAAGGTACATTTATCTATGGAGAATCATACCCAAGATTCATGTATGATGGATTTTCTGAGCAATTCAATATGCTGAAATACCCTTATGCTGCACTGGGAGTAATATTCGTAAAAAACACAAGCAATGTAGATATAAGTAAAACTATAAACTTTGTTGGATCTGCAATGTGGTATAAAGATGAAGTTAATTATGGGGGAGCAGGATTATTTATAGGTACACCTGATAGAACTAATACAAGGAAGTCAGAGATTTCGAGAATTACTTGGACACGTATTTATCAGCATGAAATTAGCAGTTCTGAATTTATTGGATTAGGTAACATAATCATTCCAGCAGGAAAAACCGTTACAGTGTTACTTTATACGTCATCCAATCTTCACTCAGAAGGTGAAAGAGTTGGTGAGACACCTGAGTTCTTTGCAAGTGAGCATGCGTATAGCACAATCTATGGTCAATTTATACAGTGGGGAATATACAATTTTCGCAGCAATTTTTTAACTACAGGGCTTGAGGTGGACGTAGAGAGGACGCTAAGAGCTTGGCAATGTCCAGGGTTAGATGCAACATATAAACTTTGGCATTAAAAAAATATATAAGTTGAAACCAAAATACTTGTATCTTTCACTACGTAAGATATTAGAGCTTAAAAACAAGCCATAGGCACCAAAGAATTTTTATTGGTAAAAAAAGTTACTATTTAACAAAAGAGTATTAAACGAAGTGAAAAGAATATTCAAGAAGACTTATTACAAAATGCGTAGTTTTCTATATTTTCTAGTTTTTGTCTTTATTTTAATAAATATACTAAATCTTAAAAAGTAGTAATCAAAAGAAAATCAAAGAGTTTTCTTAACAATTTTAAAAAGCAAGTGAAGAATTCTTTAGAAAGTTTATAATAGCTATGACAGAACAATTTTTACATGGGGTAAATGTTATTGAGGTTACCTCAGGGACAAGATCAGTGCGTACAGCTAAATCATCAGTGATAGGTGTAATTGGTACTGCACCTGAAGCCGATGAGCAAAAATTTCCGCTAAATAAACCAGTGTTAATTGCAGGAAGCTTAAAAGAAGCGGTAAAACTTGGCAAAAAGGGGACTCTTTTTTCAGCAGTAAATGGAGTATTTTCCCAAATTGGTGCAACAGTAGTAGTTATTCGAGTTAAAGAAAGTGAAAACAGCGATTCAAAGCTCAAAGAAAGTGAAACTATCCAAAATATAATTGGCGGTGTTGATAAAGAGACTGGAGAGTATCAAGGGATAGAGGCATTCCTCAGTAGTGAAAGCATAGTTCATATTGCTCCAAGAATATTAATTGCACCTCAATTTACTCACCAACTACCAGAAGATGGCAAAAATTCAGTGGTTTCAGCATTAATTCCTATAGCAGAAAAATTAAGAGCAATTATTGTTGCAGATGGACCAAATACTAATGATGAAGAAGCAATCAAGTGGAGAAAAAGTGTAGGTAGCTCAAGAGTTTATATTATTGATCCTTGGGTTAAGGTACTTATTGAAGAAGAAATTTTGCCAGCAAGCCCGTTTGTAGCTGGTTTAATAGCGAAAGTAGATAGCGAACAAGGATTCTGGCACTCACCTTCAAATAAAGAAATAAACGGTATTGTTGGAACAAGCAGGCCTATTGATTTTACGCTCGGTAATACAAATTGTAGAGCAAACCACTTAAATGAAAATGAAGTAACAACGATAATTCATCAAAATGGCTATAGGCTTTGGGGAAATAGAACATGTTCAAATGATTCGAAATGGGCTTTTCTGTCAGTGAGGCGTACTGCAGATTTAATCAATGATAGTTTACTTCGAGCTCATCTATGGGCAGTTGATCGCAATATTACCAAAACTTATATAGATGATGTAATTGAGGGGGTGAATTCTTATCTTGCGCATCTGAAAGCACAGGGGGCAATTATCAGCGGAAAATGTTATGCAACACCAGAACTCAATACGCCGGCAAACATTGCAAGTGGAAAAGTGTTTTTTGATTTTGAGTTTACACCGCCATATCCAGCAGAACAGATTACTTTCAGGTCACATCTTGTGAGTGGTACAATATTATAAAAATGGGAGAAAGAGATGTTACCGAAGATTTTAAAGAATTTTAATGTATTCGTAGATGGTCGTGGTTATGCAGGAAAAATAGATGAGATAACCTTGCCGAAGCTCACCATTAAAACTGAGGAATATAGAGCTGGTGGTATGGATATTCCAGTAAATATAGATATGGGGATGGAGAAACTTGAAGCAGATTTCACTTTTTCTGAATACGATACAGAGCTCTTTCGGCTATTTGGGTTGATAAATGGAAATTCGGTATCTTTGACGCTAAGAGGAGGATTACAAGGCAGCGGAAACAATGATATTGAAGGAGTAATTATCAACCTTAGGGGCATATTCAAGGAATTTGATTTTGGTAGCTGGAAACCTGCTGAAAAAGCCACTCTCAAATGCACGGTAGCTGCCCATTACTATAAACTTACGATAAGTGGCAATGAGCTGATAGAAATCGATGCTGAAAATATGATGAGAAAGATAAATGGTGTTGATCAAATGGCCTTGCTGCAAACGATTTTAGGGATTTAATGGAATAGATGGATGCCTTTTTATACAACCACTTTTTTATTGAAAAATTACTAATAATACTGTATAATTATTAACGTTTTTTAGGCATTTTTGCTATGGCTTTATCTAAATTTCTCGATCCTAAAAATGATATAGCATTTCGTCGTATCTTTGGTACAGAAAAGAATAAAGACATCCTCATTCACTTCCTCAATGATATTTTGAATTTTACTGGCAAAAATGCAATACAGGATATAGAGTTCTTAAGTACTATTCAAGATCCTGAGATTGCCTCTAAAAAGCAAAGTATTGTTGACGTGCTATGTAGAGATTCAACAGGAGTGCAATGGATAATTGAGATGCAGGTCGCTAAAACCAAAGGCTTTGAAAAACGAGCTCAGTACTATGCTGCTAAAGCCTATTCAAGACAAGCTGACAAGGGTGATCAATACCATGATCTTAAGGAAATTATTTTTATTGCTATAGCAGATTGTATACTGTTTCCTGATAAGTCTGAGTATAGATCAAAGCACACTATTCGCGATGAAGATACTAATGAACATGATCTAAAAGATTTTTACTTTGTATTTATTGAATTGCCTAAATTTCCCAAAACTAAAGAAGATCAGCTTTCAAATATAGTTGAGAAGTGGGTATATTTTTTTAAGTACGCTGACGAAACAGGTGAAGAAGAGCTGGAAAGGATAATAGGAAGTGACGTAATAATCAAAAAAGCTTATGAAGAGCTAAATAGGTTCAACTGGTCAGAAAAAGAATTTATAGCCTACGAACAAGAGGTCAAGCGTATTCGTGATGAGCAGGCTGCTCTTGCTCAAAAACTTGATGATGCCAAAAAAGAAGGAAAGATTGAAGGAAAGATTGAAGGAAAGATTGAAGGAAAGATTGAAGTTGCAAAAGCGATGTTGACTAATAATGTTGATATTAGCACTATTGTCAAGTGTACAGGTCTTTCTGTCGATGAAGTTCAAGAATTAATCCAAGTTGAGGAAAAATAAACCCTATTATCATTTTTATATTGAGAAATTTAGTATAAAGGGTCGTTAATCAAACACAAAAACTATAGTAAAAAAAATTAGTTATGTAAAAGCCAAGCAGACTTTTATTTAATTAATTTTTAAGGAGGAACATGCAAGCTATAACACTTAATAACCCAATTACAGTTGATGGAATTTCTGTCTCAGAACTTACCGTTAGACGTCCAAAAGTTAGAGATTATCTTGCAATTGAACGCTTAAATGGTAGTGATCTAAGTAAAGAAGTCACTCTGACAGCGAACTTAACATCAGTGGCAAAAGAATCAATTGAGGAGTTAGATATTGCTGATTATGTTAAAGTACAAGAGGTGCTCAAGGATTTTTTTTCACCAGTTATTCAAAGAACTTGAGGTCAGAAGTATTAATGTTCAGCTCTGTTGTAGGAGGCGGAGTTGAACAAATACTTGATATGGAGATTAGTGAATTTATTTTATGGAGCAAATTAGCTAGGGAGTTCAAATGTCAGTATTATCGATAAAAATAGGTGCAGTACTTGATGGCAGTTTTAATACTGTAATAAAGGGCAGTAGTAGTCAACTTACTCATCTTGGTGAGAACATAAGAAAGCTTGACTCATCTTTAAAATCAGTATCAAAATTTAAGCAGTTGGGTAGTGATGTTTTGACTAGCAGGAGGTCGTGGAAGGGCTTTGAAGATCAAGTAAAATCTTTAGCTAAACAAATGAAAGCAATAGAGAAACCGAGCAAAACTTTAAAAGCTGAATTTGATAAAGCTAAGTTTTCTGCAACAAAAGCAAAAGAAGCATATTTGAAAAAGAGAGATGCTTTGCATTCATTTAATGAAGAAGTAAGGAAAAGTGGAAGAAATATTAAGTCATTAGTAAGTGATCAATATAAACTTGGTTCTTCTATTGAAGTGCTAAAAGGTAAGTATGGTAAGCTTGGGTCTGCAATACGTAGTCACCAAAGTTTTTTAGCAAGCAAAGCACATTTTAAGTCACAAATTATAGAGACTATTGGACTAGGTCTTTCGTTTGCAGCACCAATTAAAGTTGCAATTGATTTTGAAAGTGCTATGGCTGATGTTAAGAAAGTAGTGCAATTTGCTGAGGATGAGGCAGCTCACAATCAAGGAGCCGCAGAATTTGGTCAGACATTAAAGGAACTATCCCGTACGATACCACTGTCGGCTGCAGGGTTAGCTCAAATTGCTGCAAGTGGTGGACAACTTGGTGTAAAAAAAGATGATCTGATTAAGTTTACGACAACAGTGGCTAAAATGTCCACAGCATTTGATATGTCTGCAGAGCAGGCAGGTGATTCCATAGCTAAACTTGCCAATATCTATGGAATAGATGTAGACAGGATGGAGTGGGTGGGTGACATTATAAATCACTTATCAGACAAGACTGCTGCTAAAGCAAAAGATATGGTTGAAGCTCTAGCAATAGTTGGTGGTACTGCAAACCAGTTTGGCTTTGGTATTAAGGAAACAAGTAGTTTAGTAAATGCCTTTATTAGCTTAGGTAAACAACCAGCAAAAGCAGCAACTGCAATAAACGCTCTACTTAGTAAACTCCAGACTGCTGAGGGACAGAGCAAAGAGTTCAAAACAGCATTAGAAGGCATGGGAATAGCTGCAGAAGAAATGGTACAAAGGATTGGTGAAAATAGTCAAGGCGCACTACTTTATTTTTTTGAAACTCTGGAGAAAGTAGATAAACAGGAACGTTCTCAAATTCTTCTCAACCTCTTTGGTCAAGAATATCAGGATGACGTTGCGTTACTAGTTGGAAGCCTAAAAAATTTTAAAGAGGCTATAACTCATGTAGCTGACGAAAAAGAATTTGAAAAATCCATGCAAAAAGAATTTAACAATCGTGCAGCAACCACAGCAAATAATTTACGATTACTGAGAAATGCAATAGCAGAAGTAGGAATGAATTTGGGCTCAGTAATGCTACCTCCTTTAAAATCGGTAAGTAGTCTTTTAAGAGAGATAACTAACCCCATAGCTCGATTTGCAGAAAAATTTCCAGTTATTACTACAGGAATAATGAGTACCATAGCAGCACTAATAGGTCTTAAAGTTCTAGTAGTAAGCGGTGGTTATGCATGGAATTTAGTTAGAGGTGGAATGCTTGCTTTCTCGGTTTTTTTGCATGGAATACTGAAGCCAGCATTAATATCATTATCAACGTATGCTATTCCAGCAGTAATTACTGGACTAAGTTTTTTAAAAGCTGCAACTCTGAGCTTAGCAATGAAAGCTTTTCCTCTACTGTCATCAGCTCTACCAGCAGTAATCACAGGACTAAGAGCAATAACACTTGCTGTAATGAGTAACCCGATTGGATTTTTGATAGCAGGTCTTGTTACTGGTGCAGCTCTTGTTATAACTAACTGGCAAAAGGTAAAAGACTTTTTCTCTAACTTTTGGCAGTATATAAAATCGATAATAAAACCCATCGGAGAGATGTTCTCATGGATGGGAAATACTGTTGGTAGTATATTTGGAAAATTTGCTGAAAATAGTCCACTTAAAGAGTTTGAAAAAAGAGAAAGTGTTGTTACTAAAATAAAAGCAGTCCATACTCCCCTAAAGAGTAATATTCTCAACAGTGGAAATCCTTTGCTAAGTAACAGTATAATTAAAGAATTTTCCAAGAGAAATCAGAATAATTTCAGAATCAAAAGCCTTATTGAGGAAAAAAAATCCACAGAAAATGATAGGATATTTGCAGATTTTGCAACGAGTAAATTTGAAAACAAAGAACAGAAAACTATGAATCAAACTCAGAACATCACTAATAATTACACTATCAGCATTAAAGCAGAGCCAAATCAAGATATTCGTAATCTTGCAAATGAAGTAATAAAAAGAATAAGAGAAAAATCACGTGATGTTATGTTCGATACGGTAGATCCCATTTACTGATGCTATCCCTTGGTCCATATAAATTTACTCCGATAAGTTTGAAATATAGCAAAGAGAAGCGTTGGAGTGTGGTTGAGTGTATTGGTAAGCAATTACTACAGAATATTGGCCAGGGAGCAGAAAATATAGATTTAGAAGGAGTAATTTATCTTCATAATGGATTAGATCAATTAAAGAATATAAAAGAGGCAGAAAAACCTCACACTTTAGTTGATAGCATGGGAAATGTTTTGGGGCAATTTGTAATTACTCGCTTTGAAGAAAAGCAAACATCATTTTTCTCTTGTGGATTGCCAAAAAAAGTTGAATTCAGTTTAAGTATGAAGCGTTATTCATGACTATATATTACTTAGCAAAAGAAAATGATATGTTAGACTATATTTGCTGGAAGCACTATGGATTTACTTCAGGAGCAGTAGAAATAGTATTAGAAGAAAACCCTGGACTTGCGGAATATGGAAGTTTTTTACCGGCAGGACTGAAAATTAAGCTGCCTATAATTGAGAAACCTCTACAGAAATCAACCTTGAAGATTTGGGGGTAAGATGCAACCAGAGTTTGTCATTGAAGGGTATGAATTAGCAAAAGACCTCTTGGTGTCAATGCATGTTACTGATGAATCAGGGACTATAGAAGATATAGCTGAAATATGTGTCGATTACAGGGATGATAACATAAAAGTTCCAAAAGAGCTAAAGATTGCTTTGGGATATAGAGAAACAGAGGTACTACCCATAGGTATATATAGAGTCAATGAAATTACAGTACAAAGTCCACCAAAAACCTTAATAATCAAAGCTCATGCAACAAATTTGATGATATCGCTAAAGGAAAAAGTATCCAGAGAATGGCACCAGATTACGTTAGGTAATTTAGTCAAGGAAATAGCAAATAAACATGGATATGGATGCAAAGTTGCTGAGGAATTTAAAGACATATTAATACTACATATTGACCAAACTGAAGAGAGCGATATAAGTTTGTTGACTAGAATAGCTATAGAGCGCGAAGCCATGGCAAAACTGGCAGGAGGGTATATATTGTTTATTCCAAAAGGTGCAGCAAAGTCAGCAACGGGAAAAGCTTTAGGAACGACAACTATTAGACCTCAAGATACAATTAATTGGAAAGTGCATTTTACTGTACGTGATAAATACAATTCAGTAGTAGCGAAATGGCATAACTATGAAAAGGGAGAGACTATATCGGAAAGAGTAGGTAGCGGTGAACCAAGTTACGCTATACAAACAGTTTACTCAAATGCAGAATCAGCTTTAAGCTCTGCAAATGCCAGATTTAAACAACTACAGCGTAACAATGAGAATCTAGAGATGACAATACCAGGTAATCCAGAGTTATGTGCAGAGGCAAAACTTAATCTTGTAGGGTTCAATCAGGATATAGATGGTGAATGGGTAATTGATAGAGCAGAACATATTTTAAATAGCTCAGGATATCGTACTACATTATCAGCTTCTTTGAGTAATTATGTTTAAGAGAAAATAAGTACATTGTTGATTTAATGCAAAAAAAATGCCGAACATGAGCAAGAAACAAGCTACATTGTGGTTTATAGTGGTCATAGTATGTGTTGTTATTACGTATTACTATCAAAAACCCAAGGCTGCTGAGGAGTATCAGAAAATGTTAGAAGTAGCAGCTAAGAACTGTGACTTAGAAACTGTGAAATCATTAGTAAAAAAAAGTAGAAGTGATTCAAGTATTAGTGAAAAGGCATTATATTATGTTTCAGAGAAAGGATGCTTAGAAATTGTTACATTTCTATTAGATGAAGGAGTAGATATAAATATTAGCTTAGCACTACTTGGTGCTGCTGACGGTGGTCAATTAGAAGTTGTAAAACTTTTGTTGAAGAGAGGAGCCAACCCTTATATTAGAGGTTGGAAAGAACAAACTCCAAGAGCTAGAGCATTTAAAAGATCATTTTATTATAGAGATAAACCTTACAGAGAAATTATAGACCTGCTTGATCAGGCGGAAAAGCAATATAAGTCAGAGAAATAAAATTATAGTTATTTTCTCACAACACGCAGTACAAATTTTCAATAACACAAATTATGAAAAATCAAAAAATCCCAATTACGGTAATTATTACCATATTAATCCAAACCGTAGCATTGATATGGTGGTTATCCAAGTTAGACTCAAGGGTACAATTTCACGATAAACTTATTGAATATGGTTTAATGGAAAAAGTGTTAGTACTTGAGGAAAGGGTAAAAAATCTTTCTGAAGAATTAGATGAGTTTAAATTGCAGGTTTTAAGCGGAAAAATTAAATCTTAATATCCTTACCTAAATTCATAATGATTAAATATATTTTATCCGTTGACGGAGGAGGCATAAGGGGCATAATACCAGCCATAATATTAGCAGAAATAGAAAAAAGAACAAGAAGAACTATAGCTGAAATCTTTGATTTAGTGGCAGGAACCTCAACCGGTGGAATTGTTGTAGCGGGATTATGTAGAAAAGATGAACGAGGAAATCCCCAATATTCAGCAAATGATTTAGTTGAGCTTTACCAAGAATACGGGTCATATATTTTTAAATCTTCATTCTTCAGGAGATCAATATTATCTTGGTTTAACTGTGCACAATATCCACATAAAAATATTGAGTATGTACTTCATAAATATTTTAGCGATGATATCCTTAAAAACACTTTAAGTAATATGTTGATTACGAGTTACGATATTCAGAATAACTGCCCATTTTTCTTCAAAAGCTGGAAAGAAGGTAATATTAAGCTAAAAGATGCACTCAGAGCTGCAACGGCTGCACCTACTTATTTCATACCAAAACATCTAAAAATTGACCAGATAAACAGAGTATTAGTGGATGGCGGGGTGTTTGCCAATAATCCAGCGGCTTGTGCATATGCAAGTGGTAAGAGGTTATTTCCAAATGATGATATTCTACTGTTATCGATAGGTACTGGCAGAACAGATAGAAGCATAGAGTATGCCAATTCAAAGAGATTTGGAAAAATAGGCTGGATAAAACCTTTGTTAAATGTGATGTTTGCCTCTGGACTGGACTGCGTAAATTATCAGATGAATCAAGTAATAGGCAATAGATACGTAAGAATACAATCGCAATTGAAGCTAGCGTCGGCTGACATGGATAACATTACATCAAAAAATATCAAATTTCTTCAACAGGAGGCAAATGCAATGATAGAAGATAATCAGAAAGTGATAGAGAAATTCTGTATAGAAATATTAAATATATAACTATTCCCTCTAATATTTTAATATATTATTTATGAGTCAGTAAACTACTGAGGTTTTTAATCCAGGTTAAGTTTTGAAAGCATAATTTTCAAGCTCCTCAATAGATAAATCTGTTATTTTAGAAATAGCATCAATAGAAACGTCCAACATACGTAAATTATTCGCAACTTTTATTGCCTCTGCTTTGTAAATCTTTTCTTTGTAAACTTGCTTTCTTTGCGATAAAAATTCTACCCATATATCCAGTTCATCTCGTGATTCTTGATTGTCAATTTTTTTAGACTCTCTCACCCAACTTAATAGCTCGTTTTCTGCTTTATAATTATCTTCTTCTTTCTTCATCAGATCTTCAGGATTAACTGATAACTTTTCTGCTATTTCCCATAATCTTTCACTTAAAATGGTAACACTACCTTGTTCATAGTGATGTATCTGTGAGGGTCCTATATCTAGCTCTCTTGCTAAATCTTCTTGAGTATATCCTCTTATTATTCTCCATTTTTTTATCTCTTGTCCTTCGTTTGAATGCTCAGAGCCTTTTTTCTCATCATATTCATCAGTTGATAAACCAGTTGCTCGATAGATAATATCATTATCAAACCCCACTTTCGCTAAGTTCTTGGCTATGCTTACCCTTGCAGCTTTTACATTATTTTCCTCTTCAGCTTGAATAAACCCAGTCAAGTCCCGAATCAACTTGCATGACTCTTGTCCCTTTATTTTTGCTATAAAGTTGTATATCCATTCTTTATTAAAAGAACAATTTTCTCTCAGTACTTTTTGTCTAGGAAATAAGCTACCAACATGAACTGATAATGCTTCCGCTATAACTTTTAATTTTTTAATTGGAATGCCACATGTTCCTTTCTCATATCTTAGCAACATATGATACTTTATACCTGTTTTCTCTACTAGATCTTTTAGGGTATACTTTTGTTTTAGCCTCCAGCTTCTTATTTTTTGTGCTATTTTGTATCTTGCAGGGCTAATGTTCTTTGTATTATTGTTCACTATTTTTGCGGAAATAAACATATATACCCTGCTAGAAAATTTTTTGCTATAGCTTAACTTTATTGAGGAAAAGTTTCCGATTGTTTAAAGCTTTCGAGAGGTTTCTTTACTACCTCCACACACCCTATCAACCCATGATAATGCTTCATTATTACTAATCGCCTTTATTTCTTCTTTTACCTTTTCTTTACTCCACTTACCACTCCTAGGGAAACTTCCTTTTTCTACCGCTTCTGTGACCGTCATTCCTCCAAAAAAACACTCTTTTCCTATATTTTCCCTTCTCTTTTGTAGTTCAGACCACATTTCTTTATCTGCTACTCTGACCTCTACTTGACTGTCATTTTCCGCATTATGGTACACTACAATTTTTAGGCTACCAATACTTGTAGGAAATGTTATCTCAAAAGCACTATTATCAGACACATCAACGTAATTCCTCTCACCTTCTTTTCCACTTCTAACCTCAACCTTACTATTTCCTATTTCTATAACATCACCTCCTAATTTTACCTCTCCTATGGTTAATCCTAAATGTTTTGTACCTTCCAATACTCTTGCAACATCTACCTTACTATTTTCAGAAAATTTCATAAAAAATGTCTGATTGTCTATTTCCACATTTTCTATGATTCCTTCATTTTCAATAGCACTTTCACCAATTTCTCTCAGTTCTTTAAGCCACTCATCTATCTGTGGACGAATCTCTTGATACAGTTTGTTATGCATTTCAATTATTCCCTTATCCTGCAATAGATCGTAACTGAATATCGCTCCATTTAGCATCAATTCACATATTATGTCTTCCTTCTCATTTTCTTTGCATTTGATTGAAGCCATTTTCGATATTACTCCATTAGCAAAACTCTTCTGTCCTTCACTATACGCATTTATCCTAATTCCAGCACTTAGTGCTTGATCTATCACTTTGTTCAGTTCATCTACGCTTTTTACCTTTACTACTCTACTTTTAAACCACCTCAATTCTGCATTTTCACTTGCACTTAGCTCTATCTTGCTTAAGGTTGGAATAAACGGATTTTGACGATTTGAAGATTTTGTGTTATGAACCTCACGTCCTTCTCCAAGATTGATTGATTTTTCAGAAACATCGCTAGGGGAAGGCACACCTTCAGGCTTCTCAAACCTGCTTTTATCACCAAATATTTTTGGTTTATTATCGGTCTCGTCTACAAATATAGGCTGCTGATTTTTTTTGCCAGTACGACTTATACCTTCAATAGCACTATATAGTCCTTTTGGTAATTTTTTAGAATCAATGATTAACTCATAAGTATTTCCATCTGTATCATCAAATGATACTGTTTTTTTAGTAGTCATATAGCCTCCTATTAAGCATGTTATTCAAGTCTAAAGAGCAATTTATTGCTTTATAATTAACTTAATACGCAAATTATAAAAAGATCTTATATATTCTGCAACTATTTATACTAAAAGAATAGCTTTTTCAGGACTTTTATTCTTTAACTA
>NZ_MUIX01000002.1:184479-186128 GCF_007115015.1 Wolbachia endosymbiont of Laodelphax striatellus
CTCTTTCTTGTAATTTAGACCACATTTCCTTATTTTCTACTCTGACTTGTACTTGATCATATTTTTTTACATCGTGGTACAATATAATATCTAGCTTACCAATGCTTGTAGGAAATTCTAATATAATAGAGCTTCCATCTGACATATCGATATAGTTTCTTATACCTCCCTTCTCACTTTTAACCTCAACTGCATCATTGCCAATTTTTAAAATATTACTTCCTAAATCTCTCAGTATTTTGGCTACCTCTACCTTGCTATCCCCAGAAAATTCTATATACGATGTTGTATTATCTATCTCAATATCTATTAATTCTCCTTCTTGCACAGCACTTTCTCCAGCTTTCTCTAGTTCTTCTAGTCTCTCATCTATCTGTGGCTGAACTTCTGGTTGTAGCTCATTATAGATTTCACCTATCAATTTATTCTCCAATAAAGTATCATGAAACTCTGCACCGTTTAGCATTAATTTACGTATTAGCTTTTTACGATCAGCCTTATCAAATTTATGAAAATGTGTGCCCAGTATCACATATTCCGCGAGGCTCCACTCTCCATCATTACATGCATTTAGCCTTGCTCCAGCAGCTAGTGCTTCGTCTACAACCTTGTGCAGTTCATTTGGACTTTTTGCTCTTACCACAGCACTCTTAAACCAGCTCAACTTTTCTGCACTTGGCTTTATTTTTTTCAAAGCTGAAGCAAATGGATTTTTATCTTCTTGATCACTTACAGGTTTTGTGCCATAAACATAGTCAAATCCTTTCCCATAGTTGATTTTGTTTTCGCGAACTTCTCTACCAGGGAAAGGTGCTATTTCCTCAGGCTTTTTAGCCTTATTAATTTTGCTTACAAAGGTGTTAGTACGACCTATTCCTACAATAGCATTTAACACCTCACCTTTTGATAATCTATCAAGATCAATGTTTAACTCGTAAGTACCTCCTTCTTGATCATCAAAAGGTACAATTATTTTATTAACCATATTAGCCTCCGCTATTAAATATACTTTACTAAGTCTATAACCTACTTTATTACTTTATTATTAATTCAATATATACTTTCTCATTAATTATAAGCAATGATTAATGTGATTGCAAATACTTTCTTCATTCAAGTAGTTAAACAACTCATGAAAATCTTCAAATATCTGCTTTATAACAGTCCTTGCTCTTTAAAGCTAAAATACCCAACACTTGTGATGATAATGTGATCCAGTAACCTAATCCCTATAGTCTGACAAGCTTTAGCCAAGTCTTTAGTTACAGCTTCATCCTCATCAGATGGCTTTAACCTTCCTTCTGGGTGGTTATGCGATATTATTATTGACGTCGCTTTTCTTATTAATGCCTTTCTTGTTACTTCTCTTATGTAAAAAGGTACCTTATCCACTGTACCAGTGAACACTTCTTCCCCCTTTAAACGGCACTTTTGATCAAAATATATTATTTTCATCTTTTCCTCCTCTGAATAACCAATACTCACCCTCAAATATTTTACTATGGTTTCCAAGTTATCCATTACAGGTCCTTTCTTTAACTCTTCTCTTGGTACTCTCTTTGCAGCTTCCTTTAGGCATAAAATTACTGCTACTGTAGAGTCAGTTATCCCTTCTATAGTTTTCAAGTCATCTATTTCCTGGCCTAAAA